>JAAFIP010000017.1 GCA_013297865.1 Polaromonas sp. | reverse complement strand
GGCGACAACGTGTCAATCACCGTCAAGCTGATCAACCCGATCGCCATGGAAGAAGGCCTGCGTTTTGCTATCCGCGAAGGTGGCAAGACCGTCGGTGCTGGCGTCGTGGCGAAGATCATGGCGTAAGGAATAGTAGGGGCGTAGCTCAATTGGCAGAGTGTCGGTCTCCAAAACCGAAGGTTGGGGGTTCGATGCCCTCCGCCCCTGCCACTGAATAGAGGTCAAGTCTCTGTCAGTGGTCCTACTGAAATAGCGAGAATTTAGCCCGTCAAGTGTTTGACGGGCTTATCTGTCTCAGGCGATAGTGAATTTAAGGGTCTGGAAACAGGCTCTGCGTGAAAGAAACATGGCAACACAGCAAGTCGAAACCGTAAGTACGAGCGCTGACAAAGTGAAGTTGGGCGTAGCCGCTTTGCTGGTGGTGGGTGCTGTCGTGGGCTTTTACCTGCTCAGCAAGCAGGGCGCTGTCATTCAGTGGATCGCTCTGCTGGCGGGTCTGGTCGCAGCGGTAGCGGTGTCCATGACCTCGGAGCCCGGCAAGGAGTTTGTAGCTTTCGGTCGTGACGCCTGGCGCGAGGCCAAGAAGGTGGTATGGCCCAGCCGCAAGGAAGCCATGCAGATGACGGCCTATGTGTTTGGCTTTGTTGTCATCATGGCTATCTTTTTGTGGACCACGGACAAGCTGTTGGAGTGGGCCATTTTTGATCTGTTTTTGGGCTGGAGAAAATAATGTCTGAATTGCACACAGTGGTGGAGTCCGCCGAGTCTGCTATGCAGGCAGCTCCAGCAAATCCTGATCTGCGCTGGTATGTAGTGCATGCCTATTCGGGCATGGAAAAAACGGTGGAGCGCAATATTCTTGAGAGCATCAACCGTACCGGCATGCAAAACAAGTTTGGCCGCATTCTGGTTCCGACAGAAGAAGTCGTTGAAATGAAAAACGGCCAGCGCAAGACCACGGAGCGTAAATTTTTCCCTGGTTATGTGTTGGTGGAAATGGTCATGGACGATGAAACCTGGCATTTGGTCAAGCACACCAGCAAAGTTACCGGTTTCGTGGGTGGTGCTAAAAACAGGCCAGCCCCGATTTCGGAGGCCGATGTACAGAAAATCGTGAACCAGATGCAAGAGGGCACGGACAAGCCCCGCCACAAAGTGGAATTCATGGTAGGTGAGTATGTGCGTGTCAAAGAAGGCCCGTTTACAGACTTCAATGGCTCGGTAGAAGAAGTCAACTACGAAAAGAACAAGGTGCGAGTGTCGGTGACGATCTTTGGTCGTGCGACGCCTGTTGAACTGGAATTCAGCCAAGTCGAGAAGACTTAAGCCAGATTCCTTGTCGATTATTCGCGTCTTTCAACTCTACGCGAAACAAGCCCAAAGAGTTGCTAACCCCGGGGAGCTGTGCCGCTAGCGGTCAGCGCATGTACCCGTAAGGAGAAAAGTATGGCGAAGAAAATCGTCGGCTTCATCAAGCTGCAAGTACCAGCTGGTAAAGCCAATCCATCGCCGCCTATTGGCCCTGCACTGGGTCAGCGCGGTTTGAACATCATGGAATTCTGCAAGGCGTTCAACGCCCAGACCCAAGGTGTTGAGCCAGGCCTGCCTTTGCCCGTGGTGATCACGGCTTTTGCAGATAAGAGCTTTACCTTCATTATCAAGACACCACCTGCAACGGTATTGATCAAGAAGGCTATCAAGCTGGACAAGGGCTCTTCCACGCCGCACAGCGCCAAGGTCGGCAAGATCACGCGCGCGCAGCTCGAAGAAATCGCAAAAACCAAAATGAAGGACATGAACGCAGCCAGCGTTGATGCCGCAATTCGCACATTGGCCGGCTCTGCCCGTTCAATGGGTGTGACGGTGGAGGGCCTGTAATCATGGCAACCTTGACTAAGAAACAAAAAACGCTGGTCGGCAAAGTCGACAGCAACAAGCTTTACGCCATTGGCGATGCCTTGAAAATTGTGCAGGAATGCGCCACCGCCAAATTCGATGAATCCATCGACGTGGCAGTGCAATTGGGCATCGATGCCAAGAAGTCCGACCAGGTCGTGCGCGGCGCTGTTGTGTTGCCTAACGGCACCGGCAAAACCAAGCGTGTTGCCGTGTTCGCACAGGGCGCCAAGGCTGAAGAAGCCAAAGCGGCTGGCGCTGACGTGGTGGGCATGGATGACTTGGCCGCCATGGTCAAGGCAGGCAACATGCCGTTTGATGTGGTAATTGCTGCACCAGACGCGATGCGCGTGGTGGGTACCTTGGGACAGATTCTGGGCCCGCGTGGCCTGATGCCTAACCCCAAGGTGGGCACGGTCACCCCGGACGTAGCTACTGCCGTGAAAAACGCAAAAGCAGGTCAGGTGCAGTTCCGTGTAGACAAAGCCGGTATCGTCCATTCCACGATCGGTCGTCGCTCGTTTGATGCAGCCAAACTGCAGGGTAACCTGGTAGCGCTGGTCGATGCTTTGAACAAAGCCAAGCCATCGTCAAGCAAAGGCGTGTATCTGAGGAAGGTGGCTGTGTCGTCCACGATGGGCGTAGGTGTCCGTGTTGACACCCAGTCCCTGCTGGCATAAGTGAAGATTCGAGGCGTGCAGCCAGTCTGTGCGCTTCGTGAGGTGGGCTGCAGGTACCAAGACTTTCGAGTTTGGGTGTTTGCAGGTCATCCAAGACCGTTGGTGTCAAAAGGCTCAGGCCTGGCGACTTAATAGATCAGCCAACGCAGATGGCGGTCCCGCTGGAAAAGGTTAAACCCTAGAACAGTTGATCGCTGAAGATGGGCGCAAATGGGTAAGCAGTTATCTAACTGCTTCGAAATTTGCAAATTAAGGAGAAAGACTTTGAGTCTCAATCGCAGTGAGAAACAAGCCGTCATTGATGAAGTGACCGGCCTCGCCGCAAAAGCTCAAACGCTCGTGATGGCGGAATACCGTGGTATCACGGTCGCTGACATGACCAAGTTGCGTGTAGATGCTCGCAGCAAAGGCGTAACGCTCAGTGTGTTGAAAAACACGCTGGCTCGCCGTGCTGTTGCAGGTAGCACCTTCGAGGTGGTGTCCGACCAGATGACCGGTCCGCTGATCTACGGCTTTTCTACCGATGCTGTGTCTGCCGCGAAAGTGGTGGCCGACTTCGCTAAAACCAATGACAAATTGGTGATTCGCGGTGGTGCATACGGTGGCAAGGCTCTGGATGTGAACGGCGTCAAGCAATTGGCCAACATCCCTTCCCGCGAAGTGTTGCTGGCGCAAATTTGCGGCTTGTTGCAATCGCCAATCGCGCGCACCGCTCGTGTGCTGTCCGCATTGGCAGAAAAGAAAGGTGTTGCAGCCTGAGGTTGCACATCCGATCAACTGAAACTTTTAGGAAATCAAAATGGCATTCGATAAAGACGCATTTTTGACCGCGCTAGACAGCATGTCGGTCATGGAACTCAACGAACTGGTGAAAGCCATCGAAGAGAAATTTGGTGTTAGCGCTGCTGCAATGGCTGCTCCTGCAGCCGGTGGCGGTGGTGGTGGCGGTGCAGCTGCAGCTGAAGAGAAAACCGAATTCAACGTCATGTTGCTTGAGGCTGGTGCCAACAAGGTATCTGTCATCAAGGCGGTTCGCGAGATCACCGGTCTGGGCTTGAAAGAAGCCAAAGACCTGGTGGACGGCGCTCCCAAGGCAGTCAAGGAAGGCTTGCCTAAGGCTGACGCTGAAGCCGCCAAGAAGAAGCTGGAAGAAGCTGGCGCCAAGGCTGAACTCAAGTAATTGGGTTGTGTGCTCAGGGCTGGGGGCCGCTTCAAGGCCTCCAGCCTTTGGTGTTTGTATGACACCGCTTGTATGGCGACATACAAGAGGGCACAGAAAAGTATCGCTGGCGGTATTTTTCTGTGTTCTCTGACGTGACTGCAGAGACATTCTTGGTTCGGGCTTTGTGCAACGCAAAGTCGTCCGCCAACGGTTGGTAGTGGCCAACCGCCAAGGTTCGTAATGCCTATGATGGGCAAAAGCGAACGCGACAGTCGCCTTCAGACCTCACCACACACGGAGATCTCATGGCCAACGCTACAAGCTATACCTACACCGAGCGCAAGCGCATCCGAAAGAGTTTCGGTACGCGAGACGCAGTTCTTGAAATTCCCTATTTGCTGCAAATGCAGAAAGATGCGTACACCGTATTTTTGCAATCCGGCATAGCGCCGCAAAAGCGCATTGACGAGGGTCTGCAGGCAGCATTTACAGCTGCTTTCCCAATCGTTTCTCATAATGGTTTCGTGGAAATGAAATTCCTCGAGTACAACCTCGCCAAACCCGCCTTTGATGTGCGTGAATGCCAGACCCGCGGGCTGACATTTGGCTCTGCTGTACGCGCGCGCGTGCAGCTCATCATCTATGATCGCGAGTCATCTACACCGCAGTCCAAAGTGGTCAAGGAAGTCAAGGAGCAGGAAGTCTACATGGGTGAAGTGCCCCTGATGACCGAGAAGGGCTCCTTCATCATCAACGGCACCGAGCGCGTGATCGTATCGCAGCTGCACCGTTCGCCAGGCGTGTTTTTTGAGCACGACAAAGGCAAGACCCACAGCTCAGGCAAGCTCCTGTTTTCTGCGCGCATCATCCCTTACCGCGGCTCCTGGCTCGATTTCGAATTCGATCCCAAAGACGTACTGTACTTCCGCGTGGACCGCCGCCGCAAAATGCCGGTGACCATTCTGCTCAAGGCCATCGGCATGAATCCAGAGTCGATTCTGGCCAACTTCTTTGTGTTCGACAACTTCCGCCTCATGGACAGTGGCGCGCAGATGGAGTTTGTCTCCGAGCGCCTGCGTGGCGAAGTCGCGCGTTTCGACGTCACAGACAAATCGGGCAAAGTCGTAGTTGCCAAAGACAAGCGCGTCACAGCACGCCATACCCGCGAGCTAGAGCAGTCGGGTACTACCCACATTAGCGTACCCGAGGACTTTCTAGTAGGTCGCGTGATTGCACGCAACATTGTTGACGCAGACACTGGCGAAATCATTGCCAAGGCCAACGAAGAGTTGACCGAAGCGCTGCTCAAAAAGCTGCGCGCTGCCGGCGTGCAGGAATTGCAATGCATCTATACCAACGAACTGGATCAAGGTGCTTACATGTCGCAGACTCTGCGCATTGATGAGACCGTCGATGAGTTTGCAGCCCGTGTTGCGATCTATCGCATGATGCGCCCTGGCGAACCACCCACCGAAGATGCAGTACAGGCCTTGTTCCATCGCTTGTTCTACAACCCAGACACCTACGATCTGTCCCGCGTAGGCCGCATGAAGTTCAACGCCAAAGTGGGTCGCAATGAGTCTACAGGCGACATGGTGCTGTCCAACGAAGACATTTTGTCCGTGGTGAAAATCCTGGTGGATCTGCGCAATGGCCGCGGTGAAGTTGACGATATTGACCACTTGGGCAACCGCCGTGTGCGCTGTGTTGGTGAACTGGCTGAGAACCAGTACCGCACAGGCCTGGCGCGTATTGAAAAAGCTGTGAAAGAGCGTCTGGGTCAGGCTGAGCAAGAGCCTTTGATGCCGCATGATTTGATCAACAGCAAGCCTATCTCGGCTGCGTTGAAAGAGTTCTTTGGTGCTTCGCAGTTGTCGCAGTTCATGGACCAAACCAACCCCTTGTCCGAGATTACGCACAAGCGTCATGTCTCGGCGCTTGGCCCTGGTGGTTTGACCCGCGAGCGTGCAGGCTTTGAGGTGCGTGATGTGCACGTGACCCACTATGGCCGCGTGTGCCCGATTGAGACGCCTGAAGGCCCGAACATTGGTCTGATCAACTCGCTGGCTCTGTATGCGCGCTTGAATGAGTACGGTTTCATTGAAACGCCGTATCGCCGCGTGAAAGACAGCAAGGTCACTAGCGAAATAGATTACCTGTCAGCGATTGAAGAAGGCAAATACGTCATTGCGCAGGCAAACACGGTGCTGGATAAAGAAGGCCGACTGACTGGTGAGCTGATTTCTGCGCGTGACAAGGGCGAATCCGTATTGGTAGGCCCCGAAGCCATCCAGTACATGGACGTGTCGCCATCGCAAATCGTCTCCGTGGCGGCGTCCCTGGTGCCGTTCCTGGAGCACGACGATGCGAACCGTGCCTTGATGGGTGCCAACATGCAGCGTCAGGCGGTGCCAGTACTGCGTCCTGAGAAAGCGTTGGTCGGTACAGGTATTGAACGCGTATCGGCGATCGACTCAGGCACGGTAGTTACCGCGACCCGAGGTGGTGTAGTGGACTACGTCGATGCCACACGTATTGTTGTGCGCGTGAATGACAAGGAAGCGCAGGCAGGAGAAGTGGGTGTGGACATCTACAACCTGATCAAGTACCAGCGCTCCAACCAGAACACCAACATTCACCAGCGTCCTATCGTCCAGCGCGGCGACAAGATTGCCAAGGGTGATGTGGTGGCCGATGGTGCATCCACCGACTTGGGTGAATTGGCCTTGGGCCAAAACATGCTGGTCGCGTTCATGCCCTGGAACGGCTACAACTTCGAAGACTCGATTCTGATCAGTGAGCGCGTAGTCTCGGAAGACCGCTACACCTCAATCCATATTGAGGAACTGGTGGTCATGGCACGTGACACCAAACTGGGTGCTGAAGAAATCACCCGTGACATTCCTAACCTGTCCGAGCAGCAACTCAACCGTCTGGACGAGTCAGGCATCATCTACGTCGGCGCAGAAGTGCAGCCTGGCGATACGTTGGTTGGTAAGGTGACCCCCAAGGGTGAAACCACGCTCACACCAGAAGAAAAATTGCTTCGTGCAATTTTCGGTGAAAAAGCCAGCGATGTGAAAGACACCTCCTTGCGCGTTGACCAGGGCTCACAAGGCACCGTGATCGATGTGCAGGTCTTCACCCGCGAAGGTATTGTGCGTGACAAGCGCGCCCAGCAGATCATTGACGATGAACTCAAGCGTTTCCGTCTCGACCTGAACGACCAGCTGCGTATTGTGGAGGCAGACGCCTTTGACCGTATTGCCAAATTGCTGGACGGTAAGGTGGCTAACGGCGGCCCCGCCAAATTGGCCAAAGGCACCAAGATAGACAAAGCCTATCTGGCTTCTGTTGAGAAGTACCATTGGTTTGACGTGCGTCCTGCAGATGAAGAAACGGCAACTCAGCTGGAGTCCATCAAGAACTCGCTGGAGCAAACCCGCCACAGCTTTGACCTCGCATTTGAAGAAAAGCGCAAAAAGCTGACCCAGGGGGATGAGTTGCCAGCAGGCGTGCTCAAGATGGTCAAGGTCTATTTGGCTGTCAAGCGTCGGCTGCAACCAGGTGACAAGATGGCAGGTCGCCACGGCAACAAGGGTGTCGTCTCCAAGATCGTTCCGGTCGAAGACATGCCTTACATGGCCGATGGCACACCATGCGACATCGTGCTCAACCCCTTGGGCGTGCCTTCGCGCATGAACGTGGGCCAGGTGCTCGAAGTGCACTTGGGCTGGGCAGGCAAGGGCATTGGCCAGCGCATTGGGGACATGTTGCAGCAGCAAGCCAAAGCGGCAGAGTTGCGCAAGTACCTCGAAGGTGTCTACAACGCTTCAGGCCGCAAGGAAGACCTGAGCAAACTTGGCGATCATGAGGTGATCGATATGGCTCAAAACCTCACAAGCGGCATGCCGTTTGCCACCCCCGTGTTTGATGGCGCATCAGAAGATGAAATCCGCGCCATGCTCAAACTGGGTTATCCAGATGAGGTGGCCAAGACCAAAGGCTTGACAGCTACGCGCACGCAGGCGCAGTTGTTTGACGGTCGTTCGGGTGAACAGTTCGAGCGTCCTGTCACGGTGGGTTATATGCATGTGCTCAAACTGCACCACTTGGTCGACGACAAGATGCACGCCCGCTCCACTGGCCCTTACAGTCTGGTGACGCAGCAACCTCTGGGCGGCAAGGCCCAGTTTGGTGGTCAACGCTTTGGCGAGATGGAGGTGTGGGCACTGGAAGCCTATGGCGCCTCTTACACGCTGCAGGAGATGTTGACGGTGAAATCCGACGACGTGCAAGGCCGTACCAAAGTGTACGAAAGCATTGTCAAAGGAGAGCACACGATTTCAGCGGGCATGCCCGAGTCGTTCAACGTGTTGGTCAAGGAAATCCGTTCCTTGGGCATCGACATTGAACTAGAGCGTTCTTAATTCAGAAGGGAAAGAATCACTATGAAATCTTTACTCGACTTGTTCAAGCAGTTTACGCCCGATGAGCATTTTGATGCCATCCGCATTGGCATCGCATCGCCAGAGAAGATCCGTTCGTGGTCTTTTGGCGAAGTCAAAAAGCCTGAAACCATCAACTACCGTACCTTCAAGCCTGAGCGCGATGGTCTGTTTTGCGCCAAAATCTTTGGCCCCATCAAAGACTATGAGTGCTTGTGCGGCAAGTACAAGCGTCTCAAGCACCGCGGTGTGATCTGCGAAAAGTGCGGCGTGGAAGTGACGCAAACCAAAGTGCGCCGCGAGCGCATGGGTCACATTGACCTGGCTGCGCCTTGCGCGCATATCTGGTTTTTGAAATCACTGCCATCGCGTTTGGGCCTCGTGCTTGACATGACCTTGCGCGATATCGAGCGGGTGTTGTATTTCGAAGCGTATGTGGTAACCGATCCCGGCATGACCCCGCTGAAGAAGTTCAACATCATGTCGGAAGATGACTTTGATGCCAAAGAAAAAGAGTACGGCGATGAGTTTCAGGCCAAGATGGGCGCTGAAGGCATCAAGGAGCTTTTAGCTGGCATTGATCTCGATGTTGAAATCGAGAAGCTGCGCAATGACCTGACCGGTTCTGAAGTCAAGATCAAGAAAAACGCCAAGCGCCTCAAAGTGCTCGAAGCGTTCAAAAAGTCTGGCATGAAGCCCGAGTGGATGGTGATGGAAGTGCTGCCTGTGCTGCCGCCTGATCTGCGCCCACTCGTGCCTTTGGACGGTGGCCGTTTTGCCACCTCCGACTTGAACGATCTGTACCGCCGGGTTATCAACCGCAACAGCCGTCTGCGCCGTTTGCTTGAACTCAAAGCGCCTGAAATCATTGCACGCAACGAAAAACGCATGCTGCAGGAAGCTGTGGACAGCTTGCTGGACAACGGTCGCCGTGGCAAGGCCATGACAGGTGCCAACAAGCGTACGCTCAAGTCGTTGGCCGACATGATCAAAGGCAAGAGCGGTCGTTTCCGCCAGAACTTGCTGGGCAAGCGTGTGGACTACTCTGGCCGCTCTGTGATTGTGGTGGGCCCTACGCTCAAACTGCATCAGTGCGGTTTGCCCAAGCTGATGGCGCTGGAGCTGTTCAAGCCCTTCATCTTCTCGCGCCTGGAGGCGATGGGTATTGCAACGACCATCAAGGCCGCCAAGAAAGAAGTCGAGTCTGGCACCCCTGTGGTGTGGGACATCCTGGAAGAGGTGATCAAAGAGCACCCCGTAATGCTCAACCGCGCACCGACTCTGCACCGCTTGGGCATTCAGGCCTTTGAGCCTATCCTGATCGAAGGCAAAGCCATTCAACTGCATCCACTGGTGTGTTCTGCTTTTAACGCCGACTTTGACGGTGACCAGATGGCAGTACACGTACCGTTGTCAGTAGAAGCGCAAATGGAATGCCGCACCTTGATGCTGGCATCCAACAATATTTTGTTCCCTGCTTCTGGTGAACCTTCTATTGTTCCATCACAAGACGTGGTGCTGGGTTTGTACTACACCACCCGCGAACGCATCAACGGCAAAGGGGAGGGCTTGATCTTCTCCGATATCGGTGAAGTGCAGCGCGCACTGGATGCCAAGCAGGCAGAGCTGACCGCAAAGATCAGTGTCCGCTTGACCGAGTACACCAAGAATAAGGAAACAGGTGAATTTACCGCCTCGACTAAACTGGTGGACACTACGGTGGGGCGTGCGTTGTTGTCGGAAATTCTGCCCAAGGGCTTGCCTTTCGCCAACATCAACAAGGCGCTGAAGAAGAAAGAAATTTCCAAGCTGATCAACGTCTCCTTCCGCAAGTGCGGTCTAAAAGAAACTGTGGTGTTTGCCGACAAGCTGCTGCAAAGCGGTTTCCGTCTGGCAACACAAGCGGGTATTTCGATTGCCATTGATGACATGCTGGTTCCTAAAGAAAAGCACGCCATCATTGAACGCGCAGGCAAAGAAGTCAAAGAGATTGCCAACCAGTATTCTTCCGGCTTGGTCACCGCAGGTGAGCGCTACAACAAAGTGGTGGACATCTGGGGCAAAGCAGGCGATGAAGTCTCCAAGGTCATGATGGCCCAACTCTCGAAAGAGAAGACCACGGACCGTCATGGCAAGGAAGTCGAGCAAGAATCCTTCAACTCGATCTACATGATGGCCGACTCCGGTGCGCGTGGTTCTGCCGCACAGATTCGCCAGGTAGCGGGTATGCGCGGCCTGATGGCCAAGCCTGACGGCTCCATCATTGAAACGCCCATCACCGCCAACTTCCGCGAAGGTCTGAACGTGTTGGAGTACTTCATCTCCACGCACGGTGCTCGCAAGGGCTTGGCCGATACCGCGTTGAAGACGGCTAACTCGGGTTACCTGACTCGCCGATTGTGCGATGTGGTGCAGGATTTGGTCATTACAGAAGACGACTGCGGCACCCAAGAAGGCCAGGTCATGCGCGCGATCGTGGAGGGCGGTGAAGTTATTGAATCCCTGCGTGATCGCGTATTGGGCCGTACTGCTGTCGAGGATGTGCTGCACCCTGAGAACCGCGCTGTGCTGGTCAAAGCCGGCCAGATGCTGGAAGAAGACGAGATCGAGGTGGTGGAAGCCGCTGGCGTCGATGAAATCAAAGTGCGCACTGCACTGACCTGCGAAACACGTTTTGGCCTGTGCTCCAAGTGCTATGGCCGCGATCTGGGTCGTGGCGGTTTCATCAACCATGGCGAAGCTGTCGGTATCATTGCTGCACAGTCCATTGGCGAGCCAGGCACTCAGCTGACCATGCGCACCTTCCACATCGGTGGCGCGGCATCGCGTGCATCGATTGCCTCCAGCGTGGAAGCCAAGAGCAACGGCTCCATTGGTTTCAACGCCACTATGCGTTATGTGACCAACAGCAAAAAAGAGCTGGTCGTGATTGCGCGCTCCGGCGAGATCATCATCAGTGATGACAACGGTCGCGAGCGCGAGCGCCACAAAGTGCCTTATGGCGCAGTGTTGACCGTCAAGGCCGATCAGCAGATCAAGGCCGGCGCCATCTTGGCCAACTGGGATCCACTGACACGCCCGATCATTACCGAGTTTGCCGGTCAAGCCAAGTTTGAGAATGTGGAAGAAGGCCTCACGGTTGCCAAGCAGGTGGACGACGTGACGGGTTTGTCTACGCTGGTGGTGATTGATCCGAAACGCCGTGGTGCAACCAAAGTGGTTCGCCCACAGGTCAAGCTGATCGACGCATCGGGCAACGAAGTGAAGATTCCAGGCACTGACCATTCAGTGACCATCGGTTTCCAGGTCGGTGCGCTGATCCAGGTGCGCGATGGCCAGGACGTGGGTCCAGGCGAGGTGCTGGCGCGTATTCCGGTCGAAGGCCAGAAGACGCGTGACATTACCGGCGGCTTGCCTCGTGTGGCCGAGCTGTTTGAAGCCCGCTCACCCAAGGACAAGGGCATGTTGGCTGAGATCACCGGTACCGTGTCTTTCGGCAAGGAAACCAAAGGCAAAGTGCGCCTGCAGATCACCGACCCCGATGGCAAGGTGTGGGACGAGTTGATCCCCAAGGAAAAGAACATCCTGGTGCACGAAGGCCAAGTGGTCAACAAAGGCGAGAGTGTGGTGGACGGCCCAGCCGATCCGCAAGACATCTTGCGCCTCTTGGGAGTCGAAGAGCTGGCCCGCTACATTGTGGATGAAGTGCAGGACGTCTACCGCTTGCAGGGTGTGAAGATCAACGACAAGCACATTGAAGTGATTGTGCGTCAAATGCTACGCCGTGTGGTGGTAGAAAACGCTGGCGATTCGAGCTACATCAATGGTGAACAAATCGAGCGTTCAGAAATGCTTGACACCAACGATGCACTGCGCGCTGCTGGCAAGATCCCTGCGACCTACAGCAACTTGCTGCTGGGTATCACCAAGGCATCGCTGTCCACCGACAGCTTTATCTCTGCTGCATCGTTCCAGGAAACTACCCGCGTACTCACCGAAGCTGCCATCATGGGCAAGCGCGACGAGCTGCGCGGATTGAAGGAGAACGTGATTGTGGGTCGCTTGATCCCGGCAGGTACCGGCTTGGCATACCACAATGCACGCAAAGCCAAAGAGGCCATGGATGATGCGGAACGTCGCGCCATTGCCGAAGCGGAAGCAGCAGAGCTTGCTGAGGGCGGCGAATCAGCCGCGGCACAGGGGGAGGCAACGCAGTAATGCGATGCTCCACGTCAGGCAGGCCCACGTCTGCCTGATGTGCCCGAAAATGCTACATAGCGCCTTGCGGATTGCAAGGCGCTATTTTTTTTATAGCTGCCCCCGCGATATTTTATTGGTCTGGGGCAGTATTATGCTTAAAATATGGCTTTCAACTTGGTATCTATATGACTCCTGGCAGGGCTGCGTGTTCAGTGGCGAACGCAGGCTAGCGCTAAAGTATCATGGGCATTGTGGACTGACAAATCAATGAGTGCGTTAACCCATTCTTTTGTGTTTTGGGGTTGTGTTGCATTAACCGTGTTTTGGGCATTAGGTGCCTATAACCGGTTGGTGAGTCTGCGTGCTGACATTGTGCGTGCTTTGCAGTCTTTGGCCGCGCAATGGCAGTCCAATGCGCAGGCTATTCGAAGTGAATTGTCGAGCCTGTCGCATGCCCCGGAGACTGACTCGGTATGGGCCAGTTTGGGCGATGAGGCCGAAAGCTGGCGTCCTCTCGCGCTTGCTACCAAACAGTTCCAGGCTTGCATTGCTGGCGTGCTGGCCAAGCCGCATTTGATGCCTCCAGTGGACGATTTGGCTTCGGTGCGGGCCGCACATGCCTTGATGCACAGCGCTTGGCAACGGCTGAACACCGTGCATGATGATTTGGCTGGCCCGGCAGTGCCTCAGCGCCTGTCAGTGCTGTGGCAGCAGCAAAACCTGCTTGCACAAGACAAGCAAAACAGCTACAACAACTGCGTGGAGCGTTATAACCAGGCTGTGCGGCAATTCCCGGCTATTTTGGTGGCGTGGATTTTTGGGTTTTCCATAGCGCAGCCACTCTAGTCATGGTATGGTCACAGATAGACTATGTATCTTTTGCAGAAGGAGACAGTGGTGAGAAACAAGATGATTTTCCGCTTAGCAGCAGTTGCGTGGATCAGCGGTGCCGCTTTTGCGCAGAATGCCCCGGATCGTGACGCTCTGTACCTCAAATCCTTGGCCGCGACATGTGCCAACTGCCATGGTACTAACGGTAAATCAGTGGATGGTTCGGCGGTAGTCAGTTTGGCTGGAGTGCCTAAAGACTATATCGTGGCGCAGATGCAGGCATTCAAAAACGGTACCCGTCCCGCCACCATCATGCACCAACTAAGCAAGGGTTACAGCGATGCTCAAATCGAGCAAATCGCTGGCTATTTTGCTGCACAAAAAAAATAAGGAGAAAAGCATGTCCATCCAACGCAGAAGCTTTCTCCAGACCTCCGCAGCCATCAGTCTGTTAGGACTTGGTGCATGCGCTACGACCAGCAGCATTCCCAGCAAAGCCAAAGTGGTCGTCATTGGCGGCGGTTACGGTGGAGCAACCGCAGCCAAGTATGTGCGCCTGCTCTCCGATTATAAAATTGATGTTGTATTGATCGAACCTAACGAGGCTTTTGTTTCCTGTCCCATCTCCAACTTGGTGGTAGGTGGCAGCAAGCAAATCGGTGATGTCACAACGGCCTACACAGGACTGTCCAGGAACCACGGAATTACCGTTGTGAAGGACATGGCAACAGCCATTGACGCTGGAAAAAAGACAGTCACCCTGGCACGTGGAGCCACAATTGCCTACGACAAGCTGGTGGTGTCACCAGGCATTGAACTCATGATGGGCAGCATTGAAGGCTTGAGCGCAGCGCAGGCCAGCGGGCAGGTATTGCAGGCATGGAAAGCTGGGGCAGAAACTGTTGCGCTGCGCAAGCAACTGCAGGACATGCCTGACGGCGGAGTTTACGCCATCAGCATTCCTGTAGCACCTTATCGCTGCCCACCGGGACCCTACGAGCGCGCATGCCAGGTGGCATGGTATTTCAAGCAAGCCAAGCCCAAAAGCAAGGTGCTGATTCTGGATGGCAATCCGGATGTCACCTCCAAAGGCCCTCTGTTCAAGAAGGTGTGGGCTGATCAGTACAAAGGCATGATCGAGTACCGCGGTGACCACAAAGTTACCGCCGTGGACGCAAAAACGGGCACGCTCAAGTTTGAAGTACAGGACGATATCAAAGCCACAGTCCTTAACGTACTGCCCTCAATGCGCGCTGGTGCCATCGCGCAGCAGGCCGGTTTGAACAACCAGGCTAACAGCCGCTGGTGTGGTGTCAATTACCAGAGCTTTGAGTCCACTGCGGTCAAAGACGTGCATGTGCTGGGCGACTCCATCCAGATCGCGCCTGGTATGCCCAAGAGCGGCCATATGGCCAACAGCCATGCCAAAGTAGCAGCGGCCGCCATTGTGGCGCAGCTATCCGGCTGGGAGATCAACCCAGCACCCATGCTGACCAACACCTGCTACAGTTTTGTGGATGACAAAAACGTAGTACATGTGGCCAGTGTGCACGAATACGTTGCAGCAGAAAAAACCTTCAAGACAGTAGCAGGCTCTGGAGGTGTTTCTTCTATTGATCTGAAATCCGAGACCACTCAGCTTGAAGGGGTGTACGCGATGAACTGGGCGCAAAACATCTGGGCAGATACTCTCACGTGATTGCGTGCATTTAGCCATGGCGTCCACAAACGGGGTACGCCAACCCACTACCGTAGGCGACAGCACTGCAGTTAACGCAGCTGATGTACACCACTCACCGCCCTTATGGCGACAGTTGCATGAAGTGGCAGCCGTTTTGACGGCAGTGCGTTCAGGTAAATCCTGGACTACAGCACAAGTGGATGTGACGGACAGCTTGCGTCCTGGTGTACAGGCCTTGTCCTTTGAAGTATTGCGCCACTATGGAACTGCACTCGCGTTGCGGGCTGCTCTGGCCCCGCGTACACCTAGCGCGCCTGTTGACGCATTGCTGTGCAGTACCTTGGCATTGGCGCTTGCGCAGGATGTTTCTGTGAATGCGGGATATGAGCCACATACGCTGGTGAATCAAGCCGTGGAAGCTGCAAAGCGCAGCCCTGCCACCAAAGCACAGGCCAGTTTCATCAATGCATGTCTGCGACGATTTTTGCGTGAGCGCGATGCACTTGTGAGCCAGGTAATGCGCCTACCCCAAGCAAGTTGGAACCATCCAGCGTGGTGGATTCAGCAGTTGCAGCATGACTATGCGGACCAATGGCAGACCATTTTGCAGGCCAATGCAGCAGCTGCGCCCATGACGCTGCGCATCAATACTGCACTGACATCACGCGCCGACTACCAACAAGCCTTGCTGGCAGGCCATGACATAAAGGCATGGCCTGTAGCGCACAGTGGCCTGCAGCTCGCACATAGCGCCTATGTGCCAGGCTTGCCTGGCTATCACCAAGGCTGGTTTTCGGTGCAGGATGCTGCCGCACAGCTGGCGGCCCCACTGTTGCTGGATAAGGCATTTGAACATTCAGGGGGCGAACTTCGCGTATTGGATGCCTGTGCAGCACCTGGTGGTAAAACTGCACATTTGCTGGAATATGCTGCGAGCAAGGCAAGACACATTGAGGTAGTGGCGCTGGATGTGGATCCTTCGCGGTGCGAGCGAATTACCCAGAATCTGCAGCGCCTGCAATTGAGTGCGCAGGTCATCGCTGCAGATGCTGGCCAGCCTGAGCTGTGGTGGGATGGGCAGCTATTCGATGCCATTTTGCTGGACGCTCCCTGCACGGCGTCGGGTATTGTGCGAAGGCATCCGGATGTCCGCTGGTTGCGCCGCAAGACCGATGTTCAGCAGCTTGCACAGCTGCAGCGCAAGCTCCTTGCAGCTTTATGGCCCCTGCTCAGACCCGGTGCCAGTTTGCTGTACTGTACCTGCTCGGTTTTCAAGGCAGAAGGCCATGAACAGATACAAACGTTTGTTGCGCGCCACACCGATGCAGTTTTACAGCCTTCACCGGGGCATTTATTCCCTCAAAGTCCGCTCCAGCCCGGGAGCATGCGGGACAATCGTTTGGGTGAACACGATGGCTTTTTCTACGCTTTGCTACAAAAGACTGCGGCTAGTACTTAGCTGGTGGTGGGTTGCTGCTGGCCCAGGGCTGCGCGTAGTTTCAATACTGGCATGGCTGTGCATCAGCAATGCGGTATTGGCAGCAGACAATGGGGTAGCTGAGGTGGGAGCTTTGCGCGTAGAGCGTGCTGACGACGGCCTGTATCTGAGTGCAACCATCAACTTTGAGCTACCCCCGGCCCTTGAAGAGGCATTGCTCAAGGGCATTCCCATGACTTTTGTCAATGAAGTGGACGTATACCGTGATCGCTGGTATTGGTACGATAAAAGGGTCTCTACTGCCACGCGTAGTATCCGCATCGCTTTCCAGCCTCTTACGCGCCGCTGGAGAGTAGGTGTCAGCAGTGGCACTATCGCCAGTCCTGCAACTGGCATCGCTCTGACCCAGCATTTTGACAATCTATCCGATGCACTGGCCACTGTGCGTCGTATCGCGCGCTGGAAGGTTGCCGATGGTAACGATATCGAACTGGATGCAAGGCATAACATCGACTACCGCTTCAAACTGGACTTAACCCAGCTGCCCAGGCCGCTGCAGATTGGCGTGGCTGGGCAAAGCGAATGGAATATCAACATAGCACGCAATGTGCGGCCTGAAGCACGTTGAAATTTTCTGCCATGAGTACCTCTGACAAGAGTACGCCTTCCAGCCGCAACCGGCGCAATCTTTCATGGGCTTTGGGTGTTGGCGCAGCAGCCATGGCGGCCATTGCTCTGGTGTTGATGTTTTTGCTGACCCAGGCTACGAATAACCGTGATTTGTATGAGCAAAATTATGCCCGTCTTGTCGTAGTCAATATTGTGGTGGCTTCCCTGCTGCTGATGGCGATTCTATGGATCGGCTGGCGGCTGCTGTCGCGCCTGAGGCTTGGCAAGTTTGGCAGCCGGCTGCTGGTGAAACTGGCTGCAATTTTTGCCCTGGTAGGTTTTCTGCCTGGCATGCTTATTTACGTCGTTTCATATCAGTTCGTATCCCGTTCCATTGAGAGCTGGTTTGATGTCAAGGTAGAGGGTGCTCTGGATGCGGGTTTGAACTTGGGCCGCACGACTTTGGATACCTTGTCGAACGAGCTCAGTGCCAAAACGCGAGTTGCTGCAGAGCAGTTAACCAGCGAAGCAGGCAATAGCGTCACATTGGAGCGCTTGCGTGAACAGCTTGCTGCCAGCGATGTGGTTTTATGGAGCGCCACAGGCCAGGTGATTGCCAGTGCTGGGGATTCGCGCTTCAGCCTCAGACCTGAGCGACCTACGCAGGCCCAGTTCAGACAGGCCAGAAGTCAGCGAGCCACCACACAGATTGACGGCCTGGAGGAGGGCAGCACTGCTGGGGGTGCAAAAATGCGTTCACTGGCAGTAGTAGGTGTCAGCAGCATCGGGTTGCTTGCAGAGCAGCGATTTTTGCAGGTGATCCAGGTTCTGCCGCCGTCCTTGGTAGCTAACGCCTTGGCTGTGCAGGAGGCCTACAAGGAGTATCAGGAGCGGGCCTTGGCGCGTAGCGGCTTGCGCAAGATGTACATTGGAACGCTGACACTGAGTTTGTTCTTGTCAGTATTCGGCGCTGTGCTGTTGGCGGTGTTATTGGGTAATCAGATTGTGCGGCCTTTGCTAGTGCTTGCTGATGGCGTAGCACAAGTGGCGGCAGGTGATTTGCGGCCGAAAGCTGCACTGCAGACACGTGATGAGCTTGGCGGTCTGACGCGTTCTTTTGCAGATATGACACAACAGCTTTCAGATGCACGCAGCCAGGTGCAGCGCAGCATGGAGCAGGTGGATGCGTCGCGGGCCAACCTGCAAACCATTCTGGATAACCTGACTGCAGGTGTGATCGTATTGGATGCGCACAATCACATTATTTCCTCCAATCCAGGAGCGACCCGTGTGCTACGTACACCTTTGGCAGCTTTTGAAGGGAAATCCCTGCAAACCGTGCCCGGACTTGAGGCTTTTGCCAAGGGGGTTGCTGAGCAGTTTCAGGTGTTTCTGGGGGAGAGGACTTCCCATGCCGTAGACCATTGGCAGCACTCATTCGAATTGGCCTATGAAAGCCACGGTGTCATTGTCAATGCTCAGCAGCGTGGACCAGGTGTGGCAGATACGATCAGCATCATAGCGCGAGGTGCACAGTTGCCCCAGGCGCAGCAACTCCTGGTGTTTGACGACATTTCTGAAGTGGTGTCGGCCCAGCGTGCGCAGGCATGGGGTGAGGTGGCCAGGCGCCTGGCCCATGAAATCAAAAATCCCCTCACACCCATTCAGCTTTCTGCAGAGCGCATGGAAATGAAGCTGCATAGCAAGCTGTCCGAACCCGATGGCGCCTTGCTGAGCAAATCTGTCAAAACGATAGTCGACCAGGTTGATGCGATGAAACGCCTGGTCAACGAATTCCGTGATTACGCACGCTTGCCAAGTGCGGACCTCAAACCTCTGGATTTGAATGTGCTCATTGCCGATGTATTGCAGCTGTATGAGCCAGAAGCCAGCGAAGTGCCCGTGCGCAGCGCCCTGGCGCCAGATTGCCCGAAAATACTGGGCGATGCCCAGCAATTGCGCCAAGTGATTCATAATTTGCTGCAAAATGCACAAGACGCAACCTTGGCCAGTATGCAGTCAAGTGCCCAGCAAGACGGCAACGCCGAGGTGCGTATCAGCACGCAATACAACCCCGACACCCGCCGAGTGAGGATGATCGTGCGTGACAGTGGGACAGGTTTTGCGCCCCATATCCTGCAGCGGGCGTTTGAGCCTTATGTCACCACCAAAGCCCGTGGTACAGGCTTGGGGTTGGCCGTGGTGAAAAAAATTGCAGACGAGCATGGCGCACGCATTGATTTGTCCAATCGCTATGCCACGGTTGTCGAGAGTAGTGCGGCAGGGATGGAATCCACTGGGGATAACACTAAAAAAATGGTATTGGGTGCACAGGTCGTTTTGTCGTTTAGTGTGGTTTAATACATACAGTCGCTAATCTGCAACATAGCGATCTGGTTTTGGTTCAACACAAATAGGCGCAAGCCCAGAGAAGTATGGCAAATATTCTGGTGGTAGATGATGAGCTGGGTATCAGAGACCTGCTCCTCGAGATATTGAATGATGAAGGCCACAATGTAGAGGCCGCTGAAAATGCTGGACAAGCACGGCAGGCCAGACTGCGCTATTCGCCAGACTTGGTGCTGCTTGATATCTGGATGCCCGATACGGATGGTGTTACTTTGCTCAAAGAATGGGCCGCTACTGGGCTTCTTACCATGCCGGTAGTGATGATGAGTGGCCATGCAACGATCGACACTGCTGTGGAAGCCACCAAGATCGGGGCACATTCGTTCTTGGAAAAACCCATCACGTTGCAAAAACTGCTCAAGGCAGTCAACGAGGGACTGGCTAAAGGTGGTCGCGCCAAGACCGTGGTACCAGCAGCTGTGACCAAGCAGGTGGAGCTCACAGTCGAGTCTGCAATGACTGGGGGACAGTTGCTACCTGAGGCTATGGATATCGGTCCTCTGGTCAACCAGAGTTTCCAGCTGGATAAGCCTCTGCGTGAGGCGCGTGATGAGTTTGAAAAGGCCTATTTCGAGTTTCACCTGTCCAAAGAAGGCGGCTCCATGACGCGTGTTGCTGAAAAAACCGGCTTGGAGCGCACCCATTTGTACCGCAAGCTTAAACAGCTCGGTGTTGATTTGAGTCGTAGTAAGCGCAACGCGTAATAGTAATGCTGCTGCGGCAGAATACTTGCCGAGATAAGTTATAATTTAAGGCTGTTCTGTTCTTTGAATAGTACATGGCCCGGTAGCTCAGTCGGTAGAGCAGAGGATTGAAAATCCTTGTGTCGGTGGTTCGATTCCGCCCCAGGCCACCATCTTTTTGCAGCACCCCCGCAGCAGGGTTGCTCAACATTTGCCACAGCGGCTATCTCAATCTATCCTTTCACGCAAACGCGATACCGTGGCTTGCACATCACGCCATGCAGGTGCACCCGGCGCGTAGCGGCTGCGCATATGCGCTGCAAGCGTGGCAATTTGCGCGTCATCCAGGCTGTAGCGAAATGCTGGCATGAAGCCTATATCTTGGCTAGCAGGTTCGCGTATGCCATTCAAGATAGTGCGAACCAAATTGTCGGGGCGCTCGCTGTGCAGGTTGCTGTTCAGCGCCAGCGGGGTGTTGATGCCCAGCAGCGTGGGGCCGTCGCCGTCGTGGTGGCAGGAGGCGCAGGCACCGTTGAACATGCGCTGACCCGGGCCGAGCAAATCAGTGGCTGATTTTTGTGCGGCCAGCACCACTTGTTTGGCGCGCTGCGCGCTCTCGGCCTCTGTGATGGGCGGCGTGAACGATGCCAAATAGGTGGCCATGGCTTGGATGTCTTCATCGGGCACATGGGCCAGCTCTTTGACGATGCTGCCCATGGGGCCTGCTGCTATGCCATGCTGAAGGGTATGGCCTGTGCGCAGGTAGCGGTACAGCTCGGCGGCGCTCCAGGGCAGGGGGGCGCGTGAAAGGGCGGTGAGGGCCGGGGCCTCCCAGCCGTCTACTACTGCACCTGCCAGATAGGCTGGGCCGCCCTGCTCTGCGCCCAGTGCGTTACGGGCGGTGTGGCAGGCACCGCAGTGGCCAACGCCGTTGACCAAGTAAGCACCCCGGTTCCACTCGGCGCTTTGGCCAGGTACCTCCACAAAGGGCGTGGGGTCATGGTGCAGTGCGTTCCAGCCAGCCATCAGGGCGCGCACGCTGTAGGGAAAGGCCAACTGGGTGGCGGGCGGCTGGGCGCGCACAGAGGGTTGGTCCATCAGGTAGGCGTACAGCGCGGTGAGGTCGTCGTCCGCCATTTTGGCAAAAGCGGTGTAGGGAAACGCGGGGTATAAAAAATGCCCATCGCGGGATATGCCCTCGCGCATGGCGCGCTGGAAGGCCGCCAGTGACCATTGGCCTATGCCGGTCTCGTTGTCGGGGGTGAGGTTGGTGCTGTACACGATGCCAAAGGGCGTTTCCATGGCGCGGCCACCCGCGTTGGGTATGCCGCCGGGCGCGGTGTGACAGCCGATGCAGTTGCCCAATGCCGCCAGCTGGCGGCCCTTGTCGATGGTGGACTGTTTGTATAGCGAGCTGCCGCTGTGCTGCACGGGCGCTATGGTTGCGCGCCAGCCCAGCAATGCCGCCGTTATGCTGAGCACGCCCGCCATTAGCGCACCGGCTTTGACCCACGCGCTACGCGGCTGGGGCCATATGGCAG
Organism: Polaromonas sp.; assembly: GCA_013297865.1. GTDB lineage: Bacteria > Pseudomonadota > Gammaproteobacteria > Burkholderiales > Burkholderiaceae_C > JAAFIP01. The sequence goes on along the minus strand of JAAFIP010000017.1, from coordinate 49,471 downwards.
TGCCTGGCAGACTGGGCGGTGCAGTCGCCGGTTGCTGCGGCGATGCGTTCGGCGCAAATGTTGGCAATGCCTGCGGCGCAGCAGGCTGCGTGGGGTTCAGCGCCGCGCGCACCACCTCGGGTGTGAACGGCGGCTGGCGAAAGCGCACGCCAGTGGCATCAAATATGGCGTTGGCAATGGCCGCCGTGCCGGGTACCGAAGACGACTCGCCCGCACCCAGCGGCGGCTCACCCGGGCGGGGCATGGACACCACTTCGATCACCGGCACATCCCTGAAGCTCAAGATCGGGTAGCTGCCCCACTCCAGGTTGGCCACGGTGTGGGTGTGCGGGTTGAGTTTGACTTCCTCATGCAACGCGCGGCTGGTGGTTTGCACTACGTTGCCGTGTATCTGGTGCTTGACACCATCAGGGTTGACCAGTGCACCCGCATCGTGCCCCACCACCACGCGCTTGACATGCACCTCACCGGTTGTGCGGTTCACCTCGACATCGGCCACCCAGGCCGCCCAGGCTGCGCCAAAGCCAGGCCATTTGCTGTGCACATAGCGGGCATAGGCAACGCCTTGGCCTTGCACTATGTCTGCGCGCTCACCCGGCAGTGCGGGCTGCTGCTGTGGCTGGGTGTGCGCCAGCCAGCCAGCGCGCGCAGCAGTGGCGCGCACCAGCTCGGCGGCGCGCGGCTCTTGCAAGTAGCGCAGGCGAAACTCCACCGGGTCTACGCCCGCAGCCGTGGCCAGCTCGTCAATATACGACTCATGCGCAAACGAATTGGGCAGGGCCGATACGCCACGCAGCCAGGAGGCGCGCAGCATGGGGGCCATGTCGTTCACTGTGACGCGCAGGTTTTCATAGTCGTACGGCGGGCGGGCCGTGCGGTCGCCCATCTCATAGGCTTGCGCTGCGGGCTCGATCGTGCGGGTGAGCAGCAGGGCTAGGGTGGGCGAGCCGTTGGAGGGGTAGGAGGTTTCAAAGTCATAGGCCGCTACCGATCCGTCGGCGTGCAGACCACCTTTGACCTGCATGAGCTGGGCTGCGCCTTTAGGCTCCCAGGCGTTCTCTTGCTCGCGCGTGAGCTGCACGCGCACGGGGGCACCCACGGCGCGCGACAGAAGCGCAGCATCTGCCGCTACATCGTCAGCGCAGTTGCGGCCATAGCAGCCCGCCGCCTCCATGCGCACCACGTTGATCTGTAGGTCCGGCAGCCCTGTGAGCTTGGATAGATCAGCCCGCAGTACATGCGGGTTTTGGCTGCCGGTCCACACCGTCATGTGGTCTGCATGCCAGTCAGCCACCGCGCAGGACGGCCCCATGGAGGCGTGCATTTGGTAGGGCCAGACATAGGTGCGCGCCAAAGTTTGCGCTGCGCCCTTGAGTGCACCATCCACATCACCTTGGTCAATCAGCTTGCGCTGTGTGGCGGGGTTGTTGCGGATGGCGTTTTCCAGGCTGTCCATGTTTTGCAGACCTGGCCAGGGCTTCCACTGCACGCGCAGCTCGCGCATGGCCTGCTCGGCATGCTCCTCGCGCTGCGCCACTATGCCCACAAAATCGCGCTGCACCACCACAGCTTTGATACCTGGGATATGCGCGATAGAAGCCTGATCCACCGACTCCAAGGTGTTGCCAATAAAGTCGCCATGGTCGGCCCCCGCATAGGGCGGCCGCACCACACGGCCGTGCAACATGCCGGGTACGCGCATGTCGTGCACAAAGATCAGTTCACCGGTTGTTTTGGCAGGAATGTCTACCCTCGGGCTGCTGGTGCCCACGATGCGATAGTCTTGCGGGGCTTTCACCGGGGTGCTTAGCGCCAAATCCAGCGCCACATGTTGCTGCGCCAATAACTCTGCATAGGCAACAGAGCTTGTGGGCTTCGCAGCGTCATAGGCCACGCCACCCTGCACCTGCACCGCGGCCACATCCACCTGCAGCGCTGCCGCAGCGTGCGCTACCAGCCATGCACGCGCCTGCGCTGCAGCATGGCGCAAGGGCACGGCATGTATTTGCAGCGAATTGCTGGCAATCGTGGCCCCCTGGTTAGGGGCGCGCGCAGTGTCGCCCAACACCATGTTGACGCTGCCCAGCGCCACATCGAGCTCTTCGGCCACAATCTGCGCCAGCGCGGTGCGAATGCCGGTGCCTAAATCCACATGGCCATTGAGCGCCGTCACACTGCCATCGTCCCACACGGCGATCAGTATCTCTACACCCTCCAGCGGGTTGCTGCTGACCACCGCTGGCTGGCCTTTGACCGGCGCAGGTGCGGGAGGTGGCTGGCGGGTGATGAGCAGCACCCCCTGCGTAGCATGAAAGTCTGCCCGTGTCAGGGGTGCATCGGCGCGGCGTGTCATGCGGCACTCACGGCTTGGGGTGGTTGCGCAGCGCATTGCGCTGCAGGATGCTCCAGGTAGCACGCCGCCCGGTGCACGGCTTTGATGATCTCCAGGTGCGCGCCACAGCGGCACAGGTTGCCAGACAGCTCGCTGCGTATCTGCGCGTCTGTGGGGTGCGGCACCCGCGAGAGCAGGGCTACCGTCATCATCACCACGCCGCTCAGGCAGTAGCCGCACTGCGCCGCCTGCTCGTCAATAAAAGCTTGCTGCACCGGGTGCAGCGCCGCTAGCGTGCCCAAACCTTCCAGCGTGGTAACGCTGCGGCCCGCCACCCCATGCGCCGGAATCACGCAAGCGCGCGCCGCAATGCCGTCCACCAACACGGTGCACGCTCCACACTCGCCCAAACCGCAACCATATTTAGGGCTGTTGAGCGCCAGATCGTTGCGCAACACATGCAGCAGCGTGGTTTCTTTAGGCACGCTTACGTCCTGCCGCATGCGGTTTACTTGAAGCGTGATGGGCGTGGACATTTGGGGACTGGTGTCTGGGTTTACACACTCAGATAATTGCGGCGCAATGCCTCATCGGCTACCAGGTCGGCCATGGTGCCTTCGTAGCGAATTTGCCCTTTTTCCAATACATAAGCACGGTCAGCCACCAACTGCGCAAAGTGCATATTTTGCTCCGACAGCAAAATACTTACCCCTTGAGACTTCAACTGCAAAATCATCTGCGCCATCTGCTCTACGATCACCGGGGCCACGCCCTCGGAGGGCTCGTCCAGCAGCACCACATAGGGGTTACCCATCAAGCTGCGCGCCACGGTCAGCATCTGCTGCTCGCCGCCACTCATGCGCCCGCCCAGCCTGTCCGGCATTTCGGCCAGGTTGGGAAACAGTATGAAGAGTTTTTCCACTGTCCACACTGGGGCAGGCGTACCGTCAGGCCAATGCCGGGGCACTTGGCGGCCCACCTCCAGGTTTTCCATCACCGTCAGATCGGTGAAGATACGCCGGTCTTCGGGTACAAAGCCCAGGCCCATGCGCGCAGCTTGGTGCGATGGCATGGTGGAGATGTCCCGGCCCATGAACGTCACCTGGCCCTTGCGTTTGTCTTGCATGCCGATCAGCGACTTGAGTGTGGTGGACTTACCCGCACCGTTGCGCCCCATCAAAGCCACCACTTCGCCGCGCTGCACCTGTAGGTTCACATCCAACAACACTTGCGCAGCGCCGTACCAGGCACACAGGTTTTTCGCGCTCAATAAAGGCGACTCGTTGCTGCGCGGAGTTTGAATGACATCCATCTTCATGGTGTGGCCTCTTGTGGCAAACTGGTTTGCGCCAGAGCTTGGCTCTCAAAGGTTTTGCCGCTGCCAAAATACACTTCCTGCACTTTCGGATGGTCGCGTATCTCATGCGGTTTGCCTTGGGCTATCAGCTTGCCGCGCGCCAGCACCACCATGCGGTCGGCATAGGCAAAAACCACGTCCATGCTGTGCTCGGTAAACAGCACCGCCATGCCGCGCTCAGTGACGAGTTTTTTGGTCAAGGCCATCAGATCGTTTCTTTCCTTGGGGCCCATGCCTGCAGTGGGTTCGTCCATCAGCAGCAGCTTGGGTGTATTGGCCATGGCCATGGCCAGCTCCACGCGCTTGATGTCGCCGTAGGCTAGCGCGCTGCAAGGGCGGTCAGCCTGCTCATGCATCTGCACCAGCTCCAGCAATTGCAGCGCATCGCCGCGCCGGTAATTGGCCGCTTTGCGCCACATGGCAAACAGCTTGTGGTCTGCCGACAGCAAGGCCATCTGCACGTTTTCCACCACCGTGAGGGACGCAAAGGTCTCGGCAATCTGGAACGTGCGGCCCACACCGCGCCGCCACACATCGCGCGGGGCCAAGCCTACCAGCTCGTAGCCGTCCAATTGAATGGAGCCGGTGTCTGCACGCAACTGGCCATTGACCATGTTGAAGGTCGTTGTCTTACCCGCGCCGTTGGGCCCGATCAAGGCTAAAAGCTCACCCGGAGCCAGTTCAAAGCTCACGTCGTCCACCGCTTTGACGCCGCCAAACGATTTGCCCAGGCCGGAGACTTTGAGCAAACTCATACTGGCACCTTCTTGGCGCGGCGGCGCCAGTCCCACAACTGGTTGGCAAAACCTGCAATGCCTTGGGGAAACAGCAGTACCAGGATGAGAATGATCATGCCCAGCATGGCGCGCCAGTAGTCGGTGCTTCGGGCCACCGTGTCATGCAGCCAGGTAAAGGTCACCGCACCGACCACCGGGCCCAGCAGGGTTTGCACGCCGCCCAGCAGCACCATGACCAGGCCGTCGATAGAGCGGCTGACATGCAGACTCTCCGGCGAAATGCTGCCCTTGGAAAACGCATTGAGCGCCCCAGCCAAACCGGCAAATGTGCCAGCGATCACAAAGGCCACCCATTGCAGGCGTTTGGCGTTAAAGCCCAGCGCGTCGGCGCGCAAGGCCGAGTCGCGCGCAGCGCGCAGGCTGTAGCCAAAGGGCGAATACAGCATGCGGTGCATCAGCAACACGCCCGCCACCGCCAGCGCCAGGGTGAGGTAGTAGTAGCTGCGTTTGTCGGCCAGCCACTGGGCGGGCCACACACCGGTCAGGCCATTACTGCCGCCAGTAAAAGCGTCCCACTGGTAGCAAATGGCCCAGGTAATCTGCGCAAACGCCAGCGTGAGCATGGCCAGGTACACGCCCGACAAACGCACGCAAAACCAGCCGTAGACAAAAGCCCCCAGCGCTGCCACCGCTGGTGCTACCAGCAGCGCCGCTTCCATCGGCAGGTTCAGGCCGCGTACCAAGAGAGCTGCCGCATACGCCCCGATGCCAAAATAGGCCGCATGGCCAAACGAATGCATGCCCGCAGGCCCCATGATGAAGTGCAGGCTGGCCGCAAACAGCACCGCCACCAGCACATCGATCAGCAGCACCGTCACATAGGGCGATTGCGCGGCAATGACCGGTACCAACGCCAGCAGCACCAACACTGCCGCGCCGCCGTAGCGGTAGACCTGCCCCAGCGGACGCAGCGGCGCTTCCGCCAGGCCCGCATGGCGGCTGACCGCCTGCGGCTTGCCAAACAAGCCCCAAGGCCTTGCTACCAGCACCACGGCCATCACCACAAACTCCACTACCAAAGTGAGTTTGGAAAACGACACGCTCACTCCAGCAATCTCCACCAAGCCAATCCAAATACAAATCGCTTTGAGTTCAGCAATCAGCAGCGCAGCGACATAGGCCCCGGGTATTGAGCCCATACCACCCACCACCACCACTACAAAAGCCGCGCCAATGATGTTCAGGTCCATATCCAGGTTGGCAGGCTCGCGCGGCAGTTGTAGCGCGCCGCCCAATCCTGCCAGGCAGGCACCCAGCGCAAACACCGCAGTAAACAGCCAGGCTTGGTTGACGCCCAGCGCGCTGACCATCTCGCGGTCTTGCGTGGCTGCGCGCACCAGGGTGCCCCAGCGGGTTTTGGTCAGCAGTAACCACAGCAGGCCCAGCATGGCCGGGCCCGCCACAATCAGAAAAATATCGTAAGAGGGAAACTGCCGCCCCAGAATGGTGACCGAGCCCGTGAGCCCGGGTGCGCGGGGCCCCAGCAGCTCCTCTGGCCCCCAGTACCACAGCACGGCGTCTTTGATCACCAGCCCCAAGGCAAACGTGGCCAGCAGCTGAAACAGCTCGGGCGCGCGGTAAATGCGGCGCAGCAGCAGCATCTCCACCAAAGCACCCAACACACCCACTGCCACTGCCGCCAGCAGCAAAGCTGGCCAAAAACCTACTGTGCCAATCAGATGGGCTACCAACGAATAGGCGACATAGATGCCCACCATGAAGAACGAACCGTGGGCAAAGTTGACGATCCGGGTGACGCCAAATATCAGCGACAAACCCGCCGCCACTAAAAATAGTGAAGCCGCCCCGGCGAGTCCGTTAAGCAACTGAACAATCAGGCCAGAAAAGCTCATGCATCCCCTTTCATGGAGCAGGAGCTCTCTTAGTCAGCCGGGCGCAGTTTCTTGACCTCGGCGTCCGAGGGTTGTACTTTGCTGCCATCCACATAGCGGTAATCCACCATCGTGCCTTTGCCACCCTCGTTTTTGGTGCGACCCACATAGGCGCCCATGGTGGATTGGTGATCTTGCGTGCGATAGACCACGGGGCCAAAGGGTGTAGACAAGCGCAGACCCCTGAAGGCGGCAATCAGCTTCTCCGTATCGGTGGATTTGGCTTTTTTCATGCCTTCGGCCAATGACTTGATAGCCGTGTAGCCAACCACTGAACCCAGGCGCGGATAGTCTTTGTATTTGGCATGGTAGGCCAGGAAGAAAGCTTTGTGCTCAGGCGTTTGAATACCGTACCAGGGGTAGCCGGTTACCAGCCAGCCGTTGGGGGTCTCGTCTTTAAGCGGATCCAGATACTCAGGCTCGCCGGTCAACAGGCTCACCACATCACGCCCCTGGAACAGGCCACGGGTGTTGCCTTCGCGTACAAACTTGGACAGGTCTGCGCCAAACAGCACGTTGAACACGGCATCGGGCTTGGCATCGGCCAGTGCCTGTACCACGCTGCCCGCATCGACTCTGCCCAGCGGCGTGGCCTGCTCGGCGACAAACTCAACGTCGGGCTGTGCTGCCTTGAGCAGGGTTTTAAAACTGGCTGCCGCAGACTGGCCGTACTCGTAATTGGGGTAGACAATCGCCCAGCGCTTTTTCTTCATGGCAGCCGCTTCAGGCACCAGCATGGCTACCTGCATGTAGGTGGAGGCGCGCAGTCGGAAGGTGTAGCGGTTGCCGTTTTGCCAGACGATTTTGTCGGTCAAAGGCTCTGCTGCCAAAAAGAAAAATTTCTTCTGTTTGGCAAAATCGGTCAAAGCCAGACCGATATTGGACAGGAAGGAGCCTGTCAAGACATCGACCTTTTCGCGTGATACCAACTCTTCAGCCGCGCGCACTGCATCACCCGGGTTGGCATTGTCGTCACGCACTATGAGTTGGATTTTTTTGCCGTTCACGCCACCCGAGGCGTTGATCTCTTCCACCGCCAGCTCCATGCCTTTTTTGTAGGGCTCCAGAAAAGCCGGTTGGGCTTTGTAGCTGTTGACCTCGCCAATTTTGATGACATCCTGCGCCTGGGCGGTAGTCACTAAGCTCAGCAAACCCGCCAAAGCCATGGCGCTGCCAGCGAGATTATGAAGCAGTGCAGTCGGTAGTTTCATAAGTTTCCTCCTTAGGGTTGATCAAACTCTATTGTGATGGATTGCGCTCAGCGAAGTCCATCTTGTCCTTGTATTTCGTGGGCTTGCAAGCCGCCGATACGCGCCAGCGGCCTGCCACTGTCGGTGACCACCACGGCGACCACGATTTCATTGGCACGCGGCGCGTCCGATACCCGCGCTTCCATGGCATCGAAGTGGCTGCGCACAAAGGCCGCGTCTTTGTGGCCCAAGGGCACATCAATGGCCGTGCCCAAGCCGCCGCGCTTTTTGCTGGACGGCACCAGGGCCGCGCCCTTCTCCACCGCCAGGCGCAGCGGCGCGCCCAGCTTGGGGTGCAATATGGCTGCCGCGTGCTCCAACTCGCCTGCTTCGCCCACGATGGCGGCCTTGCCATAGCTGTGCGCCTGGCCTGGCGAAATGCCCAGCGCCTGCACACATTTTTGCCCCAGCAGCGCACCCAGCTCTTCGCCGATGGCAATCAGCTCGTCCAGGTTGTCGCTGTAGCTGCCCGCATAGGGGTTGTTAATCACTGCCATGGCAAGTGCCCGGCGGGTTGGTGGGTCAATTGTTTTACCCATCTCCTGGCGGGTCTCGTCCACTTGCACGATGATTTTTCGAATGTTGGCTGGCATGGCGTGTCTTTCAATATGCTCGTAATTTCTGATTGGCACTAGCGCAGGCCATCCCATTGGCTGATAGCGCTGGCGGCCAGGCCGCCCACCCGTGCGTGCACCCGCGCGCCCGTGCTCATCACCAGGATAAACACTATCTCGTCTGGCAGCGGAGCGCCGGGCACCCGTACCTCAATAGCGTCAAAGTGGCTGCGCACATAGCTGGCGTTGATATGCGTCAGCGGCACGTCCAAAGTGGTGCCCGGAGCGCCGACTTTTTTGGTGGATGCGACGATGGCCAGCGCATTGCCCGGTTGCGCCGCTTTATCGCCGGCTTGTCCTTTGACGTAGGCGTTGCGGTCACCCTTCCAGCCCAGCAGCTCGCGCATGGCATAGCCGCCGGGTACATGCCACAGCGCGCCATGTTCCAGCTCGCCTGCGGCACCAATGATGGCGCCTTTGCCGTAGCTCTCTATGCGCTCGGCGGGCACGTCCATCGCGGCGCGCAAGCGTTCAGCCATTTGAACGCCAACTGGCCCTAGCGCATCCATCATCGGCACAATGTTGGCTTCGTAGCGGCCCGCAAAGGGGTTGGTCAACACAGCACCAATGGCGCCGCGCAGCAATGGCGTGGCTGCTGGCGGCCCGAACTCGTGGTGGATCTGCTCCACCTGGGTGAAGATGCGGCGAATATCGATCATTGGTGCGATCATTGTCGGTAATCCATGGTTTCAATAAGCAAATAGTGCGCCCATCGGTTGACCCGCCTGAGGAGGAGCTGGCACATTATTTTGCTGACCTGCTTGCGTCAGCTGTTTCAGCGGATGCGCTAACGCGGTTTGATTCTGGCAAACCAAGGCGGCTGACCAGATCAACCCCTGGGCTTGCAGCGCCCGGGCGCGCGCTAGGCCGGACTGCAACGCAGTTTGTAGCAGCGCAGGTTCCAAGCGCGGCACATCGACGGTGACTGCCAACTCGCCCAGGTCGCTGTCGTCTTTCAACTGGTTGGCTCGCCTGCGCACAATGCGGGGGTCTGCCACGTCGACCGCATTGGCTATCACTGTGGCAGCTGCATCGGCCTGCGCGGCGGTAGCGGCCAGCACCGTCACGCTGTCGGCAATGCCGAGTGAAAAACTGCGGCCCCGCCAGCCACTGGTGGCCACGCCACGCACGGGCTGGGCACTGTCAACGGTAAACTGGCCCTGCGTCAGCAGCTCGCCTGTAGTGTGGTCTACCTGCAAACCAGCCACATCAGCGCAGATGCCAATGTGCACCGACTGCGAGGCTGCAAGATACAAGGCAATATCGCCGCCATTGTTCACCCAGGCCCGTTGCACGCCGTTGGCGGCATAGCAGGCGGCCAGCTCTTGCGCCACTGCACCCGCCACGGCGGCCATGGGGGTGATGAAGCTGCTTTGGTAAGGCATACACGCGTGCCACATGCGCCGTGCCACAGGCCCGCGCAATGGGCAAGCATTGCCGCGCACTGGCTGGCGCAGCAGGGGCAGCTCGCGCACCAGCTCGTCCAAAATAGTAGTAAAGCGTTTCCACGCGCGTTCATGCGCCAGCGCCACCGCTGTGGGGCTGCCACTCGCATCGAGCACGATGTCCATCGGGCCGTGCTGCAGGTGCCAGCGGCCATCGGAGAGTTGCATGCGGTGTGCTGTCATGACGATAAGCCTTTAACCTAACAGCGGAGGCGTGCCCACAGGCCAGGTCTGGGCTGCAGGCTGCTGCAGCCACTGCCGGGCAAGCGGCGAGCCTTCTTGGTGCCACGCCCCGCTACGCAGCGCATCGCTCAAGCTGCGCACATAGTCCATATGCCCTCCGAGGCGGCGGTAGTCTTCCAGCGTCATGCAAAACTCAATGGGCGCTACGATGGCGGGCGTGGGCACGGTACCGAAGCTGTTGTCGGGCATGCGCATCACGTCCACCATCACGGTAATGCCGCCGCCCGGCCACACGTAGGCAGGCGCGCCGCCGCAAGTCACGTTCACCAGCGCGTCTTTGATGGCGCGGGTCAGCAGCACGGGGTTGTCTGTCACGCCTGCGCGCAGGCTGCCGCCAGCGCCAGCCAGAAACAGCACCGTGGTAAGCGACGGCTCGCAATTCTCGCCAATGCGCTGCACCACGCGCCGCACTTCAGCAGGCATGGTTTGCTCCACCGGGCGCAGCGCATCGTCCAGCACATACCAGCTGGCGTGCTCACCGGTGGTCGAGGTCATCAGCAAGCGCAGGCCAGGCCACGCTACGTTAGCATCCCAGCCTTCAATGATCGACAGCGGATCGGCAATGTCGGTGCCGCCCCAGCCGGTGCCTGGGTTGGCCACCTGAAAATACCGCCCCGGGGTGGACTTGCGCCCACGCATTTGGATGCCCGATGCGCGCATGTCCAGGCAGCGGCCTGCCTGGTGCTGGGTCAGCACCCCGGTGATGTGGTCGTCCACCACCACCACTTCGTCGGCCACGCCCAAAAACTGTTTGGCAAAAATACCCACGGCGGCAGAACCACAGCCTACGCGCATGCGCTGCTCTTCCACGCCGTTGACAAAAGGTGCCCGCCCCGCCTGGATGGTGATCTGCGCCCCGCCGTCAATCTGCAGCTCTACTGCCTGCTTGTTACCCAGCAAGTGCATCACCTCCAGCGCCACACGGCCTTCTTTTTTGCTGCCGCCCGTGAGATGGTGCACACCACCCAACGAGAGCATTTGCGAGCCGTATTCTGCCGTGGTCACATGGCCCACCACCTCGCCTTTGCAGCGCACACTGGCCTGCTCGTCGCCTAAAAATCTGTCCGTGTCTATTTTGACTTTGAAACTGCAGTAACTGAAGATGCCCTTGGTCACTACGGTCACCATGTCTACCCCTGCAGCTTGCGAGGAGACGATGAAGGGTGCGGGTTTGTAGTCGGGGTAGGTGGTGGATGAGCCTACGCCGGTGATAAACACTTCATCAGCCAGCAGCAGGTCGCCGTTCCAGCTGGGTTGCAGAGGTGTTGACTTTTCATCCGTGTTGGCAGGCTCTACCGGGGCACCGTCTGCTTCTGTCGCTGTGGAGCGCGCCACGAAAGGCACCAGCTTCACCTCTTTGTCACCCAAGCTGCGCCGCAACAGCACCACTGGGTCCACCCGTACCAAGCTGCCGCTCTGGTTGGCATACCGGTCACAGGCGCCGCTGCGGCCCTCGGATATTTGGCACAACACCGGGCAGGCATTGCACACCACCTTGTCAGCGCTGATCCGCTCGTCACGCACTGCGGTCATCTCCTGCGTCCGCATCTGTTTGGCATCTTCCAAGCCAGGTAAGCCGTCGGTTTTTGTATGCTCAGTCATCCGGGGGGTGTGTGGCTGTGTGAAAGTTGATGGGTGGACATCACAATGTAGCGTATGTAAATTTTGGGTGCAATAGGAGTTATTGGATCGGGTGCAAAATAAGCTCGGTTGCTTTTGTACGGGATCAGATTGACCGCGTAGTTTTGTATGGGGTGAGATTAGCCGCGTGCTTTTGTACGGGATCAGGCCGGCGGTGCGCTTAGCTCCGCGGCTGTCCCCCGTGTCGGCCTAGGGCCGACGACTCCTCCTTGATGCCGCTGCGCTAAGCGCACCACCGACCTGATCTTGCACGTGTGGCGGGTACTCTGCGGGTGCAGACCCGCTTTTGCCGGTGTGGCTGGTGTTGTGCCGCTACAGACCTGCTCTTGCAAGCGTGATCGTGGCCATTTAGCGGGCGTTCCAACCGCCGGTGCCGACACGATTTCCCGAGCCGCGCGGGTCTTGCACCTGCGCATGCCCGCCACGCTGGCTGCCCTGGTGCTTGGCTTGGACGGCGCAGCGGCATCAAGGAGGAGGCAGCGGCCCTAGGCCGCAACGGGGGACAGCCGCGGAGCCGTCCAAGCCAAGCACCAGGGCGTACAGGCAATCACGTGAGCGCTCAAGCCACAAGCACCTCTTGCGTGCGCTACCCGGGCATGGCATATTCAGACCCAATTGAAAGGCAACACCCATGGCAGACGCAGCAAGCAGTGGCAAATCGGGCAAAGTGGTCATCCAAAACATCGGCCTGCTGCTGTCCGGCGATATCGACCAGCCCATTCTGGACGCTGACACCATCGTTATCCACGACGGCATTATCACGGCGGTGAGTAAGGCCAAAGACTGTGACACTGCGCAGGCTAAACACAGCATCGACGCACAGCAGACCTGCGTCTGCCCGGGGCTGATCGATAGCCATGTGCACCCCGTGTTTGGCGATTGGACGCCCCGGCAAAACCAGATTGGCTGGATCGACTCCACCATGCACGGCGGCGTGACCACCATGGTCTCTGCGGGCGAGGTGCACCTGCCCGGACGGCCGAAAGATATTGTGGGCCTGAAGGCCCTGGCCATTACGGCGCAGCGCTCGTTTGACAACTTCAGACCCGGCGGTGTCAAAGTGCTGGCCGGTGCGCCGATTATTGAAAAAGGCATGCTGGAGCAAGATTTTAAAGACCTGGCCGACGCGGGCGTGACGCTTTTGGGCGAGGTGGGCTTGGGCTCGGTGAAGGCGGGCTACGAGGCCAAGGAGATGGTGGCCTGGGCGCGCAAATACGGTATTCAGAGCACCATCCACACGGGCGGCCCATCCATTCCCGGCTCGGGTTTGATTGACAAAGATGTGGTGCTGGAGGCCGACGCCGACGTGATTGGCCACATCAACGGGGGCCACACCGCGCTATCTGAGCAGCATGTGTGCGAACTGTGCGAAAAATCCTCGCGCGCAATTGAAATCGTGCACAACGGCAACGAGAAGGTGGCTATTGCGGCGGCGCAGGCGGCCTTGCAGCTCAAGTGTCCGCACCGGGTGATTTTGGGCACCGACGGCCCAGCAGGCTCGGGCGTTCAGCCCCTGGGCATGCTGCGCCTGATTGCCTTGCTCTCCAGCCTGGGCAACATCCCGGCCGAGCTGGTATTTTGTTTTGCCACCGGCAATACCGCTCGCATCCGCAAACTCAATTGCGGATTGATCGAAGTGGGCCGGGCCGCAGACTTTGTCTTCATGGACAAGGCGCAGCACAGCGCTGGAGCCAACCTGCTGGACAGCGTACAGCGCGGCGACATCCCCGGCGTGGGCATGGTGATGATCGACGGCATTGTGCGCTGCGGGCGCAGCCGCAACACGCCACCCGCAACGCAGATACCTGTGGAGATGCCATGAGATCAATCACCCCATGCAAAAGGGCCGTCATTTGACGGCCCTTTTTATTGCATCAGGAATGAATTAGAACTTATAGCCAACCCCAAGACTGAAAGCATTGGGGTCGAGTTTGATATCTTGGGTTTGACCCGTGGAAAAGTTGGTTTTGGTTTTCAAGAATGTCTTTGCATAGTGTGCATTGACAAACCATTTTTCATTGATGCCAAACAGCAGACCTAGCTGCACGGTCGGTGCGAGCTTTGATTCAACCGTGAGGGTGGTGGGGGTGCCACCGGGGTTGGTCAATGCCGTCAGTGCTGCACTGCCAGTTGCCTTGTAGAACTTGGCATAGGTCAGACCAGCACCGAGGTAGGGCCGAAACTGACTGCTAGCTTGGCCAAATCGATACTGTGCCAGCACCGTGATGGGCAAGACGCGGACTTCAGCCAGCTTGCCAAAACCTTCTGCCCGGCCAGCGCCCGTAATCGTGTGCTTGAAACCCAAGCCCAGTGGCACGTTGACTGCGATGTTATCGGTTGCCATGTAATTGGCTGCGCCAGTCAGGCCCGTATCGCTGGAGACATCGGCTTTGGTATTGGGGAAGGCGGGGGCGCTCAGGTCGCCACTGGTGACTTGCGGGGACAACTGCGTTACGCCAGCTTCCAGAGAAATAGTGCCAGCTTTTTGTGCATAGGCGGTGCTGGCTGCAGCGAGGATGGCCAAAGCGATCGTGGTATGTTTCATGATTATTCCTATTCTTTGATGGTGTTTTGCGAATAGTTCAGCTTAAATCAAGCCAGCTTTCAGCATTTCAGACAGCACGAATTTGGCCAGCAGTTCATAGCCAAATGGTGTGGGGTGAACATCATCCGCATATTGATAACGGGAAACATCGCCAGCGATGACGTTGCTGCTGTTGCAGACCAAAGCCGTACCGCCCAATGCGTTGGTGCCGCAGGCTGGCTTCGTCACGTTTGTCAAGCCGTAAGGGGCAGGATTGTTTGCTTGGGTAGTGCTTTCCGTATAGGCATCTGCCAACACCACGCCAGTGCCAGCCAAGCCTGCCTTGAGCTGGTCGTTGAAGGTGGTGGCCATCAGGTTGATGAAGCCTTGCGATGCGGCATCCTGAGCCAGCGCGTAAGGAGTTTTGCTGACGTTAGGCAGATTCACCACCACCACGGTTTTTGCGCCCTTGGCCAGTACCAGTGCCTTGACATAGCCAGCCAGTTCAGCACCTGCGGTACCCATGGCAGTAACAGCAGCGGTTGCTGCGGTAGTCTGCGCAGCATCCAGCGTTTGTCCTTGACTCACCAGAAATGCAACCGTGGGCGCTACGCTGCCGCCCTGAATGAACAGGTCGTTTCCACCAGCCATGATGGTGACCAGCTCTTTGCCTGTGTAGGCGCCACCATTTTTCGCCAAATGCGCGAGCATCTGGTCTTTGACGGGTACGGTCAGTTGTCCCAGCACCGCGTTATTGCCGCCCAGAAGCTTGTTGCCAGGGCCAGGTTGCAGTGTGACCCGAGCGCCGCCTTGTGCATAGCTGAAGCAGCTTGCGTTATTGGTGGGAGGTACAGAAAAGCCCTGTGAAGCCAAGCCATCCAAACCTGTCTGGGCTGCGCAAGGCGCTGACACGCCGTAGACCTTGGCAACAATTTCAGTCCAGTTCAGCGCATTGGGTCCGTTAACCGTGTATTTGCCACCGCCCAAAGCGGCTACGGTTCCAACTTTGTAGGAGCCCACATCACTCAAGCTATCGCCAAAGTTCACCATGCCAGAAAAATTGGCTTTGGTGGTTTGGTCGCCAGCGCCCCCACCTCCGCAGCCCGCCAAAATGATCGCCGCGCCTAGCGCGCTGAGTGTGTATTTCCAAGCTGTCATGGTTTTGCTCCTAGCCTTAAGGGTGATGAAACGGTAAAAGAACGGTCGTTCTTTTTTTGTAAGGCAATGTTAGGTCAAAGAACCCCTGTTGTGCAGAGGGGTAAATACTGAGAGTGTGTAGTTCAGCACATCTAATTCGAACGGCGGTGGCGAGATCACCACAGCGCCGGCGCGAGGGCAGAAGGGGTGTTATGTTTTGCTGCGGTAACGCAGTTTCATGGCCAGTATGGCCGATGCCAGCACCAGGGTGATGATATTGGCAATCACGATGGGCCAGGCGCCGATCAGCAGGCCATAGACCAGCCACAGTGCGATGCCTGCGGTGAACATGCTGTACATGCCCAGTGAGATACCGCTGACGTCTTTGGTCTGAAACGTCTTCCAAGCCTGGGGCATGAAGCTGGCGGTGGTCAGGCTGGCGGCCAGATAGCCAATGATGTCGAATGGGGACATGACAGTGTGGAAAATTGAAGATGATGAAAGAAACTAATTGCTATATTATTTATAGCTTTTCCCGCGATATTCTATTAGCTTAGAGGCGTATTGGATGCTTAAAATGGAGTAAATCCAGACCTCTGTCGGCTCATGGGGCATCCTTGATGGTCCATTCCAGCAAAGCGTCCAGTGCAGGCCGCGCCGCAGCTGCCTTGGGGTGGTTGATGATGCCCACCACGCTATAACGTTGGCCGCTGCGGCCCGTCGCATAGCCTGCAATGGCCACCACATTCACCAAGGTACCGGTTTTGAGCTGCGCATTGCCAATCGCCTCTGAGCTGGGGCTGCGCTCACGCATTCGGCTTACCGTGCCGTCCACCCCTGCGATGCCCAGTGAGCTGGCGAACACTTCGGCATGCGGGTTCAGTGCCGCATGGTGCAGCAAGCCCGTGAGAGCCTGTGCACTGCTGCGCTCTTTGCGCGACAGGCCCGAGCCGTTCTCGATCAGCGGTGGGCTGAAACCAAGCAGATTCTTTTTCCACCAGGCGGCCAGTTTCAGCTTGGAGGCCTCAAAGCTGGCGCGCCCATTGCGGCTTTGGGCGGAGAGGGTAAGAAACACCTGCTGCGCCATGACATTGTTGGAATACTTGTTCACATCGGCAATGATGTCTGACAGCGGCAGCGACTCTGCAGTCAGCAGCGGACGGGCGGTGCGGGGCACGGCGTCTTCACGCACAATGCCAGTGAGGGCGCCGCCCGAGGCCAGCCACATGCCCTGGATCACGCGTGCCGCATAGGCGCGCGGCTCGCTGTAGGCCACAGCCCACACGCGGTCGCCGCAGCTGGCTGCAAAACGGCCTGCAAAGCTGACTTTGGAGGGCGTGGAAAAATCGGCTTTGAGCTGGCTTTTCCAGTCGCCGCAGTTGCCGCTGGACAGGGGCAGTTCGGCAGGAATCTCCACCCCGGCAATCGGGGGTTCGGATTTCACCAGCACCCGCTGGTTGACCGGGTCGGGGCTGAAGGTAAAGATCAGCGATTTGAAATTCACCAGCAGGCCATCGGGCGCGGCGTTGTAGGGGCGCAGCGGCTCGTCATCAAAATCCGCCGGGTTCTTGTCCGGCACGTTGAACACACTGCGGTCCAGGATGATGTCGCCGCGAATCTCGCGCACGCCCTTGGCCTGCACCTTGCCAAACAGGTCCTGAATGCGCTCCAGCACCAGCTTGGGGTCGCCGCTGCCGCGCAGGATCAAATTGCCCTCCAGCACACCGCCGCGCACGATGGTGCCGTCGACCAGCACCCGGTTTTTCCAGGTGAAGTCGGGGCCCAGCGTATCCAGCGCGGCATAGGTGGTGATCAGCTTCATCACCGAAGCGGGGTTGACGCTGGCCTCGGGGCGGTGGCTCAGGCGGTAGGCTGTGGCGCTGGGCACTGCCGCAGTGGCCGTGCTGGTGCGCGGTGTGGCGGCAAGGGTGCTGGTCGTGCCAGCACTTTCGCTGACCAGCAGGGGCGCTGCGGTCAGTGTGGCGGCCGCTGGCACGTTAGCCACCACCACACTGATGGCATCACGCGGCACGCCCGCACGCGCCAGGGCGCTAAGCACCTGCGCGGGCAAAGCCTCGGTCGCATGGCCAATGGGGCAGGTGGCCAGCAGGGCCAGCGCAGCGCAGCGTGAAGCGCCTTTGCGCAGAAACCGACCAATACCGAACCCAGGGGCTGACAGATGCATGCCCCGATTATCGCTGCACTGCAGCAAACCCCAGGCTCAGGACTTTTTAGCCAGTCCCAGCCGTTCGATGGTGGCGCGCTCGGCCTCAAAGGTGCGCACCGCATAGCGGCTGTATTCCGCGCTGTCCATGTAAATCACCGGCTGGAAGAACTTGTCCAGGGTCTCCAGCACCTTGGGGTCTTCCACGGTTTTGCGCAATGCGTCTTGCAGCACTTTCACCACACTGGCGTCCATGCCCTTGGGGCCGCCAAAGCCAAACGGCGACTCGGTAATGGTGTCCCAGCCGCTTTCCTTGACAGTGGGAATGTCGGGGAAGGCTTTGTTGCGCTCGCGGCCCAGCGTGGCCAGCAGGCGCAGCTTGCCCGCCTTCACATGCGGCGCAAACTCGGTGGTGCCACTCATCAGCGGAATCTGGTTGCCCAAAATGGCCTGCAGAATTTCGGCCGAGCCTTTGTAGGGGATGTCCTGGCTGGTGATACCCGCCTTCATGGAAAACTCCTCAAACGCCAGATGTGGCGTGGTGCCCGTGCCGGTGTGGCCGTAGGTCAGTTTGCCGGGGTTGGCCTTGGCCCAAGCCACCATCTCCTTGAGGGTTTTGTAGGGCGCGTCCATGGTGGCGGCCAGGCCGAAGGTGTAGCCCGTAACGCAGGCAATGTGGGTAAGGTCTTTGACCGGGTCAAACGCCGTCTTTTGCATATGGGGGATGCGGTAAATACCCAGCGGCAGCTGAGACAGCGTGTAGCCATCGGGCTTGGCGTTGACCAAAGCTGTGGCACCCAAAGTGCCGCCCGCGCCAGGCTTGTTGTCGATGATCACGGTGGCACCGCCGAGCTGGCGGCCCAGCGACTCGCCAAAGGCGCGCACTACGGCGTCAGAGCTGCCGCCGGTAGGCCAGGGGCAGATCAGGGTGATGGGCTTGCTGGGGTATTTGTCCTGCGCAAAGGCGCGTGTGCTGAGCAGCGCAGGGGCTGCAATCAATGCGGCCGCCTGGCGGCGTGACAAATGGACAGACTTGGGGGCTGGGCTGGGGTGCATCGATGTCTCCGTGTTGTACGCTGCAGACGAAAGACGAAGTGCTGCAGCTTGGGACTGATGCTAATGCAGTGTGGCGCGAAACTCACTGGGTGATACCCCATAGCGCTGGCGGAAACGGCGGCTGAAGTGGGCCAGGTCGCCAAAACCTGCGCGGTAGGCGATGGTGCTGATCGACTCGCGCACGCTCTGGGCCGAGGCCAGCAGGCTGCGTGCGTAGTCCAGCCGCATGTCCCAGATGCTGTCGCTCAGCGTGGTGCCCTGATCTTGAAACACCTCCTGCAGCCGGCGCAGCGACACATGCACCTGGCTCGCCAGGCGCGCCGGGCTCAGCTCGGTGTCGTCCAGCTGGCGGCTGATCAGCTCGCGCGTGCGCCACACCAGTGCGTCTGCGGCAGCGCCCTGCGTGGGGGCTAGCGCGTCGCTGTCGGCACTGGACGGGTCGGACAGTGAATCCATCGCCAGTGCGATCAGCTCTACCGCCGCAGCGCAGGTGCGCTCGGCCACCGCGGGCCGCGCCGCGCCCACCATGCGCAGCAGCTGCGGTGCCAGCGCCAGGATGGCCTGGGCAAATGGGTTGCTGGCATGCAGGCGCTCGGCCATGTGGTCCAGTCCGCCCAGTGTTTTGCTTTGCAACATGTGGTGCGGCAGGTGCAGCACCAGTTGGTCAAAGTCGCTGGGTAGGGTCAGGGTGTAGGGGCGGGTGGTGTCATAAAAAGCAATGCAGCCCGGCGTGAGCACCGCCTGGGACGAGCCCTGTTGCACCACGGTGCGCCCGCGCAGCTGCACGCTCAGCAGCACAAAGGCCTCTTCTGCCTGCTGGGCCCGCGCCACGGTGCGCTCGACAAACTGCGGCGAGCTTTGTACCCGCGCCACATGCAGCTGGCCCAACATACCTGTCTGGATGCTGCCATGCAACGGGGCATGGCGCTCGGGCGTGCATTCCAGCCGCACAAAGGTGTCGCACACGGCGTCGCGCCAGGCCATGGCGCGCTGGGCAGCAGGAACATCGTTGATGGAAAGCGTGGTCAGCATGGGCGGCACCGAAACGCGGGATATACATATTAGCGCTGCCCGTTGCACTTGGCAACTTATCCCCCGGCGCGCCGCCAGACAACACACAGCGCGTCTGCAGCCAAGCGCCAAGCCGGGGTGCAGCCCTAGCATGGCGCTGTGCATTCATTGTCAAACTCAGGAGATATTTTTATGGTTCACAGCAATTTCAAAGCCGCCGTCGTCCAGGCCGCCCCCGTGTTTATGGACTTGCAAGGCAGCTTGGTCAAGGCCATCAAGCTGATCGACGAGGCAGCAGCGGCTGGGGCCAAGCTGATCGCCTTTCCCGAAACCTGGATACCCGGCTACCCCTGGTGGCTGTGGCTGGGCCCACCGGCCTGGGGCCTGCAGTTTGTGCCGCGCTACCATGCTAACTCCATGCGCGTGGACGGCCCCGAGATGGCGGCGCTGTGCAAGGCCGCAGGGCGCGGCAAGATCAATGTGATGATGGGCTTTACCGAGATCGACGGCGGCAGCCTGTACATGGCCCAGGCGCTGATTGGCGACCACGGCAAACTGATCTACGCGCGCCGCAAGCTCAAGCCCACGCATGTGGAGCGCACCCTGTTTGGCGAGGGCGATGGCTCGGACTTTCAGGTGGCCGACACCAGCGTGGGCCGCGTGGGTGGGCTGTGCTGCTGGGAGCATCTGCAGCCGCTGTCCAAATACGCCATGTACTCGATGCATGAGCAGGTGCATATCGCATCCTGGCCTTCGTTCACGCTGTACCGAGGCGGTGCCTATGCGCTGGGCCACCAGGTCAACCTGGCTGCCAGCCAAACCTATGCGGTAGAAGGCAGCTGTTATGTGCTGGCCGCCGTGGCGCTGACCGGTAACGATACCTTCGAGATGCTGTGCGACACACCCGACAAGCGCGCCATGCTCAACCCCGAGACCGGCAAGGCCGGGGGCGGCTTCTCGATGATCTTTGGCCCTGACGGCCGCCCGCTGTGCGAAAGCCTGCCCGAAGACCAGGAAGGCATTTTGTACGCTGAGATCAGCCTGCCGATGATTTCGGTGGCCAAAGCTGCAGCAGACCCCGTGGGCCACTACTCACGCCCCGATGTGACGCGCCTGATGCTGGACCGTAGCCGCCGCCGCCCGGTGGTGAACTTTGACCAGGGCCTGCGCCAGGCGGCAGAGTCTGCCGCCGAGCAGGTATGAGTTGTTGACAGCAAGGAGCGCCGTGATGCACCAATTTACCTACACCGATGCAGCCCGCAAGCTGCAAGACCGTTTTGACACCCGCAACCTGGCCGACGCCGAGCTGGCGGTGATCGTGCACGACGAGCTGAGCGAGCCCGACAAGGGCTTTATCAGCACGGCAGAAATGTTCTGGCTGGCCTCGGTAGACCACCATGGCTCACCCACCGTGAGCTACAAAGGCGGCGCGCCGGGCTTTGTGAAAATACTCAACGACCGCACCTTGCTGTTCCCCAACTACGACGGCAATGGCATGTACTACTCGATGGGTAACATCGCCACCACCTCCAACATCGGCATGCTGTTCATGGCCTTTGACCGGCCCGCGCGTCTGCGGGTGCAGGGCAAAGCCACGCTCACCGATGACAAAGCGTTGGTAAGTAAATTCCCCGGGGCGCAGTTCGCCATCCAGGTCCACATCACCGCCCTGATCACCAACTGCCCGCGCTACATCCCGCGCATGCAGCGCATGGAGCCGTCGCGCTACATCCCCGACCCTGTCACCGGCGAGCAGCACATCCCCGGCTGGAAACGTATCGACGCCATCCAGGGCGTGCTGCCCAAACGCGACCAGAACAAGGCCGACACCGTAGGCGGCCTGATCACCATGGACCAATGGGGCGGCATGGTGGCCGATGGCAATCCGCTGGCGTGAGCAGGAGCGTTTATAGTCCGTTGGGTTCACGCCCCACGGAGACAGCCCATGTTCATTCGCAATTGCTGGTACGTTATCGCCTGGGATCATGAGGTCTTGCCTGAGGCATTGTTCTCTCGCACGGTGCTGGGCGAGCCCATCTTGCTGTACCGCACGGCCAACGGCTCCGTCGCGGCGCTGCAAGACCGCTGCTGCCACCGCGCTGCGCCCCTGTCGCGCGGCCGCAAGGAAGGCGACAGTGTGCGCTGCGGCTACCACGGGCTGAAGTTTGACGCGCGCGGCGTGTGCACCGAAGCCCCGGGCATGGACGCACCGCCTGCCAAGGCCTGTGTGCGCAGCTACCCTTGCACCACGCGCAACAAATGGATTTTTGTCTGGATGGGCGATGCCGAGCGGGCCGACCCCGCGCTCTTGCCCGATAACTTTTCCAACGACCATCCTGAGTGGCACTACCAGCCAGGCTACTTTCATTACGAGACGCCGCAGGCGCTGATCTGCGACAACCTGCTGGACTTTTCGCACCTGTCGTATGTGCATGAAAAGACTCTGGGTGGCTCACAGGCCATAGCGCAGGCGCGGCCCGAGATAGAGAGCATTCCACGCGGCATCAAAGTCAGCCGCCGCGTGCCCAACGTGCCGCCACCGGCCTACTACCAGCGTATGAAAACCTTTCAGGGTATGGTGGACCGCTGGTTTATCTACGACTTTGTGCTGCCCGGCACGTTGCTGATGCACTCGGGTGGCAGGCCGGTGGAGGACGCGCCCGATGACTTGTCCCGCGCCATCCGGCTGCACAGCTGCCAAACGGTAACGCCTGAGACCGCTACGACCACGCACTATTTTTTCCAGCAATCGCACCATGGCACCAGCGCCAACCCCGAGGTGGTGCAGATCATCTACAACGCCCTGATCGCCGCCTTCAACGAAGACCGCGACATGATCACCGCCCAGGCACGCAACATCGCCCTGTAGCCCGACGCGCCCATGTTGCCGCTGCATATGGATGCAGCGCTAGTGCGATTTCGCGCGCTGGTGCAGCAGACGCTTCAGAGGGAGTCTGCTGGCGGTCTGCTGTAGTACTGTTTAGTGCTGTAGACCAATAGAATATCGCGGGGGCAGCTATTATTTTTGTAGTATTCTGGTTATCTTGTGGCTTTTTTAACAGCCCGCGGTGAGGCTTTTGTAGCTTTTGCTCTGTGGTGGGTTGGTTGTTCTTTGCTGCCTTTTAACAGCCCGCGGCAAGGCTTTTGTAGCTGAAGTTTACTCTGGACGGGCGATGGGACATGTCGCTGCAAAAAATCTCCGAAAACACGCGTGATGCTTGGTAGTCATCTTGAGATGGTGGGCCGCGCCTTTCTGCGATTTTTTCATCGACACGCTCCCATCGCTTCACCCTGGTGGATGGGTTTGTTTGAAAGCCCGCGCGCCGGGGGAGGACGGGGGATTCTTTGCGCTCTGTGCGCTCTGTACGCCCTGTGCGCTCCGTACACGCCGCGCCTGCTCTGGAGTTCAAGGACTTCGACAGGCTAGTACAAGCGGGGGAAGTAAGACCCTGACCAACCAAGGCCTAACAGCCCAACCGCGAAACCTCCGTGCGAAACCCCAAGCCAGTGAAGAGCACGCTGCCCAGGTGTCCTGGGGTGGTCCACCCAATCAGAGCGCCGGGCTCGAGGAACGGAAAAATTTGGGATCAGAACCGGGCGCTGTCTGAGCGCGTAGCGCGAGTTTGCCCGGTTCCCCAAATTTTACGTACCGCAGATGCTTCCCGCGAAGCGGGCCGACGCTCGGGTGGACTACCCCAGGGCGCCTGGGCAGCGTGCGGACCCAGATCAACGACTACAAAAAGCAGCGTGTGGTCTCAGATCAACGACTACAAAAAGCAGCGTGCGGACCCAGACCAAGCACGATAAACGGCGAAAAGAGCCACTTTTACAAGCAAAACAAGCCCCTAGCCCAATAGAATATCGCGGGAGCAGCTACAAAATATATAGCGTACAGTATTACGTTACTTCATAAAAACTCATCTCCACGCGGTCCGGGTAGCGTGCCCCGGTGCCGATGAAGAGGCTTTGCGTCATCCAGTGCAGCGAGGGGCTTTCCACCTCGAAGCGGGGGGCGCAGCGAAAGTACACACGCTCTGGGGGCACGGCTTCGCCGCGCACCAAAGCGGCAATGTCGGCGGGGCTGCCGCGGCGCAGCGCGTGGTTTTGCACATACACATGCGAGCCGTCGTCCAGCAGCAGCACATAGCGCGCGTCCAGCTCGGCCGTGGTCTCGTTGAGTACCAGCTGAAAGTCGGCTCCGCCGGGCAGCACCGCGCCGTGGATGGTGCCGCGCACCGTGCCACCCGTGATGGGAATGATGCGGCGCTTGCCTTGCGAGTGCACGCCCTGCACCTGCCCCGCCTCGACAGGCTTGGCCACAAAAACAGTGAGGTCGCACAGATGGTTCAGGGTGGGTGCTAAAAGTGACATGGCGGGGGCGCTTTCTGGCGGTAACATTCTGGCTATGACTGTAACCGCATCTGCCGCCTTGGCTACTCCCGCCTACACCCCACAAATCCGCCTGTACCAGGACTGGCTCGCCCGCGAGCGGGGCCTGCGCTTTGACAGCTACGATGCACTGTGGCACTGGTCGGCGACGGACCTCAATGCGTTCTGGCAGTCGATATGGGATTATTTTGAGGTCCAGTCGCCCACACCCCACAGCGCCGCCCTGGCCCATGACCGCATGCCGCATGCCCAGTGGTTTGTGGGCGCGCAAGTCAACTATGCGCAGCAGGTTTTGCGCCATGCCCAGGCGGCACACCAAGCGGGTTTCATGGCCATCATCAGCGAGAACGAATTAGGCAACATCAAGAAGCTGTCCTGGCCCGAGCTGCAGCGCCAGGTGACTTCGGTGGCGCTGAGCCTGCAGAGCATGGGCGTGCAGCGTGGCGACCGCGTGGCTGCCTACATGCCCAACATCCCCGAGACCATCGTGGCCTGCCTGGCCACGATCAGCATTGGCGCGGTGTGGAGCGTGTGCGCGCCCGACATGGGCACGCCTGCCGTGCTGGACCGCTTCAGCCAGATTACCCCCAAGGTGCTGATTGCGGTGGACGGCGTGTACTACGGCGGCAAGGCGATGGACCGCAGCGCGGTGGTGCAGTCGCTGTGCGCAGGGCTGCCCACGGTGGAGCATTTGCTGCTGTTGCAGACACCTTATGCCGACCCATCCATTACTATTAAAACCATAGCTGCTCCCGCGACATTTCATTGGGCTAGCGGCCGAAATGATGCCCAAACAGTGGCATTTACACCGCTGGCTCTGGCCTTTGACCACCCGCTGTGGATTGTCTACTCCAGCGGCACTACGGGCCTGCCCAAGCCCATCGTGCACGGCCATGGCGGCATCATCCTCACCCTGCTGGCCATGAAGAGCCTGGGCAACGACGTGGGCTGCAGCTACCACCCCAACTCCTGGGGCGAGCGCTACCACTGGTACAGCTCCACCGGCTGGGTCATGTGGAATGCGCAGATGGCCGGCCTGGCCACGGGCACCACCATCTGCATCTACGACGGCAACCCTTCGGGTAGCAAAGAGGCCGTGGACTGGACGGTGCTGTGGCGCTTTGCCGCGCGCCATCACGTTACCTACTTTGGCGCAGGGGCCGCGTTTTTTACCAACTGCATGAAGGCAGGGCTGGACATCGCAGCGTGCGGCGATCTGCAGCGCGTGCGCGCGCTGGGCAGCACAGGCTCGCCACTGCCAGAGGATGTGCAGCGCTGGGGGATAGAGCAGTTCAGGCGAGTCTATTCACTTGCAATCGCGACATTGAGCGCCGCCGGGCCGCCCCAAGGCGCGAAGGCCCCCTCGGGGGGCAGCGACCCACACGCAGTGGGGGAGCGTGGGGGCGACATTTGGTGGTGCAACATCAGCGGAGGCACGGATTTCTGCGGTGCTTTCATTGGCGGCAACCGCGAGCTGCCGCAAGTGCCCGGCCAAATGCAGTGCCGCTTGCTGGGCTGCGCCGTCGAGGCGTGGAACGAAGACGGACAACCAGTGATAGGCGAAGTGGGCGAGCTGGTCTGCACCGAGCCCATCCCCTCTATGCCGCTGTATTTCTGGAACGACGAAGGCGACAAGCGTTATCTGTCGAGCTACTTTGACATGTACAGCAAGGACGACGGCCAGGGTGGCCGCAAGCCGGTGTGGCGGCATGGCGACTGGCTCAAGATTGGCACAGACGGCGGCTGCATCATCTATGGCCGCAGCGACGCCACCATCAACCGCATGGGCCTGCGCATGGGCACCAGCGAGATCTACAGCGCGGTGGAGGCGCTACCCGAGGTGATCGACTCGATGGTGGTGGACCTGGAATATCTGGGCAAGGAAAGCTACATGCCCCTGTTCGTTGCGCTGCGCCCGGGCCTCACGCTGGACAGCGCCCTCAAAGACAAAATCAACCACGCCATCAAAACCGCGCTGTCACCGCGCTTCATTCCCAACACCATCGAGCAGGTGGCCGAAATCCCGCGCACGCTGTCGGGTAAAAAGCAGGAGCTGCCGATTAAAAAACTGCTGCTAGGCCAGCCGCTGGAGAAAGTGGTGAACCAAGACGCTATGGCCAACCCTGGTTGTCTGGACTGGTATGTGCAGTTTGCCAAGCGGCATCTGTTGCAGGCTGCTTAGCACCGCACGCTGTGCAGGCGCGCTGGGGCAGTCCACCCGAGCACCGGCCCGCTTCGCGGGGAGCCTCTGCAGTACTCCCGCTTTGGGGAAAACGTCGAAACTCGCTTCGCTCAGACACCGACGTTTTCTGAACCCAAAGCGGTCCGTGCTTCGAGCCCGGCGCTCTGATTGGGTGGACTACCCCAGCGCGCCTGCGCAGCGTGCTCTTCACTGGCTTGGGGTTTCACTCTGCGGTTTCGCAGTTGAGCGGTTTGCACTTGACTGGTGAAGACCTAACTCCTAACCCGGCACGCGGGCTTTCAACAAACCCATTAGCCAGGGTGAAGCGATGGGAGCGTGTCGATGAAAAAATCGCAGAAAGGCGCGGTGACCATCTCTAAGTCACTACTTACGGTGACGCGTGTTTTCGGAGATTTTTTGCAGCGACATGTCCCATCGCCCGTCCAAGGTGAACTTCAGCTACAAGAGCATTGCCGCGGGCTGTTAGCAACACAAAGCATTCAGACAACCTGCGACCTGATCACCGCCATTGTGGCTGCATTTGCCGCAAACATATGCTCCACGCGCAGTGAGGCAAGGGTGATGGCTTGGGGGGTGCCGAAGGTCGTGAACATGCTGAAGAATGCCAGCTCGCCGTGGGTGGTGGCAAAGCGCGAGGTGAGGACTGGAGCGGCTTGGGCGGGCCAACTGGGCTGTGGGATTTGACTGCCCAATCGGGCATGCAGCATGGCGGCAAAAGCCTCTACCTTGGGGGTGAGCGCAGGCTGCACCGATGCGTCGTCACGCAGGTGGGCTAGCAGCGCCGGCCCCACTTCAGACAGATTGGTCAGGTGCTTGGTAAAGCCCTCGGGGTGCGACAGCATGTCCAGCAGATTGACAGGTACTTTACCTGCTGACGGGTTGGCTAGCAGCGCAGCGGCCCAGGGCATCAAGGTGAGTGCCAGCCAGCGCCCACCCCGGTTGAAGTGCAGCACATTCCACTGCGCGTCAATGACAAACGCGGGCAGCGGGTCATGCGCCTGCAGCAGCTGCACCAGCGCCTCGTTGGCCTGCGCCAGCGCCGGGTCGCCCAGCGGTGCGGCGCTGTAGGCGGGCGCGTAGCCGGCCTGCAGCATGGCCGCGTTGCGCACCACCAGCGGCGCGTCCAGCTCATGCAGCCAGGCCATCAGCAGCTCACGGCTGGGCTTGGCGCGGCCACTTTCCACAAAGCTCACATGCCGCTGCGACACACCCATGCGCATCGACAGCTCCAGCTGGCTCAGGCGGCGCGCCTTGCGCGCCTGCTGCAGGGTGATGGGCAATGTGTGGGTCAGCACATTCATGGTCAGATTGAACCACAACAGCGCGCAGATTCAATGACCTCTGAGGTAATTGCGCGGATGACCTGTGCGCTGGATACTGACCACGTCATCCATCGAAAGGCTCACTATGCAACGCACTCTATTGACCATCATTCTGGTACTGTTTGGCGCGCTCAGCGCCGTGGCGCTGTGGCAGCACGGCTACTGGGGCATCCTCGCGCCCCATTTCAAAACCTTTGGCGCAGGCCAGGTGCTGGCCGACCTGGCGATAGCCATCACTTTGGCCATGGTGTGGATGTGGCACGACGCCAAAGCCACAGGCCGCAACGTGTGGCCGTGGATTGCGTTGTCAGTGGTGGCAGGCTCGTTTGGCCCCCTGCTGTATTTGCTGACCCGCAAGCCTACGCAAAACGCGTGGTGAATCTCTTATCAACTTCAAGAAAGAACCCGCCATGGAAAGCATCAATCTTCTCCCCCTCGCCGTCGGTCACATGATCGGCTTGGGCGCCATTGGCTCCTGCCTGGGCATCGGCATCATGGCTAGCAAATACCTGGAGTCGGCCGCACGTCAGCCCGAGATGATGGAGCCGCTGCAAGCCAAGGTATTTTTACTGGTCGGCGTGCTGGATGGCGCGTTCATCATCGCCACCGGCATTGGCTTGTGGTTTGCACTGGCCAACCCGTTTAAATAAATCCTGCAAACTAGAAAGTACGCGATGCAGTCAAATTTTGCGTTCTGGCGGCGCTGGCTCGTTGTGGTCACGCTCGGCTTTATGGCGTTTTCCATCAACTTGGTGCTGGCGCCCCGCCTGACGCGGCAAGTCTTCAGCCTGTTGATTTACGCATCGCCCGAAACCATCGATGCTTTTGGCGGTGCGGCGGTGGCCTATATTTCGCTGGTGCATGCCGTGTTGGGCGCCGTTATGTTTGGCTGGGGCACCGCCATGCTGTTCATGATCTTGGGGCCATTGAGCCGCAAGTCGTTTGATGCATGGCTAACACTTGCCGTGTCGTTGACGGCCTGGTTTATACCGGACACCGCATATTCGCTATGGTCGGGGTTTTGGCAAAACGCCGTTTTCAACGGCGTTTTCATGCTGTTGTTTGCTATCCCTCTGGCCGCTACCTACCGCGTGTGCCGCCTTCAAGGCCGCTGATCAACCCACTGGCGTGCACAGCTCTACCAAGCTGCCGTCCGGGCAGCGCAGATACGACACCGTCTGCCCCCAAGGCTTGAGCACAGGCGCTTTGAGCTCGGTAGCGCCAGCAGCCAGCGCCTTGGCGTGCGCGGCGGTCACATCGTCAGTCACCAAGGCAATCTCGATTCCCAGCGGCTTGAGCGACCCGCTGGCTTCCACATAGCCATTCGGTAAATTGCTATGCCCCAAGCTATGCGCCGCAAACGACAAAGTCGTCTCCCCCGTCACCAGCTCCCCATAGTCCCCACCCTCATGCACAAACCCGCGCTGCATGCCAAACGCCTTTTCGTAGAACTCGATGGACGCCAGGACGTTGGGGACATAGATGATGGTGTAGCCGAGTTTCATGTCTGTCTTTCATATTAGCAAGCGCATTGCGCAAATGCATAACCATTAAATAGCGGAATAAAAATACGCTAAGCTCTGTTTCTTGTATCTGCACTAACTACATTAATCGAGTATTGGACCTAAAGTGGAAGAAAAAACCTTTTTTGAACGCAAGGGCGTCAAAGTTACTAACGCACGTTTTGTAGTTGATGGCCAAACATTTGCAATAAGCAATATCACGTCAGTCAAGCCGCTGGAAGAACCACCTAAACGACTAGGCGGTGTATTGTTGTTATTGTGTGGCTTTATCACTCTAACTCAGAATGCATTTTTTGGTGTGCCAGTAATTGCGCTGGTTTCTTATTACCTGTATAAGCAAAAGCCCACATACCATGTGATGTTAAGAACCTCTGGTGGGGAAAATAAGGCGCTGACTACACATCAGCGAGATGATCTCAATAAAGTGGTTGAGGCGCTCAATGAAGCGATTGTTCATCGAGGATGACTTAGTAGCTTAAAAAGTCAGACTCGGTTATTGCTCTAGCGTTGGTTTAGTCGTAGCATCAGTTACTGGTACGTCAAAGCTATCTCTTTCAAATAAACCTTGATTCGCGCCAGAGCGCACGCAGTGCCCATGCGCCCCGATTCGGGCTGCGGGCTGGAAGCGCGGAGATTTTGGGATCAGAAAACGTCGGTGTCTGAGCCGCAGGCGAGTTTCGACGTTTTCCCCAAAAGCGAGCACTGCACAGGCTCCCCCGAAGGGGCCGCAGTCCGGGGGCGCGTGGGCATTGCGTGCGCTCTGGCGCGAAGCCGCGAGGTCTGCACACAAGACCTCAAGCCAATCAAAACCCAAACCCACCAAAACCTCAAAACAAAGCAGCAGAGACAAGGCTGAGATAATCAAGCCATGCGCCTCTCCCCCAAGACCGTCGGCATCTCCGCCGCCGTCATCACCATCCTCATCTGGTCGTCCTTTATCGTCGTAGCCCGCCTGATGGCGCTCAAGGGGCTGACGCCGCTGGACATTGTGCTGTGCCGCTTCATCGGTGCGGGCCTGGTGCTGCTGCCCTGGGGCTACTTCATGGTGCGTAAGATGCGCGCCAACGGTCAGGGCGCGCAAACCTGGCTCGGCCTGTCGCCATTGCCCAAAAACGTCACGCTGTGGATTGGCGCGTTTGGCGGCGTGGGCTATGCCGTGCTGGCTTACAGCGCCTTTGTGTTTGCACCCGCTGCGCATGGCTCGGTGCTGCTGCCCGGCATGCTGCCGCTGTCTACCGCGCTGTTCTCGGTATGGCTGCTGCATGAGCATTTGAGCAAAGGCCGCATCACCGGACTGGCCATGATTTTGGGTGGCGCGCTGCTGGTGGGCGGTGTGTCGCTGTTCAGGGCCGCGTTCAACCTGGACGGCTCGGCCAGCCAGGTGTGGAAGGGCGATGTGCTGTTTGTCTGCGCGTCCACCTGCTGGGCGTTCTACACCGTCACCTGCCGCAAAAACGCGCTGGGCGCGGTGCCTGCCACCATTGCCGTGATTGTGTTTTGCGTGCTGACCTACATTCCCGTCTATGCCCTGCTGGTGGCCAGCGGCGTGCTGCACAGCAAGCTGGCTACCGCGCCCTGTGGTGAGATCCTGTTTCACACCGTGTGGCAGGGCGGTGGCTCGGTGGTGATTTCGGGCATCACCTTCACCAAGATGATCCAGTACTTCGGCCCGATCCGCAGCACCATGCTGACGGCCATCGTGCCCGGCCTGTCGGCGCTGGGCGCGGTGGTCTTTTTGAACGAGCCGCTGTACTGGAACCTGATCGCCGGGCTGGCGCTGGTAACCCTGGGCATTGTGGTGGGCGTGCGCGGCGCCAGCAAGGCACCTGCCGCGCCGCTGGGCACGGCCAAAGCCTGAGCGCGCACCGATGAAGCTGCTGGCGTTTGACACGTCCACCGAAGTGATGAGCATTGCCGTGCAGCACGGCGACGCGGTGTTGACCCACACTGGCGCAGGCGGCGCGCAGGCCTCCACCACGCTGATCCCGGCCATCAACTCGCTGATGGCGCAGGCTGGTCTGGAGTTTGCGCAGCTGGACGTGATAGCCTTTGGCCGCGGCCCAGGCTCGTTCACCGGGCTGCGCACCGCCTGTGCGGTGGCGCAGGGCCTGGCTTTTGCTGGGAATGTGAAAGTGCTGCCGGTGGACACGCTGATGGCGCTGGCCGAAGAGGCCTACCAGCTGTATCGCCCCGAGCCGGGCGCCAGCCCAGTGCACAGCGTGTGCGCTGCGCTGGACGCGCGCATGGGTGAGGTGTATTACGCATACTATGCTTTTAATAGCTGCTCCCGCGATATTCTATTGGGCTACAGCCTTAAAAAACCTTCCAATATGGAGTTGCACCAGGGGTTTTCTGGCACGCTGCTGGCAGGCAACCTGCGCCCCACCTACGACGCGCAGCTGCCGCCCGCTGTGCTGGCTGCGCCCAACCTGGCCTGCCTGCCCACAGCCAGCGCCATGCTGCGCTTGGCCCCCCAGTTGATGGCGGCTGGCGCACTGGTGAGCGCGCAGGATGCGCTGCCGCTGTATATCCGCGACAAAGTGGCGCAGACCACGGCCGAGCGCGAGGCTCGCCTTCCAGCCACCTAGCCGCGCCTCCTGTCGCGCCGCCTGCAGCCAGCCAGGCACAGCAGGGCGTGGCAGCGGTAAACTCACCACCATGAGCGCTTTGCCTACCTCCACCTTCGCCAGCCTGGGCCTGCCCATGGACCTGCGCGAGGCGCGGCTGGAGCCGATGCAGGTGCAGGCGCTGGACAGCGTGATGGCGGTGGAGCGCGCAGCCTATGCCTGGCCATGGACCGAAGGCAATATCGCCGATAGTATTCGGGCGGGCTACCAGTGCCTCACCTTGATAGGCGGCAAAGATACAGTGCTGGGTTATTTCATCGCCATGCAGGGCGTGGACGAGGTGCACCTGCTCAACATTACCGTGGCCCCAGAGTACCAGCGCCAGGGCTGGGCCCGTGTGATGCTGGATGCACTGGTGCTGTGGTCGCGCAGCGTGAATGCGCAGTGGCTGTGGCTGGAGGTGCGCGCCAGCAACGCCCGCGCCATCACCGTCTATGACACCTATGGCTTTCGCCGCGTCGGTGAGCGCAAGCGCTATTACCCTGCCGGCCTCGGCCTGCGCGAAGACGCTATTGTCATGAGCTACAAACTATGAGCACCGACACCGCCCGCAGCAGCGATGCAGCGGCCGCAGAGCAGGGGGGGCTGCAGCTGGACGCACGCCAGCGCAGCATGCTGCAGGCCATGGGCATCCGGCTGTGGGAGCCTGACTTTTATAAGCAAAATACGGCTGCAGCCCAACAGAATATCGCGGGAGCAGCTATTAAATCAGTAGCAAATAGAGCTGTACAAGAAGCTTTACCAACGGTAGCGGCCGCGCCCACACTGGCCCCCGCACCTGTAGCCGCTGCTGCAGCCGCGCCCGCCGCCGCCCGCGCCCCTGCAGTGCCTGCGCCCACTGCAGCGCCCGCAGCCCGCCCGTCCGCGCCAGTCACGCTGCAGCAGCGCCCTGATGGCATTGACCGCATGGACTGGCTGCAGTTGCAAAGCGCCGTGCAAGGCTGCCAGGCTTGCAGACTGTGCGCCAGCCGCAAAAACACCGTTTTTGGCGTCGGCCAGCCTAGCACCGAGCCCAGCCTGGCCCCGCGCGCCGACTGGCTGATCGTGGGCGAGGCACCCGGCGAGAACGAAGATATCCAGGGTGAGCCCTTTGTCGGCCAGGCAGGCAAGCTGCTCGACAACATGCTGCGTGCGATGGTGATTGACGGCCAGCCCCTTGCGCGGCACAGCAATGTGTTTATCGCCAACGTGCTCAAGTGCCGCCCTCCTGCCAACCGCAACCCCAGCCCCGAAGAAGTGGCCATGTGTCAGCCCTACTTGCTGCGTCAGATCGCGCTGCTGCAACCCAAGATCATCCTGGCCATGGGGCGCTTTGCCGTGCAGTCATTGCTGGGCAGTACCGAGCCGCTGGGCAAGCTGCGTGGCCGCGTGCACACCATGCCGCTGGACGCCGCCCGCACCCCCGTCATCGTCACCTACCACCCCGCCTACCTGCTGCGCAACCTGCCCGACAAGGCCAAGGCCTGGGCAGACCTGCTGCTGGCGATGGAGACCTTGCAGCCTGCTGAAGCTACGCCCTCTTAGGCCACAGCACCGAGCCAATCGCCACCACCATCAGCGCCGTGGCGGCCCAGTCCTGCCAGTACAGCACCTCGCCCAGAGCCCAGGCGCCGCTGAACAGGCCCAGCACCGGGATCATCATCACACTGAGTGTGGACGCCATCGGCGGCAGGCTGCGCGCCAGATAAAACCAGGTGGCATGCGCAAAGCCAAAGATCAGCACGGCGTTGTAGCCAATCGAAAACCACGTCACGCGCCCCGGCAGCTTCCACTGGGATGATTCAAACACCACGCTCAGCAAGCCCATCACCAGCGCCGCCAGACAGGTCATCCAGAACGAGATCGCCAGCGTGGGCACCGGCATGGCGGTGCGGCGCAGCATCTGCGTGCCCAGCGCCCAGGTGGACGCTGCCACCAGCGCGAGGATCACGCCCAGCGGCTTGCCCGCCAGATGGACAAACTCATGGGCCAGCAGCAGCAGCACGCCCAGCGCTGCTGCGCCCACGCCCAGCCAGGCGCGCGGGGGCAGCCGGTCCCTGAACACCCAGGCGCCGATCATGGCGCTGAAGATCGGCATGGTGTAGCCCAACACGGCCGCACGGCCCGAGGACAGCAGCTTGATGGCGATGATGATGCAGCCGTGCCAGATGAACATATTGAACAGCGCCAGCACCAGTAGCTCGCGCCAGTGCGCCCGCGGGATGGCAAACGGCACTTTGAGCATTTTCAGGCCCAGCGCCAGCACGGGCACGCCCAGCCACATCGACAGGGCGCGAAAGGTCAGCGGCGGATAGTCCTGCACACCGGCTTTCATCACCGGCCAGTTCAGGCCCCATGCCAGCGTCAAACCAATCAATAGCCACAGCTGGGTAGGGGAGAGTTTTTGCATGCGTTGATTGTCGCTGAGCCCCAGGCCCGGCCAGCGTGCGGCTGTCGCGCCCGGCGCATGCTGGCCCAGCCCGTAAAATCAGGGCTTATGACCTTTTTAGAACAGCTCAGCGCGGCCGCAGCGCGCAACCAGTCCCTGCTGTGCGTGGGCCTGGACCCCGAACCCAGCAAGTTTCCCGGCGCGCTCAAGGGCCATGCCGACAAAATCTACGATTTTTGCGCGGCCATTGTGGACGCCACGGCAGATACCGTGATTGCCTTCAAGCCGCAAATCGCCTACTTTGCCGCCCACCGCGCCGAAGACCAGCTTGAGCGCCTGATGCAGCATATGCGCCGCACGGCCCCCCAGGTGCCTATCATTCTGGACGCCAAGCGTGGTGACATTGGCAGCACAGCCCAGCAATATGCCATCGAGGCCTTCGAGCGCTATGGTGCAGACGCCGTGACGCTCTCGCCCTTCATGGGCTTTGATTCAGTGCAACCCTATCTGGCTTACCACGGCAAGGGCGCGTTTTTGCTCTGCCGCACCTCCAACCCCGGTGGCGACGATCTGCAAAACCAGCGCCTGGCCTCGGTGCCAGGCACGCCTTTGTTATATGAGCATATCGCCAGCTTGGCCCAGGGGCCCTGGAACCTCAACGGCCAGCTGGGCCTGGTGGTGGGCGCTACCTATCCGGCCGAGATTGAGCGGGTGCGTGCGCTGGCCCCCACGCTGCCGCTGCTGATCCCAGGGGTCGGCGCGCAGGGCGGCGACGCGGTGGCAACAGTGCGCGCGGGTTGCCGCCGCCAAGCTGATGGCAGCCAGAGCCCGATCATCGTCAGTTCATCGCGGGCTATTCTGTATGCCTCGTCCAACGACGATTTTGCCGCCGCTGCTAGGCGCGAAGCGCTCAAAACTCGTGCGGTTTTACAACAGGCACAAACCGATTAGCCTGCGGCAGTGAGCATGAACGGCAGGGCTGGCCAGACGGGCGGTATTGCTTTGACGTTTCGTAACATTTCTTGCGACTGGTGCCACACATAGTACTGTGATTGACGTGGCTTCTCAGTATTCTTGGCTACTTAATACTTCATTAAGCAGCTATGTATACCGAAGAAATCACCCCTACCGACCTAGATGCCACTTCAGTTGACCCGATAAATACCACGGCAGAAACCTTACCCAGCCAGTCAGACAGCTCTCATCTTGCTCCAGCAACACTGTCCTTGCTAGCAGCCGCTCTGCTGGCAGCTTGCGGCGGCGGGGGTGGAGGAGGTGGCGGTGATACCAGCGCCAACTCCAGTGAGCCTGCAGCCGCTCCCGGGTTCAATAATTTTCCCAAGGCCAACAACGATGCTGAAGCTGCACGCTTTTTGCAGCAAGGCCAGCTCGATTCCAGTGATGCAGAGATAGCCGCTGTGCAAAGTGGCAGTTTTGCCGCGTACCTGCAGCAACAATTTGCCAAACCGATTGGAGAAACGGGCTGGCAGTGGTTGGAAAAGCGTGGCTACGGTGCAGCACCCAATACCTTCAATTTCTTTTTCAATGATTTCCCAGCTACTTTTATGTTGTGGAAACAGTTGTTTACATCGCCTGATGGTATGCGCAAGCGCATAGCACTGGCTCTATCGGAGTTTTTTGTAGCTTCCTTGCAGTCAGCTGATTTCAATTGGCGAAGCCATGCGTACGCTCAATACTGGGACCTGCTCAACGCCAATGCGTTTGGCAATTTCAGACAGTTGTTGGAAGATGTGACGCTCAGCCCCGCCATGGGGTATTACCTGAATACCAAAGGCAACCAGAAAGAAGACAACAGGGGCCGCGTGCCTGATGAAAACTACTCACGCGAGGTGATGCAGCTATTCACGATTGGCTTGTACAAACTCAACCAGGATGGTACAGAAGTCTTGGTGGATGGTAAAAAGCAAGACAGCTATACGCAAGACGATGTCACCAATCTTGCAAGGATTTTTACGGGCTACGACTTTGACACCTCCGACGGTGTCAGGGTACAAGTACTAAAGCAAGATGGCACCCCCGAGACGTACACAGTAGATAGTAGGGCATTTACCCAAAAGCCGATGGCGTTCAATCCGACAAGGCATTCTTTGCTGGAGGCCAAATTCCTCGGCACTACTGTACCTGCCAGAACTGCCAACGCAGCAGCAGGGCCCTCCTCACTCAAGGCTGCACTGGATACCTTGTTTAACCACCCTAACACGGCACCATTTTTTGCCAAGCAGATGATCCAGCGTCTGGTGACCAGCAATCCCAGCCCGGCCTATGTAGCCCGGGTGGCAGCAGCGTTCAACAACAACGGTGCAGGGGTGCGCGGCGATCTAAAGGCAGTATGGACGGCTATTTTGTTGGATGACGATGCGCGCGGCAGTGCCTCGCTGACCAGCACCACATTTGGCAAGCTGCGCGAACCCATGCTGCGTTTTATCCAGTGGGGCCGCAGTTTTGGGCTCACATCGCAGGGTGACTCCTGGAAGTTTTTCGATACCTCCGATGCGGCGGGGCAACTGGGGCAGAGCCCCATGCGGTCTCCATCAGTGTTCAACTTTTTCCGTCCAGGCTTTGTGCCGCCCGGTACTGAGCTGGCCAAAACCCAAAGTCCTGCACCGGAGTTTCAGCTGGTTAATGAAACCACTGTGGGTGGGTATTTGAATTTTCTGCAGGACCGCATCCGATACGGCATCTACACAGGAGACGTCAATAAGCCTCAGCTGACCAACGGCGAAACTTACACGGCGACCATTTTGGCTACCTACACCCAAGAGCTTGCGCTGGCAACAGACCCTGCTGCCCTAGTGCGCCGCATCAATCTGATCATGTGTTCAGGGCAAATGTCTGTAGCAACCCAGAACACCATCGTGGCAGTGCTGAACCAAAAAGCCCTGCCTGCAGCAACCGCCAAGCCCGAAGACATCCAAAACGCGAAGCTGGACCGCATTGCCGCCGCCGTCCTGCTGACGATGGCATGCCCGGAATATTTGATCCAGAAATAAGCGCACTAGAGCGATCACACCTCGAGATAACACCATGCATTTGATACAACCGAATCTTCATAGCCGCCGCGCTTTTTTGCGTCGCTCTGCCCAATTGGCCTTTACTGGGGCGGCCTTGCCTACCGCTTTGAACCTTGCAGCCATGGGTGAAGCGGCTGCTTTCAATGCCCCCGACGGCACCTACAAAGCCCTGGTGTGCGTTTTTCTCTATGGCGGCAACGACTATGGCAACACGGTGGTCGCCTACGACGACCCCAGCTACGATCTGTACAGCGCCATCCGCGGTGGCGCAGCAGGCCAAACAGCAGGGGGTATTGCGCTGGCGAAAGCTGCATTGACACCTACGCTGCTGTCGCCTACTACCGCCTTGGCCGATGGACGCCAATTCGCCCTGCACCCGAGCATGACGGGCTTGGCTGGTCTGTTCAACACAGGCCAGGCAGCCGTGCAACTTAATGTAGGCCCTCTCATCACGCCTCTCGATAAGGCGCAATACCGCGACACCAACCGTACTTTGTATCCCTTGCCACCCAAGCTGTTTTCACATAACGACCAGCAGTCTGTATGGCAATCTTCTTCGCCCGAAGGTTCCACTATTGGCTGGGGTGGCAATATCGGCGATCTGGCTTTGAACTCCAACACCAATTCACTGTTCACCTGCATTTCCATCACAGGCAATACCGTATTTTTGGCTGGCGATACCGCGTTATCCTACCAGGTCAGCTCAGGTGGGGCTGTCAAAATTAATAGCACGGTTAACAACGTCTACGGATCCTCAGCGCTCAAAGGTGCCATGGCACAGCTGGTGCAAGAGGCACGCAGCCATGTGCTGGAAAACGAATACACGAAAGTGACCAAACGGGCGATCGGCGCTGAAACATCCATCACCAGCAGCATCGGTACTGGCGCTGCGTTGGGCACAGGCTCAGAGTTTGCGCCAATCAATGCCGTACAAAGAACAATTATCGGCACTGATGACCGGGGCAATAATGGATTGGCAGCGCAGCTCAAGATGGTGGCGCGCCTGATCGCTGCGCGCAACAGCCTGGGCAGCAAGCGGCAGGTATTTTTCGTGTCACTGGGCGGCTTCGATTTGCATGACAATTTGATCAACGGCCATGTGCTAAACATGGCCCGAGTCAGCCAGGCAATGACCGCTTTCTACGAAACCACCAAGCTGCTCGGTGTCGACAAGGATGTGACGGCATTCACTGCATCGGACTTTGGCCGCACGATGACCTCCAACGGCGATGGATCAGACCATGGCTGGGGCAGTCATCACTTCATGGTTGGTGGCGCGGTCAAAGGCAAGGCATTCTATGGGTATGCACCTCCCATAGGCACTGTGAGCACCACACCTGCGACACGTGTGCAGCACGCTTGGGAAGTGGGTCAGGGCAGGTTGCTGCCAACGACGGCGGTAGACCAATACGCAGCGACTTTGGCGTCGTGGTTTGGTGTCGCTGACGATGAGCTTAAAGGTACCCCGGGAAACAACTATCGCGATAGCGTGCTGCCGAGTTTGCACAATTTCGGCGGCACAGCTAGTGCAAATGGCATTGCCTACCCCACCAACCTCGGCTTCATGGTCTAAGGTTTTCCATCACGCCTTGCTGGCCATCAGCTCACCGAGGCGAATGCTGCGGGTGGGAGACCACTGGGGATTGAACTGCAAAGGCATGCTTGGCCAGAGCATGACCACGGTGGAGCCCAGCAGGAAGCGGCCCATCTCGTCGCCCTGTGCGAAGCGGATACTGCCGTCGTCGTAGCGCCATTCACGGATGTCGCCGGTGCGCGGCGGATTGACCACGCCGTGCCAAGTGGTGGCCATGCTGCCGACGATGGTGGCGCCCACCAGCACGTTGACAAACGGACCATGCAGTGTGTCAAACACGCATACCACCCGCTCGTTGCGTGCAAACAGGCCGGGCACGCCGCGGGCCGTGGTGGGATTGACTGAAAACAGATCTCCGGGCACATACACCATGCGGCGCAGTGTGGCGGCGCAGGGCATGTGGATGCGGTGGTAGTCTTTGGGGCTGAGGTACAGGCAGGCAAAGTGCCCGCCTGCAAACTGCGCAGCCAGCTGCGCGTCGCCGCCCACCAGGGCGCGTGTGCTGTAGTGGTGGCCCTTGGCCTGGAAAATCTGGTCGCCTTCGATCGCGCCAAACTGGCTGATCGCGCCATCCACCGGGCAGACCCAGTCAGCCTGCGCCAGAGGGCGCGCGCCTGGCTTGAGTGCCCGCGTGAAAAATTCGTTGAAGGTGGCATAACTGGCCAGCTCAGGCTGGGCAGCCTCGGCCATGTTGACGCCGTAGCGTGCCACAAAGCGGGTGATGATGGCCTGCGTCACTGCGCCACCGCGCATGCCTGCAATCTGGCCTGCCAGCGCAGTCATGGCTTTTTTGGGCATCAGGTATTGGGGCAGTACAGCAAGGCGGTCAGACACAGGGGGCTTTCGGAGGAATCGTTCTAGTCTGGATTTTAGCTGCCACACTGCGCAGGCAAACAGAGTGACAATAGAACCATGACAGAACCCATTTTTTCAGTGCAGCATCTGCACAAGCGCTTTGGTGACAACACGGTGGTCAATGATTTGTCGTTTGACATTGCGCCGGGCGAGTGTCTGGGCGTGATTGGCCCCAATGGTGCGGGCAAAACCACCACCATCCGCATGTGCCTGGGACAGACCGTTCCAGATGCGGGCCAGATCCATGCCATGGGCATGCGCATGCCGCAGGACGCGCGGGCCATCAAGTCGCGTCTGGGCGTGGTCAGCCAGATGGACACGTTGGACCCGGACTTTAACTTGGAAGAAAACATCCTGGTCTATGGCCGTTACTTTGGCATGTCCAAAGCGGCCGTAGCGCAGCGCGTGCCCAAGCTGCTGGAGTTTGCCTCGCTGACCCACAAGGCCAAGTCCAAGCCCGGCGAACTCTCCGGCGGCATGAAGCGCCGCCTGAGCTTGGCGCGCGCCTTGGTGAACGACCCAGACCTGCTGATGCTGGACGAGCCGACCACCGGGCTGGACCCGCAGGCACGCCACCTGATGTGGGAGCGGCTGCAGGTGCTGCTGCAGCAAGGCAAGTCCATCTTGCTGACCACCCACTTCATGGACGAGGCCGAGCGCCTGTGTTCGCGCCTGCTGGTGATCGATCATGGCAAAAAAATCGCCGAAGGCAAACCACGCGACCTGATTGCCCAACATCTGGAGCCCGATGTGGTGGAGGTGTTTGGCCAGGGCGCCGTGGCGCTGCAGGACAGCGCCCTCAAGCAATATGCCCAGCGGTTGGAGGTCAGCGGTGAAACGCTGTTTTTCTACACCCGCGAAGCCGCGCCCCTGCTGCAGGCCCTGCAGGCCTATCCGCTGCTGCGCACCTTGCACAGGCCGGCCAACCTGGAAGACCTGTTCCTCAAGCTCACGGGTCGGCAGATCCGTGAAGAAGGTTAAGTTACTATGAAAAATATAGCTGCTCCCGCGATTAAACAGGGCCTTGCAGACCCCAATGACTATGAAAAGCAGTCTGTGTGGCGCGCTCCGGCCATCACCTGGCGCTGGTGGCCGGTGTTTTTGCGCAACCTGCTGGTGTGGAAGAAGCTGGCCGTTTCCAGCCTGGTGGGCAATATCGCCGAGCCTTTGATCTGGCTGGTCGCGTTTGGCTACGGCATGGGCGCGCTGGTGGGGCAGGTAACGCTCAATGGGCAGCCGGTGTCCTACATGCTGTTTCTGGCCAGCGGCTCCATCTGCATGAGCGCCATGAATGCCGCAAGCTTTGAAGCGCTGTACTCTGCGTTCTCGCGCATGCAGGTGCAAAAAACCTGGGATGGCATCATGAACGCGCCCGTGGGGCTGGACGATATCGTATTTGCCGAGACGCTGTGGGCGGCGTTCAAGGCGCTGTTCACCGTGAGTGTGATCATGGTGGTGATGCTGCTGCTGGGCATCAGCCATGAGTGGACCTTGCTGCTGGCCTGGCCGGTGCTGTTGCTGGTGGGGATCAACTTTGCCTGCATCGCGATGATTTTCACGGCGCTGGCCAAAGGCTACGAGTTTTTTACCTACTACTTCACCCTGTT
Organism: Polaromonas sp.; assembly: GCA_013297865.1. Lineage (GTDB taxonomy): Bacteria > Pseudomonadota > Gammaproteobacteria > Burkholderiales > Burkholderiaceae_C > JAAFIP01. The sequence goes on along the minus strand of JAAFIP010000017.1, from coordinate 8,488 downwards.
TCTCACACCCATGATGTTTTTGAGCGGTGTGTTTTTCCCGCGTGAACAGCTGCCCGGCTGGGTGCAGGCGATCGCGCAGTGGCTGCCGCTGTCGGCTGCGATTGATATCGTGCGCCCGCTGTTCATGGGGCAGATGCCTGCCAATCCATGGCGCGATCTGGCGATTCTGGGGGTGTGCACGGTCGGCTCGTTTTGGCTGGCCATGGCACTGATTCGCAGGCGTTTTCGCGCTTAGTGCTTTAGTGTTCTCTTTTGAATTGTCAAAAATTGGAGTTTTTCGTCTAACTTGGCGCTGTTTTGGTGGTTGCGGCGATCTAAATTATAGTAATAAAGAACTATTTTCATTCAAAACACCACGCCCAGCGGCAGAAGTTCACGATAGGGAAAATTCACAAAAAATACATACTCGGGTTACTACGGGTGCATAATTCGCTTCCCGGCCTTGAAGGGCCTTTTGGTGATACAACCGCGTAGCCTATGAACCGTCTAGCTGCCATACTGCCTGCCACTCAAGTATTGGTAGGTATTGATGCCACCAGCAAAAAGCGCGCTTTTGAAGAAGCGGGCCTGCTGTTTGAAAATCTGCACGGCCTGTCGCGTGCGCTGGTCACCGACAGCCTGTTTGCGCGAGAACGCCTGGGCTCCACCGGTTTGGGCCATGGCGTAGCCATTCCGCATGGGCGCATCAAGGGTCTCAAAGCGCCCATGGCCGCAGTGTTTCGCCTCAATCAACCGATCGGCTTTGATGCACCTGACGAACAGGCCGTGGGCTTGCTGATCTTTTTGCTGGTGCCCGAAGCAGCGACACAAAAGCACCTTGAAATCCTGTCGGAAATTGCCGAGCTGCTCAGTGATGCACCCCTGCGCGAGAAAATCAAGTCCGCAGAGCAGGCCGAGGTGCTGCACGGCCTGATTGCCCATTGGCAATCCGCCACGATGGGTCTGGCGGCGGCCGCCTGAAGGCCCCTGCGCCTGTGCACTGTGCGCCCGCGGGCGCGCCTGAGCTAAGATGGTGCCTCCTTTCTTAGCCCTCTTCCTGCCATGAAACCTACCGTCATCAGCGCCGATGTGCTGTTTGAAGACCACCGTCACCAATTGAAATGGGAGTGGGTGGCAGGCCTGGGCGCGTCGGAGCGGCGGTTTGACGAAGTGGCGGTGCGCGCCGCGCGCTCGGGCGCTGACCTGGTGGGGTACCTCAATTACATCCACCCCTACCGTGTGCAGGTCTTGGGCGAACGCGAAGTGGCCTATCTGACCAATGCCGACCCCGAGGACTGCGCCCGGCGCATCTCGCGCATCGTCACTCTGGAGCCGCCGATGCTGATCCTTGCGGACAATCAGGTGCCGCCCGATACCCTGCTGTCGATGTGCGAGCGCGCCCAGATCCCGGCGTTCCAGACCCAGGAGTCAGCCGCTTTCGTGATTGACGTGCTGCGCGCCTATCTGTCGCGCCATTTTGCTGATCGCCACACCATGCACGGCGTGTTCATGGACATTCTGGGGCTGGGCGTGCTGATCACCGGGGAGTCGGGCCTGGGCAAAAGCGAGCTGGGGCTGGAGCTGATCTCGCGCGGCAACGGCCTGGTGGCTGATGACGCGGTAGACCTGTTTCGTGTGAACCAGACCACCATCGAGGGCCGCTGCCCCGAGCTGCTGCAAAACCTGCTGGAGCTGCGCGGCATTGGTCTGCTGGACATCCGGGCCATTTTTGGCGAGACGGCGGTGCGCCGCAGGATGCGCCTCAAGCTCATCGTGCACCTGGTGCGCAGGCAGACCATGGAGCGCGACTACGAGCGCATCCCCTACGAGCCTTTGATGCAGGACGTGCTGGGCATCCCGATCCGCAAGGTGGTGATCCAGGTGGAGGCGGGCCGCAACATCGCCGTGCTGGTGGAGGCCGCGGTGCGCAACACGATTTTGCAGCTGCGCGGCATCAACACCTTCGATGAATTTGTCGAACGCCAGCGCAAGGCGATGGACAGCCCGCTGGGGGCGCGCTAGACGTTGAGACAAAGACCCTCGCGTAAGGTGCAAAGCGCTCCATGGCAAAGATAGTCACCTCATCTCAAGCCCAAAGACTGCCTTTGCTGCTCAAAGACATACGCTCCTGCACACTGTGTGCGCAGCCTTTGGCACAGTTAGGCCTCAGTCCACGTCCTGTGGTGCAGGTGGCTAAAGCTGCGCGTATTCTGGTGGTCGGGCAGGCGCCCGGGCGCAAGGTGCACGAGAGCGGTGTGCCTTTTGATGATGCCAGTGGTGAGCGTCTGCGCGAATGGATGGGCATGGATCGCCCTACGTTTTACAACCCCGAAATGGTGGCGATTGTGCCTATGGGTTTTTGTTATCCCGGCACAGGCCGTTCAGGCGACTTGCCGCCCCGGCGTGAATGTGCGCCCCAGTGGCGCGCACCTTTGCTGGCGGCTCTGCCGCACATTGAGCTGACTCTTGTGATCGGTCAATATGCCATGGCCTGGCATTTACCCGATCAGGCGACGCAGTCGCTAACCGAGATAGTCAAAGCCTGGCGAACCCACTGGCCCAAGGTACTGCCCTTGCCCCATCCCAGTCCGCGCAACAATATTTGGCTTAAAGCCAATCCCTGGTTTGTGCTGGACGTGGTGCCAGCGCTGCGATCAAAAGTCGCTTCTGTGCTGTCTTCAGCATCCACTTAGCAGCCGTTAGCGTGCTATTTATTGGTTTGAAAGTGGTTTACAAAGCTGGCTGACGTAGCCATGTATGGCGGGCCAGACTCGCCTAGCCCAGCTGCTCCCAGCGCTCCAGGGCGTGCAACAGCTCGGTTTCTATGGCGGCTTCGCGCTGCGCCAGCTGCAAGGCCAGTGCGTTGTCAGTGACATACAGCTTGCCATCGGCTAGCTGGCCTTGGATGGTTTTCTGCTCGGCCTCCAGCCTGGCGATCAGCGCGGGCAGGCCGTCGAGTTCACGCTGCTCTTTGTAGCTGAGTTTTCTGCGCGCGGGCGACGCGCTGGCTGTGGTGGGAGCCGTAGGCGCACTAGTTGCTGACTCCATAACAGCAGTAGATTGCTCTTTATTTGATAGCTGCTCCCGCGATATTCTATTGGCTTGCAGCTCGTTTTTATTGTTATTTTTAGCCCCAATGCCCATCTGCGCGCTACGCGCGCGCTGGGTGAGCCAGTCCTGCACACTGCCTTCGTACTCGCGCCAAAAGCCCGCTTTGTGCGGCCCGCCTTCCCAGGCGATGATGCTGGTCACCACGTTGTCCACAAAGGCCCGGTCGTGGCTGACCAGGAACACGGTGCCAGGGTAGTCCTGCAGCATTTCCTCCAGCAGCTCGAGTGTGTCGATGTCCAGATCGTTGGTGGGTTCGTCCAGCACCAGCAAGTTAGCTGGCCTGGCAAACAGGCGCGCCAGCAGCAGGCGGTTGCGCTCCCCGCCACTGAGCGAGCGCACCGGCGAGTTGGCCCGCGCAGGGCTGAACAGAAAGTCACTCAGATAGCTTTTGACATGCTTGCGCGCGCCATTGATCTCGATCCACTCGCTGCCGGGGCTGATGAAGTCTTCCAGCGTGGCGTCCAGATTGAGCTGGTCACGCATCTGGTCGAAATAAGCCACTTGCAGGTTGGCGCCCTGGCGCACTTTGCCGCTGTCGGGAGCCAGCTCGCCCAGAATCATCTTGAGCAATGTGGTTTTGCCTGCGCCGTTGGGCCCGAGAATGCCCACTTTGTCGCCGCGCATGATGGTGGCGGTGAAGTTGTGGACGATGGTTTTGTCGCCAAAGCGCTTGCCCGCCTCGGTCAGTTCGCTGACCAGCTTGCCGCCCCGCTCACCGACGTCCAGGTCTAGCTTCACGCGGCCCAGCGCGTTGCGGCGCTCGGCATGGTTTTGGCGCAGGTCCTGCAGGCGGTTGATGCGCGCGGTGGCGCGGGTGCGGCGGGCCTCCACGCCCTTGCGAATCCACACCTCTTCTTGCGCCAGCAGCTTGTCCGCCTTGGCAAAAATGATGGCTTCCTGCGCCATCTGCTCGGCTTTTTGCAGCACATAGGCGGCAAAGTTGCCGGGATAGCCCGTGAGCTTGCCACGGTCGAGCTCCACAATACGGGTGGCTACCGCATCCAAAAACGCCCTGTCGTGGCTGATGGTGACAATCGCGCCCTTGAAAGCCACCAGCAGCTCCTGCAGCCAGGTGATGGCGTCCAGGTCCAGATGGTTGGTGGGTTCGTCCAGCAGCAGCACATCGGGCCGCGCCACCAGCGCCTGCGCCAGAGCCACGCGCTTTTTGGTGCCGCCCGAGAGCTGGCCGACAATGGCGTCAGGGTTGAGATTGAGCCTTTGCAGCGTTTCGGTCACGCGCTGTTCCCAGTTCCAGCCGTCCTGGTCTTCGATGATGGTCTGCAGGGCGTTCAGGTCGCCCTCACCGGACAGATACTGCTCCATCACCGCCTGCAGGCTGGCAATGCCTTCGCTGGCAGCCACAAACACCGTCGCTTCAGGGTTCAATACAGGCTCCTGCGCCACATAGACCACACTAACCCCGCCCTGCAGCTGCAGGGTGCCGTCATCGGGCTTTTCCAAGCCCGCCAGTATCTTGAGCAAAGACGATTTACCCGCGCCGTTGCGGCCAATCAAGCCCACCCGCTCGCCTGCCTCCAGCGAAAAATCAGCGTGGTCAAGCAGCGCAAAGTGACCAAAAGCGAGTTGCGCGTCCAAAAATGTAATCAAAGCCATAGCCCTGATTGTCGGTGATGAATCCAGATGAAAAGAAAATAGAACAGATGCAGCGCCCTAATCGGGCTATAGTTTCAGTTTGGCGCGCATGCTGCGCACGAGGACATACGATGGCGATAGAGCTTCAGATCAATGGCAAGGTGCAGAGTGTGCAGGCCGACGGTGCCATGCCCCTGCTGTGGGTGCTGCGCGATGTGCTGAACATGACAGGCACCAAGTTTGGCTGCGGGGTGGCCGCTTGTGGCGCCTGTACCGTCCGGGTGGACGGGCAGGCGGTGCGCAGCTGCGTCACGCCGGTGTCTACTGTGGCCGGCAAATCCATTCAGACCATTGAGGGATTGGCCACGGACAGGCTCAGCGCCCTGCAGGACGCCTGGATTGCAGAGCAAGTGCCCCAGTGCGGCTACTGCCAAAGCGGCATGTTGATGGCTGCTGCTGCCCTGCTGCAGGCCAAGCCGCAGCCCACAGATGCAGATATTGACGCTGCGATGACCAATCTCTGCCGCTGCGGCACCTACCAGCGCGTGCGTGCAGCAATTCACCGTGCGGCAGGCACCGTGAAGACAGCAGCTCTCACTGTCCAGGCTACCTCAGACGGCAAGACGACGCAGCCAACAACCCAAGTGGGGGTACTGTCATGAAGCGCCGGCATCTGCTTTTATCGGCGGCCGGCATTGGTGGTGCGCTACTGGTGGGCTGGGGCGTCATGCCGCAGCGATCACGCATGGGCAAGGGCGAGCTGATGCTGCCCAAAGAAGGTGCGGTAGCACTCAACGGCTGGCTCAAGATTTCCGCTGATGGCTCGGTCACCCTGGCCATGCCACGCAGTGAGATGGGGCAGGGCGTGCACACTGCGCTCCCCATGCTGGTGGCAGAAGAGCTGGATATGCCGCTGGCCCAAGTGCGTATCGAGCCGTCCAGCCTGGACAGCATTTACGGCAATGTGGCCATGTTTGTAGCGTCCTTGCCGTTTCACCCCAAGGACGGCGAGCCAGGTCAGCAAACCACGGTGGTCAAAACCAGCGAGTGGGTGGTGGGCAAGGTGGCGCGTGAGCTGGGTGTCGTTGTGACGGGCGGTTCGTCCAGCGTGGCCGACGCCTGGGGCCCGGTGCGGCTGGCTGCAGCCACAGCACGCGCACAGCTGGTGGCCGCTGCCGCTGCCCAATGGGGCGTGGGTGCAGAGCAAATCACCATCAGCCAAGGCGTACTGTCAGCAACAGGTAAATCAGGGCATTTTGGCCAGTTCATGGCAGCAGCAGCAGGCGTGTCGCCCGGCAAAGTGCAGGTCAAGGGGCATAAAGACTTCAAACTGCTGGGCACCTCGGCTCCACGCAGCGATGTGCCCGACAAAGTCACAGGCAAAGCCCAGTTTGGCATCGATGTGCGCGTGCCAGGTATGGTGTTTGCCGCGGTGCGTCTATCGCCCATGCTAGGCGGTGCGCCCGGCGTGGTGGACTCAGGCAAGGCGTTGGCCCTGCCAGGTGTTGAGCGCGTGGTGGCTTTCCCTGCGCTGGGCGGTGGCACCGCAGGCCTGGCTGTGATCGGCGCCAGCTCATGGCATGCCAAACAAGGCGCCCAGGCGCTGGAGGTGCAGTGGCAGCAGCGGCCACTGGGCGCATTGGACAGCACTGCGATCCAGGCGCAGCTGCGCGATGCCGCCACGCAAGGCGGGGGCTTTGCATTCCACAGCCGCGGTTCGGTGGATGATGCCGAGCGCAGCGCAGCGCGAACGGTGGAGGCCTTGTACAGCGCACCCTATCTGGCCCATGCCACCATGGAGCCCATGAACTGCACCGCGCAGGTCAAAGATGGCAAAGTCATCGTCTGGGCCCCTACGCAAGTGCCGCAAATGGCACGCGACATTGCCGCGCAGGTGGCTGGCGTGCCTAAAGAGGCAGTCACTGTCAACGTCACGCTGCTGGGCGGCGGCTTTGGTCGGCGCCTGGAGGTGGACTTTGTTGCCCAAGCCGTGCGTGTGGCCATGGAGTGCCAAGGCCGCCCCGTGCAGCTTCTGTACTCCCGCGAAGAAGACATGACGCATGATTTCTATCGCCCAGCGCACGCTGCTTTGCTACGCGCCAGTATCGACGCGAGCGGCGCAGTCAGCAGCCTGCGCATCCAGTCGGCGGGTGATGCGATCACGCCGCGCTGGTTCGCGCGTGCTTTCCCTCTGCTGGCCGGTCCCGTAGATGCGCCAGATAAAACCACGGCTGAAGGCCTGTTTGACCTGCCCTACAGCTTCGCCAACCAGCGCATGTCCCATACCGCTACGCAGATGGGCGTACCTGTAGGCTTTTGGCGCAGCGTGGGCCATTCGCACAATGCTTTCTTCTCAGAGGCTTTCGTCGATGAACTGGCCTCTGCCGTACAAACCGATCCGCTGGAGTTTCGCCGCCGCGCCCTGACCCAGGCACCGCGCCACTTGGCGGTGCTCAATTTGGCGGCTGACAAAGCCGGGTGGGGCAAGCCACTGGCTGCGGGCCGCGCGCGTGGTCTTGCCTTGCACGAATCATTCGGCTCCATCGTGGCCCAGGTGGTGGAAGTATCCATAGAAAATGGTCTGCCCCGTGTGCACCGCGTTGTGTGCGCTATTGACTGCGGCTCCGTGGTCAATCCTGGTATCGTGGCGCAACAAGTGGAAAGCTCAGTGGTCTTTGGTCTGAGTGCGGCCCTGTATGGCCGTGTAGATATTCAGCAAGGCCAGGTACAGCAAACCAACTTCCCTAACTATCCTGTCATCAACCTGGCGCAGGCACCTGTGGTGCTGACGCATATCGTGCCGAGTACCGCAGTACCTACGGGAGTGGGAGAGCCTGCGTTGCCTCCGCTGGCACCCGCCTTGGCCAATGCGCTCTATGTGCTGACGGGAGCACGCCAGCGTGCTCTACCTCTAGGCAAAGTTGCACAGACTTAGCAGCTCTACAGTGACCAACCTGCGGTGCATGGGCGCGGGATGCAAATAATTGCAAAGGCAGAGAGATTCGATGTATACTCATAGGCTATGCTGAAAACGGCGCTTAAGTGATCTAAAGGTTTCTTTGATAGCGCCGAAGACAAAAGAAAACTCAAATAATTTGACGGACATCAAAAATCCGGTATATAATTTGAGGCTCTGCTGAAAACGCAGACACAATCAAAATCGCTGCAACGCGAAATACTTTTGAAAGTGTCAACAATGTGCATAAGTAGAAAAACTCAAATTTATTTGACGAACATCAAAAATTCGGTATATAATTTGAGGCTCTGCTGAAAACGCGGATGTGTTGAAAACTGCAGTAGCTAGACGCAAGTCGGTTACTTAAAGTTAGTAAATACATTCACAGCGAAATAGGTAGAAATTTTGACAAGGCCTTAAAAACCATGTTATAATTTACGGCTCAGCTGATCACAGCGAGTTCAGCAAAAACAACAGTTTTTGTAAGGTTCCTTAAAAATTTACAGCCGATAAGCGTGGGTGTTTGAAGGCGATTGCCAGAGTTCTAGTAACTCAAGTCTTTTGGACTTTAAACACTCATGCGTAATTGATAGAAGTTTTTCTTCTTCAATTCCGTTTTATGAGTAAATTCAAGATCGAACTATAGAGTTTGATCCTGGCTCAGATTGAACGCTGGCGGCATGCCTTACACATGCAAGTCGAACGGTAGAGTAGCAATACTTGAGAGTGGCGAACGGGTGAGTAATATATCGGAACGTGCCCAGTCGTGGGGGATAACGTAGCGAAAGCTACGCTAATACCGCATACGATCTACGGATGAAAGCGGGGGATCGCAAGACCTCGCGCGAT
>JAAFIP010000016.1 GCA_013297865.1 Polaromonas sp. | reverse complement strand
GCCAGGAAATCGGTGATGATGTCGCGCTGGCCAGCGCCGATGCCAGAGTCAGTCAACGAACCCATCACAAAAGTATCAGCTCCAGCCCCGCCGATCAGTACATCGTTGCCTGCACCACCGTTGAGGGTGTCTGCCCAAGCGGTACCCGAGATGCTGTTGTCAAGTCCATTGCCTGTCAGGCTCATGCCTGCAGAACCGACCCCGACCAGATGCTCTACGTTGGCTGCCAGCGCATGGTCTGCGTAGGCGACCACGGTATCAATGCCTGCATCCAGAGCCTCCACCACGGTATCGCCTGCGCCTACATGGTAGTTATCATTACCCAGCCCACCAGCCAGGATGTTGGCAGCTGCGTTGTAGCGGCCGGACAGGTGGTTGTCCAGATCGTTGCCGCTACCATTAATGGCAGCACTGCCAGTCAAGATCAGTTGTTCGACGTTGGCTGTCAGGGCATAGTCCCCTGCACTGTAGACCGTATCGTAGTTGCCTTCTCCAGCGTTCTCGGTGACCACATCGTCCTGATCAACAACATAGCTGTCATCGCCCGTACCGCCAAGCAGTGCGTCAGCTCCAGCCCCGCCGATCAGTACATCGTTGCCTGCACCACCGTTGAGGGTGTCTGCCCAAGCGGTACCCGAGATGCTGTTGTCAAGTCCATTGCCTGTCAGGCTCATGCCTGCAGAACCGACCCCGACCAGATGCTCTACGTTGGCTGCCAGCGCATGGTCTGCGTAGGCGACCACGGTATCAATGCCTGCATCCAGAGCCTCCACCACGGTATCGCCTGCGCCTACATGGTAGTTATCATTACCCAGCCCACCAGCCAGGATGTTGGCAGCTGCGTTGTAGCGGCCGGACAGGTGGTTGTCCAGATCGTTGCCGCTACCATTAATGGCAGCACTGCCAGTCAAGATCAGTTGTTCGACGTTGGCTGTCAGGGCATAGTCCCCTGCACTGTAGACCGTATCGTAGTTGCCTTCTCCAGCGTTCTCGGTGACCACATCGTCCTGATCAACAACATAGCTGTCATCGCCCGTACCGCCAACCAAACGGTCAGCGCCTGCACCACCGTTTAACACATCGTCACCGTCCAAGGCCGTGATCTGGTCGGCAACTGCGGTGCCGTTAAGGGTCTCGCTGGCGTTGGTGCCGGTGATCAGGTGGAAGGCCCCAACGGCTGCGGTAGCCGCTGAGAAGATGCTCTCCGTAGCCCCTCCGCCGACACTGTAGTCGGCCCGTACACGCAGCTGTACACCCGCTGTGTCGGTGGTGAAGGTAACACCCGTCGCTCCGGCGATGTCGCTCCAGGTAATGCCATCGCTGGAAGACTGCCACTGATAGCCCTGCAGGCTAAGTACGCCATCGGGATCGGCCAGGGTGTTGTTGGCAGTGAGGGTGCGCAGCAGGTCGGGGCTGGTGTTGTCGATACTTACCACGCCAGTTGTGGCGTCGTTGACGGGGTTGACCGTCACGCTGACCACCTGCTGGCTGCTCAGGGCACCGTCAGAGACGGTGATGGTGAAGCTGTCAGCGCCGTTGAAGTTGGCCACCGGGGTGTAGGTCCAGGCGCCGGTGGTGCTGACGATGCTGACCGCGCCGTTGGAGGCGTTGCCCGCGCTGTAGCTGAGCGTGGCGCTGTCAATATCGCTGCCCACCGCGGTGCCCGAGGCCACAGCGTCTTCATTGATGCTGGCGCTGGCGGTGGCGGCGATGGTGGGGGCGTCGTTGACGGGGTTGACCGTCACGCTGACCACCTGCTGGCTGCTCAGGGCACCGTCAGAGACGGTGATGGTGAAGCTGTCAGCGCCGTTGAAGTTGGCCACCGGGGTGTAGGTCCAGGCGCCGGTGGTGCTGTCGATGCTGACCGCGCCGTTGGAGGCGTTGCCCGCGCTGTAGCTGAGCGTGGCGCTGTCAATATCGCTGCCCACCGCGGTGCCCGAGGCCACGGCGTCTTCATTGATGCTGGCGCCGGCGGTGGCGGCGATGGTGGGGGCGTCGTTGACGGCCGCCAGTGAATAGCCCCGAACCGCTGCAATACTGCCGCCATGACCGTCCACTACGTTATAGCTCAGAGTGATGGGGCCGTTGTAATTGGGCGCATGCGCAACGGTGAAGGTGCCATTCGCATTGGCTGTCACGGTTGCCCCATTGCTGGCCACAAGGTTTGCAACCGACAGAGTATCGAACACATCAACGTCACTGAAACCAGCCAATAGATCGCTGGCGCTTACCGTGTAGTTGACGTCTTCGGTACCTGCTGCAAGCGTAACTGTAGGGCTGCCCGTGGGGGCGTCGTTGGTGTTGGCGACTGTCATCACCATCACGTCAGAAGCACTTAGACCTGCTCGGTCAGTTACAGTGACCTCGATGCTGTAGGTGCCTACATCTTCATTGGTGGGATTCGTTGCTGTGAATGTTTGATTGACAGCGTTAAAGCTCAGCCATGTTGGCAAGGCTGAACCATCGGCCATGGCGGCTGTGTAGGTGAGCGAGTCGCCTACCAATGCATCAGGATCGATAAACGTTCCAGCAGGTATCGTGAAGGTCGTCACTGCATCTTCATTGACCGTTGGGGCTGGCAGGAACTCGTTCAGGAACGGGGCATCGTTGACGTTGACTACTGCCGTTGTCGGGACGCTGAACACTGTGTTGGTAAAGCCCTGGCTATCAAGGTAGGTTGCCTGCACACTTATGAATTGGCCAGCATCTGCATCCGTCAAGACATAGTTGGCGCTGGTTGCGTTGAGGTTTGGTGCCACCGGATCGAGTATGGGTTCGCCGTTACGTAGCCACTGGTACTGCCACGACGTGGCGATGATCCCATCCACGTCACTGATACCTGCAATGTTTGCTGTCAGCATCTCGTCTTCTGCAGCGATACCCGTAATCGTGACGGTACCTACCGGCAGATCGTTTACACCTGCGATAGGCGCGGTTGCAGCAGAGTACACAACCTCTTGCACACCCATCAGGTCTGTGAAAGTAGCTTTGACACGTAATGTTTGGCTCACCACAGCATCGCTAGGCGTAAAGTTGACGCCAGTTTGCACCTCTACCCAAGGGCTGTTTGCGTTAGCTCTAGCCTCCCATGTGTAGACGACAGTGGACAGGTTCACACCGTTAGCATCTGTAAACGCTTTGGTAGCGGTCAAGAGCTGGTCTTCTGTGGGTGTGGTGTCGCTGATAGTCACAGTGCCTGTGGCTACAGAGTTGAATGTGCCTTGGCTGATCGTTTGATCGGCAAACTGCAGCCGCTCAAAGCCACGAATGGTGTCAATGCCATCAGAAATTGCACCCACTGGGCGTGCATGGTTGATAGTCAGTGTGCCGTTGGGGTTGGAAATAATATCGTATTCGCTGCGAGCGCCGGTAAACACGGCGGTATCTACGTCCACAAAGCCGTCTTTGTCCGCGCTGACACCAGCAACCCATCCGTCAATACGGCCATCGTTGTTGGCATCGATATCGGCTCCAGGCCGCAGAATTTCGCGCACAATTCTGAGTTGGCTGGGGTTAATGGTCCCTGCCAGCATCTCAGCCTTGATCTCATTCATGCTGTTGACGGTGCGAATTTCCACATCAGGGTTTGTGGCGCTGCGGATGCTGATGCGCACGTTAAGCCATGCATCACCGTCCAAAATGTCGTTACCCAGATTGCCGCGGATGATATCGCTGCCATCACCACCAATAATGACCTCGGCACCCGTGGTGGTATCAAGCACAGTGGTGTTGACAGGTAGTGCTGCGACGGCTGCGGCATCCAGTCCCAGCAGTTCTGCAAAACCGTTAATCAGGCTGACGTTTTGCGATTTGAGATGGCTTTCATCCACAGGGTTGCCTGGTCCTGCGCCCGCACCACCAGCTGCACCTCGCAGTATTGAAGCACCAGTCAGTATGTCATTGTTTCTCCAACCAGACAGACCCTCTACCGAGTCAAAACGGTCGCGCAGGGTAAATACAGCCTGAGCTGGAAAGAAAGGAATGCCCAAGTCAGAGTTAGCACCGAATGGATCGTCTTTATGGATGCCCCAGTCAAAGCCAAACATGCCGTTACTGCGTTGAATACCAGGGCCCTGGAACATGATGTCATCACCAGACTCGCCATCGTAGTCGGTATCGTTGCCTTGGCCGTTGAGTACGTCGTGGCCAATGATGGGACTATTGAAAAACAGCTCTGAGTTCTCACCAGCCAAGCCATCGAAACCTTCGCCGCCTTCAATCCAGTCGTTACCCTCATTGCCCATCAGAGTATCACTGCCTGAAGCGCCCAAAATGAAGTCGTCGCCTTCTCCAGCGAACACTTCTTGGGTATCCGGGCCTGTCATGATGAAGTCGCTGCCGCGGCCACCAAAGCCCAGCACAACACCCGAGCCCATGCTGATCACGTCGTTGCCGTCTTCCCCAAACAGGAAGTCGTCTCCTCCCAAGTTGGTAATGATGTCGTCGCCTGCTCCACCATGCACTTTGTCAGCTTCGTAGCCGCCATCAAGGCGGTCATTGCCGCCATCGCCCCACAGGGTGTCAATGCCCAGGCCGCCAATCAAGGTATCCCTTCCTTCAGTACCGCCCAACACGACGTGCTGGCCACCGTTGAACTGCATGAAGTCTGTCACTCCGTCACCATTGGTGTCGCGGCGGATGAACAATGGTTTGATGTTGTCCAAAATTGGATCGCCATGCGTTGGATCTGCGCCGACCTGCAAGCTGATCTGAGCCTCCAGAATCATGTCGGGTGTCTTGAACAAGTCGCCTGGCAGGTGGGCTTGACCTACATCGCCAAGATCGGTGTTGCGCATCACGATATTGGTGAAGCTGTTGGCTTCCAGCTGGTTGAGCAGGTTCATACCCTGCGTACGGCTGAGGTAGTAGAAGCGGTCGCCGTTCTGCAGATTCTCCATTTGTGCTTCAAACACAAAGTTGAAGGTGGCGCCTAGCATGCCGCCAAACTCCTGCTTTTCTTCGGCCAAGCCACCAATCCAGAAATCTACTGCGTTCAAGCCGCCCAGGCTGCCACCTGCGTAGATGCCCGTAGCATTGAGGAAGTCGTAGCGGTCAGCTGCGAACTGTTCAGCGGTCATGCCTAGTGGTGGGCCGCCAATACCTGTTACCAGCATCATGGCTGCGTCGCGCTTGTCTGCTGAAGTCGTCGCGCTGGTGATAAGGGGGTGCGTGCCATAGGCCGCAATGAAGTTCACCACAGACATTGGGTTTTTAATGTGTGTCGCGAAGTCAGTCCAGCTGGTGTAGGGTGCCAGCCGCGAATCACCAGTCATCTCATAGAACTGTGCGCGGGCATGGTTGAACGAAGGTACACCAGTGTCACGACCACGGGCGATGTTGAGTGCCGCCAAGTCCAGTGGCAGACCCACCAGATTGTTGCGCAAAGCTTCGGTGACAAATTCATCAATCTCATTGCCTACTTGCCTGGTCATGCCGCGAATAATTTGACCTGACGCGACAGCTGCAGATACAGCGCCGTCCTGGTCAAACTCTACCGGGTTCAGGAAGGCCTCAATCAAGCCAATCTGCTGTTGGCCAGGCTTAGTAGGATCTGCATCGCCAACGACTTGATTGTTGGCATCCAGACGGTCAACTGTTTCGTTAAGCATCGAGTGACCAAAGCGGTAAACCACATGGGCGAATTCAGCCACGATAGACGGATCAAGATCAGGAGACGCTGAGAATATGAAGGGGTCGATCGCGGGTTGAACTGCGCGAGCAAACTCTTCAAAAACCAGGTGCTGATACTGCATCTCGGTGACAAAACGCCCTGCCTGGAAGAGGCGTTCTCCATCCCAGTTCAAGGCGGCAATGCCAGCTACTGTCGTAGGAATCTGATTGACATTAGTCAAGTCAGTCAACAGCCACTCGTTGATGATGCTCAAGTCTCCGCTGGAGAGGATGGTGTGTTTGTAGTCTTCCACTAAACGGTTATGTTCGGCGTGGAAAATGGTGTGCACTGTTGTTAGGCCAATGTTTTCATTGCCCCGGCCATCGCCAGTGATGTAATGTCGACCCAGCATTTCGTCGTCGTAGGTTCCAGGGTTGTTGTCATCCCGTGTGAGCTCAGCTGTAGACAGAGTGCCGTCGCCATTGACATCCACGTCTACATCAGCGGTCTGATTGACCTTGGGTGTGAATGGATTGTTGTCGTGATCCCATTTGCCAGGAGCTGCATGGTGGGCTATGTCGTCCAGGAATGCGTGGCCAGTGCGAATTGGAGTCACCGTGCCAGGTGCAGGGGTGGCACCCAACGTGGCAAGTACTACCGGTGCAAAGGCAACAGCAGGGGTGCTCCCAGTGGCTGGGGCTGCGCGGGTTGCAACAGCAACGATGTCATCGTTGGTGTTAGCTACACCATCAGGCCCCACTCCAATAATGACCTGTGCATAGCCATTGGCTGCCGGTATGAATTTTCCATAGGCGTCTGTGCGCAAAAGAGGTACATTGCCCACATCAAAATCATTCAACTGGATACCCAGCATGTTCAGGGCTTGAGCCTTAACCTCAGCCCAGTTGGCTATGCCGCCATTGGCACCATCCAGCAAATGGCCTGTTGACACCGCATGACCATTGGCATCCAGTTTGTATTCGCGTAGAAATACCTGGTGCGAAGCGTGGGAGGTATAGGTTTGGTTTTGGTCAATAAACGGCGTCGTCGTATTGATGGTTTCATGCAACTGGTCATCGCTGTTGCCCAAGATGCCGTCTGCACCCGCGGTGCGCACTGTGCTAGCGCGGGTGAGGGCCATGAAATTGGGGCCGCCTGGAACATACAGCGGATCGTCCGGCTGCAGCGGAATATAGACGGTGCCATTACCACCTTTGGGAATCAAATCCAGGCCATGGTCGAAGAACTGGCCAAACATGGTCATCCAGCCATTGAACGGAGGTGACAAGCCAATGTCTGGTGACTGATTCAGTATCGAGATACTTCCGTTTGGAGAGATGTCCAGACCAAGACTTCCAGGCAGTTCTGCTGCATCCGTTGCAGAAGATACTGCCAAGGCTTGTGCGCTTGTCAGAGTGGCATTGGCGCTGTTAGCGGTTGCCTGTGCTGTTGCTTCGCCTGCCGAAGCGGTAGTGAACGCAGCTTGTGCAATCGCCAACGCGGCTGCGGTACCGTCTGCAGCCAATGCAAGGCTATCGTAGTTGTTTTGTGCATTGTTTTGCGCGTCGTTTGCTGCCTGGTTCTCGCTCACTTCAGTGCTGAGCACGGACTGCGCAGAGGTGTTGGCTCCTGCTGCTGCGTCGTAGGCTGCCTGGGCTCCGCTCTGGGCTGCTGCTGCATCACTTGCAAGCTGTGCTGATGCAAGCGCTGTCGAATTTGCAGTGTTGTAAGCTGCCAAAGCACTGGTAGCTTCAGTATTTGCGCTATTAGCATCCGCCACAGCTTGGTTGTAGTTTGCCTGTGCTGCAATAGCTTCAGGCGAGTTGGATGCAAACGTAGTAACCGCCAGGTTGTATGCAGCCAGTGCGTCTGCTTCTACACCGTTGGCTGTTGCGGCAGCAGCAGCTGCCGAATTGGATGTGAGGAGTGCAGCGCTGCGAGCGGCAGCATCTGTGGCAGCCTGCGCGGCGGTGTTGCTGGCCAGCTGGCTGGCTGCGGAAAGTTCACTGTCTGCTTGTGTCAACGCATTGGCTGCTGAAGTGGCAGCAGCTTGCGCTGCAGCAAGCTCGGCCGATTCTGTAGATACCAGCAATTGCGCTGCTGCGTTGGTGTTGAATGCACTGTTGTACGCAGTTTGTGCCAAACCTTGGGCAGATGCTGCATTGATGGCGGTTAGTGCAGAGGCTTGCGCCGCAGTGTTGGCGTTGTTGTAGGATGCAAGCGCAGTCGCTGCGGCTGCTGTAGCAGTGTTGGATGTCGTTACTGCCAGGTTGTAGGTGGCCAATGCGGCCACGGCCTCAGGAGTGGCGGCGCCAAAAGTAGTAATGGCAATGTTGTAGGCAGTCAGTGCGTTGGCTTCTGCTGTAGTAGCCGCAGTCGATGCGGCAGTGGCAGCGTTCGATGCAGCGAGTGCAAGATCTCTCGCTGCAGCATCCGATGCAGCTTGTGCAGCAGTACTGGTGGCGAGCTGGTTGGCGGCTGTCAATGCTGTGTCGGATTGGCTCAATGCTGTTGCTGTAGCTGCTGCCGCTGTAGCAGCAGCTACAGCTTCGTTTTGCTCCACACCGAGTGTAGTTTGCGCTTGATTGTTAGCATTGTTGGCATTGTCAAAGCTGGTTTGTGCAGCAGCCTGTGCAGCACTGGCTAATATTGCGGCCTGGTTGGATGCGTCTGCAGCATTAAAAGCGGCTAGTGCGGGTGTTACTGCTGCTGCGGCTTCACTTGCAGCGGTTTGCGCCGCTGTGTAAGCATCTTGCGCTGCGATAGCCTCTGGGGAGCCAGCACCATAGGTAGCCTCTGCGTCGTTGAATGCTGCAAGTGCTTCGGCCTCAGCTACAACAGTATCTGCAGCTGCTTGCACAGCGCTGTTGTAGGCATCCAGTGCCAATTGGCGCGCGGGTGCATCTGCCGCAGCTTGGGTAGCGGCTGTGTTTGCGTTGGCGGTAGCGTCGGCTAGATCAGCACTGGCTTGGTTGAGTGTTGCTGCTGCATCAGCAGCAGCAGCCTGCGCGTCTGTTGCTTCAGCCTGCTCAGCAGCCAAGGTAGATAGAGCGTTGGCATTGGCAGTAAATGCGTTGTTATAGGCGGTTTGCGCAATACCTTGGGCAGTTATAGCGCTAGCGGCTGTAGCCGCTGAATTTGCAGCAGCGATGCTGGCATTGTTGTAGCTGCCCTGCGCAGTAATGGCTGCGATGGAAGCGTTTGCTGCTGTGGTTACTGCAGTATTGTAGGTGGCTAGTGCAGCGACGGCTTGAGGGGTAGCTGCGCCATAGGTTACTACTGCAATGCTGTACGCTGCCAGTGCACTGGCTTCAGCTTGGTCTGCCGCGACGGCAGCCGCCGCAGCATTATTGGATGTGGTAAGCGCCAAATCACGTGCTGCAGCATCCGCAGAAGCCTGGCTGGCAGTCGAGCTGGCCAGCGCGTTAGCGGTTGCAAGGTTGGAGCTAGCCAGGCTCAAAGCAGCAGCCGGTGCAAGAGCGGCGGCTTGAGCGGCGCTGAGTTGCGCCTGCTGGGTTGCCACTTCTGACTGCGCGCTTGCGTTTGCTGCAAAAGCGGCGTCGCGATCAATCTGGGCCTGCACTAGTGCGTCAGCAGCATTGCTGGCCGCGGCGGCCGATGCGTTGGCGGTATTGTTTGCAGCGTTGTATGTTGCCAGTGCCGCGTCAGCAGTGGAGGTGGCGGTATTCGACGCGGCGACGGCTGCGTTGTAAGTTGCTTGGGCTGCCAGCGCTTCTGGGGAATTGGCGGCAAATGTGCTGACAGCAAGGTTAAATGCCGCGAGCGCATTGGTGGCGGCTGTGTTGGCAATGGCTGCAAGCGAGGCGGCATTGTTGGATGCTGCCAGGGTCAATGCACGTGCAGCATTGTCGGTAGATGCCTGTGCTGCTGTGCTGGTTGCAGTGGCTACTGCTGCCAGCAAGCTAGTGTTTGCCGATGCCAGATCGTCTGCAGCTGTATTGGCTGCTGTCTGTGCAGCCAGGAGCTCTGCTGCGGCTGTGGCTGAGTCCAGCTGTGCTTGCGCAAGTGTCGCCAACGCATTGGTTTTATTGGTTTGTGCTGTCGCGTTATTGCTCTGTGCAGTTGTCAGGGCGGTTTGCGCTACCGCGCCGCCGTTTTGCGCCGCGGTCAATGCCGCATTGGCTGCGTTGGCTGCAGTTTGCGCCGTACCAACAGCTGCTACTGCTGCGTTGGCAGCCTCGTAGGCATCCAAAATGGCCTGAGCGTCAGCAGCAGGGTTCTCAGAACCTGCCAACTGAAGGGCTTTTTGCAATGCCGCAAAGTTGCCAATGGTCTGGTCAGAGATCAAGTTGCTGATGATTCGTGGATCAGCATCAGCCACGCTACCGTTGGCAACGCCTTGTGCATTTGGCGTTGTACCAAGCCGGTTGTAATCGGTATTGGTTACTACCGGGCCTCCTGGCCCCAGCTGCATGGTATCGCCATCGTTCTCGTTGAGAAACTCCGGCGTGAGCAAGCGAGGCATTACCTGGTCTGCAGCACCTTGATTTTGCAGGCCGGGAAGCAAGTTGTTGTAGGTGCCGTCAACTGTGCGCAGACCTGCAGGCAGCAGTGGACTGATGGGGGTGCCATCCAGATTGGCCAGCACGCCTGTCCTTGCGTGGTTCTCTGCGATCTTGATCTGCTCCAGAATCTTGTTCAAGTCGAGCAGGGTGACTGTGAAATTGGTGGGCTTGGTAGTTGCCATGATGAATACTCCAGAAATTGAAAATGGGTTGCCTAGGCTTGGTGCGAGACAGGATTAGCGCGGGGTGTATTTGCGCGGTCGTCCGCGATGGGAGGCGTGAGTGGCGGCCCACTTAAGCTGTCGTAGCGCCCATCGGCAAAGTGCAGCGCTTGCGCTGCTGACTCGGTTTTGGCCTACATTTGGAGCGCTGGTTTTGTTACCAAAGCTTCTCGTACGATCTTGGTTGTGTGACATCACTCTTCCCCCTCAAACTCTTCATGTCCTAACAACCGAAAAACTTAAGAGCTGATTTCATGGATTGCTTAAGCTATTCGGGACTACAGAAGCGGCTACAAAAACACACATTCACATACTGTTGTTAATGTTGACGCTGCTGGAATGCAGTTTCTAGCTAAAGCGGAAGAGGATCAATACCGTGCTTTATTAGCTAATTTGGACTAGTTTTTTCGCTAAAAAAGCGAGTCATATGTGATTTAACTCACGATATGTTTCGAGAAGTGCTTGAATTTGCTCATTATTTTCACCGCCGGATAGAAGGCGAATTGGCACCGTATTAGGTAGTATTTAAATGAAACTAATGTATCTTTGTGTAAAAATAAAAATGAATCTCCCTCTGAAAATCAGATACGCATGCGATCTGGGCGATACGTGCATTTGGGTATTTTTGAGGCGGAATCGATAACAAAATGCGCTTGATAGCTTGGCGGGAGATCAAACTTCGATAAGCTGTCATTTGATCGAAACAGAGGTCTTTGGCGCGAAGACTGCGATCGTCTTGGAAGATGGTTTCGCCACCTGATCGGCTTTGAAAAGCGCAGAGATAAATTGTTACATTTATAACAATTACAGTTTCATGTTAGCGATCACTTGCAGCACTACAACACTGTTTTGGCAAAGCGCGGCCAACTTTCGGCAAAGCAGGCAATCTTGTCAATGCAAGCAGCACTTGGCTAAAAAACAAGCCTAGTAAAAACCAGGCTTGCAAATCTGCGTGATCAAGAAAATTTGGATGCTAAGCCAGTGCTGAAGACATGCTGACCGACTACGGCACCACGAGCCTTTACACCAGCTCCAGAATGGCTTTGGCCATCAGTTTGGGGCTGCTGAGTGCAGGCACCATGAACCAGCGGTCCAGAGACTCGCTACCCACGCGCACCATGCCGGTATGGTTATTCAGATCCGAATCTATTCTCGGGTCGTCATTGAAAAAACCCAGCTTGCGGCGGATCAGCTCCATCTCTTTGGGCTGGCCCGTCAGGAAAGTCCAGCCTGGCTTAATGGAGTAGCGCTTGACATAGTCTTGCAGGGCTTGAGGCGTGTCGAACTCGGGCTGCAGGGTCATGGAATACATGTGGACATCTTTGCCCAGTCTGCTGCCCAAAACATTCTGCACTTGCAGCAGATTGGCCGTATTGCCGGGACAGATGCCTGTACATACCGAGTACATCATGTTGAAAACAACAACCTTGCCTCGTACCACGTCATCATAAAAGCGCAGCTTTTTTCCGGTGTGGGTATGTACTACGGTGTTGGGAAAGTAGTGTGCACGAGGCCCTGGTTTGGCGGCGTGTACTGCAGCGGTGGTTGCAAGCACGGGGGCTATGGCAGCGCCGCCAGCCCATTTGAGCCAATCGCGTTTGCTGTTGTGCACTTCGCGCTCTGAAGGTGTGCTGTATGTGTTCATGGTGAATCTCCCGGTTTAATCAACAACGTCAAAGCGAACCATCATGGCGTGGTCTTCATGCGTCAGGTTATGGCAGTGCATCATGTACTTGCCTACAAAATCCCTGAACCTGATAAACACACGCACTTCCTCGCCGGGCTCCAACACATACACATCCTTGCGACCCATCTCGTGGGGCGGCGGCGGGGCACCATTGCGCGACAGGATGCGACCTTCCTCCATGTGTATGTGAACTGGGTGGTGCCAACTACCTTTGCCTTTCAACACCCAAATCTCGGCTGTGCCTCGCTTGACTGTGGCTGCGGGATTTTCCAGATCAACAATTTTGCCGTTGACAGTCCATACCTCATTGGTTTTATCAAACTCCCAGGTTCGGGTTTTGACAACCTCAGCAAGGTTGATAGGCGGCAAAGCACGCAGAACTGCAGGCACCTGGCTCATGTCGCGTGTAGGTGGCAGGCCGCCCACATCAAAGCGCAACACCTGCACGCCCTGACCAACTAACAGTCCATCGGCTCCACGAATGTTGACCTCGGCGCCCTCTGGGCCACGCCCGTCTATCTGCACGATGCGATTGACCAGGTACAGCTTGGTGCCCATCGGATATCTGGAAAAATCGATCACGATGTCGGCCCGTTCAGCGGGACTGATACGCACCTTGCTGGTTGTCAGGGGCGCAGGCAGCAAATTGCCATCGTTGGCGATCTGCGTAAAGCTCTGGTTGGCTCCTGTTCCAGTGGCCAGGTAAAACTCATAGAAGCGTGACAGGCTTGCATCAAGCAAGCGGAAACGGTATTTGCGGCGCTCTACCTGGAAGTAAGGTTGAACTTTGCCGTTCACCAAAAATTTATTGCCCAGAATGCCCTTGGTAGCAAACTGGTCGTAGAACACATAGCCACTGGAATCAAACTGCAGGTCCTGGAACGTCAGCGGGATATCGTATTTGCCTACGCCGCTTGGCAAACGCAGGGCTTGCGGGTTGGTGTCCAGTTCGTTACCAGAGTCAACATCATCGAAGAGCAGGTAATTACCCACCAAGCCTTTGTAGCAATTGGGCGCTGTAAAGTCCAGGCGATGGTCGTGGTACCACAATGAGCCCAGGGCTTCGCGCGGGTCGCCGTTGGTGCTGGTTAAACTGTCATAGCCTGCATAGCAGTGCGGGTAGTGATGGTCTTTGTAGCCACCCGCTGCGGTCAGGTTGGAGCCGTATTTCGTAGAGCTGTAGTAGTCTCCGGCGAAGCCATCGCTCTCCGACCCGCAGTGCAGATTGTGCAGGTGTGTGCTGATTTCTGGCGATCCAAAGCCCACCGAAAAAGGCGGCAGCTCGTTGATGATGCGAACAATGCTGGGAACGCCATAGCGCTCAACGAAGGTGGGACCGGGCAGCATGCCGTCGTAGCCCCAGATTTTCTGGGTGGGCAGCTCAGGATGGAACGAGTGTGAAGCTTCTTTCACGTTCAGTGTGTAGAACTTTTGCGGCTGCCAGTTGTCGCGCCTTTGGTGCGATGGCCGTCCACATTCCCCGCCAGAGGTGTTTGCAAACTGTGTGGACGGGGGACTCAAGCCGCTGACCGGCTGCTTGGCTGTGTACACAGGCAACGGAACTACAAAAGGCGTGCAGTAAGGAGCTGGAATATCCTTTGCACTGGCAGATGGGGTAAGTTTTTCTACCGCCAACATGCCAGTCGCAGCGGTAGCTGCTCCGAGCTGCAGCGACTGCCGGCGGTTTAGTTTTGCAACATTTGCTTGGTCTTGGCTGGGCATGGCACCTCTCCTTGTTTCACAATCTCGCTTACACGTTTACCGACGAAATACTTGTTGTTATGACCGCTCCATGCGGGTGTGATACAAGTTTGTGACCAAAGACTGGTGCCAGCAATACCCCAGATGGCTACCTAATTTCGATGACTTTTCCAAGTACACCAGAGGCAGAAATAAGCCAGAAAATCCTCCTATTGCCTGTGACACAGCCGGGTTGTAACGGGGCAGACAAATGCAGAAAGACCTTGCGCATTTGGCAGTAACAAATAGTAAATTTAGATACTGATTGAAAAATAAAATCGCGCTTTCATGCAAATTCAGTGCGATTACCCGCTGCTTCTACCGAATGATGGGCTCGCTAGCCAGGCCATGCAGGGCACGACGGTTTTTATTGGAATGGCAATGGTACGGTAGAGGAAAGTATGCGCACAAGCGTGTAACTGCCTATCGTTTGAACCAGCCACAAATCGCCCTTTTGATGCCTGCCTCAATATGTAACCAGCTTCAATACCTGTTGTGTACTACTCTATTTGTGTGAATTGACACATTAGCCAACGCTCTGTCACACTGGGTATTCATAGTCCTGAAGCGGTTATTTGTCTGAAAATGCTTCGATAGTTTCAATCGAGTACATGGTAGTAATTAAATGTATCAAAAGTAATTGATTGAGGATTTAAGGCGTGCAAACATGATGGCGGGTGATGCTTAAGTGAATCTGGTGAACGAGTTGAATTGGAAAACGTGTAAAAAAATCATGCGCACCGCACCTTGTTCATTGAAGCATTGGATACAAATATCGTTTTATGAAGACATGAATTTAATGTTTCTGTATGTGTAGTACTGGAGGGAAGTAGTTATGAATATAAGTTTCAACTCAAGGTTTGAGGATAACGAAGCACCGTTTTTGACGGGGGCATCGCCACTGGCTGCCAAAGCCGTACCAACCTGGCCCACCTATTTCCTGGGGCAGCCAGCGCGACCTACCAGAGTCTTGCTGGTAGACGATGACGTGCACGTGCGCAAAGTGATTGCGGATGAGCTGTTGGCGGATGCCCGAATCCATCTCGTAGCGCAAGGCGGCAGCATGAAAGAAGGCAAGCGCCTGATTGCCAACGAGGACTTCGATGTATTGCTGGTTGACCTGAATCTGGGTGACGGCTTGGGTTTTGATTTGATTCGCCAGGCCAAAGCGGTCAAGCCCATGGCTGAAATCATACTTATCTCGGTGATGGAAGATGAAGATCACGCCATACATGCCTTCGGCCTCGGTGCGACCGGGTATTTCGTCAAACACTCATGGTTTGGCAACTTCCCCAATGCCGTTTTGCAGGTGGTCAACGGTGGTGCGAGCATCACACCCACTTTGGCCCGCAGGTTGCTGAAAAAATTTGATGGCAGTCATGCACCCAAGCCAGCTGTGACGGCGCAAGGCGGCCTGTCAGAGCTCTCTGACCGGGAGCGTGAAGTGCTCAAACTCGTGGCTTCGGGTTATATCAGCGGAGAAATCAGCGAGATGCTGCATATCAGCATTCAGACGGTCAATACGCACATCAAAAACACCCACCGCAAACTCAAAGTGCGCACCCGTGCGCAAGCAGTTAATCTGGCTTCCACTTGCGGTTTGCTGTAATGCAATGATATGCCGGTGAACGTGCCCTGGAATGCACTGACAGCTATCACCTTGTTGATGGCTGCCTGTGCAATGCCGGTATTTGCACTGGTTATGCAACCCAGGCAACTGGACGACCCTCTGGACCGCACTTTCATGGGACTGCCCGCTACCTGGGCGCTTACTGCTGTGGTGGCATGGCTGGGCTGGACGGCAGCACCAGTGAGCGGTTATTCGCTGTGGAGTGCACTTGTCTATCACGCGCTGTGCGTCAGCGCCACCAGCTTTTTACTGGCCTGCGCAGGTCTATCACGTTCGGTGTTTGGCAGCGCCGTGGCACTGTATGCCCTAGTGGGCACGATTGCTTTGCTGTTCAATCTCGATCTCTACAACCCGTTGGCTCCAGTCAGTTCCGTGGTCAGCACGGTATGGTTGGTGTTGACCGCGCTGATCGTTACTGTGTCGCTGATAGCCCTGCTGCTCAAGTTGCGCGGCGACACCCACGCACACACGGCCCTGATCGTACTGGCAGGTTGGTGGGGATGGAGCCTGATGCTCGGTGATCTGGGTACACACGCATTGGGGCGGCTGCAGGAGCAGACTCCCGGTGCGTTTGAGCTCAGTGCAGGTCATGTGTTTTTCTTTGCGTGTCTGACTGCACTGTGGCTGCAGTTTACCGGGCGCATGGTCTGGATGCGCCTGCCTTCGTCTGAAGCAGCCAGCCACAACAGCAGCGGCTTTGCATCTCTCAGCGCCTTTGATATGTCCACCAGCTTCAGCTCCATCAGCCAGGAGCAGTTGCAAGACAGCATGCTGGGTGCTGTAGCTGGTGAGCGCAAACGTATTGCGCAGGACATCCACGATGGTGTGGGCTCGCAGCTCGTGGGCCTGATTGCCAGCCTGGATGCCAACTCGCCCGTGCATCGGCGTGTCATGCTGGGCCTGGAGAGTTGCCTGCTGGATTTGAAAACCACCGTGGATAACGTGGACGCAGATGACAGCGATACCAATATCTTCGATGCACTGGGCAGGCTGCGCTATCGGTTTCAGCCTTCGCTGGCGCGGGCAGGTATTCGCATGCAATGGAAGGTGGATGTGGCAGGGCCGTTGATTTCGGTGCGCCCCGCCCAGCTGGTGCATGTGGTGCGCATCGCCCAGGAGACCCTGGCCAATGTGCTGGTGCACTCGGAGGCCAAAAATGTGCGCCTGACCTGCCGCTATGAGCCACAACCCGTGCCGCGCATGCTGCTGGAGATTCTGGACGATGGCAAGGGCATGGCCAAGCGGCCCGTGGGGGACATCATGGGCAAAGGCCTGACGGGTATCCGCGAGCGCGCGCGCTCGATCGGCGCGCTATTGCAGATCAGCACCAATCCGGGCGTAGGCACGCGGGTGAGGTTGTATCTGCCATTGGGCTAGGCGCAGTTACAGGGCTTGTGCGCAGGCGTGGGCGCTGGCCCAGGCCCATTGAAAGTTGTAGCCGCCCAGCCAGCCTGTCACGTCCACCACCTCGCCAATGAAATACAACCCAGGCGATTTTTGGCTCTCCAGACTCTGGCTGGACAGCTCCCGTGTGTCCACCCCTCCCGCTGTGACTTCGGCTTTTTTATAGCCTTCACTGCCGTTGGGCGTGATCTGCCAGCGCTGCAAGCTGTCAGCCAGTGCGGCCAGCGCCTTGTCAGATGCTTCGTTGACGGGGCGTTGCCAGGCGCTGTCGCGCGCGGTCCAGGTGTCTGCCAAGCGGGTGGGCAAGGCAGTGGCCAGTTCGTTGGCAATCAGCTTGCGCGAACGCTGTTTGGCGGTCTGCAGCACCGCAGACATGTCCTGTGTGGGGCTGAGGTTGATGCGCACTGTGCTGTGCTCCTGCCAGTAGCTGGAGATTTGCAGCACGGCCGGGCCGGACAGTCCACGGTGGGTAAACAGCAGGTCTTCGTCAAACTGGCCTTTGGCTTTGCCTTCACCGGTGGAGATCTGCACGGGTAGTGACACCCCAGCCAGGCTGACAAAGGGTGCCCAATGCTGCTCATCAAAGGTCAGCGGCACGAGCGCGGGACGCAGGGGCACAATGCGGTGGCCAAACTGCTGGGCAATGCGCTGCCCAAAATCTGTGGCTCCGATCTTGGGAATGCTCAAGCCGCCTGTTGCAATGACGACTTTGGCTGCGGTAACGATACCCTTGTCACTATTAATTTCATAGCTGCTCCCGCGATATTCTATTGAGCTCGCGGCCTGTTTGTCTTGTAAAAACCTCACAGAATGCACCTTGCAGGGCTGCCAGCGCTCCACCTGGCCCGCTGCGCACTCGGCCAGCAGCATGGCAATCAGGTCTTCTGCCGAACGGTCACAAAACAGCTGGCCTTTGTGTTTTTCATGCCAGGCGATGCCGTGTTTTTGCATCAGCTGGAGAAAATGCTCTGGTGTGTAGCGCGACAGCGCACTGCGGCAAAAGCGCGGATTCTCGCTGATGAAATACTTGTAGGGCGCACGCACGTCCAGATCGCGGTTGGTGAAGTTGGCCCGGCCACCGCCAGAAATGCGGATTTTCTCGGCTACTTTCTCGGCATGGTCGATAAGCAGCACTTTCAGGCCGCGTTGCCCGGCTAGGCCTGCGCAAAACAGACCTGCAGCGCCTGCGCCGATGATGACTACGTCGTAATGGTGTGGCACTGGGTGTAGATGGATGCTGCGTGGCGGCTAGTCTAGCCGATCTGACTGCAGGGTCAGTGCGCGCGGCACATGCTAGGTCAACCAGCAGGCCGATTCAGTGTCCTGCCCTGCTGGACGCAGGCTGGGGCTGTCCTGAGCGCAGCGCGCCATGGCCTGGGGGCAACGGGTGCGGAAAGCGCAGCCTGAGGGCAGATCCAGCGGGGAGGGCAGGTCGCCGCTGAGAATCTGGACGGTTTTGGCGCGCTCCAGCTGCGGGTCGGGTATCGGTATGGCCGAGAGCAGGGCGCGTGTGTAAGGGTGCTGTGGCTGCAGGTACAGTTGGTGTTTGGAGGCTTTTTCCACCGCTCGCCCCAGGTACATCACCATGATGCGGTCACTGATATGTTTAACCACCGCCAGATCATGGGCGATGAATATCAAGGACAGCCCCATGGACTGCTGCAGGTCCTTGAGCAGATTGATGATCTGCGCCTGAATGGAGACATCCAGTGCAGAGACCGGCTCATCGCAGATCACCAGCTTGGGCCGCAGGATCAGGGCGCGTGCGATACCGATACGCTGGCATTGCCCGCCCGAAAACTCGTGGGGATAACGGTTGATATGGTGCTGCGCCAGGCCTACCTGCTGCATCATCTCGGCCACTTTGGCCGTCACTTCTTCATTCTGCATGGCGGGGTAGTGGGTCCGCAGCGGCTCGGCAATGATCTGGGCGATCGTCATGCGCGGGTTCAGCGACGCCAGCGGATCCTGAAAAATCATCTGCATATCGCGCCGCACGCTGTGCCACATGCTGGCACTGGCCCCGGACAGCTCCTGCCCCAGCCATTGGATGCTGCCAGCTTGGGCGGGGATCAGGTTGAGCACACCTCGCGCCAGTGTGGACTTGCCGCAACCAGACTCGCCTACGATGCCCAAGGTTTCACCTGGGCCTATGTCAAAGCTGATGCCATTGACGGCAGTTAGCGTGCGCTGGGGTGTCCAGGGCCAGGCTTTGTCTGAGCGCACCTTGAACTGCACCTGCAGATCGCGCACGGATAAAAGTGCAGCACGTTTATCCATGGTGCTCGGCAACTGGTGTCTGGACCTGCGGCGCAGGCAGGTGGCAGGCGCGCAGCACAGTGGGCGCCAGGCTGGAGGGCTGTAAAGCCGGAACGGTAATGCTGCAGGCAGCTTGCGCCATGCTGCAGCGCGGCTGGAACGCGCAGCCCGCACTGGGCCTGGACATATTGGGCGGAGCACCCGGGATGGCCAGCAAAGCCTGGTCACTGCGGTCCAGGCGGGCAATCGCTCCGAGCAAGCCCTGGGTGTAGGGGTGGCTGGGGCGGTAGAAAATATCCTCAGCGCTGCCTTGCTCCATCACGCGCCCGGCATACAGCACCATCACCTGGTCGCACAGGCCAGCCACCACACCCAGATCATGGGTGATCAGGATGATGGCGGTGCGAAAGTCGCGCTGTAGCTCGCGCAGCAGCTGCAAAATCTGCGCCTGTACCGTGACATCCAATGCCGTGGTGGGCTCATCAGCAATCAGCAGCTCGGGCTCGCACAGCAGGGCCATGGCGATCATCACGCGCTGGCGCATGCCACCAGAAAACTCGTGCGGATAGGTGCCAATGCGCCGGGCGGCATCGGGAATCTTCACGGCGTCCAGCATCTGCAGCGATCTGGCCCGCGCTGCCTTGCGCTCCATGCCCTTGTGCAGCTGCAGCACTTCGGTCATTTGCCGCTCAATGGTGAGATAGGGATTGAGCGAGGTCATGGGGTCTTGAAAGATCATTGCCATGCGGTCACCGCGGATGCGGTTGAGCGCTGCGTTGGGCATGCCCAGCAGGTTCTGGCCCTGATAAAGCACCTGCCCGGAAGCCGTGCCGTTGCGCGCCAGCAGGCCCATCATGGCCAGCACGCTTTGGCTCTTGCCAGAGCCGCTTTCGCCGACAATGCCCAGCGTTTGACCGGCCGCCAGCGAAAAGCCGATGTTGTTGACCGCGTGCACCACCCCATCGCCCGTGCCAAAGCGTACCTGCAGATCTTTCACTTCGAGCAAACTCATGGTGCGCTGTGCCTAGCGGTCTTGCGGGTCCAGCGCATCACGCAGGCCATCGCCGATAAAGTTGAAGCAGTACAGGGTGATCGACAGCAACCCTGCAGGAAACAGCAAGATCCATGGTGAAATTTCCATCACCGTGGTGCCATCATGGATCAGCACACCCCAGCTGGTCATCGGCTCCTGAATGCCCAAGCCCAAAAACGACAGCACCGACTCCACCAGAATCACGCTGGGCACTGTGACGGTGGCATACACCACCACCACGCCCAGCAGATTGGGAATGATGTGCCGGAAAATAATGGTTCGCGTGGGCACCCCAATCGCCCGGGCCGCTTCGACAAACTCCTTGGAGCGCAGCGACAGGGTCTGGCCCCGCACGACGCGCGCCATGGTCATCCAGGAAAACACCGTGATGGTGATCACCACCAGATAGAAAGCACGGCCCAGCACCGTGATCAGCAAGATGGCAATCAGCAGGTAGGGCACGGCATACATCATGTCCACAATGCGCATCATCACCGCGTCAGTGCGGCCGCCGATAAAACCTGCCGTAGCGCCCCACACAATCCCCAGCGTGGCCGAAGTCAGCGTGGCCAGCAGGCCCACCATCAGCGAGATGCGCCCGCCCATGAGGGTGCGCACCAGCAGGTCGCGGCCCGACTCGTCAGTGCCAAACCAATGGTAGTTTTTCCATGTCGGAGCCTGGCTCATGGCATCCCAGTCTGCACTGTCAAATGCATGCGGCAATATCCAGGGGCCGACGATGCAGGCGGTGATGATGACCATCAGAATGCACAGGCTCCACACTGCGGCGCGGTTGCGCACAAAGCGCAGCCGTGCATCCAGCCAGGGACTGCGGCCGTGTACAGCAGCGCCGGCCATCTCGCCTGCGGCCATGACCAGCTTATCTGAAGCAGAAGCAGGCAGCATGGTGGTCAATAGCGAATTTTGGGGTCAAGCAGCGCATAGGTGAGATCAACTAGCAGGTTGATGGTCACGGCGATAAAGGTGATCAGCACCACCAGACCCAGCACCAGGGTGTAGTCCCGGTTGGCCGCGCCATTGACAATCAGCTTGCCCAGGCCGGGCAGTGAAAACACCGACTCGGTGACCACGGCGGCCGTGATGACAGAAATGATCATCGGGCCGATCAGGGACACCACGGGCAGTAGCGCGGGCTTGAGCGCATGGCGCAGCACAATGGTGCGCATGGGCAGGCCTTTGGCGCGCGCGGTGCGGATGAAGTTGCTGTGCATCACCTCGATCAGGCTGCCGCGCATGACGCGGCCGATCGCGGTCATTTCAATCATGACCAACAAGGCCATCGGCAGCACCATGTAGCGCAGATCAAAGTCGTTCCAGCCACCCGCAGGTGCCCAGCGCAGCCACACGGCAAATACCAGAATCAAAACAGGTCCCACAACAAACGAGGGGAAAGAATGCCCGATATTGCCCAGAAACATCACCACATAATCCACCGCACTGTTCTGTTTCAATGCAGCTGCGATACCCATGCTGACGCCCAAAATGATGGCAATCAGGGCTGCGCCACCACCGATGGCTGCAGACACTGGCAGCGCCCTGGCTACCAGCTCGTTGACGCTCCAGTCTTCGTAGCGAAAAGACGCACCCAGGTCGCCACGCAGAAGGTTGCCCAGGTAATACAGGTACTGCTGCCACAGCGGCTCGTCCAGGTGGTACTTGGCCTTCAGGTTGGCCAGCACCACCGGGGACACCTTGATTTCTGCATCAAAAGGCCCGCCGGGTGTGGCGTGCAGCAGCAAATAGCACACCGTGATGACGGCAAGCAGCGTAGGAATGGCGGACAGCGTACGCCGCAGTGCATAGGACCACATGGCAAGGATGTGGTCAGTGCTTGATGATGTACAGGTCTTTGGAGCGGAAGCGGTCCAGAGGGTTGACTTTCGAGGTGCCGCCTACATAGGCTTTGACCAGACGTGGGCGGGTGTACTGCAGCAGTGGAATGATGGGATAGTCGTCCATGATGAGCTTGGTGGCCTGGGTCAGCAAGGTCTTGCGTTTGGCCTGGTCCTGGGTTTTGTAGCCCTCGTCGATCATGGCCTGGGCCTTTCTGTTGCAGTAGCCCTGGCTGTTCTGGTCAGAGTCACACTCCACCAGCGTCAGGAAGGTGTGTGCATCGTTGTAGTCTGCCAGCCAGCCGTTGCGGGCCATTTCATAGTCGCGGTCATCGCGCTTCTTGATCAGCACCTTGAATTCCATGGCTTCAAGCTCGAGGTCAATGCCGAGTTTGGTTTTCCACTCAGAGGCCGCAAAGATGGCCATCTTCTTGTGATAGTCGCTGGTATTGTAGGAAAACTTGTATTTGGTGCCCGGGGCTACACCTGCCTCAGCCATCAGCTTCTTGGCCTCGGCGACGCGCCTGTCCATCGGCCATTTGGCCCAGTCGTAGGTGGTGGGGTCAGCGCCGTTGACGTTTTGCACGATCACGCTGTAGGCGGGCACCTGGCCATCCGCCGTCACACGCTGCGCCAGGATGTCGCGGTCAATCACCATGTTCAGCGCCTTGCGCACACGCACGTCCTTGAAGCTGGGATGGTTGACGTTCAATGAATAGTATCGCAGCCCCAGGATGGGGTTGTTATGCGCTTCCTTGGGATACTGCTGCTTGTATTTTTCGTAGGTACCTGGGGGGATTTCATTGACCCAATCGTTCTCGCCCGACTCAAACAGCTTGACATCCGCCGCACCAGACTCTACCGGCAGATACGTCACCTGCTCAAGCTGCACATTGGCTTTGTCCCAGTAGGTGAGCGACTTGGTCAGCACGATTTTGCTGTTGACCGACCAGTCCTTGAGCTTGAACGCGCCATTGCTGACGATATTGGCAGGCTTGGTCCATTCCTTGCCGAATTTCTCCACCGTGGCCTTGTGCACAGCGCCCAGTTGCAGGTTGGTCAGCACATCGGGCAGAAATGCCACAGGAAATGCTGTTTTGATTTCCAGTGTGTGTGCGTCCAGCGCTTTCACACCCAGCTCGTTGGGCTGTTTCTTGCCGGCGATGATGTCTTTGCCGTTGAGCAGAAAACCGCCATAGGTGGGCGCATACTTTGAGCCTGTGGCCGGGGTGACCAGACGGCGCATGCCGTAGACGAAATCTTCCGCAGTGACGTTGTCTCCGTTGGACCAGCTGGCGTTTTTGCGCAGCTTGAAAACCCAGGTTTGCGCGTCAGACTGTGTCCAGCTTTCTGCAATGCCGGGCACCACTTTGCCGTTGTTGTCTGCGGCGGTCAGGCCTTCAAACATGTCGCGAATCACGTTGTTGGCGGGCACCCCTGAGGCAAGCATGGGGTCCAGAGTTTCTGGCTCAGCACCATTGTTGCGCACCAGTTGCTGTTTGCTGTGCAACTGCACGCCCGCAGGGACCACAGCCGCGATGGCGCAGCCTGCGCCGACCAGCACTGCCGTAGCGCACAGTGCCCTGAAAGAACTCAACAAGTGTGTCATGGTGTTCCCTATCTTCATACCATCTGCCTGAAATCATCTGCAAAGGTTTTTGCAGCGTGGACTACAGTGTAAAACCGTATGCAAGGTTTATACCCGGGGTAAGCCCTTGATGACAAGAGGAAACACATGAAGTGCTACCCGTGTGAACGCGCAAATTGTGTTGCAAGACGTGAAGACGAAAGTCTATGTCTGTACGCAAAATAGGTTCACTTCATAGGCTCAGCAACCTATGTAAGCGTAGCAAGGCGGTAGTTTAGGCGCTGGCATACTGCCGCTGCGCATAGCCGCTGTCACGCTGCGTATCTTGCAGTGTCTGCAGACCCTGCAGCACATCGCCAATCACAATCACGCTGGGGCTTTGCATCTGCTCGGTATCGATCGTGCTGCGCAGTTGCTCTAGCGTGCAGACCGCATGGCGCTGGGTGGGCAGGCTGGCGTTGTGGATGATGGCCGCTGGCGTGCTGGCAGGCAGGCCTTGCAGCAGCTGGTCCTGAATCTGCTGCGAGCCACTCACGCCCATGTAGATAATCAGCGTGAGCTTGGCCTGGCGGGCAGTATGCGCCAGTTGCACCCAGTCGGTGCCAGTATCGCCGGGTTTGGCATGGCCTGTGACAAAGACCACGCCATGGGCGTGGTTGCGGTGGGTGAGCGGCACATTGAGTGAGGTCAGGGCAGCCAGACCCGAGGTGATGCCGTTGATGACATGGGTGGTGATGCCTGCGGCCTGCAACGCTTCGATTTCTTCGCCGCCCCGACCCAGGATAAAAGGGTCGCCGCCTTTGAGGCGCACCACGGTTTCGCCTTCTTTGGCGGCCATCAGCATGAGCCTCTCGATAAAGGCCTGGGGCGTGGACTTGCAGCCGCCGCGCTTGCCCACATGCACGATGCGTGCGCTGGGCTGAGCATGCTGCAATACATCGGGGTTGACAAGATCATCCACCAGGATGACGCTGGCCCCAGCAATAGCCTTTACCGCCTTGAGGGTCAGCAAATCCGGATCGCCCGGGCCTGCGCCTACGAGGGTGACGCTGCCGCGTGTGGCGCTCAAATCATGGGGGCTCAGTGTTGTCATCTCGGGTCCTGTTGGGTTTTTATCTGCCGCAGTAAATGCAAGATGTGTTCCACCTGCTGGGCGATAGGAGTGGGCACCGGCCGCTGCGCCTGTAAAACTTCGTGAATGTACTGCGCGGTGGTCTGCGCATCGATGGCCTTGGGCAGCTCGGGCAGGTGCACGGTTGAGCCTGTGGGCGCGGCTTGCAGCAGTGTGTGCTGGCCATGCACAAAACCATCCATCTGTGGTGCACGGCGGGCGTCTGCCACTGCCTCGCCTTCGGTGCCGCGCAACAGCATGGCGCTACAGCCCGTGAGCTGCAGTGTCTCGGTCATGCTCAGCAGATATTCCGGGTGGGTGTAGCTGCTGATGATCAGCGCCTGCGCGCTGGTGCTGGGGTTCATCAGCTTGACCAGGCTGTGTGCGGGGTTGCGCAGGCCTACCGCGCGGCGCACGTCCAGCAGGCGCTTGAGGGCAGGGCTGAGCGATTCAGTAGAAGCAAATACCAAACTACCATCTGCTATATTATTAATAGCTGCTCCCGCGACATTCCATTGGGCTAACGGCCTTTTTTGCATGGAATCCAGGGCCTGCAACACACTCTGGGCGCTGATCCGCGTGTCTTCTGTCGCGCAGCCGTGCATCAGCACCCCAAACCCGTGCTGCGCACCCTCGCGGGCCAGCAGCGCAGCCAGCAGCGGCGTGAGCACGGGCAGACGGCGAGCGCCGTTGTAGCTGGGGATGATGACCACGGGGCCCTGGGCAGGCAGTCGGTGCAGCCGCGCATGCACCGCATCAAGGAAACCTGCCATCTCCTGCGGTGTCTCGCCTTTGATGCGCATGGCCAGGCAAAAGCCGCCAATCTCCAGGTCAGTCACCGTGTCATCAAGCACCTGGCCCATCAGGTCAGTAGCCTGCTCGCGCGTGAGCGCACGTGCGCCGTCCTTGCCGCGACCGATTTCTTTGATGTATTTGGCGATGCCCATGGCCTTATTGTCAGCGATGCTTGATGACTTTTGGCTATGAGCTTAAGCCCCGCCGCGGGTCCAACTCTGCTTACCGTGATTTCCGTCGCTTGAAAGTAAACAAAGGCCCTACACAGGCACAGGCACGGTGCTGGCGCGCACCAGTTTTTTCAGCTGTGGAATGCAGCTGCCGCAATTGGTGCCGCATTGCAGGGCGGCCTGCAGCTGGGCCAGCCGCTCATCGCTGCTGCCGTGGCACTGGGGCAGTTGCTGTTCAATCGCGTTTTCGCTCACGTTGTAGCAGGTGCACACCTGGGCGCTGGGCTGCGCAATCGCCACCGGGGCTTTGGCGCCCGGTGACAGCAGCAGGCGGCCGTAGCTGCTCGCGTCCAGCTGACCTTGCAGCAAGGCTTTGATCCAGGCCTCGGCGCTGGTGTCTCCTGCCAGTACAAAACCCTGTAACTGCGCGCTGCCATCGGCGGCCTTGACCAGGCGTGCCGTGCGGCGCTGGCCGCGTTTTTTGTCTTCGTAGCGCAGACTGTCGCTGGTGCTCAGGCCCAGCAGTTGCTCAATGCGCGCAAAGCTGTCGTCCTCTGGCGCGTAGGTGGCGGCAGCGCGAAACAGGATGCCGCGCTGGGCGCTTGTCTGGCCGCTCTCTTCGCGCCCAAAAGGTACGCAGCTGGAAAATTCAAAGCGCGCCATCAGTTGCTGCAATGCGGCGCGTGCACCATGCACTGCGTCTTCACCCAGCCAGGCCACGCCCAGCACAGTCCAGGGCAGCTCGGCTTTGAGAATTTTGACGGCCGCGTGTTTGAGTTCAGGCTGTTTGCTGCTGGGGCAGTAGCTGCTGGTGGTGATGGCGTTGACACCCGCCAGCCGTTCGCCCGTGCTGCTGCGGCCGCTGAGATAGTCGCCGCCCCAGTGCATGGCAATAAAGGCCTGGCTCATGCCGATCTCATCACTGGCCTCTACAGGCAGCACAATCGAGCCGCGCTTGCTGGTGACGTGCACCAGATCGTGCTCTTTGAGCAGGCGGCGGGCCATGTCCTGGCGGTTCATCTGCACCGTCGGCTCAGCGACGTGGCCAAACAAGCGCCCCAAGGTGCCGGTGCGGCTCATGCCGTGCCACTGGTCTCGCAGGCGGCCGGTGTTCAGGCTGAACGGGAAGCGCGAGCCGCGCTGCTCTGAGGTGGGCTGGTAGACGGTATTGACAAAGCGGGCTCTGCCATCCGCGGTGGGAAATACGCCGTCTTCGTACAGCCGCTGTTTGCCTGCGGCATCACCCGCTTTGAAAGGCCATTGCTGCGGGGCGTCTGCAATCATGGCATAGCTCAAGCCCGTGATGTCCAGATCGCGACCCCGGGTGCTTTCGCGGTGCTCCAGCCAGATGCTCTCAGGGCTGGGGTAGTCAAACAAATGTGATCTGACCCCATTTTCTGCAAGCTGCTGCTCCAGGCGCTGGGCAAAATCGACGGCAATGCTCCAGTCGTGGCGAGTTTGGCCGGGGGCGGGCACAGCCGGGAGCACGCGGCTGATGCGACGTTCGCTGTTGGTCACCGTGCCGTCTTTCTCGCCCCAGGTGGTGGCGGGCAGCAGCAGGTCTGCGTACTGGCAGGTCTCGGTAGTGGCAAAGGCCTCCTGCACGATGACCAGCTCGCAGCGCTCCAGTGCGGCGCGCACCGTAGCCTGGTCGGGCATGGACTGCGCAGGGTTGGTGCAGGCGATCCACAGCGCCTTGATCTGGCCGTCCGCGGCAGCCTGGAACATCTCCACTGCGGTTTTGCCGGGTGTGCTGGGAACGTCCTTGACGCCCCACAGTGCGGCCACTTCAGCGCGGTGTGCCGGGTTGGCCATGTCGCGATGGGCACTGATCAGGTTGGCCAGGCCGCCCACCTCGCGTCCGCCCATGGCATTGGGCTGGCCTGTCAGCGAGAAAGGGCCAGCGCCGGGCTTGCCGATCTGGGCGGTGGCCAGATGCAGATTGATCAGTGCGGCATTTTTGGCCGTACCGCTGCTGGACTGGTTCAGGCCCTGGCAGTACAGGCTCAGCGTGGCTCTGCTGGTGGCAAAAAGTTGAGTTGCAGCAAACAGCGCGTCTTTGGTAATGCCGCAGGTCTGCGCAACCATCTCGGGCGTGTATTCACGCACCGTGGTCTTCAGCGCATCGAACCCCTGGGTGTGCGCGGCGATATAGGCCTGATCACACCAGCCTTCCCACAGCATGATGTGCAGCATGCCGTTGAACAGCATCACATCGGTGCCCGGCTGCAGGGGCAGGTACAGGTCGGCAATCTCGGCGGTGTCGGTTTTGCGCGGGTCGCAGAAAATGATTTTCAGCGCGGGGTTGCTTTTTTTGGCATCTTCAATGCGGCGAAACAGAATGGGGTGGGCATAAGCCGTGTTGCTGCCCACAATGAAGATGCAGCTGGCGTGGTTGACATCGTCGTAGCAGGTGGGCGGTGCGTCAGCGCCCAGGGTTTGCTTGTAGCCTGCCACGGCGCTGCTCATGCACAGGCGCGAGTTGGTGTCAATATTGTTGGTGCCTATCAAACCCTTGGCGAGTTTGTTGAAGACGTAGTAGTCCTCGGTCAGCAGCTGACCACTGACATAAAAGCCCACGGCATCAGGTCCGTGCTCAGCAATGATCTGCGAGAACGTGGTGGCTGCAAAATCCAGTGCACTGTCCCAGCTGACTGTTTTAGCTACTCCTCCGCGGTGTTCGCGGCGCTGCGGCTGCAACAAACGGGTGTGCTGGGTGATCGAGGCACTCGCCGTCAGGTGCAGTGTGGAGCCTTTGGTGCACAGGCGCCCAAAATTCGCCGGATGGTCAGGGTCACCGCGCACAGCGGTGATCTGCGCATCCTGGCTTTCAATGATGACGCCACAACCCACGCCACAGTAAGGGCAGGTAGATTTGGTTTCCTTGCGCGTCATGCAGACAGAGACTCTTTCAGCGCCGGGCCCGCCAGAGGCTTGGGCAGGTCAATCGCATGCGTGGCCAGCTCATGGCTGTCCAGAAACACTTCGCCTTGCTGTATCTGCACCGTGAATTTCGGAGTACAGCCTTCATCAGGCGATTTGGCGCAGCCATCGCCCAGGCCAATATTCCAGTTGTGCAAAGGGCAGGCCACCGACTCGCCATGCACAATGCCCTGGCTCAGCGGCCCGCCTTTGTGCGGGCAACGGTCCAGCAGCGCAAATACTTTGTCTTCGCTGTTTCTAAAGATAGCCACATCCATGCCCTGTGCACGAGTCACGCGGCGCGAGCCCAGCACGGGGATGTCTTTGACGAAACAGATTTTTTTCCAGGTGGTCATAAGTTTTTATTTAGGGGAGAAATCGGGGGCAGGACGCGAAGGACGCTAAGGTTGCGCGAAGGACGCGAAAGAAGAAAAATAAGGAAAAAGAAAAGAAAAAGAAAATTTTGAAAAATCATGAATTCAAAAATTAAAAATAATCAGGATGATAAAAATCTTTCCATTTTCTTTGGTATTCCTTTCGCGTCCTTCGCGCAACCTTAGCGTCCTTCGCGTCCGGAAGTTCTGAATTTCGGTATTCAAGCCGTCAAACAGCGATAGCCTCAAACTGCCGCGTATCCACAGCAGCCTTGTCCAGTTCGAACCAGGGATCTGGCTCGCCGTCCAGCGCAAACTGCAGTCGTTCCCACAGGGCTTTGCGGCCTTCGTGGTCGTTCAGGATGCGTTTTTTCACGTAGTCCAGACCGACACGGGACACGTAGTGCACAGTGCGCTCCAGGTACCAGCCTTCCTGGCGGTAGAGTTCGCAGAATGCGCCGGTGTATTCCAGCACTTCGGCGGGTGTTTTGAGCTTGGTGAAAAAGTGCGCCACTTCGGTTTTGATGCCGCCGTTGCCCGCCACATACATTTCCCAGCCGCTGTCCACGCCGATGATGCCCACGTCCTTGATACCCGCCTCAGCGCAGTTGCGCGGGCAGCCGGATACTGCAAACTTCACTTTGTGCGGTGCATACATGCGCCACATCGCGCGCTCCAGGTCTTTGCCCATCTGCGTGCTGTCCTGCGTGCCCATGCGGCACCATTCGCTGCCTACACAGGTTTTCACTGTGCGCAAGGCCTTGGCGTAGGCATGGCCGCTGGGCATGCCGATGTCTTTCCACACGGCCTGCAGGTCTTCCTTTTTCACACCCAGCAGGTCAATGCGCTGGCCGCCAGTGACTTTGACCGTGGGGATTTTGTATTTGTCCACTGCATCGGCAATGCGGCGCAGCTCGCTGGCGGTGGTCTCCCCGCCCCACATGCGCGGGATCACGCTGTAGGTGCCGTCTTTCTGGATGTTGGCGTGGGACCGCTCGTTGATGAAGCGGCTTTGCGGGTCGTCTTGGGCCTCTTTGGGCCAGGAGCTGATCAGGTAGTAGTTGACCGCCGGGCGGCACGACGAGCAGCCATTCGGTGTCTTCCAGCCCAATTGCTGGTATACGCTGGCAATGGTAAGCAGCTTGTTAGCCACAATCGCGTCGCGCACAGCCTGGTGTCCATGGTCGGTGCAGCCGCACATGGCCTTGAGCTTGGGGGCTGCGGAGTAGTCGCCACCGGCGGTGAACATCAAAATCTGCTCGACCAGGCCCGTGCACGAACCACAGGACGCACTGGCTTTGGTATGCTTTTTCACTTCTTCGATGGTGAACAGGCCTTTTTCGCGAATGGCTTTGCAGATGGTGCCCTTGTTCACGCCATTGCAGCCGCACACCTCGTCGCTGTCGGCCATGCTGGCGGCCTTGGTGTGGCCTTGGTGGCCCACGTCGCCAATGCTGTTGTTGATGGCCGCTTCGCCAAACATCAGCTTGTCGCGAATATCGGCGACGTTTTTGCCATCGCGCAGCAGCTTGAAGTAATAGCTGCCATCTACCGTGTCGCCATACAGGCAGGCGCCCACCAGCTTGTCGTCCTTGAGCACCAGTTTTTTGTACACTCCACCAAACGGGTCGCTCATCACAATCTCTTCGGTGCCTTCGCCGCCCTGAAACTCGCCTGCACTGAACAGGTCAATACCGGTGACTTTGAGCTTGGTGGAAGTGAGCGAGCCGACATAGCGGCCAATGCCAAACTGCGCCAGATGGTTGGCCGCTACTTTGGCCTGTTCAAACAGCGGCGCCACCAAGCCATAGGCAATGCCCCGGTGCGCAGCGCATTCACCCACGCTGTAGATGCGGGCGTCGGTGGTGGTCTGCATGGTGTCGTTGACCACAATGCCTTTGTTGCAGTGCAGGTGCATTTTTTCGGCCAGCTCGGTGTTGGGCCGAATGCCCACGGCCATCACCACCAGGTCGGTCGGTATCTCGCTGCCGTCTTTGAACTGCAGCGCCATCACCCGCCCCCCTTTGCCGCCATCGGCATCGCCAATCAGCGCCTGGGTTTGCCCGCCAATGACAAACTTCAGGCCACGCGCCTCCAGCGACTTTTGCAGCAAGCCACCGGCTACGCTGTCCAGCTGGCGCTCCATCAGCCAAGGCATAACGTGGATCACGGTCACTTGCATGCCGCGCAGCATCAGCCCGTTGGCTGCCTCCAGCCCCAGCAGGCCGCCGCCAATGACAATGGCTTTTTTGTATTGGGTGGAGGCCTCAATCATCGCGTTGGTGTCGGCAATGTCGCGGTAGGCGATCACGCCCTGGAGGTCTTTGCCTGGGATGGGCAAAATGAAGGGGTTAGAGCCTGTGCACATCAGCAGCCGGTCGTATTCCACTTCGGTGCCATCGTTGGCTTTGACAATACGCTTCACACGGTCTACTTCAACGACTTTTTTGCCAGCGTGCAAAGTAATGTGGTTGTCCTTGTACCAGTCCCAGCTGTTAAGCACGATGTCGTCGAGCGTTTGTTCACCAGCCAAGACGGGGGAGAGCAAAATACGGTTGTAGTTGGGGTGCGGCTCTGCGCCAAACACGGTGATGTCGTACAGATCGGGTGCAATTTTGAGTAGTTCCTCAATGGTGCGCACACCGGCCATGCCATTGCCGACCATCACCAACTTCGATTTCTTCACTAAATTCTCTCCTAAAGACTCGAAATTAAGTGCAAACCCCATGCCAACTTGCTGCGCAGATTGCGCACCCGATTGGTGCGTTGCCTATGGCCACTAAGCCTGTGCCAGACGTGCAACTGGCACAATTTATGAATGTTTTAAGTGTTTTGATCAATAGAATGTCGCGGGAGAAGCTATAAAATTAATAGCATTTACTGTCAATGCTTTGCCAAAGCGTTACACTGCACCACTTTGTTGCCCTGATCCCCATGACCGAACCTGTCCGCCTCGCCAAACGCCTTGCCCAGCTGACGGGCTGTTCGCGCAGCCAGGCTGAGCAGTACATCGAAGGCGGCTGGGTGCGCGTGAATGGCAAGGTGCAGGAGAGCCCGCAGCAGCGCGTAACCGACGAGCGCATCGAGCTGGACCCGCATGCCAGCCTGCTGGCCAGCGTGCCCATGACCGTGCTGCTGCACAAGCCCGCAGGCTACGACTGGGGTGATGGCCCCAAGCCCGCTGGCGAGCTGCTGACCGAGGCACAGCGCAGCCCTGGCGACCCGTCCAAAGTGCGCCTGCTCAAGCGCCACCTCAAAGACCAGGTCTGCGTCACGCCGCTGGAGTGGGGCGCCAGCGGACTGCTGGTATTTACACAGGACTTTCCCATTCGCCGCAAGCTGTGGGAAGACGCAGCGCTGGTGGAAAACGAAATCATTGTGGATGTGAGGGGCGAGGTCAACGAAGAGGTAATGCACGCCCTGAATCGCCCGCTGGTGAGCAACAACCGCGCCGTACTGGTGGCCAAAGTGGCGCTCAGCAAGCAGACGGGCGCGCTCACAGGCCTGCGCTTTGCTGTCAAAGGCGGCGAGCCAGGGGCGATTGCCACAGTGTGCCAGCACGTCGGCCTGGAGGTGACGGGTATGAAGCGCATTCGCGTGGGACGCGTGCCCATGGCTGATCTGGCGCTGGGCCAGTGGCGCTTTCTGATGCCGCACGAACGGTTCTAGGGCCGCAGCACCACATCGGGGCACGCTAATTGCTTAAACTGGTGCATGGCATTTGACATCGATATCGGGTACACCTCGCTACCCGGCAAAAAACAGATCAACGAAGACTTCTGCGCCGCCATGCTGCCCGAGCCCGGGCGCGAGGGCTTTGGCGCGATCTGCGCCATTGCCGACGGCGTGAGTGCAGGCGGCAAGGGCAGGGAAGCGGCGCAGACCACAGTGATGAGCCTGGTGCGTGACTACTTTGGTACGCCCGAGACCTGGGACACCACAGTAGCGCTGGACCGCGTGATAGCTGCGCACAACAGCTGGCTGGTCGGTATCAACAAGCGCCGCAAGGACGACTATGGCCTCACCACCCTCACGGCAGTGGTGCTGCGCGGCCAGAGCTATACCCTGGCCCATGTGGGCGACACGCGGGCCTACCTGCTGCGCGAGGGGCGCACCACACTGCTGACCACCGACCATGTGGTGGACCACCCCGACATGCGCCACCAACTGATGCGCGCAGTGGGTGTGGACGACAGGGTGGTGGTGGACTACTCTCAAGGCGAGCTGCAGGTGGGCGATGTGTTTATCCTGCTGACCGACGGTGTGCACGGCACCCTGCCTGAGCGCCAGCTCAAGACCCTGGTGCAGCTGGACACCGCCCAGGCCATGAGCGAGCATATTGTGCAGACCGCCATCGACCGCGGGGCGCACGACAACGCCAGCGCCATCATCGTGCGCGTGCTGGGCGTGCTGGAGGCCACGCTGCATGACGAAAACCGCAAAGCCCAAACCCTGCCCATTCCGCCCAAGCTCAAGGTGGGGGACACCATCGACGGCATGAACGTCACCGCCATCGTGGCCGACAGCGGCATTAATCTGCTCTATCAGGTGCGTGATCCGCAGTCGAACAGGCTCTATGCGCTCAAAGCCCTGCATCCCGCGCGCGAGCATGATGCGCAGGAGCGCGCCATGCTGGCCCATGAGGCCTGGCTGGCCAAGCGCATGCACACCAGCCTGGCAGCAGACCATCTGGTGGCCCTGCACGCACAGCCTCCTGCCGGCCCTGCCACCAGCTTTTATCTGCTGTACGACTGGCACAGTGGCGAAACCCTGCAGCAAATGCTGGATGCAGGCAAAACCATTTTGCTGCAGCAGGCCATCAGCGCCACAGCCCACGCGCTCAAGGCTCTGGGCCGCTTGCACCGCCAGGGCGTGGTCCACCGCGACATCAAGCCCGCCAATCTGCATCTGGGCAACGACGGCGTGCTGCGCCTGCTGGACCTGGGCGTGGCCCTCAGCGGCAACGAGCCAGAGTCCACCCGCATCCTGCATGCAGGCACGCCCAGCTATATCAACCCCGAGCAGTTTGGCTACAGCCTGCATGGCGACACCGACGAGCGCGACCCCGATGCACAAAGCGATCTGTATGCACTGGGCGTCACGCTCTATCAGCTGATCACAGGCAAGCTGCCCTATGGCGAGGTGCTGCCCTACCAGACCGGGCGCTACTACCGCGACCCCGTGCCGCCCAGCCGCCACAACCCCGAGGTACCCATCTGGCTGGACCATGTGGTGCTCAAAGCTGTGGCCAGAGACCACAAGCTGCGCTTTGAAACCGCCGAAGAGTTTGCGCTGGCGCTAGAGCGCGGGGCCTCGCGCCCCTTGACGGCACTGGCCACTACCCCCCTGATGCAGCGTGACCCTGCCGCGCTGTGGAAGGTGGCCCTGGCGGTGAGTGTGCTGTTTAACCTGCTGCTGATGTACTGGCTGTTATTTTTGCCCAAGTAAGCAGCGGCCTAGAATAGCGCATGCTGCACCCAATCCCGCGTACGTCCACCACCACCTCATCCTCCCGTGCCTGGGCCACACAGGCCGTGCGCCGTATTGAGGCAGACTTCCAGCGCTCCTCTGACACCCACCTCATTCCCGTGCCGCTGGCGGGCTATCCGGGCATTGATCTGTATTTCAAGGACGAGTCCAGCCACCCCACCGGCAGCCTCAAACACCGCCTGGCGCGCAGCCTGTTTCTGTATGCGCTGTGCAATGGCTGGCTGCACGAAGGCAGCACCGTGGTGGAAGCCTCCAGCGGCTCCACCGCCATCTCCGAGGCCTACTTTGCCAGACTGCTGGGCCTGCCCTTTGTAGCCGTCATGCCGCACACCACCAGCAGCGAAAAAATCGCCGCTATCGAGTTTTATGGCGGGCGCTGCCATCTGGTGCAAGACCCCACCATGATCTACAGCCAGTCGCAGCAGTTGGCCGCCGAGCTGGGCGGCCATTACATGGACCAGTTCACCTATGCCGAGCGCGCCACCGACTGGCGGGCCAACAACAATATTGCAGAGAGCATTTTTTCGCAAATGCAGCTAGAGCGCTATCCCACCCCTGCCTGGCTGGTGGCCAGCGCGGGCACCGGCGGCACCCTGGCCACCCTGGGCCGCTATGTGCGCTACCACGCCGAGCCAGCGCAGACAGCCACCCAGGTGTGCGGTGTGGACGCAGAGCGCAGTGTGTTTTATGACTACTACAACAGCCGCGATGCCAGCCTGTGCATCAGCCAGGGCTCGCGCATCGAGGGCATAGGCCGCCCGCGCGTGGAGGCCAGCTTCATGCCCGATGCGATAGACGCCATGGTCAAGGTGCCCGATGTCTGGTCACTGGCCGCCATGCACACCCTGAGCGACGTGCTCGGCCGCGCTGTGGGCGGCTCCAGCGGCACCAACCTGATAGCTGCCCTCAGCGTAGCCCAGCACATGCACGCCCAAGGCCAAAGCGGCTCCATCGTCACCATCCTGTGCGACAGCGGCCAGCGCTACCGCCACACCTACTTCAACCCCGAGTGGTGCCAAAGCGCAGACCTGGTCTGCACAGAGCAGGCTGTCAAGGTGGCAGCGTGGATGCAGTCGGGAACTATGCCCAAGGAGCTTAAGCCGCTGCTTTGACAGGTTGCGTTGATGGTGCACTGCGTGCACGACCGCCTTTTTCCGCCCAGGTGCGGGTCCAGCGGATTTGCATGATGCGCAGCATGACCAGCATGGCTATTGCCAGCA
Source organism: Polaromonas sp. (assembly GCA_013297865.1). GTDB lineage: Bacteria > Pseudomonadota > Gammaproteobacteria > Burkholderiales > Burkholderiaceae_C > JAAFIP01. Next base: position 62,494 of record JAAFIP010000016.1, on the reverse strand, counting down.
CCGCAAACGATGCAAAGCCCCAGAAATAGGTGCCCAGATACTGCTTGGACAGGCCCATGGCATTGGGGATAAATCCGCCGCCCAGCGCGCCGATCTCGCCAATCATGCTGCCTGCTACCGCGGTGGTCAGGGGCCAGCGTAGGGGCACCAGCTGGAACAGCGCGCCGTTGCCTGCGCCCAAGGCCGCAAAGCACACCATGAACAGCAAGGTGGTCATCACCAGAGAGCCGCTGGCCAGGCCGCACAGCACGAGGCAGACAGCCACCGCACCAAGCACGCCACTCAAGGTGTTGATGCCGCCGATGCGGTCGGAAATATAGCCGCCCACCACGCGCACGGCGCTGCCCATCAGCGCAGCCAGCATGGTGAGCTGGCCTGCCTCAACCTTGGTGACTTTGAACTGGTCATAAAAGTAGGTAGGCAGAAAGCTGGCCAGGCCAATGAAACCGCCAAAGGTGACCACATAGATCAGGCTGAATGCCCAACCATCTTTTTCAAACAGGCAGGCGATATGCTGGCGAAAGCTCTGGTGTTCGATATCGGGCGGCTCTTTGGCAAACACCAGCATCACGATCATCGGTGCCAGCATGCACAGCGCAGCAATGCCATACACCGTCTGCCAGCCATAGGCGGTGGCCAGTGGCGGCGCAAACAGCACGGCCAGCACGGTGCCCGAGTTGCCAGCGCCTGCAATGCCCATGGCTAAGCCCTTGTAACGGGGCGGAAACCAGCCGCTGCCCAGCGACAGCGCCACACCAAAGCTGGCCCCGGCAATGCCCAGCAGCACACCCATGGCCAGCACGTGGTCGTAGGTGTTGATAAAAAAGTATCCGCCCATCAGGGCCAGCACGATCAGGCCCATCTCCACCAGCGCGGCGTTTTTGCGCCCGATGTACTGCGCCAGCACACCCAGCGGAAAGCGCATGAGCGCACCCGCCAGAATCGGCACCGAGATCATGAAACCCTTTTGCGCTGCCGTGAGGTTAAACGTCTCAGAGATGAACGGTGCCATGGCCCCGTTGAGGACCCAGACGGCAAAGCAGAAGTCGAAATAGAAAAATGCGGCGAACAGAGTGGGCGCGTGACCACTCTTCAAAAAGGTACGGAAACCAGACATGCAGGGAGCTTTCGGTGTAATGTTTCACCCATACAGTGCGAAAAACGTGCCAACTTGGCGCATGGCGCAGCAGCACTGCAGCGCGCAGCAATGGTGCATGGCACCCTGTTTTTAGTGCGGTAGCGCTTTGGGTGCACCAGCTCGGGTAGTGCAACGGTGCGGCGATGTATCAGGCAACGAGTTTTTCAACATGCGCCTGGCGCGTGTACAAAAAGTCGATTACGGCTTTGCGATAGCCCAGGTAGCGGCTGTCATCGGCCAGCGTGACACGGTTGCGTGGGCGGGGCAGGTCGACATGCAAAATCTCGCCAATGGTGGCCGCAGGCCCGTTGGTCATCATCACAATGCGATCCGACAGCAGCACGGCCTCGTCTACATCGTGCGTCACCATCACCACCGTACTGTGAGTGGTGGCCACAATCTGCAGCAGCTCGTCCTGCAGCTTGGCGCGGGTCAGCGCATCCAGCGCGCCAAAAGGCTCGTCCATCAGCAGCACCTGCGGCTCCATGCTCAGCGCACGGGCAATACCCACCCGCTGCTTCATGCCGCCAGATATTTCGCCTGGGCGCTTGTGGGCCGCAGCGGTGAGGCCCACCAAGGCCAGTGCGGCGTCAGTGCGCTCTCTGAGCTGAGCCTTGGTCTCGGCGGAGCGGTTGTTGAGCGCATTGGACGCACCAAACACCCGCTCCACTGCGAGGTACACATTCTCAAAGCAGGTGAGCCAGGGCAGCAGCGAATGGTTCTGAAACACCACCGCACGCTCCGGGCCGGGGCCTTTGATCTCTTTGTTGGCGCACAGCAGCGCACCGGCCGTGGGTGCAGCCAAACCACTGATGAGGTTGAGCAGCGTCGATTTGCCGCAGCCCGAGTGGCCAATCAACGAAACAAACTCGCCCTGGGCTACGGACAGATTGATGTCCTTGAGGGCAGGGAACAGGCCTTTTGGGGTTTTGAAGGTCTGCTCTACTTGGGTGATGTCGATGTATTTTTTCATGGCGTTTTCTCTTGGTGATGGTGGGTGGGTGGGTGGGCTCAGGGCGAAGATGGAACTTCCGGACGCGAAGGACGCTAAAACGACGCGAAAGACGCGAAAGAAGAAAAAAATATAGAAAGTTAAGATAAAAATAAAAATATAAGAAAGCAAAAAGAATTTTTTTAAATCATTTATGGCGATAAAAATTCCCTATCAATTTTTTGGTATTCCTTTCGCGTTCTTCGCGAAACCTTAGCGTCCTTCGCGTCCGGTTTCCGGCTGTCCGGCTTCCCGGCTGTCCGAATTAAAAGTCCCTAACTCTTCACTTCCTCATAGGTAAATGCAGAAGCCAGCTTGACCAGCACATACTCCAGGATCAAACCCACCAGGCCGATCACAAAGATGGCGATGATGATGTTTTTGACGTTGAGGTTGTTCCACTCGTCCCAGACCCAGAAGCCGATGCCAACGCCGCCGGTGAGCATTTCGGCGGCCACGATGACCAGCCAGGCGGTGCCTACGGCCAGACGCACGCCGGTGAGCATGTAGGGCAGCACCGCAGGGAACAAGATCTTGGTGATGATCTTCCACTCAGACAGGTTGAGCACGCGCGCCACGTTCATGTAGTCCTGCGGCACGCGCTGCACGCCCACTGCAGTGTTGATGACCATGGGCCAGATGGAGCAGATGAAGATGGTCCAGATGGCGGCAGGGTGTGCGCCTTTGAACACCAGCAGGCCAATGGGCAGCCAGGCGAGTGGAGAGACCGGGCGCAACAGGCTGATCAGCGGGTTGAACATGCGGCTTAAAAAAGTGAAGCGGCCGATCATGAAACCCAGTGGAATACCCACCAACGCAGCCAGGCCAAAGCCCAGCGCCACGCGCTTGAGTGAGCTCCAGATGTTCCAACCGATGCCCTGGTCGTTCGGACCCTTTTGGTAGAACGGATCGCTGAACACCTGGGCTGCCTGCTGGGCCGTGGCCCAGGGCGTGGGGAAGTTGTTGCTGCTGGTGACGGACACCATGGCCCAGATGCCAATCAGCAAGGCCAGACCGAGCACTGGTGGCACCACCTTGAGCCACAGACCGCGCCAGTCGAAAGGCGATCTTTGGGCTGAGCGGTCTGCCGCCAGCGGTGCGGGTTTGGCCATGCTGGCCTCGGCGCGTGCAGGCACGGCCTTGGCAAGTGAGGGCAGTGAGGGGGACGAGCCCGCAGCAGCGGGCAGCGGGGTATGAAATACGGCAGCAACCATGGTGTTTCTCCTTGTGGTGCGGTGGGTCAGGCTTTGATCTTGAAGCCGTCGGCATACTTGGCAGGGTTGCTGCCATCCCAGGTGATGCCGTCAATCATCTTGCTGGCGCGCATCTCGCTCTTGGGCACGTTGACGTTGGCGGCAGCGGCGGCCTGTTTGTAGATGTCGGTGCGGTTGACTGCTTTGGCAACCGCCAGGTAGTCGGGGTGGTCTTTGAGCAGGCCCCAGCGTTTATGCTGCGTGAGAAACCACATGCCGTCAGACAGATACGGGTAGCCCACGGCGCCATCGCTGAAAAACTTCATGTGGTTGGGGTCGTCCCAGGTTTTGCCCAAGCCGTTTTGGTAGCGCCCCAAAATGCGCTGGTTGATGACATCGACGCTGGTGTTGACATAGGATTTGTCGGCAATCGTCTCGGCCATCTTGTTTTTGTTGGCCAGGCCTGCGTCAATCCACTTGCCCGCTTCGATGATGGCGGCAGTGACGGCGCGGCAGGTGTTGGGGTATTTTTTGGCAAAGTCTGCGGTCGTGCCCAGCACTTTCTCGGGGTGGTCTTTCCAGATGCCCTGCGAGGTTTCTGCGGTAATGCCGATGCCGTCAGCAATGGCACGGTGGTTCCATGGCTCGCCTACGCAATAGCCGTCCATATTGCCCACCCGCATGTTGGCCACCATCTGTGGTGGCGGTACGGTGATCACTTTGGCGCCCTGCAATGGGTCAATACCCCCCGAGGCCAGCCAGTAGTAGAGCCACATGGCGTGGGTGCCCGTGGGGAAAGTTTGCGCAAAGGTGTATTCGCGTTTTTCAGCTGCCATCAGTTTGGCCAGGCCCGCCAAGTCCACAGCGCCTTTCTCGGCCAGCTTTTTGGACAGAGTGATGGCCTGGCCGTTGTGGTTGATGGTCATCAGCACATTCATGTCCCGCTTGGGGCCGCCGATGCCCATCTGCGTGCCATAGGCCATGCCATAGAGCAGGTGGGTCATGTCGTTTTCGCCGCTGAGCAGCTTGTCGCGGATGCTGGCCCAGCTGGCTTCTTTGCTGGGGATGATCTTGACGCCGTATTTCTGGTCAATGCCCAGCACCGAGGCCATGACGATGCTGGCACAGTCGGTCAGCGGGATAAAGCCGATCTTGACTTCTTTTTTCTCGGGTGCGTCCGAGCCCTGTGCATACACCACGCTGCGCAGGGCAGGTGTTACACCGGCCACGCCCACGGCGCTGGCCTGCAGCATGCTGCGGCGGCTGAGTTTAGCTTGCAGAAAATCGTTCATGGTTCAACTCCAACAAAATTGACAAACAAAAAAAGGCGTCCTCTGCTACAAACCTGCCGCACTCTTGAATGAATGTGCAGGTTTGCGCCGAGAACGCCTTCGTTCCAGGTTAGCCCGTGTGCCTGCGCGCCTTTGCGCAAGCTGTGAACTGGTGGGTCATCTGTGACCTTGAATTACTGTTAGCGAAATGCGTGCCAACTTTTTTAATCGGTTAGTGTGCGTGGCTCTGCTTATATAAGGGGCACGCTGTAGTCCCAGAGCGCATTACTCCCTAGAGCTGCTTGTAACAGAACACCAAATTTGTGCGCTGCACAAAACCAGTGCCTGTTGCGTCGACTGCAGTGCAGGCTGCGACGCGCTAGGCCAGCAGGTCTGCTACATCCAGCATGCGCTGCGCCACATCGGACAGCTTGAGTCCTTTGTCCATCGCGGTCTTGCGCAGTTTGTCATATGCAGCCTGCTCACTCAGGCCCTGGCGCGACATCAGCAGGCCCTTGGCGCGGTCAATCACTTTGCGCTCCTGCAGCTCGCCCTTGGCATCCGCCAGCTCGCGGCGCAGGCCCTGTTCGTGCTCAAAGCGGGCCATGGCCACATCCAGGATAGGGCGGATACGCTCAGGCGCCAGTCCTGCCACGATGTAGGCCGACACACCCGCGGCCACCGCGTCTTTCACATGCGTGGTGTCGTTATCGTTGGTAAACATGACAATCGGCCTGCGCTCATTGCGTGTGGCCACCACCACATGCTCCAGCGCATCGCGCGCATCACTCTCGGCATCCACAATCACCATATCGGGCTGCAGCTGTGCCAAGCGCTGCTCCAGAAAGCTGTCTGCGGGCAGCACGGCAATCAGGTTGTAGCCATTTTCCAGCAGGCCAATGCGCAGCTGGCGTGAGCGCTCTGCTTCCTCAGTGGCCTGCTGGTCAGAGGCGTCAGGTGTGAGCGATTCGGGGGCGACCACGACGATGCGCAGAGAATGTGCATGGTGCGGCATGCTGGGGACAAAAGACGATGGGGCAGGAAGCATGCACAAGTTGTGCAAAAATCGAGCCAACTACTGGAATGTCATGATTGTTTTGGGTATTGAATCTTCCTGCGACGAAACCGGCGTAGCGCTGGTGCGCACGCAGGGGCCTGGTGTGCCCACGCTGCTGTCAGCCGCGCTGCACAGCCAGATTGCCATGCACCAGGCCTATGGCGGTGTGGTGCCTGAGCTGGCCAGCCGCGACCATATCCGCCGAGTGATTCCATTGACCATGCAGGTGTTGGCTGAGGCCCAGATCGCGCAGTCAGCTATTGATGTAGTAGCGTTCACGCGCGGCCCCGGGCTGGCTGGCGCGCTGCTGGTGGGCGCAGGGGCGGCCTGCGCGCTGGCTGCGGCCTGGGGCAAGCCCGTCATTGGCGTGCACCATCTGGAGGGACATCTGCTGTCACCTTTTTTAAGCCAGGATCCGCCTGAGTTCCCGTTTGTGGCACTGCTGGTGTCTGGCGGGCATACGCAACTGATGCGTGTGGACGGTGTGGGGCGCTACACGATGCTGGGCGAGACGATTGACGACGCGGCAGGCGAGGCGTTTGACAAATCGGCCAAGCTGCTGGGTCTGGGCTACCCTGGCGGCCCGGCGTTGGCCCAATTGGCCGAGCAGGGCAACCCGACAGCCTACGCACTGCCCAGGCCCCTGCTGCACAGCGGCGATCTGGATTTTTCGTTTGCGGGCCTGAAAACCGCAGTGCTTACGCAGATCAAACGTCTGGTGGCCGATGTGCCCGAAGGGGCCCGAGTACGCGCAGATCTGATGCTGAACCTCAGCGCCCAGGCGCGCGCAGACATGGCGGCCAGCACGCAGGCGGCGATCACCGAGGTGCTGGTGAAAAAATCGCTCAAGGCTCTGCAGCAGTCAGGCTTGAAGCGTCTGGTAGTAGCAGGCGGTGTGGGGGCCAACAAGTCGCTACGCAAACAGCTGGACGCAGCATGTGCCCAGCGCGGTGTGCGGGTGCATTACCCGGAGCTGCACTTGTGCACGGATAACGGCGCGATGATTGCACTGGCAGCCGCCATGCGGTTGCAGACAGGCAGCACGCAGGCCCAGCGCAGCTATGCTTTTGATGTCAAGCCGCGCTGGCCGCTGGATGCCATTGCTTAAGCCCGGCATTGGGTGTGAGCGGCTACGAGGGTTTTGTGCTTCCCAACGCAGGGAGTGAACAGCCTGAGTGCTTGGTATGCCCCGACACTGGGTGCAAACAGCTCCGCGGCTGTCCCCCGGCCTTCGGCCTCCTCCTTTATGCCGCTGCGCCGTTCACACCCAGCGCCGGGGCAGCGAAGCGGGTGGGCGTGCAGCGGTGGATCGCAAGCACTTCACGACAGCTGGCTCAGGCTCGATCGTAGGTGGTGGAGTACTCTCCAAGTTGGCAGTAACTACAGAAGTCGATAGCAGGCGGTGGAACACTCGCCTACTCAGCAAGAGCTGGTCGATGGTGTGCTCAGCGCAGCGGCATCAAGGGGGAGGTGGCGGCCCTAGGCCGCCCCGGAGGACAGCCGCGGAGCTGAGTACGCCGTCGGCCGGCTCCCGTACAAGACAATGCGCACACCATCAGCCTGCGACAGCACAAGACAACGTGTGCGCTGCCTCCACTCACGCGTGCTTAGCTGATCGCCAGCACAGTTTCCTTGCTCACAGGCACCACCTTGACCAGCTTGAGGGTCAGCACGCCGTTTTCCAACGTGGCCTGGCTGCTGGCAGCGTCAATCTCGCTGGCCAACTGGTAAGCCGCCTTGAAACTGCGTGGTGCATCGGCTTTGGACTCGATGCGCACTACATCGGCTTCGATGGCGATGGTGAGCTGGTCTTTGGCCAGGCCCGGCACATCAATGGACAGCGTGATGCTGGTGTCGTCGCTTTGTACGCGGGCGCGCTGTGAGGGCAGCGCAGGCGCGTCGTCAAACCAGCGATCCAGGCTGCGGGTGTTGAGAAACAGCGAGGGCGCATAACCGTAACGGTTTGAACCATTGAGATGGCGATTAAATGCAGCAGGTGCAAAAAACATGGTGAAACTCCTAGTAAACTTCGCGGCTTCACATTGCGCCACGATTGACGCAGTGCGTTATCCGCATGGCCTGTATCTGCTGGTCAGCGGCATGTTTTCAAGGGAGGAATCGACATGAATAAATTTCGCCGCAGGGTATTGAAAAACCTGGGCCTGGCCACTATATCCGGCAGCTTTTTACAGTCTTTTAGTGCTCTAGCCCAATCAAATATCGCGGGAGCAGCTACTATTAAGATAGCAATGATTGAGGGTTTGAGTGGTGCATTTGCCAACACCGGCGAGGCGGTGTTTCGCAACCTCGTGTGGGCCTGCGAGCGCGTAAACGCGCGCGGGGGCGTGAAAATCGCTGGCAGCGCCAAACGCCTGGAGATCGAGCGCTATGACAGCAAGGGGCAGATTGAAGAGGCGCTGAGCACGCTGCGCGCTGCCATTGACGATGGAGTGCAGATCGTGGCCCAAGGCAACAGCTCCGCGATTGCCGCCGCCTTGATTGACGCCATCAACAAACACAACGAGCGCGAGCCTGGCAAACGCGTGCTGTTTCTCAACTACTCGGCCGTTGATCCGATACTGACGAATGAAAAATGCAGCCCCTGGCATTTTCGCTTTGATGCCCATGCCGATATGCGCATGGCGGCGCTGATGGAGGTGCTCAAGGACGACCGGGGCGTCAAGTCGGCCTACCTGATCGGCCAGGACTACAGCTTTGGCCAGGCTGTGCTGCGCGAGGCGCGCAGGCAGCTGGGCGCGCAGCGCAGTGACATCAGCATTGTGGGCGACGAGCTGCATCCGCTGGGCCGCATCAAGGACTTTGCGCCCTACGCAGCCAAGATCAAGGCCAGCGGCGCGCAGGCGCTGATTACCGGCAATTTTGGCAATGACCTGACGTTGCTGGTCAAGGCCTGCAAAGAGGCCGGCTATGAAGGCAAGTTCTACACCTTCTATGGCAACGCACTGGGCGCACCGGGCGCCATTGGCGAGGCGGGTGTGGGCAAGGTGATTGCGGTGGCCGACTGGCTGCCCAACGTGCCCACCAAAGAGTCAGAGGCTTTTTACCAAAGCTTTAAGCAGCGCTTTCCCAAGCCTGCAGACGACTATGTGCATATGCGTATGCAACTGATGATCGAGGCGCTGGCACTGTCGCTGGAAGCCTCGCAGAAAACCGACGTGCTAGATGTCGCTGCACTGGGCAGCGCCCTGTCTGGCGCGAATGTGAGCTTTGCGGGCCAGAAGGGCAGTATGCGCGCATTGGATCACCAGTTCCAGCAGCCTCTGGTGGTGGGGCTGATGGACAAAATGGGCACGCCGGGCGTGAAATTTGATGTGGAAGGCACGGGCTTTGGTTTTCGCGTGGTCAAGGTGATTGACGCAGCGCGTGCGCAGATGCCCACCAGCTGCAAGATGGCGCGCGTCTGATCAGCCGCTACGCCGCCCGCTAGCGCACGCAGGGCGCGTAGAGGTCCAAAGCCCGGTTATAGACGCCGGTTTTCACATCCATCAGTCCCAACACGGAGTGGAAATAGTGGTCGTGTGAGACGCGCTCTGTGGCGCGCGCGTTCAGGCAGGCGTTGTCTATGCGGCTGCGCGTGGCAAAGCCAGCCGACAGCCAGGTGATCCAGGGCACATGCTTTTGCACATCGGGTGCAATCGCGTAGGGCAGGCCATGCAGGTAGATATTGTTCTCGCCCAGCGATTCGCCGTGGTCTGACACATAGACCATGGCGGTATGCGCGCTGCTGTCCTTGGTTTTGAGCCATTGGATGGTGGAGGCCAGCAGATGGTCGGTGTAGGCGATGGTGTTGTCGTAGCTGTTGACTACCTGCTCGCGCGAGCAGTCCTGCAGGGCGTTGCTGGCGCACTCGGGGGTGAATTTTTTGAAGGTCTGCGGCACCCGCTTGTAATACGCCGGGCCATGGCTGCCCATCTGGTGCATGACCACCACCACGCCTTTGGCGCGTTGCGCTGCGGGCAGGGCTGCGATGCGTGCATCCAGGCCGTCGAGCATGATGGCATCAAAGCATTCGCCGCTGGCGCACAGCTCGGGGTGTTTGCTGCGCGCCGTGTCTGCGCTGGCAATGCGGTCACACAAGCCTTTGCAGCCTGACTGGTTGTCCAGCCACAGCACGGCCAGGCCTGCACGCTGCAGCACATCGAGCAGGTTTTCGTAATTGACGTTGCGGTCTTCAAAAGCCTCGCGGCCCAGGTGGCTGAACATGCAGGGCAGGGAGGCTGCCGTGTTGGTGCCGCAGCTCCAGGCGTTGCGCAGGCTGCTGATGCGCTCGCTGCCCATCAGCGCGGCCAGCGCTGGGGTGGTGGGGCGGGCATAGCCGTTGATGCTGAAATTGCCGGAGCGCGCCGTCTCGCCCACCACCAGCACCAGCAGGGGGGCTTTGGATGCAGGCTGAGCGTAGCTGGCGCCCAGCTTGGCGTCCTGGCCCAGCGGCGTGAGCGGCATGGGGCCTTTGCGCAGCGGCTTGGCTGCGATGTTGGCAAGGGCATACAACGAGTTGAGGGGGTTGATCAGGTAGCGCACATGGGTGTGGTTGCGCATGGTGGAGGAGAAGGTCTGGAACGACAGCGCCAGCGCGATGGCCAGCACGGCCAGATTGAGCGTGATGAACACAACGATGCGCAGCGTCTGCACGGGCCAGGCCACGCGCTGCACATACTGCCGCCACAGCCAGACGGCTGGCAGCACGGCTACAAATACCACGGTCAACAGCAGCTTGAAGCTGAGCAGGTCGCGCGTCTCGCGCGGGTCGGTCTGCAGCACATTGACCATCATGGTGGTGTCGATCACCACCCCATAGCTGAGCATGAAATGCATGCCCAGCGCCGCAGCCACCAACATGAAGATCAGCACGGGTTTGATGCTGCGCCGCCAGGCCAGCACGGCAAACAGTGCGTTGGTGCCCGCAAAGATGATGCAGGCGAAGGCCACAGCAAAAACGTAGCCGCGAAAATTCTCCAGCAGCCCCAGCTTGGCCAGCTCGCGCCACAGCGCCCAGTTGCCTATAGTGGCCAGCCACAGACTGACGATGGCCAGCAGAGCCAGTGGGTTGCGCCCCAGCGGCCCGGTAGCACGCTGCCATGCAGCAGCCGTTTGGGTGTCCAAAATGCTGCTGTGTCCTGTCGTTCGAAATAGCTTCAGTCCCATCGGGTGTCCCGTACGAAAAATGGCTTGTTTATAAGGCTATTTTGCCCGATAAGCCAATGGAATGTCGCGGGAGCAGCTATTTATTTGATAGCTTAGAGGGGGTAAGTGTTACTTAAGTTTGCTTAGGCTTGCAGCGCGTGCAGCTGCGCCAGGGTGTTGGCGTTGGCAAAGGCGCCCGGGCTGTCTGTTCTGCCGTCAAAGGGCACTAGCACCGTCGTGTGCTGCGCGGTCCAGGCGTCGATCTTGCGCCCGCCGCCCTGCATGAACTTCACCAAACTTTCCATCAGCTGTGCCTTCATGAGGCAAAACACTGGCTGGGCCCGGGTGTGGGTCACGCCCGATTCGTCGGTCTCGGGGGCGCTGGCCATGGCAATGTCTGCGCCCTGCTGCTCAATTGCCTGCAGCAGGCGCAGCGCCAGATCCAGCGGAAACAGCGGGGTGTCGCACGGCACGGTCAGCAAATAGGGTGTTTCGCAGCGTTCCAGCCCGGTCAGAAAGCCTGCCAGCGGCCCGGCAAACGCGTCAGGCGAGGCATCAGGCCACACCGATACCCCCATGGCCTCGTAAGCGGCCAGGTTGCGGTTGGCGTTAACCATGGTCTCGGCCACGACGCCGCCCTCCTGCATCTGCAGCCGCATGAGGGTGTGCAGGGCCAGTGGTACGCCGTTGAAGGTCTGCAGGCCTTTGTCGACCCCGCCCATGCGCGAGCCGCGGCCTCCGGCCAGGATGATGGCAGTGATGTTTTGGGTCATGGTGTACGTTTTGATGCGCGCAACGGTTTAGCCACCGATGTAGCTCATCTCTACCCGGCGTGCACCGGCTGGCGCGCTCTGGTCGGGGTCCATGGCGCTGCGCAGCTCGGAGTAGCGGTCGCTGCGGCCTTGCCAGATGTGGGCGATCGCGCTGCTCAGGGCCTGGTCGTCAGCGCCACCGCGGATCAGCGCGCGCAGATCGTAGCCCTGGCTGGCAAACAGGCACAGATACAGCTTGCCTTCGGTGGACAGGCGGGCGCGGTTGCAGTCGCCGCAAAAAGCCTGCGTCACGCTGCTGATGACGCCGATTTCGCCCAGAGAAGGGTCATGCAACCCATTGGCACCCGCATAACCCCAGCGCTCAGCTGTCTCGCCAGGCGCACTGGGCTCCAGCTGCACCAGTGGCATCTGCGCATGGATATGGCGAACCACTTGCTCAGAGGGCATCACTTCGTGCATGCGCCAGCCGTTAGTTGCGCCCACGTCCATGTATTCAATGAAACGCAAGGTCACGCCGCTGCCCTGGAAGTGGCGCGCCATCGGCAGGATTTCCTGCTCATTGGTGCCGCGCTTGACCACCATATTGACCTTGATATTGCGCAGGCCCGTCTCGCGCGCCGCCGCAATGCCGTCCAGCACATCGGCGACCGGAAAATCCACATCGTTCATGGTGCGGAAGGTGGCGTCATCCAGCCCATCCAGGCTCACGGTCACACGCTGCAAGCCCGCGTCTTTCAGGGCCTGCGCCTTGCGCCGCAGCAGCGAGCCATTGGTGGTGAGTGTGATGTCCAGCGGCTGGCCATCGACTGTGCGCAGCTGGGCCAGCTGTTCAATCAACACCTCAATGTTTTTGCGCAGCAGCGGCTCGCCGCCCGTCAGTCGGATTTTCTGCACCCCATGGGCCACAAACAGCCGCGCGGTGCGGGTGATTTCCTCAAAGCTGAGCAGTGATTGGTGCGGCAGGTACTGGTAGTCTTTGTCAAAAACTTCCTTGGGCATGCAGTAGCTGCAGCGAAAGTTGCAACGGTCGGTCACGCTGATGCGCAGGTCGCGCAGGGGCCGCCCCAGCGTGTCGCCCAAAAGCCCGGTGGCGGCAATGGGCTGCACATGGGATGGGGCTGCCAGCGAGGCGATGCGCTGGTCAATGAGGGGAATCACACGTTCAGACATAGCCTGATTATCACTCCTGCGCCGGGTTTATGCCGCCAGGGTGCGCACCAGAGCCTAAGGATTTTCCTAGTGCCGCACTGCCAATGCCCTGGGCTTACTTGCCCAATGCGGCATCCAGCGCCTGCGTGAGCTGTTTGCTCTGCGGCTGAACCGCTGAGGCAAAGCTTTGTACCTTGCCATCGGGCGTGAGCAGGTATTTGTGGAAATTCCAGCCCGGCGCCTGGCCCGAGGCCGCGATGAGCTTTTGATAGAGCGGGTCTTTGCCAATCGGCGTGCCAAGCTTCTCGCCCACGGTAAAGCTCACGCCGTAGTTGATTTTGCAAAACTCGGCAATCTGCTGGTTGCTGCCCGACTCCTGCTGCCCAAAATCATTGGCCGGCAGCCCCACCACCATCAAGCCCTTGGCCTTGTACTGCTGGTGCAGCTTCTCCAGCCCTTCGTACTGCGGTGTAAAACCGCACTGGCTGGCCGTGTTGACCACAAGCACGGCTTTGGCGTTGGCCTTGCATAAATCAAACGGCTTGCCACCGATCAAGGGCTGTACGACATAGCTGCCTGCGCCTGCGCACAGGTTCGCAGCGTGAGAGGATATGCCGGTCAGACCCAAAACAGCGAGGGTCAGAAGATGCGGTAATGTGTTCATGAAGCCAGCATAGCGCGATTGCCAAAGCCTTGCTGCTGGCGCTGGCATGCAAAAACACAGACCCTGAATACTATAAATTTAATAGCTGCTCCCGCGGTTTTTTATTGACCTGGGGCAGTATTTCTTTGTGGTTTAACACCCTCACAGGCCCCTCACCTCAGCTGTGCTTGACCGCAACCGTCTTGAGCGTAGTAAATCCATGCATCGCCTCAAACCCCTTCTCGCGTCCATTGCCAGACGATTTGACGCCGCCAAAGGGCAGCTCTACGCCACCGCCTGCCCCGTAGTTTGTTGATGAAGACCTGGCCGCTGTGCACGCGCCTGGCTAGCTTAGACGCAGCGCGCGCCATCCACTTCCAGGCACACGCCACTGATAAACGCCGCCTCGTCGCTGGCCAGGTACAGCGCCGCATTGGCCACGTCCAGCGCAGTAGAAAAGCGCCCCAGCGGAATGGTGGCCCGAAATTTCGCCAGGCGCTCTTCGGTCAGCGCACCGCCAGCAAAGTCGGCGCCCAGGCCGGTTGTGGGGTTAAACACCGGGTTAATGCAGTTCACGCGGATGTTGTCTGGTCCCAGTTCAGCGGCCAGCGATTTGCTGGTGGTAATCACCGCACCCTTGCTGCCGTTGTACCAGGTCAGGCCTGGGCGCGGACGCACGCCAGCGGTAGATGCGATATTGATAAAGCAGCCGCCCCCGGTCTTGCGAAACTCGGGCACTGCGTGGATGGTGGCCAGGTAAATGCTTTTCACGTTCACGGTATAACACTTGTCAAACTCGTCCTCGGGCACCTCCAGCGCAGGGCGGTTGCGGTGCGTCCAGCCCGCGTTGTTCACCATCACATCCAAGCGGCCATGGCGCTGCACGGCAGCGGCTACCAAGGCCTGCATGTCGGTGGACTGGGTGACGTCAGCCGCGAAAAAGGATGCCGTGCCACCGGTTTGGGTGATGTCTTTGACGACCTTCTCCCCTTGCGCTACGTTCACGTCATTGACGATCACCTTGGCCCCTTCAGCCGCCAGGCGCTTGGCAATGCCCTCGCCAATGCCGCCGCCTGCGCCAGTAACAATGATGGATTTGTTATGAACTCTCATGGGTGTCTCCAGATGTTATTGATTTAGTAGTTACTCACGCCAGTGTGTATTGGGTGAAACTGGCGAAAGATAAATTTTATTCAAAATAGAAGGGTACTCGATCTATCCATGCTTGATGGCCACTGTCTTGAGTGTCGTAAAACCATACATCGCCTCAAACCCCTTCTCGCGTCCATAGCCAGACGACTTGACGCCGCCAAAGGGCAGCTCTACACCGCCACCTGCGCCGTAGTTGTTGATGAAGACCTGGCCGCTGTGCACGCGCCTGGCCATGCGCATCTGGCGAGCGCCGTCGCGGGTCCATACGCCTGCCACCAGGCCAAAACGGGTGGCGTTGGCCAATTCGATGGCGTGGTCTTCGTCTTTGAAGCGCATGGCGCACAGCACGGGGCCAAAAATCTCGTCCTGCGCCAGGCGGTGCGTCACGGGCACATCGCGCAATAGCGTGGGCGCCTGGTAGAAGCCGCTCTCTGGCGCCTCGTCCACCACACGGCCCTGGGCCACCATGGGGATGCCAGCAACCTGTGCATCGCTTAAAAAATCCCACACGCGCTGCTGCTGGCTCTGGCGGATCAGTGGGCCGACATCCAGGTCCATCGCGGCGGGGCCCACGCGCAGGTTCTCAAAGGCCTGACCCAGGCGCTCAAGCAGCTCGTCATAGATCAACCCATCGACCAGCAGGCGCGAGCCTGCGCTGCAGGTCTGCCCGGCGTTTTGCACAATGGCATTGATGATGGTGGGCACCGCGGCGTCCAGGTCGGCATCGGCAAACACGATCTGCGGGCTTTTGCCGCCCAGCTCCAGCGTGACGGGGCAGTGCCGCTCGGCCGCCACCTGCTGGATGATGGTGCCCACGCTGGGGCTGCCAGTGAAGCTTATGTGGTCAATGCCGCTGTGGCGGGCCAGTGCATCGCCCACCTCATGGCCATAGCCGGTGACGATGTTGATCGCACCCGCAGGAAAACCCACCTCAGCAGCCAGCTGCGCCACCTTGAGCAGCGACAGGCAGGCGTCTTCGGACGGCTTGACCACACACACATTGCCCGCAGCCAGCGCGCCACCGACGCTGCGGCCAAAAATCTGCATCGGGTAATTCCAGGGAATGATGTTGCCCACCACGCCATAGGCTTCACGCCAGGTAAAGACGCTGAAGCCCTCCTGGTAAGGAATGGTCTGCCCGTGCAGCTTGTCGCAGGCCCCGGCATAGAACTCGAAATAACGCGCCAGGGCGGCGGCGTCAGCCCGCGCCTGCTTGGTCGGCTTGCCGCAGTCGCGCTGCTCGATCAAGGCCAGCGCGTCGGCGTGCTCGGCCACTTTGGCCGACAGGCGCATCAAAAGCCGCCCGCGTTCTGCGCCGCTGAGCTTGCTCCACACGCTGTCATAGCACTTGCGTGCTGCGCGCACCGCTTGGTCCACATCTTGTGCGGTGCCACGCTGAATCTCGTCAAACGGCTGCCCATCGGACGGGTCAATCATCGGCAGTGTGCGGCCAGAGGAAGAGGGCGTAGCGGTGTTGGCGATGAAATGGTATTGCATGGTCATCCAGAGGTTAAAAACGCAGCAAAAGAATCAATTTTAATAAGTAAATCGGCCTGCAGACCAATAAAAAGCCGCGGGAGCAGCTATTAAATCAGGAGTAAATAAAAACCAGGGAAGTCAAAAACTAATGCGTGGCGCTGCAGACCGGACACACAGGGTTGCGCGGAATGCGCAGCTCGTTCCATTCCATGCTGCGCCCGTCCAGCATCTGCAGCCGCCCGGTCAGCGGCTTGCCCGCGCCGCTGAGCAGCTTGAGCGCCTCGGCGGCCTGCATGCTGCCGATGATGCCTACCAGCGGCGCAAACACGCCCATGGTGGCGCAGCGGGTTTCTTCAAAAGTGCTCTCGGGCGGAAACACGCAGGCATAGCAGGGGGAGGTGCTGTCGCGGCTGTCATAGACCGTGATCTGCCCATCAAAGCGGATGGCCGCGCCGCTGACCAGCGGCTTGTGGTGCTGCACGCAGGCGGCGTTGACTGCGTGGCGGGTGGCGAAGTTGTCGCAGCAGTCGATCACCACATCGGCCGTGGCCACCAGTTGATCGAGCAAGGCCGCGTCGGCGCGCTTGGTGATGCAGGTGACCCGCACTTCAGGGTTGATGGCTGCCATGCTCTGGCGGGCACTGTGCGCCTTGTTGACGCCGACTTTGGCCAGGCTGTGGGCGATCTGGCGCTGCAGGTTGGTGGCATCCACCACATCGTTGTCTACCAGGGTGATGTGGCCCACGCCTGCACTGCCCAGATAGAGTGCCACAGGCGAGCCCAGCCCGCCAGCGCCGATCACCAGCGCGTGCGCAGCGAGCAGCCTGTCCTGGCCATCAACTCCGATTTCGTTGAGGAGGATATGCCGCGAGTAACGCAGCAGTTGCTCATCGGTCACGCAGCGTCACTGCTCTTTCTTTTCCTCTTTGCGCTCGGTCATGGTCTTGCTGACCAGCACGGGGGCGCCTTTGAGCTTGTTGACCGCCTGGATCAGCTGGAAGTCCTTGTCGCTGCCAAACTCGGGAATCTTGCGCTCGGCTTCGGGGCGCTTGTTGAACTCTTCGAGCTTTTTGCGTGCTTCCTCACGCGATTTCTCGATTTCCTTCTGGCGTGCGTCTTCGGCGGTTTTTTCAGCAGCGCTGTCGCCTTTGCCGGTGTTGAGGTGTTTGGTCAGGTCAGCCTCGCGGGTGCGCAGGGCGGCAAACAGGTTGCCTTCAGGGGTCTCGTCCACCATCACATCGGGAATGATGCCCTTGGCCTGGATGGAGTTGCCATTGGGGGTGTAGTAACGCGAGGTAGTGAGCTTGATGCCGGTGTCTGGCCCCAAGGGACGCACCACCTGCACACTGCCTTTGCCAAAGGTCTGGCTGCCCATGATGGTGGCGCGCTTGTAGTCTTGCAGCGCGCCGGCCACGATTTCACTGGCAGAAGCAGAGCCTTCGTTGACCAGCACCACCAGGGGTACGGTTTTGAACACACCTTTGGTGTTAACAGTCAGGCGCTTGATCACGTCTTCGCCGCTGCGGCGGTAAAACTCGGGCGAGGCCTTGTAGACAAACTTGCTCTCGGCCAGCTGGCCGTTGGTGGAGACGACATTGACGTTCTCGGGCAGGAAAGCTGCCGAGATGGCCACCGCAGCATCCAGCAGGCCGCCGGGGTCGTTGCGCAGGTCGAGCACCAGGCCTTTGAGCTTGGGATCGGCTTTGTAGGTTTCTTCCAGCTTGCGCGCAAAGTCTTCGACCGTGCGCTCCTGGAACTGGCTCACGCGCATCCAGGCGTAGCCAGGCTCCACCACTTTGCTGCGCACCGACTGGCTGCGGATTTCTTCCCGGGTGATGGTGACGGGGAAAATGCGGTTGTTTTCGTCGCGGCGCAAAATGGTGAGCACGACTTTGGTGTTGGGCTCGCCACGCATGCGCTTGACCGCGTCGTTGATCGACAGGCCCTTGACGGCGGTGTCGTCGATCTTGGTGATCAGGTCACCCGGCTTGAGGCCTGCGCGAAACGCGGGAGAGCCTTCAATGGGCGAGACCACCTTGACCAAACCGTCTTCCTGGCTGATCTCGATGCCCACACCAACAAACTTGCCCGAGGTGCCTTCGCGGAATTCGCGGAAGCTTTTCTTGTCGAAATACTGGCTGTGCGGGTCCAGGCTGGAGACCATGCCGCTAATGGCCTCGGAGATGAGTTTTTTCTCGTCAACGGGCTCGACATAATCGGTTTTGATCATGCCGAACACAGCGGCCAGCTGCTGCAGCTCTTCCAGTGGCAACGGGGCCATGGTGCGCTGGGCAACGGACTGTACCGAGATGGTGGTCAAAGCGCCTGCAACAGCGCCCATGGTGACCCAACCTGCGATTTTGAATTTGGTATTCATGCTTGTACAAACTTCCCAAAAAGAAGCTACTTCCTTGTAGCCACAATATACACCTTGGAGCGCTTGTTGGGCAGGTGGGTTCCCGTGAAAAGGCAGTGCAACAAAGGGTTTTTTAACCCGGTTGTGAGGATTATTACGCTTTTCCCTGGGCCGATACGGCGGCAGCGGCCCGCGCTGCGGCCTCCGCATCGCCCAGGTAGTAGTGTTTGATGGGTTTGAGCTGGGCGTCCAGCTCGTAGACCAGCGGGATGCCGTTGGGAATGTTCAGGCCCACAATATCGGTTTCGCTGATGTTGTCCAGGTATTTGATCAGGGCGCGGATGGAGTTGCCGTGGGCTGCCACGACGATGCGCTTGCCCGCCTTGATGGCGGGGGCCATGGATTCGTTCCAGAACGGAATCACGCGATCTACCGTGTCCTTGAGGCACTCGGTCAGCGGAATGTCACTGGGCTTGAGCTTGGCATAGCGCAGGTCGCCGCGCTCGCTGCGCGGGTCAGTCGCCTCCAGCGCCGGGGGTGGGGTGTCGTAGCTGCGCCGCCAGACCAGCACCTGCGCGTCGCCATACTGCTTGGCCATATCGGCCTTGTTCAGGCCCTGTAATGCACCATAATGGCGCTCGTTCAGCCGCCAGCTGTGCACCACGGGCAGCCAGGTGCGGTCCATTTCGTCCAGCGTATGCCACAGCGTGCGGATGGCGCGCTTGAGCACGCTGGTGTAGGCCACATCAAACTCGTAGCCTTCGGCCTTGAGCAATTGGCCGGCTTTTTTGGCTTGTTCAATGCCGGTGGGGGTGAGGTCGACATCGGTCCAGCCGGTAAAGCGGTTTTCGAGGTTCCAGGACGATTCGCCGTGGCGGATCAGAACGAGTTTGTACATGGTGTCCCTGTGCAAAAAGTGTTGAAATACGGCGCCAAACGGGCCCAAAGCCTTCCATTTTAGAATAGAGGGCTGTGCGCACAGGCCAATGTGGCTGGCGCGGGCTGTTTTTTTGGAAGCTGGAATGAAATTTATTATTGACAATTGGATGCTGTTTGCCGTGGCGATCAGCTCGGGCGCGATGCTGCTGTGGCCCACCATCAAGGGCAATGTGGTGGGTGGCGGCGCGCTGCAGCCCAACGCAGCCGTGCAGCTGATCAACCGTGAAAAAGCCGTGATTGTGGACGTGAGCGAGACAGAGGAGTTTGCCGCAGGCCATATTGGCGGAGCTAAAAACATTCCGGTCAACGATATCGAAACCCGGCTAGAAGGGGCAGTGAAGAACAAGGCCCTGCCTTTGATCCTGGTGTGCTCCAGTGGCGCGCGCGCCAGCCGCGTGGCGGCCGTGGCCAAAAAGCTGGGCTATGGCAACACCCAGGTGCTTGCCGGCGGCCTCAAGGCCTGGAAAGAAGCCAATTTACCGATCGAAAAAGCCTAAGTATCACTATTACAGGAGCATGAGCATGCAAGCCGTCAAGATGTACACCACCGCCGTTTGTCCTTACTGCGTTCGCGCCAAGCAAATCCTCAAGAGCAAAGGCGTCGAGCAGATTGAAGAAATCCGCATCGACACCGACCCCGCTGCGCGCGACCACATGATGCAGATCACCGGCCGGCGCACCGTGCCGCAAATCTTCATCGGCAGCAACCATGTGGGCGGCTGTGACGACCTGGTGGCGCTGGACGGCAAAGGCGGCTTGGTGCCAATGCTCAATGCCTGAGAGGATGCAGGGCGCAGAGGAAAAAAATACCGGATGCAGAGGGAAAAATACCGGACGCTAAGGACGCGAAGGTTACGCAAAGGACGCAAAAAAGAATAATTCCAAATGAATACAAATCCCTTTGATAGCTCTGCTTTTTTGGGTGTCATTTTTGTATTTCTTTCGCGTCCTTCGCGTAACCTTCGCGTCCTTAGCGTCCGGCTGTTCATCCCCCGCCTTTCCCTGAGATAATCTCAAAATGCCCGCAAAACCAGCGGGCTTTGTTTTACCCCTTTTTAACCGTTGATACCTACCATGGCCGATACCCCCGCAACTGACAACAGCCCCGTATTCCAGATCCAGCGCGTCTACCTCAAAGACCTTTCACTGGAGCAGCCCAATTCCCCCGCCATCCTGCTGGAGCAGGAGCAGCCGGCAGTGGACATCCAGCTGGGCGTGGAAGCTGGCCAAGTGGCTGACGGCGTGTATGAAGTGAGCGTGACGGCCACCGTGACCACCAAGATCAAGGACCGCACAGTGTTTCTGGTCGAGGCCAAGCAGGCGGGCATTTTTGAAATCCGCAACTTGCCTGAAGACCAGATGGGCCCCATCATGGGCATCGCCTGTCCACAGATTGTCTACCCGTATCTGCGTGCCAGCGTGGCCGACACGATTACCCGCGCGGGCTTTCCCCCGGTGCACCTGTCGGAGATCAACTTCCAGGCGATGTACGAAGCCCAGCAAGCCGCAGCCGCCGAGCAGCAGGGCTCCAAGATCATCACGCAGTAAGCGCGCCGAACGCTTTGTGCAAGGCGTTTTATATGCCTTTTAGTGCTCTAGCCCAATAGAATATCGCGGGAGCAGCTATGAAAATAATAGTGATTGGTGCAGGTGCCTGGGGCACCGCACTGGCCGTCTCTGCTGCGCCACGTCACGCAGTGACCCTGCTGGCGCGTGACGCACACCAAGCCCGGGCCATGCAGCAGGGCCGCGTCAATGCACGCTATCTGCCGGGCATTGCCCTGCCGTCAGGCATCAGCATCGAGGCCCAGGCTCCAGCACACAACCCACCCTCACTGGCAGCACAGGCAGCGCAGCACGACTTGGTCATCATTGCCACACCACTGTCAGGCCTGCGTGCGTCGCTGGCCCAGCTGCAGGATGTGCGTCAGCCGGTGGCCTGGCTGTGCAAAGGCTTCGAGCAGCAAGGCTTGATGGCCCACGAGGTGTGCGCGCAGACCGCAGGTGACCTGAGCGCAGGCGCGCTCAGCGGGCCGAGCTTTGCGCAAGAGGTAGCCCAGGCGCAGCCCACGGCCTTGGTCGCGGCCAGTGCGCATGCGGCGGTGCGTGATGCGCTGGTACAGGCTTTTCACACACAGACCTTGCGTGTCTATGCCAACGACGACATCGTGGGTGTGGAGGTGGGCGGCGCAGTGAAAAACGTGCTGGCGATTGCCACAGGCCTGTGCGACGGCCTGCATCTGGGCCTGAACGCCCGCGCAGCCCTGGTAACACGCGGTCTGGCGGAGATGACGCGGCTGGGTGTGGCGCTGGGTGCAAAGCCAGAGACTTTCATGGGACTGAGCGGTTTGGGCGATCTGGTGTTGACTTCTACCGGCGACTTGAGCCGTAACCGCAAAGTGGGTTTGCTGTTGGCGCAAGGCCATTCATTGGCAGCGGCCACAGCGTCGCTCGGCCATGTCGCCGAAGGTGTGCTGTGCGCCCGCGCGGTGGCGCAGCGTGCGCAGAGTCTGGGCGTTGACATGCCGATTGCCCAATGTGTGGTGGCGCTGCTGGACGGCAAACTGGCGCCTGCGCAGGCGGTGGCTTTGCTGATGGGGCGTGAGCCTACTAATGAGGCTGTGGTTTAGTTTTTTTTAGTGTTTTCCGGTGCCAGGCCAATGGAATATCGCGGGGGAAGCTATTGTTTTTGTAGTGTATTGGTTATCTTCTGGCTTTTTTAACAGCCCGCGGCAAGGCTTTTGTAGCTGAAGTTCACCCTGGACGGGCGATGGGACATGTCGCTGCAAAAAATCTCCGAAAACACGCGTGATGCTGGGTAGTCATCTTGAGATGGTGGGCCGCGCCTTTCTGCGATTTTTTCATCGACACGCTCCCATCGCTTCACCCTGGTGGATGGGTTTGTTTGAAAGCCCGCGCGCCGGGGGAGGGCTTGGGATTCTTTGCGCTCTGTGCACTGCGCGCTCTGTGCCCGCTGTGCGTTCTGCGTGCTCTGTACACTCCGCGTCTGCCTTCGCTTGCAAGGACTGACAGGCTAGTACAAGCGGGGGAAGTAAGACCCTGACCGACCAAGGTCACATTGCCAAACTGCGAAGCCTCCGAGCGAAACCCCAAAACAGTGAAGAGCACGCTGCACAGGTGCTCTGGGGTGGTCCACCCAATCAGAGCGCCGGGCTCGAGGAACGGAAAAATTTGGGATCAGAACCGGGCGCTGTCTGAGCGCAGCGAGTTTGCCCGGTTCCCCAAATTTTACGTACCGCAGATGCTTACCGCGAAGCGGGCCGGTGCTCGGGTGGACTACCCCAGGGCGCCTGGGCAGCGTGCGGTCCCAAATCAACGACTACAAAAGCAGTGTGCGGTCCTAGATCAGGAACCACAGAAGCCCGTGAACTAAACGCAGGGCAGGTGGAAAGCGTACCGACTAAGTTCAACCACCCCAAAGCAATTTCAAACGCTCGTGCACAGTCGCTGCCATGTCAGCAGGTTGGGTGATTAAGGAGGATTGCAGCGCAGTGTGGGACGGGGAGACGGGCTGCTCTTTGCCCAGCAGCTCGATGGCCAAGGCGGCAATGGTCTGGGCGCGGCTGGCGTTTTTCATCAGGTTGGCAATTGCAGTGTCGGCTGTTACATGCGCCTCGCCAGGGTGCCAGCAGTCGAAGTCAGTCACCATGGCCAGGGTGGCGTAGGCGATCTGTGCTTCTTTGGCCAGCTTGGCTTCGGGCATGTTGGTCATGCCGATGATGTGCGCGCCCATGCTGCGGTACCACAGCGACTCGGCCAGGCTGGAAAACTGCGGACCCTCCATGCAGACATAGGTGCCGCCACGGTGCAGCACCAGGTCTTTGCAGGCCTCGTTGCGCTCTCCTGCCAGCGCTACTGCGCGTGCCAGCGCGTCTGAGACTATTGGGCAAATCGGCTGCGCCATCGACACGTGGGCCACGGCGCCCGCACCAAAAAAAGTGCTGTCGCGGCGCTTGGTCATGTCAATAAACTGATCGGGCAACACCATGTCCAGCGGCTTCATGGCCTCGTTGAGCGAGCCTACAGCCGACAGCGAGATCAGGTAGCGTACGCCGAGCTGTTTGAGCGCGTAAATGTTGGCGCGGTAAGGCACTTCGGACGGCAGCAGGCGGTGGCCGCGCCCGTGCCGTGCCAGAAATGCCACGGGTACGCCTTGAATTTCACCCGTGATGATCGCGTCCGAGCAAGCGCCATAGGGCGTGTCGATCACCCGCTCGCTGACTTTGTCCAGGTTGTCCATGGCATACAGGCCACTGCCGCCAATCACTCCAATCATCATTTTTCCTTTCATGAATGTCATGTGTTGCCCGCCGGGCAGTCAGCCTTACAGCTGCGCTCGCAGTGCGAGCGGCAGCATCTGCCCCCAATAGCTGTTGTAGGGGTGAACCTGCCTGGCGCCTTCTAGCAGACGCCCCTGCTCAGCCCACTGAAAAATACCCCCACGCAGATTGCGAACCTGGGTAAAACCAGCCTGCTGCAGCTGATGCGCGGCCTGCGCAGAACGCAGACCCACCGAACAGTAGACCACGATCAGCCGCGATTTGGCGGCGCTGTCTGAATGATTATGCACATAGGCTGCAAGCTGTTGCAGGGACACGTTCTGTGCTGGCGCAATACGGCTGAGCGCATATTCCTCAGCGTTGCGCAGGTCCAGCAGCTGCAGCCTCTCGCCTGCTGGCAGCTGGGCTTGCGCAAGTAGCGTATCCGCAAGCTGCTGTGTGCTGATGGGCGCGACCTGGGCATACAGCGTGTCCTGTAGCGCGTGCACCAGCCACCAGGTGGGTGCGCGCAGCGCAGCATAGGCCAGTCCCAGGCATACCAGCGCCAGTGTCAGTGCAATAGGCAGACGCCGCATGCTGCGTCCTTGTGGCTTTACATTCGGAGGTACTCGGGTTGAGTTCATGCAAAGCGCTCCGGTAGCAAAAGCACACAGCATTCAGCCGTTTTTGGGTTTGTGTTACTGTGAGTTACTGACATGCTGGTTACTGTCCGCTGGCTTGGCTCGTGCGGCGCCCCAGCAAGCAGCGCAGCCAAGGCAAAACCATTGTCCGCATCGTGGTGGCTAGCGCCTAAAGTGCAATTGGTATCCATTCAGATCATGAATTCATTGTGCATGAATCTTTTGGCGCCCATGCCACGTAATATGCCACGTAAGAAAATGGGATGTTGTCCGACTACCCCTACAAGGAGAATATGTGGTTCAGCCTACCCAACAGTTCATGACTGCTGCCGAGATTGCCGACTGGAAGCCTTACCCGCTGCCAGACCCTGCTGATCCCACGCCAGCCCTGCTGCGAACCCGCCAGCGCATGCACCTGGCAGGGCAATGGGCGCCGTGGCAGATGTTAGGCCGGCGCATGGCCGTTGGCTGCGTGGCGCTGGAGATCACCCAGCGCTGCAACCTGGACTGTTCGTATTGCTATCTGTCGGAGTCTTCACAGGCCCTCAAAGACATCCCGCTGCAGGAGGTGTACCGGCGTATTGACATGATCTATGAGCACTATGGCCCGACCGCCGACGTGCAGGTCACGGGCGGTGATCCCACCCTGCGCAAGCGCGAAGAGCTGGTCGCCATCATTGCCTATATCCGCAAAAAAGGCATGCGCTCATCGCTGTTTACCAACGGTATCAAGGCCAGCCGCGAGCTGCTGCAGCAGCTGTGTGACGCGGGTCTGGAGGACGTGGCCTTCCATGTGGATATGACGCAGGAACGCAAGGGCTACGCCAGCGAGATGGAGTTGAATGCGGTGCGCGAGGAATACATTGCCCGTGCCAAAGGCCTGCCGCTGGCCGTGATTTTCAATACCACCGCTTTTCCGGGCAATTTCCATGAAATCCCAAGCCTGGTACAGTTTTTTGTGCGCCATGCAGACGTAGTGCGCTTTGCCTCGTTTCAGATAGGCGCTGACACCGGGCGCGGCACCGAGCGCGAGCGCGTGACTATCAACCCCACCACCGTCATGCAGGCCATCCGTGAGGGCGCAGGCGCCAACCTCAACTTCGACGCTGCCAGCGCGGGCCATGCCCAATGTAATGGATACGCTTACGGCCTGATCATCAACAACAAAGTCCACGATTTTTTCAATGACCCGGAGTTTGTGCGCGACATCCTGGCCTCCAGCGCCCATCTGACGGTAGACCGCGCCCATAAAACCAAGGTCTGGAAAACCGTGGCGCAGTATTTCTGGCGCCATCCTGGCACCTTGTGGGGCGTGGTGTCACGCCTGACCCGGCTGATCTGGCGAGAGCGCAGTGATTTTGTGGCTGCGCGGGGCCGTATCGGCAAAATTTCGTTTTTTGTCCATAACTTCATGGATGCGCAACAGCTGGAAAAACAGCGCTGCGAAGCCTGCTCCTTCATGGTGATGACACCCGAAGGCCCCATGTCGATGTGTGTGCACAATGCCAAGCGAGACGAGTATCTGTTGGTCGCGGCGCCTGTGCGGCATGAAAACACCATGAAGTTTTTCAATCCTGTCACAGGACAGTTGGACAGCACCATGCCAGGAAAAATCATGCCAGTGCTGAGCAGAAAAAATGCGCGTGGCAGGGCCAAGCAGGGCCTGGCCGACCCGGCAGCCGAAGATGCTGATAGTGAACAGGAGGAGATGTCACCATGATGGAACGTTTACTCAAGATGGGCCTGATTGCGCTGCTGGGCCTTATGCTGTGGGGCTGTGCATCGGTGCCGCAGCCGCAGGGCGGCCCGCTGTCTGCGCAGGACACTGTGCAGGCCCCGCCCTATGACGCCTGGGGCAGGGTACTCAAGCAGCATGTAGACAGCCAGGGGCGGGTCAATTTTGCGGGCGTTGCCAAAGACCGCAAGGACCTGGACCGTTTTGTGGCGTATGTCTACACTACCGGGCCGAACAATCGACCCGAGCTGTTTCCCACGCCAGCGCACGTGATGGCCTACCATCTCAATGCCTACAACGCACTGGCCATGCACAAAGTCATCGAAACCGGCATTCCCACGACTTTGGCAGGTCTGCGCAAAGTCACTTTTTTCGCTTTTGGCAAAGTGCAGTTTGGTGGTCAGGCGATCTCGCTGTTTGACTACGAAAACAAGGTTATCCGCGCATTGAACGACGCGCGCATCCATGTAGCGCTGAACTGCATGTCCATAGGCTGCCCGCAGTTGCCGCAGGAGGTTTTTGAGCCTGAGCGCGTCAACCAGCAGCTTGACCGCGAGGCGCGAAAATTCTTCAACGAAGAACGCAATGTGATGATTAGCCACAATGAAAAAGTGGTTCGTGTGTCGGAAATCTTGAAGTTCTACACCAGTGATTTTCTGGCAGAGGCACCTTCGCTGAATGCGTATATCAACCAGTACCGCGATGACAAAGTGCCCCTGGACTACAAAGTGGAATTCACGCCGTACGACTGGACGATCAACAGGCAGCCTTGATCAGTTCGTGTTCTGCTTTGCTGTTTTTTAACAGCCCGTGGCAATGCTTTTGTAGCTGAAGTTCACCCGTGGCGGGCGATGGGACATGTCTTTCGCGAAAAAATCTCCGAAAACACGCGTGATGCTTGGTAGTCATCTGGAGGTGGCGGGCCGCGCCTTTCTGCGATTTTTTCATCGACACGCTCCCATCGCTTCACCCTGGCGGATGGGTTTGTTCAAAGCCCGCGCGTCGGGGGAGGATGGGGGATTCTTTGCGCTCTGTGCGCTCTGCGCGGTCCCTGCGGTCCGTGCCTGCCTTGGAGTTGTAAGGACTGACAGGCGCGTCTGAACGGGGAAGTAAGACCCTGACCGATCGAGGCCCAGCAGCCAAACCGCGAAACCTCCGAGCGAAACCCCTAGCCAGTGAAGAGCACGCTGCCCAGGTGCCCTGGGGTGGTCCACCCAATCAGAGCGCCGGGCTCGAGGAACGGAAAAATTTGGGATCAGAACCGGGCGCTGTCTGAGCGCAGCGAGTTTGCCCGGTTCCCCAAATTTTGAGTACCGCAGAGGCTCCCCGCGAAGCGGGCCGGTGCTCGGGTGGACTGCCCCAGGGCGCCTGGGCAGCGTGCGGTCTCAGACAAAGAGCTACAAACCCCAGCGAACCACATCAAAGCGCCTGGGTAGCGTGCGGACCAAGATCAAGCGGACAAAAGCCAGACCGCTGACCCAGCCTAACAACTACAAAAGACAACGAACAACCCCCCAAGTTGCCAAGACAGCAATTACCCAGGCCCAACAGTGCATGCAGCTTTTTCAATGAACCATTTATCATTGCAACATCCTGAACACACATATCCCTCCCTCCATGCGTGTCACCATCATCGTGCCCGTGCTCAACGAAGAACAGCAGATCACCGCTTTGCTGGCGCATCTGCTGCGCATGGTGACTAACCGCTGTGAGGTGCTGCTGGTGGACGGTGGCAGCACGGACGATACTCTGCAGGTGATTGCGCAATGGCCATTTCGTTGCCTGCATGCCCCCCACGGACGGGCTGTGCAGATGAACCTGGGGGCAGAAAAAGCGCAAGGCGATGTGCTGCTGTTTCTGCACGCAGACACGCGCCTGCCGCCTGACTGGCTTGAGCAGATCAGCACTGCGGTGGCCAGCGGACATGTCTGGGGGCGCTTTGATGTGCGCATTGAAGGCAGGCACTGGATGCTAGGTCTGGTGTCGGCCTTGATGAATCTGCGCTCACGTCTTACTGGCATTGCCACAGGAAGCCAGGCCATTTTTGTGGAGTGCAAGGCCTTTGCTTCTGTGGGGGGCTATCCAGAGCAGCCGCTGCTGGAGGATATCGCCCTGTCGGGCAAACTGCGCGCCTTGCAGCGGCCTGCTTGCCTGCGCTCCAAAGTCAGCATTTCAGGCCGCCGCTGGGAGCAGCGCGGTGTGTGGACCACGATTTTTCTGATGTGGCGGCTGCGCTGGGCCTACTGGCGCGGCGTGCCTGCAGCTGAGCTGGCAGCGCGTTACCCCATGTAGTGAAAGATAGGGTTTTCGGCCTGCAGGCCAATAGAATATCGCGGGAGCAGCTATGAAAAGTAGAGCATTTCTGCGTTGTGATTGATGCGCTGCCTGTGCTGGGCTTCAGGGACCAAAGCTTGCCAGTCATCAATCGTGCCACCGTAGCTGCGCTGCTCAAAATTGGTCCAGGGCCAGTCGCTGCCCCAGAGCAGGCTGTCATAGCCCAGCTGCGGCAGCAACAGGGGCAGCAGCTGTGCGTAGCTGCCTGCTGCGCTGCGGTAGGGCGCGCTGAGCTTGAAAAAGCACTGGCTGCTTTCGGCCATGGTCAGCAGCACCTGCGCGTGCTGCTGCAGTGACATACCGGGCTCGGGCCGTCCCATGTGGTCGATCACCAGTTGCAGGCCACAGCCCTGCAACTGCGCGGCAGCCTGCGCCAGGCGTGGGCCTTCGATGTGCAACTCGATATGCCAGCCCAGGCTGCGCATCTGCGCGCACAGCGCAGGCCAGGTTGCGGAGCGTACATCGGGAAGCGAGGCTAGACCCACCCAGTTCAATCGTATGCCACGCGCGCCCTGGGCGTGCATGGCTAGTAGTTGTTCTGCGGTGGTGTCTGATGCCATCACCACCACGCAGCGCAGCGTGTCCGGGTGTTGCTGGGCAATCTGCAGCATATAGCGGTTGTCTGTGCCCAAAAAGCTGGGCTGCACCAGCACGCCGCGCTGCACGCCATGGCTGGCCCATTGCGCCTGCAAATCGCTCCACAGGGCGTCATAGGCGGGTACATAGCGCGCCTGTGGCACAGCGCTCAGGCTGCGCGCAAACACATGCACATGGGTATCGATCACTTCGTGCATGGGGTTTGAAGGCTATTCGATCTTGATATTTTTGGCTTTGATCAACTTGTTCCAGCGTGCGATCTCGGTGGCGACAAACTGGCCCGCTGCTTCGGGCGTGGTGGTAAAGGCTTCGAAGCCCTCGCGCGTAAAGCGCTCGCGCAGCTCGGGTGAGCTGACAACCTCATTGAGTGCACTGTTGACGCGCTGCACCAGCTCGCGCGGCATATTGGCAGGGCCAAACACGGTGAACCAGGTGGTGAACGCATAGTCTTTGAGGCCCGCCTCGGTCATGGTGGGCACGTCAGGCAGCAGCGGGCTGCGCCGCGTGCCCGTGACAGCCAGTGCGCGCACACTGCCAGCGCGCACATGCTGCAATGCGGCCGACAGCACCGGAAAGCTCATGTCCACCTGGCCGCCAATGGTGTCTTGCAGCGCGGGGCCACCGCCGCGGTAGGGTACATGGGTGATGAAGGTGCCGCTCACGTCCTTGAACAGCTCGGCAGACAGATGAAAGGTGGAGCCACCGCCCGCAGAGGCGTAGTTGAGCTTGCCGGGCTTGCTTTTGGCCAGTGCGATGAGTTCGGCCACGTTTTTGACAGGCAGGTTTTTGTTGACGATCAGCACATGCTGCGACGTGGCCACCATGCCGATCGGCGTGAAGTCTTTCAGCGTGTTGCCGCTGGCCGTTTCAAACGGCATGGTGGGGTAGAAGCTGGGGTTGCTGGCCATGCTCACCGTGTTCAGGCCCAGGGTGTAGCCATCAGGCTTGGCCTTGGCAATCGCCTCCATGCCGATATTGCCCGAGGCACCGCTGCGGTTGTCCACAAGCATTTGCACGCCCAGCTTGCGGCCCAGCGGCTCGGCAAGGATGCGCGAAGTGATGTCCACACTGCCGCCGGGCGGGAAGGGTGCTATCAGCTTGATCGGCCCGCTGGGGTAGCTTTGCGCGAAGGCGTCCACATAGGCGGTGGGTAAGGCGGCTGCCAGACTGGCAGCAACGAGGTCTCTGCGATGCATTGTATTTATCTCCGTGGTTTCGGAGCAAATTATGATGCAGATTTTGAACGCGCTTTCTTGGCAGAGGGTGTCGTTGAAGAGGCGGGCGTCTGAGCCGCGCCAATCGCCGCATTGATTGCCGCCCGTGCCTGCGGGCTGTTCTTCCAGCAGGAAGACCCCGTCAGCTTGGCCCCTTGGCTCAAAATATCCAACGCATTGGCTTTGCGCAGATGTTCAAACGACCCAAACCCCATTTGCTCCAGCCGCGCGACCACGGTGGGGCCTACGCCTTTGACGGCGAGCAGCTGGGTTCGTTCAGACGGTGTAAATGGCATGGCAGACCTCAGTAAAACGATCTATTGCGTGATTTCAAGATTATCAATCAAGCGCGTGGTTCCCAGCTTGGCTGCGCCCAATGCGACCAGGCTGGCTGGTACATCGCCAGCTTGGGGCACTTGCAGGTCTGCTTGTCTGCGCACAGTGAGGTAATCGGGCTTCCAGCCGCGTACTGCCAGGGCCTGCATGGCCGCTGCCTCCATGGCGGCATAGTCGCTTCGGCCTGCTTTGGCCAGGGCGATAAGGGATTTCAATGCTAGCGACAGCTGCACTGCCTCTGCGCGCTCGGTGGGGCTGAGAAAGCCGTTGCGCGAGCTCAGGGCCAGACCGTCGTCTGCGCGGCGCGTTTCATACGCAATCATCTCTACCGGCAGCGCAAACTGGCGCACCATGTGGCGCAGCACCATGTTTTGCTGGTAATCCTTCTTGCCAAAAATGGCAGCGCTGGGCTGCACACACTGGAACAGCTTCATCACCACCGTACAGACGCCAATAAAGAAACCCGGGCGGAACTGGCCTTCCAGAATATCGGCCAGCGCAGCGGGGGGATGTACCTTGTAGCTCTGCGGCTCAGGGTAGAGCTCTTTTTCGTCGGGCGCGAACAGCACATCGCAGCCCGCGGCCTGCAACTGGTCGCAATCGCTTTGCCAGGTGCGCGGGTATTTGTCAAAGTCCTCATGCGGCAAGAACTGCAGGCGGTTGACGAAGATGCTGGCTACCGTGGTGTCGGTCTTGCCCTCGGTGCGGCACTGGTTAGCACGGTGCACCAAGGCGATATGCCCGGCGTGCAGGTTGCCCATGGTGGGCACAAATGCGCTGCGCTTGCCGCGCAAGGTGCTGCGCAGGTCTTCGATGGTGTGGCAGATTTTCATGGCAGCCCTCACCACGCGTGCAGCGCATCGTCCGGGAACGCGCCGGTCTTGACGGCGCTGACATAGGCTTCAAAAGCCGCCTTGACATCGCCCGTGCCTTGCATGAAGTTGCGCACAAACTTGGGCATCTTGCCCAGATTGATGCCCAGCATGTCATGCAGCACCAGCACCTGGCCCGCGCAGCCCTTGCCTGCGCCGATACCGATGGTGTGGCAGATTTTCAGCTCTTCAGTGAGCGCAGTGGCCAGCAGATGCGGCACCATTTCCAGCACCACCATGGCCGCGCCTGCGTCCTGCAGTTCGTGGGCATGGCGCTTCATGGTGTTCGCTGATTCATCGGTTTTGCCCTGCACGCGGTAGCCGCCCAGCGCATGCACGGTTTGCGGTGTCAGCCCCAGGTGGGCACACACAGGAATGCCGCGCTCCACCAAAAACCGCACCGTCTCAGCCGTCCAGCCACCGCCTTCGAGCTTGACCATGTGCGCCCCCGCTTGCATGAGCACGCTGGCACTGCGCAGAGCCTGTTCTTTGCTTTCGTGGTAGCTGCCAAAAGGCAGGTCGCCGATCAACCAAGCCGTGCCCTGGGTGCGGTGCAGGCCGCGCGAGACGCTCTCGACGTGGTAGCGCATGGTCTCCAGGCTCACGCCAGTGGTGCTGGGCAGACCCTGGCACACCATACCTAGCGAATCGCCCACCAGGATGCACTCCACGCCAGCGGCGTCGGCCACGCTGGCAAAGGTGGCGTCGTAGGCGGTGAGCATGGTGATCTTCTCGCCGCGTTCGCGCATCTCGCGCAGGCGCGGCAGGCTGACCGGTTTGCGCGGTGCCTGTGGCGTAAGCTTGCCAGCGCCGTAGACGGCGGTCTGATCGGCGGCGGGGGTGTTGGTCATGGCGCGTGCTCCCAAGTGTGTCTGTATCGATGGGGCGCAGTCTATCAAGAAATGGTGCGGGTTGCGTACTCTTGGCTGGGCGTTTGGATGTAGCAGCCTAAAGTCATGCTGTTTACTATGAATTTAATAGCTTCCCCCGCAATTTTTAATTGGTCTGGAGGGGGATTTAGCTTGCGAAAATGGTGGTTCTTTGCTAGCTATTTGAGTTCTTTGTCATTCATCGGTCTTGTAGTTGTACGCACAGCGAGGTGTTTATCATCCGCCCTCATACTGGGGTACCAGAAATCGGTCGGCTGACAAACACCTCACTGTGCAGCGACTAGCGTAGCGCGCTACCGGTAGTCTCCGGACTGTCTTCGTGTTCAATACCGGTAGTGCGCTACCGCGGTTGCAGGCGGGAGAGCGTATGCCGAACGACCGATTTCTGGTACTCCAGTATGAGGGCGTTTGGCATACGCTCTCTCGCCGGAGACGAAGCAGACTGAAAACGCTCAAAGAACAAACCAAGCAGCCTGCAGAAACGAAGCCGCGTTCACACCTTCAAACGCACATACCAATGAACCTCAAGCCGCCTGCGTAAACGCCAGCCGCACATAGATCGGTGCATACACCTCAGCCTGGGTGATGTCGATCAGCGTTTCCTTGGCCAGCTCCAGCAGTGCGATAAAGGTCACCACCAAGACGGGTGTGCCCTTGCTGGGGTCGAACAGGTCTTCAAATTCCACAAACTTGCGGCCCTGCAGTTTCTTGAGCACGATGCTCATGTGCTCACGCACCGACAGTTCTTCACGGGTGATTTTGTGGTGCTGGATCAACTTGGCGCGCTTTAAGATGTCACGCCAGGCCTCCTGCAAGTCCACCACATGCACATCCGGAAAGCGGGGCTGCAGCGACTGCTCGATGATCACCTGCGCGCGCAGATAGTCGCGGCCAAACTGGGGGATGGCGTCCAGGCGTGCGGCGGCCAGCTTCATCTGTTCGTACTCCAGCAGGCGGCGCACTAGC
This sequence comes from Polaromonas sp., assembly GCA_013297865.1. Lineage (GTDB taxonomy): Bacteria > Pseudomonadota > Gammaproteobacteria > Burkholderiales > Burkholderiaceae_C > JAAFIP01. Next base: position 29,343 of record JAAFIP010000016.1, on the reverse strand, counting down.
TCGGCGCGCGGGTCTTCTGGCTCCACACCTTCAGCGGTTTTCTTCGGGGGCAGCAGCATGCGCGACTTGATCTCGATCAGCATGGCTGCCATCAACAGGTATTCGGCAGCCAGCTCTAGGTTTTTGGCGCGAATCTCGTCCACATAGCTCAGGTACTGGCGCGTCACGCCTGCCATCGGGATGTCCAGAATGTTGAAGTTCTGCTTGCGGATCAGGTACAACAGCAGGTCCAGCGGGCCTTCAAAGGCCTCCAAAAACACTTCCAGCGCATCTGGCGGAATGTACAGATCCGTCGGCATGGCAAACAGAGGTTCGCCGTACAGGCGCGCTAAGGCTACTTGGTCCACAACTAAAGGCAACCCCACATCAGGCGGCGCTGCATCGCCTGCGCTACCCACAAGCGGGGGCGGCAGCACCATGACAGAGTCTGGCATGGCGGGGGGCAGGCTGGTCGTATCGCTCATGTAAAGGGTGTAAGCAAGCTGGCGGTCAAGCTATACGCTATTAAATAAATAGCTGCTCCCGCGGTATTCTATTGGTCTTGAGGGCTAAAACAGGGGTAATTTATTTGGGTTCGGTGCCGTAGACATAGGCTTTTTGCGCAACGCGGCTCTCGGCGTTGTCGGCCAAAGCACTGCGGTCCACGTTTTTATCCCATAGCAGGGCGCGGCCCGCGCGCTGCTCGGCCTCCAGCGTGGGACGGTTGCGCTTGAGGTCCGTGATGAAATGGCTGGTGTCAGACACGTACTGAGGCTTGTAGAAAATACGGCTGATGGCGTTGAGCAGGGCTGACATAGGCTTACACTGTTTCGTTGATTTGATACGTGATTTTACCGGGCTGAGCGCTTTAGCCATACAGACAACACAGAAAGGACTGAAAATGCTGGTTTACCGAGGATTTCAACAGGCTTTGCAGCGTATGCAGGGCATTACCAAGGGGTTTTTACTGATGGGCATGATGACCGCGATGCTGGGCCTAGTCGGCTGCGACCCACAACGCATCATCGAACTGGAAGAGGGTGTGTCCACCGAGGCCGATGTGCGGGCCAAATTTGGCGAGCCCGAGAAAATCTGGGACGGTGAGAACGGTGTGCGGATTTTTGAATACAACCGCCAGCCCGCTGGTCACCGCAACTACATGATCAGCATCGGCACCGACGGCAAGATGACGGCGTTGCGCCAGGTCCTCACCCCTGCCAACTTTGCCAAGGTTCAGCCCGGCATGATGATGGAAGAAGTGCGCAAAATGCTGGGCAAGCCCAAAAATGTCGTACCGTACGAGCTGAAAAAAGAAACCTATTACAACTGGCGCTATCTGACAGACCAGAACAACAAATCGATGATCTTCAGTGTGGTGATGGACAGCAACCTGAAAGTGCTGCGCACCGAGACGGGTATCGACCCTGAAGCCACTGGCGAGAGCAACTCGAGCAGATAATTTATTTTCATCCTTCTTTAGAGAAAGACACTTCCATAATGAGCGCATTGCGGACAAACTTGTTGACTTGGTCTTGCGCTGCGCTGCTGGCAGCCTGCGGGGGTGGCGGCGGGGGCGGGGACAGTAGCAACGGCACAGCCGCACCTGGCAGTGCAGCGCCACTGACTGCGAGCAACACGCCTGATCCAGTCTGCAACGATGCCCCCTTGCCGCCTACCGGGTCAACCGTTGTCATCTCTGGCATAGCCACCTTCACCTCTGTGCCCTACAGCACCTCCAGTGGTGCCCTGTTGTACAGCGGGGCAAGCAACAAGCCAGCACGCGCCATTACGGTGCAGGCCGTCTCAGGCTGTACCGTGGTAGCCAGCGCCGTGACCAATGAGCAGGGTGCCTACAGCTTGACAGTGCCATCGAACACCAATGTGTTTGTGCGCATGCGTGCGCAGATGCTCAACACCACCGGGTCTGCCAAATGGAATGTGGCTGTACGTGACAATACCGCAGGCGAAGCCCTATGGGTGGTGGACGGCACGGCATCGTCCAGTGGGTCAACCAACAGCACACGTGCCATCAATGCGGCCTCCGGCTGGAATGGTGTGTCCTACACCAGCTTTCGAGGCGCTGCGCCGTTTGCCATTCTGGATACCGTCTACTCAGGTATCCAGCGCATCACTGGCGTGCAGTCCAACGCGCAGTTTCCCCCTTTGACCATGTACTGGAGTCCCAACAACACGACGGCGCAGGGCAATACCGCTATCGGAGAAATAGGTACCTCGTTTTTCACGGCATTTTTCTCAGGCAACACCATTGAGCGTGCGATCTACATTCTGGGCAAACAAGATAACGACACCGACGAATACGACAGCCCCATCGTGGCGCATGAATTTGGCCACTATGTGCAAAGCGCGTTTTCGACTAACCAATCCATGGGTGGCCAGCACAGCCCGCTGGACAAGCTGGACATGACACTGGCCTTCTCTGAGGGCTGGGGCTATGGGTGGGCTGGCATGGTGCTTAATAACCCCATCAACACCGACTCCTTTGGCCCACGGCAAGGCAACGGCGTGACCTCCAACCTCTCCAGAGCGCCCGCTGATGCGCAGGTGGGCTGGTACCGCGAAGACTCGATTGAAACCGTGCTCTACCAGTTTTTCACCAGTCAGGGTTTTGCGCCGATCTGGGCCGCACTGACCGGGCCGATGAAGAATTCGCAAGATGCGCTGGCCACCATCTTCAGCTTTGCCAGCGCCGTCCGCGATGCTGGTAACGCGGCGGTCAGTAGCGCGCTTAATGCCCTGTTGTCAGCGCAGAATATTTTCACCGGCACAGGCGCCAACCAGTGGGGCGCAGGCGAAACCAACAACGGCGGCAGCGCCAGCAACTTGCCGATCTACACCACCTTGAGCTTGAACACACCCACCCCCGTGTGCTTTATCAATGCCAACGTCAAAGCAGAGGACAAAGCCCCTAACAAGCTGGGCACCTGGCGCTACTTCCGCATCAACCTGCCCAGTGCGGGCAACCGCACCATCACTGCCAGCTTCCCTCAGGGGCGTGATCTGGACTTTGATGTGTTGCAAAACCGGGAGATTCTGGCGATTGCAGACAGCACTGTCGCCACCTCTGAAACAGCGACCTTGCCGCTGGCTGCTGGCGAAGTCATCATCCGCGTGAGCGACTATGTCACCAACTCGCCATTGACCGCGCCCAACTGCGCCACCCTCACCATCAACTGAGCACAGGCTTTATGAAAGATACGACCATGATTATTGCTTCCCGTGCCCTGGTGTGCGCCATGGCCTTGGCCACTACGGCAGCTTTTGCAGACAGCTTCAAGGCAACGGCCACTACCCCGGAGGCTGCAGGCCAGGCCGTGCTCAAGGCCAGCAAGGCCCGCAAAGAAGGCTTTACGCCGATGGTCGCCAAAAAAGGCGGCTCTGGCATCAGTATGGCCTACCGCATCGAGGGCACACCCGAAGTAGGCAAGCCCCTGACGGTGCGCCTGCAGATGCAAAGCCCGGTAGACGCACAGGCCACGATGAATGCAGGCGAAGGCCTCAAGCTGCAAGGCGCGCAGCAGCCCATGCTCTCGCCAGCAGGCCAGAGCACCGAGCACACGGTGGTGGTAGTGCCGCAGGCCGAAGGGCGCTTTTATCTTAACGTGTTCAGCAGCGCCAGTGGCCGCGGCAGCGCCTCAGCGATTGCCATTCAGGTGGGCAAAGAGGCTGCAGTGCAGAGCAAACGCGCAGGCAATGTGCAGACCATGTCCAACGGCGAGCGCGTAATCTCGGTGCCTGCACAATAAGGCCGCAGCGCTAGTACACAAACTCGCCAGAGGCGCTGATGATGGTGGGTTCGATAAAGCGCGAGCCTGCGCGCTGCCCTGGGCCATAGTTGATGATGAAATCGCCCATGTTGAAATTCTGCATAGACTCCAGTGCGCTGGTGAGCGATGCTGGCGTGGGTTTGGCTCCAGCACGCTGCAGCCCTTCCACCAGCACTCGCGCCGCAATCCACGACTGCATGGCCGTATAAGACAGCGCCATCTTGGCAGCATCCGCAGCCGCCTTGAACTCGCGGGTGATGGCCAGCTTGGGCGACTGCGGCGATGGAGCCACCTGCATCACAATCACACCGCGGCCCTGGTCTGCCAGCTCTTTGAGGAACTGCGAGTTGCTGGAGTTGGACAAGGCGATGTACTGCGCACGATTGCCAGATTTGTTGTAAGCCTTGACAAAATCTGCACCGCACTTGGCTGTGCAGCCGAAAAACACCACATCAGGCTTGGACTGGCCAAACACTTTGAGCGCTTCAGAAATATCCGGATTGCGGTCATCCACACGCACCACCCCAGCGGGCTTGAGCGACAAGCCTGTCAGCGTCGTTTCGCCTGCTTTGATCACACTGTCGCCAAAGCCGCCTTTGGCACCAATGAATGCAAATTTGGTGCGTCCAAACGAATGCTGCAGCTTGATGGCGTAATCCACCTCGGCGCTGTAGCTGGCGCGTACTGCAAACACATGGCGCTTAACAGGTGCTGTGACCGAGTCCGGGCCCGGTTGTGGGCCAATCAGGGGGATGCCTGCTGCTTCCACCAGCGGCATCATGGCTTCGGTAGTGGGGGAGGTGCGCGGCATCAAAAACGCAATGGCGGCGTTGTTTTTAATGACTTGCTGCGTAAGCTCGGCCGATTTCTTGGCGTCCTGGGTATCGTCGCTGGTTTCCAGCACGATCTTGCGGCCATTCACGCCGCCTTTGGCGTTGACTTTGCTGAAATACAGGTTGGCGGCTGCAAGAGCCTCCATATTGGAAGCTACCAGCCCGCTGTTGGACAGCGGGCCGACATGGTGAACGACGATTTTGTCGGGAAACACCCCATTGGTCTGGGCGAACGCGCTGCTTAGGCCTAGAGCAACGACGGCAGCAATGCGTTTGCTGTAGCCACAGTTCAAAAATGGTTTGGTTATCAACCTAGTACCTCTATAGGTAAAATTTGGTAACCCATTCTAGGTTTGAATGCTTTGGTAGTCTAGTCCCGCGAGAAATTAAGGGTATTTTTAACGAATCCGCATGCCGGGCTGCGCACCCGGCCAAGGGTTGAGGATGTAAATGCCAGGCTGGGCTTTGTCGTCCCCATGGCTGGCTGCCAGCACCATGCCTTCGCTGACGCCGAATTTCATCTTGCGCGGCGCCAGGTTGGCCACCAGCACGGTAAGTTTGCCGCTCAGTTCTTCGGGCTTGTAGGCGCTGGCTATGCCGCTAAACACATTGCGCAGCTTGGCGCTGCCGTCCTCATTGAGTTCGCCTACGTCCAGGCTCAGGCGCAGCAGCTTGGTGGATCCTTCTACAGCTTCGCAATTGACGATCTTGGCGATACGCAGGTCCACCTTGGCGAAGTCGTCGATGGCAATGGTAGGGGCGAGCGCTTCGCCTCCCGGCAGGGCAGAACTGGGAGCACTATTTGCTATAGATTGTGTAGCTGCTCCCGCGATATTCTGTTGGGCTGGAGGCTCAAACAATGCTTCAAGCTGCTCTGGGGTGACGCGCTGCATCAGGTGTTTGTACTCGCCGATCACATGGCCCGCACCGAGCAGCTTGGCACCGTCAGCAAAGCGAAAAGTAGGTACTCTCAAGAAAGCTTCCACCTGCTGCGCCAGGGCAGGCAGCACAGGTTTGATGCAAATACTGAGCAGGCGGAAAGCTTCGATGCAGGTACTGCAGGCCTCTTGCAGGCGCGCGTCCTGGCCTGCCAGCTTGGCCAGCTCCCAGGGCTTGTTCTGGTCCACATATTCATTGACTTTGTCGGCCATCAGCATGATCTCGCGCTGCGCCCGGCCAAACTCCCGCGCCTCGTACATCTGCGCGATCTCAGGCACTTTGGCCTGCATGGTAGCCAGCAGGTCAGCGCCCGCGCCAGACACAGCCCCCAGCGCGCCGCCAAAGCGTTTGGCAATAAAGCCTGCCGAGCGGCTGGCGATGTTGATGAACTTGCCGACCAGGTCGCTGTTGACGCGCAGCAGGAAATCTTCGGCATTGAAGTCAATGTCTTCGTTGCGCTCGTTGAGTTTGGCAGCAAGGTAGTAGCGCAGCCACTCGGGGTTCATGCCCAGGGACAGATACTTCAGCGGGTCCAGCCCTGTGCCGCGGCTCTTGCTCATCTTCTCGCCGTTTACCGTCAGGTGGCCGTGCACATACACATTGCTTGGCGTTTTGCGGCCGCTGAACTTGAGCATCGCAGGCCAGAACAGGGTGTGGAAGGTGATGATGTCTTTGCCGATAAAGTGGTATTGCTCCAGCTGCGGATCGGCCATGTAAGCCTCATAGCTCTCGCCGCGCTTGTCGAGCAGGTTTTTCAGCGAAGCAAGGTAGCCTACAGGTGCATCCAGCCACACATAGAAGTATTTGCCCGGTGCGTCCGGGATTTCAATGCCAAAGTAGGGTGCGTCTCTGGAGATGTCCCAGTCGCCCAGGCCTTCGCTGGTGCTGCCATCCTGGTTGGTGCGCACGCTGAACCATTCCTTAACCTTTTTGGCCACCTCGGCTTGCAGGCGCGGCTTGCCGTCTTCCCCAGCGCCTTGCGTCCATTGCTCCAAAAACTCCACACAGCGTGGGTCCGACAGCGCAAAGAACAGGTGCTCGGAGCTTTTGAGCACGGGCTTGGCACCGCTGAAGGTGGAGTAGGGGTTTTTCAGGTCGGTAGGCGCATAGACGGCGCTGCAGTTTTCGCAGTTGTCGCCGTACTGGTCTTTGGTGCCGCATTTGGGGCATTCGCCTTTGATAAAGCGGTCGGCCAGAAACATGTTTTTGACCGGGTCGTAGAACTGCTCTACCAATTGGCTTTTGATCAGACCGGCTTTTTTCAGGTCCAGGTAAATCTGCTTGGCCAGGGCGTGATTTTCTGGCGCATCGGTGCGGTGCCAGTTGTCAAAGCCGATGTGAAAGCCGTCCAGATAGGGCTTGCGGCCAGCGGCAATCTCACCTACAAAGGCTTGCGGCGTGATGCCCTTCTTCTCCGCTGCAATCATGATGGCCGCGCCGTGTGCGTCATCGGCGCAGACAAAATTGACTGCATGGCCGTTCATCCGCTGAAAGCGCACCCAGATGTCGGCCTGGATGTACTCCATGATGTGGCCAATATGGAAGTTGCCATTGGCATACGGCAAGGCCGTCGTGACGAATAGCTTGCGCTGGGCTGACGAAGAGGCTGTCGTGGTCATTGTGGGAATTTTTCTGCGGGTAAGCCCGTATTTTAGAAGGCTTGGCTACACTCTCTGGGTTAGCCCCATTTTTCAGCAATTTCGCGCGGGCTTTAGTTTCACAGGTTTAGATGCCCATGGCCACCAATGACGATATTCTCGCGGCGCTCAAGTCCGTGATTGACCCCAATACCGGCAAAGATTTTGTATCCACCAAATCCGTCAAAAACCTCACTGTGTCAGAGGGCGACGTAGCCTTCGACGTGGAGCTGGGCTACCCTGCCAAAAGCCAGATCGCAGGCTTTCGCAAGGCGCTGATTGCTGCAGCCAAGGGCGTGGCTGGGGTGGACAACGTATCGTGCAACGTCAGCACCAAAATCGTCGCCCATGCTGCCCAGCGTGGCGTGGCGCTGATGCCCACCGTCAAAAACATTGTCGCCGTAGCCTCGGGCAAGGGCGGTGTGGGCAAGAGCACCACCGCAGTCAACCTGGCGCTGGCCCTGGCCGCCGAGGGCGCCAAGGTGGGCCTGCTGGACGCCGACATTTATGGCCCCAGCCAGCCGATGATGATGGGCATCGAAGGCCGCCCCGAGAGCGAAGACGGGCAGACCATGGAGCCGATGGAAAACTACGGCGTGCAGGTCATGTCGATCGGCTTTCTGGTGGCGCAGGACGAAGCCATGGTCTGGCGCGGCCCCATGGCCACCCAGGCGCTGGAACAGCTGATTCGCCAGACCAACTGGAAAGACCTGGACTATTTGATCGTCGACATGCCACCAGGCACGGGCGATATTCAATTGACACTCAGCCAGCGCGTGCCCATGACCGGCGCGGTGATCGTCACCACCCCGCAAGACATCGCATTGCTGGATGCCAAAAAAGGCATCAAGATGTTTGAAAAAGTGGGCGTACCGATTTTGGGCATTGTGGAAAACATGGCCGTGCATGTGTGCACGAAGTGCGGCCACACTGAGCACATTTTTGGCGAAGACGGTGGCAAGCGCATGGCCGCCGAGTACAACATGGACTATCTTGGCGCGCTGCCGCTGAACATGCAGATCCGCATCCAGGCAGATAGCGGAAAACCTACGGTGGTGTCTGATCCCGATGGCGATGTGGCGGCGATTTACAAGGCAGTAGCCCGTCAGGTGGCCATCAAGATTGCAGCCAAGGCCAAGGATTTCTCCAGCAAGTTTCCGTCGATCAAGATCAGCAAGGACACTTGATGGTGTTTGCGCCCCATGGTCGGGTGTGAACGACCTCAGGGTTTAGTACTTCCCAACCCAGGGAGTGAACGGCCTGAGTGCTTGGTATGCCCCGACACTGGGTGTAAACAGCTCCGCGGCTGTCCCCCGGCCTTCGGCCTCCTCCTTTATGCCGCTGCGCTGTTCACACCCAGCGCCGGGGCAGCGAAGCGGGTGGGCGTGCGGAGGAGAAGAGTACTCGCCAAATATGCAGTAACTGGTCCGAGGTCGATCATCGACGGTGAAGCACTTGGCAAGTTGGCACCAGCTACAGAAGTCGATAGTCGGCGGTGGAACACCCACCACGATCGCAAGAGCTGGTCGATGGTGTGCTCAGCGCAGCGGCATCAAGGAGGAGCAGGCGGCCCTAGGCCGCCGCGGGGGACAGCCGCGGAGCTGAGTACGCCATCGGCCAGCTCCCGTACAAAACAACGAATGTGCCATCGGCCAGCTCCCGTACAAAACAATGAGTACGCCATCAACCTGCGACAGTACAAAACTAAGAGCCAACTGATTTAACATCACAACATTGCCCACACTGCAACGCAAGAGCGTTTTATGAACCAACCCGCATCGTCCCACGAAGTCAAAGCCGTCGCGCTCGCCACCGCAGACGAGCTGCGCCAGAGCCTGCGTAAGCGCAGTCAGCTCAAAGGCCGCCAGCCAGATGCACAGTCGCTTTCTGATGTCAGCGCCCTGCTGGGCAGCGTCGCACTGCGCCGCGACCTGCTGATTGAATATTTGCACCTCATCAACGACCGCTACGGCGCTTTGCACGAAAAGCATCTGTGCGCGCTGGCTAGCCTGATGCGCCTGGGCATGGCTGAGGTATTTGAAGTAGCTACCTTCTATCACCACTTTGAAGTGGTCAAAGACGACGCCGTGCCTGCGCAGATGACTGTACGCGTGTGCGATGGCCTCAGCTGCGAGCTGGCAGGTGCCCGCGAGATGCTGGCCAAACTGCCTGGCTTGCTGGGCAGCGATGTGCGAGTGATCAGCGCGCCCTGCATCGGCCGCTGCGAGCAGGCGCCTGCGGTCTGCGCAGGTCAGCGCGCTGTGCCGCATGCCACGCTGGAGGCTGTGCAGAAGGCAATTTATGAGGAAAAACAGGCTCCAGGCCAATGGAATATCGCGGGAGCAGCTATTGAAAATATAGCGTTTGACAGCTATCTAGCCACTGGCGGTTATGCTCTGGCCGCTGCCGTGGCACGCAGTGACGAGGCTGCACAGCAGGTGCTGCAGGCCCTGGAGGGCTCTGGTTTGCGCGGCTTGGGTGGGGCGGGCTTTCCGGCCGGGCGCAAGTGGCGCATCGTGCGGGAGCAGCCTGCACCGCGCCTGATGGCGGTCAATATTGACGAAGGCGAGCCAGGCACCTTCAAAGACCGCAGCTACCTGGAGCGCGACCCGCACCGCTTTCTGGAAGGCATGCTGATCGCGGCCCAGGTAGTGGGCTGCGAGGCGGTGTATATCTACCTGCGTGATGAATACCATGACTGCCGCAAGCTGCTGCAGCGAGAGCTGGCTGCCCTACAAGCCCACCCACCATACCCGCTGCCGCATATCGAGCTGCGCCGTGGCGCGGGGGCGTATATCTGCGGTGAAGAGTCGGCCATGATCGAGAGCATCGAGGGCAAACGCGGCGAGCCGCGCATGCGCCCGCCCTATATTGCGCAGGTTGGCCTGTTTGGTAAAGCCACTCTGGAGCACAATTTTGAAACCCTCTACTGGGTGCGTGAGATCGCCGAGAAGGGCGCAGACTGGTTTGCCTCGCACGGCCGCCATGGCCGCAAGGGCCTGCGCAGTTTCAGTCTCAGTGGCCGCGTGAAAAACCCCGGCGTCAAGCTGGCCTCGGCAGGCATCACCGCACGCGAGCTGATTGAAGAATACGGCGGCGGCATGCTCGATGGTCACACGCTCTATGCTTACCTGCCCGGAGGGGCCAGCGGCGGCATACTACCTGCATCGCTAGCCGATGTGCCGCTGGATTTCGACACCTTGCAGCCCTACGGCTGCTTCATCGGCAGCGCTGCAGTGATTGTGCTGAGCGAGCACGACAAGGCCCGCGACGCCGCGCTCAACATGATGCGCTTTTTTGCCCACGAGAGCTGTGGCCAGTGCACGCCCTGCCGCGTGGGCACTGAAAAATCTGCCACGCTGATGCAAGCCGCCGTGTGGGACCAGACGACCTTGAACGACCTGAGCACAGTGATGGTGGACGCGAGCATCTGCGGCCTGGGGCAGGCCGCACCCAATCCGATGCTCAGTGTGATCAAGTATTTTCCCCATGAGGTGCAGCTATGAGCGCGCGCGATGTGATTGGTTTTGAGCTCGATGGCCAAGCTATTGAAGCAGTGCCTGGCGAGAGCATTTTGCAGGCGGCCCAGCGCAGCGGTGTGGATATTCCCCACCTGTGCTTCAAGGAAGGCTACCGCGCAGACGGCAACTGCCGCGCCTGTGTGGTGGAGATCGAAGGCGAGAGGGTGCTGGCCCCCAGCTGCTGCCGCGCGCCTGCCGAGGGCATGAAAGTTCAGGCACGCAGCGATCGGGCCCTCAAGAGCCAGAAGATGGTGCTGGAGATGCTGCTGTCCGATATGCCAGAGCAGGGCTACAAGTGGAACGACGATAACCCAGCCAGCCCCCATGGTGAGCTCAGTGACTGGGCCGGGCGCATGCAGGTGAGTGTGCGCCCAGAGCTTGCGGCCCTGCGCCGCGCGCAGCCGCGTGCAGATGTGTCCCATCCTGCGATGGCGGTGAATCTGGACGCCTGCATCCAGTGCACACGCTGCGTGCGCGCCTGCCGCGAAGTGCAGGTGAACGATGTGATCGGCTATGCCCAGCGCGGCGCGCATTCGCAGATTGTGTTTGACCTGGGCGACGACATGGGTGCCAGCAGCTGCGTGGCCTGCGGCGAGTGCGTGCAGGCCTGTCCTACGGGCGCGCTGATGCCCAAGACACAGATCGGATCACAGAAGGTCGACAAAAAAGTCGATTCGGTGTGCCCGTATTGCGGCGTGGGCTGCCTGATCACCTACAACATCAAAGACGAGAAAATCATCAGCGTAGACGGGCGTGACGGCCCGGCCAACGCATCGCGCCTGTGCGTGAAAGGCCGGTTTGGCTTTGACTATGTGCACCATGACCAGCGTTTGACCAAGCCCTTGATCCGCAAAACAGGCCTGGCGAAAGACCCTGAAAAAATCACCGAATACAAGCACTGGAGCGAGGTGTTTCGCGAGGCAACCTGGCAGGAGGCGCTGGACCTGTCTGGCGGCACGCTGGCCCAGCTGCGCGACACCCACGGTAAAAAATCCCTGGCAGGCTTTGGCAGTGCCAAGGGCAGCAACGAAGAAGCCTATCTGTTCCAGAAGCTGGTGCGCACCGGTTTTGGCAGCAACAACGTAGACCACTGCACCCGCCTGTGCCACGCCTCCAGCGTCGCAGCCTTGCTCGAAGGCGTAGGCTCGGGCGCGGTGAGCAACCAGGTCAATGATGTGGAGCACAGCGATGTGATCTTCATCATCGGCTCCAATCCCACCACCAACCATCCGGTGGCCGCCACCTGGATGAAAAACGCCGCCCAGCGCGGCGCCAAAATCATCCTGGCTGATCCGCGCCGCACCGACCTGGCGCGCCACGCCTGGCGCAGCCTGCAGTTCAAGCCCGACACCGATGTGCTGCTGCTCAATGCGCTGATCCATGTGGTGATTGCCGAGGGGCTGGTAGCTCAGGAATTCGTTGCCCAGCGGGCGTCCAATTTTGAAGCCCTCAAAGCGCAAGTTCAAGACTATGCTCCTGAGGCTGTGCAAGAGCGCTGCGGTATCGATGCTGAGACGATCAAAGAAGTAGCCCGCGCCTTTGCCACCGCCAAGGCTTCGATGATTCTGTGGGGCATGGGCATCAGCCAGCATATCCACGGCACCGACAACGCGCGCTGCCTGATAGCGCTGTGCGCCATCACTGGCCAGATCGGTAAGCCCGGCAGCGGCCTGCACCCCTTGCGAGGACAAAACAATGTGCAGGGTGCCAGCGATGCAGGTTTGATTCCGATGATGCTGCCCAACTACCAGCGCGTCAACAATACAGAAGCACACCAGTGGTTTGAAAACTTCTGGCAGGCCCCATTGGACGACCAGCCCGGCTACACCGTGGTGGAGATCATGCACAAAGCATTGGCCGACGACAGTGACCCGCATAAAGTGCGCGGCATGTACGTGATGGGCGAAAACCCCGCCATGAGCGACCCCGACCTGCACCATGCGCGCCATGCACTGGCCTCGCTCACGCATCTGGTGGTGCAGGATATTTTCATGACCGAAACCGCCTGGCTGGCCGACGTGGTGCTGCCCGCCACCGCCTGGCCCGAAAAAACCGGCACCGTCACCAACACCGACCGCATGGTGCAGATGGGCCGCGCCGCCCTGCCGCTGCCCGGAGACGCAAGGCAAGATCTGTGGATCATCCAGCAGCTGGCCGGGCGTTTGGGTTTGCAGTGGAGCTATGCAGGCGATGACAGTGGCGTGGCCAGTGTCTACGAAGAAATGCGCCAGGCCATGCACGGCGTGATTGCTGGTATCAGCTGGGAGCGGCTGCAAAAAGAGGGCAGTGTGACCTATCCGTGCCTGAGCAGGGAAGACCCAGGCCAGCCCACGGTGTTCATGCACGACGTACCCACGGACGATGGCCGCATCCATCTGGTGCCCGCAGGCTTTATTGCTGCCGACGAAGCACCAGATGCCAGCTATCCGCTAGTGCTGATCACCGGTCGCCAGCTGGAGCACTGGCACACCGGCAGCATGACGCGGCGCAGCAGCACGCTGGATGCGCTGGAGCCCGTGGCGACGATTTCGATCAACGGCAAAGAGCTGGCGCGCCTGGGCCTGCGTGCGGGCAGCAGGGTAGAGCTGGCGTCACGCCGCGGTAGTGTGCAAGCCATACTGCGCCAGGACGACGGCACGCCCGATGCCACCTTGTTCATGCCCTTTGCCTATCGGGAGGCCGCGGCCAACTTGCTGACGAATGCGGCGCTGGACCCTGTAGGCAAGATTCCGGAGTTTAAGTACTGCGCGGTGCGGCTTGAGGCCTGTTGAGCTGTGAAGCGTTTCGCCGCGCAGTGAGTTTTATTATTTTGTACGCCCCGGCACTTGGGGTGATTGGCTCCGCGGCTGTCCCCCGTGGCGGCCTAGGGCCGCCAACTCCTCCTTGATGCCGCTGCGCCACTCACCCCAAGCGCCGGGGCAGCGACTACGGTGGACATGGAGCGGTTGAATATTTACTACCTTGCCTGGATTAAGCACGGTCAGCGTGCGACCGCTCAATAGCCACTACGCCTGCAAGATCTGGTCGACGGTGCGCTCAACGCAGCGGCATCAAGGAGGAGCAGGCGGCCCTAGGCCGCCGCGGGGGACAGCCGCGGAGTTGAGCGCGCCGTCGACCAGATCCCGCGAAACCCAACTCAACCACTGCATGAACAAGCAAGCGCCGCTCAACACTACATCAAACAAAACAAGGCAAAGACACCGTAAGCCAATCCCACAGGCAAGTGTGCAAAAATGCAAACCATGCAAGAACGTCCCAGCATCCAGGTTGCCGTCACCATGCGCAAAGAGCGCATGACGGGTGCGGCTGCCCGTTGGGTGGACTGGCGCTGGGTGCTGCATGACGTGGTGGAACAACAACAAGGCTTTGGTACTACACCGCGCTTGCTGGTGAAAAACGACAACGAAGAGCGCTGGCTGCATCCAGGCTACATCGTCGAACTGTTCAGAGACGATGCTGAGGGCTACTACCTCAACGCCACCACCCAGGCGCCGTGCTGGTTTGTGCTCTGGCGCATGGAAGAAGAGCCCGCCATCAGTGCAGAAGTGATGGCCGTGCCCACCGCAGTGAGCCTGAGCTACCACGACGCAGGCCGCTGGCTGGACGCGCAGGAAAAGGTGGACCAGATTCCAGCGCCTGACGAAGTGATCGAGTGGATGAGCGCTTTTGCGCAGGAGCATTTTGTGGAAGAGCCTAAAAAGCGCAAGCGCCCCCAGAGCTTCCAGCGCCTGGAAGACCGCTTCGGCAACCCCGCTTCGGTCAGCACCGACAAAATCCGGGGCGCTGGCCATGGCTGAACACAAAGACGAGGGTGCGCGCAGTGACGGCTTTTTGAGCCGCTGGGCGCAGCGCAAGCAGGCCGTCAAGGCGGGCCTGCCTGTGGCAGAGCCTGCACCCAAGCCCGTAGCCACTGAAAAAGCTCCAAATAATCAAGTAAATCCGGCTCTAGCCCAGCAAAATATCGCGGGAGAAGCTACTAATTTGATAGCAAATGACTTCACTGAGCCTGCGGCTTCTGCTGCCCCAGCGCCCGAGGTACCAGCGCTCACGCTCGACGATGTGCGGGCACTGACCACCGAGTCAGACTTCAAGCCCTTCATGGCCAAAAATGTGACGCCCGAAGTGAAAAACGCAGCCATGAAAAAGCTGTTCACCGATCCGCACTACAACGTGATGGACATGATGGACACCTATGTGGATGACTATTCCAAGCCCGACCCCATCCCCGAGTCCATGCTGCGCGAGATGGTGGCTGTGAAGTTTTTAAAGCTGTTTGAGCGCGACGACGAGGAGCAGGCTAAGCTTGGGCAAGAGCCGACCTCGCCAGAGCGCCAAAGCGCCGCCATTCCAAGGGATGATGCGGATAGCCCAGCTGCCCAATCCGTGGCACAGTCAAGCTCAGCCGCTCCCGCCGCCCCAGCCCAAGATTCACCAGACCTTCTCACTGACCCAGCCAGCCAGCCAGCGCTCCCCGCTGCCAGCCCACCCGCCCATGACCACCCTGATCTGCGACTGCAACCAAACCATGCCACTGAACGCCCAGGCGCTCAGCGCAGCGCTGGATGAAAGCTTAACCCTTCACTCCACCCTGTGCCGCCGCGAGGCGGGCGCTTTCCAGCGCGCCATCAAGGCGGGCGACGATGTGGTGGTGGCCTGCGGGCAGGAGCAGCGTTTGTTTACCGAGCTGGCGGCAGAAACCGAAGGTGCCAAGGCAGGCGTGGTCTCGCCCATTCGATTTGTCAATCTGCGCGAAACCGGCGGCTGGAGCAAGGATGCCTCCCAAGCCATGCCCAAGCTGGCCGCGCTGCTGGCAGCCGCGCATCTGCCCGAGCCTGAGCCCGTGGCCACTGTCACCTACAAAAGTCAGGGCCGACTGCTAATTGTTGGCGCGCTCGATGCAGCCACGCAGGCGGCCGATGTGCTCAGTGACACCTTGAGCGTGACGATATTTTCAACCAGCGCGGGCCAGCAGCAGGCGGGCGGCCAGGAGCGCAAGTACCCGCACCTGACCGGCAAGATCGAGCAGCTCAGCGGCTGGCTGGGCGCGTTTGAGTTGCAGTGGCAGCGCAGCAACCCGATTGACCTGGATCTTTGCACCCGCTGCAACGCCTGCGTAGCCGCCTGTCCAGAGCAGGCCATTGGCCTGGATTTCCAGGTCAACATGGACCAATGCCAAAGCCACCGCGCCTGTGTCAAGGTCTGTGATGTAGCGGGCGCGATCGACTTTAGCCGCGAGCCGCAGAGCCTGAGCGAGCAGTTCGACATGGTGCTGGATCTCTCCGCCCAACCGCTGATCGACTGGCATGCTGCGCCCCAGGGCTATTTCAAAGATGCCAGCATTGCCAGCTTGATCAAGCTGCGCGACATGGTGGGCGAGTTTGACAAGCCCAAGTTCTTTGCCTACAAACAAAAGCTGTGTGCCCACGCGCGCAACGACTCTATCGGCTGCAATGCCTGCATCGACATCTGTTCTGCCAAAGCGATCAGCAGCGAGAAAAAGCGTCAGCAGATCAAGGTCAATCCCCATCTGTGCGTGGGCTGCGGCGCCTGCACCACCGTGTGCCCCACGGGTGCACTCACCTATGGCTACCCGCGCGCCAACGAGCAGGGCGTCAAGCTCAAAACCCTGCTCAGCACCTACGCCACAGCCGGTGGCAAAGATGCCGTGCTGTTGCTGCACAGTCAGGGCAAGGGCCAGAGCCTGGTCGAGCAGTTGGGCCGCGCCGCACAACTCAGAAAAGCCCATGGCGTGCCGCACAACGTGATTCCCGTGGCCCTGTGGCACACCGCCAGCATCGGCCTGGATGTGTGGCTCAGCGCCATCGCTATGGGGGCTGCGCAGATTGCGGTGCTCACCAGCGACGAAGAGGCGCCAGACTATCTGATCGGTTTGCAGCAGCAGATGGATGTAGGCCAGGCCGTGCTGCGTGGCCTGGGCTATGCAGGCACCCATCTGGCGCTGATCAAGGCGCGCGATGCCGCCAGCCTGGACACCGCATTGCAGGCGCTGGGGCAGACCCGCCAGAGCGTGCCCGCTACGCCAGCGCGCTTTGCCATCGCCGCCGAAAAGCGCAGCACGCTGGACCTGGCGCTGGACCATCTGATCACCCACGCACCCGCTGCCAAGACCAGCCCCAGCACGCTGCCGCAGTCTATTGCGCTGCCCGCTGCGGGCGCGCCTTTTGGCACACTGCAGGTCAACAAAGACACTTGCACGCTGTGCCTGAGCTGTGTCAGCGCCTGCCCGGCCAGCGCGCTGCAGGACAACGCCGAGCGACCCCAGTTGCGCATCATCGAGAAAAACTGCGTGCAGTGCGGGCTGTGCGTGACAACCTGCCCCGAAAACGCCATCACCCTGCAGCCGCGCCTGCTGCTGACGACTGCACGGCGTGAGCCGCAGGTGCTCAACGAAGTGCCGCCCTACCAGTGCATGCGCTGCAAAAAGCCCTTTGGCACCCTCAAAGCCATCGAGGCCATGTTGGGCAAGCTGGCAGGGCACGCCATGTTCCAGGGCGAAGCGCTGAACCGCCTCAAAATGTGTGGCGACTGCCGCGTGATTGACATCTATTCTGCTGACAACGAAAGCAAGATCAACAACCTATGAGCGAACTGTCTGGATCCACCCTGGATGAAGAAACGGCGCGTGCCGAGGTCTATGGCCTGCTGGCAGCCCTGTACTACGCCCCGCCCACGCCCGACCTGCTAGCGCAACTTCGTGTTGCCGTGACCGAGGCACCCGCACAGGGCGGTCTGCTGGAGGCGCCGTGGCGCGCGGTGGTAGCCGCCGCGCGCGAGGCCGACGACGCTGCTATTGCCAGCGAATACAACGCGCTGTTCGGTGGCGTAGGCAAGCCCGAGGTGTATCTGTTTGGCTCACATTACCTGAGCGGTTTTCTCAACGAAAAGCCGCTGGCTCGCCTGCGCAGCGATCTGACCCGGCTGGGCCTGGAGCGCGACGAGACCATGCCCGAGACAGAAGACCACTTTGCCTATCTGTGTGAGGTGATGCGCTATCTGATTGCCGGCGACGATGTGGCCGTAGCCAACCTCACGCATCAAAAGGCTTTTTTCGGTGACCATGTGCAAGCCTGGACAGCAGCCATGTGCGACGCAGTGGCTGCGCATCCGCGTGCCAGGCTCTATGCTGCGCTGGCAGGATTTACCAGCGCATTTTTAAGTGTTGAGCAGCAAGGTTTCGACATGCTGGTGTAGGCGCGGATTGCGGTAATTCGTTCGATTTAATTTTTTAATGGACTAGTCCAATAATGACGTAAAGGTAAGTGTTTTCCCGAGATGAGATTTAGCGACAAATCGCGCTCATTACTGGTGCATTACGCCCATTGGGTATATAGTAAGTAGGTTAATAATTTAACGCTGTACGGAGACAAATATATGAACAAAACACCAGCACAGTCCACGCGCCGTGGGCTCCTGTTTGGCACTGCTGCGGCAGGTGCGGTCGTAGCTACCGTGGCCGCACTCCCCAGTATCAAGGCCACCGAGGCCAGCGCCGAAGCGCCCAAGCCCGCGCCCGAAAAAGGCGGCGGCTACACCGTGTCTGAACACGTCAAGCATTACTACCGCACTGCTCTTGTTTAACTCCCTCACTTTCGGAGTGTTTTATGTTGTTAACTAAAAAGTCTGGCACTGTTCACGGTGCAAGCCAGCGCGATGGCGCACGTTCGCCTTTCGTACACAGCCTCTCGCGTGGTTTGACGCAAGCTATTCCCACCATGGACCGCCGCGCCTTCTTGCGCCGCTCTGGTCTGGGTGTGGGCGTAGGCATTGCGGCCACCCAGCTGACCCTGGTGAAAAAAGCCAAAGCGGCCCAAGGCGGCTCCATCCTGGGCGACGGCAAGATCGAAGTCAAACGCACGATCTGCACGCACTGCTCAGTGGGCTGCGCGGTGGACGCTGTAGTGGAAAACGGCGTGTGGGTGCGCCAGGAGCCGGTGTTTGATTCGCCTATCAACCTGGGCGCGCACTGCGCCAAAGGCGCCGCCCTGCGCGAGCATGGTCACGGCGAGTTCCGTCTGCGCTACCCGATGAAGCTGGTTAACGGCAAATACGAACGCATCAGCTGGGACACCGCACTCAATGAGATCAGCGCCAAGATGCTGGAGCTGAAAAAAGCCAGCGGCCCTGACAGCGTGTATTTTGTGGGCTCGTCCAAGCACAACAACGAGCAGGCCTATCTGCTGCGCAAGTTTGTCAGCTTCTGGGGTAGCAATAACTGCGACCACCAGGCGCGTATCTGCCACTCCACCACGGTCGCTGGCGTAGCCAACACCTGGGGCTACGGCGCGATGACCAACTCGTACAACGACATGCAAAACAGCAAGCTCGCTCTGTACATTGGCTCCAATGCTGCCGAGGCACACCCCGTGTCGCTGCTGCACATGCTGCACGCCAAAGAAACCGGCACCAAGATGATCGTGGTGGATCCGCGCTTTACCCGCACGGCCGCCAAGGCCGACGAGTTTGTGCGCATCCGCTCGGGCTCGGACATTCCGTTCCTGTTTGGCCTGTTGCACCACATCTTTAAAAACGGCTGGGAAGACAAGCAATACATCAATGACCGTGTCTTCGGCATGGACAAGATCAAGGAAGAAGTGCTGGCCAAGTGGACACCCGACAAGGTAGAAGAAGCCTGCGGTGTCAACGAAGCGCAGATGGCCAAAGTGGCCGCCATGCTCAACGAGCATCGCCCTGGCACCATCGTCTGGTGCATGGGCCAAACCCAGCACACCATCGGCAACGCCATGGTGCGTGCATCGTGCATCTTGCAGCTTGCCTTGGGCAACGTGGGCAAGAGCGGCGGCGGCACCAACATCTTCCGCGGCCACGACAACGTGCAGGGCGCTACCGACGTCGGCCCCAACCCTGATTCACTGCCCGGCTACTACGGCCTGGTCGAAGGCTCGTGGAGGCATTTTGCCAAGGCCTGGAACGTGGATTACGAGTGGATCAAGAAGCAATATGCCACGCCTGCCATGATGACCAAGCCTGGCATGACGGTGTCGCGCTGGATTGATGGCGTGCTGGAGAAAAACGAGCTGATCGACCAGGACAGCAACCTGCGCGCTGTGTTCTTCTGGGGCCATGCGCCCAACTCGCAAACCCGTGGTTTGGAGATGAAGCGCGCCATGGACAAGCTGGACTTGCTGGTCGTGGTAGACCCGTATCCGTCAGCTACAGCAGCCATGGCAGCGATGCCTGGCAAAGCCGAAGATTTGAATCCGAATCGTGCGGTGTACCTATTGCCGGCAGCTACCCAGTTTGAAACCAGTGGCTCGGCCACGGCGTCCAACCGCTCCATCCAGTGGCGCGAGAAGGTGATTGAGCCTTTGTGGGAGAGCCGCTCCGACCACATGATCATGCACCAGTTCGCCGAGAAGCTGGGCTTTGCTGCCGAGCTCTCCAAGAACTACAAAATGCAGAAAGTCAAAGGCATGGACGAGCCCGTGCCCGAAGACATCCTGCGCGAGATCAACAAGTCGGTCTGGACCATTGGCTACACCGGCCAAAGCCCCGAGCGCCTGAAAGCGCATATGCGCAACATGGGCAACTTTGACGTGAAAACGCTCAAGTCCAAAGGCGGCAAAGACAAGGAAACCGGCTACGACATGACAGGCGACTACTTCGGTCTGCCATGGCCCTGCTACGGCACCCCAGCCCTCAAGCACCCCGGCTCGCCCAATCTGTATGACACCAGCAAGCACGTCATGGACGGTGGCGGTAACTTCCGTGCCAACTTTGGTGTCGAAAAAGACGGTGCCAACCTGCTGGCCGAAGACGGCTCACACTCCAAAGGTGCAGACATCACCACAGGCTACCCCGAGCTGGACCACATCCTGCTCAAGAAACTGGGCTGGTGGGATGAGCTGACCGAGGCTGAGAAGCCACTGGCCGAAGGCAAAAACTGGAAGACTGACAGCTCCGGCGGCATGATTCGCGTGTTCATGCAAAACCATGGCTGCCACCCGTTTGGCAACGCCAAGGCGCGTGCGGTGGTGTGGAACTTCCCCGATGCTGTGCCTCAGCACCGCGAGCCGCTGTATGGCAACCGTCCTGACCTGATGGCCAAATACCCCACGCACGACGACAGAAAAGCCTTCTGGCGCCTGCCCACGCTGTACAAGTCAATCCAGCAGGAAAACATTGCCAAGAAAGTGCATGAAAAGTACCCACTGATCATGACCTCGGGCCGTTTGGTCGAGTACGAAGGTGGCGGCGAAGAGACGCGCTCCAACCCCTGGCTGGCCGAACTGCAGCAGGACATGTTCATCGAGCTGAACCCCAAAGCCGCCGCCGACCGTGGCGTGAAAAATGGCGACCGCGTCTGGGTCAGCACTCCCACAGGTGCGCGCCTGAACATGATGGCCATGGTGACCGAGCGTGTTGGCGCCGACACCGTGTTCATGCCCTTCCACTTCTCGGGCCACTGGCAGGGCAAGGACATGCTGTCCAGCTACCCGGCAGGTGCTGCGCCTGTCGTGCGCGGCGAGGCGATCAACACCGCCACCACCTACGGTTACGACAGCGTCACCATGATGCAAGAGACCAAGACCACCGTCTGCAACGTAGAAAAAGCGTAAGGAAAATACCATGGCACGGATGAAATTTATTTGTGATGCCGAGCGCTGCATTGAATGCAACGGTTGCGTCACCGCCTGTAAAAACGAACACGAGGTACCTTGGGGCGTGAACCGCCGCCGCGTGATCACCCTTAACGACGGCGTACCCGGCGAGCGCTCCATCTCGGTGGCCTGCATGCACTGCTCGGACGCGCCCTGCATGGCTGTGTGCCCCGTCAATTGCTTCTACCGCACCGACGAGGGTGTAGTGCTGCACGACAAGGACGTGTGCATCGGCTGCGGCTACTGCTCGTATGCCTGCCCGTTTGGCGCGCCACAGTTCCCCTCCGCAGGCACCTTCGGTGTGCGCGGCAAGATGGATAAATGCACCTTCTGCGCTGGTGGCCCCGAGGCCAACGGCAGCCAGGCCGAGTTTGAAAAATACGGCCGCAACCGCCTGGCGGAAGGCAAGCTGCCCGCCTGCGCTGAAATGTGCTCTACCAAAGCCTTGCTTGCGGGCGACGGCGACGTGGTGGCCGACATCTTCCGCAACCGCGTGGTCAAGCGCGGCAAGGGCGCTGAAGTCTGGGGCTGGGGCACGGCCTATGGCTCCAAGCAGGCAGGTCAGCCACCAGCTCAAGGAGCCAAGTCATGATGTTGCGTTCCATGTTGCTCATTGGTGCATCGGTACTGACACTGGCCGCCTGCGGTGAGAAGCCGCAGACAGCCGGTGGCGCCAAGCAGGACAGCAGCCCTTACACAGGCACCGGCAAGCCGTATGTCGAAAGCACCTGGAAACAGGGCGACAAGACCAGCTGGGAGTCCGCCTTGCGTGCGCGCACGCAAAACGGCCAAAACGACTACACCAAAACGAACTGATGCGTCCACAGGCACCGGCCCTGCTGGTGCCTGTATTGGTAGAACTTAAGAGACCATTTTGATGAATAAACATGCTCTAGCCCAATGGAATATCGCGAGGGCAGCTATTATTTTGGTAGCGTTTTGTGCATCCTCCGCATTCGCCCAGAAGCTGCAGGTCGAGCCCATCAAGCCTGCCGAGCCCGCAGCATCGGCCGCTGCACCTGCTGCTGGCGGCATTCAGAGCCAGAGCATTTTTGAAGTCAAGCCTGATGCCAGCGCTGACCCCAACTACGCCAAGCAAAGCAATGCCGAGCGCCAAAAGGTGCAGCCCGGCAACAACGCGCCGATCTGGCGGCAGGCGGGGCAGGGCGTAGAAGGCTACACCAGCCTGCCCAAGCGCGAAGCACCTGAAGCTGGCTTTTTGATGCAAGGCGTCACCCAGTACCCAGGCTCGCGCCTGACCAATGCTGGTGAGGCATGGCGTCAGGTTCGCAACCAGGTCATCATTCCCTACGGCGGTGCGTTGCTGATCATCGCGGCACTGGCGATTGGGCTGTTTTACTGGCGCAAAGGCTCGATTGATCTGCATGCCCCTGAAACCGGCAAGAAGATTGAGCGCTTTACCTATTTTGAGCGTGCCGCCCACTGGGCCAACGCGATTGCGTTTTGCACCTTGGCCATCTCCGGCATCGTGATGGCGTTTGGCCGCTACTTTTTGCAGCCTGTCATGGGCAGCACGCTGTTTGGCTGGCTCACCTATGCCCTCAAAAATGCCCATAACTTCATGGGCCCGCTGTTTGCCGTGTCGCTGGTGATCGTGTTTTTTACCTTCGTGCGGGACAACATGCCTGCCAAGGAAGATATCACCTGGCTGCTCAAGGGCGGTGGTCTGTTTGGCGGCCAAGAGGTGCCTTCCCACCGTTTCAATGCCGGTGAAAAAGTGGTCTTCTGGGGCGGGGTGTTTGCACTCGGCCTGATCGTGGTGGGCTCGGGCTTGGTGCTCGACAAGCTGATTCCAGGCCTGCTGTATGTGCGTGAAACCATGCAGATCTCCCACATGGTGCATGCCAGCGCTGCGATGCTGATGATGGCCATGTTCATGGGCCACATCTATCTGGGCACCATCGGCATGAAGGGCGCTTACCAAGGCATGAAAACAGGCTATGTCGACGAGACCTGGGCCAAAGAGCACCACGAGCTGTGGGCCAATGACATTGCCGCAGGCAAGATTCCTGCGCAGCGCACACCCCCAGCGGTGAGCAGCGCGCATACCGTTCAAGTTTAAGCGTACAAGTTTGAGGAGATCGAAGAGATGAAGCGTTTGATGTTTATCGCCCTGTGCAGCCTGCTGGCCGCCAGCAGCTGGGCCAAGATACCCGCCCCAGTGCTGAGCGACGAGGCCAAGGCCAAGGCCGCTGAAGCCGCAGCCAAAACCGCCCATGGCAACAAAGTAGCCGACTTCCAGCTGTGCAAGTCGCGCGAGAAAACCGCCGCCCACTACTACAAAACCGCCCAAGCTGCGGGCAAGGCCACCAAGCCGCCTGCCGACACCCCCGCCTGTGCAGACCCCGGCGCGTTCGTGTTTCCGCCGCCTGCCGCAGCTGCAGCGCCTGCTTCAGCTCCCGCTGCAGCCGCCGCGCCTGCAGCACCAGCAGCGCCAGCAGCCGTAGCCGCCAAAAAGCCCTGATCGCCCCGCCAGCCACTGCGCAAGCGTGGCCTGTCTGGTGCATTGACCCCACAGACCTTGGCTTGTGCTAAGGTCTTTTTATTTGTGAACCCTGTGACACTCCCCCACCTCAGCCAGGCCCGTGCCAGCCTCACGCGCGAGATCGCCACGGTCAACGAACACGGCGACAGCGTGAGCGTGTCGATCCCTGCTGAGCGCGACCTGACGGTGTATGTGGACAAGCGCGAGCTTGTCACGCTGATGACCCTGGGCGCGCAGCCCGAGCTGCTGGTGCTGGGCTACCTGCGCAACCAGCGCTTGGTCAGCAGTGTGGGCGACATCGCCTCCATCACCGTTGACTGGGACGTCAACGCAGCCGCCGTGCTTACGCACAGTGGCATCGACAATATCGAAGCGCGCACCGCCAAAAAAGTGGTGACCACCGGCTGCGGACAGGGCAGCGTGTTTGGCGGCCTGATGGACGAGATTGACAGCGTCCAGCTGCCCGCCACCAGTATCACCCAGGCCGATCTGTATGCCATGACCAATGCCATCCGCCTGCAGGAGACCACCTACAAATCCGCAGGCTCGGTGCACGGCTGCGCCCTGTTTGCAGGCACCGACATGCTGATGTTTGTGGAAGATGTGGGCCGGCATAACGCCATCGACACCATTGCAGGCTGGCTGTGGATGCAAGCGCCCGCGCTGCAGCAGCGCACCGATAAGGTCTTCTACACCACCGGCCGCCTGACCAGCGAAATGGTGATCAAGGCTGCGCAGATGGGCATCGCCATCGTCGTTTCGCGCAGCGGCATCACCCAGATGGGGCACGAGGTGGCCACGCGGGTGGGGCTGTGCACCATTGGCCGGGCCATGAACAAGCGCTTTTTGTGTTACACCGCGCCCGAGCGCCTGCTGCTGGAGCCTGCGCTGGCAGGGCCCAGGCTGTCCGCGCCAGCGCCCTGAGCCCCTGAGCCGGTTGCGCCTGGATACAAGCCCAGGCCAGGCTTTTAAGCCCTGCGCCCACCCGCAAAATCCGCCCGCGCTACACTGCGCTTATGAAGATTGCTTTTTACCAACTGGGCTGGACCACGCTGTGGCGTGACCTGCGCGCGGGCGAGCTGCGCCTGCTGCTGGTGGCGGTCACACTGGCTGTGGCGGCGCTCACAGCGGTGGGCTTTTTTGCTGACCGTATCAAAGGCGGCCTGCAGCGCGACGCCAAGGCCCTGCTGGGCGGTGATGTGGTGCTTTCCAGCGACAACCCCACCCCTCAAGCTTTCAAGGACAAAGCCGCCGCCCTGGGCCTGCAAAGCGCCACCAGCGTCGGCTTTCCCACCATGGCCCGCGCGCCCGATGCGCAGGGCGGCGCTAGCAAGCTGGTCGCCCTTAAGGCTGTGAGTGCAGGCTACCCGCTGCGCGGCAGCCTGCGCGTGGCCAGCACCACAGAGCCTGGCGAAGGCACGCTCACGCGAGAGCTGCCTGCCAAAGACGCGGTGTGGGTTGATGCGTCCCTGCTCGACTCGCTCAACCTCAAGCTTGGCGACAGCCTGCTGCTGGGCAACAGCACCTTGCGGGTGGACCGCATCATCGTGCAGGAGCCTGACCGTGGCGCGGGCTTCATGAGCTTTGCGCCGCGCGTCATGCTGCATACCGACGCACTGGCCGCCACTGCACTGGTCCAGCCCGCCAGCCGCATCACCTACCGCATCGCCATGATTGGCGAGGCCAGCAAGGTCAGGGAATTTGCCAACTGGGCTACCAACACCATCAAAACCAGCGACGTGCGCGGCCTGCGGCTGGAGTCGCTGGAAGGCGGCCGCCCCGAGATGCGCCAGACGCTGGACCGCGCAGAAAAGTTCTTGAACCTGGTGGCCCTGCTGGCCGCGCTGCTCAGCGCTGTGGCCGTGGCCATTGCCGCGCGCGGGTTTGCCGCGCGGCACCTGGACGACTGCGCCATGCTGCGCGTGCTGGGCACACCGCAGCGCACCATCGCGCTGGCCTATACCTTTGAGTTTTTCATGGTGGGCATGGCGGCCAGCCTGGCTGGCGTGGCCATCGGCTTTGCCGTGCACTACGGCTTTGTGGCCCTGCTGGCGGGCCTGGTGGAGTCAGCCTTGCCTGCGGCCTCGCTGTGGCCTGTGGCTTTTGGCTTGGGCATGGGCCTCACCTTGCTGTTTGCCTTTGGCCTGCCGCCTGTGCTGCAGCTGGCCCAGGTGCCGCCGCTGCGCGTCATCCGCCGCGATGTGGGTGGGCTCAAGCCAGCGTCCCTGGCGGTGCTGTTGATTGGCATGGCGGGCTTTGCGGCGCTGCTGCTGGCCGCCAGCTCGGATTTGAAGCTAGGCCTGATTGCCGTGGGCGGCTTTGCAGGCGCGGTGGCTGTGTTTGCGGGCATGAGCTATGTAGCGGTCAAGCTGCTGCGCCGCAGTGTGAACGAACAGACCGCGCCGCGCTGGCTGGTGCTGGCCACGCGGCAGATCAGCGCCCGCCCAGCCTACGCTGTGGTGCAGGTGAGCGCGCTGTCCATTGGCCTGCTGGCCCTGATCCTGCTCATCCTGCTGCGCACCGACCTGATTGCCAGCTGGCGCCAGGCCACGCCCGCCGACGCACCCAACCGTTTTGTCATCAACATCATGCCCGAGCAGAGTGATGCGTTTGTCAAAAACCTGCAGGACAACCAGGTGGCCAAATACGACTACTTCCCCATGATTCGCGGCCGCCTGATCGCCATCAACGGCAAAACCACTTCACCCGAGAGCCTGAGCGACGACCGCGCCAAGCGCCTGGTGGACCGCGAGTTCAACCTCTCCCACAGCGCCAGCAACCCGTCGCACAACCAGGTCATCGCAGGCCAATGGACCGACAACGCCCCCGGTGAGGTCAGCGTGGAAGAAGGCATTGCCACCACGCTGGGTCTCAAGCTGGGCGACAGCATGACCTTTGACATCGGTGGCATCCAGGTCACCAGCAAGATCACCAGTCTGCGCAAGGTGGACTGGGGCAGCATGCGCGCCAACTTTTTCGTGATGTACACCGTGGCCCAACTGCCCGAAGTGCCCGCCACCTACATGGCTGCGTTCAAGGCGCCCACAGTCAAGGGCTTTGACAACGCCATGGTGCGCGCCTTTCCCAATGTGACCAATGTCGATATGAGCCTGACGATCAACCAGATCCAGAAAGTGCTGGACCAGGTCATTCGCGCGGTGGAGTTTTTGTTTGGCTTCACGCTGGCTGCGGGGCTGGTGGTGCTGTTTGCAGCGGTCACCGCCACGCGCGAAGAACGCGCCAGGGAGTTTGCCATCATGCGTGCCGTGGGGGCACGCGCCAGCCTGCTGCGCCAGGTGCAGCGCGCCGAGCTGGCGGGTGTGGGCATGTTGGCGGGCGTGTTGGCCAGCTTTGTGGCCATTGTGGTGGGCTGGGCGCTGGCAAGATATGTGTTTGAGTTCACCTGGACGGCCTCGCTATGGGTGCCGCTGGCAGGCGGTGTGCTGGGCGCGCTGCTGGCGCTGCTGGCGGGCTGGTGGGGCCTGCGCAGTGTGCTCAGCACGCCCGTGGTCACCACGCTGCGGCGTGCAGCAGAATAATATTTACTATAATTTTAATAGCTGCTCCCGCGATATTCTATTGGGCTGCAGCACGATTAGTATATGAAAATAGAAGAAAAACCGGCGTTCAGCACGCCTTATGAATGGATAGGCGGCGAGGACAGGGTGAAGGCCCTGGTCGAGCGCTTTTACGACCTGATGGACCTGGAGCCGGAGTTTGCGCGGCTGCGCGAGGTGCATGGCCCCAGCCTGGACAACGCGCGACAGAAGACGTTTTGGTTTCTCTGCGGCTGGCTGGGCGGGCCGCAGTACTACACCGAAAAGTTCGGCCATCCGCGTTTGCGCATGCGGCATATGCATGTGCAGATCGGCATCCTGGAGCGCGACCAGTGGCTGGCTTGCATGGATCGGGCGATGGGGGAGACGGGTGTGGATGAAACTTTGCGTGCCCGATTAAGAGATAGCTTTTTTCAGACGGCGGATTGGATGCGGAATTTGAATGGCTGATGCCATCTTGCTTCTCTCAGCGTCTTGATTCTCTAGCGTTCTGTTTCGTTCGCAGACCTCGCGGCTTCGCACCAGAGCACACGCAGTGCCCATGCGCCCCCGGACTGCGGCCCCTTCGGGGGAGCCTCTGCAGTACTCGCTTTTGGGGAAAACGTCGAAACTCGCGCTACGCGCTCAAACACCGACGTTTTCTGATCCCAAAAGCTGCGTGCTTCGAGCCCGCAGCCCGAATCGGGGCGCATCGGCACTGCGTGCGCTCTGGCGCGAATACTAGGCTTTTCTAACTCCGAAATCTTTGCAGACGTATGCTTAAATGATTGATTCTTTGGATGCGTGCTGTTTGAAACAGTATCTATCTTTTAAGTCCGGCAATCAATTTCGCTAGTTGATCAGTACCATCAAACGTTGAAGGCAAGTTTTCTTCGTTGGATATCAATCCACTAAATATCAAACTTTCAAACTTGTCAAGTGCGGAAGAAGACTTTTCTTTTATTTGAGCTGCATACGTGGAATAGCTTTGGATAAATTGACAAAGAGCAGTCCGAAGTTCAATTTGAAGTAGTTGTGCTTTGATGGATTTGAAGTGAATTAGCACTACTCTAAAAAAGTATACGAGTAGTAGCTCAAGTGCGATAGCTGGAGGTATGGCAAAAAGAATAGATGATTTGTATTTATCTAGGCTATCTAAATTTTTAACGATAAACATTATCTCAATGATAATTGGCATTAACACGCATGCACCGAGGCCTAGCAAACATAGAAACGCAAAATCTTTTTCTTTGAGTTTTTTGTCTGCCAACCTGCGAAACCCATCAACAAGACCTACAAAATTGAAGCCAGTTTCCAGTCCTTCAAGCTGCAATTTCAATGATTCAACTTGAGTAGTTTTTGTATCAAATTCCTTGTCCCATTCAAGCTTCATAGCCTGTGCAGACTTTTGCGCGGCGTTAAATGCTCGCATTTCAGCTATATCTGGATGATTCAATAGTTGCTTTGCTATTTCCACTGGCATTGTGTAGGTAGCATAGATTAGCTGGCTATTCGTTCTAGGCTCGAATCTACCGAGGTTTTTTTCGACGAGTCTTTTAACTTCGTTTAATTCCATACTAAGCGAGTCAGGCGTTGAAAAATCTAGTTCACAAAGAAATCTATATGCTGAAGTAAAAAGCACAGCTCTTTGTTCGTTAGAGTCTGTGCTATTGGCATCGTAGTTTAAAGCTGAGGATATAAAGCCTTCGCCAATCCATTTGATATTAACTTGGCATAGTCTGTCAAAATCTGCCGCGCTTGCCACCATGAATTGAAGTATCGTTCGCAAATATGGTGTGACTTCCAACGAATCACTAGAGGGTTCGTTGTTTCTCTGCAAAGAGCTCAGTAAGCTCCGTAAAGCTCCAGTGACCTGCCCCCAATAAACAGCAACGCCGCGATTCGGAGTCCAATTAGCCTTGAAAGGAAATTGGACGATGAAGAAGAGATTCACAGAAGAGCAGATC
>JAAFIP010000015.1 GCA_013297865.1 Polaromonas sp. | reverse complement strand
CTTACGCCATGATCTTCGCCACGACGCCAGCACCGACGGTCTTGCCACCTTCGCGGATAGCAAAACGCAGGCCTTCTTCCATGGCGATCGGGTTGATCAGCTTGACGGTGATTGACACGTTGTCGCCAGGCATGACCATTTCCTTGCCTTCTGGCAACTCGATCGCGCCCGTTACGTCCGTGGTGCGGAAGTAGAACTGGGGGCGGTAGTTGTTGAAGAAGGGGGTGTGGCGGCCGCCTTCGTCCTTGGAGAGGACGTAGATCTCGCCGGTGAAGTGGGTGTGGGGCTTGATGGAGCCGGGCTTGCACAGCACTTGGCCGCGCTGCACATCTTCGCGCTTGGTGCCGCGCAAGAGGATACCGACGTTGTCGCCGGCTTGGCCCTGGTCGAGCAGCTTGCGGAACATTTCGACACCGGTGCAGGTGGTCTTTTGGGTGTCGGCAATGCCGACGATCTCGATTTCTTCACCGACTTTGACGATGCCGCGCTCGACGCGACCGGTCACCACGGTGCCGCGGCCGGAGATGGAGAAGACGTCTTCCACGGGCATGAGGAAGGCGCCGTCGACTGCGCGCTCGGGCAGGGGGATGTAGGTGTCCAGGGCGTCGGCGAGTTTGAAGATGGCTTCTTCGCCCAGGGGGCCTTTGTCGCCTTCCATGGCGAGCTTGGCGCTGCCGTGGATGATGGGGGTCTTGTCGCCGGGGAAGTCATACTTGTCCAGCAGCTCGCGCACCTCCATCTCGACCAGCTCCAGGAGCTCGGCGTCGTCGACCATGTCGCATTTGTTCAAAAATACGATGATGTAGGGCACGCCGACCTGGCGGGCCAGGAGGATGTGCTCGCGGGTCTGGGGCATGGGGCCGTCGGCGGCGGAGCAGACCAAAATGGCGCCGTCCATCTGGGCGGCACCGGTGATCATGTTCTTGACGTAGTCGGCGTGGCCGGGGCAGTCAACGTGGGCGTAGTGGCGGCTGGCGGTTTCGTACTCGACGTGGGCGGTGTTGATGGTGATGCCGCGGGCTTTTTCTTCCGGGGCCGCATCAATCTGGTCGTAGGCCTTGGCTTCGCCGCCAAACTTGGCTGACAACACGGTGGTGATCGCCGCGGTCAATGTGGTCTTGCCGTGGTCGACGTGGCCAATCGTGCCGACGTTGACGTGGGGCTTGGTACGCTCAAATTTTCCTTTTGCCATTTTTCAGTTCCTTAAAAGAGCAATGCCCGTGGATTGGTTTAATGTTTGCATTTCGTCACTCGGTCCATCGCCACGGGCAGCGCTGGGTGCGAAATCGCAGACAGGTCTAAATACTTTTAATACCGGACGCGAAGGGCGCGAAGGTTACGCGAAAGACGCAAAAGAACAGCCAAAACTTCAACTGTATTCTTTCGCGTTCTTCGCGTTCTTCGCGTAGTTTTAGCGCCCTTCGCGTCCGGATGTTTCTTTCTAATCAGTTGAGGACACAGCAACGGGGCGCTTTGCGCTGTCCGTTGGTCTGTCCCGCAAAAGCGTTATTTTGCGCGGGCAGACATGATGGCTTCCGACACGTTACGCGGGGCTTCCGTGTAGTGTTTGAATTCCATCGTGTAGGTAGCACGGCCCTGGCTCATGGAGCGCAGGGTGGTGGAGTAGCCGAACATTTCGGACAGGGGCACTTCGGCCTTGATGGCTTTGCCGCCACCGACCATGTCTTCCATGCCCTGCACCATGCCGCGGCGGCTGGACAAGTCGCCCATCACGTTACCGGCGTAGTCTTCGGGGGTCTCTACTTCGACCGACATCATGGGCTCGAGAATCACCGGGCCGGCCTTGCGGCAGCCTTCCTTGAAGCCGAAGATGGCAGCCATCTTGAACGCCAGTTCGTTGGAGTCCACGTCGTGGTACGAACCGAAGTGCAGAGTGACTTTCACGTCAACCACGGGGTAGTTGGCGAGCACGCCCTGGGTCACGGCTTCGTTGATGCCTTTTTCCACCGCAGGGATGAATTCGCGTGGCACCACGCCGCCCTTGATCGCGTCGATGAACTCGATGCCCTTGCCCTGTTCGTTAGGCTCGATCTTGAGCACGACGTGACCGTACTGGCCCTTACCGCCCGACTGGCGCACAAACTTGCCTTCAGCGTCTTCCACCGTCTTGCGGATGGTTTCGCGGTAGGCAACCTGGGGCTTGCCCACGTTGGCTTCCACGCCGAATTCGCGCTTCATGCGGTCGACAATAATTTCCAGGTGCAGCTCGCCCATACCGGCGATGATGGTCTGGCCGGATTCTTCGTCGGTACGCACGCGGAACGACGGGTCTTCCTGTGCCAGGCGGTTCAGAGCAATGCCCATCTTCTCCTGGTCAGCCTTGGTCTTGGGTTCCACAGCCTGTGCAATCACGGGCTCAGGGAACACCATTTTTTCCAGCGTCACAATGGCTTCGGGATCACACAGGGTTTCGCCGGTGATCACGTCTTTCAGGCCGATACAGGCTGCGATATCGCCAGCGCGGATTTCGTCCACCGGCTCACGGGCGTTGGCGTGCATCTGCACGATACGGCCGATACGCTCTTTTTTGCCCTTGACGGGGTTGTACACGCTGTCGCCCGACTTGAGCACGCCGGAGTAGACGCGCACGAAGGTCAGCTGACCGACAAACGGGTCGGTCATCAGTTTGAATGCCAGCGCAGAAAACTTCTCGCTGTCATCGGCCTTGCGGGTGGTGGGCTGGTCGTCTTCGTCCATGCACTCCACGGGCGGAATGTCGATCGGGCTGGGCATGTATTCGACCACAGCGTCCAGCATGGCTTGTACGCCCTTGTTTTTGAACGCAGAGCCGCACAGCATCGGCTGGATTTCGCAGGCGATGGCGCGTTGGCGGATGGCGGCCTTGATCTCCAACTCAGTCAGAGCAGTGCCTTCCAGGTATTTATTCATCAGCTCTTCGGAAGCTTCAGCAGCGGCTTCCACGAGCTTTTCGCGGAATTCGTTGGCTTTGTCGACCAGCTCGGCAGGGATTTCACCGTAGGTGAAGGTCACACCTTTGTCGGCCTCGCTCCACAGGATGGACTTCATCTTGACCAAGTCGACCACACCGGCAAAGCCTTCTTCGGCGCCGATAGGGATCTGCAAGGGCACGGGGTTGGCCTTGAGGCGCAGCTTCATCTGGTCATAGACCTTGAAGAAGTTGGCACCGGTACGGTCCATCTTGTTGACGAAGGCCAAACGTGGCACTTTGTACTTGTTAGCCTGACGCCATACGGTTTCAGACTGTGGCTGCACGCCGCCCACGGCGCAGTAGACCATGCAAGCACCGTCCAGCACGCGCATGGAACGCTCCACCTCGATGGTGAAGTCCACGTGGCCGGGGGTGTCGATGATGTTGATGCGGTGCTCTTCGAAGGTCTTGCCCATGCCCGACCAGAAGCAGGTGGTAGCCGCAGACGTGATCGTGATGCCACGCTCCTGCTCTTGCTCCATCCAGTCCATGGTGGCCGCGCCATCATGCACTTCACCGATTTTGTGGTTCACACCGGTATAGAACAACACACGCTCAGTCGTCGTGGTTTTGCCTGCATCAATGTGGGCCGAGATACCGATATTGCGATATCGGCTGATAGGAGTAGCGCGTGCCATAAAAGGCTCCTTGATAAATTAAATTCTGTAACGCAATAGCGCTGAGCCCAAGACACCTCGGGCGCAACGCGGCGTAGCGAGAAGGCCTTAGGCTAGGCGCGGGTGGCTGAAAACCGGAACGCACTTAAGGTGCGTGAGGATTTTCAGACGGGCCCCGCAACGACGCATAAGGTCTTCGCAGTAGCCGCCGGATTTAGAAGCGGAAGTGGGAGAAGGCCTTATTCGCCTCCGCCATACGGTGCACTTCGTCACGCTTTTTCATCGCGCCGCCGCGGCCTTCGGTGGCCTCCAGCAGTTCGTTGGCCAAGCGCAATGCCATGGATTTTTCACCGCGCTTGCGGGCGGCTTCCTTGATCCAGCGCATCGACAGGGCCAGGCGACGCACAGGGCGCACTTCCACGGGCACTTGGTAGTTGGCACCGCCAACGCGACGAGACTTAACTTCCACCATCGGCTTGACGTTATTGATGGCGACGGTGAACGCTTCCATCGGGTCTTTGCCGGGGTGCTTCTTCTCGATCTGCTCGAGCGCGCCATAAATGATGCGCTCGGCAACTGCTTTTTTACCGCTCTCCATGATGACGTTCATGAATTTTGAGAGCTCTACGTTGCCGAACTTTGGATCCGGCAGGATTTCACGTTTGGGGACTTCGCGACGACGTGGCATGTTTTCACCTCTTTGCTTCAGTTGGTGTTTTTGCAAACACCGCGAAAGTTAAACTAACTTTCACTTACTCGACTTTTCAGACACGATTGTCTGCTGGAGTCACTACGCTGCATTCACCGCGCCACGCGGGAAACAGCACCTTTTTTTGAGCCTGGGGCTCTGGCTAATTACTTAGCCTTTGGCTTTTTAGCGCCGTACTTGGAGCGCGACTGCTTGCGGTCTTTCACGCCTTGCAAATCGAGCGAACCACGCACGATGTGGTAACGCACACCGGGCAAGTCCTTGACACGACCGCCGCGAACCAGCACTACGCTGTGTTCCTGCAGGTTGTGGCCTTCGCCACCGATGTAGGAAATCACCTCAAAACCGTTGGTCAAGCGCACTTTGGCAACTTTACGCAACGCGGAGTTGGGTTTCTTGGGAGTCGTGGTGTACACACGCGTGCACACACCCCGACGCTGGGGGGAGTTTTGCATAGCCGGGGACTTCGACTTGATCGTTTCGACCTCGCGTCCATGGCGTATGAGCTGGTTAATGGTGGGCATTGATCTACCTAAACGTGAATAAAAAAGAAATCTTTTCCCCGCTCACAATTCGTCACGCGAACGCGGAAAAGCTTTCCATTATAGCGCGGAGCAAGGCCCACCGCAATCAAGCGCTGCTTTGGCTGCCCTAGCCGCAGCCGCTATATGGCAGGCCTAGCGACTTGCGCAGTCAACCGGGCGCTTTTGCTGCTACCGGGACTGCTTGTAATTTCATATAAATTAGATTAAATTCCATTTTAATGGAATACACAAAGCCTCTTACTAACAAGACACTGGCGTCACCCGCTGCTAACGCCGACGCCTTGCCTGGCGCCGCGCCGATCGATGCCCATATCGCTGCGCGCTTGAAGGCGCTGCGCGCTGAGCGTAGCCTGACCTTGCAGGATCTGGCCGCCGGCAGCGGCGTGAGCCGGGCCATGATCTCCAAGATCGAGCGCGCCGAGGCCAGCGCCACCGCCGCCTTGCTGCACAAGCTGTGCACGGCCCTGGGCATCAGCCTGTCAGATCTGCTGGCGCCCGCGCACAGCCAGCCCAGTGCCATCATGCGCCGCAGCCAGCGCATGCGCTGGCAAGACCCGGCCACCGGCTTTGTGCGCGAAACCGTCACGCCGCGCATACCCCGCTCCCAGGTAGAGGTGGTTGCAGTCACACTGCCGCCCCAAGCCACCGTACAGTACGGCCCCAGCGTGGCTGGCGACGCAGCTCACCCCAGCGCCCTCACCTCCTCTGGTTACGGCCAACACATCATCGCCCAGACGGACGGCCTGCGCATCACCCAGCATGGCGCTTTGGGGCAGAACACCCTCACCACAGATCTCATGGCGGGAGACGCCTTGTTCATGTGGGCCCAAGAGAGATTTGCTTTTGAGAACCTGCTGGGCACACCTTGCCAGTACCTGGTCGTCATCGAACACCGCCCTTAGCCATCACCCCGCTATTTCACCACTCCAGCCCACCCATGACCTCGCCCTACACCCTACACCCAGCCCGCGCCCAGGGCCTGCACACCATGGTGGCCGGCATTGACGCCGTCAACGCTGGCAGCATCGCGCTGCACCGCCAGCTGGGCTTTGAAGAGGCGGGCGTGCTGCGTCAGGTGGGCTTCAAGTTCGACCGCTGGCTGGATTTGGCCTTCATGACCTGTCATTTGGCATCCAATCGGCCTCCAGCCCAATAGAATATCGCGGGAGCAGCTATATTATTTGTAGCATTTAAAAATCTGTCCTGGTCCCCACAGCAGCCCAAAACCACGCAAAACTTTGGCTTTGCATCGCAAATTTGACCCGCTTGGTCACTTGCGCTGTTGCAAGCATGCTCACTTTAGTGGTACAACTTTGTTCCATGACCCATCTCCTGCGCCCGCGTGGCATCTCACTTGCGCTGCTGTTAGGTATGGCCGCGCTGCTGATAAGCAGCTGTGGCGGTGGCGGCTCTGGCGGCCCCAGCACTGCCAGCAATGCTGCCAGCGTGTCCACGCCCCAGGACAGCACGCCCTCGGCAGGCACCACTCCCACCAGCACCACCACGGTGACCGTGCCCCCCACACCGCAGGAGCCAGTGCCTGCTGACGCGATATGGGTGGCAACCACGGGCAACGACACCTCTGGCGCTGGTACGCAAGCCAGCCCGTACAAGACTCTTTCCAAGGGCATCAGCCGCCTGTCTGCGGGTGGCACCCTCGTGGTGAAGGCCGGGCTGTACACAGGCAGCGCCAACTTCATCAACCAGCAAATGCACCCCTTTCCCAACGGCAGCGCACAAAAGCTGACCACCATCCGCGCCGAAAGCCCCTACTCCGTACGGATCGAAAACGCTGGCCCGCTGAACTATTACGACAATGCGCTGTTCATCACGGGCAATTACATCAAGGTCGATGGCTTCGTTTTTGTGCAAAAAGACACTGCCTATCCGCCGTTTGTAGGGCAGGTCGATGGCAATTTTGTCAAAATCACGCGCAGCATTTTCAAGCGCCAGGGCGAGGCCGAGCAATACGGCGGCTTTTTCTATGTGGGCGGCAACAACAACCTGATGGAAGACCTGGCGGGTGTAGGGCATGCGCGCTACGGCTTCAACGCCGGTGGGCCAGACGCCACCCAAAGCAAGAACATCTTCCGCAGGATCGTGGCACGTGTGGACTACATCAGCTCAGCGCAGCCCAAAGCGGCTTTTTCCATCTACGGCAACAACGATCTGCCGATCCGGGTCAAAGACTTTCTGGTGCAGAACCTGATCGTGATCGACGGACAGATGGGGCCTACCGCAGGCGACACGGTGTACGGCGGGGTCTACAACCCCAAAAATACCGAAAACCTGAAGTTTTATGGCTCGATTGTGTTGAACAACCGGGCCGAATACGCTGGCTTTTTTCTGGCCGAATACCCCGCCAGCAAGTCGATCCATCTGGTCAACTCTGTCGCCTGGGGCAACCTGGGCACCAGCTTTTTGGCGGGTGTGCGGGCCAACAACAATGGGGGTGACACGCTGTGGAACCAGCTCACCATAGGCCAGAACCCTTATGCCTTTTACGCCGACATCATCGGTGCGCAAAACCGATTTTCAGACTCGCTGCTGCTGGGCAATCCGAATCTCTCCAGCACTGGCAGCGCAGGCTTTACCGGCGGCTACAGCCAGGTAGCCACGGCGGCCAACCCGGCCTTGCGCTATATCGTAGACCGCGAGAGCAACATCAGCGGGGCCAAAATCCTCACCCGCTACGGGGTAGACGGCACGTCTTGGGGAGAGCCTGGCTACGACCAGACGACCAATGTGCCTTTGTGGCCCTGGCCCTATGAAGACCAGATCAAGGCGGTTTTTGCAGAGCCCAACCCGGTCCCTGCTGGCGCGGTGCCTGCGGTGAACAACACCCAGCGCGGCTTTTGCGCCCCGGGTGTGGATGCGTATGGCAAGCCCCACACGCTGACCCGCTACATCTGGCAAACCCTGGGCAACCGGATTCCCGCCAGCATCTATGGCGATTAGCGCCTGAAATAGTAATGAAAACCGGCTTGAGACCAATAAAAAGCTGCGGGAGCAGCTATTTAATTTATAGCAAACAGGGTGTGCTTTAGACCCCTGCAGCAACACCTCCTACAGACTTTCGCATCCGTTTACCCAAGTTTACGGCCCGCTCACACGGCAGCCATGATGCACCTCCAGACTGGGTGCTTCGATGCTAACGACGAGGTGGTTTCATGAAAGCAAATATGTTGTACAAGTTCGCAAGCTTGGCTGCAGGAGCAGCGTTGTGGACAGGCGCTGCCATGGCAGCGAGCGTGACGGTCAACGTGCACCAGCCTGGCGTGTACGGCAGGGTGACGCTGGGTGGGCCGGTGCCGCAGGTTGGCTGGCTGGTCCCCCGGCCCGTGGTCATCACGCCCGCGCCTGTGGTCGTCGAGCGCGCGCCGATCTACCTGTATGTTCCCGTGGCCCACTCCAGCAACTGGCCGCGCTACTGCGCCCGCTACCAAGCCTGCAACCAGCCGGTGATCTTTGTCCGCGACAGCTGGGTGCGCGAGCAGCATGCCGCCTACTACCGGGACCGGGACGGCGACGGTGTGCGCAACCGCTTTGACCGCGACCGGGATGGCGATGGCAGGCGCAACGCCCGCGATGCGCGGCCCAACAATCCGTATGTGCGCTAGGAGCCTGATCGCTCAGCCAGGGTAGACGCCGGTGCGGCCACAGGCATGCCAGGCAGGAGGATGCAGCCTCTCGATTAGGGCTTGCAGCTGACCAGACGGCTAGCCGTCCAGGCCCAGCATCAGCTTCAGGTTTTGCACGGCTGCGCCGCTGGCGCCTTTACCCAGGTTGTCCAGCCGGGCGACAACCACGGCTTGCTGGGCCTCGTCGTTGCCAAACACGCGGATTTCCAGCTGGTTGGTGCCGTTGAGCGCGAGCGGGTCGAGCTTGCCGTTTTCGGTGGCGGGCTCGGCCCGCACCCACTGGCTGCCAGCGTAATGCTTGGCGTAGGCGGCGTGCAGGTCAGCGATGCGCGGTTTGCCGGGCAGGGTGTCCAGGTGCAGCGGCAGCTCCACCAGCATGCCTTGGGCAAAGTTGCCCACGCTGGGGATAAAGATGGGGCGGCGGGTGATGCCGGTGTGCGCCATGATCTCTGGGATGTGTTTGTGCTTGAGACCCAGGGCGTATAGCTCGTAGGCGGGTGCGCTGCCTTTTTCGCCGTTTTTGCCTTCGTAGTCTTCAATCATCTGGCGGCCACCGCCGCTGTAGCCGCTGACGGCGGGCAGCGCCAGCGGATGGTCTTTGGGCAAGATGCCTGCGTCCACCAAGGGGCGAAGTATGGCAATGGCTCCCGTGGCATAGCAGCCGGGGTTGGAGACGAACTGGGCGTTTTGAACGGCTTGCCGATGTTGGGCTGACAGCTCGGGAAAGCCAAACACCCAGCCAGGGGCCACGCGATGGGCCGTGGAAGCGTCAATGATTTTCAAGGGTTTTTGGCCTGCAGCCCTCTGGATAGTCGCGCAGGCAGCTACAGATTCAATAGCGGACTGGTCATGCAGACACAGCACCACCAGGTCTGCTGCGGCAAACAGCTCTTTCTTGGCCTCGGGGTCTTTGCGCCGCTCGGGCGCAATGCTGATGACCTCCACCTGGTCCATGGTGGCCAGACGCTCGCGAATCTGCAGGCCGGTGGTGCCTGCTTCGCCATCAATAAAGACTTTTGCTTTGGGTGCTGCCATGGTTAAATCTCGCTTTTTGCCTGTGGACCGGGCTGTAAGTTTGCGCACAAACTTTGTGCATTGCAACATGATACAGTTCACCCGCTGTAATTGCACGGTTATCGGTATGCAAATTGTGCACGACATCATTCCATTTCTGACTAATTTTTATCATCACCACTCGGATCACAACCTATGAAAATCCATGAGTACCAAGGCAAGGACATCTTGCGCTCTTTTGGCATTCCCGTCCCGCGCGGCATCCCTGCATTCACCGTGCAAGAAGCGGTGGAAGCCGCACAGAAGCTGGGCGGCCCAGTCTGGGTGGTCAAGGCACAGATCCACGCGGGTGGCCGCGGCAAGGGCGGCGGCGTCAAGCTGGCTCGCAGCATTGATGATGTCAAAAAGCTCTCCGGTGAGATTTTGGGCATGCAGCTCAAAACCGTGCAAACCGGCCCTGAAGGCCAAAAAGTGCGCCGCCTGTTCATCGAAGATGGCGCCGACATCAAAAAAGAACTCTATGTCTCCGTAGTGACCGA
The DNA here is from genome assembly GCA_013297865.1 of Polaromonas sp. Classification (GTDB taxonomy): domain Bacteria; phylum Pseudomonadota; class Gammaproteobacteria; order Burkholderiales; family Burkholderiaceae_C; genus JAAFIP01. The sequence goes on along the minus strand of JAAFIP010000015.1, from coordinate 89,682 downwards.
CCGCGCTACGCAGAAAGTGGTGTTCATGGCCAGCAGCGAAGGCGGCATGGACATTGAAGCCGTGGCGCACGACACGCCCGAGAAAATCATCACCGTGTTTGTAGACCCCGCCATCGGCCTGACCGCCGAGCAGGGCAAAACGCTCTCCGACGGCATGACCGTGCCCGCCGCCTCCACCGCTGCCTGCGTGGACGTGCTGCAAAAGCTCTACAAGTGCTATATGGATACCGACGCAGCACTGGTCGAGATCAACCCGCTGATCCTGGAAGGCAATGGCGGCATCAAGGCGCTGGACGCCAAGTTCAACTTTGACAGCAACGCGCTGTTCCGCCACCCCGAAATCGTTGCCCTGCGCGACCTGGACGAAGAAGACCCGGCCGAGATCGAAGCCTCCAAATTCGACCTGGCCTACATTTCGCTGGACGGCAACATCGGCTGCCTGGTCAACGGCGCAGGCCTGGCCATGGCCACCATGGACACCATCAAGCTGTATGGCGCAGAGCCTGCCAACTTCCTGGATGTCGGCGGTGGCGCTACACCCGAGAAAGTGACCGAAGCTTTCAAGATCATGCTGAAAAACCCCAAGGTCAAGGCCATCATGGTCAACATCTTTGGCGGCATCATGAAGTGCGACACCATTGCCACCGGCATCATCACTGCCTGTAAAGCCACCAACCTGAGCGTGCCCCTGGTCGTGCGCATGAAAGGCACCAACGAAGAGCTGGGCAAACAAATGCTCAAGGACTCTGGCCTGCCCATCATCAGTGCTGACAGCATGGCTGAGGCGGCCCAGAAAGTCGTCGCCGCTGTAGCTAAATGACCCACCCCCGATGCGCCTGCGGCGCCTCCCCCTCCAGGGGGCGCCACCATCGGCCCGGCAGAGCCGGTTCCGAGGTGGCCGCTTGAAAAGGCACGCATCCTCCATCGCGTTTTGACAAGGATCCATCATGAGTATTTACATCAACAAAAACACCAAAGTCATCACCCAAGGCATCACCGGCAAGACCGGCCAGTTTCACACCGAGAAGTGCCAGGAATACGCCAACGGCAAAAACTGCTTCGTCGCGGGCGTAAACCCCAAGAAGGCGGGCGAGTCGATTTTCAACATCCCGATCTACGCATCGGTCAAAGAAGCTGCTGCCACCACCGGCGCTACGGTCAGCGTGATCTATGTGCCGCCCGCAGGCGCTGCCGCGGCCATCTGGGAAGCTGTCGAAGCCGACCTGGACCTGGCGATTTGCATCACCGAGGGCATCCCCGTGCGTGACATGCTGGAAGTGCGCAACCGCATGAAGGCCAAAGAAGCCGCTGGCGGCAAGCGCACCTTGCTGCTGGGCCCCAACTGCCCGGGCCTGATCACACCAGATGAAATCAAGATTGGCATCATGCCCGGCCACATCCACCGCAAGGGCCGCATTGGCGTGGTCTCGCGCTCAGGCACGCTCACCTACGAAGCCGTGGCGCAGCTGACCGAAATCGGCCTGGGCCAGTCCAGCGCAGTGGGCATCGGTGGCGACCCGATCAACGGTCTGAAGCACATCGACGTGATGAAGGCCTTCAACGACGACCCGGACACCGACGCTGTCATCATGATTGGCGAGATCGGCGGCCCGGACGAGGCAGACGCTGCCCGCTGGTGCAAAGCCAACATGAAAAAGCCCATCGTCGGCTTTATCGCGGGCGTTACCGCCCCCGCAGGCAAGCGCATGGGCCATGCCGGCGCGCTGATCAGCGGCGGCGCTGACACGGCAGACGCCAAGCTGGCGGTGATGGAAGAGTGCGGCTTTAAAGTCACACGCAACCCGTCCGAGATGGCCAAGCTGCTGAAGGCGATGCTCTAGGCCAGAGCTGGTGCCAGCAGGGATGGCTGACGCCATCCCAACGGTAAGCAGTTTTACGCACACCATGGCGTGTATCGCCGTTTACACTCGTTGTTGCTCCAGCGGGTGACTAAAAGTGCTGGCCCTGCCTGAAGCGCTTTTTTTCGGTGCAACTACAACAAGGATACAAGACATGGTGTTTTTCGGACTCGATATTTCATCTGCTGCGATGTGGAGCGCTTTGGGCTCCATCATGCTGGCCAACATCGTTTTATCGGGCGACAACGCCGTAGTCATTGCGATGGCTGCCCGGTCCCTCAAGCCCGAGCACCAAAATAAAGCCATCTTCTGGGGCAGCGCTGCCGCCATTGTGATGCGTATTATTTTGACAGTGGTCGCTGTTCAACTGCTCGCACTGCCCTATTTGAAGATCATCGGTGCAGTGCTGCTGGTCTATATTGGCGTAGATTTGCTCAGCGGTGGCGGTGACGATGACAGCCACGGCAAGGAAATCAACGGTCTGGGCGCTGCGATCCGCACCATCCTGATTGCTGACCTGGTGATGAGCCTGGACAACGTGCTCGCCGTCGCTGCTGCGGCCAAGGGCAGCACGGCCTTGCTCGTGCTGGGTCTGCTGGTCAGCATTCCCCTGATCATTTTTGGCTCCACCCTGCTGATGAAAATCATGGAACGTTTCCCCATCATCATCACCTTGGGTGCTGCGCTGCTGGGCTTCCTGGCCGGCGAAATGCTGCTGACCGACCCGGCTTTTGTGGGCTGGTTCGGCAAGATGGGTGAGCAGACCATCCTGTTCGCTGGCGTGGTGGGCGCTGCCATTGTCGTCAGCCTGGGCCTGTGGATGCAAAAGCGCAGCCAAGCCGCCGCTTAAACTGAACTGTTTGTACCCTGCTATCAGGGCCCGTTCGCAGGCCCTGATGCTTTGTGCGGCCGGCTCGGTGGCGCCTATTTGCAACAGAAAACAGGCGTTTTGTGACAAACTCCCTTGTCTGGGCATATCCGCTCTGGTAATGTTGGGGCCTGGTAAAAATTTCGCCAGCAGTAATAACTTGGCGCCGCAACTTGAGACTGCGCGTTGACATCTCGCAAAGGGGCGGGCCGTGGGGACAGGATCTTCTTCAAAACGTAGCCAATTCTGGCGCTCCGACTGGTTTGTGGGCGTCCTGGTGGTGCTTGGCGTACTGCTGCTCTACAAAAGTACCAACTTTGTAGATACGTTTGAAAACCGCTTCTACGACGTATCCCTCAGCGCGGCCAACAAAAAGCCTTCTGACCAGATCGCCATCATCGCCATTGATGACCAAAGCATTGCCAATATCGGTCGCTGGCCCTGGTCGCGCGATGTGCAGGCCCAGCTGATCGACAAAATCAACTCCGGCGCACCCAAGTCCATCGTCAACACCGTGTTCTATTTTGAGCCGCAGATGGAGCGCGGCTTGCCCTATCTGCGCAAGATCCGCGAGGCGCTGGCCATCGACCCCTCGGCCAGCAACTCCACGCTGGAGGCGGTCAACAAGATCGCCACCGAGGGTGAAGAAGCACTCAACAGTGACGCCAAACTGGCGCAGTCGATTGCGGCATCCAACAAGGTCATTCTGGCGGCGTCTTTCACGCCGGGTGAAGCCCGTGGCAAGCCAGACAAACCCCTGAGCCCGGGCACCACCAAAAGCCTGGTTGCCGCGCCTGCCACACTGCTGGGCGTAGAGGCGGCCGGTATTTTGGAGCCGCTGGAGATTTTGGGCAGCAAGGCCATTGGCATCGGGCATGCCAGCAAGGTGGCAGATATTGACGGCGCGATACGCAGCGAGCCTTTGCTTACCAACTACTACGGCCAGCTTGTTCCCTCGATAGCGCTTTTGGCGGCAGCCCGCAGTCTCAATCTGGGCCCGGCTGACATCCGTGTGAACGACAATCCGTTTGAAATTCAGCTGGGCAAGCTGCGCATTGGTACTGACGAAGGCGGCGCGGCCTTGATGCGCCCCTTCTTCTACGCCGACCGCGATGGCAAGACCGCATTTGCCACCGACTCTGCCTTTGATGTGCTGTCTGGCAAAGTACAAGCCAGCAAATACGCCAACAAAATCGTGCTGCTCGGCCCTACCGCAGCAGGTTTGGGTGTGGAGTTTCCCACGCCGCTGGGCCGCTCCATGACCCCGGTAGAGCTCACGGCCCATGTCACCTCGGGCATTCTGTCTGAGCACTTCGTCAGCACGCCCTCATGGGCTTACATCACCTCCGGTCTGGCCGTGCTGTTGACCATGGCCTATCTGATTGTGCTGCTGCCGCGCCTGTCTGCAGGCCAGGGCGCGGTCATGACGGGCGCAGTGTTCGCGCTGTTTTTGATCGCTGAATATGTGCTGCTCTCGCAAAACAGCAAGTGGCTCAAGCTGGTGTTTCCCGCCATGCTGCTGGTGATCGGCCACCTGGCGCTGACCACCAAACGTTTCCTGTTCACCGAAGCAGGCAAAGTTAAAAGCGATGAGGAGTCTGCCGAGACCAACCGCATGATGGGCCTGGCGTTGCAGGGCCAAGGCCAGCTGGACATGGCATTTGACCGTTTTCGCCGCGTGCCGGTGAGTGACGCCCTGATGGGTAACCTGGGCAATCTGGCGCTGGATTTTGAGCGCAAGCGCCAGTTCAACAAGGCCCAGGCGGTGTATGAGCACATGGCCGGGCTGGACCGCAGCTACAAAGGGCTGGATGCCAAACTCAGCCGTGCCAAAAACCTCTCGGAAACCGTCATCCTCGGTGGCACAGGCGCGCACCCTGGCGGCACCATGCTACTGGACGGCGGCGGCGTGGAGAAACCCATGCTGGGCCGTTACCAGGTCGAAAAAGAACTGGGCAAGGGCGCGATGGGGGTGGTCTATCTGGGCAAGGACCCCAAGATTGGCCGCGTTGTGGCTATCAAGACCATGGCCTTGTCGCAGGAGTTCGATGGGGATGAGCTGATTGATGCGCGTGAGCGCTTCTTCCGCGAGGCAGAAACCGCAGGGCGCCTGCAGCACCAGAACATCGTGACGATTTTTGATGCGGGCGAAGAGCATGATCTGGCCTACATCGCCATGGAGTTTCTCAAAGGCAAAGACCTGGTGGATTTCTGCAAACAAGGCAGTTTGCTGCCGGTGGCCAAGGTGCTGTCGATTGTGGAGCGCGTGGCGCAGGCGCTGGCTTATGCACACCGCCAGAATGTGGTGCACCGTGACATCAAGCCTGCCAACATCATGTATGAGCTGGACAGCGACACGGTCAAGGTGACCGACTTTGGCATTGCACGCATTACCGACTCCAGCAAAACCAAAACCGGTCTGGTGCTGGGCACCCCCAGCTTCATGTCACCCGAGCAGATTGCGGGCAAAAAAGTCGACGGGCGCTCAGACCTGTATTCCCTGGGCGTGATGCTTTTCCAGATGCTTGCTGGCGTGCTGCCGTTCCGTGGTGACTCAATGGCTGAGCTGATGTACAAAATCGCCAACGAAGAAGCCCCCGATGTACGCGCCATCCGAGCCGACCTGAGCGAGCGAGTAGCCCATGTGGTGATGCGCGCACTGAGCAAACGCCCTGAGACGCGCTACCAGGATGGCGAGCAACTGGCCAGCGATCTGCGCCTGGCCATCGCCGAGATGGGTGTGGGCGATACCCAGCCCCAGACAGTAGCCAGCCCGCGTCCTGTTGTCGCCAGCGCAGACGCAGAAGAGCCCACCCGTATCATGAGCGCGCCAGCAGTGTCCAAAACCAGTCCAGATGGTTTTGCTGCAACGCAAAAATTCACGCCTGAGCCTTCAAAGTTCGAGAAAACCATAGTCGCGCCCCCTCCCAATTCGGGGACTCATAGCTAAAACTCGTTATAGTAGGCCCCGGCTATACCATGATTTACCAATTTTGTACCCATACCGACCCCGGACTCGCGCGAGACAACAACGAGGATTCGGTCACTTTTGATGCACCCACCCAGCTGGCCGTCCTAGCCGATGGCATGGGCGGCTATAACGCTGGCGAAGTCGCCAGTGGCATGGCCACCGCGTTTATCCGCTCCGAACTCAGCCGCTGGCTGTCGCAGGTGGGCAAAACCGCCAATGCCCGCGAAGTGCGCCGCGCGCTGGAAATCTGCGTGGACAACGCCAATCGTTCGATCTTCAATGCTGCCAACTCCAATCCGCAGTACGCCGGCATGGGCACCACGCTGGTGGTGGGGGTGTGCCACGAAGCACGCCTGATGCTCGGCCATATTGGCGATTCGCGCTGCTATCGCCTGCGTGGCGAGGAGTTCAGCCAGATCACCAGGGACCATTCGCTCTTGCAGGAACAGCTTGATGCAGGCTTAATCACTCCTGAGCAGGCTGCTACATCGCTGAACAAAAACCTGGTCACCCGCGCACTGGGCGTGGAAGACACGGTGTTGCTGGAAGTCAATGAGCACCGCGTGGAGGTTGGCGATCTGTACTTGATGTGTTCTGATGGCCTGTCTGACATGGTGGACGACGACGGCATTGCACAGATCTTGCGTAACGATGAGACGCTGGAGCAAAAGTGCAATACCTTGATTGCAGCGGCCAATGAGGCTGGTGGCAGGGATAATATTACGGTGCTGCTGATGCAGGCCAAAGAAGGCTCAAACAAGCGTGGCTTGATGTCGCGCTTACTGAGAAAGTAGAATAAATGTATAGCTATATCAACAGGAGTCGGCCATGCCGAAAATGATCGTATCGATCGACGGTGTCGTCATCAAGGAAGTCCAGCTAACGAAGGACCGTACCACCCTGGGACGGCGTCCTTACAACGACATTGTCATCGACAATCTGGCCGTCAGTGGCGAGCACGCCGTCATGCAGATGACGGGCAATGAGGTGTACCTGGAAGACCTCAACAGCACCAATGGCACCTATGTCAACGGCAAAGCTGCCAAAAAACAGTTGTTGGCAAACAACGATACTGTTGAAATCGGCAAATATAAGATCAAATTTGTCAACGAAGCGGCCAATGCGAGTTTTGAGCAGACGATGGTCGTCAAACCCGGTTCTGCCGGTGTCGCCATGCCGCCTGCGGCCAGTGCTGCTGCTGCGCCTTCGGTCAATGCGGCCATCAAGGTGCTCTCAGGTGCCGCTGCCGGCCGCGAAGTGCCTCTGGTCAAGGTAGTCACTACGATTGGCAAGCCCGGTGTGGCCGTTGCTGCCATTACCAAGCGCCCCCATGGCTTTGTGGTGGCCCATGTGGAAGGCTCCAACAAGCCCACGCTCAACGGTGCGCCTATTGGCGCGGAGCCTGTCACACTTAAAGACATGGATGTTCTCGAGCTTGCTGGCACTCAGATGCAGTTTGTCCAAGGCTGAGGCGGGCCCCTCTGCGTCGCCTTGATGCCAAGGCCGCTGGATTGACCTGTCTGCCTGAGCCCCATCACGACCCCATTGCACCATAGGAGACGGTATGCAGGTGCTGCTGAAACATTGGCGCCGCATCGCCGTCACACTTATCCCCCTAGTCATTGCCTTGCTGCACGCCAGCGGCATGTTGCCCATCAATGTCTTCCAGCGTCTGGATGACATCATCTACGACTCGCGCCTGAGCGCGACCATGCCCAAGACCCTGGATGAGCGCATTGCGATCATCGACATTGACGAGAAAAGCCTGGCCGAAGTCGGCCGCTGGCCCTGGGGCCGCAACAAAATGGCCACCCTGGTGGATGAGCTGTTCGAGCGCCAGAAAATCGCCATTTTGGGTTTTGACGTGGTGTTTGCGGAAGCCGACGAGAGCTCGGGTCTCAAGCGCCTGCGCCAGCTGGCCAGCAACGAGCTCAAGGACCAGGCCGGGTTTGCCGAGCGTCTGGGACAGATTGAAAACAGCCTGGACTACGACGCCGCATTTGCCAAGTCTCTAGATAAACGCGCCGTAGTGATGGGCTACTACTTCACCAGTGACCGCGATGGCCGCACCAGCGGCGCGCTGCCTGCCCCCGTGATGCAGCGTGACGCATTGCAAGGCAAGCCCATCAAATTCACCAGTTGGTCGGGCTTTGGCTCCAATATTGAGTCCCTGGCCAAAGCAGCGCCCATGGCCGGGTTTTTCAACTCCATTACTGACCTCGACGGTGTGGTGCGATCCATCCCGCTGGTGGCGGAGCACAAGGGGCAGTATTACGAATCTCTGTCGCTGGGCATTTTCCGCATGCTCACCGGTTTGCCCAAAATCGAGCCGGGCTTTCCACAAGAGCGCTTTCTGGCACGCAATTACCAGGGACTGGAGAGCATTTTGCTGCGCCAGGACGGCAAGAGCCTGGCCATTCCGGTGGATGACAAAGTCTCCGCTTTGATCCCGTTTCGGGGCCCGGGCAACACGACTGGCGGCTCCTTCAAATACTACTCTGCCTCGGATGTGGTGATGCAGCGGGTGCCTGCGGGTGCGCTCAAAGACCGGATCGTGCTGCTGGGCACCACAGCCCCCGGCCTGCTGGACCTGCGCGTCACCCCCGTGGGCGAGACCTACCCGGGGGTAGAGGTGCATGCCAACATGATCTCTGGCCTGCTTGATGGCCGTGTGCCTGTGCGGCCTGATTACGCCATTGGTTTTGAGGTGGTGGTGCTGGTGCTCGCCGGCCTGATTCTGGCCATTGCGCTGCCGATGCTGTCTGCGCCCAAGGCTGTCGCGCTGAGCTTGCTGGTAATCGGCGCAGTAGTGGGCCTGAATTTCTGGATGTACCTGGGCTATGGTCTGGTGTTGCCCCTGGCTGCGGCGTTGATCATGTCGCTGACGGCCTTTGCGCTCAACATGAGTTACGGCTATTTTGTCGAGAGCAAATCCAAGCGCCAGATCGCCAACCTGTTTGGCACCTATGTGCCGCCCGAGCTGGTCGATGAAATGGTCAAAGACCCCGACAGTTACAACATGAAGGCCGCCAGCAAGGAGCTGACCGTCATGTTCTGTGACATGCGCGGCTTTACCAAGCTGTCTGAGAACATGGAGCCCACCCAGCTGCAGGCCCTGCTGAACACTGTCTTCAGCCGCCTGACCGACCTGATCCGCGCCAATCGGGGCACCATCGACAAATACATGGGCGACTGCGTGATGGCGTTTTGGGGCGCGCCAGTGGACTCGCCACAGCACGCCTCGCTGGCGGTAAAAACCGCCATCGAGATGGCGCAGGCCGTGCGCACCCTCAATGCCGAGCACGAGGCCAAGGGCTTGCCCGCCATCGGCATCGGCATTGGCCTGAACACGGGCAATATGTGCGTAGGCGACATGGGCTCGTCGATCCGCAAAAGCTATACCGTCATTGGCGACGCCGTCAACCTGGGCTCGCGGCTGGAAGGACTGTCCAAAAACTATGGCGTGGAGATTGTGGTGAGTGAGTCCACCCGCAGGCTGGCGCCTGATTTTGCCTGGCAGGAGCTGGACAAAGTGCGCGTCAAGGGCAAGGAACAGGCCGTTTCCATCTTCATGCCCGTGGCCAGCGCTGACCATCTGGGCAAAGATCAGGCCGACGAGCTGAAAATCTGGAATGGCTTACTTAAGGCCTACAGAAACCAGGACTGGGAGCAATGCGATGTACAAATACTTAATTTGCAGCGCGTAAATGCCAAAAAATACCTTTACCAACTGTACTCAGAGCGTGTAGCCTCTATGCGTATGTTGCCTATTGATCCCGCGTGGGACGGCGCAACCAATTTTGATACTAAATAATGCATAGGCGATGTATGTCTTTGGGGAATTTTGCACAATGAAAGTACGGGTTTTAGGATGCTCTGGCGCGATTGCCAAGGACTGCCGTACCACCTCCTTCCTGATTGATGCCGACCTGCTGGTGGACGCAGGCACGGGCGTGGGCGACCTCCGTCTGGATGAGATGTGCCAGATCAACGATGTGCTGCTGACCCATTCGCATCTGGACCATATCGCCTCGTTGCCGCTGATGATCGACTCGGTCGCAGCCCAGCGCAGCGCGCCTTTGCGCGTGCATGCCCTGCCCGAGACGATTGCCGCCCTGCGCCAGCATATTTTCAATAACGCCATCTGGCCCGACTTCAGCCAAATTCCGTCGGCCGAAGCGCCGTTTTTGAGTTTTCACCCGATCCATACCGGCCAAATCCTGCAAATCGCAGGCAAAACCGTCGAGGTGATGCCAGCAGTGCACACCGTGCCTGCGGTGGGCTACGCGGTGCATGCAGGCCGAAGCAGCTGGGTGTTTACTGGCGATACCGAGCGCAACGCCGCCTTCTGGCAGCGTCTGAACTCCATGAACGTGGCGATGCTAGTGATAGAAACCGCTTTCAGCAACCGTGAGCAGGAGCTGGCCAAACGCAGCCTGCACCTCTCGCCCACCGCACTGGCAGACGAGCTGGACCAGATCGCCCAGGACAAGCACTTTCCGATTTACATCACCCATACCAAGCCAGCTGAGACCGACCTGATCATGGAAGAGGTGCAACGCTTTGACCAGACCCATCCCTCTGGCCCCCATGTGAGCCATGACATCCGCTGGCTGCGGGCGGGGCAAGTATTTGACCTATGAGCTCCGGGTTTTCGCCGTCGAGCCATGCGCATGCCAGCGCTGAACAGGCGTTTTTCAACTCCCAGCTGCTGCCCCCTGAAAAACGCGGCGTCACCTTTGAGGTACTGTTTTACCGCCAGCTACAGCAGGTCACCACCCGCATCCACGACACCGAGAACATTGACCAGCTGATGCTGGAGTCCAGCCAGGACATCTGCAAGCTGCTCAATGCAGACCGGCTCACGCTGTACGCTGTAAGCGAAGACAAAAGCTCGATCATCTCCAAGGTCAAAACCGGCCTGCAGGTGGCCAAAGACCTCAAGCTGCCCATTGGCGTGCAGAGCATTGCGGGCTATGCCGCCATGTCGCGCGATATGGTCAATATTGCCGATGTGTATGACGACGAGAGCCTCAAGCGCATCCATCCCCAGCTGAGTTTTCTCAAAGAGGTGGACAAGCGCTCGGGCTACCGCACCAAGCAGATGCTGGTGGTGCCGATTGTGGACGGCCAGCAGCTGCATGGTGTGCTGCAGGTGATCAACAACAAAAGCAATGCGCCATTTGGTATGCTGGAGATTGAAGGCGCCACCCAGCTGTGCAAAACCCTGGCCACCGCCATCCGCCAGCGCGCGCAGCGCGCCGAAGACAGCCAGCGGCGCAAAGCCACCAAATACGATTTGCTGGTGAGCCAGGAGATGCTGTCTGCCGAAGCGCTGGCGCAGTGTGTGCGCAAGGCTCGCGAGCAGGGCCAGTCGGTGGAGCATATGCTGATGGCCGACCACCACATCAAGCCCGCGCAGATCGGCCCGTCGCTTGCGCAGTTTTTTGGTGTGCCGTATGAGCCATTTAGCAACGGGCGCATCCGCTCGGAGATGCTGCACGCTGCGCTGAAGGTGGACTTCATCCACCAGCAAGGCTGGATCCCGCTGGAAGAAACCTCCGAAGGCCTGGTGGTGATGTGCCTGGACCCTGAGGCCACGCGCGGCGCGCGCATGGTGCAGCAGCTGTTCCCGCGCCTGTCCAAAGTCAGCTACCGCGTCACCACCCATGCGGAGTTTGAAGAAACCCTGGGCCAGCTGTTTGGCGCAGGCAACGACAGCGGCTCTATCGACCAGCTACTGGCCGACATGAACGCGCCGCTGGACGACTCTGGCTTTGACGATTCGGCTCTCGAGTCAGCCGCGGCCGACAACGAGCTGGTAAAGTTTGTCAACAAGGTCATTGTGGACGCCTACCACCAGAAGGCCTCGGACATCCACATCGAGCCCATGCCCGGCAAGGCCAAAACCGGCATCCGCTTTCGCGTTGACGGCACGCTGGCACCGTATATCGAGGTGCCTTCGCATTTTCGCCAGGCCATGGTCACTCGCCTGAAAATCATGTGCGACCTGGACATCTCCGAGCGGCGCAAGCCGCAGGACGGCAAGATCAAGTTCAAAAAATACGGCCCGCTGGACATCGAGCTGCGCGTGGCCACCATCCCCAGCGCAGGCGGCGTGGAAGACGTGGTCATGCGCATTTTGGCCGCAGGCGAGCCTATCCCGCTGGAAAAACTGGGCCTCACCACCCACAACCGTGAGCGTGTGGAAAAAACCGTCAGCAAACCCTACGGCCTGTTTTATGTGTGCGGCCCTACCGGTTCGGGCAAAACCACCACATTGCATAGCATCCTCAAGTTTCTCAACACGCCCGACACCAAGATCTGGACGGCCGAAGACCCGGTGGAGATCACCCAAAAGGGCCTGCGTCAGGTCCAGGTCAACAAAAAAGCCGGTATTGACTTTGCCCTGATCATGCGCGCCTTTCTGCGCGCCGACCCCGACATCATCATGGTGGGCGAGAGCCGCGACAAGGAAACCGTGAGCATGGGTGTGGAAGCCTCGCTCACCGGCCACCTGGTGTTCAGCACCTTGCACACCAACAGCGCGCCCGAGTCCATCACCCGGCTGCTGGACATGGGCATGGACCCGTTCAACTTTGCCGATGCGCTGCTGGGCATCCTGGCGCAACGCCTGGCCAAGCGCCTGTGCGACTGCAAAGAAGAGTACACGCCCACTTCGACCGAGCTCAAGAGCTTTATCACCGAATATGCCGACGAGCTGCGCCACACCGCTGCCTGGCAGGCCGACCCCGGGGGCGAACAGCAGCTCCTGCTGGACCACTGGAGCGAAGCCTACGGCAAAGACGGCAGCCTCAAGCTCTACCGCGTCAACAGCCAGGGCGGCTGCGACAAATGTAAGCACACCGGCTACAAAGGTCGCGTGGGCCTGCACGAGCTGCTGGTGGCCGACGACGCCATCAAAAAACTCATCCAGGAGAGCGCCCGCGTGGCCGAACTATTCACTCTGGCCGTAGCCCAAGGCATGCGCACCCTCAAGATGGACGGCATGGAAAAGATTCTGATGGGCCTGACCGACCTTAAACAGGTGCGAGCGGTGTGCCTGAAGTAACGTCGGGCCAGCGGCTGCGTGCCAAGACGGAAACCATCATCTGGTCACATTTCACGAATTTTGTTACGTATTTTGTCCGCACAAGTAACATAATTGTCAGTGCAGATGGCGTGTGACACAAAATTGGCTCTGAAAGTTAGTTCTAAAGTATCTATATTGTGACATTTCACGCATAAATAGCATTCAAGGCCCCTGGCACACCACTTGCAAATAGATATCGCTTTCTTAACCAACCTGGAGATTTTTTTATGAAGCGTACTCTGCAAAAGGGTTTCACCCTGATCGAATTGATGATCGTTGTGGCGATTATCGGTATTTTGGCTGCTATTGCTCTGCCAGCTTATCAAGACTACACCATCCGTGCACGTATCACTGAAGGTTTGAGCTTGGTTGAGCCTCTGAAGAAATCCTTAGCTACGGACGGCGCTTCTACCGCTGCCGATTTGGCAGGAACCATGACAACATTTAACAACCAATCTGGTGGTACTGGTGCAACCAGCAAGTTCGTTAACAACATTCAAGGTTCTACTACTACCGGTATTATGGTGATTCAGTATAACGACGGTAATGTAGGTATCAAAGCCGCTGAGCGCCTGATTCAAATTCATCCGATTGTCCGCACTGGTACAGGTACTGCTGTGACCTTGCAGACTGCATTGACACCTGCAACACAAGTATCGGGTACTGTGGACTTTGCATGTGTATCTGAAACCAATGCTACAGCTACGGCTCAGTTTGCTGGTACAGGTGTAATCCCTGCAGCATTAGGCGCTACTGCCGTGCGTGCCAAGTACGTACCTGCACAATGCCGCTAATCTCTAATATAGTTTCTACTTGAAAAGAGCGCTTAGGCGCTCTTTTTTTTAATGACTGCTTGGAGCTAATTATGAAACGTTTATTGCAAAAGGGCTTTACCCTGATCGAACTGATGATAGTTGTAGCGATTATTGGTATATTGGCTGCTATTGCATTGCCCGCGTACCAAGACTACACCATCCGCGCACGTATCACTGAGGGTTTGAGCTTGGTTGAGCCTTTGAAGAAGGGCATAGTTACTTACGGCGCGGTTACCGCTGCCGATTTGGCAGGAGCCATGACAACTTTTAACAACCAATCTGGTGGTACTGGTGCAACCAGCAAGTTCGTTAACAACATCCAAGGTTCTACTACAACCGGTATCATGACAATTCAGTACAACGACGTTAGCGTTGGTATTAAAGCAGGTGAGCGCCTGATTCAAATTCATCCGATCGTTCGCACTGGAACAGGAACTGCTGTGACGCTGCTAACTGCATTGACACCTGCAACACAAGTTTCAGGTGATATAGACTTTGCATGTGTTTCTGAAACAAATGCAACCGCTACTGCTCAGTTTGCTGGTACAGGTGTGATTCCTGCAGCATTAGGTGCTACTGCCGTACGAGCTAAGTACGTGCCTGCACAATGCCGTTAAAGTAAACTCACAACTACATTATGAATTTGAAAACCAGTCTTAGTTTGTATGCAGTTGTTGGTCAGTAATATATTCAATACGCGCCTTAAGTATTCTTTAAAAGCTGCAGCTTGGCATCTCTTTCTCAGCTTGCTGGTAGCTTTTTTTGCAGGTGTATTGGTATTTGGCGTTTGGTATCCCTACCCTTACCGTGAGTTATCGGGTGGCAGAGAGTTGTTTGTACTGATTATCTCGGTGGACGTGGTGTGTGGCCCGTTGCTTACATTTGTTTTGTTTAATCCTGCCAAACCACGCGGTGAGCTTATTCGAGATCTGGGCATAGTGGCAGTTATTCAGATGGCCGCTTTGGTTTATGGTCTGTATACCGTATATTTAGCGCGCCCTGTTTACCTAGTCCATGAAGTTGACCGCTTAAGAGTGGTGTCTAGAGCAGATATTCCAGAGGGGCAACTTAAACCTGAACTAGGCGGCTTCCATAAGTTACCGATATTTGGGCCCAAATTAATTGGGGTACGTAGTGCCAAAGATCCCCTTGAAAGGGCGAAAAGTTTGGATCTAGCGTTTCAGGGCCAAGACGAAGCAGTACGACCAGACTGGTGGCAAAGTTACGAGTTAAGTCGAAATCAAGTTTTGAGTCGTGCAAAATCTATTGCAAATTTGCGTGCCAAACGCCCAGAGGCCTCTCGCTTGATTGATCAAACAGTTATCGATAGTGGCGTTGCAGAAAGCAGTTTGCTCTATATCCCAGTAACAAGCTTTAAAACTGCAGATTGGGTTGCTTTTATTGACGCTAAAACCGCTTTGCCCTTGGCCTATGCCCCAATTGATGGTTTCTAACATCCCCTAGCGAGTGTTAGTCGCCCGCCGTAAGTTTTGCAGCGATGTATTGACCGGCATGGTTAGACTTGGGACATGACCTCGCTGCGCACTTCTTTATTTTTTACTGTACTGGCTCTGCCCTGGCTGAGTCCTTTTGCGCCTGGACCATCGGCGGCGATGGTGCCTTGGTTGGTGTCGCTGCTGTGTGTGGGCTGTGCTGCCTGGCTGGCGCTTGTGGGGCAGCGTACAGTGGCGCAGCCGCGGGGGGCGATGGTGTTGGGGCTAGGGTGTGCACTGTTTTTTGTGCTGCATGGGCGCTCGGTGGGGGCGGGGGCGGAGAATCTGGCGACTTTGCTGGCTTGGGCTAGTGTGGGGCTGATGCTGTTTGTGGGGCTTTGTATAGGGCAAGAGCAAGCTGGCGCAGCGGGGCCGATGCGGCAGGATGTGACGCAACGGGACGTAGAGTTGTGGAGCATGGGGCAGGCTGTTGCGCTACCTGGGCTGGCCCGCACCTGGCTGGTAGTGGCGCTGGTGAGTGTGGCGATGGCACTGTGCCAATACTTGCGCGTGGAGCACTGGTTTGCGCCGTGGATCAGCGTGTCGGGTGATGGCACGGCCTATGCGAATCTGCGCCAGCGTAATCAGTTTGCTACGCTGTGTGGCATGGGGCTGTTGGCACTTTTGTATTTGCGGCAGCTCTCTGCGGGGCGCGAAGGGATGGGCTACTGGCCGTGGCTGGCAGCTGGCGCACTGGCGCTGGGCAATGCGCTGTCTAGCTCGCGCACGGGGGCGTTGCAGTGGCTGCTGATCGGGGCGCTGGTGTGGCTGTGGCGCGGCAGCCTGTCGGCGCAGGTGAAGCGTCTGGCCTGGGGCAGCATGCTGATCTATGCGGTGGCGGTGGCGCTGATGCCTTGGTTTGCTGATGTGGTGGGTAACACCTCCAGTGGTGTGCTCTCGCGCATGCAGGACAGCACGGGCAGCGGGCGGGTGGCGCTGTACAGCAATGTGATCGAGCTGATTGCGCAAAAGCCCTGGCTGGGCTGGGGCTGGCGGGAGCTGGCCTATGCACACTACGCCACCAGCTTTGGCACGCAGGAGGGCGTGCGTTTTATGGACCTGCTGGACAATGCCCACAACCTGCCGCTGCACCTGGCCGTCGAGCTGGGCCTGCCCTTTGCGCTGCTGTTTTGTGGCACGCTGGCCTGGTGGGTGTGGCGCGCTGCGCCCTGGCGCGAGGCAGACGCTGCACGCCAGCTGGCCTGGGGTGTGCTGGCGCTGCTGGCGCTGCACAGCATGGTGGAGTATCCGCTGTGGTATGGGCCGTTTTTGATGACGCTGGGGCTGTGCCTGGGGCTGCTGCTGGCCCCAGCAGCGGCTGCAGCGCCTTCTGGGAAGGGCTTTTATATACAAAATAGGGCTGCAGGCCAATGGAATATCGCGGGAGCAGCTATTAAAAGCATAGCAATTGGGTTATTGTGTTTTACGCTCTATGCTGCCTTTGACTACCACCGCGTGAGCCAGATCTACCTGCCCGTGGAGCAACGCAGCGCGCGCTACGAGGGCGATGTGATGGCCGCGGCGCAGCGCAGCTGGCTGTTCAGGCGGCAGGCGCAGTTTGCCGAGCTGGTGACCACGCCACTCACACCGCAAACCGCGGTGCATGTGCTGCGGCTGTCGCTGGACCTGGTGCACTATTCGCCCGAGCCGCGGGTGATTGAGGCGCTGATCGAGTCGGCCACGATGCTGCACTTTGACGATGTGGCCATGGCCCACCTGGCCCGCTACAAAGAGGCCTACCCCAAAGACTATGCCGCCTGGAGTGCTCTGAAGTAATTGCCAGCGCGGTTGGTGAGCAAGACCTAACCAGCCAACGGCATGGTCAGCTCCACCGCCAGGCCGCGCTGGTTCAGGCCAGGCAGCAGGGCGACCTTGCCGCCATGCAGCGCCAGCACTTTTTTCACAATCGCCAGGCCCAGCCCGCTGCCTTGCTGCTCGGTGCCAGTGATGCGGAAAAAGCGCTCAAATACACGCTCGTGCAGCTCAGGCGCTATGCCCACGCCGCTGTCGGCCACGCGCACACACACCTGGCCCGTGCCCACGGACTCGATGCTCACCTGGATCTGGCCGTTAGCAGGGGTGTAGCGAATGGCGTTGTCCAGCACGTTATCCACCGCAGAGACAAAGGTCTCGCGGTCCAGCTGGATAAAGCACTGCAGCGGCGCCTGCAGCTCCATGTCAATCTGCTTGTTGGCAGCCAGCACCGACAGCATGGCCATGCGCTCTTGCACAAACGACACCAGGTCCACCGTCTCCAGACGAGGGGCAAAGTGCTCTACGCTCACCTTGGCAGTCAGCAGTAGCTTCTGGATCAAACTGGCCGCGCGCTCGATACCGATATTGAGCTCGTCCGAAGCGCTGGCCTTGTCGGCCTCGTTGCGCGCATTACGCAGCACATGCACCTGGGCCTGGATCACTGCCAGCGGCGTGCGCAGCTCATGCGCGGCATCGGCCAGAAAATTGCGCTCGCGGCTGAGCGTAGTGTTGAGCTTGAACAGCAGGGAATTGATTTCCTGCACCAGGGGCTTGGTTTCTGTGTGCATTGCCGTATGGGCCAGGGGGCTCAGGTCATTGGGGTTGCGCCGTGCAATGCTGTCGGCGAGGCGCCGCAGTGGCTGCAGGCCACGCGACACCATCAGCCAGCTGGTGATGTAGGCCAACGGCAAAAACCACAGCAGCGGCCACATAATATAGGTCTTGATCAGGGTCCACATCTCGGTGCTGATGTATTCCGTGCTTTGCGCTATATGGACCACCATGTTCTGCTCTACAGCGCGATATTTCAGCCCGCGCCAGCGCTGCCCATCGTACTGAAAGTCGTAAGCCTTCGTCGCCTGCGGATCAATGGGCAGTTGCTCGTAGCCTGGTGTGACATGGATTTCCCGGCCTTCCAGGTCGGTGATACGCGTGGCATAAGCCGCTGTTTTGGGGTCTTCTCCTCGATCCTTCTTGATCAAGGCTATCGCTTCACGTGTTGCAGTTTCCAGGCCGCGCAGAACGATTTGCATCTCCAGCGGTGTGCTGGCCTCTGCGCGTGCGGCCATGGCGGTTGCCTTGGCTGAATACAACAGCTGTTTGTCAAGCTCGCCCTCGCCCTGCCTGATGAACTCCCACAGCAGATTGCCCACCAAAAGCAGCGAAAACACCACCACGGCGATCACCTCGCCAATGACCATGCGCCGTGTCAGGCTGGGAACGAAGAAGTTCATGGTTGCTCCATCAGTAAATAGCCGACGCCGCGAATGGTCTGTATGCGCTGGGCACCGAGTTTTTTGCGCAGATGGTGGATGTGCACCTCCAGCGCGTTGCTCTCGATGTCGGTCTGGGCACTGAACACCGCCTGCTCCAGCTTGCTGCGGGTCACGTAGCGGCCCGCGCTTTTGGCCAGCTCCAGCAGCAGGGTGTATTCGCGCAGCGACAGCTCCAGCGGCACCTCGGCCAGGCTGGCACGGTGTTTGGCAGGCTCCAAGCTGAGCTGGCCAATGCGCCAGACCTCTTCGGCAAAGCCTGCGCTGCGCCGGCTGATGGCATGGATACGCGAGACCAGCTCGGGGATGGCAAATGGCTTGGGCATATAGTCGTCAGCGCCCATGTCCAAGCCTTCAATGCGGTCGTTGATGCTGTCGCGGGCTGTGAGCATGACCACCGGCACGCCGCTGCCGCTTTTGCGCAGCCAGGCCAGCACATCCAGACCCGAGCCGTCGGGCAGGCCGATGTCCAGCAACACAGCGCCATACGACTCGCTGGCGAGCAGGGCTTTGGCTTCTTGCACGCGCCGCACCCACACGGTCTGAAACCCGCTCTGGCCCAGGGCGGTCTGCAGGGCTTTGCCCAGTTGCAGATCATCTTCAAGAAGTAGCAGTCGCATAACTTAAAAATGTAATCGAAGCTTGCTTAAGTTCGCATTAAACCTGTTTAAGCGAGTACCAAGGTACTTTTATCCGCCCATTTCTACGATAGCGATCTTACTTTTTTGGAGCTATCTATGCCTTATCTCTCGACATCTGTCCCCGCACGCCGTGGTCTGGCGCAGCTTGGTTTGGCGCCTTCGCGCGCACGCGCTGGCCTGGGCCTGGCCTTGGTGCTGGCTCTGGCAGCACAGTCTGCGCTGGCCCAAAGCGCAGAAAAGAAAAAAGACACCGGCCCCTGGGATGTGTCCATCGGTGCGTCGGTGGTGTCCACGCCAGAGTACGAAGGCGCGAGCAAAACGGTCACCGGGCTGGCCCCCAGCCTGAGCATCAGCTACAAGACACAGGACTATGGCACGTTTTCGCTCGGAGGCAAAGGCCTGGGCGCCGCCTGGACCATCATTGACAAAGAAGATTACTCTTTCGGCATCACCTTGGGCGCCAACACCGGGCGTGTTGACAACAAAGACGGCACCTTGTTTCGCCCGGGCAGCAAGCGCCTTCGGGGCATGGGCGAGATCAAGTCAGCCGCAGAGTATGGTGTGTTTGGCCACGTCAATGCAGGTGTGCCCATCATGCTGTCTGTTGTCAGGGGCGCTGGCGACGGCAAGCCCAACGCCAGAGACCGCAGCCTGAGCGGCCATGGCGGCACGCGTGTGGAGCTGAGCACCGACATTCCCTGGCAGATCAGCAGCAATTTCACCTTGTCCTTCTCGCCCAATATCGTCTGGGCTGACAAGAAATATAACCAGGCTTACTTTGGTGTCACCAGTGCGCAGGCTGCCAACAGCAGCTTCAAAGCCTACAATGCGGGCGCTGGTATCAAGAGTGTGGGCCTGACGGTGGGCGGGGAATACAAATTCACACCCAACTGGTCCGCCAACGCGGGTGTGGCTGTGAGCCAGCTGCGCGGCGATGCTGCCAAAAGCCCCCTGGTACAGAAGAAAGCCCAGACCACTGTCACTGCTGGCGTGAACTACAAATTTTAAGCATGGACCCCGACTCCCGTAGGGTGCGCGAGCCCCCTCGGGAGGTTTCAAAAATTTTAAATTCTTTACAATTAAACTAATCAATCGATTGATTTACTTGCTACACTGTCTGCATGCGTACTACTCACTTACCCGCAAGGGTCGACGGCGAAGAATCCCGTCTGCGCCTCTTGCACGCCGCTGTGCAGTGTTTTGCCGAGCATGGCTACAGCAAGACCTCCACCCGCCAAATCGCCAATGAAGCGGGGGTGAACATTGCGGCCATCAGCTACTACTTTGGTGACAAGGCAGGGCTGTACCGCGCCGCCTTTACCGAACCGATGGGCAGCCCCAAGGACGATATTGCCCTGTTTGACAGCGAGAGTTTGACCCTGGAGCAGGCCTTGCAGGGCCTGTACTTTGGCTTTATCGAACCCTTGAAGCAAAACGTGCTGGTGCAGCAATGCATCCGTCTGCACATGCGAGAGATGGTGGAGCCTACCGATCTGTGGGAAGAGGAGGTTAATCAGGACATCAAGCCTTACCTCGCGGCGCTGACCAAGCTACTGTGCCGTCACTACGGTGTCAAGAAAAGCGATGACGATATCGTGCGCCTGGCCTTGGCGATTGTGGCGTTGGGCGTGCATATGTATGTGGGGCGCGAGCTGAGCCTCAAGCTGCACCCCCGCATAGTGACGGGCGCCAAAGCGCTGGATACCATGGGCCAGCGGCTGGTGATGTATGCCCACGCCATGATCGACGCCGAAGGCGCGCGCCGCGCTGCGGCTGTCGCCTGAAAGGATATGCAATGCCATTAACTACTGACCGAAACAACCCCGCGACTCCCGCCCCCGCCCTGCGCCGCACCGCCAGTGGTGCCAGCGCCCTGCTGCTGGCCTTGCTCGCAGGCTGCGCCAGCGTGGCAGGCCTGCCTAACGCAGAGCAGACACGCGCTGACAGCCAGATCAGCGCACCTGCGCAGTGGCAGGCCACACTGCCCCATGGCGGCAGCATGGAGCAGCTGGCCCAGTGGTGGGCTCAGCTGGGCGACAACCTGCTGATACAGATGATTGACGCGGCCCAGAAGGAAAGCGCCACCTTGGCCAGCGCGCGCGCGCGTGTGGCCCAGGCGCGCGCTGCAGCTACTGGCGCACGCGCTGCCTTGTTGCCCGGCGTGAACGCCACAGCCCAGGCCAGCCGCGGCGTGCAGGCGCCCGATGCGCCTGTGGGCACCAGCGCCAGCATTGCTCTGCAAGCCTCGTGGGAGGCAGATATTTTTGGCACCAACCGCGCCAGCAGCAGCGCAGCGCAGGAGCGCCTGGCGGGCGCAGAGATCGGCTGGCACGAGGCGCGCGTGAGCGTGGCGGCTGAAACCGCTGTGGCTTACTACGAATGGTATTCATGCCTGGGCAGCATCGCCGTGGCCCAAAGCGATGCCACCTCACGCGCTGAGACCGCGCGCCTGGCCGACCTGACAGCCAAGGCTGGCCTGGCCGCGCCTGCATCGGCTGAGCTGGCGCGGGCCAGTGCGGCCGATGCGGTCAATACCTTGCAGTCTGCCAAGGCCCAGTGCGAGGTGCGCCTCAAAGCGCTCGTGGCACTGACCGGCCTGCCCGAGGCTGACCTGCGCACCAAGCTGATGGCCAACCAGCCCACGGCCCAGAAGATCACCGTGCCTAACGCCTTGTTCAGCATCAATAGTCTGCCCGCGCAGGTGCTGGTGCAGCGCCCGGACATTGCCAGTGCCCAGCGCAGTGTGGCCGCAGCCAGCGCCGATGCCAACGCCGCCCAGGCGCGCCGCCTGCCGATGCTCTCGCTCAGCGGCAGTGTAGGCGCGGGTGCACAGCGCCAGATGGGCATGACCACCGAGGGCGTGACCTGGTCGCTGGGGCCGGTGATGCTGTCAGTGCCGATTTTTGACGGCGGGCGCAATGCTGCCAACGCGCAGGCTGCCGTGGCTGCCTACGACGAAGCCGTGGTCACCCTGCGTGCCAAGGTGCGCAACGCTGTGCGTGAAGTGGAAGAAGCCCTGGTCAACCTGGACAGCACAGGCCAGCGAGCCACCAGCGTGCAGGCTGCAGCCGCAGGCTACAAGGCCTCGCTGGACGCCACACAGGCGCGCTACCGCGCGGGATTGGCCAGCTTGGTCGAGCTGGAAGACGCACGCCGCACGGCCGTAGCCGCGCAGCAAAGCGAAGTGGCGCTCAACCGCGAGCGTGTTGCCGCCTGGCTGAGCCTGTACCGCGCTGCGGGCGGCGGCTGGAGCCCCAGCGCGCAGGGCATGGGCAAGGCCCTGCCGTAATGCTGCTGGCACTGGATGGTGTATTTGAATGGTTTTGAGGCCATGAAGGCCTGTTATTTTGGGAGTTGTGTATGAAATCTTTTCCTTTCTTTAAATTAAATGCTATGAATACCATAGCTGCCGCCGCGATATTTTTAACGGCTGGTGGCCTTTTTCTGTCTCAAACTTGGGCTCAGACGGATAAAAAGGATGGCAAGACCGCTGCCCCACCCAAAGCCGCGCTCAGTGTCAGTGCGATCAGCCCCAGCAATGGCGCGCTGGGCCTGCAGCTGCTGGCCAACGGCAATGTGGCCGCCTGGCAGGAGGCCCTGATTGGTGCGGAGGTCAACGGCCTGAAGCTGACCGAAGTGCGCGTTAACGTAGGCGATGTGGTGAAAAAAGGCCAGGTGCTGGCCGTGTTCAACGCCGATACGGCCCGCGCTGACGTGCTGCAGGCACAGGCCTCGCTGGCCGAGGCGCAGGCTACTGCAGGAGAAGCAGCAGCCAACGCCGCGCGTGCCCGCAGCTTGCAGGACACCGGCGCTTTGAGTGCGCAGCAGATTGCGCAGTTCACCACCGCCGAGGCCACGGCCAAGGCACGGGTGGAGGCATCGCGTGCCTTGCTGACCAATGCACAGCTGCGGCTGAAAAATGGCCAGCTCACCGCCCCCGACAATGGCGTGATTTCGTCACGCACGGCCACGGTGGGCTCGGTGGTGGGCGCAGGCACGGAGCTGTTTCGCATGATCCGCCAGGGCCGCCTGGAGTGGCGCGCCGAGGTCACGAGCGCCGAGGTGGCGCGTCTCAAACCTGGCACGGTAGCCACCGTCACTGCAGCCAGCGGCACCCAGGTGCAGGGCAAGGTGCGCATGGTGGCACCCACGGTGGACGCGCAAACCCGCAACGCGCTGGTCTATGTCGATCTGCCGCAGCACCCCGACATCAAAGCCGGCATGTTTGCCAAAGGCGAGTTTGCCCTGGGCAGCGCCAACGCGCTCACCCTGCCGCAGCAGGCCCTGGTGCTGCGTGATGGCTTCACCTACGCCATGCGCATCGAGGCGACCAACAAGGTCAGCCAGGTCAAGCTGCAGACGGGCCGCCGCGTGGGCGACGCGGTGGAGATATTGCAGGGCGCAAAAAGCGGCGACCGTTTTGTAGCCAGTGGCGCGGCGTTTTTGGCCGATGGTGACACGGTCAAGCTGATCGCAGCTACCGCACCTGCTGCACCGGCCTCAGCCGCTGCATCCAAGTAAACCCCTTTGCCCTCAGGAGAATCACCATGAACGTATCTGCTTGGTGCATACGCAACCCGATTGCGGCCATTATGTTTTTTGTCCTGCTGTGCTTTGCAGGTGTGCTGGGCTACCAGAACATGAAGGTGCAGAACTTTCCAGACCTGGATGTGCCCAACATCATCATCACGGCCAGCCTGCCGGGCGGCTCGCCCTCGCAGATGGAGACCGAGGTGGCGCGCAAGATAGAAAATTCGATTGCCTCGCTGCAAGGCCTGAAAAATATCTACACCAAGGTGCAGGACGGTGTGGTGACCATCACTGCCGAGTTCCGCCTGGAAAAACCCACGCAGGAAGCGCTGGACGAAACCCGCTCTGCCGTGCAGCAGGTGCGCGCTGATTTGCCCGCCGACCTGCGTGACCCGATTGTCAACAAGGTCAACATCTCGGGCGGGGCGGTGCTGGCCTACACCATCCGCAGCAAAGCGATGGACGACGAGGCGCTGTCCTGGTTTGTAGACGATACGCTCACGCGCAAGCTGCTGGCTGTCAAAGGCGTGGGCTCGGTCACGCGCGTGGGTGGTGTCAACCGTGAGGTGCGCATTGCGCTGGACAGCGCCAAGATGCAGTCGCTGGGCGTGAGCGCCGCCGCCGTCTCGCGCCAGCTGCGCGAGGTGCAGATGGAAACCGCAGGGGGCCGCGCCGACCTGGGCACCAGCGAGCAGCCTGTGCGCACCTTGGCCACGGTCAAGTCAGCCGCTGAGCTGGCCGCCATGCAGCTGTCGGTGGGCGATGGGCGCAAAGTGCGCCTGGACCAGGTGGCCGAGGTGAAAGACACGATTGCCGAGCCACGCTCGACCGCACTGCTCAACGGCGTGCCCGTAGTGGGTTTTGAGGTTGCACGCAGCAAAGGCGCCAGTGAAGTGGAAGTCGGTCAGGGCGTGCGCGCAGCGCTCAAGGAGCTCAAGGCAGCGCACCCCGACATGGAGCTGACCGAAGCCTTTGACTTCGTCACACCGGTGGAGGAGGAATACGCTGCCTCGCTGACCCTGCTGATAGAAGGCGCGCTGCTGGCGGTGCTGGTGGTGTGGATATTCCTGCGCGACTGGCGGGCGACATTTGTGTCAGCCGTGGCGCTGCCGCTGTCGGTGATCCCGGCCTTTATTGGCATGAACTACTTGGGCTTCACCATCAACGTGGTGACCTTGCTGGCACTTAGCCTGGTGATCGGCATATTGGTAGACGACGCAATTGTCGAGGTGGAAAACATTGTGCGCCATTTGCGCATGGGCAAGACGCCCTATCAAGCGGCAATGGAAGCGGCAGATGAGATTGGCCTGGCGGTGATTGCCACCACCTTCACGTTGATTGCGGTGTTTTTGCCCACCGCTTTCATGAGCGGCATTGTCGGCAAGTTCTTCAAGCAGTTTGGCTGGACGGCCTCGCTGGCGGTGTTTGCCTCCTTGATCGTGGCGCGCATGCTCACACCCATGATGGCGGCCTACATCCTCAAGCCGATTGTGAACTACGTTGAAAAAGACGGCCCGGTGATGCAGTGGTACATGCGCGCCAGCCGCTGGTGCCTCAAGTACCGCTGGATCACGGCGCTGGTGGCGGGCGGATTTTTTGTCGGCTCGCTGCTGCTGATTCCGCTGCTGCCCACGGGCTTTATCCCGCCGGATGACAACAGCCAGACCCAGGCGTACCTGGAGCTGCCACCGGGCACCAAGCTCGCAGAGACCAAAGTCGCTGCTGAGCGGGCGCGCCAGCTGATCAGCAAAGTGGAGCATGTGAAGTCGGTCTACACCACTATTGGCGGTGGCGCGGCGGGCGGCGACCCGTTTGCCCCGGGTGGCGCGTCTGAAGCTCGCAAAGCCACGCTCACGATTTTGCTAGCTGAGCGCGGCACGCGGCCGCGCAAGCAGGGTATTGAAAACAACATCCGCAAAGCCCTGGAAGAGCTGCCCGGTGTGCGCAGCAAGGTGGGCCTGGGCGGCTCGGGCGAAAAGCTGGTGCTGGCACTGACCAGCGAAGACCCGGTGGCCCTGGCTGCGGCAGCCGCCGCGCTGGAAAAAGACCTGCGCACCATTCCAGGCCTGGGCTCGGTGGCGTCAAGCGCCTCGCTGGTGCGGCCCGAGGTGACGGTGCGGCCTGACTTCACGCGCATGGCTGACCTGGGCGTGACCAGCAGCGCCATTGGCGAGACCCTGCGCATTGCTACCGTGGGCGACTTTGATGCCTCCCTGCCTAAGATGAACCTGTCGCAGCGCCAGGTGCCGATCGTCACGCGGCTGGACGACAGCGCGCGCAGCGACGTTGCCACGCTGGAGCGCCTGATGGTGCCCGGCGCGCGCGGGCCGGTGATGCTCAGCCAGGTGGCCACGCTGGAGCTGTCGGGCGGCCCGGCGGTGATTGACCGCTTCAACCGCTCGCGCAACGTGCAGTTTGAAGTGGAGCTCTCAGGCCAGGCGCTGGGCGATATAACCACTGCAGTGAACAAACTACCCGCCATCCAGAACCTGCCCGCAGGCGTGAAACAGGTGACGATTGGTGATGCAGAAGTGTTTGTGGAGCTGTTTGCCAGCTTCGGCCTGGCCATGCTGACTGCAGTGCTGTGCATCTACATCGTGCTGGTGCTGCTGTTCAAGGACTTCCTGCATCCACTGACCATTCTCGCGGCGCTGCCGCTATCGTTGGGCGGTGCGTTTGTGGGCCTGCTGCTGGCGGACAAGAGCTTTTCGATGCCCTCGCTGATCGGACTGATCATGCTGATGGGTATTGCCACCAAGAACTCGATCTTGCTGGTGGAGTACGCCATTGAGGCGCGCCGTGGCAAAGCAGCCACTGACACGCAGCCCGCGGTAGCGCCCATGAACCGGCTGGATGCGCTGCTGGACGCCTGCCACAAGCGCG
Organism: Polaromonas sp.; assembly: GCA_013297865.1. Classification (GTDB taxonomy): domain Bacteria; phylum Pseudomonadota; class Gammaproteobacteria; order Burkholderiales; family Burkholderiaceae_C; genus JAAFIP01. The sequence continues at coordinate 63,281 of JAAFIP010000015.1, read as the reverse complement.
CGCGCCCGATCGTGATGACCACCATTGCCATGGGCGCAGGCATGATGCCGATCGCCTTGGGCTGGGGTGCGGCTGACGGAAGCTTCCGCAGCCCGATGGCAGTGGCGGTGATCGGTGGGCTGATCACCTCGACCTTCCTGAGCCTGCTGGTCATTCCATCGGTGTACACCTTTGTGGATGATTTTGAGCACCAGTGCGGCAAGCTGTGGCGCAAACTGACAAATCGCCCACAGCGTGCAGCCGCGCATGCAAAGCCTGGCACTGCTGCCGAAGTGGCCCACAAAGCAGTACCATAAGGGGATGGCCCAGTACCAATTCAGTGTTCAAGTTCAACCCGAGTACCTCGCAGACCAGTCCGCACCCGAGCAGGGCGTGTACACCTTCGCCTACACGGTCACCATCACCAACACCGGCAAGGTGCCCGCCCAGCTGATCTCGCGCAGCTGGAGCATCAACGATGCCGATGGCCGCAATGACAAGGTCAAGGGTCTGGGCGTGGTGGGCGAGCAGCCGCTGCTCAAGCCCGGCGAGAGCTTTCAGTACACCAGTGGCTGCCGCCTGCGCACGCCCACCGGCACCATGCACGGCAGCTATTTTTGTGTGGCCGAAGACGGTGAAAAATTTGACGCAGACATCCCCATGTTTGTACTGGACGCCCTGAGCGCACTGGGTGGCAAGCCCACCATGCACTGAGGAGCGTGCCGCCATGGGTGAGTTTGACCTGATCGCGCAGTATTTTCAGCGCGACTATGCCCCTGGCGACAACGTGGTCAAGGGCATCGGCGATGACTGCGCCCTGCTGGCCCCGCGCGCGGGCATGCAGCTGGCCATTAGCAGCGACATGCTGGTGGAGGGGCGGCATTTTGTGTCTACCGTATCGCCCGATGCACTGGGGCATAAGGCCTTGGCGGTGAACCTGAGCGACCTGGCCGCTTGCGGTGCCAAGCCCGTGGCCTTTACGCTGGCGCTGGCTTTGCCGCGCGTGGACACCACCTGGCTGCACGGTTTTTCCAAAGGCCTGTTTGCGCTGGCCGACCAGCATGGCTGCGCGCTGGTGGGCGGCGACACCACCCAGGGGCCGCTGAACATCTGCATCACCGTGATAGGCGAGGTGCCACCCGGGCAGGCGCTGCTGCGCTCGGGCGCGCAGCCGGGCGACGACATCTATGTCAGCGGCTCGGTGGGCGATGCGCGGCTGGCACTGGAGGCCTTTCGCGGCACAGTGCAGCTGGATGCCGCCATGTTTGCCAGCGCGCGTGCGCGCATGGAGCGGCCCACGCCACGGGTCGCGCTGGGCCAGGCCTTGCGCGGCATTGCCACCTCCGCCATTGACGTGAGCGACGGTCTGCTGGGCGACTTGGGCCATATCCTCAAGGCGAGCCGCTGCGGAGCGGAAGTTGCTATTGATAATGTAGCTGCTCTCGCGATATTTCATTGGGCTGGGCACGGTTTTTCATCAGATTTCTGCCGTGAAATGACGGCCAATGGCGGTGATGACTACGAGCTGGTCTTCACCGCGCCGCCCAGTGCCCGCGAAGCCGTGGCCCAGGCCGCGGGCCGGGCCGTTACCCCGGCCAAGCGCATCGGGCGCATCACGGCCGACACACAGCTGGTGCTGCGCGATGCACAGGGCGCGCTGGTGCCCAACACCTTCGCGTCCTTCGACCACTTTAAGTCATAGCCACCGGCTGCAGCGTGCGGCGCGCGGCCTGCGTCAGGCCCGCATAGCCCCAGTCACTGGCGGGCAGCTCGCGCACGATCACATAGCTGGCCTCGTGCAGGCTCTGGCCACTGGTGCCCAGCTGGCGTTGCAGTTCGGCATGCGCCTCGCGGATGAATTGGGATTTTTCCTCAGCGGTGTTGGTGCCCGCAGTGATACTGATCTCCAGACAGGCGATGGGCTGGGCCGTATCGCGCCCGCCCACCAGATAGCGCGCGGCGGGCAGGTCGTCAATCATCACGGCCGTGACCTCGGCTTTTTTGTGCAGCACCTGCGCGGTGATGCGGGTCAGGGCTGCGCCCAGTGCGGCGTAGCGTTCAGGGTTGAGCAGGGGCGCGACCTGCAGACGCAGTGTAGGCATGGTGCTTAAACTCCTGCGCGGTGCACGTTGTGGCCAGCGCCCAGGCGCACGCTGGGGCGCTGGCCCAGACTGCGCAGTGCACGCCAGGCGCCTGCCCAAAAGGCCTGTACGGCCTGGCGGCGGGCCTTGAGCGCGGCAGCGCGGGCGTTTTGCGAAATACGCAAATAGTCTTGCTGGCTGATGGGGCTGAAAGCGGTGCTGGGGGACCGGGATGTTCGCATGGTGCTCTCCTTGATAATCCCCGGCAGGGTGGCTGGGGATGAGTTGACTGTAGAACCTCTGCACTTGCACGGAAAGCCTGCGGGCTGCATAATGCTTTTGCAATTTTTGCAAAATCAAATCCCCAGCCAAACACCTCACCATGGATCTTGATGATGTACGTGTCTTCACGCGGGTAGCCGAGCTGGGCTCGCTGTCGGCGGTGGCGCGCGAGCGCGACGTGCCGGTCAGCCTGGTGTCGCGCGCCATCTCGCGGCTGGAGGCTTTGCACCAGGTGCGCCTGCTGCACCGCTCCACCCACGGTCTGTCGCTGACCGAGCCGGGGCAGGCGCTGCTGGAGCATGGCCACAGAATGTTGCAGAGCCTGGCTGACTTGGAAGCGGAGTTTGCGTCCAACCAGGCGGCCATCAGCGGCACGGTGCATATCGGCGTGAGCCCCGCAATGGCCAACTATGTGATCGTGCCCAGCCTGCATGCGCTGGCGCAGCTACACCCCCAGCTCAGTGTGGAACTGCATGTGGATGACCGCGCCATCGACATCGCCCGCCAGGGCATTGACTTTGCCATCCGCACCGGGCCTCTGGGCTCGGACAATCTGGTGGCACGCGTGATTGGCCAGCATGGACGGCGCATCTATGCCACGCCAGGCTACCTTCAAAACCATGGCACGCCGCGCACCGTGGCTGACCTGGACCAGCACCGCCTGATCACCAACAGCGTGATTCCAGCGTTCAACCGCTGGCCGTTTATCGTTGATGGCAAGCCGCTGGTGTACCAGCCGCGCGGCCACTACCGCGCCAGCTCCACCGGCATCATGATGCGCATTGCGCTCGAAGGCCTGGGCATTGTGCGCGGCAACACCGCCATCTGTGACCCCTTGGTGCAAAGCGGCGCGCTGGTGTATGTGCTCAACGATATCGTCGAGTCGCCGGTGGTGCCGATCAACGCGGTGATGCTGCAGGAGCGCCACCGCAGCCCCAAGGTGCGCGTCTGCATCGACTTTTTTGCACAGTGGCTGCAGGGCCACGGCATGGAAATCACGGCGCCGCGTGCGCCAGCCCCCCGGAAGAAGGCACAATCTCGCACATGACCGAGCCGCTTCCTCCTTTGGCCCCCACTGACGCTGCGGCCACGCCAGCCACTGCGCCCTCGGTGCGCCCCAGCGTGCTGCACCCCACGGTGCGTTTCATGCTCTCGCACCCTGCCCATTGGGTGGCGCTGGGCTTTGGCTCAGGGCTGTCGCGCATTGCGCCGGGCACGGCAGGCACCCTGTGGGCCTGGGCGGCGTTTGGCGTGATGCAGCTGTATTTGAGCCCTGAGCAGATCGCCGCCGTGATTGCCGCTGCGCTGCCGCTGGGCTGGTGGGCCTGCACCGTGACGGCCCGGCACATGCGCGTGATGGACCCTGGCAATATCGTATGGGACGAGGTGCTGGCCTTCTGGATCATCCTGTGGTTTATCGCCCCCGCCGGGCTGTGGGCGCAGCTGGTGGCGTTTGGCCTGTTTCGGTTTTTTGACGCGGTCAAGCCTGGCCCGGTGGCTTGGGCCGATGCGCTGTTCAAGGGCTTTGGCGCGCGCGGTGGATTTGGTATTATTTTTGACGATCTGATCGCAGCAGCCTGCACGCTGCTGCTGATTGCGTTGTGGAGGTTTTGAATGGCTGTGCTTGGTCAAGACAATCAATTGCTATTAAATCAAGAGCTGCTCCCGCGATATTCTATTGGGCTGCTGGCCGAAAAGCTTATCAAAGATGGCTATAAGCTGGCCACCGCAGAAAGCTGCACTGGCGGCATGATCGCTGCCGCGTGCACCGCGCTGGCAGGCTCGTCCGACTGGTTTGAGCGCGGCTTTGTGACCTATTCCAACGAGGCCAAGACCGAGCTGCTGGGCGTTGACGCGCAGCTGATTGCGCAGCAGGGCGCCGTCAGCGAAGGGGTGGCACGCGCCATGGCTTTTGGTGCAGTGCGCCACTCCAAGGCGCAGATCAGCATCGCCGTCACTGGCATTGCAGGCCCCACGGGCGGCAGCGCAGCCAAGCCAGTGGGCACTGTGTGGTTTGGCTTTTCGGTGCATGGGGCGCTGCACAGCGAGATGCAGCGCTTTGAAGGTGACCGCGCTGCTGTGCGCGAAGCTACGGTGGCCCATGCGCTGCAGCGTCTGCTGACTTTGCTGAACAACGACCCGCATGTCTAAGCGGAGCGCCGCGCCACCAGCAGCCAGGCCCCTGTTGCCAGCATCCAGACCGACAGGGTGGATACCGCTGCGGCCACCGGCACATTGATGGCCAAGCCGACCGCGGGCAAAAACAATCCCAGCAACAGCGCGGCAGCCAACATGCCCAGCAAGGTCAGCCAGCGCGGCAGGCTGCGCACAGACCAGGCACCTGCCATGGCTACGGCCAGCGACAGCCCCATAAACAGGCTGACCCCCAGCAATTCACCGATGCCGCCACCCCAGCGCGTGATGGCGTTGAACACCAGCTCTATCGTGCTGCGCGTCGCGGGGTCGGCGCTGGCATGTTGCTGGGCAAGCTCGGGCATCACGGTGAGCCAGCGCAGGATGCCGATGCTACGCGCCAACGCAGATAAGGCAGCAAAAGCCACCACCAGCATCGCGCCTGTGGCTGCCAGCGTGCCGAAAATATGGCGTGCTGCCAGCACCATCACCGGCAGCACCAGGATCGAATACAGCAGATACACGCCGTAGCCCAGGGCCAGTGCCTGCGGCACCTTGGCTATGGCACTGAGCTGCTCAGCCGCCGGTTTGCCCAAAGATGCAGGCCAGCCAATGGCCGAGCCCAGTATTACCAGCGGCGCAAACGACAGCAGGGCGGTGATGATGAACAACAGGCCTGCCAGCTTGGCGTTGAAAGCATGCTGCGATGTGGATGGGAGGGATGAAGAAATGGTCATGAAAAACTCCTGAGGTTAAAGATGAGGGCCTACGAGGTGGATAGGCCCAATTGCTGCAACGAAGCCTGCAGGGCCAGCGGCAGTGGCGTGCTGGGCACCGTGCCAAGTAGTTGCGGCAGGCGAGCGCTGTGTAGCGCATGGGGCTGGTCCCACAGATAGCGCATCTCCAGCACTTCGCGCCACATCGGCACCAGTGGCGCCAGCCAGGACATCAGCGTCCATGGCATGGATTTGAGTTGCAACGCCTGGCCTGGCTTGAGCCAGCCTTGACTGCGGGCCATGGGCTCTAGCGCATGCAGCCAGTCGGTGCCGCTGAGCGTGTGGCCCGGGAAATGCAGGCTTTCATACGCCGCCAGTTGATCGCGTTGCTGCGCCAGAAGCAGCAGTGTTTGCGCAAGATCGGGCAGGTAGGCCCAGGCGTGGGGTATGTCCACCGGGCCAGGGTAGACCAACTGGCCCTTGCGCAGCTTGGAGGCCAGCGCCAGATCGAACCAGCTGCCCGTGCCCGAGCCAAAAAAGTCTCCAGCGCGCAACACGACGACTTGCAGGCCCTGCTGCTCGCTGGCACGCCTGAGCAAGGTCTCCATGGCGATGCGCAGCTGCCCTTTGCGCGTGCTGCTGTGCTGCGGCAACGCCTCGGTCAACAGTGCAGGCACAGGTTGGTAGTTATAGACATTGCCTGGCAGCATCAGCACTGCGCCCAGCTGCAGGCTCAAGGCAATGGATTTTTCCAGCGCGAGCAGGGCCTGGGTGTGCCACTGCGTGTAAGGCGGGTTGGCGGCATGCAAAAGCACATCTGCCTGCTGCGGCAGCGGCGTATTGTCTGCCGATGGGCCCGACAGGCTGTGTGCCAGCACACGCCAGTGCGCATCTGAAAAGGCCTGACTGCAGGCTTGGCCCAAGCGGCCGCTGGCGCCTGTGATGACGATGGTTTGCTGCATGGTGATTCCTTTGTTCAACTGTGAAAGTGATTGTCAAAACAATCGCTGTGATACACAATTGCCTATGTGTGTACAGCAGAGTTTCAAAAATGAATAAGTCATCATGCGCAAAGCAATAGAAAGCCAGTCCTTCAGCTGGGACCTGGTGCGTTCCTTTCTGGCGGTGCTGGACCATGGCAGCCTGCTGGGCGCGGCGCGCGTGCTCAAGACCAGCCAGCCCACCGTGGGGCGGCAGATCACCGAGCTGGAAAGCCAACTGGGCAGTGTGCTTTTTGAGCGCACCGGGCGTGGCCTGAACCCTACTGCCGCTGCGCTGGCACTGGCAGATACCGCACGCAGCATGGAGCTGGGCGCGATGCAGCTGGCCCAGCAAGCCACAGGAGCGCAACTTAACGTGCAGGGCAGCGTGCGCATCAGTGCCAGCCAGCCCGTGGCCTGCGCGCTGCTGCCGCCAGTTCTCGCGCAGATGCGCCAGGACATGCCACAAGTGCAGTTTGAGATCGTGTCAAGCAACCAGTTCAGCAATCTGCTGCGCCGCGAGGCAGATATCGCCATCCGCATGGCGCGGCCAGAGCAGGCCTCCTTGGTAGCCAAAAAAATCGGTGAAGTGCGCCTGGGCGTGTATGCACACCGTGACTATCTGCAGCGCCGCGGCACACCCACCGCGCCTGCAGACCTGCTGGAGCATGCACTGATTGGTGACGATGCCATTGATGTCATCCGGCGCGGCTTCCAGCAGATGGGCTATGACGTGCCCAAAGAGATTTTTGCCGTGCGCAGCGATGACCTGATCGTGCAGTGGCAGGCGGTGCGTGCAGGAGTGGGAATCGGTTTTTTGGCCGAGTATGTGGCGCGCAATGACCCTGATCTGGTGCACCTGCTGCCAGACTTGAACATACCGCCGCTTCCGATGTGGCTGGCTGTGCACCGCGAAATCCGCACCAGTCCACGGATCCGTAAGGTCTATGACGCGTTGGCTACTGCGCTGCAACGCATCTTGTAAACCCCGTTGCTGTATTCGCACGGCTTTGCGCCAAGCCATGTGATCTTGCGCTGCGCACTGCTACCGCCAGCAAGCTGTCATGGTCGGGCATTGCAAAAATGGGTGTGTCCAAGCTTATCGGTTATTCATTTATGTAATTCTGCTATGAACAGATAGCCAATTGCGTATTTCCGATGTGATTTTGACAATACAGGGTATCAACACAGCCCGAAAGATGTCCATGACTTCAGGTGACAGTCTATTTGCCCAAGTTCGCATTGCAGCACCACCACTTTATTGGATTGGTTGGATACTGTTGTGCATGTCCATAGCCACCTTGGCACTGTCGCTACCCGACAGTCGCCAGCTGCAAGGTGTGAGTGTTTGGCTAAAGCCATTTAAATTTCAGCTCTCGACAGGCGTCTATTTGCTGACTTTGGCGCTCTTTATGGTCTGGCTGCCCACCGCTGCATTGCGCACCAAGACGGCACGCTATGTGGTGTGGGCCGCTGTCATTGCTGGTTTGTTTGAGGTGGCCTATATCACCTGGCAAGGCAGTCAGGGGCAGGCCTCGCATTTCAATACTGCAACGCCGTTTTTATCCACCATGTACACCCTGATGGGCATTGGCGCAGTGGTGTTGGCCAGTGCATCATTGGCTCTTGCCATACTGATTGCCCGCAACCCATCCTATAGCTTGCCGCCCGCCATCACGCTCGCTGTTATTTTGGGATTGGGTTTAACCTTTTTCATCGGTACAGGGTTCGGTGGCTACCTTAGCGCACAGCGCACTGGCCACTGGGTAGGAGGCGCACTGACGGACAGCGGTGGCTTGCCAATAGTCAAATGGTCCCGTAGTGGCGGCGACTTGCGTGTAGCCCATTTCTTTGGCATCCATGCCATGCATTTCATCCCTGCATTTGCCTTGGCGTTGACGTGGGTCCGAGTACCGCAAGCCCCTGCGGTGCGCGCTGTGTGGGCCTTCGCTGCAGCGTACACGGGTTTTTGCTTCTGGACATTCATGCAAGCCCGCAATGGCCTGCCGTTTCTGAACTGAGTCTCATTGCATTTTGTTATTACGTAACCCCCTACTGAAAGGAAAAGCCATGCAACGCCGTAAATTCATTCGACTGGTTGGCGGTGGCACTATTGCCGCCGCTGTCACAACAACCGCATCGCTCAGTGGATGCGCCACCACAGGTGCATATCCTGATGCTGCCATCGAGGCCTGGAAAGGCCCGGGCAATGAGACAGACCCGCGCCGCCGTGCCGTAGCCTACGCTATTACCGCCCCTAATCCGCATAATTTGCAACCATGGTTGGTCGATTTGCGCCAGCCTGATGTCATCGTTTTAAAAACCGATCCACAGCGTGTGCTGCCTGAAACAGACCCGTTTGGACGGCAAATCTTGATAGGGCATGGCGCATTTTTAGAGCTATTGGTCATGGCTTTGGCTAAAGAAGGTCTGGCAGCAAAGGTCACCCTGTGGCCTGAAGGTGAACTGCCATTGGATCTCAATGCGTGGGACGGACGACCTATTGCACGCATTGCATTGGGCAAACCTGCATCTGAAGCTGCACCAGATGCCTTGTTTGCACAAATCTTGAAACGCCACACACCCAAAAGCGATTACGATGCCACACGCGCAGTCAGCGCTGTAACGCTACAGACATTGCTGGAGAGCAGCAATGTCAACGGCATCACGCTAGGCGGTACAGTGGATGATGCCAAACTGCCTGCCATGCGTGAGCTCTGCTGGCAATCTGCGCAGGTAGAGTTGCTCAATCCGCGCACTTCGCTGGAAAGCCTCCAACTTACCCGGATTGGACCTGCTGAGATTCTGAAACACCGCGACGGCATTTCACTCAACACGGGCTTTGTCCGCTTTGCAAACGCCGTAGGCATGGTAGACAGAAATGCGCCTCTTGCGCAAGGCACTACCGCCTACAAAACCGCCTTTGGTCGCTTTGAGGGGCACAGTCGTACGGCCATGGGCTTTGTGTGGCTGACCAGTGCGGGCAATAGCCGTAGCCAGCAAATAGATGCTGGGCGCGCCTATGTACGTTTGCAGCTCAAAGCCAGCGAGCTGGGTGTGGGTGTACACCCAATGAGCCAAGCCTTGCAAGAGTTTTCCGATATGAAACCATACTACGACAAGATACATCAACTGATTCTGGGTAAGAATGCTCCCAGCACTGCGGCTGATGCCACCGTACAAATGTTCTGCCGCCTGGGCTACACTGCCAGCCCGCCGCCAGCGACACCCCGGCGGGCGCTGGAACGTTTTATACAAGCCTGAAGCTTTGGACCTCACCGTCCATCTGGAGTCCCTGAAGCTATGCTTGGATGATTTTCATGGGTGGCTTGCGCCGCACCTGTAATGCTGTACCCTATGGGCCTATAGCATTTGCGGAGCATGTTGCGATGGTTTGGTTTGACGGATTTAAAACACAGAAATTTGCGGTCAACGGTGTCGATATTTTTGCTCGCCATGGCGGCGACCGCAGCAAACCTGCGTTGCTGCTGGTGCATGGCTTTCCGCAATGCCATGTCATGTGGCATCGCGTAGCGCAGCTGCTGGTCAAAGATTACTTTGTGGTCATGCCCGACCTGCGCGGCTATGGAGACTCGTCCAAGCTGCTGGCGACCGCGGACCACGTACAGGCCAGCAAACGGATGATGGCGCAGGACCTGGTGGATGTGATGGCGGCGCTGGGCATCGAGACATTCGACCTGTGTGGCCACGACCGCGGTGGCCGCGTGGCGCACCGTCTGGCACTGGACCACCCTGCCCAGGTGAAAAAACTCTGCGTGATCGACATTGCGCCCACACTGGACATGTACAACGCTACCGATATGGCGTTTGCCCGTGCTTACTACCACTGGTTTCACCTGATCCAGCCCAGCCCCTTGCCTGAGCGCATGATCTACAGCGACTGGAAAAACTATCTGCATGCCAAGCTGGGCGGCTGGGGCAGTGCCGGGCTGGGTTATATCGAGCCTCAGGCCCTGGCCGAGTACGAGCGCTGCTTTGGGCAGATGGCGTCCATCCACGCCATGTGTGAAGACTACCGTGCCAGCGCAGGCATTGACCTGGAGCATGACCGCGCCAGCCGCGCTGCGGGCCAGAAAATTGCCTGCGACACCTTGGTGCTGTGGGGCGAACGCGGCGTGGTGCACCGCATGTTCCAGCCGCTGGATTTATGGCAGGCCCAGTGCCAGGGCCAAGTCACTGGCCAGGCCTTGCCCGCAGGCCACTTTATTCCCGAAGAGCTGCCCGACCCGACGGCGCAGGCGCTGCAGCGGTTTTTCGGCGCCTGAGCCGATTTTTGTGACGACTTGGTTAAAAACCCATTACCCATTAGCATCCAAGCCATGATTGCAGAAACCATCGCCAGGGCCAACGCCTATTTTCCGATTCGCTATACCGCCTGGGGCCTGTGCATTTTCGCGACCCTGCTGTGCCTGTTTAGCATCATCGCTTTCGATGTGGGCTGGCTGTATGGCCTGCTTTTTCTGGGCCTGAGCATCCTGGGCGCGCGCGATGTGCTGCAGAGCCGGCATGCGATTTTGCGCAACTACCCGGTGATCGGTCATTTCCGCTTTCTGCTCGAATACATCCGCCCGGAGATGCGGCAGTATTTTCTGGAAAGCGACAACGAAGCCGCGCCGTTCTCACGCGCACAGCGCTCGCTGGTCTACCAGCGTGCCAAGGGCGAGAGCGACAAGCGCCCGTTCGGCACGCAGCTGGATGTGGGCGCGCAAGGCTATGAGTGGATCAACCATTCGATCGCACCCACCCAGCTTGCCTCCCATGATTTTCGCGTGACGGTGGGCACGACGGCTAGTGGCTGCACCCAGCCCTATGCCATGAGTGTGTTCAACATTTCGGCCATGAGCTTTGGTGCGCTCAGTGCCAACGCCATCCTGGCGCTCAACCACGGAGCCAAACGCGGCGGTTTTGCACACGACACGGGCGAAGGCTCCATCAGCCAGTACCACAAGGTGCACGGTGGCGACTTGGTCTGGGAGATTGGCTCGGGCTATTTTGGCTGCCGCAACAACGATGGCAGTTTCAACGCTCACAAGTTCGAGGCCAACGCGCGCGACCCTCAGGTCAAAATGATCGAGCTCAAGCTCAGCCAGGGGGCCAAACCAGGCCACGGTGGAGTGCTGCCAGGCCCCAAGGTGACGCCCGAGATAGCCGCCGCACGCGGTGTGCAGGTGGGGGTGGACTGCGTGTCACCCGCCTCGCACAGCGCGTTCAGCACACCGATCGAGATGATGCAATTCATCGCCCGCTTGCGCGAGCTCTCGGGCGGCAAGCCCACTGGCTTCAAACTGTGCATCGGCCATCCCTGGGAGTGGTTTGCTATCGTCAAGGCCATGCAGGCGACGGGCATCACGCCGGATTTCATCGTGGTGGACGGGGCCGAAGGAGGCACCGGGGCTGCGCCGCTGGAGTTTACTGACCATGTGGGCGCGCCGCTGCAGGAGGGCCTGCTGCTGGTGCACAACACGCTCAAGGGCGTAAAGCTGCGCGAGAGAATTCGCCTGGGCTGCGCGGGCAAAGTGGTCAGCGCCTTTGACATCGCACGCATGATGGCGCTGGGCGCAGACTGGTGCAACTCGGCACGCGGCTTCATGTTTGCGCTGGGCTGCATCCAGGCGCAGGCCTGCCACACGGGGCACTGCCCCACGGGCGTGACCACCCAGGACCCGCAACGCCAAAAAGCCCTGCATGTGCCCACCAAGGCAGACCGGGTCTACCACTTTCACCAGCAGACCCTGCACGCGCTCAAGGAGATGGTGCAGGCTGCGGGCCTGACGCACCCCGGGGCCATCACCGCGCACCATATTGTGCGCCGGCTGGACGACAACCAGGTGCGCCTGTTGGCCAATCTGGTGCCGCACATGCCCGAGGGCGGGCTGCTCGGTGGCGAGCTGGACGCGCAGCACAATGTGTTCAAGCTGTACTGGCCTCGCGCGCAGGCCAACAGTTTTGCCGTGGTCGCCTGAGCTGCCAGCGCAGCGGCGCCAGCTGAGGTAAACAGGCCCTAGCGCAGGTCGGCTGCGATGGTGGCCAGGTGGAAATCTTCCATCAGACTGGGGGTTGTACTTTGCCCAGCATCTGAGTTCTGTAACGACGCCTCATAGCTCACCCCGGGCGGCAGCTTGCGCGCGGTGGTGGTGACGGCGCGGCACAGGTACAGCGCATACAGATCACGCTTGAGCAGCTCATCGTTTCCGTCCAGTGCGGCCGCCAGGTCTGCAAAACTCCAGCCTTGCTGGCTGAGTAGCTCCAGCAGAGGCTTGTGCCTGGGATAGAACATGCCGATGCGCACATGGGGCAGACGGCGCAGGTAGATTTTCTTTTTGAAGTAACGCTCGGGCAGCACGTAATTTTTGCCGTGCATGGCCAGCACCCAGGACAGCTCCTCGGTGGTCAGCTCGACAAAGCCGACCGGGCAGTTGTTGGCTGACGGAGGGCGGCGGGCCCAGTAAGCGTTATCCAGGTCAAAAGGGCGCAGCCCGTCGCGCACCATCACGCGCTGACTGGGCATGTCCACAATCGCTTCGAGCTTGCCATCACGCTCGACGTGGAACACATGGCTGTTGTCCAGCTCGTGGCTGCGCTCGGCCATCTGGTAGGCCAGGGCATAGACCGTGCGCAGCGGACGCAGCAGGGCCTCGAAATACTGCAGGGCGTGCACCATGCTGCGCTCATCGTGCAATACGGTGTTGGGCACCTTGTCTGAGACGATTGCGGCCATCTGTGGTGTGATGGTGCCGCAGATGGCAAACGGCATGGTCAGCTCGCTGGGACGCAGCCCCACGATATCGCTGTGCTGCGCGTCGCTGTGAAAGCGCAGGTCCTGTGCATCGGCCCAGGAGACGTGGTCTGCGTTGAGCAGCAGGGCATTAGCCTCGCGGTAGCCCGTGATCAGCCAGATAGGATAGTTGGGGTCGACCTTGTTGGCATCTGAGCCTGCCATTTGGGCAGGAGCACGCTCCAGCTGGGCCTGGATCAGTGTCTGCTGCTCGGCAGAAAAGCCGATCAGACCCAAATTCAGTCGTGGATGTTGCATAGACAGTGCGGCATTAACTTCTGGACATGGGCCATTGTAATCAGCGCCTAGCAGCAAGCCACCTCAACCCCGCACTTCACTGGGTTTTTGCGGGCGCCGCGCGCGCGGCCAGCACAACCAGCAGCAACGAGGGCACGCCCAGCAGGGCCGTGCCAATGAAAAAGTTCTGGTAACCAAACCGGTTGACAAACTCACCCGAGAAGCCCGCAATGAACTTGGGCAGCAGCAGCATCATGGAGGTGAACAGCGCATACTGGGTGGCCGAATACTGAATATTGGTCAGGCTTGAAAGATAGGCAATAAACGCTGCCGAGGCAATACCGCTGGCCAGATTGTCCGCAGAAATCACCCAGATCAGGGCCTGCACATCATGCCCGCGCGTGCCCAGCCAGGCAAACAGCAGGTTGCTGCCTGCGGACAGCAGCGCGCCCAACGCCAGCACACGCATGACCCCCAGGCGCATGGACAGCACGCCGCCGATAAACGCGCCCAGCAAGGTCATGACCACGCCATACACCTTGGTGATATTGGCCACCTCGTCCTTGCTGTAGCCCATGTCGACATAAAACGGATTGGCCATGATGCCCATGACCACATCACTGATGCGGTAGATGGCGATCAGGGCCAAAATCAGGGCGGCCTGCAGTTTGTAGCGGCTGAAAAAATCGGTGAATGGCTCAATCAGAGCGGTCTGCAGCCATTGGGCCAGGTTTTTGGCAGACGGCATCTCTCGCCCTGCGGGCTCAGCGGTAAACAGCACCGTCAGCACACCCACCAGCATCGACGCGGCCATGACCAGATAGGCCACCTGCCAGGCGGCATGCTGGTAGTTGGCCACATCAGCCACCTCGGCGCGCGCTGCAATCTTGAGCACGCCTGCGCCCGCCCAGATCATGGCAATGCGGTAACCCGTCTGGTAGGCTGCGGCCAGGGCAGGCTGGCGCTGCATGTCGGCGCTTTCGATGCGAAAGGCGTCCAGCGCAATGTCCTGCGTGGCTGAAGCAAAAGCCACCACCAGTGCGCACCACACCACCGGCATCAGCGTAAGCTTGGGATCGTTCAGCGCCATGCCCACCAGGCCCGCCATGATGGCCAGCTGTGACAGCAAAAGCCAGCTGCGCCTGCGCCCCAGCAGCCGGGTCAGCACGGGAATCGGCAAGCGGTCCACCAGCGGTGCCCAGCACCATTTGAAACCATAGGCCAGGCCAATCCAGCTGAGGTAGCCAATGGTGGCACGGTTGATGCCCGCCTCGCGCAACCAGAAGCTCAAGGTGCCCAGCACCAGCAGCAAGGGCAGCCCGGCAGAAAAGCCCAGGCTCAGCATGCGCAGTGTCGGCGCTTCGGTATAGACCTTGAGGGTTTGCAGCCAGGTCAGTTTGGCTGTTGACGGCGAGGGGGAGTTATCGTGCGACTGCGGTGCGTTCATGGTGGCATCATAACGGTGCAGTGGCTTGCGCAATTTATTGAGATGCCAGCGCGTGAATGCGTTGTATTACCTGTTCAGATGTTATGTCCTGCAAGCAGCGGGTATGGCCCAGCGGGCACTCGCGCTCAAAGCAGGGGGCGCAGTCGAGCGCGGGTTGGTAGGCGGGATCGTTTTTGAGCCACAGCACCTGGGCAGCCTGGCTCAGCGGTGGTGTGTGCAATGGGCTGCTGGAGCCAAACAGTGCGACCTGGGGCACGTCCAGCGCAGCGGCCACATGCATCAAGCCGGAGTCATTGGTGACAACATAGCGGCTGGCTGCCAGCACATGGATGGCCTGGATCAGCGAGGTTTTGCCCGCCAGGCTGATGCACTGCTCAGGCGCCATGGCTACCAGCTCTTCGCACAAGGCGGCATCTTTGCCTGAGCCCAGCAACAGCACAGGCACACCTTGCTGCCGCGCCAAGGCGGCAAAATGCGCGGCAGGCCAGCGCTTGGCGCTGCCATATTCTGCGCCAGGCACAAAGACGGCGTAGCGCCCGCGTTGCAGCTGCAGACCCTGCAGGGTCTGCGCGACGTCGGCCTCGCTCACCTGCAGATGCGGCCGGTCGCCTGACACCTCTGTGTCGCCGCTAAGCGCCGAGTAGAACGCCACCATCGGCGGGCGTTTATCTTTGGGCGGGTTTTTGAGCCGGTGGGTGAGCAAGCCCACCCGCGCCTCGCCCATGTAGCCTACGCGCCTGTCTATGCCGGCCAACAGCGGCAGCAGGGCGCTCTTGAGCGAGTTGGGCAGCACATAGGCCACATCGAACCGGCCCTCAATCTGCTGCGCGATGGTGCGGCGCGCCTTGAGCTGCAGGCCGCCGTGCGCAAACGGAAACTCGATGACCTCTTCCACCTGGGGCATGCAGCGGTAGACTGGGGCCACCCAAGGCAGGGCGCCCACGGTGATGTGCTCGCCGCGCGCATGCAGGCGGCGCAGCAGTGGCTCGGTCATCACCGCATCGCCAATCCACTGCGGCGCAATCACCAGCGCACGCACTGTCGCCTTCGTGCGCGGCAGCGCGCCAGACTCAGTGGTGGCCACCCACGTGCTCGCCAGCTTTGAGCTTATACTCGGTGCCGCAGTAGGGGCACTTGGCTTCGTGGTTCTTCGCGATGTCCAGATACACGCGGGGATGGGAGTTCCACAGCTGCATACCGGCCAGCTTATTGGGGCAGAACACGCCGCCCTGCGGGTTGAGGTCAGCGGCCTTGAGTTCGATGGATGCCATACATTCCTTTAGTCAGTTGAGGACAGAGCAACGATGCGCTGTTCGTTGGTCTGTCCCGCAAAGTCATCAAACCTTGCTCAGCCAGCTGGCGTATTTGGGATTGCGGCCATTGACGATGTCAAAGAACGCGGCCTGGATTTTTTCGGTGATGGGGCCACGTGAGCCGCTGCCAATCTCGATGCGGTCGAGCTCGCGAATCGGCGTGACTTCAGCGGCGGTGCCGCTGAAAAACGCTTCGTCGGCGATGTAGATTTCGTCGCGGGTGATCGGCTTTTCGCGGATATCAATCCCCAGATCTTTACAGATGGAGAAAATCGTGTTGCGGGTGATGCCGTTCAATGCACCTGCGCTTGAATCAGGCGTGTAGACCACGCCCTTGCGCACCACAAACACGTTCTCGCCCGCGCCCTCGGACACAAAGCCCTGTGGGTCCAGCAGCAGGGCTTCGTCGTAGCCTTCGTCGGTGGCTTCCATGTTGGCCAGAATCGAGTTGGTGTAGTTACTCACCGCCTTGGCATGGATCATGGTGATGTTGACATGGTGGCGCGTGAAGCTGCTCGTCTTGACGCGGATGCCGCGCTTGAGGCCCTCGTCGCCCAGGTACGCGCCCCAGGCCCAGGCCGCCACCATGAGGTGGATGTCGTTGCCCTTGGGAGACACGCCGAGCTTTTTGTCGCCAATCCAGGTCAAGGGCCGGATATAGCAGCTGGGCAGCTTGTTGGCGCGCACGACGTCCAGTTGGGCCTGCATGACCTGTTCTTTGGTGAACGGAATTTTCATGCGCAAAATTTTGGCGCTGTTGAACAGGCGCTCGGTGTGCTCTTCCAAACGGAAGATGCCGGTGCTGCCGTCCTGCAGGTGGTAGGCGCGCACGCCTTCAAACGCGCCGCAGCCATAGTGCAGGGTGTGGGTGAGCACGTGGATCTTGGCGTCGCGCCATTCGACCATCAGGCCGTCCATCCAAATTTTGCCGTCGCGGTCCGACATGCTGGGGGCTTGGGTTGCCATGCGAGTTCCTTGTGTGGGGCTGATGAAGTGTCAAAACCCCTGATTTTACGCGCCGCCGGGCTCGGCCTGTACCACCTGCTCGGGCCGCCACAGCACGTAATGCGTCAATTTGCCGCCCGCGAAGGTGCAGGTGACATGGGAGCCGCCGGTATCTGTCCAGCGGTAGACCTCAGGCTGGGCGTCCTTGTCGCTTTGCAGCGCGCCCAGGCTGCGGGTCATCGCGGTGACATGCAGCAGGGTCACGCCAGTCTTGAGCTTGGCGTTGAGCATGACGGCGCTGGCCACATGGCCCATTGGTGCGTTGGCCGCACGCCGGAGCACCGTCATCATGCGGGTGAAGTGCAGCAGCATCCAAAACACGATGCCGCCCGCCACCAGCGCCACGCCAGCCCAGCCAAAGCGCTGGTAGGCCAGGGCAACCAGCAAGGCCCCCACGGCCCAGAGAAAAGGAGTTTGCAATTTCATGGCGATATTGTCGCAGGCGGCGCTGTGCAGGGGCTGCGTGGATTACTTAGGCGGCATGTGGGTGGCGTTCATCCAACGGCTGTGTGGCGGCTGTAGAGACGGCTTCAGCAAGCCGTCACAAGCCGCTTTTTATTAGTAAATAAGTGCCTCAGGCCAATAGAATGTCGCGGGGACAGCTATTAAATAAATAGCAACTATCCTGCCAATTCGGCCGCGGGGTCATCCGCCACCAGCACGCGGCCCGCCAGGGTCTGGAGCTTGGCTGCGTCGGCGCGCAGCACCTCCTGTTTGACGGCCAGTATCTGGGCAGGATGCATGGAGAAGGTGCGCAGGCCCATACCTAGTAGCAGGCGGGTCATGCCAGTGTCGCCCGCCATCTCGCCGCAGACGCTGACGCCCTTGCCTTGGGCGTTGCAGGCAGCGATGGTCTGCGCGATCAGCTGTAGCACGGCCGGGTGCAGCGGGTCATACAGGTGGGCCACGGTTTCGTCCGCACGGTCGATCGCCAGGGTGTACTGGATCAGGTCATTGGTGCCGATGGACAGGAAGTCGAAATATTTCAGAAAGACGGGCAGCGACAGCGCGGCGGCGGGGATCTCGATCATGGCGCCCAGCCGTACATTGCCATAGGCCGCGCCGCGGTTGTCCAGCTCGGCGCGGGCCAGGTCCAGCTGGCGCAGGGTCTGGCGGATTTCGCTGGCGGCACTGAGCATGGGGATCAGCAGATTGACTTGGCCATGCGCCGCTGCGCGCAGGATGGCGCGCAGCTGGGTGCGGAACATGGCCGGCTCGGCCAGGCTCCAGCGGATAGCGCGCAGGCCTAGCGCGGGGTTGATATGGCTGTGGCCTTTGTCGCTGCTTTTGTCGCCGTGGCCGTCCAGCGGCTTGTCAGCGCCCACATCAACCGTGCGAATGGTGACCGGCAGGCCTTGCATGCCCTCGACCGCGCGCACATAGGCGGCGTACTGCTCGTCTTCGTTGGGCAGCTTGCCAGCACGGCCCATGAAGAGGAACTCGCTGCGAAACAAGCCCACGCCCACGGCCCCTGCGGCCAGCGCGGGCGCCGCGTCTTCGGGCATTTCGATATTGGCCAGCAGCTCGATTTTCTGGCCGTCCAGCGTGACCGCAGGCGTGTGCAGCAGCCGCGCCAGACGCTCGCGCTCGAGCTCGCCCTGGCGCTGCTTGAAGCCGTATTCGGCCAGGATGATGGGCGAGGGATCAACCACCATGATGCCTGCGTCGCCGTCCACAATGATCCAGTCGTCCTGGCGCACCAGCTGGCTGGCGGTGCGC
Source organism: Polaromonas sp. (assembly GCA_013297865.1). Taxonomy (GTDB): domain Bacteria; phylum Pseudomonadota; class Gammaproteobacteria; order Burkholderiales; family Burkholderiaceae_C; genus JAAFIP01. The sequence continues at coordinate 44,593 of JAAFIP010000015.1, read as the reverse complement.
GCGCCCACCACGGCGGGGATGTCCATACTGCGCGCGACGATGGCGGTGTGCGAGGTTTTGCCGCCCACGTCGGTGACAAAGCCTGCAAACACGCTGGTTTTGAACTGCAGCATGTCGGCAGGGTTCAGGTCGTGCGCAATCAGGATCAGGGGCACGTCCTGCGCGTCGGTGGGCAGCAGGTCCTGCTGGCCGCCTTGGCGCTTTCTGGGCGGCGGCGGTGAGGCAATGGGCGAGGCCACGCCCTTCATCACGCGCAGCACCCGCTCAACCACCTGCTCCAGGTCGGCTTTGCGCTCGCGCAGGTATTCGTCCTCCATCTCGTCAAACTGGCGCGAAACCACCTCCAGCTGGGTGGTCAGCGCCCACTCGGCGTTGTACAGGCGGTCTTTGATCCAGTGGGTCACACCGTCCTGCAGGGTCTGGTCCTGCAGCAGCATCTGGTGCACATCCAGCAGCGCGGTGAGCTCGGCGGGGGCGTCTTTGGCGTCTTTGCCCACCAGGGAGTGCTGCAGCTTGATCAGCTCGCCCACCACCGCGTCTTTGGCATGGCGCACGCGCAGCAGCTCGTCGTCGATCTGTTCGGTCTTGATGAAGTAGTGGGCCACATCCATGCGGCTGGAGGCCACCAGCACGGCCCGCCCGATGGCGATGCCGCGCGAGACCGCAAGACCGTGGATGGAAAAGGTCATGGCTGCTTGGCCCCGCAGTCTGGCAGGAGCATGGTGCAGCAGGTGGCGCGCGGGCTCATTTACTCGCCCTCACCAAACTTGTCGTTGATCAGTGCAATCAGCGCGTCCATCGCCTCCTGCTCTTGCGCACCGTTAGTTTCGACCATGACGTCCACGCCGATGCCTGCGGCCAGCATCATCACGCCCATGATGGACTTGGCGTTGACGCGCCGCTCGCCGCGGGCCATCCACACTTCGCACGGAAAACTGCCCGCCAGCTTGGTGAGCTTGGCTGAGGCCCGGGCATGCAGGCCGAGTTTATTGCTGATGGTGATGGTGGTCTGGATCATGGGCTTTTTTGGCTTGGTTTTGTGGGGCGGTGACTGCCACCTGCATGACCCCTTGTGCGCCACCAGCCAGCGCGCGGGCGACCAGCGCGTCCAGGCTTTCGTGGCGGTAGGTGATGGCACGCAGCAGCATGGGCAGGTTGACGCCGGTGATCAGCTTGGTGTTGACGCCGTCGGCCAGCTCGCGCGCGACGTTGGAGGGCGTTGCGCCGAAGATGTCGGCCAGCAGCAGGGCGCTGGGGGCGCTGCGCTGGGCCAGCATGATGCGCGCCATGGCCACGGTTTCTTCGGGCGGCGTATTGGGCTGCACGTCCAAGGCGGTGACCGACTCGCCGCAATCGGGAAACACATGCAGCGCGCAGCTGCGCAGGGCCGAGGCCAGCGGTGCGTGGGCGATGATGACGATGTGGTTCATGCGGCGGTGTGGAGTCTGGCAGGTGAGATGGTCTTATTATCCAAAACAAATCGCAGATACGACGCCAGGCTGCAGATAAAAAACACGCCCAGCGCGGCGCGGAAGGCATCTGCGGTGGCCATGCCGCGTGTGGTGAACAGGTCAATCAGCAGGCCAATGCCCCACTGCACGGCAAACACGCCGCTGAAAATCACCAGGTTGTAGGCACTCAGGGCGCGGCCCGCCAGCGCCTGGGGAAAGGCCATGCCCACGGCCGGCTGGGCCAGGGACATGAAGCTGCAGCCCATGCAAAACAGCGCCCAGGCCCACCATTGGGTCGCGGGGCCAGCTATGCAAATCATAGCAAGTACGATCAGGCTGATTGGTGCGCCGCGGGCGATCAGCCAGTCGGCATGCCAGCCGCGGCGCGCCAGCGCGGGGTTAAGCAGACCCCAGGTCCAGAAGGTGCACAGCATGCACACATTGATCCAGAACAGCCCGGTGGCCGCCTGGGCGGGTGTGTAGCCACTGACCTGTACCAGCCAGGGCCCGGCCCACAGGGTCTGCACGGCCAGCAGGCCGCCATAGTTGAAAAAGCCCGCCCACAGATGGCGGCGAAAGTACGGGTGCTGCCAGATGGCGCGGTAGCCACCGTCGTCCGCTGCAGGGGCGGTGGGGTCGGCTGCGTGCAGGGCGGGCCAGGCAGGTAGGCGCCAGGCCAGCACGATGATGGACACCGCCATCAGCAGCGCCAGCGCCGCAAAGATAGGCCGCCAGCCCAGCTGCGGCAGCAGCCACTGCACTGGCAGGGTGGACGCCACCATGCCCAGCGAGCCGGTCATCAGCATCCACGAGTTGGCGCGCAGCTGCATCTCGGGCTGGAACCAGCGGCGATAGGCCGTCAGCGGGGCCATCAGGCAGGCGCTCACGCCCACACCGCACAGCACCCGCGCGGCCAGCAGGCCGGTGAAGTTCGGCGCCATGGCAAACGCCAGGCAGCCCAGCACCGCGACGCTGAGAAAACACAAAATCACCTTGCGGGGCCCATGGGTATCAAGCCATTTGCCCAGCGGCAGCTGCGTGAGCGCAAAGCCCAGAAAATAGCCCCCGGCCAGCAGCCCCAGATCGCCCGAGGAGAGCGCAAACTCGGCGCGCAGCACGGGTGACAGCGTGGCCGTGATGGCGCGCACCAGGGCCGACAGAAAATACGCCAGCGCAAACGCCAAAAACACCTGCACCGCCAGAGCGCGCGGCAGGGTGTGTGCCCGCAGCGGGCCGCTCATAGCCCCGCCACCTTCACTCCGGTGAAAAACGTCTCCAGCGCCTGCGTGCTCAGCGCGCCCGGGCCGTCGCGCTCGGCGCTGGGCGTGCCGTACACCGCCGCCTGCACCACGAGTGCGCCATGGGTGAAATACTGGCTCTGGCTGGCCTTGCTGAGTGCGCCCAGCTCGGCCTTGACCGCCTGCACCTTGGCAGCGTCCTGCACATTGAGCACGGCCACGGTGAAGGTGGCGCCGCCGGCCTCACAACCGGCCATCACCATCGGGCGCTGTGCACCGCCCAGGGCCGCCAGCGGCACCATGCGCTGGCCACGGTCGGGCTTGCAGGGCAGCAGCGCATTGACCGGCAGCCCCTCAAACCCCACCTCGCGCCAGTTGAACGCAGGAGTGCAGGCAGCCAGTGCCATCAGCGCAGAAAACACTATAAAAATAATAGCTGCTCCCGCGATATTCCATTGGTCTGGAGGCCGTTTTGATGGTTTAAACATGGCTCTATTATCGTTGCAACGTGTCTGCGCCGTGCATAGCCCTGATTTTCGGATTGTGTGAATTAATCCCGCTTGATTCTGTGTCACGCTTGAGGACGAGGCACAGACACCGTCGCGATCCATGGCGGGCTGCTGAAAATAAAAACCAACAACATGACGCATTTGTTCATTGACGAGCAGCTCAACCAGGTCTCTGTGCTCGACGGAGAGCGGCACCGCTTCAACCGGCGCTGGGAGGCACGGGTGCTGGCCCTGCTGCTGCAGGCTGCGCAGGCCACACAGGCTTTGAGTGCCAGCAGCCTGCAGCATGCGCTGCAGCAGCACGGCCAGCTCAAACCGCTGAACCGAATGCAGCTGCAGCGCATCCTGACCAACATCCACAGTTTTCTGGCCGCCCTGCCCGGGCAGCCTTTGCGCCTTGCATCAGCGCCACGCAAGGGCACGGTAGGGCCGTGGCATATGAGCTACCAGTCACCTGTGACTTTTTCCGTCGTGGGCGCAGCGCAGACGCCAACGAATTACCCCCGCCTGCTGCAAACGCCCTGCATCGACCAGCTGCACGCCACGGTGACCGACCTGTTGATCAGCGATGGGTTTGCAGTGCACGGCAGCTACCGCAGCGCTATTGAGGCGCTGCAGCCCATCTACGCCCGCCCGATCACCACCGAGGCGCGCTGCACCGTCTGGCTGCGTGAGGCCATGTGGCACAAACGGCTGGGGCATTTTGATGCGGCGCGCGATCTGGCGCTGCGCGCCTTGGCCGTGCAGACGCCTGCAGACCCTAGCCTGCAGGCGCATGCCAGCTTTTTCTTGCAGCGCATTGCCTACGACGAGGCGCCCGCCAGCGCAGCGGCTACGCTATGGCATACCGTGACGCAGCTGCCCCCCACACTGGGCACCGACTGGCGCACCCAGGCGGAGTGGCACAACTTGCGCGCGCTGGTCACGCGCAGAAAGCTGCTGGGGCTGTCAACACTCGGCGATGGCACCGACACGCCCGCCGCACTGCACACCGATGCGCTGCAGCATTTCGACTGCGCCATCTATCTGGGCCTGTGGCAGCGAGACTGGGACCGCCTGCAGGCCTATGTGGCCAATCTGGCTTTCCATCTGCAAAGTGTCTATGGCCTGGCGATGGAAGGTGCGCCCAGCCTGCAGCAGGTGTTTCGCTGGCACCGGCTGACGCTGGCCTACTCTGACAAACTGGAAGCAGCCCGAGACAGCGCGTGGGAATATATCTTTCTGGGCAACTTCTGGCTGGACCACCACGCCAGCCTGTCAGCTATCGAGTACCACGACCCGCTGGCACAGGAAGTCGACGGCAGCAATCCCGCCAGCGAAACCTTCTACCAACAGGCCATCCAACGCTTAAAAGAATGCGGCGATGTGCGCCAGGTAGCGATTGGCTGGACTTTATATCTGCGCTTTGCACACACCCATATGCAGGGCCTGGCGCAGCGCAAAGCTGTCAGCATGGTCTGCGGCCAGATGACAGAACTGCTGCGCGGGCAAGCCCAGAGCGTCCTGCATGAGCTGCAGGCTGAGGGCTACACAGCGCATTGGCCCTGGGAGCTGCGCGACGCGCTGCTTGGCCAGACGCCCTGAGCGGCGGAACCGAGCCGCAGGGTCGCAGCGGCCCGAGATACAAGAGATACGCATTTGGCTAGCGGGCTCAGCGGCACGCCTTAGATTCGTGCGAGCGTGTGAGCTTCGTTTGCACGCGGCATTTTCATTTCAAGCAGGAGACGATCACAATGAACTCTAAGTTTCTGGCCACGTGGGCACTGGCGTTATTAGGCGCCTTGAGCGGTTGCGGGGGAGGGGGCGGTTCGCCAGCCCAGGGCAGCGCAGACCCCGGCACCAATTCAGGTAGCAACCCCAACACCAGCACGCCTGCCTTCACCATCGCGGGCAGCCAGGGCGCCATAGACCCGGCAAGCCTGTCGGGCTTTTCGCTCAATGGCAGCACCCCCGTGTCTTACACCCGCACCGACGCAGGCCTCAACGGCACTGCCGCCGAAGGCGGACCGATCAGCAACGGCACCGTCATCGTGACCGATGCGTCGTCTCCTGCACAGACCGTCAGCGTCAAAACCAATGCACAAGGCTATTACTTTGCCAAGGTGACGGGCTTTGTGGCCCCACTGGTGGTCAAAGTCATTTCGCAGAACGGCAAGATCTATTACTCAGTGAGCGACACCGCCATCACGCCAGGCTCGGTGATCAATGCCAACATCACGCCGCTCACGGACAAGATGACCAGTCTGATCACGGGAACCGCCAGCAGCGCCATCACGCCTGCCGACATCACTGCGGCCAACATCAGCAGCGCCAAAGCCACGGTGCTGGACACTTTTGGCAGTGCGCTGAGCAGCGCTGGCGTTTCAGGCACCAGCAGCTTTGACCCGGTGACCACACCCTTCTACGCGGACGGCACAGGCTACGACAAGGTGCTGGACCAGGTGCGCCACGAGATCACGCCCAGTGGAGCAACAGACCTGTACCCCAAAACGATCAGCTATGACGCAGCGGGCGCTGTGGTGTCCGCGCCTTTGACTGCGAGCACGCCTTTGGTATTGACGTCTGGCAAAGAGCTTAACTTTGCGCGTCTGGACTCGCTGCGCAATAAACTGACGGCCTGCTTTGCACAGACCGATTCTGCGCGTGACTACAACGCAGCAGGCAACGCCTGTGCAGGTCTGGCACACCCCAATTTCAAAAGCTCCGGGCGCGACTTTACCGAGGTGGTGGTGCAGATGAGTGGACGCAGGGACCGCAACCGCGTTCTTGAAAACGCTGATGTGATGACAGGCGCCATGTTTGATGCCCCTGAACTGCTGCTGCAGGAGAACGCTGCAGGCACTGGTAGCGACTTGGACAAGGCCGTCGTGGAGCTGCGCTGGTACCAGCCCGCCAACCAGGCTTACCGCACCTCTGTTTTCACGATGCGCCGTTTTGATGGCTTTGCTGCCGCAGGCGCGCAACGCTCGGCTATCGCCAACACCGATGGCTCCAGCAGTGACTGGTGGTTCTACGGTGGTCAGAGCAACTATTCTTTCAGCGTCACGCCGCGCATGACCCGCTACACCAACCTGAATGCAGCGACCAATGTGGTGACTGGCACTTTGACAGCCCCCGCAGCACCGTCACTGGACTTCAGCAGCCTGGGTCTGTTTGTAGGCACACAGCGCTTCAACACCACCACCCGCGCCTGGGAAGATGCAGGCATTGAGTATGCCAAAGTGACCGGGCCGGGCCTGCCTGTCAGTGGCGTAGTCGTGTCGCGCATCGCCTCATCCACCCAGACCGGTGCCTGCATTGCCCCTGACGATGTAGCGCACACCCCATCGGGCGCGCCCATCCCCACCGAGGCCACCTATTTGGGTTACTACTCGTCAACGGGCCTGGTGCCCGGCCCCAAGGTCACGACGTTCACTTATGCGCCATTTACTAGCACGCTACCCACCTTATATTCTGCCTATAACCCTGGTAACCCCGGTTCGCCTCCAGGCTTCCTTCCGGTCATTCCACCGACGCCAGCTACTGGAGACGATCCGTTTGTCAGCGTAGGTACGCAGCGCACCGCTACTCTCACCTTCTACAGCTATGCTATCTATGGCCGCCCCAGTGTCACCACCACGCTGGTGCTGAGCCCTGGTTCCGTTATACAGCCGCCCGGCAGCACAGTGCCCATGGTGACCTCCACGACGCCCATTGCCACCACTACGTTCCAACTTCTCGGGCATGTGGGCACTGAGCCCGCCAAGTCAACGACCGTCAGCGTCGGATTCACCCAGACGGCTGAGACCTTGGGCGTTTCGTATTTCAGTGGTGCATTGACCTACGCGGGTGGCGACACAGGAAGCAGTACGGTGACATATCCGCCATTCACTGGTAGCACCACCAACCGCTTCCACCTCGGGCGCGCACTGTTATCGGGCGTTGACCTGGCATTTAGCACGACGACGTCTGCGTACGGCCCCAACAACGCATTGACCGCTATCGACTACAGCCTTATTAAGCCTTGGTCGCGCTACACCATTGCGCTGTACGGCATCAATGGCGTGTTGCTGTCCACCGAGACGGACCGCATCATCGCCCAGCCCCGGCCACCCCAGTCGCTGCAGACCATGCCCCTGCATGATCTGAGCCCCAGCCATGCGGTGCTCACACCAAGCCAGGGGGCCGCGCCCAGCCTGCAGGTGCAATGGAGCAACAACACCGCTGCGCCTACGCCCTACCAGGTCGGTCTGTTCTCCTCGCTGCTGGATGGGCCCACGTCGCCTTTGACAGTGCGCCGCTCATCGAGCAGCTTGCTCAAGCGCCAGCAGCTGTCCACCAGCGGGTCGGCTGTCAAGTCGTTCGCCGCGGCTGACGTGTCCAGCTTCACTGGCTGCCGCGTGCCCACAGGCAACACCAGCGTGGTGGAACGCTTGGACGGTTCCCGCGTGCTCAACACCAATGGCAGCACAAGCTCGGTGACCTACCGCAATGTGTTCCTCAACACCTACATCAACCGCATCCGCATTACACAGGCCACGGAGTGGGCTAACTGATCGGTGTCGTAGTTCAGCACCGTTTATAAAGAGCTCTTCGGAGCTCTTTTTTTATGCTTCGCGCCCCTCGAAAGGAATCCTGCATCTCGCTCACAGGAGATTTGCACGCAGATAAGCTTTTTGGATAGACAATACTGTCATGAACAGCTTAGACGGAATCAAAATCCTCGACCTCTCGCGCGTGCTGGCGGGGCCGTGGTGTACCCAGACCTTGGCAGACCTGGGCGCGGATGTGGTGAAGATTGAAAAGCCACTGAAAAACGGCGTGGGCGGGGACGACACCCGCACCTGGGGGCCGCCGTTTCTGCGCGATGCGCAGGGCCAGGACACCAGCGAGGCGGCTTACTATCTGGGCACCAACCGCAACAAGCGCTCGGTAGCCTGCGACATCAGCACACCCGAGGGGCAGCAGACCATCCGCGATCTGGTGATGCACTGCGATGTGTTTGTGGAGAATTTCAAGGTCGGCGACATGGCGCGCTATGGGCTGGACTACGCCGCGCTCTCGCAGATCAAGCCGTCTTTGGTGTATTGCAGCATCACCGGCTTTGGCCAGAGCGGGCCGTACAAAGACCGTGCAGGCTACGACTATGCCGTGCAGGGCATGGGCGGGCTGATGAGCGTGACGGGTGAGCGCGACGACATTGGCGGCGGGCCGCAGAAAGTGGGCGTGGCGGTGGCTGATCTGTTCACCGGCATGTATGCCTGCACGGCCATATTGGCGGCGCTGCGCCATGCCGAGCGCACAGGCCAGGGCCAGCATATCGACATGGCGCTGCTGGACACGCAGGTGGCCATGCTGGCCAATCTGGGCGCTAACTACTTGATCGGCGGCAAGGTGCCGGGCCGCGCAGGCAACGCGCACCAGAACATCGTGCCCTACCAGGTGTTTGAAACCGCGCCCATGCCCAGTGGTGAAAAAGACCATCTGATTCTGGCCGTGGGCAACGACGGCCAGTTTGCCAAGATGTGTGCTGTGGCAGGGCAGGCGCAGCTGGCGGCGGATGCCCGCTTTGCCAAAAACGCAGACCGCGTGCGCCACCGCGCCACGCTGGTGCCCCTGCTGGAGGCGGTTTTCAAAACCCGCAGCAAGGCCGACTGGCTGGCCGCGCTGGAGGCGGCCAAGGTGCCCTGCGGGGCGATCAACAACCTGGCCGAGGTGTTTGCCGACCCCCAGGTGGTCGCGCGCAACATGGTGCACACCTGGGAGCATCCTTTAAACGGCGCCGTGCCCTTGGTGGCCAGCCCGATCAAGATGTCGCTCACCCCGCCGCGCAACGACCTGCCGCCACCCATGCTGGGGCAGCATACGGATGAAGTGCTGCGCAGCTGGTTGAAGAGGTAATGCAGGGCATTTACTATACTTTTAATAGCTGCTCCCGCGGCTTTTTATTGGGCTAGCGCCCTGTTTTATTCTAAAAAAGAGATTGAAATGGCGACTTTTGTATTGGTTCATGGCGCGTGGCACGGTGCATGGTGCTGGAGCCGGGTGCAGCCCGCGCTGGTGCGCTTAGGGCATGTGGCCCATGCCGTGACATTGACGGGCGTGGGCGAGCGCGCCCACCTGCTGAGCAAAGCCATCACGCTGGAGACGCATATTGCCGACGTCATTAACACGATCGAGGCACAGGAGCTGCATGATGTGGTGCTGGTGGTGCACAGCTATGCCGGCATGATCGGCACCGCCGTGGCAGACCGCATGCCCCAGCGCCTGAAGCATCTGGTGTATTTGGACGCAGCCATCCCTGAGCCCGGCGAGAGCTGGAGCTCTCGCCATGCGCCAGCCACACGCGACGCGCGCCTGGCCGCCGCTGCCGCGTCAGAGCACTACACCCTGCCACCGCCCGACCCGGCCATCTTCGGGCTCAGCGGCGATGACCATGCCTGGGTGCAGCGCCGCCAGACACCACACCCGGCTGAGCCCTACACCCACCCCCTGGCTTTTGACATCCAGCGCGTAGCCGGTGTGCCGCGCACCTTTGTCGACTGCAGCACCCCTGCGTTGGCCACCATCGACAGCATCCGACAGCGCGTGCGCGACCCACAGTTTTGGGGCGGGGCGTGGCAGCGCGCGGGCCGCTATGTAGAAATCAAAACTGGCCACGACCCGATGGTGAGCGCGCCGGATGCGCTGCTGCAGATTCTGAAAGACTGCGCTGCATGAAACGCCGCACCGCTGTGATGCTAGGGGCAGCCACCACGCTCGGTGGCTGGGCCGTGGCCCAGCGGCGTGAAACCCCTTTGCCCACACCCGCTTCGCTGCGCAGCGCCGCACAGGCTGCGCAAGCCAAGGGCGAGCCCCTGGTGCTGCTGGTGAGCCTGCCCGGCTGCCCGTGGTGTGAGCTGCTGCGGCGCAACTACCTTGCGCCCATGCGCAGCGAAGGTGTGCATGCCTTTCAGATTACCGTCAACGACCGCAAGCAGGTGGTGGCCGATGTCAAAGGGCAGCCCAGCCATGGCGCGGATATTGCCGTGGCATACCAGGCCCTGCTCACACCTACCGTGCTGTTTCTGAACGCCGAGGGTGCAGAAATTGCACCGCGCATCGAAGGCGTAGCCTCGGCAGAGATGCTGGGCAGCGTGCTGGACGAACGACTGGCCGCAGCGCGGGCGCGGCTGCGGCGTTAGGGTAGTCGCAGCTTATTTCTGCGCGCCCAGCAGGCTGAAGCCATGCGCCCAGTAATTGCGCGACACACCATACTCAATCCAGATCATGGCCAGTGCTTCGAGCAAATAGGCTTTGCTGATATCGCCCATGTCTACCGGCGTGCGCCAGCCGAAGCTTTTCAGGATATCGACCGTCTTGGCCTTGGCCGCTGCGTCGTTGCCAGCGATAAACATATCGGCCTGGCCGTCTTCAAACTTCGGGTCCACCATGCGCGTGGCCGTGATGATGTTGAAGGCCTTGACCACATGGGCACCAGGCAGCCATTGCTGGATCTGCTGGCCTGCCGAGCTGGGAAAGCCCACAGCCAAAGCAGGCTTGCCAGTGGAAAAGTCCAGCGGGTTGGTCACATCGATCACCAGCTTGCCCGCCAGATGGGCCGCGCCCGTGAGCTGCAGCGCGTTCTGCGTGCCGCTCCACGAGGTGGTAATCACGGCCATATCCGCGCTCTTGGCTGCCTCAGCGTAAGGCGCGGCGCTGCTGCCACTGACAGCGGCAACCGCCTCCAGCGCGGTTTTGCCCTGCACATCGCGTGTGCCAAACACCACGCTGTGCCCACGGCTTGCAAAGCCCTTGGCCAAAGCGATGGCGACTTGTCCGGTTCCTAATACAGCGACTTTCATGATGCACTCCTAAAAATAAAAACAGGGGTTAAAAACTTTATTGCCATTGCGTTGCATAGTCTTTGGCAAACTGCGAAAAGCTGATCGGCGTGCGACCCAGCAGGACCTGCGCGTCGGGGCTGATGCCTGCGGCATAACCTGCGCTGACGATCTGGTTGAGTGAGCTCATCCAGTCCACCATCACATCGGGCATGCCCCATTGATTTTTCATGGTGTTGGCTGCGTATTCCACAGAAATAGGCGTGAAGCCCACGCTCTTGCCCAGCACGGCAGACAGCGCTGCCACGCGCTGCGTGTCTGTGAGCGACTCGCCGCCAGTGAGGGTGTAGGCCTTGCCTGCATGGGCAGCGGGGTTTTGCAGTATCTGCGCGGCCACGGCTGCAATATCGCGCACGTCGATCAGGCTTTGTGCAGCATCGTTGCTTGCGGCATACCACATGCCATCCTTGACCATCTGTGCGCCAAAAGTAGTGTAGTTCTGCATGAAGCCCGCGTTGCGCAAGAACGTGCAGGCAATACCCGTAGCAGCCAGGATGTCATCAATCGTGCCTTGCAGCTGCGGCAGTGCGTACGCTGTCTTCGCGTCAGCGCCTGCACCACTGGAGCGCACCATGTGCTTGACGCCTGCTGCTTTGGCGGCCTGCGCCACGTTGCGGGCCAGCTGAACTTTATGCGGCGCCAGGGGCAGCAGCACAAACAGCGTGTCGATGCCCGCGAAGGCGCGGGTCAGCTGGGCCACATCCTCAAACGAGGCTTGGCGTGCACGCACACCGCCTACACTGTCAGTGGCCTTGGAGGTCATGACCTCGAAGCTGGCGCCTGCCGCGCGCAGCTGTGCCGTGAGCTGGGTGCCAATGGTGCCGCTGGCACCCGTTACCAAAATAGTATTTGACATGGTAAGTGTCCTTTCAAATAAAGTGTTGCGATGGAATGGATTGTGGGCTTGCGCTGGGTTTAGAAAAAGACATAATGGCTCATATCATCTTCAACTTTGAGTTGAGAATAGGAATCCTATGAAACAACTGCAAACCACTTTGCCCGGTCTGCTCAGTGCTGTGCAGGCGGCTGATAGCGGCAGCTTCAGTGCGGCGGCCAAAGTGCTGGATCTGACCCCTGCGGCGGTCAGCAAAAACGTGGCTGCGCTGGAGGCGCTGCTGCAGGTGCGGCTGTTTAACCGCACGACGCGCCAGCTGTCGCTCACCGAAGAGGGCCGCGCTTTCATAGCGCAAACGCGCGAAGGCCTCAGCCTGCTGGAGGCTGCTTCACAGGCAGCCACGCAGGGCCTGAAACCGCAAGGCCTGGTGCGCCTGAACTGCGCTGTAGGCTTTGGCAGGCGCTATGTGCTGCCGCTGCTGCCTGCGTTTTATGCGCAGCACCCCGATGTGCAGGTGGAGCTGAGCTTGAATGACCAGACGGTGGACTTGGTGAAAGAGGGTTTTGATGTGGGCATTCGCGGTGGCTCGCAGCCGCCCGAAGGCATGGTGGCGCGCAAAATCTGCACGCTGGAGTCTGTGCTGGTGGCTACGCCGCGCTACCTGAAGGCGCGCGGCACGCCCAGGCATTACAGCGATCTGGCGCAGCACGACCTGCTGCGCGTGAAGTTTCTCTCGGGTCGCCTGTCACCCTGGCTGTTCAAGGACAAAGGCAAGGTCGTGGCCTTTGAAGGCCCGGCCAAGCTGCTGATCTCTGACCCCGAAGTGATTTTGGACGCTGCGCTGCTGCACATGGGCATTGCGCGCATGGGGCGTCACCATGCGTTTGACGCTTTGCAGCGCGGCGACTTGACCGAGGTGCTGGCGCGTCAGCACGACAGCGGCGATGCCAGCATGGCCATGTTTTACCCGCATCGCGCAGGCCTGGCGCCCCGGGTGCGGGTGTTGGTGGATTTTTTGCTCAGCCGCCTGGCGCAGGTCACCGCTTTGCAAAACTAATGCAACGCATACCCTGCAACAATGCCCGCAAACAGCGTCAAGCCCAACCAGTGGTTGGCGCGAAACGCCGCAAAGCAGCCCTCGCGCGAGCGGCTGCGAATGAGTGTGTAGTGCCAAGCTACCTGTGCAAGAGCCACCATAGTCACTATTAAAAGTATAGCTGCTCCCGCGATATTTGATTGGGCTGCAAGCCAAATGAGCAGATAAACTGCATAAAAAAGCATCACGGCAGGCACATCCAGTCGGCCCAGGGTGATGGCCGAGGTTTTCATGCCAATGCGCAGGTCATCATCGCGGTCCACCATGGCGTACTCGGTGTCGTAGGCCAGCACCCAAAACAGGTTTCCCAGCAGCAGCAGCCACGCCAGCCAGGGCACGCGGCCTTGCACCGCGGCAAACGCCATCGGTATGCCAAAGCTGAACGCCACCCCCAGCACCGCCTGCGGCATCGACACCACGCGCTTGGCAAACGGATAGGCCACTGCAATGGCCAGGGCCGCAAACGACAGCGCAATGGTGAGCCTATTGGTTGTGAGCACCAGTGCAAAGGCCATCAGCGCCAGCACAGCACCCACCAGCAGCGCCTCGCGCCGGCCCACTTGGCCGCTGGTTACAGGACGGCCCGCCGTGCGTTTGACATGCTTGTCAAAATCCGCGTCCACCACATCGTTGACGCAGCAGCCCGCGCTGCGCATGAGGATGGTGCCCAAGCTAAAAACAATGACCAAATGCCAACCAGGCCAACCACCCGCTGCCAGCCAAAGCGCCGACAGCGTAGGCCACAGCAGCAGTAGCCAACCGGCAGGGCGGTTCCAGCGGATGAGGTCCAGGTACAGTGCTAGCTTGGAACGCATACTGCTTGGTTGGTCACTCTCTGAAGGCCGAAAGCGGACTTCCGGACGCGAAGGGCGCTAAGGTTGCGCGAAGGACGCAAAAGAAGACAAAAGAAAACCGCCAAAATTTGGAAAGAAAAAACTGAAGTTCAACAGCGTCGCCACATAGAATTTATTTCTCAATTCTTCTTTGGCTGTTCTTTTGCGTCCTTCGCGTAACTTTCGCGTCCTTCGCGTCCGGAAGTTCGGCTGTTCGGCTTTCAGCTGTTCAGTATCAAACCCCAGGCCGTTTAAAACGGAATATCGTCATCCATGTCGTCAAAGCCACTGCCCGCCTTGGACGCTGCAGGCGCCGCAACAGGACGGGCCGCAGCGGGGCGTGCTGCTGGGGCGGGTGCGCGTGCATAGCCACCACCTTCGTCACCGCCGGGGCTGCCAGCGCCCTGACGGCTGCCCAGCAGTTGCATCTCGGTGGCGACGATGTCGCAGGTGTTTTGCTCCAGGCCGTCCTTGTTGGTGAATTTGCCGTATTTGATGCGGCCTTCGATGTAAACAGGGTTACCTTTTTTGAGGTATTCGCCTGCAATTTCGGCCAGGCGGTCAAAGAAGGTCACGCGGTGCCACTCGGTAGTTTCCACGTTCTCGCCGCTGGTTTTGTCCTTGCGGCGGCTGGTGGTGGCGATACTCACATTGGCCACTGCCTGGCCCGAGGGCAGATAGCGGATCTCGGGGTCGCGTCCGCAGTTGCCTAGCAAGATGACTTTGTTGACCGATGCCATGGTGTGTTGTCCTTCTCAAACTGTGTGTACAAATAGCTAGCTTCGATTATGGCTGGTTTAGCGCGGTTGATGGCGCGTGCTCTGGCGCGCGCATGCCCCAGGCGGCGGCCATCCACACCAGCATTGCGGCAGCGCAGGCCATGAACAAGGCCTGTGCGCCCCAGCTTTTGGCCAGCCAGCCTCCGACCAAGCCACCTGTAAAAAACCCCAGTGATTGTAGCGTGTTGTAGACACCCAGCGCCGTGCCGCGTGTGGCCGCTGGGGCCAGGCGGGTCACCATACTGGGCTGGGTCGCCTCCAGCGCATTGAAACCACAGAAAAACACCAGCAATAGCACACCTAAAGCCCACATATGCAGGGTGCTGGCAGCATGGCCCACACTGGCTGCAAAACCCAGCTGCACCAGCAAAATCAAGCCCATGCTGACCAAAAACACTGCGCGCAGATGCCCCCTGCGCTCCAGCGCAAAGACCACGGCCATAAACCCAAAAGACAGCAGCACGGCGGGCAGGTAGGCCTGCCAATGCAGGCCTTTGGGCAAACCCGCCTGCACCAGCAGCGCGGGCACGGCCACCCACATGGCCAGCTGCACGGCATGCAGCACAAACACCCCGACATTCAGGCGCATCAGGCCAGGGTCGGCCAGCACTTGGGACAAACCGCCCAAACGTGCGCTGGTAGCGCTGGTCACGGCAGGCGCTACTGGCACGATCCAGCACACCACACCAATGCCTGCCAGTGCCAGCACGCCTGTTAGCACAAACAGGCCCTGCAGCCCAATGGCAGCGGCCAGCGGCGGGGCCACCACCAGTGACAGCGCAAACATCAGACCGATGCTGGCCCCCACCATGGCCATGGCCTTGGTGCGCACGCTGTCACGCGTCAGATCAGCCAGCAAGGCGGTCACGGCTGCGGACACCGCGCCAGCCCCCTGCAGTGCACGCCCGGCCAGCAGCCAGGGCAAGGTGGTTGCCGCAGCGGCCAGCATGCTGCCCGCCGCAAAAATCACCAGCCCCACGACAATTACCCGTTTGCGCCCAAAGCGGTCCGAGGCCATGCCGAAGGGAATCTGCAACACACCTTGTGTCAAGCCGTAAATGCCCATAGCCAGGCCAATCCAGGCAGGGTTGTCACCTCCGGGGTACTTGACGGCCTCCAGTGCAAACACCGGAAGCACCAGGAACAGCCCCAGCATGCGCAGTGCAAAAATCAGCGCCAGACTCACGCTGGCGCGGCGCTCCTGGGGTAGCATGGACGGGGAAAAACGGGGGGAAGAATTCACGGGCACGTTGGATTGTCGCGCAATAGTGCTGTGTTTCTGGCTTTGCAGTACGGATTGGGCTTTGGAAATGAGGCGTTTCGGGCTACACTTTGCTGTTCGACTTACCTTTTTCTTACCAAAGTTTCGATTTTTCAGGCCACAAAGATGCCCACTCGCTCCTCGCTAGTTTCCTGGCTGTTTTCATTGTGCTGCGCAGTAATGCTGCTGTGGTCGACCCCGGCCTTGGCGCAAGTCAGCGTGCCTATCAACAACGCGGGCTCGCCTTACTTTTGTGATGCCCGCTTCTACCAGACCCGCGCCGATACCAGCGGCTCAGCCGTATCGCCGACCGCGCGGACCTATCTGGTGCGCTACGGCTCTCTCAATACCGGGGCTACCGCAGACAGCCCCTACGGCGTCAATTACATCGGCCTGGGCCTGAACGCACTGGGCTTTAACCCACGAGACAACTACCTTTATGCACTGAGTTTTGGCACGGCCAACGACACCACGCTGTACCGTATTGGGCAGACCGGTGTGGAGCCCGTAGGTACGGTGTCCGGCGGCACCATACCCGCCACTGGCTTTGTCACCACAGCAGGGGTGTTTGACAAACAAGGGCGCTATTATTTTGCTGGCCAAGGCCCCGCGCCCAACAACATCGCGCCCAGCGTGATTTACCGCATTGACAATATTCCTGCTTCGGGCGCTGGCGCATTGGTGATTGCCAAAGAATATGTCCTCAGCCCGACCACCATCAACATCGGAGATTTTGCGTTTCTTGACAACACCGACGGCCCCAATGGCATTTTGTATGGCGGCACGGGTGGCACCTTTGCACGCATCCAGCTCAATGACGCTGCAAGCACGGCTGTTGCCAGCACAGTCACCGTTGCGCCCAACGTGGGCGGCATCGGCTCGGCTTTTTATGACCGTCCTACCAACCAGTTGTATGTGTTCAGCAATACACCTCCGGCTTTTTCGCTCATTGGAAATCCTGCCGGTCCGGGCGCAGCAACTTCTGTACAGACAGCAGTAACCGCACCTGCCTTCATTCCTGCAGGCTACACCAACAGTGCATCAGACGGCACCTCCTGCATTTTTGCCGACCCTGCTGTCAAGACTGCTGACATCAATGTCCGCAAAAGCGTGGTGCCGCTGACCCCTGTCACCGCTGGGCAAACTGTTACCTTCACCATCGCAGTAGGCAATTTGGGCACCAACCCAGCACAGAGCGTGACGGTCGCAGACCCGCTGCCTGCGGGCCTGACCTTTGTCAGCGCAGCCCCCAGCGCTGGCAGCTACACCCCCGTGCCGGGCAACTGGGTCGTCCCCAACCTAGCCAGCGGCGTGACCCAGACCCTGACCATTGTGGCCACCGTCAATACCTCGGGCACCACCACCGCATCGTTTGTCAACATCGCCTCGGTCAACAGCAGCAGCCAGGCTGGTACCACGACGGTAATTCCGCTGACCGATCCGGTGCCAGGCAATAACAGCTCTACTGTCACACCCACCGTGACCATCAGTGTCAACCTGACGATTTCCAAGACCGACGGCATCACCGCCGCCACCGCAGGTGGCACCACGTCCTACACCATCACGGTCTCCAACCTCAGTGGCTTCAATGCGGCCGACAGCGTCTTGCGAGACCCGGTGGCCCCCGGTCTGTCCTGCAGCCTGGCAACACCAGTGGCATGCACGGTGCTCTCGGGCACGGCCACTTGCCCGGTGTTGGGGGCAGGCGCCTTCCAACTGTCCATGGCCAATCTACAAAGCGCAGGCGGAGTCAGAATCCCGCTGCTCACTGCGGGCTCCAGCATGGCGTTTCGCGTGGTGTGCGGGGTCACAGCCACAGGCCAGCCTTAGCGTTTACACAGCCACTGCCCGCCCCAGTGCGTGAGACAGCACTTCGGGCTATGATGCTGGGTTGTTCCCGATTAGGCTGTGGCTGTGAATTCTTCTACTGATGGTAAATACCTGGGTGCGCTGTTAAACCCGCAGATCTCCATTCGCGGTGCACGCACGCACAACCTCAAGAACATCGATCTTGACATTCCGCGCAACCAGCTGGTGGTGATTACCGGGCTGTCTGGCTCAGGCAAATCGTCGCTGGCTTTTGATACGCTGTACGCCGAAGGCCAGCGCCGCTATGTAGAGAGCCTGTCCACCTATGCGCGGCAGTTTTTGCAGCTGATGGACAAGCCCGATGTGGACGTGATTGAAGGCCTGTCCCCGGCCATCAGTATCGAGCAGAAAGCCACCAGCCACAACCCGCGCTCCACTGTGGGCACGGTGACCGAAATTCATGACTACCTGCGCCTGCTGTTTGCCCGCGCAGGCACGCCCCACTGTCCAGACCATGATGTGCCGCTGCAGGCGCAGACCGTATCGCAGATGGTGGATGCTGTGCTGGCGCTGCCCGAGGACACCAAGCTGATGATCCTGGCGCCGATTGCGCGCGAGAAAAAAGGCGAGTTTGTAGACGTTTTTGAAGACATGCAGGCCCGCGGCTATGTACGCTTTCGCATTGGCTCAGGCAAAGATGCTGCGCTGGTCGAGTTTGACGCACTGCCCAAACTGAAAAAAGCCGAGAAGCACGATATCGATGTGGTGGTGGACCGCCTGAAAACCAAACCCGAGATGAAGCAGCGCCTGGCCGAGAGTTTTGAAGCAGCGCTGCGCCTGGCGGAGGGGCGCGCGATTGCGTTGGAGATGGACACGGGAACGGAGCATTTTTTCAATGCCAAGTTTGCCTGCCCCCAATGCAGCTATACCATCAGTGAGCTGGAGCCGCGGCTGTTTTCGTTCAACTCTCCCGTGGGTGCCTGCCCTACCTGCGATGGCCTGGGCACCATGGAGTTTTTTGATCCAGCGCGTGTAGTGGCTTTTCCCTCGCTGAGCCTGGCCAGTGGCGCTGTGAAAGGCTGGGACCGACGCAACGGCTATTATTTCAGCATGCTCGAAAGCGTGGCCAAACACTATGGCGCAGACATTGAAATGCCCTTCGAGGCGCTGGACGAAAAAGTGCAGCTGGCCATGCTGGTCGGCAGCGGCGACGAAGAGATAAAGTTCAATTACACGATGGAATCGGGTGCTTCGGCTGGCAAAAAGATCAGCCGCAAACACCCGTTCGAAGGCATCCTGCCGAATATGGAGCGGCGCTACCGCGAGACCGACTCGGTGATCGTGCGCGAAGACCTGGCCCGCTACCGCAGCGTGCAGGCCTGCGCCGATTGTGCGGGCACACGCCTGCGCCGCGAAGCGCGCAGCGTAAAGCTGGGCGAAGGGCCGCAGGCCAAGCGCCTGTTTGAGATCAATGCCAGCACGCTGCGTGAGTGCCATGCGTATTTTTCTGACCTCAAACTCAAGGGTGCCAAGGCAGAGATTGCTGGCAAGGTGATCAGCGAGATCGCAGCGCGGCTCAAATTCCTCAACGACGTGGGGCTCAATTACCTCAGCCTGAACCGCAGCGCAGAAACCTTGAGCGGTGGCGAGTCGCAGCGCATTCGCCTGGCATCGCAGATCGGCAGCGGCCTCACTGGTGTGATGTATGTGCTGGACGAACCCAGCATTGGCCTGCACCAACGCGACAATGACCGTCTGATCGATACGCTCAAGCACCTGCGCAATATCGGCAACAGCGTGCTGGTGGTGGAGCATGACGAGGACATGATCCGCGCGGCCGACCATGTGATCGACCTGGGCCCCGGCGCGGGCGTGCATGGTGGGCGCGTGCTGGCCCAGGGTACGCCGCAGCAGGTGCAGGACAGCCCGGCGTCGCTGACGGGCCAGTACATGAGTGGTGCGCGGCGCATTGCAGTGCCCACCCGACGCCACCCTTGGCAGCCTACAGTGAAGGCCGCCACCAGCCCCGCCAAGAAATCTGCGGGCAAGGCCGCGCCCAGCCGCCAGGCACTGGCCTGGGCGCAGCGCAATGCCCACCATATCGCCACCCAGGGGGAGATGCAGGCGATTCGCATCATCAACGCCACGGGCAATAACCTGCACAACGTCAACGCCGAGTTTCCCGTCGGTCTGCTGACCTGCGTGACGGGTGTCTCTGGCTCTGGCAAATCGACCCTGGTCAACGACACGCTGTATGCAGCTGTCGCACAGTCGCTGTACCGCGCACATGATGAGCCTGCGGCACATGACGATGTTCAGGGCATTGAACACTTTGACAAAGTCATCAACGTGGACCAGTCACCGATTGGCCGCACACCGCGCAGCAACCCCGCCACTTACACCGGCCTGTTCACCCCCATCCGCGAGCTGCTGGCCGACGTGCCCATGGCGCGGGAACGTGGCTATGGGCCTGGGCGCTTTAGCTTCAACGTGGCCGGAGGCCGCTGCGAGGCCTGCCAGGGCGACGGCGTGGTCAAGGTGGAGATGCACTTTTTACCCGACGTGTATGTGCCCTGTGATGTGTGCAAAGGCGCGCGCTATAACCGCGAGACCCTGGAGATTGTCTACAAAGGCAAAAACATCTGGCAGATTCTGGACCTGACTGTCGAAGCCGCGCACGAGTTTTTCAAGGCCGTGCCCACCATTGCACGCAAGCTGCAGACCCTGCTGGACGTAGGCCTGTCGTATATCAAGCTGGGGCAGGCCGCCACCACCCTGTCCGGTGGCGAGGCACAGCGCGTGAAACTGGCTCTGGAGCTGTCCAAGCGCGACACGGGCCGGACCCTTTACATCTTGGACGAGCCGACTACCGGGCTGCATTTTGCTGACATCGAGCTGCTACTGAAGGTGCTGCACCAGTTGCGCGACGCAGGCAACACCATTGTCATCATCGAGCACAACCTGGATGTGATCAAAACCGCCGACTGGCTGATCGATATGGGCCCCGAGGGGGGCGATGGCGGTGGGCAGGTGGTGGCTGTAGGCACGCCTGAGGACGTGGCAGCCAATCCGGCTAGCCACACCGGACGGTATCTGCAGCGTCTGTTGGTCTGAAATTTACCCAGGCTGCTGGAAAAGATGTAGGGCTTCGCCCCGCTAACTCCCCGAAGCAGTCACCTGGCAACTCAACACGACCGTGACGGTACTGCCCGGTGGCAGGCTGGGCAGCACATGCCCACCCGCACTCGTGAGGGTGGTGACTGTCATGGCACCGCACGATGCGCCACCTGCTGGCGTGCATACCAGGCTGACGCAGTTGAGTCCCGCAGAAGGAGTGTCTTTGACCACCGCACCATCTGCTGAGGAAGGGCCGGCATTGGCGAAAGTTACGGTGTAGTTGAGCAGCTCCCCACTGCGTGTGGTGGTCACGCCATCATTTTTAGTCACTGAGAGTTGGGCCAGCTTGTTGACAAAGACCGTGGCAGTGGCCGCGTTGTTGCCAGGATCGGGGTCGGTATAGAGCGTGCTGGTGCCCACGACAGCAGTATTGGTCACAAAATCGCTCAGCGCACCGGGCAATGCAGCAACGATGTAATTGACAGTGCTGTTGGCGGGTAAGGTCATGGTGGCTGAGATGTTGGTAGTGGAATTGGTAAACCCGGTGACCGTCGCGCCTCCAGCCACCGTACGCGTCACAGCGCCCGAAATGCTCAGGCCATTGAGTACATCAGTAAAAGGCACATTGGTTGCCGCTGATGGACCAATATTGGATACGGTGACGGTAAAGATCACGGTCACACCAGGGTTGGTGCTGGCAACACTGGCTACCTTGGTGACACGCACATCGGCAATGGTAGCAATGGTCAACGTAGCCGTCACTACCGCAGAATTGGTCCCCAGGCTGGTACTTAGCGAGCCAGCAGGAATGGTGTTGACATAGCTGCCGTTGGCTGCACCGCGCACGTTGACGGTCAACTCGCACTGCCCTTGAGCAGGTATGACGGTACCTACTGGCATGGTCACTTGACCGCCACCAGCCGCAGCCGTTGGGTTGCCACCCGCACAGGTGTCTGCCGCCGCAGGAGTGGGCGAGTTGACGATGCCCGCAGGGTAGACATCGGTAAACACGGCGTTCAGTGTGGCAGCGGTTGGCAGTGGATTGAAGAAAATGATTTTCAACACCGAGTCCACATTGGGCTGCACTGCGCTGGGGGTAAATGATTTTTCCACCCTGGGGCGGTCAACTAGCAATACATCTGTTGCGGGTGAAAAATTGCTGCCCACGGAGGTTGTCAGCGCACCTGCTGCAATGGTGTTGGTGTACTGACCTACAGAAGTTGCGGTGACAACAACAGTGACCGTACAACTGCTGTTGGGTGCAATAGCGCGTGTGGTGGGTAGGGTCAGGCTGTTGCCACCTGCGGTCGCTATCGGCGCGCCCGAGCCAGCGCAGGAAGTGAGTGGGTTAGGTGTGGCTGCATTCACCAGACCTGCCCCATAGGTGTCCACCAGATTGCTGGTTAACGTTGCAGTGACGCTGGAGGGGTTGGACAGGGTCAGCCTGAGTGTCGCCGTCTGCCCGGGGGCAATGGCATTGGGTACAAAACTTTTGATCACTGAGGTATTGACGGGCGTAGCCACGTAGCTGGCGGTAACCCCCACGATGCTGGTGCCCACGCTAGTCACCAATGCACCCGCCGCAATCGTGTTGTCATAGGTGCCCTGGTTGAGCAACTGCACCACCACCGTGACGGTGCAACTGCCGCTGGCCGCAATCACCCGCCCCGCAGGCACCGTAATGCTGTTGCCACCCGCCGCCGCCACGATAGCGCCTGCGCCAGTGCAGCTGGTCTGGGGGTTCGGCGTAGCAGCATTGACCATACCGGGTGGATAGGTGTCCACCAGTGGCGCGCTCAGGTTGGCCGCTGTGCTGGTATTGGGGTTGGTCAAGGTCAGCACCAAGAGGGCGGTGTTGCCAGGCTCGCCTGTGGAGGGGACGAATGCTTTGGACACTGCCGGGGCTGGGGTGATCAGCAGACTGGCCAATGCTTCGTCATTTTCGGTGGGAGTGTAGGCACCAACTTTGTTGTTGGGGGTGGAGTTGGGGTCTGGCATGGCAACGCAAGCCCCGGTGGCACGCGTGCATGACTGCGTAACCTGCGCCCGGTTGATGGCTGAGGTGTTGGGCGTAACGCCAGGCGTGCTGACGACAAAACTCAAGGTAATGCGCTGGCCTAGCAAAATCTGGTTGACAGACCACAGACCACTGGCGCCATCAAAAGAGCAACTGGTGCAGGTGCCCTGGATGCTGCTGGATAACACATTGACGCCCGCTGGCAAGCTGTCCAGCACATTGACCCGGAAGGCTGGGTCTACGCCCGCATTGAAAAGCCCCAGGGTAAAAGTTGCCGTGCCACCAGGTAGCACGCTGGAGGGCGAGACCGATTTGGTCAATCGCAAATCGCTGCGCTCTGGAAGGGAATTGCAGCCCAGCGATTCGTAGTCTGCAGCGCCGCCAATGTCGGGCAGGTTGTACAGCAGGGTGCTGGCGCCGGTCGTTGTGTTGAGCAGATAGACATTGCGGCTGGTGGCTGCGATGTTGGCACCCATCACCATCCGTATGTTGCCGTCTTGATCCAGCGACAGACCTTCGGCAAAACCTGTAATTGGCACTTGGCCGGTGGCAAAGCCGGTGGTGAGGTTGATGTTTTGGTGGAGCACAGTTCCTGTGCTCACAAACAGCTTGCCTGTACTGTCAAATACAAAGTCCTCTGCAACCGTGATCAGATTTCCTGCTGCATCCCTGAGGCGCAAATAATCATTGCCGCCAAAAGCACCAGGCACAAACACTCCCGTGATGGGATCAATCTCAAACATGTAGCCATCAATCCGGGCAACATACCATTTATTAGTGAGTGGATTGCGGGTCAGGGAGGTTACACGTGTCGCCCCATTGCCCGTGCCCACCACGACAGCCGTTGGAACTGCAGTAGTGCCCAGACCTGCCGCAGGGCTGACTTGCACATAGGTGTCCGTCAGCGGATCTATATAACCCAGTGTGTTGGGCGCCGTCTGCCTGATGATGTAGTAACGATTATTGACGCCGTCAAAATAGGCGGACTCCACCTGGTCCCCGCCAAATGTGGGGATGATGACAGACTTGCGTATAGTCAACGGGGCGGCTTGGTCAAATACCAGCAGCGTACCGCTAGTGTCATCAAATGCGAAGCAGGTCGCCGCCTGAGCGGCAGCGCTCGCGCACATCAGAAAGCCAATGAGCAGTATGCGCCTCAGTCTTAAAAACATGGCTGTCATGGTCGGGACTTGACAAACATAGGAATGTAAGAATTTGTTATAACATTGACTGCCGAACGTTGTCTATAGTGATAACCATACAGCTAGTGGGTGTTTGAAGGTCCGGGAAAAGACGGCGTTTGATGTCAGACTGGTGCACTACTGGGCGGTGGGCACCTGGCAGGCACAGCGCTTGAGCCACGGACTCAGTAGTCCATGGTGCTATTATTAACATTCAGAATTACGTGGTTAACAGCATGTTGAAAAGGTTTTTAGGCGCACGCGATCCCTCTGCCACCGCGCCCGTAGAGGTTCCGAGCCAACAGGAAATTGAGACGCTGGATGCCACCATGTTGATCGGCTTTCTGTGCGAAGCCGAGTGCATCACGCCCATGAACCGGCAGGAAGCCAAAATTGCAGCCAGCTACATGCGCGCACGCCAGTACGCCGATGGCGAAATCATCCTCAAGGAAGGCGACAGCACCAGTACCAGCTATATGTTGTGGATACTGGACGGTGAAGCCGTGGTGGAGGCCCTGTCTGCTGACCTCAGCACCCCCATTACCGTAACCGTGCTAGGCCCCGGCACCACCTTGGGCGAGCTGAGCCTGATGGATGGTGGTGCGCGCTCTTTGACTTGTACTGCCTCCAGCCATACGCGCTGCGCCATGCTGAGTAAACGCATGTTGCAGAACATGATGCTGGACCAGCCGGAAGTAGCCACCAAACTCATGTCCATCGTCTTGATGGGGGTGTCGGTGCGCCTGCGCGATATGACTGAGAAGCTCAAGCGCTATGTGCGCCTGAACCAGACCATGAGCGAAGAACTGCGCGAAACCATGACCATGCAGGTCCTGCGCTAACGGCGTCGGCTGCACCCAAGCTTCTCTACGGTATGTCCACGCCCGGTGAATCCTCTGGCCTGTCAGCTTGGCTGGCTGCATTGGAGCTGCAATCCTATGAAAGCGCATTCCGGGACAATGACATCAGTTTTGATCTGTTGCCTGACATCACCGCTGACGATCTGCGCGATATCGGCATTACCTCGGTAGGGCACCGGCGCATTCTTTTGCAGGCTATTGCCGCCTTGGCTCAGCCTGCTGCAGACATCGCCGCGTCTGCTGCTGCAAGCACATCCAAAGCCATAGCTTCTGCCCCAGCCATGACCCACATGACGGGAGGCAATGTAAGCAACCACCAGCACCGCCTGCTGACTGTGATGTTCTGCGACCTGGTGGGCTCTACCGAGCTGTCCGGTCGCCTGGATGCCGAAGACCTGCAGTCGCTGTTGCAGGCCTACCGTGAGTGCATCCGCGCGGTGGTGCAAAAACACAAAGGCTATATTGCACAGTACATGGGCGATGGCGTGTTGGTGTATTTTGGCTATCCCAGCATCAGCGAGTCTGACTGCGAACGCGCCCTGCGCGCGGCGCTGGACGCGCTGCGCGCCATCCAGCGGGTACAGCCGATTGCTGGGGTGCAGTTGCAGGTGCGCATGGGCCTGGCCACGGGGACGGTGGTGATTGGCCAGCTTGTGGGCGCTGGCGACACGCTGGAGATCGGCGCTGTCGGCGAAACACCCAATCTGGCAGCGCGCATGCAAAGCCTGGCTGCCCCTGGTGGGGTGGTGGTGTCTGACGCTACCCGCGATGCAGCCGGTGACCTGTTTGCTTTTCGCAGCATGGGCCCTGTGCAGGTTAAGGGTTCTGCGGCATCCGTCAACGCCTGGGAGCTGCTGTCAGAGCAGCAAAGCCAGAGCCGCTTTCAGGCCACACGCGGGCGCAGGCGCATCGGGCCGTTGATTGGCCGCGATGTAGAGCTGACTTTTCTGCGCGACAAGTATGAGCGCTCGCGCAGCGGACGAGGCCAGGCGATTTTGCTGCGTGGTGATGCGGGCACCGGCAAGTCGCATTTGATCACCCGGCTGTATGCTGATCTGTCATTAAGCAGCCATGCCATCCCGGTCTTGCAGTGCTCGCCCGACTACAGCCAGACACCCCTGTACCCCTTCATCCAGCACATCGAATCCACTGCCAAAATTCGCCATGAAGACAGTGACACTGAAAAGCTACGCAAGCTGGAAGCGGTAGCGATGCAGTATGGATTGGGCAGCCATGAAGACTCTTTTGCCCTGGCAGAGCTGCTCGGCCTGCGCAGCATCAGCGCGCCCCACCTTGCGGGCCTGAGCCCAGATGAAGTGCGCAGCCGCATCCAGAAAATGTTGCTGCGCGCCCTGCACAATCTGGTACGCGAGAACACTTTGCTGGTGGTAGAAGACCTGCATTGGGCAGACCCCAGTACTAATGCGCTGCTCAGCCGCTTTGTCAGCGAGCTGACCAGGCAAAGCGCCATGTTGATAGCGACCTCGCGTCCCATGAAGGACAAGATGTTCAGCGATGGCGCGCATGTCAGCGTGCTGCATCTGGACCGATTGCCGGAAAGCGATGTGCGCGCCATTGTCGCGGCACTGGCCGCACCAAGGCAAATGCCCGAGAACTTGATGCGCCAGATTGTCGACCGTTCAGATGGTGTGCCCATCTTTGCCACTGAACTGGCCCACGCATTGCTACTGCGAGATGACTTCGACAACCCGGCCGGTGCCAAGAGTATCCCCTCCACATTGAGCGATATTTTGCTGGCCCGGCTGGACCAGTTGCAGCATGGTCGCATGACAGTGCAGCAAGCTGCCGTACTGGGCCGCGAGTTTGACAAGGCCCTGCTGGAGGCCTGCTCCAAAGACCTGATGGAAGACACCCAGGCGGCCATTGAGGAGCTGCTGGACAACCAGCTGTTTGTACAGCGGCAGACTCCTAACGGCATTGTGCTGAGCTTTGACCATATGCTGGTGAAAGATGCCGTTTACCAGCGCATGCTGCGTGCCGACCGCGTGCGCCTGCATGCCAAAGTGGCCCAAGTGATGGAGCAGGAGTTTGCGCTGTCCATTACCAGTGCGCCACACTTGCTTGCCATGCACTACACCGAAGCGGGCAACCTCGAGCGCGCAGTGCACTATTGGGAGCGCGCTGGCGAGCTGGCGGCCAACCAGCTGGCTTTGCAAGAGGCGGTAGCCCATTACAGCCAGGCACTGCAGATGCTGGCGGAAAGGCCCGAAAACACTGCACGCGACCAGCAAGAGTTGACGCTGTGTATGGCTCTTGCAGGTCCCTTGATCGCCAAACGCGGCGTGGGGTCAAGAAAGCTGGTTACTATTGTCGATCGGGCATACGTTCTGTGTGCCCGGCTGCCTGACAGCGAATACCAGGTTTCTGTGCGCTACCTCAAATGGGCTGTCGCCCTCAGTGGCTGGCATCTGGCCGATCTGCGTGAACTAGCTACGCAGGTACGCGAGGCTGCTCGCCCTGACAACGAGATTGACCAGCTGTTGGTACAACGCTCCATGGGATTTACCTGCATGATCCAAGGCCAACTGGCCAGCGCACAAAAAGAGTTTGAGGCATTCTTGAATCTTTATGATCCCGAAACGCACAGCAATGCCGTGGGTTTTCGTTTCAGCTCCAACAGCCATGTGTGCTCGGTATTGCTCGGCCTGGCCACGACCTGTTCCCTGAGGCAAAATGCCGACGCTGCAAATCATTGGCGCGATCAGGCCTTGCTGTACGCGCAGCGCAGCCATAACCACTCGTCTATCTGTCAGGCCCTGGTGTTTAGTGGTGGTCATATCAGTGGTCTGTGGAAGCGGCCCGAAGACATGGCGCGCTATGCCAGCGAAGCACACGACTACGCAGACAAACACCATTTGCCCATTTGGACGCCCTATGCAGACCTGATCACCGCGCTCAGTCACTTGATGCAGCCGATCCCGCGCATACATGCGGCGGTATACCTGGAAAAAGCCAAGGCCTGCATTGATGTGCTGCTGGACCAGCACAGCGCCTATCTGACCACCTGGGTCGTGTTCTACGCCAGTGCCTGCCTGGAGCATGGCCATATCCAGGATGGCCTTGCCGCGTTGGGGCGCATTGACGAGCGGGTTAACAGCGGTGAGCGCTGGATGGAGCCAGAATATCTTCGCCTGCGCGCACGCCTGCAGCACGAGCTTGCCCCGGGTGACGCACTGCTGGTGTTGCAGAAACTGCGCGAGGCTCTGGCACTGGCCCATCAGCAAGGCGCCTTGGCTTTTGTGGAAGCGATTGAGCGCGACATACAGCAGTTTGCGCAGCCATCAGACAACCCTCTGGAAAGCCCCCGCCCATGACTGGCTCTTCTCAGGAAGTCGTCACCACATTTGAAGAGGGCTACATCAACGATCTATTCGAGCGGCTTAAAACCCAGCTGATCGACGAACACCCTGACGGTCTGATGCCGCGCGACGCGCACCCCAAGATGCACGGCCTGGTGCGAGCCGAGTTCACGGTGCATGACAACCTGCCACCGCATTACCGCATCGGCATATTTGCGATGCCCGCCACCTACACCGCCTGGGTGCGCTTTTCCAACGCCAACAGTGCGGCCCAGCCTGATGCGAAACGCGATATTCGCGGCATGGCCATCAAGCTCGAAGGTGTGCCGGGCGACAAGCTCAGTGATGAGCCCGATTGCGCGCAAAACCAGGACTTCCTGCTGATCAGCACCGACACATTTTTATGCGACAACGTGCAAACCTTCGACGGCATGGTGCGCGCTATTCAAGGCTCGCTGTGGGACAAGCTGCGCTTTTTTGCCTGCAATCCGGGTGTGGTGTGGCGGCTGATCTGCGCCTTCAAGGTGTTTGCCAACCCCTTGGCTATCCGCTACTTCAGCAGCACGCCGTATTTGCTGGGGGATCATCCCGTCAAATACTGCGCCACGCCGGTGGCAGCCAACACACAGGCTGTGCCTGCACATCCTGGCGACAATTTTTTGCGCGAAGCGATGGTTGCGCAGCTGGCCAAACAACCGGCAGAGTTCGTGTTTGGCATCCAGCGCCAGAGTGACCCGCGCAGCATGCCGGTAGAAAACGCAGCCAAGCGCTGGGACGAAGCGGCCTCACCGTTTGAAGCTGTGGCTACGCTGCGCATACTGGCGCAAGAGTTCGATACCTCCGAGCGTAACCGCCAGGGCGAAGACATGCGCTTTTCGCCCTGGCATTGCCTGCCGGTGCACCGCCCGCTGGGCAGCATCAACCGTGCACGGCGCGTGGTCTACCACGGCATCTCGCAGCTGCGCCGCCGCGTCAACGGCGTCAGCCTCTAGGAGTCTGGGCGACAAAAGGCGCCGGGTCTCCTAAGTAGGGTCAATCAAACCGCGCGCCACCAACCGCAGCGCGGTGAGGCTGGGCACAAAGAAGTAATCGCCTCCGCGTGTTTCCACCAAGCGGGGAATGTTGCGCACAAACCGGGGCGGTGCGTCGCCTTGGGGGTCGGCAGCATGGACCACGCAGGTCGGATCGAACGGGTTGTGATTACCGAGCAAAACCTCTTTGTCATTGCCCTCGCGAAAATCGTTGCCGTAGTTCACCCACTGCTGCTGAATAAACTCATATTGGCGTGCAATATCAGCGTTGAGCATCATCATGATCACGCCGTGGTTGCCCTTGTCGCTGCTGCGGTCACTGCTGTTGCCATAGGCCAGGCCGCGCCGCAGGATGCGCCGCCGGTTGGCCAGCGCGCCAGGCGTGTCGAACGCGCCGATATCGCGCGCAAACTGGCCCGGGCAGGTTCCCGCTTTAATCTCCAGCGAAGCACGCGGGTTGAGCCTACGGATATGCGCGCTCATGGGGCAGCGCGCGCCGCTCATGTCCTGGTCGTAGACAAAATCGCTCAGCATGGCGTCTTGCTGCTCAGGGCTGGCTTGCGCGAACGTGGCGTCCCAGGCGGCTTTGGATTTGGCATCGGGCGCGCTCACCAGGGGCGCGCCATTATCGCGCCAGCGCCCGACGAATTTAGCTGCCAGCAGCTCAGGGCCGCCGGGGTAGTGTGCGCCTTCGCGTTGCAGCAAGGCATCAAACGAAGCCACATTCTGGTGCAGCTTGCGGTACACCATGTAGGTGCCATTGCGCGAGAACAGCACAGGCTCTGGCGCAGGCGGGTACTCCCTGGCCTCGTCGATATGCCCGAGCAGAAACTCGCCTGTGGCCAGTGGCTGCCAGGTGCCATCTTCCATTTGCTTGCCACGGCCTTCCACGCGGTAGCGTGGGTCGGCAATGCCTTCAAAATATGGATCGCCGATACCATCGGTGTAGCCAAAATGCTCTTTGGCTGTGGGCTTGCCTTCTTCCCACAGCAAATGCCCCTCCTGGTAGGGCATCAGTTGCCCGTCCTGCCCTACATGGCCGTCCAGCAGCGCCACCGCGCCCTGGCTGTCGGTCACGGTTTGCACAATGGTGTCGTACTGCTGCTGCATGGCCTTGGGCGTCTGGGCGTTGAGAGTGAGCAGGATATGCACGGCTTTGTCGCCCTCGCTGTCGCGCCACACCGGGTCCCAGTGCGCGGGGCTGCTGGGACCGTCGTCACCAATGATGTCCCTGCGCTTGCGCATGCCCATGGTGAATTCCTGCGGGAAGCTGTTCAAGGTGGCTTGCGGCACGTCCAGTGCAGCCAGGCCTGCGTGGTTGATGGCCATGTTCAGCGTAGCCATCGGCTTGGGCACCCCGCCAGGCCCATCACCCCAGGTGGCCGAGGTGGTGATGCGCGGCACCAGGTCCGCCAGCCACTGGCGGGCCAGGCGGCCATGGCGCACGTTGAGCAGCAGGTAGCGCGCCACCGGAAAGCCAAAGCGCCCATAGGGTCGCACCACGTTGCCCTGGATGTCCCATAAATCAAGCATTTTGGTCATTGCACGGTACCTTCTTGTTTTTGGGTAGTCATCAGCTCAGGCGTCAATCGCAGGGCCCGCTCGTTTTTCGCACCAGCAGGCCAGGTGGGACCAGTGACGTCGCGCGGCTTGACCCGCAGCATGAACTCGCGGTAGGCCTGGCGCAACGCGGCTGCGCTCAGGTCCTGCGTGCGCTGCGCAAAGCGCGAAAACTCCTGCTTGATGTACAGGGCTTTGAGCTGTTCATCCAATGGGTCGTCGTTGGAGCCCACAAAAAACAGCGTGGCCTCCCGCTGGCACCGCTTGACATAGGCGGCAAAACTATCGGCGTCTGTCACCTTGTCAAAACCATAGCAGTATTGCCACACGCTACGGATATCGGCCTCTGCGTTGCGCCACATGCCCTGCAGATATACGTCCAGATCGCCATGAAAGTTGCTGGAGAAAACCAAATAGCGCGACTGCAAATGCTCCTGAAAGGGCAGCGCATTCAGGCGGCCCTTTTGGGACAGCACGGGCCAGATGTCGGACAGCGTGTCCCAGATGCCGCCACCGGGCAGGGACTCGGTGTACACATCGTCCAGGATGTAGTAGCGGCACAGGTAGGTGTTGGGCACCTGCGCCATCGGGCTTTGGGGCAGCTCGTTCCAGGCCTCCAGGGTATCGCGCATCACGTCGCAAAACGCGGCATTGCCTACTGCGCCAGGCTTGATGGGGCACAGCAGAGTGAGGGCATAGGCCTTGCCAGAGATATTGCCGCTCATACGGTCTCCTTGTAGCCTTGTAGGGTCGTTCCTGCGAGCAGGCGCTCCTGCTGCAGGCGCTGCTCTACGCAATGCGCCGCCATGCTGACAATCGGTGTGTGGCGCATGCTGCCCATGTCGTGCTGCAGGTCGCGCAAGAGCAGATGAAACTGCTTTTGAAAAGCCTCGTCGGAAGCTTGCTCGTCCAGGCGCGCATCAAAATACATCAGCGCCAGGCGCAGTTTTTTCGCGCTCTTGATGTCGTTGGAGCTGGCCATGGGATAGGCGTTGTAGTAGTGGATGGTTTCGATCTGGTTGTAGCGGATGTAATCGTGAAACGGTGTGAGCGGCACCGACTTGGGGTAGCGCACATCCCATTTCCAGAACATGTCCAGCCCGCTGGGAATGGCGAAGGTGAATGAGTCCACATACTGGTCCCAGCTGCCGTTGAAGTTGCTGAAAAACAGCATATAGCTATAGCGCAGGTTTTCTACCGGCTGCTCGGGCGCCAGATGGGGAAACTGCTTGTTGCCGACGATCACCCAGCGCGCGTAATGGATGAGCGACAGTGACACCAGGCCCTGCAAGGTGGAGGGGCGTTTGAGGGCGATCCAGAAAATCAGTTTATTGAGCCACACCGTCCATGTGCGCACGGGCGTGATCACGTTCATGGCATAGGCTTTACCAGCGATATTTGACACTCTTGTCTCCAGTGAACCTTGTTTTATGCGGTACGGATGGACTGCGCGGTTAGTGTAATCTGGCGCAGGGGTCTCCATGATGTAGCTTGCTAGTCTTTATAGACTAATGTTGGTCTACAGGTTGGGATCGAAGCGTTCTGTCCTGGCTTGGTCACGTTGCGGCGACGGAGGAATTTGTGCTGCAAAAATCTTACGAAAACACGCGACAAGGTGAGTAGTCATCTGGAGGTAGTCACCGCGCCTTTCTCCAGATTTTTCATCACAAACACGCTCCATCACCGCTTGCTGGCTTGGCTTGTTGACGTTTCGCGCCACCGTGTCACACAAGGCAAGTAGGATCGTAGTTTGAGACAGGGTTTTGCAAAATGCTTTGCTCTTTGCTCTTTGCTCTTTGCTGTTCGTCCTCAATAGAGTTCGACAATCACTATGAGGCGTTCCAAAACAGCTTTGTGCATGTGGTTTTCAGGCACATATCGGCCCACAGCCCTTTAGAATGTTACGAGAGCAGCTATAAAATAAATAGCGTGTGTTGCCAATCACACGACTGGCGCATGATGCAAGTGACCCAACCGGCAAGCGGTGATGAAGTGTGTTTGTGATGAAAAATCTGGAGAAAGGCGCGGTGACCCCCTCCAGATGACTACCAACGGTGTCGCGTGTTTTCGCAAGATTTTTGCAGCATAAACTCCTCCGTCGCCGCAACGTGACCAAGCCAGGACAACACTCTGCAAACCAACGCAGCTAAGCGACCAGGCTAGGGCCAATGCCTTCAGGTCGTCCAACGCAAAGCGCCATTGCTAGAAGCCATAGCAAAAAAACGCATTGGCTAGTCTTCAAAAAATTGCACCGGCAAGCCCGGTACATCCACCCGCATGCTGAACACGCAGCCCAGCTGTGGCTGCGCCACCAGGTCTTCAGCGCTGCGGCCGTGGCGCGCACTGGTGAGGTACAGGGTTTGCATGTCGTCGCCGCCAAAGCACGGCATGGTGGTGCACAGCACAGGAGCAGGGATGTTTTGCAGTATCTCCCCTGCAGGTGACAGCTGAAGCACACGCTGGCCTTCGTACATGGCCAGCCAGTAGTTGCCCTGCACATCGACAGCGGCGCCATCAGGGCGGCCCAGATAGCCGCCGTTGTCAGGCTGGAAAGGCTTCCAGCCCGCGGGTTTGTCTGCAAACTGTTTGAATACGCGCTGGCGTGTCATGGCGTTGCTCTGCGGGTCGTAGTCCCAGGCGTGCACGACATGGTCTGTGGTGTCGGCCCAGTAGACAGTGCGATGGTCTGGTGACCAAGCCAGGCCGTTGGCAATGGTGGCGTTGCCAGCTTTGCGTTCAATAACGGGGGCTTGAGCGCCGCGTGCATCCAGGCTGAACAGCTCTGCTTCGGGGACGGTGCGCGGCTCATACATGGTGCCCGCCCAGAAGCGGCCCATCGGGTCACATTTGCCGTCGTTAAAGCGGGTGGTTTTGGTGTCGTGCTTAAACAGGCGCAGGGTCTGCAGTTCACCACCCCAGGTGCGGGCACGCACGATGCGGTCTCGCAGGGCAATGACGAAGCCACCGCTTTTGGCCGGCGCCATGCAGCCAGGTTCGCTGGGCACGCCATCTATAGCCATGGCCCAGCGTTCCACCGTGCCCATGAACACATTGGCGCGCTTGATTTGAAAGCCTGCGATATCGACCCAGTACAGCATGCCTTCCTGAGGATGCCAGAACGGGCACTCACCAAGTTCGCTGGGTTCAGTAATTACGGTAGTCCAAGTCATGTTGTCAGTTAGTAGGTTGGTTGAATAGGAATGGCCATGCTGGCCAGCCAAGATTGTCCTTCACCCAGCACCACTAAGCCAAGTTCTTTTGGGTTACCAAGGTGATTCATGGCCCTATTCATATGGCCGATAGGCCTGATGGCGACACCGTCTTTACAGGCCTTCGTCCGAGCAGGGGTGCTGAAGCAAGCCCTAAAACCCGCTTTCGCGGATCAGCACCGAGCTGGCGTAACGCAGCACATGCCAAAGCTTGGAATAGCGATCACCCTGGACCGTAATGTGCCCGCGCGCCCAGCGCATTTGTTCTGGCTGGCCTTGCACCTGCAAGCGCACCTGGTAGAGCGCTTCGCGGGGTACCAGATTTTTGCCATCTGTGGTCGTGGGTATGGAGCCCCCGTGCTCGGTCGACATGCCTGGATGCGGCAACGCCGCGGCTCGCACGCTGTCGATATCTACCACCTTGACCTGCAAGGGCTGGTCCAGACGGTTGGATGGATAGAACTTTCCTTTTGCCCCCACTGTGATGTACTGGATTTCTGACTCGTCAACCCATGCCTCCACCCACCATGTGGACTCATCCACCAGGGTGCCTACAGGGTCCTGGGGGCGAAGCCAGACGCCGACAGCCAGGCTTGGGTCTACATCGGTCCAGCGGGCAGGAAACTCTGCACTCAGGCGCATGCGTGCCAGCTCCTGGTCTGCTGCACGGTC
Organism: Polaromonas sp.; assembly: GCA_013297865.1. Lineage (GTDB taxonomy): Bacteria > Pseudomonadota > Gammaproteobacteria > Burkholderiales > Burkholderiaceae_C > JAAFIP01. Next base: position 9,953 of record JAAFIP010000015.1, on the reverse strand, counting down.
TTCGGCCTGAAACTGCTCTACCGTGACACCCAGCTTGCCCACCTGGTCGCGATTTTGTTCAGCCCCCAGCTCAGCGCTGGCCAGAGCCGCACGGGTAGCTGTCACATTGATCTGCGCCCGCTGCACGTCGTTGCGCAACTTGGGGCTGTCCAGAACCACCAAGGGCTCGCCTCTGGCCACAGGTCCCGGAGCCCGCAGACTGACTATTTTTCCCGCAATGGGGCTGAACAGGGTGCGGTACTCCGTGCGCAGTTGCGCTGGGGCATGGATGTCGTGCGCCCACGGAAAAGCCCATAAACCAACACCCAAGAAAAGCAGCAACAGCCACAGGCTGGCGCGTCCACGCTGGATGTCTTTCCTGCGTGCGCGCCAGGTTCGCAGCTCGGTGTAGACCGGGCGCATGACAAACCAGATAATTTCAACAATAAACAGAAAGATGCCCAGAACTTTGAAAAACATCAGGTACACCGCAACGGCAATACCTAAAAAAAGCCCCAGCCTGTAGACCCATGTGACTATGGCAAAGCACAGCAAGGCCTTGTGTTTGCTGGGCGCAAAGTGCTCTGGCCACGGGTCTTGCCAACCCAGGAAGGTACGGCGAATCCAGGTTTTGGCGATGGCTCCTGCACGTTCATGCAGATTGGGCATGTCCAAGGCATCTGACAGCACGTAATAGCCATCAAAGCGCATGAACGGACTCAGGTTTAGCGCCAGGGTCATCACTAGGCTGGTTGTAGCCAGGTAAAAACAGGCACTACGCAGCGCGCCCGGTGGCGACAGTGCCCAACCCAACAGGCACAGCCCTGCCAGAACCATCTCTACCGACATGCCAGCGGCTGCAATGTGCAAGCGCTGGCGGTGATGGCGCAGTCGCCATGACTCCCCCGTATCCGTATACAGCATGGGCCACAGCACCAGAAAGGCAACGCCCATGTGGGCCACGCGCACACCATAGCGAGTTGCCACGACCGCGTGCCCTACTTCATGCAAGGTCTTGGCCAGCATCAACGCCAATGCAAAACTCAGCAAGCCCGCCAGAGTCAAGGAGTCCACGAAGGTCTGCACGAACAGCTCTGACTGCCGCGCCGCCAGCATGACCCCCACGCCGCACAGCAGGGCGAGCACCAGCAGCGTGGCAGGGGAAAATATCCACTCCAGCTTGGGCACGACAGCGGCCAGCAACCTGTCAGGACGCGCCAGGGGAATGCGGAAGAACAGATAGTTGTGCAGCCACCAGCGCCAATCGGCCAAGCCAGGCTTGGCAGGCACCTTGCGCGCCAGCACCAGATCTTCGCGTGATTCCATTCGCACCAAACCCTGGGACTTCAAGAAGTGTGCAAAAACCAATACATCTTCCAAACTGGGACGCAAGGTGGTTTCCTGTGCGAGGGATTGCATCAGCAGCGCCGGGTTGGGCTGCCAGCGCGCCAGCATCTCGAATTCCAGCCAGCCAATCTGTACAAATTTATTGCGCACCGGGTCTTGCACAGCCCATGTGGGCGAACCATCTGGGTTGTCGGATGAAGGGAAAAGTACCAAGTCCTCCCGCAGGGCCGCCAGCACAGGCATGGGTGGGGCATTCGTTGCGGGGGGCGCGGGCAAGGCTGCCGTATGAACGCGTTTGTCAGTTGCTGCGTTCATGCCCGCCTCTGCCCGTTGCGCGCTGTGGCAAAAAGACTATTCGCGATAAAATCAAAATCCTGTTTGCACGCTTTCGCCACCGGTCCATGCATCACCTTCAAGCCCCCCTCCACACAGCCCTTACCCGTCGAAGTGTGGTGCTGGGCGGCGTATCGGTGCTCGCGCCCAGCTGGGTTGGCGCGCAAAGCACGCGGACCCAAAGAGCTCCTGTCAAGCACAGCCAGCCCATGACGGCGGCCGAGGAGTCCGCTGTCGCCAAGGCGGTAGCCGCGTCGATTGCCGATGAAACCGGCGAGCAAGTGCATCCCGCTGTAGGCATGTCGCCACGCCTGAAGACCAGCTTCAAGCTGCTCAATGGACAGGATATTTCCGAAGACCAGGTGCGCGGCAAATTGCTGTTGGTGTTTTACTGGGCCAGCTGGTGCCCGGTGTGCAAAGTGGTTGCGCCTCGACTGCACGAGTTCTGGCAGAAGAATCGCGCCAGAGGCGTTGAGGTGCTGGCGCTGTCGAGCGACACCGACGTGCAGAGCGCATTTGCCTACATGCAACGCACTGGCTACAAATTTCCCATGAGCATGGCCAGTGCTGCGCAGCTCGATGGCTTCATGGCACCACGCAGCCTGCCCACGTTGATGGTTCGCAGCAAACTCGGCGTGATTGTGAATGTAGAAGAAGGCGACATTACCGCGCAAGAGCTTAGGCAACTGCTGGTTCATCTCTAGCCCTGTACCCGTGCGCATGCGTTGACCCCGCTTAAAGCCCAGCCCATTCGCGCGCTGCAGCAATAGGGCGGCGAAACAGCCAATATCCCAGCGTGACCTGTGCGCCATAGAGCTTGGCCGTGCCTTTGAGCCCAATGCGCGAATACTCGTTGCTGGCTGCGAGCTTGGCGCGTATGCGGTAGCTGGCAATATTGTCTGGCGATAACAAGGCCTGGTAGCCGGTTTCCATCACCTCACCTTCCAGTGGCGACAGCGGCGCCACATGCAAAAACAGGCGCAGCGGTGCGCCCGCGTCGATGGCAATGGCATCTGCTACCGGCACATGCACCAGCACACCGAGTTTGGCAGGGTTGGCGATCAGCATGATGCGCTCGCCAGCAGCGACGGGACGGCCACGCCAGTCGTTCGGGTCGCCAAACACCGTGATACCGGCCTTGGGCGACGCCACCGACATGCGCTGCAGCTGTTCGTCGATGTAGGCCAGCTCGGCCTTTCGCTCTTCCACCCGGCCAGACATCGGGGCGATTTCTCCGCGGCTTTGCAGGTTCTCAAAGGCTTTTTGGGTAGTGGCCAACAACTCTGCCTGCGCCGAGCCCACCGATTTCACCAACACTTCTCGGCGGTTGCGCAGCGTGGTGTCGTCCAGCGCTACCAGCGGCTGGTTTTCCTGGACCGCCTGGTTCGGGCGCACCAACACCTCGCGCACCACACCTTCTACGGGCGAAGCCAACACCAGCGACTCCAGAGAAATGATCTCCGCTGGTGCCAACACCGATTGCCGCACAGGAATCAGCATGGCAGCAGCCAGCAGGGCCAGCGCCACCCAGCGCACGCGCGCACTGGGCCACCAGCTTCTGCGCACAGGCCCGGTCAGCATGGCCCAGGCATGCAGCCATACCTCCATCAGGCGGTTCAGGCTGGCTAGCCGTGTCGCGTTGACTGGTGCATCGAACAGAAAAATCGCCAGCCCATTGATGCCACCGCCGCGTGCCTGCAGCAGGGCATACACCACGTCAGCAGGCCACCACTGCGCCCACTCCTGAGCCAGCGCTGGGGGCAGGGCATCGGGCAGCAGCTGTATCAAAGGCGTGTTGTCAGCGCTGGCATCTGGGGGGCTAGGCTGGGGCAGCCCCTGCTTTTCCAGGTGCGATGCCACCCGGCTGAGCCAGTTTTGGTAGGGTGTGGTTTCGCCCGTTTCCACCAGGCCCGACACGGCCTGGGCGCCCCAGCGCCCAGCGCTTTTGCGCATGACCAGGGCTTGCCGATACCCCAGTAGACCCCATGCATCGTTGGCTATCGAGAAAGACAGTGCAGGAACACCTGGCGCCTGGCGGGCCAGGCGTTCAATTTCTGCAAGGGAAAGCGCTGGAGACGACACGTGTCACGACATTAGTGTATTACTGCGCCGCCATAAAACGTGCGGTGCCGCTCATTCCGGCCAGCAGCTCCGGGTTGCTGCCCGCTACGCGTGCTTCAATCTCGATGGTTTGCGCCACCGCATCCACGCGCGAGTTGATGGCTGTCACCGTGGCTTTGTAGGTTTTGCCGGTCTCGTCGATCTCGACTTTGAACGGCGTCCCCGCCTTGATGGTGCGCAGCCACTTGGACGGAACATTCAGACGCAGGCGCGGCGAGCCATCGCTGACCAGCTCAAACAGCGGTTGTCCGGCATTGACTCCCTGGTGCGGTTTGACATGCAGCTTGGCCAGGCGGCCCGAGAAGGGGGCATACACCGAGCAATTCTGGATCTGCGCCTTGGTCATTTCAATCTGACCATCGGCCTTGCTGACTGCGGCGGCGGCCAGCGCGACCTCAATATCACCTGCAGCATCCAGGCCCTTGAGACGCACCTTGGAGTCATAGGTTTCCCGTGCCGAGGCCAGCTCGGCCTGCGACATTTTGAGCCGTGCAACGCTTTCGCTGCAGTCCATGCCCACAACCAGCTGCCCCTTGGTCACCCTGCTGCCCAGGGAGCCATTGAGTTTCACAATACGCCCGACCATTTGCGATAGGAGCACGGTCTCCACATCAGGCGTGAGAAGCACTCGGACTGCCGTGGCATCGATGCCCAGCGCAGCAGCTGCAGGCGCAGGGGTTGCCGGTGCCGCAGAAACTGCTGACCGTGCTGGCTGCGCTTGGGCCGTCAACGCCCGGCTCATCGTCAAGCCGCTGCCAGTGGGTAGGGTGGTTTGCGCACCTGCAAAATTGAGACTACAAAACGCTATTAAAATAATAGCTGCTCCCGCGATATTTTGTTGGGCTGGAGACTGTTTGAACATAAATTTTAAACTTTGTGGGGTTACCAGAGCGTCAGTAAAGACGCCACCAGAAAACCATGGTACACGGTCATAAATAATCACGCCACCGTAGTGGCTTGGGCGCAGGTCACCGCATCGTGATTTTCAAAAATTGAAACACCTGTAACGCATCCCTACCTTGCAGGGACGCGCTGATGACCTTGGCGCATGGGTATGCGTTTTACAGTGGCGGTTTGAAGGCTGCATGCAGACTGCGCACATCGGCATCAATGGCCGACTCTACAGCCGCCCGAACCACCGAGGAGGTGCGCTCGCCTATGGCGACTTCGCTGTTACGCTCATGCACGATCTGGCCAACCGGATTGAGCAGGCGCATATTGACGGTGCCTTTGCCTGAGCCGGTATCGCTGGTCTGGCTCCACACCATCTCCAGTGTCCAGGCAGATTCGGTAGTGGCGTTAGCGACAATGCCATTGCGCTGCAGTGCGCGGGTGGCGGCCTGATTCACGTCTTCTGCCCTCGCTCCGGCACTGACCAGCTTGACTTCGGGCTGGGCATCTGCGCGCGGCGCGGCGGACTGGAAGGTCACGCGCTGCCACTCGGACATGGTGCTCTTGATGGACTGCGACAGACCGTTGACGGTAGTGTTGTCCAGCGTTTGGGGCAGCACATCCAGGCCGATGGAGTTGTACACCCGGCCCCATGCGGCCTGGGCTTGAGAGTAAGCTGCATGGCGCTGATATTCTGTCAACAGCGCGCGCGCCTCGCTACGGATCAGCTCCAGCTCACCCTCGGCATTGGTTTTGACAGCGGAGCGGGTGTAGTTCAGCAGACGTTCATCGACTTTGGCCGATTGATCCGCCATGTCGTACTCCATACGCGCCAGTCCATAGCGCTGTGCACCCACACGCACCTGCGTCAGCACGGCCATGCCCTGTGCATAGCGGCGCAGATCATCCACAGTCGCCTGGTCGCCAATCGCCTTTTTCAGGGCAGGCCATTGCGGCAGTTTGAGCAGGTTCCAGGACAGACGCAGCCCCGAATCTATCCAGCTGTTGTTGTACAGGTATTTGTTGGAGTCGCGCTGCCAGCCCACACTGGCCGACAGGTTGGGAAACAACGACAGCCGCGCGACCCGCAGGTCATTGAGGGTGACGCGCTTGCGGTAGGCTTCCTCCAGCAGCTCGGGGCGCATCTCCATGGCAATGCGTTCGAGCTCGTCCACATTGGTCGGCATGGGTGGCAGCGCTTCATTGCTGGTATCAGCCAGGGTAAAGGGCGTGCCGGGCGCAAGGTTCATGAGCGATATCAGCTCTGTGCGGGCCAGCTCCAGATCCTGCCTGCGCTGTGTCAGCAAGGACACCGCATCGATCAGGGCGCGCTGGTACGCCAGCACGGTGGGTTGGGGCAAAAGCTTCTGGTCTTCAATCTGGCGTGAGCGTGCCAGCGCAGTCTGCGAGCGCGCCAGCAGCGCGTCTACCCTGGGCAGCATGCGCTGGGCACCCAGTGCACGCCAGTAGGAGTTGCGCACATCCTGCATGATGTTCTGAATCACCTTGCGGCGCCGCTCGTCGGCCATCAGTACACCATCGGCACGCTGTTGGGCGCGGTAGTAGGAGATACCAAAGTCCAGCACGCTCCAGCTCAGCTCAGCGTTGACGACCGTATGGCTTCGTTCGCTGGAGGTAGAAGGTGACAGTGTCTGTTGACCTGTCAAAATGCCTACCGACGTTCCGCCAGAATCATTGTTGCGGGTCATCCAGCCAGCACCCACCAGCAGTTTGGGCAGCATGTCGTATTGGGATACATCCAGCATGCCTGCCGCCAAGGCCTGTTCGGCCAGCTTCAAGCGGTAATCCAGGTTGTATTTGAGCGCCCGTGCGGCAGCGTCCTCAAACGTCAGCGCGTTGCTGACCGGCTCCTGCTCTTCATACATTTTCGTGCGGTCGGTCGCAGCGCGCTCCTTGTTTTCAGCGGCGGTATAGGGCATGGGCTTGACCGTGCCGCAACCTGCCAATATAGCGGCAAGGGCCAATGGCGCCAGTTTGTAAACCCATCCCAACTCGTGTGTCGATGAAACTCTCATTGCACTGTTCTCCTTGTAGAAATATAAATAGGGTCAGACGGTTAGCAGCGGGCACGCGCGCGGGCACGTTTGAGCTGGTCGCTAAAGCGCTTGGCGGCTTCTGAGCCAGGCGCGAACTTGGGCGCAGGTCGCGCCTGTCCGGGTGGACGGGGCTTGGCTACTACCCGGGGACGGGCGCAGTCCACATCCTGGGCTCTGGTATTGGCTGGTGCGGCAGGCGCAGGCGGCGGCGCAGCAGGCGGCTCAATGGCCTTGGCCTCTTGCGGCGGCGGTGGTGATGCAAACGGATCCATGCCTGGCACACCGTCTGGTGCGAGCCAGTTGGGCTGCAACCCGCTGTTGCCAAGATAGCTTTTGAACTGCGCTGTACTGGCGGCATCCTGCGCTGCTGCAGTAGCCTGGGCTTCGCGCACAGCAGTGCCGACAAACTCCGAGTTGGCACCCGCAGCGGCCTGGTCCAGCACGGCTGGCAGCGGAGTGAGCAAAGGCAGCAGGTCTGCTGGTGGCGTCTGAGGCTGCGGCACTACCGGCGGGTCAATGCGTACACCCAGCTGCATGGGGCTTGCCAGACTGGAGAAGCGACTGCGGCCAATGCCGTTGGTCGTGGTGCCTGCCTCGGTGGCCTCCAGGTTGGCCAGATTGATGATGGTCCCGGAAACCGGAACGCCCGAGCTGGCAGTATCCAGCGGAACACCCGCACGGCCCAGCAAATCCCCCGTCGCTGGCGCACTTTGATCCGTCTCGATGAGCACCGCCTGCAAAGGCGTGGTCTCACCGACAAAACTGGGGTTGGCCACGAAGCGCAACTGCGCGTCAGGTGCCAGCACAACTGCATTGGCGGCTGTGGTGCCAGGTGCAATATTGACCCACGTCGCTCCACCGTCTGTTGAGTACTGGTACGTACCTTGAGACGCTGGCGGTGTGCTGATCACTGCAATCCCTGCAAAGGTGTCCGCTGCGTTGGTGGTCGGTGCATCGCGCGGATCTGTAAAGCGCGGGCCAAACAGGTTCTGTACAGTGCGGCCTGGTGTGCTGTCGCCGGGCAGCACGGGTTGATAATCTGGCGCAATCGGGCCATTGACCACAGGACGGTCATTGAGCGGAATGTTGTTGACCTGCACGGTCGCAATATCCTGCAGGGGCCCGGGGCCACCGTTGGCATTGTCATTGATCTGCACGGTAAACGAGTCGGGGCCGTTGTAGAACGGGCTGCTGCGGTATTCCAGATTTTTCAGTGTTTCGTTGATGTCCGCTATCGTGCCTGTCAGCACAATCGGCGTGCCTGATGCTGCAGGTATGCCGCCCACCGGGCTACCGGGGCCTGCTGTCACGCCTGGCGTGAGCGCACTGATAAATGGTCTGCCGTTGCCGGTCGGCGTGATCGTGACAGTAACTACAGGGCCATTGCCCGCAGGAAAATCTGCCGGATCGCTCAGCACTATGGCGTTAGGCCCGGTAAACGAAATAGGCACATCCCCCGCAGGCAGCACCGCCGTAGGTGCCGTCACGTCGGGTGGATCGTTGACCGGTGCCACCGTAATGCCCAGCTCCCGCTCGTTAGCAGATATCCGCGAGGAGCCTCCTACACCGCCGTCCACTGGCAGATTGATACCTGTGCGGATGGAGGTGGGTGTGTTGGCGCCGCTGAAGAATCCGACGCCCGTGTTGTTGCCGGGCAGGTCTGCGGCGGCCCCTGCCTGGTCGTCTTCCACCACACGCGCCCTCAGGTTGCCTGGCGTGCCGTTGAAGTTGGCCGCAGGGTTAAACCGCAGTGGCGTACTGTCTGGCAGATAGATCGCGTTGGTGTCGCTCAAATCGCGCAGCACATCCACCCAAGTGGTCCCGCCGTCGGGTGAGTACTGCCAGTTGCCTTGGGCCGGGGTGGAGGCATTGCCGGTCAGCAGCACGCCCACGCGATTGTCCTGCCCATTGGGTGTACCCGTATCCAGGGGATCGGTGTAGCCCGGGAAAGCCGTGGCTGCGGTCACAGATGGAGAAATCGTATCTTCATTGAATGCGGGCAGTTGCGTGGGTGTCGTTACTGCGAACAACGGTGCATCATTGACAGGGGCAATGGTGATGCCCACATCACGTGTGTTGGCCGAGATGCGCGAGGTGCCGCCTACACCACCTGTGCCAGGCAGATCGATGCCCGTGCGGATGCTGCCAGGGGTGTTGGTCGCATCAAAGAAGCTGGTGCCCGTGCCATTGGCAGGCAGGTCGGGTTGCTGCGTGGCACTGCTGGTCTGGTCGTTCTCTACCAGACGCGCGGTCAGCTGGCCGGGGGTGCCGTTGTAGTTGGCCACGGGGTTAAAGCGCAGCAAGGTGGCATCGGGCAGGTAGATGGCGCTGGTGTCGCTGGTGCTGGCGGGGATGTTGACCCAGCTTGTCCCGCCATCAGGTGAGTATTGCCATGTGCCTTCGGTCGCGGGGTTGGCGGCGTTGCCCACAATGACGACACCGACACGGCTGTCGATGCCGTTGGGCTCGCCCGTGTCTTTGGGGTCGGTGTAGTCGGGGAAGGCGCTGAGCACGCTAACCGGGGCAGAAGGGGTGTCTTCGTTGGTGCTGCCCAGCAGGGTGTCGGCGGTGTTGCCAAACAGTGGCGCGTCGTTGATGGGGGTGACTGCGGTGCTCAGCTGCACGGTGGCAGCACTGTAGGGCGTGGTGCCTCCGTTGGTGCTGACGTTCTGTGCGCTGGCCACTGCGGTGACGGGGCCTGCAGAGCTGTCGACCAGCCGGGTGGTCAGTGTGGGGGCTGGGCTGGCGCTGTTGGTGTTGTAGTCGGCATCGGGCAGGAAGCGCAACTGGTAGGACTGGGGCAGGATCAGTGCGTTGGTATCGCTCAGCGCACTGGGCACGGCCGTCCAGGTGACTCCGTCGGGGCTGTATTGCCATACGCCCTGCGCGGGTGTGGCGGGGTTGCTGGTGATGGCGATAGCGGCCAGGGTGTTGGCGCTGGAGCCACCGGGTACGGTGTCGGTGCTGTCGTTGAAGTTGCCGCCAAACAGGGTGCTTATCGCTGTGCCCGGTGGGTTGCTGGCGTCTTCTGTCGTGGTGGGCAGTGTGGCACTTCCCGTGGCTATCGGTGCATCATTGACCGGGGCAATGGTGATGCCTACATCACGTGTGTTGGCCGAGATGCGCGAGGTGCCGCCTACACCACCTGTGCCAGGCAGATCGATGCCCGTGCGGATGCTGCCAGGGGTGTTGGTCGCATCAAAGAAGCTGGTGCCCGTGCCATTG
>JAAFIP010000014.1:63818-99938 GCA_013297865.1 Polaromonas sp. | reverse complement strand
CATAGCCACCGCCGCCGCCTTCACGACGACCGCCACCACCGCCGCCGAAACCACCACCGCCAGTGCGGGGTGGGCGAGCCTCCATGGGGCGGGCTTCATTGACTACAACGGCGCGGCCGTCGAGTTGTTGGCCGTTCATGCCTTCGATGGCAGCTTGCGCTTCCGCGTCGCTGGCCATTTCGACAAAGCCGAAACCTTTGGAACGACCGGTGTCGCGCTCCATCATCACTTTAGCGCTGGTAACGCCACCAAAAGCGCTGAAAGCCTGGTTCAGGTCTTCGTCGCGCACAGAATATGGCAGATTGCCAACGTACAGTTTATTGCCCATGAATGGGACTCCTATCAATCACAAATAAAAAGCGATGGAGTCCCTAGCAAACGCATACCTGCACGAAACTGACCGATCACCAACAACATGTACTTAAAAGGTACACGCCTGCCCATTATGCGCCAGAATAGTGATTTGTGTCGAACCCCGTGTTTACCCTTGGATTATTGTGTCGTCTTTGCGCATCGTCAGCCTCGTCCCCAGCATCACCGAATTGCTTATCGCCGTGGGGCTGGGCCCCGCTTTGGTGGGGCGCACAGGTTTTTGCATCCATCCTGCCGATGCGGTGCGCGACATCCCCAAAATGGGGGGTACCAAAGCGGTCAATCTGGACAAAATCCGGGCCTTGGCCCCAAGCCATGTGATCGTCAATGTCGATGAAAACGAAAAACCCACGGTGGATGCGCTGCGGCAGTGGGTGCCCTATGTGGTGGTGACCCACCCGCAGACGCCTGCAGACAATATCGCGCTGATAGACCAGCTGTGCACGGCTTTTGCACCTTTTCTGAATGCGCAGATTGCTCCTGATTTAATAGCTGCTCCCGCGATATTCCAGAGGGCTGGCGACCTAAAAGACCATATATCCAGGCGTTTGGACAAGCTGCGGGCGCTGCAGGCAGGGCGCGCGCCGTGCAAAGTGCTCTACCTGATCTGGCGCGAGCCCTGGATGAGCGTGGCACAGGACACCTATATCAGCCAGATGCTGGCCCTGATTGGCTGGCAGACGCTGCCTGCAGTGCAGGGTGGAGATGGTCTGACTGCGCCTGGGGCTGCGCGGTATCCCACGCTGCAGGGCAACGAGGCTTGGCTGGGCGACGTGCAGCGCGTACTGCTGTCCTCAGAGCCCTATTGCTTTGGGCCGCAGCATGTGCGGGAGGTGGCACAGTGGCTGCCGCAGGCGAAGGTGCAGCTGGTGGACGGCGAAATGCTCAGCTGGTATGGCAGCCGCGCGGTGCAGGGGCTGGATTATTTGGCGACCTTGCCCGAAGAGGAGCCCTCTGACGCGCTGCCGTCACCCTCGTAATTGCGCCATTGGCGCAAGGCGTTGCGCATGGTCAGAATCTGCTGCTCAAAGCGCGGGCATGCCTTGCAGATCAGCATATGGGTGCGCAGCGCAATTTTCTCGGTACTGCGCAAATGGCGGTCTTCCCGGGCTACCACCAAGGCGGCAACCTCTTTACATGAACGGCGAAATGGGTAATTCAACATGGCAGGCTTGGACACACTTTGTAGTCAGATCGGCGCAGACGCTGCGCGCCCAAACCAGTTCAGCTCCAAGCACTCGCGCAGCCTCAGACGGGCGCGGTGCAGCTGAACATAGAGGTTAGTAGAGGTGATGCCCAATTCCTTACATACCTCATCGGCGTCCATCTCCAGCCACTCGCGCATCAAGAACAAACGCCCCTGTACCGGGGGCAGCTTGGCGACACAGGCGTCCATCACCGCCATGAACTGCTGCTGGCTCAAGTCCTGGTCAGGATTGCCCCATTGCGCAGGCTGCTGGGCAAAATGGCCGTCTGTCTTAAAGCCGATGGCGTCCAGTTCATCGCTCTCGTGCTCGCCCTGCAGGTCACTGGCATTGACCTCGCGCAGATTGGCGCGCAAGGCATCCACGACCTTGTGCTTCAGGATACCGACCAGCCAGGTCTTGAGCTGGGACTGCCCCGAAAACGCCTGGGGCTTGGCTATGGCAGCCAGCATGGTCTCGGAAACCGCGTCCTCGGCCCAGGCATCGTTGCGCAATTGCAGGCGTGCAAAACGCATTAAATAGCTGCGCAGCTCGGCTACATCGTTTTCAAAACTCATGGCGACAGGCTTCGTGTTGTAAGGAAGGTGTTATCTTAGCGACTAAATTTATGCTTTCCTCAAGGAGATTATTCTGTGGCTTTTCATCTGAATTTTTTCAATACCGCCATTACTACCGCGTTGCTATGTACGTGTCTGTATGCAAGCACTGGCGCGCATGCGCAAACCAGCACGGCTGTCATCAATGCCAGCGCCGCCACGCCTGTCATCACGGGCACCACGGTGGAGAAAAAAGCCTTCCGCCTGGCCGGCCTCAAAGGCAAGGTGGTGCTGGTGATGTTCTGGTCTACCGACTGCGCCGTCTGCCGCGACAAGATGCCCGAGCTACGCGAAAACATTCTCGGTTGGGCAGACAAGCCGTTTGAGATGGTGCTGGTTAGCGTGGACAAGCGCATGAGCGATGTCGACAGTTATAACGCCATCCTCAACAAGTCTGTGCCACTCAAACAGCGCTTCACCCAGCTGTGGGCAGGCGAGCCTGGTTATAAAGACAATCTGGGCGGTTCCGACCTACAGCGTTCTCAGTTACCAGTCACTTTGCTGCTCGACAAAGAGGGCAAATTGGTGGAGCGTTTCAATGGCCGCATTCCCGCAGAGGTGTGGGACAAGATTGCCGATCTGCTGTGATGCATTGCGCGTTTTTACAAATCATTTGAGCTCTCCACGTAAGAAAAGCCGCATTGCGCAGACTCAACACCAGCCGAAGCAATTTCATTCCTGCCGAGGCGGTGTATCAACTTTATTGGAGTTACTTATGAACCAACGTGCTTTGATTGCAGCGGCTGCTGCCTCCCTTTTGTCTACCGTTCTGCTGTCTACTCCCGCCGTGGCGCAGGAGAAAGAAAAGTGCTACGGCATTGCCAAAGCAGGTCAAAACGACTGCGCCAACCTCGCAGGTACACACTCCTGCGCAGGCCAGTCTAAAGTCAGCAATGACAAAGGCGAGTGGAAGTATGTGGCCAAGGGCACCTGCGAATCCATGAAGGGCTTGACTGCGGAGCAGGCTAAAAAATCCATGATGATGAAAGACGGCGAGAAAAAAAGCTGATTTTCCAACATGCCTCATAGCCGCCTACTACGCTATGACTGTGTTAACCCACCCGCCGGTCATGCCATCGGCTGGCATAGGCTGGCGGCACCCGCACTACGCACAAGTGCTTGAAGCACTTGTGCGTGTGGGCTTTCTGGAAGTCCACTCCGAGAATTTTTTTGCCCAAGGGGGTGCTGCTCTGGCCACCTTGCTGCGAGCACGCAGCCACTACGGTATCAGCCTGCATGGCGTAGGCTTGGGCTTGGGCTCTGCAGCCGGTATCGACGCATGGCATCTGGACCAATTGGCCCGCTTGGTGCACACCGTGGAGCCTGTACGCGTAAGTGACCACGCTTGTTTTGCGCGCGGCACGGTGGGGCAGAGCGATGTACACGCCGCCGATTTGCTTCCCATTCCCTTCAACCAAGCTGCGCTCGATGTCCTGTGCGCCAATGTGCAGCGCGTGCAAGACCGCCTGCAACGCAGCATGCTGGTTGAGAACCTGTCCGCCTACCTGGAGCTGCCAGGCAGTGACCGCAGCGAGACTGATTTTCTGAACACCCTGACGCAACGTACTGGCTGCCAGCTGCTGGTGGACGTGAATAATATTTATGTGAACGCCCTCAACGCGCAAAGCGCTTTCAATGGCGTGCGTGACGTGGAGCAGGCTGTGCAAGACTGCGCCGTCTGGCTGGATACCATTCGCCCTGATAGCGTAGGCGAGCTGCATCTGGCAGGCCATTGCGTGATGGACGATATCGTCATTGACGACCATGGCTCTGTGGTCTGCGATGCCGTTTGGCGCATCTACGCACATGCTGTGCAGCGTTTTGGTGCAGTGCCTGCGCTGATCGAATGGGACACCGACATCCCGCCCCTGCAAACCCTGCTGGACGAAGCCACACGCGCTGACGCGATGGCGCATGCTGCCCTGTCTGAGAGGGCTGCCGCATGAGCGCTGCACTTGCATCCTTGGCACAGGCCCAGAACAGCCTGCTTGACCGCATCTTTGCAGCCCGGACTGACACCGCCTCGCGTGGTCTGGCTGCTTACCGCGCCAACGCCCATGCCAGCGCCGAGCGTGCTCTGCTGGCGGCCTACCCCGTGCTCGCGCAATTGGTGGGGGAGGAGAGTTTTGCCTATCTTGCACGCGACTTCTGGCACCAGCAGCCACCGCAGCGCGGCGACCTGGCGCAGTGGGGTGCGACATTGCCGCAGTTTGTGGCCGCCTCTACGCAACTGGCAGACACGCCTTACCTGGCCGATGTGGCCGCCATTGAATGGGCGCTGCACACCTGTGCCAGCGCGGCCGATGCCGAGCCTGATCTGGCCAGCTTTGCTGCACTCACGCAGCACGACCCCGAGGCGCTCATGCTGCGCCTGGCGCCGGGCACGCAGGTGTTGCGCAGCGCCTACCCTGCAGCGGCTATCACCCTGGCGCATCTGGGCCAAGGCACGCTCGACGAAGCTGCCGCCTTGTTGCGCGCTGGCGTGGCGCAACACGCGCTGGTTTGGCGCCAAGGCTACGCGCCGCGCCTGCGGGTGTTGGCCGAGTCTGAGCTGGCATGCATCGATGCGCTCTGTGCAGGCCATAGCCTGGCCCACGCACTGGACGCAGCCTCCGCAGACTTCGACTTCAGCAGCTGGCTTGCCGCGCAGGTGCAAAGCGGGCTGCTGCTGGGCGTGACGGTACGACCAGCATAAAGCGCTCCATATCCATGCACACCCTAGCGATTACTTGACTACAGAAAGTTCACCATCATGATCCAATCATTGATCCAATACCAACAACGCGCATGGGCGCCTGTGCGCCAACTGCTGGAGCTTTTGCAAAGCCCCGCATTGCTGCTGTCACGCGCCTATGCGGCCTATGTGTTTTTCGCCTCGGGCCTGACCAAAATCAAGGACTGGGACACCACGCTGGCCCTGTTTGCCGATGAGTACAAAGTGCCCTTGTTATCGCCTGCCGTAGCCGCCTTCATGGGTACGGCGGGTGAGCTGGTGCTACCTGTGTTGCTGCTGGTGGGCTTGGGTACGCGCTTTGCTGCGCTGGGCCTGTCGGTCGTGAATGTGGTGGCCGTAGTGTCCCTGCAGGAGATTGCACCCGCTGCGTTGCAGCAGCATATACTGTGGGGCGCGCTGCTCGCTACTGTGGCGATCTTCGGTGCAGGTGCGTTGAGTATCGAGCGTTGGTTTGCACCACGTTTTTGCCATCTACCTGTCCGCTAGAAGCCCTTTTCCGCCTGCGAGGGCTCAGCGCCATGACCTGTTCTCAGCATGATTTCATTTTTGCAGCGCCACGCCCGGCTCATAGGCGTCCTGGTTTTTCTGGCCACGCTGTTGGCCGTTTTTGAGGTCTCCGGACTGCGGGGGCATTTCAATCTGGCTTATGTGCGCAGCCAACTGACAAGCCATCCACAGACGGGTTTGCTGCTGTTTGTGCTGCTGTTTTCTTTGGGCAACCTGATCCAGATTCCAGGCTGGATTTTCCTGGCCTCTGCCGTGCTGGCGCTGGGGCAGGTTATGGGCGGCTTGGCGACTTATGTGGCAGCCAACGTGTCATGCCTGGTGACCTTCCTGTTGATTCGGTTGCTAGGTGGCCAGGCGCTGCGGCAGATTGAGAACAAGACCGTAGTAAAGATTTTGTCGCGGCTGGATGCGCATCCGCTGCAAAGCATCGCGCTGTCGCGCATCGTCTTCCAAACCCTGCCTGCGCTGAACTATGCCCTGGCAATGTCGGGTGTCAAGCTGCGCCACTACATCGTGGGCACACTGCTGGGACTGCCTTTGCCGATCGCGCTGTACTGCGTGTTTTTTGATTTTCTTGCTACTACAGTATTTCATATCCGTTAGTTAGCCTCAGGTGCGCGCCGTCTTAGCTGACAAAGCGATAGAAATACATGCCATCCTGTACCGGGTGTTCGCGGGTGACGTGCTCTATCAGGTCGAAGCCATAGAGCCGGTTGAGCATGATCTCGGCATCCAGACGGCTGAGTTTGAGTTTGGCATGAAGCCAATCCACGGCATGTGAGCCAACAAAACACGCAGGATAGGTGATTCCGTGGTAACTGCGATCACGCACTATCACACCCGACTTGGATTTCAGCAGGCTCAGCGTTGCTCCAGGGCTCATCCGCTGAGTAGTAGCAGACAACTCTGTTCGGTAAAAGAATGGCTCGTCCTCAAACATCTGCTCGTGTGCTGCATGATGCAGCATCCCCAGCTCCTGCAACGCCGCACCCAGCCTGACTGCGCCGTCTCTTGTGACCGCATACTCACCTGTCATCCAGTCTACAGCCTCTTTGCCCAGGAAACAGTTGGGGTAGAGTTTGAAGTTGTAGGTTCTATCTTTTGCGTTCACATGCACCAGCAAAGCAGCGCAAAGCTCTTCAGCGGTTAAGCCTGTCGCCAAGCGAATGCGGCCACGCTGCGAACTGTAGTCCGGCTTTATCTGCATCGCATCAAACTGCCGTTTCAATACACTGTGTTGAGCAGGTGCAACCCCTGTGATACGGGCCACCCAGTCAAGCAGGCCGCTGGACTCAGCCAGCAGGCTGATTGAATCCAATTGAGCATACAAATCAGCAAAGCCCAACTCCTGCGTCCATGTGCGATCGGTTGGCCACAGACCACAATGACCACGCGTTAGGGCAATCCGCTGGCGTGCGCTGGGGTCGGGCAATAGCGCTGCCAAAGCCAAGATATTCGCCGCAGCGTGCCGGACACCCGCCAAGTCGATAATGGCGACCGCATTCGTATGGTTATGCAGAGTTTTTACGAGCTTCGCAAGCTCAGCTCTACTGGGCAAGATATCCTGCGGCTCTACATTCATGGCTGCCAGCGCAGCACGCACAGCGTCGCGCGCCTCTCCCTTTGGCATGCAAATTATGGCTGTTGATATGTTTGTTTTACTCATGTCTTTTAACTCCTTGGATTGGGAACTGTCGGTTAGAGCATTGCGCTTACTTAAGTCGCCAGATGCGAGAAGTTCTTACATTGCTGGAGCAACCGCCCCCGCGTTGAGCTAAACCTCATGTGCAATTCTTTTACTATGGACGGCATGCCTTTCGCAATGCAATTCATCGCTACCAAACGCAAAAGATATCAAGTACACTATTTTCACAGTTGTACTGAGGTGACGCCATGGCACATTACCCGGCTTGTTTTGACCATATGCTGGCGGCTTGGAACGAACCCCAGCCCGAGGCGATAAGAGCGCATCTCAACTTGGCTTTAACCGAAGATGTCGTTTTTATCGACCCGACGATTGTCACTACTGGCATCGATGCGTTTGAAGCCAATGTGCGGGACTTCAGGCAAAAATTTGCTGGCGCGAAGTGTATGCGGACCTCTGGCATGGACACGCACCACGAACTGTTTCGCTACAGCTGGGAAATACGCAGGGGCAGTCAGTTGCTGGTGCAAGGCGTCGATATCGTCAGTCTGCATTCCACACAACGCGTACAACGTGTGGTGGGGTTCTTTGGGCCATTGCCGCAACTTGAATGAGCGTCTACTGCTTATCCCTGCAATGCTGCCCGCGTATTGCGGGCAGCTGATACTGAATCCACTAGGCTAGTTACCAGTTCGCTTCGCGCTCCGGTGTGGCGCTGATCTTATGGATGCTCAGGTCGGCACCTTCGAATTCTTCTTCCTGGCTCAGGCGCAGGCCCATCGTGACCTTGAGTGCGTAGTACACGACAAAGCCGCCCGCCAGCGCCCACACCACACCCATGGTGGTGCCAATGAGTTGTGCGCCCAGCGATACGCCGCCCATGCCGCCGAGTGCCTTGCTACCAAAAATGCCCGCGGCAATGCCGCCCCAGGTGCCGCACAGGCCATGCAGGGGCCATACGCCCAGCACGTCGTCGACCTTCCATTTGTTTTGTGTCAGCGTGAACATGATGACGAAGATGGCACCCGCGATACCGCCCACCACCAGCGCGCCCAATGGGTGCATGATGTCTGAGCCAGCGCACACAGCCACCAAGCCGGCCAGAGGGCCGTTGTAGGCAAAGCCGGGATCGTTTTTACCCATCAGCAGGGCCACCAGCGTGCCGCCCACCATGGCCATCAGCGAGTTCACCGCCACCAGGCCCGAAATCTTGTCGATGGTCTGCGCGCTCATCACGTTAAAGCCAAACCAGCCCACGCACAGGATCCACGCGCCCAGTGCCAGAAAAGGGATGCTGGAAGGCGGGTGAGCCGAAATGCCGCCGTCTTTTTTGTAGCGGTTGTAACGCGCGCCCAGCAGCAGCACCGCAGGCAAGGCGATCCAGCCACCCACTGCGTGCACCACCACACTGCCCGCGAAGTCACGGAAATTTTCTCCTGTGGTGGCTTTGATCCAGTCCTGAATGCCATAGGCGTTGTTCCACGCAATGCCTTCAAAGAACGGGTAGACAAAGCCCACGATGATGGCGGTGGCGATCAATTGCGGCCAGAACTTGGCGCGCTCGGCTATGCCGCCCGAGATGATGGCGGGGATGGCAGCCGCAAAGGTGAGCAGGAAGAAAAACTTCACCAGCTCGTAGCCGTTCTTGGCAGCCAGCTGCTCGGCACCGACAAAGAAACTGGTGCCATAGGCCACGCTGTAACCCACCACAAAATACACGATGGTGGACATCGAGAAATCGACCAGAATTTTGACCAGGGCATTGACCTGATTCTTTTTGCGCACGGTGCCCAGCTCCAGAAAAGCAAAGCCTGCGTGCATGGCCAGCACCATGATGGCGCCCAACAAAATGAATAGAGCGTCAGCGCCCTGTTTTAGTGCTTCCATTGAAATCTCTTTGAATATGAACAATTTTGAACCATTTATGCACTATATAAATGCATAAAAGTGCTATTTTTCTAGAATTGCACCTATATCAAGCAAAAAATGCGCCAAAATAGATTGTATTGCTGTTTGTCGCCAAACATGCACTTTTCAGCGATATAGATCATTGCGAGATGTTGTGGCGCAAATTGCCACCTTCGGCTAAACTATGGATTCGACTGTCAGGAGTTCACCATGCCCGCTAGTACTGCCGCGTTCAATTCCGTCAAGCTGCCCAGCACCTTGGTCATCCAGGCGCGCCAAACCGCTATTGCCATGCGCCGCTCTACAGCAGGGCAAATCGAATACTGGGCCATGCTGGGCAAGGCGGTGGAAGATGGCGGGCTGACCGCGCGTGAGGCCGCGCAGGCCCTGTCGCAAAACAATGAGGTGTCGCAGGCTGATGCACTGCTGGCCGAGTTTGTGGAGTTTGACGCCAGCGGGCAACTGGCGCAGCATGTGCGCAAGGTGATTGCCAGCAACGCCGCCCAGGCCCAGCGCATCACGGCGTGACCGTCTGACGCCCGCGCTGGACTATTGCGCCCTTGAACCGCCCCGTTTTTTATTTGCTGGCAGGCCCCAACGGCGCAGGCAAATCCACGCTATACCAAGCCTTGCGCTCGGCGGGCAAGATCGCAGCTGGCGCAGAGTTTGTCAATGCCGACCTGTATGAGGCCGCCCACCTGCAGCACATCGAAGACCCTTTAAAACGCTCTGAGCTGGCACGCGAATGGGCCGATGCGCGGCGCGCGCAACTGCTCACGCAAGGCCAGAGCTTTGTGAGCGAGACGGTGTTTTCCCATCCTTCCAAGCTGGCTTTGATCCAGCAGGCGCAGGCCAAGGGATTTTTCGTCTTGCTTCTGGTGGTGGCACTCGATCAGCCCGAACGTTTGCTGGCGCGCGTGAGCCAGCGCGTGATGCAAGGCGGCCACAACGTGCCTGCCGAGCGCATTCTGGCGCGCTACCCGCGCACCCTTGCGCTACTCACACAAGGCGTGCGCATGGCAGACGCTGCGCTGCTGCACGACAGCTTTGATGCCAACCCTGGCACCCACCAACTGGTGGCCAGCTGCCAGGGCGCCAGCACGCGCATCCTGTACCAACCTCTGCCACAATGGGCCAGAGCCGCGCTGGGTGCAACCAGTGCAGCAGCCAGGGACCATTGATCCGTGGCGAGTGTAAAAGGAGGAGTCCCATGATTCTTGTCGCAGGCTCAGCCAACCTGGACTTTGTAGTGCGTGCCCATCACATTCCCGCGCCGGGGGAGACCGTGCTGGGGCGTGATTTTCAGACCTTTCCTGGCGGCAAAGGGGCCAACCAGGCGGTGGCCTGCGCACGCGCCGGGGGCGTGCCCACCGCCATGCTGTTGGCACTGGGCAGCGATGCATTCGCCCAGCCGCTGGTCGATTCGCTGACCGATGCGGGCGTGCAGTTGCACACCGTGCAGGCTGCGCAGCCCACAGGGGTTGCTTTCATCTGCGTGTCTGAAGAGGGCGAAAACGCCATCACCGTGGCCCCCGGTGCCAACCACGCCCTGCAGGCGCAGCATCTGCCCAGCCTGCAAGGTGTTACCCATCTGCTGATGCAGTTGGAGACGCCGGTAGCCACCGTGCAGGCCTACGCACAGGCCGCCAGGGCGCAAGGGGTGCAGGTAGTGCTGAACGCTGCGCCAGCACAGGCACTGCCTGCCGCGCTGCTGGCCCTGGTGGACATTTTGATCGTCAACGAAGGTGAGCTGGCTGCGCTCACTTCAGCCCCTGCCGTAACGGCTGGCGCAGCGGCCACCTCATCGCCCAGCCCGCTGGCAGAGCAGCTGGCGCAGCTGCCGGTGCCCTGCGTGGTGGTCACTTTGGGTAGCGCGGGCTGCCTGGCCAGCGTGAACGGCCAGTTGCTTCGCCAGGCTGCCTTCAAGGTGAAGGTGGTGGACACCACCGCCGCTGGCGATACCTTCTGTGGCGCCTTGGTAGCCGCCCTTAGCCAGCGCGCTGACATGCCGCTGGCCCTGCAGCGCGCCAGCGCTGCCGCCGCGCTGGCCTGTACCCAGCTGGGCGCACAAAGCAGTATTCCCAGCGCCAGCGCCGTGGCCCAGTTGATGCAACAATCTGTCTGATGTCTGATACCCAAGTCCCCCTGCACCGCGTCATCTACGACACCGACCCCGGTGTGGACGATGCCATGGCGCTGTACTATGCGCTGGCCCATCCGCGCATTGAGCTGCTGGGCATCACCACCTGCTATGGCAATGTCACCGTGCAGCAGGCCACCGCCAATGCGCTGTACCTTACCCAGCTGGCGGGCCGGGCCGTGCCCGTGGCCCAGGGTGCGGACCGGCCGCTGGTCAAACATGCCGAGGCACCGCCAGATTTCATCCACGGTGCCGACGGCCTGGGCAACCTGCCCTCGCGCGTGCCCACCACCCGCCAGGCTGACCCACGCAGTGCGGCCCAGTTCATTGTGGACATGGCCCGTGCGCAGCCCGGCCAGATCACGCTGGTGCCCGTCGGGCCGCTGACCAATATCGCATTGGCACTGCAGTTGGAGCCGCAGTTGCCGCAGCTGATCAAACAGGTGGTCATCATGGGCGGCTCGATTGCCGAGCAAGGCAATGTCTCGCCTGTGGCCGAGGCCAATATCTGGAACGACCCGCATGCCGCCGATGCTGTGCTCACCGCCGGTTTTGACCTGACCATGGTGGGCCTGGACGTGACCTACAAGGTGCTCTTGCCTGTCAGCCTGTTTGCTGCGATTGCCGACCACCACCAGCATGCTGCCACTGACACCTTGCTGCACGCAGTGAAGTTCTACAGTGCGTTTTATGCGGGCCGCTTTGCGCACATGAAAGATTTTGACGGCTGCTATGGCCACGATGTGATGGCCTTCATCTGCCTGACCCATCCTGAGCTGTTTGATTACGAAAGCGGCCCCACACGCGTGGCCACCGAGGGCTTTGCCCAGGGGCAGACCCTGATGAAGCGCCAGGCTTTCATGGACTACCCCATGTCCGGCTGGGAGGCTGATATCCCGCCTCTGCGCGCGGCCATGGGGGTCGACCTGGCAGCTGCCAAGTCACTGGTTCAAGCCACCTTGCTGCGCGCCTGGCTGTAGAGTAGAGTGCTGTGAGAGGAGAGTGGTAATGCAGTTCCCCATCGTTGACTTCACCGGCCCCAGCGCGAGCGCGCAGTTTTGCGACAGCCTGCACCGCACCGGCTTTGGTGTGCTTAAAAACCACCCGCTCAGGCAAAACCTGGTCAGCAGCATCTACGACGAGTGGCTGCAGTTTTTTGCCTCCGAGGCCAAGCACCACTACCCGTTTGATAAAGACGGCAAGCTCGATGGCTATTTTTCCACAGCAGTCAGCGAGACAGCCAAGGGCAATACCGTCAAGGACTACAAGGAGTTTTTCCACATTTACCCATGGGGCCGTTATCCCAGCGAGGTCAGCGATGCAGCGCGACGCTATTACCGCGAAGGCAGCGCGCTGGCCGCTACGTTGCTGCAGTGGGTGGAGGAGTGCTCGCCGCCCGAGGTGAAGGCGCGCTACAGCATGCCGCTGCCGCAGATGATTGAAGGCTGCGAAGAAACCCTGCTGCGCGTGCTGCACTACCCGCCGCTGCGCGGTGACGAGCCTGCAGGCAGCGAGCGCGCCGCCGCCCACGGCGACATCAACCTGCTGACCCTCCTGCCCGCTGCCACCGAGCCCGGGCTGCAGGTGCTGGGCACCGACAAGCAGTGGTACGACGTGCCCTGCGACTTTGGCCTGCTGATCGTCAACATTGGCGACATGCTGGAAGAGGCCAGCGGCCACTACTACCCCAGCACTGTCCACCGCGTGCTCAACCCCACAGGCGCAGCCGCCCAAAAAAGCCGCGTGTCCCTGCCGCTGTTTTTGCACCCACGCCGCGAAGTCAAGCTGTCCGATCGCTACACCGTGGGCAGCTATTTTGAAGAGCGTATGCGGGAACTGCGCAGGACGTAGACGAGTTAGACAGGGCATAATGCTATTATTTCAATAGCTGCCCCCGCGATATTCTAATGGGCTTAGGCTCGATACTGTTCAGTTAGCGGTATTTTCAGAAATGATGATTGAAGGTGGTATCGCGTTCTTGCTTGGCTTGTCCCTAGTCTTCACGGTGGTTGATGGTGCTTTCTTTGCAGGCGGTTCACTGCTTTGTTTTGTACGGGAGCTGGCCGATGGCGTACTCAGCTCCGCGGCTGTCCCCCGCGGCGGCCTAGGGCCGCCTGCTCCTCCTTGATGCCGCTGCGCTGAGCACACCATCGACCAGCTCTTGCGACCTTGGCGGGTGTTCCACCGCCTGCTATCAATCAACTTTTGCAGCGATGGCCAACTTGGAGAGTGGTCCACCGCCAGCTATCGACTTGTGCAACTGCTGCCAACTTGGCAAGTGGTCTGCCGCCTGTACCGGTGCCTTGCCTGTTCTCACGGGGTGGTCGCGATCCACCATTGCATGCCAACCCGCTTCGCTGCCCCGGCGCTGGGTGTGGACGGCGCAGCGGCATCAAGGGGGAGTTGTCTGCCCTAGGCAGACACGGAGGACAGCCGCGGAGCCGTCCACACCCAGTGCCGGGGCGTAACCCACCAAGGTCGGTACCGGGCTTTGGTACCTCAGTCCACGCTTAAGATGAGTTAAGTGAACTTGAGCCTAGGCCCTATTCCACCGGAAAAGGCCCGTCTTCAAACACCTCGCTGTGGTAGCCCTTGCTGCCCACCGCCTGGGCTAGGGGGCTGCGATAGTCCACCCCTTCGCGCAGGCAAGCCAGCACATGCGCAAAGCCGTAGCGCGGCTGCCAGCCCAGCTCGGCGCGGGCTTTGTCATTTACGTACACGCGGTCAATGCTGTCAAACATTTTCCAGCCGCGCTGCGCGTACAGCGCTACGTAGTCGGGAAAGTAACGTGCCAGTACACTTGGTGCATGCTGGTGCAGCGCGGCCAGGTCGCTGTGCACAAACGGTGTGCTGGCGCTGATGATGTAGCGCCCAAAGCCGATCGCGCGTGCCTTGTCCATGGCCAGCAGGTGGGCGCTGACCATATCGGCAATGTCAGCGCGGCGGTATAGCAGCTCGTTGGCTTTGGTGTTGACATCTTCCAGCGCGGCGCGGACGGCGCGGTTATCGTCGGCCTCGGGGAAAAAGCGCGACGTGCGCAGCACCACGCAGGGCAGGCCCTGCCGTTGGGTAAACAGCTCGCAGAGATTTTCAGCCGCCACCTTGGTGATGCCGTAAATGTTTTTGGGCACGGGCACCACGTCTTCGGTGATCCAGGCAGCTGCCCCGCCACTGGCGCTGAGCGCGCGGCCAAAGGCGCTGGTGGTGCTGGTAAACACAAACCCGCCAGTACCATCGCCTGGCCTGCCCACGTCCGCCGCTGCCGCCTCTTCGAGCAAGTTGAGCGTGCCGGTGATGTTGGTGTCGACAAAATCCTGCCGCGTATGCGTAGCCACATGCGGCTTGTGCAGTGTGGCCGTGTGCAGCACTGCCTGCACCCCCGCCATGCACTCGCGCACCAGGCTTCGGTCAGTGATCGATCCCACTACCTGAGTGAACGGCGAAGCCAGAATGTCCAGCCCCAGCACCTCATGCCCCGTGCCCTGCAGGGTGCGCACCAGCGCTTCACCCAAGTGGCCTGCGCTGCCAGTGACGAGTATTTTCATGATGGATATGCATGCTGAATGCTACTAAATGAATAGCTGCTCCCGCGGATTTTTATTGGCTTAGAGGCCCATTTTACTTAAAAATGGGCTGCCGCAGACCAGCAACAGCCTGCTAAGGACTCGCCAGATATGGACTGGCTGGCGCTACTGCCCGGTCGCGGTCACGCCGCAGGACACCGTCAATGTGAGGGTTGATCCTGAGGGGAAGGAGGGTGCAATGTTGATGCCGGTGGTCAGGTTGGCAAATGGAAAGCTCGCCGCCGGGCACATGCCAGCGGCGGTGGACGCGCAGGTGACGGTGCTGCAGTTCAGGCCTGCGCCAGCAGTGTCCCTGACGGTGGCACCCGCCGCAGGGTCTGGGCCGCCATTAACCGCCGTGATGGTGTAAGTCACGGTGTTGCCCGCCGCTACCGTCGTGAGGCCATCGCTCTTGGTAATGCTGAGGTTAGCCGCCAATTTACGGTTGGTGAAGGTGCACACGATGTTGTTGCCAGACACCGCTGCCGCCGCGCTGATCAGCACGCTGCCACCATTAACGCCGTTGACCGTCGGTGTGGCGGTGCCAGCGCCCAGACCGGTGCAGGCGATAGACTCCAGGGTATAGCCAAAAGGTGCGGCCTCGGTGATGGTGGTGGGCACGTTCACGTCCAGCAAGGTCTCTGACTGCGAATCCCGCGCGACGCCGGGTGTCACCGTGCTCACGGGCTGGGTGACCCAGCCGTTGGTGCCCGAAAAGCTGAATGTACTGGTGCCGCCGTTGGAGATTTTGCGCACGGTCAGGGATGGCAGGTTGGAGTCGGCAGGCAGGAAGGTGTAGGAGTTTTGCCGCTGGCAGCCGGTGTTGGTGTTCAAACAGCCTGCGGTGCCAATGATGTTGCCACCAATGATGGACAAGCCCGTGATGGCGCTGGCGTAGTTGGCATACACCTCGTATTGGTTGCCTGTACCGATGCCTTGCTGTACATCCAGTGGGTTGGTTTGGTTGTAGCGCACGCCGCCAGCCACAGGGGTACCCGCCACCAAAGTGGTGGTGGCACCCAGCCGCACACTGCTGGAGCCTGTAAATTCCACAAATTCCCGCACACCGTTGGCCACGCTGTTGCCGTCCACGTCCTGTGCACTGGCCACCATGCCATACACGGGTGTAGGTGTGCTGGTACCAGCCACTACAAAAGCGAAGTCAAATCGGACATAGCAGGTGGTGTTGGCATTGGCCGCAGCCGTGCCCGCGCAGGTAATGACTGGCTGGAAACGCTGCGGGAATGTGATGTTGTCGTCCAGATTGAGCAGTGCAGGCGTAGTGCCACTAAAGAGCGCCAGTGTGACCAGAGCATCTATGCCGGGCAGCACGTTGGCATACCGATAGACAGCACCTTGACTGAGCGCCGTGCCCGAGCTTAAAGTAGCCGGGCCGGTGAAGTTGAGAAAGGTCTGCGCGCTAGCCACGGTGGGCACTAGCAGCATCGTCAGCAGCAGTAGGGCACCTGCCACTGCGCGTGAAAACGTGTGTTGCCAGCAGCCTTGCTTGCGTAAACATGCCCTGTCAGCAACCCCATCAGCCCTGTGATCATGTAAAAAACTCATATCACAACCTTTATGGACTGTAGTGAAAATACTGTTGGTAATTCTCGAACTGGTGTAGTTATTAATTACTAAATATTACTTATTGTATGTGAATATGCCTGCTTAAGTTGAAAACCAAAAAATACACCCCGTATCGGACATGTATGCCCTCGCCTACACTGGATGCCATGCAACTTCATGACCTTTCTACGCCTGCAGCTTTAGTCGACACCCAGCGTATGCAGCGCAATATCGAACGCATGCAGTCGCGCATGAACACCCTGGGCGTGGCTTTTCGCCCGCATGTCAAGACCACCAAATGCCTGGAGATTGCGCAGATGCAGATCGATGCAGGCGCACGTGGCATCACCGTCTCTACCCTCAAGGAGGCAGAGCAGTTCTTTGCCGCAGGCGTGACGGACATTCTGTACGCCGTGGGCATGGCAGCGCCCAAACTCAAACAGGCCGCCGCTTTGCGGGCCAAGGGCTGTGCCCTGAAGATCATCGCCGACAGCGCAGAGTCTGCCCGGGCGATTGTGCAGTTCAGCAAAGAGCATCAGCAGTCATTTGAGGTGTGGATCGAAGTCGATACCGATGGCCACCGCAGTGGCGTCAAACCCGACAGCGATGACTTGATCACCATCGGCCGGCTGCTGCACGAAGGCGGCGCGACGCTGGGCGGTGTGATGACCCATGCGGGCGCGAGCTACGATCTGCATACCCCACAGGCCCTGCAGGCCATGGCCGAGCAGGAGCGCAGTCTGTGTGTGCTGGCGGCGCAGCGTCTGCGCGCAGCAGGCCTGCCCTGCCCTGTGGTCAGCGTGGGCTCCACACCCACCGCACTGTCGGCCACGCAGCTGGAGGGCGTGACGGAGGTGCGTGCAGGCGTGTATGTGTTTTTTGATCTGGTGATGGCCAATGTGGGTGTGTGCACGCTGCAGGACGTGGCTTTGTCGGTGCTGACCACCGTCATTGGCCACCAGGCTGACAAGGGCTGGGCGATTGTGGACGCGGGCTGGATGGCGATGAGCCGTGACCGAGGCACGCAAAAGCAAACGCATGATTATGGCTATGGACAGATTTGTGATCTGGCAGGCCAGCCCATCGAAGGCTACATCCTCAGCGCAGCCAACCAGGAGCACGGCATTTTGAGCCGCGAAGGCGACGCCCCTGACCCTGCTATCGCCCAGCGCTTTCCCATAGGCACGGCACTGCGTGTGCTGCCCAACCATGCCTGCGCCACAGGAGCGCAGTTCCCTGAGTACCATGCGCTCACTGCAGGGCAGATCGGCCCTGCATGGAGCCGCTTTTATGGCTGGTAGCCCTCTGGCACGCGCTTGCCGGGTATGGATACCTACCTAAAAAGGTGCATAACCCGGCGTACAAAAAGTCATATCAGCTGATGCTTTTTACGCATATTTGCGTACTAGGGTTTCCACGGGCGCGGGGCTACAATCGCACACCTTTACAAAAACTGACGCGACAACCTTGAGTAGTTTGAGGCCAACGCTGACCGCTGGAGACCCCATGCCTTCCATGAATGACACTGCTTCAAGCAACACCGAGGAAAAGCGCGCCGAGTTGCGCCGCGCCGCGCTGGAGTACCACGAGTTTCCCACCCCCGGCAAAATCGCCATCGCAGCCACCAAGCAGCTGATCAACCAGCGTGATCTGGCCCTGGCCTACAGCCCCGGCGTGGCAGCACCCTGCGAAGAGATCGTCAAAGACCCCAACAACGCATTCAAATACACCTCGCGCGGCAACCTGGTGGCAGTCATCACCAACGGCACCGCCGTGCTCGGTCTGGGCGACATTGGCCCGCTGGCCTCCAAGCCCGTCATGGAAGGCAAGGCGGTGCTGTTCAAGAAATTTGCCGGCATCGACGTGTTTGATATCGAGATCAACGAGAAGCACGATCTGGACAAACTGGTGGACATCATCGCCTCGCTGGAGCCGACCTTTGGCGGCATCAACCTGGAAGACATCAAGGCACCCGACTGCTTTTATGTCGAGCGCAAGCTGCGCGAGCGCATGAAGATTCCGGTCTTTCACGACGACCAGCACGGCACGGCCATCGTGGTGGGCGCGGCCATCATTAACGGCCTCAAAGTGGTGGGCAAAGACCCCAAGAAGGTCAAGCTGGTGACAAGTGGTGCAGGCGCCGCAGCACTGGCATGCCTGGGCCTGTTGCTCAAGCTGGGCATCCCGCGCGAGAATATTTTTGTCACCGATCTGGCAGGTGTGGTGTATGAAGGCCGCACCGAGCTGATGGACGAAGACAAAATCCAGTTTGCGCAAAAAACCTCTGCCCGCACACTGAGCGAAGTGATTGACGGTGCCGATGTGTTCCTCGGTCTGTCAGCGGGCGGCGTGCTCAAGCCGGAGATGGTCAAGAAGATGGCGGCCAAGCCGCTGATCCTGGCACTGGCCAACCCCACGCCCGAAATCATGCCCGACGAGGTCAAAGCTGTGCGCAGCGATGCCATCATCGCCACAGGCCGCACCGACTATCCCAACCAGGTCAACAACGTCCTGTGCTTTCCTTATATCTTCCGCGGCGCGCTGGACAGTGGTGCCACCACCATCACGCTGGAGATGGAGATTGCAGCGGTGCATGCGATTGCCGAGCTGGCGCAGGCCGAGCAGAGCGAAGTGGTGGCTGCGGCCTATGTGGGCGAGGCCCTGGCCTTTGGCCCAGAGTATCTGATCCCCAAGCCTTTTGATCCGCGCCTGATGATCAAGATCGCGCCTGCCGTGGCGCAGGCCGCTGCCGACAGCGGCGTGGCACTGCGCCCCGTGCAGGACATGGCGGCGTACCGCGACAGGCTGCAGAGCTTTGTCTATGCCTCGGGCACCACCATGAAGCCCATCTTCACGGCTGCCAAACAGGCCAGCAAAAAGCGCGTGGTCTATGCCGAGGGTGAAGAAGAGCGCGTGCTGCGGGCCTGCCAGATTGTGGTGGACGAGGGCGTGGCACGGCCCACCCTGATTGGTCGTCCCGCCATCATCCAGGAGCGTATCCACAAATTTGGCCTGCGCCTGCAGGCAGGCACCGACTACGACGTGGTCAACGTGGAGCAGGACGAGCGCTACCGCGACTTCTGGCAAACTTACCACCGCATGACCGAGCGCAAGGGCGTGACGGTGCAGATCGCCAAGATCGAGATGCGCCGCCGCCTGACCCTGATCGGCGCCATGATGGTGCACAAAGGTTATGCCGATGGCATGATCTGCGGCACCTGGGGCACCACGGCACTGCATCTGCACTACATCGACCAGGTGCTGGGCAAACGCGCTGGCGGCTGCGCCAGCACGCCGCAGGATGTGCCCGTGTATGCCTGCATGAACGGCCTGCTGCTGCCTGACCGCCAAGTGTTTCTGGTGGATACCCATGTCAACTACGACCCCAATGCCGAAGAGCTGGCCGAGATCACCACCATGGCCGCCGAAGAGATGATGCGCTTTGGCATCAAGCCCAAAGCCGCACTGCTTTCACACAGCAACTTTGGCTCCAGCAACCAGCCCAGCGCCATCAAGATGCGCCGCGTGCTGGAACTGCTGCGCGAGCAGGCACCCTGGCTAGAAGTCGATGGCGAGATGCACGGCGATGTGGCGCTGGATGCCGAAGGCCGCAAAGCCATCATGCCTAACAGCACCCTGTCTGGCGAGGCCAATCTGCTGGTTCTGCCCAATATTGATGCAGCCAATATCAGCTACAACCTGCTCAAAACGGCCGCTGGCGGCAATATTGCGATCGGCCCCGTGTTGCTGGGATGCGCCGCCCCTGTGCATATTCTCACAGCCAGTACTACAGTGCGCCGGATTGTGAATATGACAGCCCTGACCGTGGCCGACGCAAATGCCGCGAGATAATGATTAAGTAAACAGTGAGTACCCACTATTAGTACTGAAATCACGCGATATAAAGCCCCCAAAACGGCAGTTATGCGCGATGCAGGGCTTGCGTTTTTTCGCGATTTCCACGACAATCATAGTCTTGGAATCGCGGGTTAACCCCAAGTTAATCTGAAGTTTTTAAGCCTCCGGGCTGATTCCCCAGCATCTGCGCCTTGCATTTTTGCAACGCGGACATATTCAAATCAGCAAGGGGCTTGCCTCAACTATGCACTGGAATGGGACTGTGAAACGCTTTGTGACTACTGCATGGGTTGGTGTCCGCTCACTTTGTTTGTCGCTGGGTTTGGGCTTGGTACTTGCCTCTGCTGCGCATGCCAAAGGGCCCGCACCGCAAGCTGGCGCGGGCGTGCAGACCATTGCGGTGGCAGAGCTGCCCAAGCAGGGCGTTGAGACCTATGAAAAGATTTTGCAGGGCGGACCGTTTGCGTATGACAAAGACGGCACCGTGTTTGGCAACCGCGAGCGCGTGTTGCCAGAGCAAAAACGCGGCTACTACCGCGAGTACACGGTGAAAACGCCGTATGCCCGCACCCGTGGTGCCAAAAGAATTGTGTGTGGTGGAAGTCAACCCACTGCACCCGATGCTTGTTACTACACCGATGACCACTACGCCAGCTTCAAGCGTATCGTCAAGTGAAGTAACCAGTAACCCGTTAGTGTTGAGTTTTTTGTAAAGAGGAAGCGGAGCGCACCATGCCACTTCGTACCGTTAAATCCAATATCGTCCAGTCCATCCGCGCACACCGCGTGGCCGATCTGCAAGCCGCAGCTACCGAGCTGGGGCACCACTTTCTGTACGCCAGCCTGGGCGACGCACAGTCCAAGCAAGACGTACTCGACACCATTGCCGCGCAGTTCAAGCTGCCCGCGCACTTTGGCAAGAACTACGACGCGCTGTATGACTGCATGACCGATCCGCTGCATAAATCGGGCGCGCAGCCTGGTTTTATCGTCGTGCTGGAGCATATTCCTGCCAACGTCAAGTTCGACAAGGAAGCGCGCGAGCAGCTGATCGACATCTTCCGCGATGTGTCCGAGTACTGGGGCGACCGCAAGATCCCGTTCCGCTGCTTCTACTCGTTTGCGGTAGCCCGCGCCTCTGACGGCAAAGCCCCCATCGTGGCTGAGACCATCGAAGGTGCCGAAGCTGCAGAAAAAATGCCCACCGACAAGCTGGTCGACGTATCGCCTCTGGCCTTGCGCATGTCCAGCCCGTTCAACGCTGGCTACTGGCTCAACGCGGCCTGAGTGTTGTATCGCGCCTGATTAAAAAGCCACCGAGTTCGGTGGCTTTTTCACGATTGAAATGGCATTTAAATAAACTCGCGCTTTGCCGCAGTTTCGGCATCGCCTGAGTTTGGCGTGCCAGAGCGCTCGATCAGCATAATGTGCGCCTCTTCATCGGCCACAGGCTTATGCTCCACACCCACGGGCACCACATACAAATCACCTTCGTTCAATTGAATTGTTTGATCACGCAGCTCAATGCGCATGCTGCCGCTGATCACATAGAAAAAATCGTCGGTATCGTGATGTACATGCCAATGGTATTCACCCTTGATCTTGGCCACCATCACATCGTGGCCATTAAAAAGTGACACCGTTTTGGGTGACCAATGCGAGTTGAACAAGCCTAATTTTTGCTTCAGATTGGCTTCTTTTTGAACGGTTGTCATAGGCTGTATCCCTGATAATTGAACATATGACAAGTATCTCTGCAAATCCGCTCACCGTCTTGGACATTTGAAACATGGGGCAGGCTGTTTTTAACAGTGCCAGCGATTGGGCGCGTTACATTCCCAACGCGCTTGCGGGCGTGCAGCTGCTTCAAGCGCATTTTCTAGCCCACAAATTCGAGCGCCACAGCCATGCAGAATTTTCTATAGGCGTGACGCATAGCGGGGTGCAAAGCTATCGCGCCAGAGGCAGCCTGCATCACAGCCAACCGGGCCAGATCGTCGCTTTCAATCCGGAAGTGGCACACGATGGTATGGCAGGCCATGACAGCGGCTTTGGCTACCAAATGGTCTATGTGCCGCAAGAGGTTGTGGTCGATTGGTGCAAAGATTATTTTGCGGATCGTGCCCTGCGCTATGTGAATCAACCCAAGATAGACGATGTCATCTGCGCCCAGCATCTGCAAAGCGCCTTCTTGGCTATGGCGCAAAGCCAAGAGAGCTTGCGCGCGCAAAGCCTGCTGGCCAGCAGTGTGATTCACCTTCTCTCTCGCCATGGCAGCACCGGCGCTGTGCAAAGTCTGCACAGCGAGACACCTCCCTGGATCGCCCAAGTGCAAGATTACATCCAGGCACATTACACCCAAGACATTACCGCCGATGAGCTAGCCCATATTGCTGGCGTATCGCGTATTCACCTTAACCGCGTCTTCACCCAGGCTACAGGTTCACCGCCGCATGCGTATCTCAATACCCTTCGCATCAGGCATGCGCAGCAGCGGTTGAGCGCAGGAGACTCAGCGGCCAATGTGGCCAGCGACTGCGGCTTTGCCGATCAAAGCCATATGATTCGCCGCTTCAAAGGCTCGCTTGGCATCACGCCCAAGCAGTGGCAAAAAATCCATACGACTTAGCAGAGCGGCTCAATACAGCCCCCGCACCCGTGCATGCAGCCGCGCCAGGCCCAGCAGGGCGTCGGCATACGGCGTGGGTGTCTGGGTCAGGCGGCCCAGCTCCTGCACTGCGCCTACCAGTGCGTCCAGCTCGACAGGCTTGTGGGCTTCCACATCCTGCAGCATCGAGGTTTTGAATGCGCCAAGCTTGCGCGTGACTGCGTGGCGGTCATCGGGCTGTTGATCAATCGGGATACCGATCTGCGCACCGATAGCCTTGGCTTCCAGCATGATCTGCGAGACAAAGCTGCGCACCAGGTCGTCGTCCAGAATGCGGTCGGTCGTTGCGCCAGTGATGGCACTGATCGGGTTCATCGTCATATTGCCCCACAGCTTGTACCAGATGTCGCGCTGAATCTGCGGTGACAGCGTGGCTTGCAGGCCCGCTTGCTGCAGCAGGGCCAGCACAGCCTGCACGCGCGCAGTGGCCTGGCCGGAAGGCTCGCCAATGATGATGCCATTGCCAAAATGGTGCTGCACCACGCCGGGCGCATTGGTGGAGCAGCTGGCATGCACCACGCTGCCAACGATGTGCTGCGCAGCGATGTGCTGCGCGATCTCGCCGCTGGCGTCCACGCTGTGCAGACGCTGGTCGGCCTGTGCTCCACCAAAACCATGCAGAAACCACCATGGCACGCCGTTCATGGCGCTGAGCACCACCGTGTCTTTGCCAATCAGTGCCTGTATCTGGGGCGCCACCTCGCGCAGGGCCGGGCCCTTCACGCTCAGAATCACCAGGTCTTGCACGCCCAGATCTGCGGCACGGTCAGACGCCCTGACGGTGGTGTGCAGGCTCTGTGCTGCGCCACTGGCGTCTTTGCGCTGCAGCTGCAAGCCCTGGCTTTGCAGTGCGTGCAGTGTGGTATTGCGGGCCAGGGCGCTGATTTGCACGCCTGCAACTTGGCCGAGCTGGCAGCCCAACCAGCCACCGATGGCACCGGCGCCGACAATCGCTATTTTGTGCATGGACATGGCTTATTTATAAAGGTTTTAGGGCTGCAGGCCAATAGAATATCACGGGAGCAGCTATTAAATTCATAGTGTTAATGGCCTAGATAGCGTAACCAGGATTGGCCTTGTCCAGCAGGCGGCGCATGGCGTCGAGCACATCCTGCCCCGCGCCAAAGCGGGCGTCAAACTGCAAGGTGTCGCGCGAGGCGCGCTCGGCCACATGGTCGGGTACCGCAATGGCAGGCCCCAGGGAAGCCTGCATGCACTGCACATCGCAGGCGCGCTGCAGGGTCCACAGCCGCACAAAGGTCATCGGCAATGCAGCGCCCCAGGCCAGCAGGCCGTGGTTGCGCAGAATCACCAGCGGCTTGTCGCCAATGGCCTTGAGCAGGCGCGGCGCTTCATCGGCGTGGACGGTGATGCCTTCAAAGTCATGGTAGGCCACCTGGTTGTGCAACTGGGCGGAATAAAAATTGTTCTGCGCCAGGCCAGTGGCAGTGCAGGCCACGGCCGAGCCTGTGGTGGTGTGGGTGTGCATCACGCAGTGGGCAGCGGGCAGTGCGTTGTGGATGGCCGCGTGCACGGTGAAGCCTGCCGGATTGACGGGGTAGTCACTCGGGTGCAGGATGTTGCCAGTGGTGTCGATCTTGACCAGATTGCTGGCGGTGACCTCGCTGTAGTGCAGGCCAAAGGGGTTGATCAAAAACTGCTTGGCGTCGCCAGCCACACTGTGCGGCAGGCGCACGGTGATGTGGTTGTAGATCATCTCGGCCCAGCCAAGCATGGCGAAGATACGGTAGCAGGCCGCCAGCTCAACGCGGGCCTTCCATTCATCGGGATGAAAATCTGCTTGTGCCATGGAGCATCCTTGTTAGACAAACTGAAATTGCAGCTGGCCTAGCGGGCCATAGTCTGCGCTGAAATGATCACCTGCCTTGGCAGGCACGGGCTTGGTGAATGAGCCGGCCAGCACAATCTCGCCGGCGGCCAGGTGCTCGCCCCAGGGCGCGAGCTTGTTGGCCAGCCACGCCACGCCGATCGCCGGGTGGCCTTGCACACCTGCGGCCAGGCCAGTTTCTTCCACCACGCCATTGAGCCGCAAAACCGCGCCGCACCAGGGCAGGTCGGTCGTCAACGGGTCTGCACGGCCCGCGCCCAGCACGATGCCTGCATTGGCCGCGTTGTCGCTGATGGTGTCAAACACTTTGCGCGCAGCTTTAGTGTGCCGGTCAAACTGTTCGATGCGCGCATCGATAACCTCAATCGCGGGTGTCACATAGTCAGTGGCGCGCAAGACATCCTGCACGCTAATGCCCGGGCCGTGCAGCGGCGCTTTGAGCACAAAGGCCAGCTCCACCTCCACACGCGGTGCGATGAAGTGCTGCACAGGAATCTGCAGCACCTGGCCTGGCGTGCAGGTGTAGCGCATATGGTCAAGCAGGGTGCCGTAGTCGGGCTCGTCGATCTGGCTAGACACCTGCATCGCGCGCGAGGTCAGGCCGATTTTGTGGCCAATCACCTGGCTGCCCTGTGCAATCTGCTGCTGCACCCATGCACGTGCAATGCGGTAGCCGTCCTCCACCGTCATCTGCGGATAGCGTTTGGAAAAATGCTCCACCTGCACGCGCGTGCGCTGGGACTGCGCCAGCTCAGCGGCCAGTTGGGCGATGGTGGTGTCGTTCAGCATCAGGCCGCCTTGTTAAACAGCGGGTGCAGCGTGCTGTGCTTGGCATCAAACACTTCATGCCCTTCATCAATCTGCACCGTCAGCCCCATGTGCTCGCTGCCCAGCAGCCTGGCAAACTGGGCCCGGGCTGCGGCCGACAGGGCCTGCCCCGCAATCTGGTGGGTGGTGGCGGTGCGCCCCTTGCCGATGCGCAGATTCATATAGACAAAGCTGTAGTCCCCCGAGCCGCCCGCGGCCTGCCCGGTAGCGCCACCATCGGCCACGGCAAAATGCGGCGCAGGGTAGGCCAACACCCGCGTTCCCCCGGTGGGAAACACCTGCTTGCCGTTCTCATCCCGCACCGCTAGCATCGCATCGGCCATATGGCGGCACAGCGCTGTCATGTCCAGCTTGGGTTCAAGATTGGCGGTGTAGTAAATCACAAGATGCGGCATGGCTCAGCTCT
Source organism: Polaromonas sp. (assembly GCA_013297865.1). Classification (GTDB taxonomy): domain Bacteria; phylum Pseudomonadota; class Gammaproteobacteria; order Burkholderiales; family Burkholderiaceae_C; genus JAAFIP01. The sequence goes on along the minus strand of JAAFIP010000014.1, from coordinate 74,093 downwards.
TCTTTAATGGGGTCACCGGAAAGATGGCATTGATCTGCCCCGTACCACTGCTGCCAAAGTAGGGCGTAATCACTTCTACCGGCGCGCTGTAGTCTGTCCAGCCTAGCGCGCCCAGCAACATGGCGGTGTCGTGCATGTCGCCTTCGCCATAGCATTTTTCGTTGTACATGGGCAGCATGTCGATAAAGGTTTTCCAGTCGCCCTTTTCCCACAGCTCTACTACTTTGTGATCGACCTGTTCTAAAAATGCGTTGTAGGTTTTGAAGGCAAACTCGGGTGCGCGGCCATTGTCGGCAAAGTGGTGGCTTAAGCTGCCGCTGGCAAAGATGGCCACGGTGCCGTCATACTGCTCTTCAATCGCACGGCGCACGGCCAGACCAAACTGGCCGCTCTCGGTCAGGTCGTGCCAGTCGCACCAGGCGCTGACGCAGATCACCTTGTAGTGCTGATCAGCGTTCATGTAGCGCATGGGCACCAGAGTGCCGTATTCAAGCTCCAGCGTGGTGTCGCTGTGGGCGCGGCTTTTGATGCCCATGGCGTTGGCCCTGTCGGCGATCAAGTGACCCAGCGCCGGGTTGCCGGGGTATTGATACGGCATGTTTTTGATGAAGTGCGGCAGCTCGTTGCTGGTGTACACGCCTTTGAAGGCTGGGCCGCAGTTGATGTGGTATTCGCTGTTGACTTGCCAGTGCACGTCAAACACCACGATGGTGTCCACACCCAGCGCGCGGCAGCGGCGGTCAATCTCTTTATGCCCCGCAATGGCGGCGTCACGTTTGCCAAAGTTGGGGCCGGGGAATTCGCACAGGTACATCGACGGCACATGCGTGATTTTGGCGGCGAGTGCGAGCTTACCCATAGCGAGCGTCTCCATTGATGTCGAGGGTTCCCATGGTTCAAACTCCCCAGTGTGGGATGTGGTGACTGCCCATACTAACGCATACATTCTTCGGCTCGCAAAACACCTCGTAGCTCCAGGTGCCGCCCTCGCGCCCCGTGCCGCTGGCCTTGGTGCCGCCGAAGGGCTGGCGCAGATCGCGCACGTTTTGGCTGTTGACGAAGCACATGCCGGCCTCAATCTGCGCGGCGACGCGGTGGGCGCGGCCTAGGTTTTCTGTCCACACGTAGCTACTCAGGCCATATTGGATGTCATTGGCCAGCTGCACGGCGTGTGCCTCGTCTTTGAAAGGGATGAGGCAGGCCACGGGGCCGAAGATTTCGTCTTGCGCGATTTTCATGCGGTTGTCTACGTCGGCGAATACGGTGGGCCAAACGTAGTTGCCTTGCTTCACGCGCTCGGGCAAGGCATTTGCATAAGAAGGTTGGCCCACACCGCCGCAGAGCATGCTGGCACCTTCTTTTTGGCCGAGTTCAATATAGCCGCGCACCTTGGCCAAGTGCGCCTGGCTGATCATCGGGCCGATGATCGTCTTGTCATCCAGCGGGTCGCCCACGGCGATCTTCATGGCACGCGCAGCAAACTTGGCAGCAAAATCTTTGTAGATGCTCTCTTGCACCAAGATGCGGCTGCCTGCTGTGCAGCGCTCACCGTTGTTGCTGAAGATCATGAAGACGGCGGCGTCCATGGCTCTGTCTAAATTCGCGTCTTCAAACACCACGAAGGGCGACTTGCCGCCCAGCTCCATGCTGAACTTCTTGAGTCCTGCCGACTGCACGATGCGGTTACCCGTGACAGTGCTTCCCGTGAACGAGATGGCGCGCACGTCGGGGTGGCGGCATAGCGGCTCGCCGGCGTCTTTACCGGTGCCGTGCACGATGTTGAGCACACCAGGCGGCACGCCTGCCTCCAGTGCCAGCTCGCCCAAGCGGGCGGCGCTCATGGGGGACAGCTCGCTCATCTTCAATACTGCCGTGTTGCCAAAAGCCAGACAGGGCGCGGTCTTCCAAGTGGCCGTCATGAACGGCACGTTCCAGGGGCTGACCAGTGCGCACACGCCCACGGGGTGGAACAGGGTGTAGTTCAGGTGGGTTTCAGTCGGGTAGGTGTGGCCGTCCACGCGGGTGCACATCTCAGCAAAATAATAAAAGTTGTCCGCCGCGCGCGGGATCAGCTGTTTGCCCGTTTGCGCGATGACCTGCCCGCAGTCGTTGGTCTCTGTCTGCGCAATCTCGGGCACATGCGCGACGATCAAATCGCCCAGCTTGCGCATGATCCTGGCGCGGGCTGCGGGTGGCGTGGCGGCCCAGGCGGGGAAGGCGGCTTTGGCGGCGGCTACGGCGGCGTTCACTTCTTGTTCGCCGCCTGCGGCTACCTGGGCCAATACCTCTTGGGTGGCGGGGTTGATAGTGTCGAAGCTGGTAGCGCTGGTGACAGATTTGCCGTTGATAAGGTGGTTGATTTGCATAAGGAGTTCGTAGTGAGTGACAAGCTTTTGGGGTCAGATCCCAATTCAGGACGAGGCTCTTTTCGGGGACTCAAGGTGCTGTACGAAATTGGGCTCTGACCCCAATAGCGTGCTTGGAGCGCAGATACTGTTCTCCAGCGCACCAATACTTTCGATAGAAGTCACAACCACGTCCCCCACCTTGCAATCCACCACCCCATCGGGTGTGCCGGTCAAAATCACGTCGCCAGGCTGCAGCGTCATAAAACTGCTGAAGTATTCAATGAGCGTAGGCACATCAAAAATCATATCGCGGGTGTTACCGCTTTGGGTCACCTTGCCGTTGACGGTGGTTTGCAAAGCCAGCTGCATCGGGTCTGCAATATCTGCAGCGTCCACCAGCCACGGCCCAATCGGCGTGCAGCTGGGGCGACCTTTGACTTTTAAGTTAGGGCGGTACCAGTTCTCCAGATAGTCGCGGATGGCGTAGTCGTTGGCCACGGTGTAGCCTGTGATGATGTCGTAGGCATCGGCTTTCTTTACAAGCTTGGCGGTGCGGCCGATCACCACCGCCAGCTCGCATTCATAGTGCATCATCTGCACGCCCACCGGGCGGACGGTTTGCGCGCGGTGGCCGATCAAACTGCTTTGGCCTTTGACAAAGGCCAGTGGCTCGTCGGGCGCTTTGAAGGCCAGCTCTTTGGCGTGGTCAGCGTAGTTCAGGCCCAGGGCCAGAATGGTACGCGGGCGCGGTACGTCAGCCAAAGGCGGCAGCCAAGTGACGGTATCAAAATCCACACGCTGGCCGCTTTCCAGCAGCAGTGCGCCGTCGCTCTCCACCGCGCTCATGCTGCGGCCTTGGTAGATGACGCGGGCGTGCTTCATACGCACTCCCCAATTTGCGCCACCAGCGTGTGGCGCAGCGGCGCAAAGCCCGGTGCGCTGATCTCCACCACATCGCCCGCTTGCGCTAGCGGCGCGTGAAAGGGGCTGCCCATCATCAGCACATCGCCCGACTGCAGATCAATAAACTCGGCCACATCCGCCACCAGCTGCGCGGCACGGCGCACCATGTCTGCCGTGCTAAAGCGTTGCACCTGCACACCATTGATACGCACTGTAATGGCGAGGTCATCCAGCCAGGCGAGGCCCTGCACTGCATGAGGCAGCTGGCCAGCACACAAAAAACCATCCACGCAATGGAACTTGACAGGCGGCCGGTAAAAGCTGTCATGGGGAATCGCCAGGTCACTAATCAACACCGCAGACGCTACATTAATAATAGCTGCTCCCGCGATATTCTGTTGGGCTTGAAGGCTATTTGGCTTAAAAATAAGGCCTACCGTGGCCCGCACAGCCACCCGCTGCACCTGCGCAGGCAGTGCAATAGCACTGCCGTGTGCACTGAAGGTGTTGGCGGTTTTGATGTAGAGTACGGGGGCCTGTGGTGCAGCCTTGTAGGGCGCTGTGGTCATCTGCGCTGCCAAAGCCACATGCTCGTCAGCAAAATTCATCAAGCTGCCATACACCGTGCCTTGCGGCAGCCAGGCGCTGCTCATGCTGCACCCTTCTCGCCAGCGGCTTGCCCAGCGTCCATCGCAATCACCGCGTCCAACAGCGCATACAGCTGGGCCAGCTGCGTTTTACCCAAGGCGTTTTCCATGCTGGCATAGTGCGCCTCAATCGATTCGGCCAGCTTTTGCACCAGGCGTTTGCCTTTGGCCGTGGCTGCCACCTGCGTGCGCCGCGCGTCCTGCGCATCGCGCCTACGCTTGATCAGCCCATCACGCTCCATGCGCGCCAGCACCCCCGTGAGGCTGGGCCCCAGCAGATAGGCCTGCGCCGCAATCGTGCCCGCGTCCGTTGCCCCCCGCTCGCCCAACACCCGAAGCACCCGCCATTGCTGGTCGGTCAGCCCATGCTCACGCAGGTTCGGCCGGAAATGCCCCATCACCGCCTCGCGCGCCTGCAGCAGCAGACGCGGAAGGTTGCGGTGGGCAAAGGTGGTCATATTAGTTAATATATTAAATAAAATTCAAGCTGTCAAGATAATCTGTACTGCCGCTGATCATGCGCTGCAGCATGTGGCATCATGCTGGCATGAGTTTTTGGGACGAACGCAAAGCACGCAACGAGCGCCACCTGTTTGTGTCACGCAGACTGGACATGGCCCCACCCGTCGCCGCAGTGGCCTTGATCTTTACCGGCACCTGGCTCTGCGCCTGGCTGGCCAGCGCGGCCTTGCACCGACTGGGCATGCACAGCATGCCGCTGCGGTATGCCATCGCATTTGCCATTGCCTATGGATGTTTTTTTGTATTTGTGCGGGTGTGGTGTGACTTTGCCAAGCGTGACCCCGAGCGTAAAGGGGGCGGCTATTTTGACCTTCCATTTGTGGATGCCGAAGGATGCCTGGTGGTGTTGGCATTCGTGGCGCTGGCTTTTGTATTGAGCGGATTGTTTTGGGCCATCGGCGGCTACGGCCTGCTGCTGGAGGTAGCGTTTGAAGTGGCCTTCACAGGCACCGTCGTGCGCGGCATAGGCAGGCAGTCCATGCTAGGCAACTGGGCGAGCGCGCTGCTCAAAAGAACCTGGTGGATCGCCCTGATCGTGATGCTGGTGGTATGCGCGATTGCAGTCATGATGCAAAACGCCGCACCAGAAGCCACCACGATGCAAAAGGCCTACAGCCAGATCAAATCGAAACAGCCTAAGTAGAAATACCCCAAGGCATGAACCACAACTTTGCTTTGTAGTTTTTGCATAAAGTATGTGCCTACGCTGCCAAGATACTCGTACTGGGTGATTTCAAATTACTGCAATGTACTTGGTGTGGGTTTTGTTATTTCGGCCCCTTCCTACATAATGCTCATCACATGATGAATTTAGACAGTTTTGCACGCTCTCAATCCTATACTTTTCCGCAGTTTTGCGGAACATATCCATAGTTAGGCGTACCCATGAGCGACGCTCCTCGCACCAAGAAAAATCTTCCCCGACACGCTGCCGGGTCTATGAAACTCAACGAAGGCACGGGTCCCATCACAACAATGTGCTCGTGCGGGGCATTCCTCGAGATCTACAAGCGAGATATGACCTTCCGAGTACAAACACCCGAATCAATCGATCCGGAAGACATAAATCCCAATGCACCATGGGTAGCCTCTCCAGTAGCTGACGTCGGCTCGAGCAATCTGATTATTGCTCGCGTCTTGCTTCAAGCAAGACACATGTTGGATGCGGCGATGATTGAAGGACCCTTTGACAAGGATGCCGCCATCACGAAGCTTCATGCCTGCAAGGAGTCTTTACTTGCATGCGAAAAGGTAGCGAGCCGAATCGCACAAAATATCGATGACATTGTTAAACAGATTACCGAACAAGGCATCGCTCGTGACAATCTCGGCCGTGGACTCAATCCGTTCCCGCAAGCCCAAGACCTAGAGCACGACTGTGGCGCACTGCTAATTCAAGTCAATCGCTGCATCAAGCTCATTTGCGAGTTGCCGGCCTTGTTCGTCGTCTTAGACCGAACGGACAGCAACTTCGATCATTTGTCGAAGCGACTTTCTAAAGCACTGGGCGACGAATCGCCAGTGACCACCTTCGTCCGTGACAGAGCTAACAATGTTCGTTACCTTGTTGACCTTCGCAATTTTCACGAGCATCCTAAGCAAATAAAGACTGTCATTGAGAACTTTCGAGTCCTTCCCGATGGTCAGATTCGGGCCCCGGTTTGGTATCTCCAGAGCGAAGGCCAAGCGGAACCTCACTTCATCAAGGAGGAAGCTTTGGAGACGGTCGACTTCCTCCGAGAACTCGCTGAGATCATGTTCATCCACCTGCTAATGCATCGAGTGTCTAAGAGGTTTCCGTTCTACATCGAACAAGTACCAGACAAGGAGATCGTCCCAGACTTGCCGCTAAGATATAAGTTCTCTATCGATCTTGCTAGGCTTCATGCTCCAGAGTCGCGTGAAGACGGCTAACCATTCGTTCGAGCCGACAGCCTATGGCAAGCCGGCGTCCGCGGCTCATTTCAAAAAGCAAATTGCATGACACTGTGTCCGCATTGCAAGGAAATGGGAGTGACTTCCTTCGCGAAGAGGTGGTCAAGTCGTGAGAATCCAGCGATATGCAGCCATTGCGGGCTTTTATCGCATGTGATCGCAAGTACCAGTTCTGGCATTTTGATTGCGCCATTTTTCATCATCGGCCTGTTTTTACTTATTGGCGCAGTGATCGATGTCATGCCATTAGGTTTGGTTGGGGTGCCGATTGCCGTAGGCCACAACATATGGGCGTGGAGGCGGGCGAAACTTTGGCCCATCTCGGGTGAGAGTGCAAAATCATCGCGCAAAGGGGGCTTGATCGTTAACGCCCTGGCGCTGCTAGGAATATTCTGGTCATGAACGGTACAACTTGCAAACCTGCTGAATGGCTGGCACAAGCTAACGCATAGCATTAAGTCGCCCTTCTGCAGTGCATATTACGCGTAGGTGGCGTGGTACCAAACGCAGTGAGCAACACGCCACAGTGCGCAAGCCCCTCATCCAGCGGCAGTTCGGCGTGGTTGTGATGCAAAAACTGTAGAAAGGCGCGGCGGGGTCTGGGGGTGGCTACATGAGCGGGTCGCGTGTTTTCGGAAGTTTTTGACAGCACAACTTCCCGAGCTGCCGCCAGCCAACCAACTTGGCGCCTAATCTTCGAAACCCCCACCCCAAAATGCGCGGGGACCAAGCTAATCGGCCCCATGGAAACAAAAGCTGTATATAAATGCAGTATTATTGCACCATGGCTAAAGAAAAAACTGTCTACACCTGCTCCGAATGCGGCGGCACCAGCCCCAAATGGCTGGGTAAATGCCCTGCTTGCCAGGCCTGGAACACGCTGATTGAGTCGGTGGCCGAGAGCGCCGCGCCCGCCAAAAACCGCTTTGCCTCTCTGACCGCGTCTGCGCCCGTACAAGCGCTGAGTGATATTGAAGCCACCGATGTGGACCGCACACCTACTGGGCAGGACGAGCTGGACCGGGTGTTGGGCGGGGGCATTGTGGAAGGTGGCGTGGTACTGATTGGCGGCGACCCGGGCATTGGCAAATCGACGCTGCTGTTGCAGGCGCTGGATACTTTGCAGCGTGGCGGCATGAACGCCTTGTATGTGACGGGCGAGGAGAGCGGGGCTCAGGTGGCGCTGCGCTCGCGGCGGCTGGGTATTGTGGGCAGCCAGGTGAAGGTGATGGCCGAGACGCAGCTGGAGAAGATTCTGGCCACGCTGGAGAGCGTTGGGCCCAACATTGCCGTGATCGACTCGATCCAGACCGTTTATTCAGACCAATTGACTAGCGCGCCCGGATCTGTCGCGCAGGTGCGCGAGTGTGCTGCGCACCTGACGCGCTATGCAAAAAGTAGCGGTACCGCTATTGTTCTGGTGGGTCACGTTACCAAAGAGGGCACGCTGGCCGGCCCGCGCGTGCTGGAGCATATGGTGGACACGGTGCTGTATTTTGAAGGCGACACGCACAGCAGCTTTCGCCTGGTGCGCGCGATTAAAAACCGCTTTGGTGCCGTCAATGAGATCGGCGTGTTTGCCATGACCGAGAAGGGCCTGAAGGGCGTGAGCAACCCGAGCGCCATCTTTTTAAGCCAACACAGCGAGCCAGTGCCCGGCAGCTGCGTGATGGTGACGCTGGAGGGCACGCGCCCGATGCTGGTGGAGATTCAGGCCCTGGTGGACAGCGGCGGGCCGTCGCCACGGCGCTTGTCGGTGGGCCTGGACCGTGACCGCCTGGCCATGCACCTGGCGGTGCTGCACCGGCACGCAGGCGTGGCCTGCATGGACCAGGACGTGTTTGTCAACGCGGTGGGCGGCGTGCGCATCACCGAGCCAGCGGCAGACCTGGCCGTGATGCTGGCGATCACCAGCAGCCTGCGGGGCAAGCCGCTGCCCAAGGGATTTTTGGCATTTGGCGAAGTAGGCCTGGCCGGTGAAGTGCGTCCGGCACCGCGCGGGCAGGAGCGGTTGAAAGAGGCCGCCAAGCTGGGTTTTAGCGTAGCCATTGTGCCCAAAGCCAATGCGCCCAAGAAGTCGCAGAGCAAGGAATTTGAAGGGCTGACGATCCATGCGGTGGAGCGGGTGGAAGAGGCTATGAACTTGGTGCGGTCGTTGCAATAGTATCTTGCGCTTGGTTGCCAAAATTACGGGGGACGTTGCTGTCTGGCACTGGGGTCTGGCTTCGCGAGATCATGCCTGCGATGTGCTCAGCTCCGCGGCTGTCCCCCGCGGCGGCCTAGGGCCGCCTGCTCCTCCTTGATGCCGCTGCGCTGAGCACATCGCAGGCATGATCTTGGAGGTGTGGCGGGTATTCAAGCGATGCACGCCTACCTCGTCTGTTTTTGGCAAGCAGGCTGGTATTCAACCGTTGCTATCCACCATGTTCGCTGCCCCGGCGCTTGGGGTGAGTGGCGCAGCGGCATCAAGGAGGAGTTGGCGGCCCTAGGCCGCCACGGGGGACAGCCGCGGAGCCAATCACCCCAAGTGCCGGGGCGTACAAAACCAAAATGGCAGAAGACCTGAAGCAAAGCAATTTAGCTCACGCCCCCTGTGCAGAAAATTCACACCCCGTCAGGCGACTAAATCCCCCGGCAGCGGCTACCATCAAGCCATGCAAGCTGCACTTGACCACATTACCCAGCAGATCCGCGCGGCCAGCGCGGCAGGCACGCCGCTGCGCGTTCGCGGCGGCGGGACCAAGGACTTTTATGCTGACCGCCTGGACGGCGAGCTGCTGGACATGCGCGCCTTCAGCGGCATCGTCAGCTATGAGCCTAGCGAGCTGGTGGTCACCGCGCGCGCAGGCACGCCGCTGGCTGAGCTGGAGGCTGCTTTGGCAGCGCAAGGCCAGTGCCTGGCTTTTGAGCCACCGCGCTTTGCAGCTGGAGGCACCGTGGGCGGCATGGTGGCCGCGGGCCTGTCTGGTCCCTCGCGTGCCAGTGTGGGCGCGGTGCGCGACTATGTGCTGGGGGTGCAGATGCTCAATGGCCATGCCCAGCACCTGACGTTTGGCGGCACCGTGATGAAAAACGTGGCGGGCTACGATGTCTCGCGCCTGATGGCGGGCAGCTGGGGCGCGCTGGGTGTGATCACCGAGGTCTCGCTCAAGGTGCTGCCTGTGGCCCCCGCCGAATCCACGCTGTGCTTTGAGATGGAACAGGCCCAGGCTTTGCAGCAGCTGAACCACTGGGGCGGCGAGCCGCTGCCGCTGAACGCCAGCAACTGGCTGCACGATGCTGGCAAGCCGCAGCTGTTTGTGCGCCTGCGCGGCGCGGTGGCGGCGGTGGAGGCGGCCTGCCGCAAGATGCTGGCGCAGCACAGCGGCCAGCGCCTGGACCACGCGCAAGCTACCGCGGACTGGGCGCTGTGCCGCGACCTGCAACTGCCGTTTTTCAAAACCCCGCCCAGCCCAGACTGCTGCCTGTGGCGCATCAGCGTGCCGCAGACCGCGCCTGCGCTCGATCTGCCGCAAGCCCAGCTGATCGACTGGCATGGCGCGCAGCGCTGGCTGTGGGCGCCTGCCAGCGAAGGTGCGCGCATTCGCCAGGCAGTACATGCAGTTAATGGATATGCTACTATTTTTATAGCTGCTCCCGCGACATTCCAGGGCCTTGCAGCACGATTTGAACCCTTAAAACCGCCTCTGGACCGGATCCACCAGCAGCTCAAAGCCGAGTTTGACCCTGCAGGCGTGTTCAACCCCGGCCGCATGCCCTGGTCTGCCTGATCGATACAAGCCCCTATGCAAACCCACCTCAGCCCCGAATACGCAGGCACCGCCGATGGCCAGGAGGCAGAAGCCATCCTGCGCAAGTGTGTGCACTGCGGTTTTTGCACTGCCACCTGTCCCACCTACCAGTTGCTGGGCGACGAGCTG
>JAAFIP010000014.1:0-63798 GCA_013297865.1 Polaromonas sp. | reverse complement strand
CTACCTGATCAAGCAGGTGCTGGAGGGCGCAGAGCCCACCCGCAAAACCCAGCAGCACCTGGACCGCTGCCTCACCTGCCGCAACTGCGAGAGCACCTGCCCCAGCGGCGTGCAGTATGGCCACCTGGTCGATATTGGCCGCAAGCTGGTGGATGCCAAAGTGCAGCGCCCTGCAGGCGAGAAGGCGCTGCGCTGGGCACTCAAGGAAGGCCTGCCTTCACCGCTGTTTGCGCCTGCCATGAAAATGGGCCAGGCCGTGCGCGGCCTGCTGCCCGCTGCGCTTAAAGCCAAGGTGCCGCCCAAGCAGGCCACGCGCGCCTGGCCCACGCGCGAGCATGCGCGCAAAGTGCTGATGCTGGAGGGCTGTGTGCAGCCCGCCATGCAGCCCAATATCAACGGAGCCACGGCCCGTGTGCTGGACGCGGCGGGCGTGCAGACCGTGCTGGCTGCCAAGGCAGGGTGCTGCGGCGCAGTGAAGTTCCACCTCAATGACCACGACGGCGGCAAGGCGCAGATGCGCGCCAACATCGACGCCTGGTGGCCGCACGTGGACAGCGGGGCGGTGGAGGCGATCGTGATGAACGCCTCAGGCTGCGGCGTGATGGTCAAGGACTATGGCCATGTGCTCAAGGACGATGCGCAGTATGCCGCCAAGGCCGCGCGCATCAGTGCACTGACCAAAGACCTGAGCGAGCTGCTGCCCCTGCTGGTGGACCAGCTGCAGGGCAAGATCAAGCCTGCGCCCGGCACGATGGCGTTTCACCCGCCCTGCACCTTGCAGCATGGCCAGCAGTTGCGCGGCGGCGTTGAGCAGCACCTGGGCGCATTGGGCTTTGAGGTGAAGCTTGCCAGCAGCGAGTCACATCTGTGCTGCGGCTCGGCCGGCACGTATTCGGTGCTCAACCCGCAGATCGCCACCCAGCTGCGTGACCGCAAGCTGGGCCATCTACAAGACATCCAGCCTGCGCAGATCATCTCGGCCAATATTGGCTGCATCAGCCATCTGCAAAGCGGCACCAGCGTGCCCGTGCGCCACTGGGTCGAGCTGCTGGACGACGCGCTGGCCTGATCAGGCCGGGGCAGTAAAGCTGCCCGACTTGCCGCCGTGCTTTTCCAGCAGGCGCAGGCTGTGCACCGTCATGCCCCGGTCCACGGCTTTGCACATGTCATACACCGTCAGCAGCGCGGTGCTGGCAGCGCACAGCGCCTCCATCTCCACGCCCGTGGGGCCTACGGTCTCCACCGTGGCCGTGCAGGTCACGCGCGGCTCGCTGCCTGCATCGCTGAGCGCAAAATCCACCGCCACCCGCGTGAGCGCCAGCGGATGACACAGCGGAATCAGATCACTGGTTTTTTTAGCCGCCTGGATGCCTGCGATGCGCGCAATGCCCAGCACATCGCCTTTTTTGGCACTGCCCGAAGCAATCAAGGCCAGCGTGCTGGCCTGCATGCCAATATGCCCCTGGGCGATGGCCACGCGGTGTGTAGCGCCCTTGCCTGCCACGTCCACCATGTGGGCGTGTCCCGATTTGTCAAAATGCGTTAATCCGCCGTTACCGCTGTGGTCTGCTACATTGCCCATGAGTTTACGAAACCTTTACCAATTGCCGTCATCATAAGGCCATGTCTACTGTGCTGTGCAAGCTTTTCCCTTCATCCTCACACCGCCCCCTGGCCGCCGCCTGCGCCCTGGCGCTTGCGCTGGTCAGCGCGCCTGCCAGCCTGGCCCAAAGCAACCTGCCCCAGCTGGGGGATGGCCAGGAGATGAGCATTGCTGCGGAGCGCCAGTTGGGCCAGCGCATCGCGCGCGAGCTTTACCGCGACCCCGACTACCTGGACGACCCGCTGCTGGTGGACTATGTGCAGCGCATCTGGCAGCCGCTGCTGCAGGCTGCGCGCGCGCGTGGCGACATCACCAGCGAGATGAACGAGCGCTTTGCCTTTGAGGTGCTGCTTGGGCGCGACCGCAGTGTCAATGCCTTTGCCCTGCCTGGCGGGTATTTTGGCCTGCACCTGGGCCTGATGGCCATTGTGGGCAACCGCGACGAGCTGGCCTCGGTGATGGCGCATGAACTGAGCCATGTCACACAACGCCATATTGCCCGCATGACGGCCCAGCAAAGCCAGCAGGCCCCGGTGGTGCTTGGTGCGCTGCTGCTGGGCATACTGGCTGCGCGCAAAAACTCTGACGCTGCCAACGCCATCATCGCGGGCAGCCAGGCGGCCAGCGTGCAGTCGCAGTTGAATTTCTCGCGCGACATGGAGCGCGAAGCCGACCGCATTGGCTACCAGGTGCTGCAGGACGCACAGTTCAATGTGCAGGGCTTTGTGGGCATGTTCGACAAGCTGGCCCTGTCCAACCGCATCAACGACAACGGCAGCTTTCCGTATCTGCGCACCCACCCGCTGACCAGCGAACGCATCGGCGACATGCAGTCGCGCCTGCAGCTGAACCCCGTCAAGGCCAAGGCCGCTGACCCCGCAGCCGCGCTGGAGCATTTGCTGATCACCACGCGCGCACGGATTTTGTCGGACTCCAGTGTGGATGGCCTGCGCAACGAGCTGCGGCTGGCCAGCGCTGTCTCCACCACCAGCGTCGTGGAGGCACCTGGTATTGCCCGGCTGTATGGCGGCGCCATGGCGGCGCTCAAGCAGCGCGACACTGCCGCCGCCCAGCGCTACACCGAAGCGGCGCTGCGCTCGGCGTCAGCGCAGACGCCATCGCCTACCTACGCGCTGCGCGCGCTGCGCCTGCTGAGTGCCGAGATTGCGCTAGCCCAAGGCGATGCACCGCGCGCACGCGAAACCCTGCGCGAGCTGATGGCCAGCAGCAAGGATCAGCGGCCGGTGCTGCTGATGTGGGCGCAGGCCGTGAGCCGGGGCGCGGGCAGCGAGGATTTGCAGGAGGCCTCCAGCCTGCTGCAGACCTGGGTGGCGCAATACCCGCGTGATGCTGCCGCCTGGGAGGCCGCAGCCAGTGTGTTCAGCACGCGCAACCAGCCGCTGCGCGCCATCCGCGCCCAGGCCGAGGCCCGCGTGGCCTTGCTCGACTACAGCGCCGCGTTGGACCGTTTCAAGGCGGGCCAGGAGCTGGCCAAACGCAGCGCCAGCACCGACCATATCGAGCTGTCCATCATCGACTCACGCACGCGCGCCGTGCAGGCCCTGGTGCGCGAGCTGCACAGCGAAAAACCCCTCAACTAGGGGCTCAGGCTTTTTTGAAAACGCGCTCCAGCGCTGCTTCTATCACCATGCCCGCCACCGAGTAGAGCAGCGAGCCGACCAGGGCTGCCGTGAAATGGGTGACCTGAAATCCGTCCAGCAGGCTGGAGGCGGCCCAGAACATCAGCGCGTTGATGACAAACAGGAACAGCCCCAGGCTGATGATCGTCACTGGCAGGGTCAGTATGATCAAAATGGGCCGCACAATCGTGTTGAGCAGGCCAATAACAAAGGCGGCGATCAAAGCGGCTGTAAAGCTTTGAACTTGCACGCCCGAATAAAAATGCGCCACAGCCAGTAAGGCCATGGCGCTGAGCAGCCATTTGAGCAGTAATTTCATGCACACAAGCATAGCATTGTGTGCGGCCCCTGCCCAGGGCGCGGGTGCTGCACGGCCACCGGCCATGCAGCGACGCTGCCAGCTGCAGACTACTCAGCAGCCAGCACCAGCACGGCGCTGAGCGAACCTACCGCGCCAGGCACCTGCCAGCTGGTTTTTTCGCAGCGCTGTTCCGGCGTGACCGGGGCCAGCTCCTGGCCAAACTTGGGACGGCGGGCATCCACCACGCGCGCCACCCCAAAGCGGCCGCGCAGTTGCTGTGTCAGCTCGGGCAGCGGGCCTTTGGCCACGATGTATTCGAGCGTGGACGAGCGTGTGGCAGACAGCACGGGAGTGATCTGCGAGAACAGCTTGTCGCACCATTTGTCGCGCCAGTTTTCACGCGCGCTGTGGCTGAGCCATTTACCGATGCGGCGGCTCATGCGCGGGGCGCAGGCCACCAGCACCCAGCGTGTGGGGGTGTCGCTGCTGAGCATGGGGGCCAGTATCTGCTGTGCGTAGTTGGCATCATCTAGGTAAACAATCAGGGTATCCATAAAGTGCTCCTTCAGGTTGAAAATCGGTTGATAGAAAACAATAAGCGGCGCGGTCATGCCATAGGCGAGTCCAGTCTGCTGCTGCGCCGGGCGGCCCAGAAGCCTGCTCCCAGCACACCAGCAATTGCCACAGCGTAGGTGCTCCAGCGCGCAATGGTGTGCACCAGCTCGGGTGGATCAAACACGGGGTCCAGCAAAGGCTCGCTGATGATCATCTTGGCGGCGGTGAAGGCCAGTACGGCAGCGCCCAGCTGGATGATGATGGGGAAGCGCTCGACCAACTTGAGCACGATCTGCGAGCCAAACACCACAATCGGCACACTGATTAGCAGACCGATAATCACCAGGTCCATCGCGCCGTGCGCTGCGCCTGCCACACCCAGTACGTTGTCGATGCCCATCAGCGCGTCGGCCACCACAATGGTCTTCATGGCACCCCAGAAGGTGCTGGCCACCGGGCCGTCGTGTTCGTCGCCGCCCTGATCGGCCAGCAGCTTGTAGGCGATCCACACCAGGCCCAGGCCGCCGACCAGCATCAGGCCCGGAATCTTCAGCAGCCAGACCACAACCAGCGTCATCGCCGAGCGCACGGCAATGGCGCCCACCGTGCCCCAGATGATGGCTTTCTTTTGCAGATGTTGCGGCAGGTTGCGCGCTGCCAGGGCGATGACAATCGCGTTGTCGCCTGCCAGTACCAGGTCAATCAGGATGATGGCCAGCAAGGCCGACCACCAGGGTGTAGAAAACAGTTCCATTATCCAGCTCCGTTATGTGTGGGAACACTATCGATCAAATCCTTTGCGGATGACCGTGGGCTGTGGATGGATGCGGGTGGGGCAGGTGTTAACCTGCATGTGAGACCACGTGACGCTTCGATCCAGCAGCCTGTGGGCATTCCCAAAGGTGCTAATCGAAGGTCTGGCTCAGCATGTAATCTATGCAGTATGTGCCCAACGTGCCGGAAGCTTGTTATATCTTCGTAATGACGACACGTTGATATTGTGTACAACACGTTTGCATCAAGGCAATCGTCTCCTTAGCTGTACACAACGGGAGCTACTCCCCTTCGTTAATGCATTTGACAAGAAATGGCGTACAAGTGCAAATCGGACTGTGCAATAGCCCCGGACGCAGTAGGGTTGTCATAGACAAACCATCGTGGCGCCTCATAATAAATGGCCGAAAGGGGAGTAGCGCGTTCCAGACGTCAAGATAAAAACAGACTGGAATGCCCGTGTTTCGTCAATACGTTGCTGTCTTTTTAGATAGTAGCCGGAGCACGGGAAGCCGACAAAACTAACTGTCATTTTGCACAGTTGAGCCCCCCGCAAGACCTTTCGGAGTAGACACACTCCGTTTGTTACAAAAAGGTCTTTCATGGAAACTATTGCTCCGCTGTGGCTTTGGGTCACGTTTATTGCCATCGTACTGGCAGCTCTGTTTATCGATTTTGTGGTGCTCAAAAAGCAGGGTGCGCACGAGGTGGGCGTCAAAGAAGCCATCAACTGGTCCATCGTCTGGGTCATGGCCAGTCTGGCGTTCAATGCGCTGTTCTGGTGGGCTGTCAGGGACACCAGTGGCAGCACCGAAGTGGCCAACACCAAGGCGCTGGAATTTCTCACGGGCTATCTGATTGAAAAATCGCTGGCGGTAGACAATATTTTTGTCTTCCTGATGATCTTCACCTATTTTGCGGTGCCGCCTGCCTACCAAAAGCGGGTACTGATGATCGGCATCATCGGCGCGATTGTGCTGCGCACGGTGATGATTCTGGTGGGCGGTTGGCTGCTGCAGCAGTTCCACTGGATTCTGTATGTGTTCGGCGCGTTTTTGGTGATCACCGGCATCAAGATGTGGTGGGCTGCAGGCAAGGAGCAGAGCCTGGATGACAACCCCGCGCTCAAGCTGCTGCGCAAGATTTTGCCGGTAAGCAAAAACTACGATGGCGAGAAATTCTGGACGGTGGAAAACGGCAAGAAAATCGCCACGCCGCTGTTCATGGTGATCTGCCTGGTGGGCTTGACGGACGTGATCTTTGCTGTGGACTCGATCCCTGCGATTTTTGCCATCACCAGCGACCCGTTCATTGTGCTGACATCGAATGTATTTGCCATTCTGGGCCTGCGCGCGATGTACTTCCTGCTGGCGGCTGTGGCCAGCAAGTTCCATCTGCTGACCTATGGCCTGGCCGTGGTGCTGGTATTCATCGGTACCAAGATGATGCTGATTGACGTGTTCAAGATTCCTGTAGCGGTGTCTCTGGCGGTGGTGGTGGCGGTGCTGGCCGTGACGATGGTGTGGAGCGTGAGAACCGCGCCCAAACTGCCTGTGAAGGCAGCGCCCGAACCCAAGGCATAGCCCCGAGCATGGCGGGGCGGCCCGGGGCGCGGTATCATGCGCTCCCCATGTCTGCTCTGCCTGTCACACCTTTTGCTGCGCCCTCTGCCGCCATGCCCGATTCGCCGGGCATGCCTGCCAATGCCACAAGCGTGGGTATCCATATCACCGACATTGAGGCGGCCATCAACTACTGGCGCGCCCGCTCGCCCTCGCCCGATGGCGTGACCTTGGCGCCCGAGCTGCGCGCGCTGGCCGAGGTGTATGCACTGTTGGTTTATTACCAACAGGACCGCGCCGATGAGCGCACCATGCCGCGCAAGGCCTACGCTGCCTGGCTAGCCTGGTATGACACCACGCCTGATACGCCTTGCATTGCCATCTGCTCGACCAGCCAAGGCGATGATTTCTGCAAGGGCTGTGGCCGCAGTTTTGGCGAAGTGCAGCACTGGCCCGAGCTGTCGCCCGCAGCCAAACGGGTAGTGTGGCTGCGCATCACCCAGGATGGCAGCTCCTGGCGCTTTAACCGCTACGCAGAGCGCGCACGCGAAGCCTGACAGCATCGACTGCAACGCAGTCTTCACGCAAAAGTAAATTTGTTTACTTTTGTATGCATACACGCCGATACAGGCAATTGTGATATTTCGCACGGGTAAATCACTTTAAAGTTGCTTAACTACGTGATCGCTGCATAGTATGGGAATTCTTCCCTGTGAACCATAAGGGTGCAGCTTGCGTGGCGAGACTGGCATTTTCCAGATACTAAAAACAAGTTAGCGCAGGCCAGGAAGGTGGGGCGTGCGTTAAATACAACATATGCCTTATGGTGCGTAGTACAGCACATTTGATCCAGAAGACGGTCTTTTTAAGCGTCAACAACCCGCGCACTCCGATGGCCGAAGCACAGTTATTGGTGCAGGGACTGATCGATTCCTTGGGGGCGGCGGATGTATCGGGCATCGTACTGGCAGGCACCGAGCGCTGGCTGTGCTTGATTGAAGGCCCAGCAGCGCAGGTGGAAGAGGTGACTTCAGCCATCGAACTCAAGCTACGACCCAAAGAGTGGCATGTGCTGATGACCGACGCCCGCGCACGCGCACGCATGTTTCCCGATCTGCGCATTGGCTGGCGCAGTGGCTGCTCACATCTGGAAATGGTGGCCCTGGTCAGCGATCTGCGCCGCCACGGCACGCGCACCCAGCTGTGGTTTTTTGACGCTAACGAAACCCTGCACCTGCTGGAGCCTGACGACTAGGCGCCTTGACGCCACGCCTATTGCGCGCTGACCTCACCATCAATGTACAGCCACTGCGCGCCATCGTCGCTGCGCACAAACCGGCTGACTTCATGCAGGGTCTGGGCCTTGCCCGACTCCTTGTAGTACGCCACAAACTCCACCACGCCAGCGTCCTGCGAGGCCTCGCTGTGCAGCACCTGCAGGCCGGTCCATTGGATGGGCGAAAGCTCCAGATCGCTAGGCGCAGTGCTGTTGTGCCAGGTGGTCTGCAGGTAGTGCAGCATGGCATGGCCCTGGGGGTTGTTGTGCACCGCCAGCGCATAGGCACTGTAGCGCGAACGCATGAGCTGCTCGGGCGTGGTGGCGTGTAGGCCCTGCAGCAGGCCGCCGTGCCATGGCCCACAGCACTGTGCATACAGAAGTGGCTCGCTGTCGCGCATGCGGCAGGGACAGTAGAGGCTATCTGCTCCTTTTTTCATAGCTGCTCCCGCGATATTTTAAAGGGCCAGGGGCATAAAACATGCATAAAAACGCTCTCGAAAGGCAGTGGGAAGCTCACTAAAATAGGCTTTTGACTATCCCAGGAGTGTGACATGGTCCAGCTGTATTTTGCGCCCGGCGCGTGTTCGTTTGTACCGCATGTATTGCTGCAAGCCAGCGGCCAGGCCTTTGAGCCGACGATGGTGAAGCTGCACAAAGGCGAGCAGTACAGCGAGGAATACAAAGCCATCAACCCACGCAGCCAGGTGCCGGTGCTGGTGCATGGCGGCGAGACAGTAACGCAGATTGTGGCGATTGTGAGCTATCTGAACGACCTGTTTCCGGCCATGGGCTATCTGCCCAGCGAGCCCCTGGCCAAGGCCCGTGCCCTGCAGACGCTGGCATGGATGAACAACACAGTGCATCCCACGTTCACGCATATTTTCATGCCGCAAAAATTCACCGATGATGCTGCAGCGCAGGCACTGCTGAAGACCTACAACACGCAGTTGTTTGCGCAGCAGCTGGCAGATATTGACGGGATGGTGAGTCGCGCCGTAGCGCAAGGCCATGCCTACCTGGCAGGCGCAGCGCTAGGCCCACTGGATGCCTACACCGTGACGCTGATGCGTTGGGGCAGTATTGCGGGCATCGACCCCACGCAGTTCACTGCGGCGTGGGCCCATGTGCAAAAAGTCGCTGCCCTGCCTGCCGTGGCGCAGGTGATTGAGCGTGAGCGTTTGCAGTTGAATATGATGAAAGTTTGACGGGTTGGGGGCTATTGTTGACGCGAGGGTTGTCACGTGCAGTGCGTCTACGGGTGAGTTTGGTACGCACGGCTAGGTATTCATCATCCGCCCTCATACTGGAGTACCAGAAATCGGTCGGCTGATGAATACCTAGCCATGCAGCAAAGATACTAGCGCGCCATCGGTAGTCGCCGGACTGTCTTCGTATTCAATACCGGTAGTGCGCTACCGTGTGTGAAGGCGATAAAGCGTGTGCCGAACGACCGATTTCTGGTACTCCAGTATGAGGGCGTTTGGCATACGCTTTGTCGCCCGTAGCGACACTAGCTAAGTCATCAACGGTAATCTAACCAATGCCCTCAGCAAGCAGCGGCAAAAACCATCCAAGCGCGGTTTTAAAAAGGAAATAGCCCTCAAGCCCAATAAAAACCCGCGGGAGCAGCTATAAAATAAAGAGCAATTACAGCTTCATCTCATAGCCAATCGTCATCGGCGCATGGTCTGAGAACTTCTCGGTTTTGTAGATTTCTTCCTCCCGCGCCAAAGCCGCCATCGCCGGTGTGGCCAGGTGATAGTCCAGACGCCAGCCCACGTTCTTTGCATAGGCCTGCCCCCGCTGGCTCCACCAGGTGTAGCACTCGTCGGTCGTGTTGGGCTGCAGCTCCCGGTAAACATCTACCAAACGCGCGGCAGCAGCTTTTGCGCCCTCTGCCTGGCCCAGCAGCTTGCTCAGCCAGGCCCGCTCCTCGGGCAGGAAGCCGCTGTTTTTGACATTGCTCTTGTAGTTCTTCAGGTCTGCTTCCTTGTGCGCAATGTTGATGTCGCCACACAGCACGAACTCGCGCTTTTTTGCCAGCGCCGTCAGGTGCGGGTAGATTTTGTCCAGAAAGCGGTATTTCGCCAGCTGGCGGTCCTCGCCCGAAGAGCCGCTGGGAAAATAGCTGCTGATCACCGAGAACTTGCGCTGCGGCGTATCAAAGCGCAGCTCCACATAGCGGCCCTCCGCGTCAAACTCGCCGCCGTCAAAGCCAATGATCACCGCGCTCGGCTCGTGGCGCGAGTACACGCCCACGCCGCTGTAGCCCTTTTTCTCGGCAAACTGGAAATAGCCTTGCATGCCCGCAATCTGCTCAAACTTGCCCTCCATGTCGCTGGCCTGCGCCTTGATCTCCTGCACGCACATACAATCAGGCGCAGACTTTTCTGCCCAGGCCTGCATGCCCTTGGTTGCCGCGGAGCGGATGCCATTGAAATTGAGGCTGGTGATTTTGAAGAGAGATTTTTTCATCGCTTGGCTCTTTAACTGTGGGATCTACTGTGTCTGATAACCAACTCGCGCTCGATTTTGTGCAATTTTCCGTCGCATCGGGCGTGCTGCGCTTTGGTGAATTTACAACCAAAGCGGGTAGATTGTCGCCCTATTTTTTCAATGCCGGCCTGTTTGACGACGGTGCCAAGCTCGGCCGCCTGGCGCAGTTCTATGCCCAGCGCATTATCGCCAGTGGCGTGCAGTTTGACATGCTGTTTGGCCCGGCCTACAAGGGCATTCCGCTGGCTGCAGCGGTGGCCATCGAGCTGGCGCGCCTGGGCCGCAATGTGCCCTATGCCTACAACCGCAAGGAAGCCAAAGACCACGGCGAAGGCGGCACCCTGGTGGGCGCGCCAGTGCGTGGGCGGGTGCTGATTGTGGACGATGTGATGTCTGCGGGCACCGCGGCGCGCGAGTCGATTGCCATCATCCAGGCGGCAGGGGCTACGCCCCATGCAGTGGCCATTGCGCTGGACCGGCAGGAAAAAGCCACCGAAAACGGCCAGGACGTGCCCCATAGCGCCGTGCAATATGTCACTGATGTGCTGGGCTTGCAGGTCTGCGCGATTGCCACGCTGACCGACCTGCTGCACTACCTGCAGGCCAGTGGTGTCAGCATGGCCCAGCACAGCGCGGCTGTACAGGCCTACAGGGCGCGCTATGGCGTGGCCTAGCGTGCTATTCATGGCCCCACGTCTACCGCAGGGGCTGTGTTCGCGTTATGCTTGGCATATGCCTGCTACAGGGAAAGCCGTATGAAATCTCGCGTTGCTGTTGCCGTATGCGCCAGCGCCTTGCTGGTGGCTGTGCCCGCGTGGGCGCAGATCTACGCCTGCGTGGACGCCAAAGGCCGCAAGATCACCTCGGACAGGCCGATCCCCGAGTGCAATGACCGCGAGCAAAAAGAGCTCAACACCAACGCCACCATCAAGCGCACCGTCAAGCCGGTGATGACCGCCGAAGAGCAGCGCGTCTTTGATGAACAGCAAAAGGCCCAGACCGAAGAGCGGCTGCGCCTGAATGAGGAAAAGCGCAAAGACCGCGCCCTGCTGACCCGCTACCCTAACCGCGCCAGCCACGACAAGGAGCGCGTGGCCACCTTGGCCCAGGTGGACGATGTGATGCGTGCCGCTAGCAAGCGCATTGGCGAGCTCTCCGAGCAGCGCAAAACCATCGACACCGAACTGGAGTTCTACAAAAAGGACCCCAGCAAGATTCCGTTTTCGCTTAAACGTCAGATCGAAGACAACGACAACAGCGCGGCCGTGCAAAAGCGCTTCATCCTTGACCAGGAGGCCGAGAAAAAACGCATCAACATGCGCTTTGATGAAGAGCTGGGCAGGCTTAAATCCCTGTGGCTGCTCACTGCAGGTGCTGCCAGCCCCGCGCCTAAAAAATAAACGTCTGGTTTACGCAGTCAGACTGCGGACACGCGCCGCCCGCAGCGCACTCAAGCCAGGCGCAGCCCCTGCTGGGCCAGCCACTGCAGCATCTGTGGCCATAGCTGCTGGCCTACCTGCTGGCGAAAATAACCCATATGCCCGACGCGAGCCACACCCAGCTGGGCCGGGCTGCGGTCTATCGCCTGCAGCGCTGCATTGCGGTAGCCCTTGAAAAACGCATCGCGTGACGATGGCGGCGCCCACAGGTCATCGGTGCTGACCATGGCCGCAATGGGGATGCGGACCTGGGCAAATGCGTCGGTGATCGCACGGGCCTGCGGGTCGTCAAAAAAGTAATGCGGCAGGGCGCACCAGCGCTTCCAGTCCTGGTAGACGCCCATGGGCAGGTCTTCGCCCATGCCCAGCTTGCTCATGGGATGGTAGCCATACAGCCGCGTGGTCACCGGGCCGACCAGATTCCATAGCGCCCAGGCACGGTAGCGCTCGGGGCGGGGCATCCAGCCGTGCCAGCCTGCGCCGGTGCCGCAAAAATAGGCTGCCTGCACGGCCTTGTGGTTGGGCAGCTGGCCCAGCGCATGGCCGCCCAGGCTGTGGCCCACCAGCCAGACGGTGCCGCGCTGGGCGGCGTAGGCTACGGCAGCGGCCAGGTCGTAGCGCGACCAGTCGGCATACTGCATCTCAAAGCCCCTGAGCGGGCCACGGCGCGACTCGCCAATGCCGCGGTAGTCGGTGGTGATCACGTTCACGCCATGCGATTGGGCGAACTCGGCAAAACGCCTGTAGAAGCCGCGTGGCACGGCTGTGGCGCCGCCCACCACAATGAACTGGTCACTGGGCGCCGCGAAATGGCTGGCCGCCAGAGGCACATCATCACGGGTGGTCAGCGTGATGGCGTGGGTGGGTGTGGACAGCGGCTGGAGGGTATCGGTAGCAGACATGGCAGGCAGTGTAGCACTAACTAGACCAGTCTGTCTAGTTAGTGCTTTGCTATGATCCAGTCCATGGCATCCACCGACTCCCGCTCCGCCTTAAGCCCCGCACTAAGCCCTGCGCCAGACACGCGCAGCCGCATTCTGGCGGCGGCGCAGCGTCTGTTTCGCAAGCGCGGCTACCATGCCACGGGGCTCAACGAGGTGCTGGAGCTGGCGCATGCGCCCAAGGGCTCGATGTACCACCATTTTCCTGGCGGCAAGGAAGCTATCGGGGTCTGCGTGATTGAGGACATCACCAGCGCATTGATGTCGATGCTGACACAAAGCCGCGCCCGCAGCACTGAGGCGCTGATCCTGCAGGTGGGCGAGCAGCTGGGGCAGGTGATGGAGAAAACAGACTATGAATTTTGCGCGCTGTTCACCGCGTTTGCCGCCGAGCGCAAGACCTCGCCCCTGCTGGGCGAGGCCGTGCTGCAGGCCTATACCCAGCTGACCGAGGCCCTGCAAACCCGTCTGCTGGCCGATGGCTTTAGCCCGCAGGCGGCCAGAGACCTGGCATTGACGGCCACTGCGCTGCTTGAAGGCGGCTCGCTGCTGGCTCAGGCGCACCAAGACAGCGCGGTCTTTCGCCTAAGCTGTAAGCAGGCGGCGGCGCTGTGCAGAAAAGTGTGATGGCGCGGCGCTAGCCGCGCTACCCGCGCGAAGGAAGAAAAGGCACGCGCTACCCGCGCGAAGGAGAAAAAGGCACGCGCTACCCGCGCGAAGGAGAAAAAGGCACGCGCTACCCGCGCGTGCGGGCCAAGTAGCGTTTGCGCCAGAACACCAGTCCCAGTGTCGTAGCCGTCAGAGCCATCAGGCCCAGCACCCACCAGAAGCCCTGGCGGTTATGGATGATGGGCAGAAACTCAAAGTTCATGCCGAAAATGCCGGCGATCAGGTTCAGTGGCAAAAAGATGGCAGTGAGCGCAGTGAGGGTGCGCATGATGTCGTTGGCGCGGTGGCTTTGCGCGCTGAAATGCATCTGCACTGCCGTCTCGGCCGACTGCTCCATGCGCCGCACATGGTGCACCACGCGCTGGATATGCTCAATCACATCGCGCGAGCGGGCCACCAGGTTGTCGCGTTCGTTGCGCGCCTTGGGCGTGTTCTGCAGCGGCTGCTCCTGCAGCGTGTCCAGCCATTCCTGCATCGCGTCGTGCTGTTCGTCGCACAGGTCTTCCAGCGCATGCAGGTCGTTGCGCGCGGCCAGCAGTGCACGCCAGTTGACAAAGCGCGTGGTCGGGCTGAGCAGCTCGGTCTGCCAGTGGTCCAGCTGCACACTGAGCGTTTTGCGCAGCTCCAGAAAGCTGTCGACCATGGCGTTGACCATGCGCAGCATCAGGTCGGCTGGCGAGCTGGGGCGCCGCGCGTGGCTATCAGTGCCGACCCGGCGCACAAAGTCTTCGGCCGTGGCGCACTGCTCGCTGTGCACGGTCAGCAGCAGCCGGTCATAAAGGACAAAGCCTACGGGCACGGTGGCAATATGCTTGAGAATGGCGGGGCCTGATTTTTTGCTGGGGGCTGGGCTGCCCGCCGCAGGCGCCGCCGGGCCGCTGCCGATCACCAAGCGGCGGAAAATCACCATGTCGTAGTTGCTGGTGTAGTCGTAGTGGCTGGGGTGCTGTGCAGACAGTAGGTCCTGCTGGTGCAGCTCCATGGGTGGCGCGCCGGTCAGGCGCTGCAGGTGGCCATGCACCTGCAGCCATTGGGTTTCCAGCTCAGCGCGGCTGATGGCCCACCAGACAAAGCCCTGCTCGGGCAGCGTGGCGGGCAGCGCATCCAAAAGCTGGGTCTGCTGTGGGTTGAACTGAAAAATAGGCACGTTGGGAGGTAGTTTTAACTACAAAAAAGCACTCCAGACCAATAGAATACCGCGGGAGCAGCTACTTATTTAATAGCAAATAGTTGGCTGCGTCAAGTGCAAAATAGCTCAGCACACCGTCAGCCCCGGCGCGTTTGAAGGCCAGCAGGCTCTCCATCATCACCGCGTCATGGTCGAGCCAGCCGTTGATGGCTGCAGCCTTGAGCATGGCGTATTCGCCAGACACCTGGTAGGCAAAGGTGGGCACCTTGAACTCGTCTTTCACGCGGCGCACGATGTCCAGGTACGGCATGCCGGGCTTGACCATCACCATGTCGGCGCCCTCTGCAATGTCCAGCGCCACCTCGCGCAGGGCTTCGTCGCTGTTGCCGGGGTCCATCTGGTAGACCTTTTTATCGGCTTTGCCCAGATTGGCGGCGCTGCCCACCGCGTCGCGGAAAGGGCCGTAGAACGCGCTGGCGTATTTGGCGCTGTAGGCCATGATCTGGGTATGCACCAGGCCCTGGGCTTCCAGGGCAGTGCGGATGGCGCCAATGCGCCCGTCCATCATGTCGCTGGGGGCCACGATGTCCACGCCCGCCTGGGCCTGCACCAGCGCCTGTTTGACCAGCAGGGCTACGGTGGCGTCGTTCAAGATGTAATTGCTGTCGTCCAGCACACCGTCCTGGCCGTGGGACGTGAAAGGGTCCAGCGCCACATCGGTCATCACACCCAGTTGGGGAAAGCGTTTTTTCAGCTCGCGCACGCAGCGCGGCACCAGGCCCTGCGGGTTCCAGGCCTCCTGGCCATCGGGGGTTTTGAGCGAGGGCTCAATCACGGGAAACAGCGCCATGGCGGGGATGCCCAGCTTCACACATTGCTCGGCCACCGGCAGCAGCAGGTCAATGCTCAGGCGCTGCACGCCGGGCATGGATTTGACATCCTGGCGCTGGTTTTGGCCGTCCAGCACAAACACCGGATAGATCAGGTCGCTGGGCGTGAGGGCATGCTCGCGCACGAGGTTGCGGGTAAAGCTGTTGCGGCGCAGGCGGCGCGGGCGGCTGGCAGGGTAGGGTGCTGGGATCATGGCCCGATTGTGCCGCATCGCCCGCCGCCTTGGCCACGGATGCCGCGCCTGCAGCCACTACTGTCGCACGCGAGACTCTATTGCACATACTTATATCTGATAGCGATTTATCACAATTTGAATACTTGAATTTCCCCACCCCGTTTGTTAAATTACGATCTGAGCGGTTCGCCGCTTCCCGCTTTTCCTCCCTGAGCGGGTGCCTTAATGTGTGACAGCAAAAAGGCTTCCCGCCCCAGACGTGTCTGGGGCTTTTTTTTGCCTGTACTTTTGTACGCTTGCGAACCCTGCCGGGGGTCGCAATACAACCCAAAACTAATAGCAAACCGCGTGCCAAGCTGAGGCGTTGGGCACGCAAGTGCGGGTGCAGGCTAAGCCTGGGGGCGCAGCGCCCGTGGCGTACACTTGGCCCATGCTCTGGGTAAAAGCCTTTCACATCATTTTTGTTGCCAGCTGGTTTGCCGGCCTGTTTTATCTGCCACGCATTTTTGTCAATCTGGCCCAGGTCCAGGCCGATCTGAGCAACACCCACCCCGGCGAGCGCATGCGTCTGCTGATGATGGCGCGCAAGCTGCTGCGCTTTACCAGCCTGCTGTCGATCCCGGCCCTGGTGCTGGGCCTGTGGCTGTGGCTGGGCTATGGCATCGGCAAAGGGCCGGGCAACGGCTGGATGCATGCCAAGCTGGTGCTGGTGGTGCTGACCGTGGGCTACCACCATGGCTGCAGCGTGCTGCTGCGCAAATTCGAGCGCGACGCCAATACCCGCAGCCATGTGTGGTACCGCTGGTTCAACGAA
The DNA here is from genome assembly GCA_013297865.1 of Polaromonas sp. Classification (GTDB taxonomy): domain Bacteria; phylum Pseudomonadota; class Gammaproteobacteria; order Burkholderiales; family Burkholderiaceae_C; genus JAAFIP01. Next base: position 47,530 of record JAAFIP010000014.1, on the reverse strand, counting down.
GTGCCGGTGCTGCTGCTGGCAGGGGCGGTGATTTTGGTGGTGGTCAAGCCGTTTTAAGTCAGGCCCATGCAACAGCACCGCAGCCTCGCCACTATTCTTGCGGTTCTGCATCTGGTGCTGATTGCCTATGCCAGCCTCTACCCCTTCACCGAATGGCGCGACCAGGGCCTCAATGCCTTTGAATTTCTCACCGCCCCCTGGCCACGCTACTGGAGCCGCTTTGACACGGTAGGCAACTTTCTGGGCTACGCGCCGCTGGGCTTTCTGGTGGTGCTGGCGCTGATGCGCACCACCTTGGTGCCCTGGCCGATGCTGTGGGCCACGCTGCTGGCCAGCGTGCTGTCGCTGGCCATGGAATCGCTGCAGACCTTCATTCCCCAGCGCGTGCCGGCCCTGTCAGACTGGCTGCTCAACACCGGCGGCGCATTGGCTGGTGCGCTGCTGGCCACCGTGCTCGAGCGGGTAGGCGCGATCGACCACTGGAGCCGTTTTCGGGAGCGCTGGTTCACCCGCGATGCCCGCGCCAGCCTGGTGCTGCTGTCCACCTGGCCTGCGGCCTTGCTGTTTCCGCCCGCCGTGCCGCTGGGCCTGGGCCAGGTGTTTGAACGCCTGGAAACCGTGCTGGAAAACACCTTGGCCAACACGCCATTTTTGCAATGGCTGCCAGTGCGCTCGCTAGAACTGCAGCCCATGGCGCCGCTGAGCGAGCTGGTCTGCGTGGCGCTGGGCGTGCTGGCCCCCAGCCTGCTCGGCTATGCGGTGATTAAGGGGATGGCGCGGCGTGCCGGGTTTTTTGCCATGGTGTGCGTGGTCTCGGTGGCGGCTAGCGGGCTGTCGGCCACGCTGAGCTACGGGCCTGAATACGCCTGGGCTTGGGTCACGCCCTCAGTGCGCACGGGCTTGGGCAGCGCCATGGTGATGGGCATCCTGTGCCTGGGCCTGAGCCGGCGGGCCTGCCTGGTGCTGCTGCTGGTGGCCTTGGTATGGATGCTCAGCCTGGTCAATCTGGTGCCCAGCACACCGTATTTTGCGCAAACCCTGCAGGACTGGGAGCAGGGCCGCTTTGTGCGCTTTAACGGCCTGGCCCAGTGGCTGGGCTGGCTGTGGCCTTATGCTGCGCTGTGTGTGGCTATGGTCAAGCTGTCCCAGCGCAGCGACGAGCCCCGATAAAATGAGGCTATGACTACCACCCCCTCTGCCACCACGGCTGCCAATGCCGCTCCCTCCTACTACGAGCGCCATATTTTCTTTTGCACCAACCAGCGCGCCGAGGGCGAAGACGCCTGCGCCAACCACCGCGCGGGCGACGCCGCGGCGCACTGCAAGCAGGCCGTCAAGCAGGCCGGCCTGAACGGCCCAGGCAAGGTGCGCGTCAACAAGGCTGGCTGCCTGGACCGCTGCGCCGCAGGCCCGGTCTGCGTGGTGTATCCCGACGCGGTGTGGTACAGCTATGTGGATGAGCACGACATTGACGAGATCGTGCAGTCGCACCTGAAAAACGGCGTGGTGGTGCAGCGGCTGCTCACGCCTGCGCACATCGGGCGCTAGAACAAGCCATTTTTAAAGAGAAATAGGGCTTAAGCCCAATAGAATATTGCGGGGGCAGCTATAAAATATATAGCGATTTAACCCTCCTGCTGCCCCCACCCTCTACCCATGAACGCCTCTACCGACACACTGCTGCTGCCAGGCCCTGCGGGTGTGCTGCAGGCGCTGCGCGACAGTGCTGCTGCGGGCACACCCGCGCGCGGCACGGCGGTCATCTGCCATCCGCACCCGCTATTTGGCGGCACCATGGACAACAAGGTGGTGCAAACCATGGCACGCGCCTTTGTGCAGGCGGGCTGGACAGCCGTGCGCTTTAACTTTCGCGGCGTGGCAGGCAGCGCAGGCAGCTACGACGAGGGCCGCGGTGAGGTTGATGATCTGCGCGCAGTGGTGGAGCACAGCTGCGCCGCAGGCACGCCTCTGGCCCTGGCGGGCTTTTCGTTTGGCTCATTCGTAGTGTCGCAGGCCTTGGCCTGGGCTGCGCAGCGCAACCCACTGCACAAAATCGTCTTCGTTGGCACGGCCGCATCGCGCTTTGCCGTCGCCCCCATCGACAGCGCCCTGCATGAGCGCACCCTGATCGTCCACGGCGAGCAGGACGACACCGTGCCGCTGTCCAGCGTGATGGACTGGGCGCGGCCACAGCTACTCCCGGTTACGGTTGTGCCCGCGGGCGGGCACTTCTTTCATGGACAATTGCCGCTGCTGAAATCCTTGGTGCTGCGCCATCTGATGGCCTAGCCTGCTTATTTTGAATCTTCCCCATCCCTCATGACCTTTGCCTCTACCCTTGCCTTTCTTCGCCACAGCCTGCTGCTGGCCTGCTGCCTGGCCAGCCTGACCCCAGCCCTGGCCCAGACGACCACCAGCACCATCAGCATGCCCCAGGCCCCCGCCATTGCGGCCAAGGCCTATCTGCTGCTTGACGTTACTGCCAACCAGAGCCTGGCCGAAAAAGACGCCGACAGCCCGGTGGAGCCCGCGTCGCTGACCAAGCTGATGACCGCCTATCTGGTGTTTGACGCCCTGCGTGCCAAGAAAATCGACCTCAAGCAGGCCCTGCCCGTGAGCGAGCGCGCCTGGAAGATGCCCGGCTCGCGCATGTTCATCGACCCCAAGATGAAGGTGCCCGTGGAAGACCTGATCAAGGGCATGATCGTGCAGTCGGGCAACGACGCCACCATTGCGCTGGCAGAAGGCGTGGCGGGCAGTGTGGAGCGCTTTGTGCAGCTCATGAACGAACAGGCCCAGGCCATGGGCCTGGCCAAAACCAGCTACAAAAACCCTGAGGGACTGACCGTGGCCGGCCACACCACCACGGCGCGCGACCTGAGCACCCTGGCGCTGCGGCTGATGCGCGAGTTTCCCGAATACACGCCCTACTACGCGATCAAAAAATACCGCCTCGAAGGCTCGCCCGTAGCCAACGACACCAACCGCAACCTGCTGCTGTTTCGCGACCCTACGGTCGATGGCCTGAAAACCGGCCATACCGACGCGGCAGGCTACTGCCTGATTGCCACCGCCAAGCGTGATGTGGCCGGCGTAGGCCAGCGCCGCCTGTTGTCCATCGTCTTGGGCACAGCCAACGAAAACGCACGCGCCAACGAAAGCCAGAAGCTGCTCAACTGGGGCTACACCGCCTTTGACGCGGTCAAGCTGTTTGAGGCCAACCAGGCCGTGGCCAGCCCCAAAGTGTGGAAAGGCAAGGACTCTGCCGCCAAGCTGGGCAGCACCAGCGCCCTGGTGGTGGCCGTGCCCTCGGGCATGGGCAGCAAGATCACCACCCAGGTCTCGCGGCCTGACCCCTTGGTGGCCCCCCTGTCCAAAGGCCAGAGCCTGGGCAGCCTGAAAGTGGCTGTGGCCGGTCAGTCGTATATCGAGATGCCCCTGGTGGCGCTGGAAGCGGTAGAGCAAGCGGGTTGGCTGGGCCGCACCTGGGACGCTATGCGCTTGTGGATTCAGTAGGCATTCACTAGCAAGCAGTCACTAGCAGGCCGTAAGAACGCCGCTGCGCTGCGGCTGCGGTGCCCAGACGCCTAAGTCGGCATCAAGCGGTCGATTTCCTGCTGCATGGCCTGCGTCAGCTGCGAATACAGGCGCAGCTTGTCGGCGGTCTCGCGCAGCCGCTCGGCGATGCGCAGGCTCACCGCCATCATGAGTTTGCCGCCAATGCGCGATTCGTCGTTCATGAGCTTTTCCAGTGCCTCGCGCGTAAGCACGGCGGCACGCACATCGCTGGTGGCGGTGCAGGTGGCCGAGCGCGGCTCGCCATCCACCAGGCCCATCTCGCCAATCAGGCTGCCCGGTCCCAACACATTGACAGTGACCGCCGAGGTGCGGCTGACCACGATGTTTTCCACAGTCACTTCGCCATCAAGCACCAGCATCATGTAGCCGGTATCGCGCCGGTCGCCTTCCTTGATGAAGATGGTGCCTTCGGCAATCTTGCGCGGCTTCATGTAGCTCACCACCACTTTGGCTTCTTCTGCCGTCAGTTGCATCAGGGCCGTGGGCGCGGTCAGCAAGGTGGCAGCCAGGCTGGCGCTGTCAGAGCCTTCCAGCGCCTTCATGCGCTTTTGCTGGGCATCTGGGTCATCAGCTTTGTCAGCTTTTTTACCAAAGAGTTTGTCTAGCATGGTTGTAACTTGGTGTTCTAGCCTGTAGTGTGCCTTAAAATAACAAAACTTCAAGGAGCGTTGCAGCAAAGCTCTGTGTGCCCAGGCCAAGAGTCTGACGCCGCAGCGACAGTTTTGCCAGGCTTGAAGAACGATACCGCAACGACGCTCACCCGTTAGCAATAATTATTTCTATACAGGTGAGTTTATGACAATCCCCCCCACCGTGGTGCCGCCCATGAAGCTCTCTGGCCTGGAGCCTGTGAGCATTGGCACGGACTCGTTGTTCGTCAACGTCGGTGAGCGCACCAATGTCACGGGCTCCAAAGCCTTTGCGCGCATGATTTTGAACGGCGAGTACGAGGCTGCCCTGGGCGTGGCCCGCCAGCAGGTGGAAAACGGCGCGCAGGTGATCGACGTGAACATGGACGAAGCCATGCTCGACAGCAAGGCCGCGATGGTGCGCTTTTTGAACCTGATGGCCTCTGAGCCAGACATCTCGCGGGTGCCGGTAATGATTGACAGCTCCAAGTGGGAGGTCATCGAGGCGGGGCTGCGCTGTGTGCAGGGCAAGGCAGTGGTCAACTCGATCAGCATGAAAGAGGGCCTGGCGCCCTTCAAGCAACAGGCCAAGCTGCTGCGCCGCTATGGCGCGGCCGCTGTGGTGATGGCGTTTGACGAAAAAGGCCAGGCCGACACCTACGAGCGCAAGATCGAGATCTGCGAGCGCGCCTACCGCGTTCTGGTCGATGAGATCGATTTTCCGCCTGAAGACATTATTTTCGACCCCAATATTTTTGCCATCGCTACGGGTATCGAAGAGCACAACAACTACGCGGTGGACTTCATCAACGCCACGCGCTGGATCAAGGACAACCTGCCGGGTGCCAAGGTGTCGGGTGGCGTGTCCAACGTGAGCTTCAGCTTCCGTGGCAACGACCCGGTGCGCGAGGCTATCCACACGGTGTTCCTCTACCACGCGATCAAGGCGGGCATGGACATGGGCATTGTCAATGCCGGCATGGTCGGGGTGTATGACGATCTGGAGGCCACCTTGCGCGAGCGGGTGGAAGACGTGGTGCTTAACCGCCGTCCCGATGCTGGCGAGCGCCTGGTGGAGGTGGCCGAGAACGCCAAAGGCGCGGCCAAGGACGATAGCAAACGCAACGAGTGGCGTGCGCTGGACGTCAAGGCGCGGCTGTCGCACGCGCTGGTGCACGGCATCACCGAACACATCGTGGCCGACACCGAGGAGGTGTACCGCACCATTCTGGCAGACGGCGGACGCCCGCTGCATGTGATCGAAGGCCCGCTGATGGACGGCATGAACGTGGTGGGCGATCTGTTTGGCCAAGGCAAGATGTTTCTGCCCCAGGTGGTCAAGTCGGCCCGGGTCATGAAGCAGGCCGTGGCGCACCTGATCCCCTATATCGAGGAAGAGAAAAAGCTGCATGCTGCAGCGGGCATGGATGTGAAGGCCAAAGGCAAAATCGTGATCGCCACCGTCAAGGGCGATGTGCACGACATTGGCAAAAATATTGTCACCGTGGTCTTGCAGTGCAACAACTTTGAAGTCGTCAACATGGGCGTGATGGTGCCCTGCCATGAGATTCTGGCCATGGCCAAGAAGGAAAATGCCGACATCATTGGCCTGTCGGGCCTGATCACGCCCAGCCTGGAAGAAATGCAGTACGTGGCAGGCGAGATGCAAAAGGACGACCACTTCCGCCTGCGCAAAATGCCCCTGCTCATTGGCGGCGCCACCACCAGCCGGGTGCACACCGCAGTCAAGATTGCGCCGCACTATGACGGCCCCGTCGTGTATGTGCCCGACGCCTCGCGCAGCGTGAGCGTGGCGCAAAGCCTGCTGTCTGACCAGGCTGCCAAATACATCAGCGATCTGCATGCCGACTACGACAAGGTGCGTTTGCAGCATGCCAACAAAAAGCAGGTACCGATGTGGCCCCTGGCCAAGGCACGGGCCAACAAGACGCCTATCGATTGGGCGGGCTACACGCCGCCGGTGCCCAAATTCATCGGTCGCCGGGTGTTCAAAAACTTCGACTTGACTGAGCTTGCCAAATACATTGACTGGGGCCCGTTCTTCCAGACCTGGGACCTGGCCGGACCCTTCCCCGCCATCCTCAAAGACGAGGTGGTCGGCAGCGAGGCGGTGCGCGTGTTTGCCGACGGCAAGCGCATGCTGCAGCGCCTGATCGAGGGCCGCTGGCTCAGCGCCAACGGTGTGCTGGCGTTCTACCCTGCCAACACGGTGGGCGACGACGACATTGAAATCTATACCGACGCATCGCGCAGCCAGGTGGCCATGACCTGGCACGGCCTGCGCCAGCAAAGCGAAAAGCAGATGATTGACGGCGTGATGCGCCCCAGTCGCTGCCTGGCAGACTTCATTGCCCCCAAGGCAAGTGCTACTAATTCAATAGCTGCTCCCGCGACTATCCAGGGCGCTGCGGGCCCAAGCAGCATGCAAAAAGCCGACTACATTGGCCTGTTTGCGGTGACCGCAGGCATTGGTGTGGAGAAAAAGGAAAAATACTTCACCGATGACCACGACGACTACAGCGCCATTATGCTCAAAGCCCTGGCCGACCGCCTGGCTGAAGCCTTTGCCGAGGCGCTGCATGCCCGCGTGCGCCAGGACCTGTGGGGCTATGCGCCCGATGAGGGCCTGTCCAACGAAGAGATGATTGCCGAAAAATACCGCGGCATCCGCCCGGCGCCAGGCTACCCAGCGTGTCCCGAGCACAGTGTCAAAGAGCAGATGTTCCAGCTGCTGCAGTGCGAAGAGATTGGCATGGGCATCACCGAGTCGTTGGCCATGACGCCCGCGGCCAGCGTCAGCGGCTTCTACCTGAGCCACCCCGAGGCGACCTACTTCAACGTGGGCAAAATCGGTGAAGACCAGCTGCAGGACATGGCCAAACGCCGGGGCGAGAGTGAGGCGCATATGGCGCGCATGCTGGCACCCAATCTGTCTTGAGGCGTCTGCCATAACCCGCGCCATGCCGCATGGCAGAGCAAGATTTTTTTTGACCTATGACAACGACTGAGATTTACCTGGTCGCCATGGCGATCATTTTCACCTTGCCCTATCTGATCTGGCGCGTCGGCAAGACCGACTACTACGCCCCGCTGGTGGTGGTGCAGATCATTGCTGGCGTACTGCTGGGCCCGGGCATCCTGGGCAAGGTGTTTCCTGACTACTACCAGTTTGTCTTCAGCGCGCCCGTGATCCAGTCGCTCAATGGGGTGGCCTGGTGGGGCGTGATGCTGTTTGTCTGGATTGCAGGCATCGAGCTGGATCTGAAAAAAGCCTGGGAGCATCGCCGCGAGAGCGGCATCACAGCGGGTTTGGCACTGGGCACACCTTTGCTGTTTGGCAGCCTGGTGGCCATCGGCATGCTGGGCTATGCGGGCTGGATCGGCCCGAAAGCCACGCAGTGGCAGTTTGTGCTCGGCGTGGGCATGGCCTGCGCGGTCACCGCGCTGCCCATCTTGATTTTGCTGATGGAAAAAATGGCGATCTTGCGCGAGCCCATCGGCCAGCGCATCCTGCGCTATGCCAGCATTGACGACATCGCCATCTGGGGCGTGCTGGCTTTGATCCTGATGGACTGGCAGCGCGTGGGCAAACAGGTGGCGTTTTTGGCCGCGTTTGCCGTGTGCAGCTATCTGCTGCGCAAGCTGATGCGCGCTCTGGCTGAGAAAGACCGCTGGTATGTTGCCCTGGTGTGGCTGATTGTCTGCAGCCTGGGTGCAGACTGGTGCGGCCTGCACTTCATGGTGGGTGCGTTCATTGCGGGCGCAGTGCTCGACAGCGATTGGTTCAACCAAGAGCATATGGATATGCTGCGCCATAACGTACTGCTGGTGCTGATGCCGGTGTTTTTCCTGAGCACCGGTTTGCGCACCAACTGGACGCTGGGCGGGCAGGCGGTGTTTGTGGCGGCTGCCGCGCTGCTGGCCGCGTCGGTGGCGGGCAAGCTGCTGGGCGTGCACTGGGCAGGCAAAATTCTGAACTGGGCACCAGGGGAGAGCTCGATCATTGGCTGGCTGCTGCAGACCAAGGCCCTGATCATGATCATTTTTGCCAACATCCTGCTGGACAAGGCGGTAATCACCAGCGAGACCTTTACCGCGCTGCTGCTGATGGCCATTGCCAGCACCATGCTGACCGTGCCCGTGGTGTCGCCCAAGCTGCTGCGCATGAAAGCGCTGATTTACCGGGCCAAGTGAGCTGGCAGGGCCTGGCCCGGGCCTGTGGGCGCGCCCGGGGCCAGCCGCAAAAAGCTCGGCTATACTTGTATCTGCGCCGATTTGCACCAGCTTGCGGGCGCGTAATAAATGCCGCTAAAACGCAAACCCGAGTTTCGTTTTAGCGACCTCGGGTTTTTTTATTGTTACCTGTTTGACCATGTCGTTTATCGCTACGCCACAGAGCATGCAGTTTGATGCGCCTTTGCCTTTGCAAAGCGGCGCGTCGATTCGCGGTTACACGCTGGCCTATGAAACCTATGGCAGCCTCAACGCAGCCAAATCCAACGCCGTGCTGGTCTGCCATGCGCTCAACGCCTCGCACCATGTGGCGGGTGTGTACGAAGGCAAGGACCATTCCGAGGGCTGGTGGGACAACATGATCGGCCCCGGCAAGCCGCTGGACACCGACCGGTTTTTTGTCATCGGCGTCAACAACCTGGGCTCATGCTTTGGCTCGACCGGGCCGATGCACATCAACCCCGACACCGGGGCTGTGTATGGCGCCGACTTTCCGGTGGTCACGGTGGAAGACTGGGTGGACGCGCAGGCCCGCCTGCTCGATGCCCTGGGCATTGACACGCTGGCCGCTGTCATGGGCGGCAGCCTGGGCGGCATGCAGGCCATAAGTTGGACGCTGCGCTACCCCAGCCGCGTGAAGCACTGCGTGGCCGTGGCCACTGCGCCCAACCTCACGGCAGAAAATATCGCCTTCAACGAAGTGGCGCGCCGCGCGATTGCCACCGACCCGGATTTTCATGGTGGCAACTTCTACCAGCACGGCGTGATCCCCAAGCGCGGCCTGCGCATCGCACGCATGGTCGGGCACATCACCTATCTGTCCGACGATGTGATGAATGAAAAATTCGGACGACAGCTCAAAAATGGCATTGACCTGCGCTATTCCACACAAGAAGTGGAGTTCCAGATCGAGAGCTACCTGCGCTACCAGGGCGACAAGTTTGCTGAGTATTTTGACGCCAATACCTACTTGCTGATCACCCGCGCGCTGGACTATTTTGATCCGGCCAAAGCCTTTGGCGGCGACCTCAGTCAGGCGCTGGCCCGCGCCACGGCCAAGTTCCTGCTGGTCAGCTTCAGCACCGACTGGCGCTTCTCGCCCGCGCGCAGCCGCGAGGTGGTCAAGGCCCTGCTGGACAACAAACATACCGTGAGCTATGCCGAGATCGACGCGCCGCATGGGCACGATGCGTTTTTGCTCGACGATGCACGCTACATGAATGTGGTGCGCACCTACTTTGCCAATGTAGACCGGGAGATAGCGGCATGAGCGATCGGGCCTTGCACCAAACGATTGCGCAAATGGTGCCGCAAGGCGCGCGCGTGCTGGACCTGGGCTGCGGCGACGGCGCACTGCTAGCGCACCTGCAGGCCACGCGCGGCTGCAGCGGCTATGGCGTGGAGATTGACGATGCCAATGTGCACGCCTGCATCCAGCGCGGGGTCAATGTCATCCAGCTGAACCTGGACGAAGGCCTGGCCATGTTCCAGGACCAGAGCTTTGACGTGGTGCTGCAGATCGACACCCTGCAGCACCTGCGCAATGCCGAGGTCATGCTGCGCGAGACTGCACGTGTGGGCAAGAGCGGCATCGTGGCGTTTCCCAATTTTGCGCACTGGCCCAACCGCCTGCAGGTGCTGATGGGCCAGATGCCCGTGACCAAAACCCTGCCCTACCAGTGGTATGACACGCCCAACATCCGCGTGGGCACGTTTGCGGATTTTGAGCAGCTGGCAGCCAAAGACCAGCTGCAGATTACTGACGCATTTGGCATGCAGGACGGCGCGCCCGTGCGCTGGTGGCCCAACGCGCGGGCCAGCACGGCCGTGTTTGCTTTTCGCCGGGCCGCTTAAAAACTGCTTGCACGGCGATTGCAAAGTGCGCTAACATCTATCCATCGGGACAACAGCCTCCCGAGTCTTCACAGATAGACGGTGTCCCGTCCAAGCGCTGGATTAATTGGAGCATTCCATGGACACCGCTATGACCCCCACTACGCCTATTACTACGCCTTTTGCTGCGCCCGCAGAACTCACTGCCCTGCTCGGCCACGCCCAAGCACCCCTGGTGCTCGATGTGCGGCGCGAAGCCAAATTCACCGAAAGCCCGCGCATCGTCTGCGGCGCCGTGCGCTGCACGCCTGAAGAGGTCGAGGCCTTTGCACGCAGCCACAGCCCGCGCGAGGTGCTGGTGTACTGCGTGTATGGCCACAACGTCAGCGCCGATGCCGTGGCGCAGCTCAACGCCGCAGGCTGGCGCGCCCGCGCGCTGGCAGGTGGCATCGAAGGCGGCAAACCTGGCAGCGATGACGACGCCGATAGCCCAGCCGACATCGCCGCCTGGCGCGCGCAGCCCGTGCCCACCGTCGCCAAGCGCCCCGACTGGGGTGTTACCGGCGAGCAGGCCTCGCGCTGGATCACCCGCGCGCGGCCCAAGATCGACCGCATTGCCTGCCCGTGGCTGATCCGCCGCTTTATCGATCCGCGCGTAGAGTTTTTCTATGTGCCGACCGACCAGGTCTTTGCTGAAGCCCAGCGTTTGAACGCCGTGCCCTACGACATTCCTGGTGCGCCCGTCTCGCACACCGGGCCGCACGGCGAGCTGTGCAGTTTTGACGCGCTACTGAAAGGCTTTGACCTGCACATGCCAGCGCTGGACGCGCTGGCGCGCATCGTGCGCGGGGCTGACACTGACCAGCTCGCCTTAGCACCCGCCTGCGCGGGCCTGCTGGCCGTGTCGCTCGGCATGTCGGCCTTGCACGCAGACGACCACACTATGCTGCAGGCCATGATGCCGGTGTACGACGCGCTGTATGCGTGGTGCCAGCAGTCTGTGGCAGGACAGGCCGAATCGCACAGCTGGAGGCTGTGATGACCGAAGCCTCGCTACGCCGCCTGGCCGCAAGCGCCCGGCGCGCTGCACAATACGACCCATCACCACAGCCCAGCACCATGACTACCACTCCACTGCCCACCCAGACGCCAGCCCAGACCGTGCGATTTGGTGAAGCCCTCATGTTCTGGCTCAAGCTGGGCCTGATCAGCTTTGGTGGCCCGGCCGGACAGATCGCCATCATGCAGCGCGAGCTGGTGGACGACAAACGCTGGATCAGCCAGGGACGCTTTAACCACGCCCTCAACTACTGCATGCTGTTGCCCGGCCCCGAGGCGCAGCAGCTGGCCACCTACATCGGCTGGCTGATGCACGGCACGCGCGGCGGCATTGCCGCAGGCGCGCTGTTTGTGCTGCCCTCGCTGTTCATCCTGATCGCACTGAGCGCGCTGTACATCAGCTATGGGCAGATCCCGTGGGTGGCAGCGCTGTTCTATGGCATCCAGTGCGCAGTGGCGGCGCTGGTGCTACATGCGCTGTGGCGCGTGGGCAGCAAAACGCTCAAGCGGCCCAGCCAATCGCCCATCCTGTGGGCTGTGGCGGTGATGAGCTTTATCGCGATTGAGTTTGTCAACATCGGCTTTCCGTGGATCGTGGCAGTGGCTGCGTTGATTGGCTGGGTGGGCTCCCGATACGCACCTGCTGAATTTGCTGTGGGCGGTCATACCAGTACTTCCAAGGCACAGGCCTTGCCTGCAGTGATTGACGACCACACGCCCACACCGCCGCACGCGCGCTTTTCGTCAGCACGCCTGTGGACGGTGCTGGTGGTGGGCGCAGTACTGTGGGTGCTGCCCATGCTGGCGCTGGTGGGCAGCCTGGGCTGGGCGCATTCGCTCACGCAGATGGGCTGGTTTTTCAGCAAGGCCGCGATGGTGACCTTTGGTGGTGCGTATGCCGTGCTGCCCTATGTCAACCAGGCGGCTGTGGAGCAGTATGGCTGGCTCACTGCACGTCAGATGATGGACGGCCTGGCTCTGGGCGAGACCACGCCCGGCCCGCTGATCATGATCGTGGCCTTTATCGGCTATGTGGGCCAGGCGCAGGAGACGCTGCGCAACGGAGCAGGGGCCATGCTGATCGGCCCGGCCATGGTGCTGATGGGCAGCATCGGCGCCTGCGTAGCCACCTGGTTCACCTTTCTGCCCAGCTTCGTGTTCATCCTGGCAGGCGGCCCGATGATCGAAACCACCCACGGCAAGCTCGGCTTCACCGCTCCGCTCAAGGCGATTACGGCAGCTGTAGTGGGCGTGATTGCTGCGTTGGCGGTGTTCTTCATCACCCATGTGGTCTGGACCAACGCGGCCACTGGCCACTGGCTATCCCGGCTGGACATCACCGCAGTGCTCATCATCACCGCCGCAGCGGTTGCGCTGTTTCGCTTCAAGGTGGGCGTGATCAGCATGATTGCAGTGTGCGCGCTGGCGGGGTGGGTGGTGCGCTGGCTGGTTGCTTGAAGGCTATCAGTATTGCTTTTTGCAAAGCGGCAGATGTAATTGACGATTGCTATTCCCGCTTTTGTGCGTTGCGGCAGTTTTATTGAAGATTTCGCATCTGCGTTTTGTACATTGCGGCGATTGAGGAAGTTCGGCTGTCAAAAACTTCCGAAAACACGCGGACGCTTTTGTAGAAATCAAAAGACCCCACCGCGCCTTTCTGCAGTTTTTGCATCCGAACCACGCTCAATCACCGCTTGCAGGCTTGTGTAGCGCGCTGGTTCGCGCAAAGGGTTCGTATTTTTTATTCAGCAATCACTATTAAAAATATAGCTGCTCCCGCTTAATTTTATTGATATGAAAGCCTATTTATCTCTGTATTTAGCTTTACTGAGGCATTGGTTTACGCACTCATCTCGATGTGTTGTGCAACAGACTTTAGCTAAACCTCTTGTAACTTTCGTAGCGCCTGGGTATAGTGCATTTGCCAAAATCAATATTGTGCAGATCGCTTTGAGCGTCATGATCAACACTAGCTCTCAAATATAACTATCGCCATTTTCTGGCACCAGGCCATATGAACGCGCTTAATCTTCGAGATCAATCCTTCTTGCAACTTCACAACGGTTCGCTGAAGTCTCGCGGATTTATTAAACGCGGCCACTGGTCTGTCCGTGAAGTGAATGGTTTGGTGCAGTCCTTCTACCTGCGAGCCAGCCGCTTTGGCAGCAATTCCGAAGCTGTCTTCTGGGTAGACGTCAAAATATTCAACGAAGCTTGGCACAATTTGCTGTTCAGTCCACTTCCATATGCAGGACCTGCGGAAGGTAAACCGAACCTACTAACCGAGGGTCTCAACACGTTTTGCGTACCTCGGTCTGACACCTTCAAACTTAACGCCCAATCGGATATTTTGGCGCTCGGCAAGCAATTGGCAACAGCCGCTGAAACTGGCGCTCTTCCATTACTTGATTCGTGCTCCACACTTACCAAACTCGTCGAGTACTGGCACAGTAAGCCAGCATCCACGCAACGTTATATTACCTGCGCTGGCTTGTATCGCCTCTTAGCCCAAGATGCAGCTGCAAGAGCAGCCATTGATAGCGCAAAGGCACTGGCGACTCATGAGAATGAGCTTCGCTGGCTTGAAGTTCGTGAACAGTCCATATTCAATGATGCAACCTAACACATTGTTCGATGCAGACCTACACGTACAGAAATCTGCAGCACAGCAAAAGTTGTGATCATGCCAATTGCAAAGTTAAGCTACACCATGCTTATCCACTCCATTCTCCCTCAAGAAATCGAACCTGTTCAACGCTTGCTATCTGCGAACGGCTGGGAAGACAGGGTTGGCGACTTGAGTCGGTTTACGGAACTGATTGCCAATTCGCAAATCGCCTTGGTCGCAACACAGGGTGAGGAAGTGATTGGTTTTCTGCGGGCGCTGACGGATGGTATGTCCAATGGCTACATCTCGATGGTTGCGGTTGCCGAGGGGCACCGCTCGAAGGGGGTGGGGACTGCCTTAGTGCAAGCATGCGTGGGTGCGAATGAGCACATCACCTGGGTGCTGCGGGCTGGTCGCCCGGGCGTTTCACGGTTCTATGACAAACTGGGCTTCAAGGTGTCTACGGTGGCGATGGAGCGGACGCGGCGCAAAGCTAGCGACGTTTAAGTTGATTTATAGTTGTCCGCCTTATCGGAGACGGGTTTATAGAGGCAAATCAGCCTCCAGCCCAATAGAATATCGCGGGAGCAGCTATATTTTTGATAGTGATTGCTGAATAAAAAATACAAAGCCGTTGCGCGAACCAGCGCGCTACACAAACCTGCAAGCGGTGATTGAGCGTGGTTCGGATGCAAAAACTGCAGAAAGGCGCGGCGGGGTCTTTTGATGTCTACACGCGCGTCCGCGTGTTTTCGGAAGTTTTTGACAGCCGAACTTCCTCAATCGCCGCAATGTACAAAACTCAGATGCGCAATCTTCAAGACAACCGCCACACCGCACAAAAGCTGGAATAGCAATCTCCAAGCAAAGCAGAAAACAAAAGCCTCAAGCAAACGCCGCCCGAGCAGCATTCACCACCGCCTCTCGCAGCCACTGGTGCGCGGCGTTGGGGGTTTTGCGGTGGTGCCACAAGGTGTCTACATGCACCAGCGGCATGGCAAAGGGCAGGTCGCGCACCACCAGCTCGCCAGCGCCGTCGGCCACACGAACAAAGTGGCGGGGCAGCACGGTCAGCAGGTCAGAGTTGGCCACCACCTTGCCGGCTGTGAAAAACTGGTTCACCGTCAGCACGATGCGGCGCTTGCGTGCCAGCGCGGCCAGGGCTTCGTCGACAAAACCAAACGGGCGGCCCGAAAAACTCACCAGCATATGGTGCGCCTGGCAGAACTCGTCCAGCGTCAGCTGCTTGCGCCGCGCCAGCGCATGGCCACGGCGCATCACGCACACGTATTCGCCGTCATACAGGCGCTGATGTTCATAGCCTGCGCCGCTGCCTGATAGGTTGCCCGATGTGCTACCCAGACTGCCGCTGGACTGCACCCAGGCCGTCAGGTCTGCCAGCACAGCCGGAAAGTGCCCCACCGCCAAGTCCACCTGCTCTTCATCAAGCAGACGGCGCGGGTCGCGCGTGGTCAGCGGCAGCACCCGCATCGACACGCCCGGCGCATCGCGCTCGATGGTGGCCACCAGGCCCGGCATCAGCTCTGCGGCGGTGGCGTCGGCCATGGCCAGCACAAAGGTGGCCTCGGAAAGCGCGGGTTCAAACACCCCGGGCGCCAGCGACTGCTGCAGCAAGGCCAGCGCATTGCGCACCGCGGGCCACAGCGCCAGCGCGCGCGGCGTGGGCTCCACCCCAAAGCCTGCGCGCTGCACCAGCTCGTCGCCCAGCACATCGCGCAGCCGCTTGATCGCATTGCTTACTGCGGGCTGGGTCATCGACAGGTTGCGCGCCGCCCGGGTCAGGCTGCGCTCGGTCAGCACCTCGTCCAGCACCCGCAGCAGGTTCAGGTCCAGGTTGCGGAAATTCAGCGGGCGCGGGGTGGGCATAGGCTATCTATCAATTTCATGAATAGTAAACATCACTATTCTAAAGTTGCATAACACTAGAGTAAACCCTAATATTCAGACATCTGAGGTAACAGACACCTATTTCATCCTCACGCTTTCAGGAGAGTCCCATGACCAGCTTTGTACACACCGATTTCCCCACCCGTCACCCTGGCGCAGAGCGCCTGGAGTCGGCTTTGGTCACCACACAGAAAATTGCCAAAAGTTTTGATTCTGCGCGCGGACTGGCCACCTTGCTGCTGGCAGCGGCCGTATCGGCACTGCTGGTGGTTGCCAGCCAAGTGATTGACGCGTGGACCGATGGCCATTTGCTGGCAGGCTGGATCGCCCTGTGGTTGGTAGCCTTTGCTGCCTTGGCCCTGCTGGCAGGCCCCGCAGCCCAGTTGGCACGCAGCATCAAACCTCAGCTGAGCGCCTGGCGCGCCGCGCGCAAAGCCCGCGCTGCCGATCAACAACTGTGGGACCTGGCCCGCCAAGACGCCCGCGTGATGGCTGACATTAACGCCGCCATATCGCGCGCCAGCTAAGGCGTTTGTTGTAGCGCAAGCTGCTTACGGCTCGCCCAGTGTCCAATCGAACAGGGCGTTGATGGCGGCGCGCTGCTCAAGCAGCGCATCAGCAGCCAGCTGGGTAGGCGACTCATTCAAACGCGCCAGATGCTGCGCGTGGCGCAGTGCGCGGTAGGCATTGGCCGCCTGTTCGCCCATCGGCGCGGGCAGCAGTCCTGCGGCTTCGGCCCGCTGCAGCAGGGCAATATTGCCCACGTTGTCACGCAGCTGGGGCAGACGGTGTGCATGCGCCAGCACCAGGTACTGCACCACAAACTCTGCATCCACCATGCCGCCCGGGCTGTGCTTGACATCAAACTGGTCGGCTGGCACGCGGTGCGCTGAGCGCACCTTGCCGCGCATGTTGACAATCTCCTGCGCCAGCGTGGCCTGGTCGCGCGGCGCGCACAGCACGGCTTGGCGCACCGCCTCAAAGCGCTGTTGCAGCGCGGGCTCACCCAGCACGCAGCGGGCGCGGGTCATGGCCTGGTGCTCCCACACCCAGGCGGTGTTGCTGCCGCGCTGGTGCTGGTAGTCTTCAAACGCGGCCATCGTGCTGACCAGCATGCCGGAGTTGCCGTTGGGCCGCAGCGCAGTGTCAATCTCGTACAGATCGCCTTCGCCCGTCTTGGTGGACAGCCAGGTGATCAGCTTGCGCACCAAAGCGGCATACACCACACCCGCCTGCTCGTGCGGGTCGTCATACACAAACACGATATCCAGATCGCTGCCGTAGCCCAGCTCTTTGCCGCCCAGCTTGCCATAAGCAATGATGGCAAAGTGCTGTTGCTGCGCATGGCGGTTTTTCAGCCGCTCCCAGCACCAGCGCACCGTGGTAGCCAGCACGCTGTCGGCCAGCGCCGTCAGCTCATCGGCCACCTGCTCCACCGTGGCGCGGCCTTCCACGTCGCGCACCAGAATGCGAAACACTTCGGCATGGTGCGCGCGCCGCAGCAGCAGCATCAGCGCCTCGTCGTCGTCCTGGCCGCTGCTGCGCAGGGCCTGGGCGCGCTGCTCCAGCTCGCTGACAAACTGCTGCGCATCAAAATGTTCGTACAGCACGGCGTCGCTGGCCAGTTCGTCTACCACGCCGGGGTGTTTCATCAGGTAGCGCGCCGGCCAGCGCGCAGTGCCCAGCACCCGCAGCAGGCGCTCGTGGATTTGCGGCCGCTCCAGCAGCAGGGACAGATAGCTCTCGCGGCGCAGCAGCGGCTCGATCCAGTCGGCAATGCGCAAGGCAGCGTCTTCGCTGATCTTGGCCTGCAGCAGCCACTGCCCCGTGCGCTGCACCAGGCGCAGCAGCCGCTCGCGCGAGGCATCGCTCAGGGCCAGCACCCGTGGATGGTGCTGCCACAGCGCCACTCGCTCACGAAACCGCGCGGGCAAGGGTGCCAGCACTTGCTCCAGCGCGTCCCCTGCAGCTGGGCCGCCGCAGGCCTTGCAGGGCTGAGAAGCGCCCAGCAAACGGTCGAATTCGGTGGCCACGGCTTCGCGGTGCATGTCCAGCGTGGTCAAAAAGCTGCAGCAGTCGGCAAAACCCATGTTGTGCGCCAACCAGCTGACATCAGCGTCATCGGTGGGCAGGATATGCGTCTGTTGGTCGTCCAGGTACTGAATGCGGTGCTCCAGCTGGCGCAGAAACACATAGGCCTGGGCCATCGCCTGCGCGCTGGCCTGCGGCATCAGGCCTGCGGCTGACACCCGCTGCAGGGCCTGCAGCGTGGGCCGCGTGCGCAGCTCAGGAAACTGCCCGCCGCGCACCACCTGCAGCAGCTGCACGGTAAATTCGATCTCGCGAATCCCGCCGCGCGAGAGCTTGATGTCGTTGGCCCGCTCGGGGCGGCCTGCGGCGCGTTTGCTGGCGTGGTCGCGGATCTGCTGGTGCAGCACCCGCAGCGCGTCAAACACGTTGTAGTCCAGGTATTTGCGAAAGACAAAAGGCAGCACCACATTGCGCAGGGCCGGTGCTGAAATGACGGCGCTGGCAGGCGCTACTACGCGGCTCTTGAGCCAGGCAAAACGCTCCCACTCGCGCCCGTGGGCCACCAGGTAGTCCTCCAGCGCGCCCAGCGATACGGCGCTGGGGCCGGAGTTGCCGTTGGGCCGCAGCGCCAGATCCACCCGAAACACAAAACCGTGCTCAGTAGTGTCGGCCAGCAGGGTACTGATGCTGCGCACCAGCTTGGAAAAATATTCGTGGTTGGAAATGCGCGCGCGGCCCTGGGCATTGCCCGCCGTTTCGCCGTCTTCGTCATACACGTAGATCAGGTCAATGTCGCTGGACACATTGAGCTCCCGTGCACCCAGCTTGCCCATGCCCACAATCCACAGCGTGGCCCGCTGGCCATTGGGCGACAGCGGCATGCCGTGGATAGCATCCAGCGCAGCCTGCGCATGGCTGCAGGAGCGATCCAGCGCGAACTCGGCCAGCGCAGTCATCGCCTGCGTCACCTCGGACAAATCGCAATGCGCATCGCAATCGCGCTCCACCAGGCGCTCCATCACCAGAGCGCGCGTGATGCGCAAAGCAGCTCCCAGGTCAGGGCTTTGCTGCCACAGTTGATCAAAACAGCGCTGGATGCTGGCTGCCGTGACGGGGCCGGGCTCCAGCAGCGCAAGCTGATCGGCATAGCGGCGGCGCACGCGCTGCGCGTAACGGGAGTGGCCAGAGTCGTGAGATATTTGCGTAAAAGCGGGGGAAAGCCCGGTATTACACAAAACTTCACACTCTGGCGCCGAACCGAGCGTCTCGCTGCGGGTCATAATTCCTACTATCTCCTGCACCATGTCCGAATTGTTATCTTCCACACCCGAGCCTGTGGGTACACCATCACAGTCGCCTTCGCCGCCACCTGCCAAGGCCTCGTGGCGGCTGCGCTGGGCTGGCCGCGTGGTGGCATGTGCATGGTGGCTAATCGTAGCGGCTGCTATCGTGTTTGTACTGGCCTGGGGGGCACTACATGGCCTGATTGTGCCGCGAATTGAAGAATTTCGCCCGGACCTGGAAAACAGGCTGACCAAAGCGCTGGGGGTTAACGTGCGGATAGGTGCCATCACAGCCCAGTCTCCGACCCTGGTGCCCTCGTTTGAACTGCAGGATGTGCGCCTGCTTGATGCTGGTGGGCGCGAGGTCCTGGTGCTGAAAAAGGTCACGGCAGCGCTGTCGCCACGCTCGTTGTTGAACATGGGCTTTGAGCAACTGGTGATCGATCAGCCCGAGCTGGACATTCGCCGCGATGCGAAGGGCCGCATCTGGGTGGCGGGGCTGGACATGTCTGCACCCACGGAGCCGCAGGACGATGGCGCAGCGGCAGACTGGTTTTTTTCGCAGCGCGAGTTTGTCATCCGCTCAGGCACGGTGCGCTGGACCGATGAAATGCGCAACGCCCCCGCCCTGAGTCTGACCCAGGTAGACCTGGTAGTGCGCAACCCGGGCCGCCAGCACCAGCTGCGTCTGGACGCCACACCGCCCGCGGCCTGGGGAGAGCGTTTCACGCTGGTAGGCCAGACCCGTAGCCCCCTGCTGCGACAGCGGCCCGGCCAATGGAAGGACTGGGAAGGCAATCTGTATGCGGATTTTGCGCGTGTGGATGTATCCCAGCTCAAACGCTATGCCGATATCGGCGTGGACATCACCCAAGGGGCGGGCAGCGTGCGCGCCTGGGCATCGCTGAGCCAGGGCCAGATCACTGCGTGCACAACCGATATGGCGCTGTCACAGGTGCAGGTGCGCCTGGCCAAGGATTTGCAGCCCATCAGCATGCAGTCCCTTGGCGGCAGGCTGGCTGGGCAGGTGGCTGCAGGCGGGCTGCGCGTGAGCACACAGGGGCTGCGCTTTCGCACCCAGGACGGCATCAACTGGCCCAGCGGTGATGTGAGCTTTTTGCAGACCGGGCAGGAGGGTAAAGTGCAGGCCAATGGCGAGTTCAAGGCAGATCGTCTGGACCTGGCCGCCCTGGCCCAAATTGCTGACCGGCTGCCCTTGGGCACGTCTACACACAGCCTGATCCAGAGCCTGGCACCCAAAGGGGTGGTGAGCTCCATGCAGGCCAACTGGCAAGGGCACTACAGCGCCCCGGTGCGCTACGATGCGCAGGGCAAGGTCCAGGGCCTGAGCCTGGCCGCGCAGCACGCAGGATCAGCAGGCGCGCAGTCTCTGGCACCCGGGTCTTCCACCCACAGCGGCATGCACCCGGGCGTGCGTGGAGCCACTATCGACTTCAAGCTCAACCAGCAGGGCGGTCAGGCGCAACTGGCAATCCAGCAGGGCGCGCTGGATTTGCCCGGGGTGTTTGAGGAAAGCGTGGTGGAGTTCAACACGCTCACCAGCGATGTCCAGTGGAAGCGCGAGGGCGAGAAAATCGATGTCAAGCTGGCCAATGTCAAATTTGCCAATGCCGATGCGCAGGGTGAAGCCCAGGTGCACTGGCGCACCGCCGACCCCGCCAAGAGCAGATCCAAATCGCAATTTCCTGGCGTGCTGGATTTGCAAGGCAGCCTGAGCCGTGCCGAGGGAACGCGCATCTATCGCTATTTGCCAGTGGTGATTGCCAAGCCCGCGCGCGAGTATGTGCGCCAGGCCGTGCTGCAGGGGCAGATCACCTCGGGCAAATTCAAGGTCAAGGGCGATCTGTTTGACATGCCGTTCAATGACCCCAAACTGGGCGAGTTCAACATCACCGCGCAGGTCGCAGGGGTGGATTTTGCCTATGTGCCGACCTCGGTGCAGCCCGAGAACAGCCTGCCCTGGCCCGCGCTGACCCAGGTCAATGGCGAGCTGGTGTTTGACCGTTCATCCATGGCGGTCAATGCCGCCACCGGGCGCATTGGCAGCAACACCAGCCTGCAGATTACCAAGGCCGATGCGCGCATCCCAGACCTGGGCAATTCCACCACCGTGTTGGTGAACGCAGACACCCGCGGCGCGCTTACCGACATCCTCAGCGTGGTCAATGGCTCGCCCCTGTCTGGCATCACCAACCAGAGCCTGGCCCAGGCCAAGGGCAGTGGCAATGCCGAGGTCAAGCTGCGCCTGAACCTGCCGATCAACACCATCGACCGCTCCAAGGTGGCCGGCACCGTGACACTGACAGGCAACGATGTGCAGATCACGCCCAACGCACCCACGCTGGCCAATGCCAGAGGCAATATCAACTTCAGCGAAACGGGCTTCACGGTCAAAGACACCCAGGCCCGCATGCTGGGCGGAGATATCCGCATGGAAGGCGGCATGCGGCCCACCACCGACCCCAATGAGGCCAATCTGGTGTTCCGTGGGCAGGGCGTGGCGACAGCCGAGGGCCTGCGCCAGGCCCAGGAGCTGGGCTTGATTTCCCGCCTGGGCCAAAGCGCCAGCGGCAGCGCGGCCTATACAGCCACGTTGAGCTTTCGCCGGGGCGTGCCTGAAATTGCCGTTAGCAGCAACCTGCAGGGCATGGCCTTGAATTTCCCCGCGCCTTTGTCCAAAGCCGCTGATGCGGTGCTGCCTTTGCGCTATGACAATTCGCTGGTGCGCGAGTCTTTGGCTGCCGGGCAGACCCTCCAGGATCAAATCTCTGTGGAGATTGGCACTCTGGCCACCATCAACTATGTGCGTGATGTGTCTGGCGCAGAGCCGCGGGTGGTGCGCGGCAGCATTGGCGTGGGCCTGGCACCAGGCGAGAGCGCAGGCAGCGGCGAGCCGGGTGTGATCGCCAACATCAACTTCGCCCAGGTCAATCTGGATGCCTGGAACAAGGTGTTGGGCGCAACGGCAGGGGCCAGCAGTTCCACCACTACAACAACTGCAACGACCGCAACGACTGCGACCACTGCAGCCAGCAGCTATCTGCCCACCGTCATTGCGGTACGCGCCAAAGAGCTCACCCTGGACGGACGCACCCTCAACAACGTGGTGGTCGGTGGCTCACGCGACGGCCTGACCTGGCGCGCCAACCTGGATGCACGCGAGCTCAACGGCTACACCGAATACCGCCAGGCCAGCGCCAACAACCCCGGGCGGGTCTATGCACGCTTGGCACGGCTGAGCATTGGGCAATCTGCCGCCACCGAGATCGAAGCCACTTTAGGCGAGCAGCCCTCGGCCATCCCTGCGCTGGACATTGTGGTGGAAGACCTGGAACTGATGGGCAAAAAACTGGGCCGGATGGAGATTGAGGCGGTCAACCGGGGCGCTGGCGCGCTGGCGCGCGAGGGCGCTGCACGCGAATGGCGTCTGAACAAGCTCAATCTGTCGGTTCCTGAAGCCCAGTTCATCGCTGTGGGCTACTGGGCTCCCAACCCCGAAGGCAAGCCCGGCGAGCGCCGCCGCACCACGATGAACTTCACACTGGACATTGCCAACTCGGGCGATCTGCTCAAGCGCTTTGGCATGGACGGGGTGGTGGCTTTGGGCAAAGGCAAGATGGAAGGAAAAATCGCCTGGGCGGGCTCACCCCTGGCCCTGGACTATCCCAGCATGTCGGGCAACTTCAACATCGATATCGAGTCGGGTCGGTTTCTCAAGGCAGACCCTGGCATCGCCAAATTGCTGGGTGTGCTCAGTCTGCAGTCATTGCCGCGTCGGCTGACGCTGGACTTCCGTGACGTATTCAGCGACGGCTTTTCGTTCGATTTTTTGCGCGGCGATGTGAAGATTGAGCAAGGTGTAGCCACCACCAACAATCTGCAGATGAAAGGCGTGAATGCCGCCGTGCTGATGGAAGGCAAAGCCGACATCACCAAGGCCACGCAGGACATCAAGGCCGTCATTGTTCCCGAGCTCAACGCGGGCACGGCCTCGCTGGTGGCTGCGGTGATCAACCCCGCTATTGGCATAGGCACGTTTTTAGCCCAGCTCATCTTGCGCAGGCCCCTGCTGGAGGCTGCTACGCAGGAGTACCGCATAGAAGGGGCCTGGGCAGACCCTAAAATCACCAGAGTGGAGCGTAAAACGCCTGCTGCCACCACCACACCTCCTTCCACCGACAATCCCTGATCTCATGAAAATCGCCGCGCTCCAGATGGTCTCGGGCATGCAGGTGCAAGCCAATATGCAGGTTGCACTGGCCTTGATCGAGCAAGCCGCCCAGCAAGGTGCCGAGCTGGTGGCCTTGCCAGAATATTTCTGTCTGCTGGGCCAGCGCGATACCGACAAGCTGTCGATCCAGGAGACGCCAGGCGAGGGCCCTTTGCAGCAGTTTCTGGCCGATGCCGCGCGCACGCATGAAGTGTGGATCGTAGGGGGCACCATGCCTGTGTCCACAGCGCAGCCTGATCGGGTGCGCAATACCTGCTGGGTGTTCAACCCGCAGGGTCAGCGTGTGGCGCGCTACGACAAAATCCACCTGTTTGACTTTGACAATGGCAACGAGCGCTACGACGAAGCCCGGGTGCTTGAGCATGGCGACACGCCGGTGTGCTTTGAGCTACCGTCCAAGGACGGCAGCACCTGGCGTGTGGGCCTGAGCGTGTGCTATGACCTGCGTTTTGCGCAACTGTACAGCGCGCTGAATGCCGACCTCATCCTGGTGCCCAGTGCGTTCACCTACACCACAGGCCAGGCGCACTGGGAGGTGCTGCTGCGCGCCCGCGCCATTGAAAATCTGGCCTATGTGCTGGCCCCAGCGCAAGGCGGTGTGCATGCCAATGGGCGGCGCACCTGGGGACACAGCATGGTGGTCGACAGCTGGGGCAGCGTGCTGGCGCAGCAGGCTGAAGGCGCTGGCGTGGTGATGGCTGACGCCTCCATGGCGGCGCTGCGCCAGCATCGCCAGCAGCTGCCCGCGCTGCAGCACCGCAAGAGCCTGGCTGCACCCTCGCTGCACGGATGAACCCTGCCAGCGCTACAGGTCCGCATCTGCCAGCGCGCTGGACGGCCAGTGTGTGGCCTACCCGCCGGGTGGTGCTGTGGTCTTTGCTGGTGGCGCTGGTGGTGGCACTGCTGGCGATCCTGATCTGGCTGGCGGGCCGCTATGAAGCCAGCCAGGTGCAGTTTCGCCTGGAGCGCGATGCAGGCGAGGCCACCAGCGACATCCGCCTGGCGTTGACGCGCAATATCCAGAATCTGCAGGCCCTGCCATCGCAGACCGCGCCGTGGGTACCTGAAGCCAACAATTTACTGCGGACGCACCGCGAAATTGTGCGTATCGAGTGGCGCGATGCGCAGCTGCAGCTGGTCGCCGAGGCCGACTCGCCCTACTACAAACCCCTGTTTTCGCGCATCGCGCGCAGCGCCGGGCAAAGTGAGCTGCAGGTGGCCTGCACGCAGGCCAAGCGGCTCAGTGCCCCTGCCTACTCCCCCAGCCATTTTCTGCCGCAAGCCGACGGCCTGGGCCTGGAGCTGATGGAGATGTGCATGCCCTTGAGCACCGCAGGGCAGCACAGCGGTTACACCGTGGCGACCTACGCCTTGCAAAGCATGCTCAGCGAGTTGATCAACAAGCAGCTGGCACGCGGGCAGGAGGTGCTGTTTACCGAACCCGATGGCACCCGGCTGGCCATTCATGGCAGCGTGCGCCGGGGCGGCCGCATGTTCAGCACCCAGCAGCTGCTCGATCTGCCGGGCAACACCCTGGTGCTGCGTGTGGACAGCTGGCGTGCCGCACCGGACCTGTTCCCCAACGTGCTGACCGCCCTGGTCACCCTGATGTCGATTGCGCTGGTGAGCGTGCTGTTCCTGCTGGGCAAAGACGTCAGCCGACGGCTGCGCGCCGAGCGCGATCTGGCCGAGGCGCTGGCTTTTCGCAAAGCCATGGAAGACTCTCTGGTCACCGGCATGCGTGCGCGCGACCTGCAGGGGCGCATCACCTATGTCAACCCGGCGTTTTGCCAGATGACGGGCTTTGGCGCCACCGAGCTGGTGGGCATCTCTTCGCCCATGCCCTACTGGCCGCCCGAGCTGGTGGACGAATACCAGCAGCGCCAGAGCGTGCGCCTGGCCGGCCACCTGCCCACGCGCGAGGGCTTTGAGTCGGTGTTTTTGCGCAAGGACGGTTCACGCTTTCCGGTGCTGATCATCGAAGCGCCGCTGATCAATGCACTGGGCGTGCAGACGGGCTGGATGAGCGCGATCCTGGACCTGACCGACCAGCGCCGCATGGAAGAACTCTCCCGCGCCAGCCAGGAGCGCTTGCAGGCCAGCGCCCGCCTGGCCACCGTGGGCGAGATGGCTTCGCTGCTCAGCCACGAACTCAACCAGCCGCTGGCCGCCATCTCAAGCTACGCCACGGGCTCGCTCAATATGCTGCAGCAGCACAGCGCACTGAGCCCGCAGGACATGGCCCATGCCATGCAGCGCATTGGCGAGCAGGCAGAGCGGGCTGGCAAGGTCATCAAGTCCGTGCACGACTTTGTGCGCCGCCGTGACCAGGCGCATGAGGCGGTCCACCCCAGCGCCCTGCTGGACGCGGTTATGCCCCTGGTCAGCCTGCAGGCACGCAAGCTGGGCGTGCGGGTGCAGGTGCACTGCGCGCAGGCCGTCAAGCCGGTGCTGTGCGACCGCACCATGGTGGAGCAGGTGCTTTTGAACCTGGCGCGCAATGGTATGCAGGCCATGGAGACGGTGCCCGTGCATGAGCGCGTGCTTGAGCTGCGGGTGGACGCCACCTCCAGACTCAGCGCCCAGGCCAATGCCCAGGCCGATCCGCAGCGCAGCCATGTCTGGATGGAGTTCAGCGTGAGTGACAACGGCGTGGGCATCGACAGCGCCACCGCCCCGCGTCTGTTCACCCCGTTTTTCACCACCAGGGCCGAGGGTATGGGGCTGGGCCTGAGCCTGTGCCGCACCGTGGTGGAGCAGCACGGCGGATTTCTGGCATTTGAAAACCGCAGCCCGCGCGGCACGGTCTTTCAATTCACCTTGCCCAGCGCCTAGAATCAAAGCCTATGCAACCGATCCAAGATGCCAATGTCTATATCGTTGACGATGACGCCAGCGTGCGCGACGCACTGGCCTGGCTGCTGCGCTCGCGCCGCCTGCCGCATGAGCAGTTTGACAGCGCCGAGTCGTTCTGGGCCAAGGTGTCGCGCGACTTTGCAGTGCAACAGGCCAGTTGCCTGCTGCTGGATGTGCGCATGCCCGGCATGAGTGGCCTGGCCCTGTTTGATCAGTTGCAGAGCCAAAGCTGGGCACAGGCCCTGCCGGTCATCTTCCTCACAGGCCATGCCGATGTACCCACTGCGGTGGATGCCGTCAAGCGCGGGGCTTTTGATTTTTGTGAAAAGCCATTTTCTGACAATGCGCTGGTAGACCGCATTGAGCAGGCCCTGGCCAGCAGCGCCAAGGTGGTGGAAAGCCACCGCGCCCAGAGCAGCCTGCGCCAGCGCCACAGCGAACTGACCGAGCGCGAGCGCGATGTGCTGCGCCTGGTCACCGACGGCCTGCCCAACAAACTGATCGCCGACCAGCTGGACATCAGCGTGCGCACGGTGGAGGTGCACCGCGCCCGCGTGTTCGACAAAATGGGCGTCAAGTCTGCCGTTGAACTGGCCAATTTGCTACGTAATTTATAGCTGCTCCCGCGATATTCTATTGGCCTTAAGGCCGATTTGAGCATAAAAAAGCGCGCCAACCGGAGGCTGGCGCGCTGTCTTGGGAAACCGGGCAGGGCTGTTACTTGCCAGCCACCACGCGCACCATCTCCAGCGTCTTGTTGCTGTAGCCCCATTCGTTGTCGTACCAGCTCACCACCTTCACGAAGGTGCTGTCCAGTGCAATGCCTGCGTCCGCGTCGAACACGCTGGTGCAGCTCTCGCCACGGAAGTCGCTGGCCACCACCTTGTCTTCGGTATAGCCCAGCACGCCCTTGAGCGCGCCTTGGCTTTGCGCTTTCATCTCGGCGCAGATCTCGGCGTAGCTGGCTTCCTTGCTCAGCTCCACCGTCAGGTCTACCACCGACACATCGCTGGTCGGTACACGGAAGGACATGCCGGTGAGCTTTTTGTTCAGCTCGGGAATCACCACGCCCACCGCCTTGGCAGCGCCTGTGGATGACGGAATGATGTTTTCCAGAATGCCGCGTCCGCCGCGCCAGTCCTTGTTGCTGGGGCCGTCCACCGTTTTCTGTGTAGCAGTAGCCGCGTGCACGGTGGTCATCAGGCCGCGCTTGATGCCCCACTTGTCGTTAAGCACCTTGGCCACAGGGGCCAGGCAGTTGGTGGTGCACGATGCGTTGGAGATGATGGCCTGGCCCGCATAGGTTTTGTCGTTCACGCCATAGACGAACATCGGGGTGTCGTCTTTGGAGGGGGCCGACATGACCACCTTTTTCGCACCGGCATCCAGGTGCTTTTGCGCAGTGACTTTGTCAAGGAACAGGCCGGTGGATTCCACCACCACCTGCGCGCCGACCTCGCCCCACTTGAGGGCGGCAGGGTCTTTTTCAGCGGTCAGGCGGATGCGCTTGCCGTTGACCACCAAGGTGGTGCCGTCCACCGATACATCGCCCTTGAAACGGCCGTGCACGCTGTCGTACTTGAGCATGTAAGCCAGGTAGTCTGGCTCCAGCAGGTCGTTGATGCCCACCACCTCTATGTCTTTGAAATTTTCAATAGCGGCGCGAAACACCATTCGCCCGATGCGGCCAAAACCGTTGATGCCTAGCTTGATACTCATGAAGAACTTCCTCTAATAAAAAATTTCCGATAAACAGCCAGCAACCTAGGCCATAAGTAAAAAAATAATGTGAAAAATATAGCGATACTTGCGTAACCCAAATATTTGATTCGCTGCTGATTTAAGCCGTTTTCAGCCAGAGACAGACCAAGTAAAGTTTGATTATTACTCTTCACAGCAACGACTCGCCCTTGATAAAACCACGCCTGGACAGAATTATTCGCCGAGCTTCCTAAGGCCTCTATAGTTGCGTTATCCAATTCAATCAACTCATGAATACGTAGAAATCTAACGCCTAGCGGGCTTGTCGCGTTGGGTTCACTGACTGTAGGATGTGTGGAATTATCGTATCGCTCTGGGAGTGCATTGCTGGGAACGGAGTAGGCGTAGCCTAAGTCCGTTGATTCGCCCTGTGCACGATGTGACGATTGTATTTTTCCAAACGCAGTTGGAGTAAATACGTGGTTGGATAGCGTCTCTTGGGCTGGCATATGTTCGCGATACGCCAAGATAAGAAAAGATAATGCAGACAAGAAGGCAAGCAGACTAAATCCGAATCGATTCGTGTTCGAGATTTCCATGCGACTGGCCTTCCTGTACTAACAATTAAGTCAGCTTATGGTCGGCAGCCGAGTTGGCCTTTTTTGCTGTTCTCAAAATAAGTTAAGTCGCCGGGGCATGCTGGTTTATCAGCCGGGACTGCAGTACCAGCTTTGGCGGTGCAGGTGAAGGACTTGTTCTTCTTGCTCACGCCGGGCTGGGCCAGCTTCCAGCCTGCGGGGCAGACGTCGGCTGCCTTGGCGGTGGCGGCAGGTGCAGCAGCTGGGGCGGGCGCCGCTGCGGGCGCAGGCGCTGCTGCTACGGGTGCTGCCACAGTGACCGATGCGGTCATGTTTTTGCCAGAGCACTTCAGGGATGAGCCTGCACGCTTGGGCTCTGCGGTCACGGTGTAGGTGCCGGGCTTGGTGTAGGTGTGGGAAGAAACTTTGGGCACGTCCTGTGCCTGGTTGATCTTGTCATCGGTGTTGGTGCCGTCGCCCCAACTGATGCGCATGCCGCAGTTGATCTGGTTGTCCTTGACGTCAAAGTTCATCGTGGCTTTGACAGGCTCACCCACTTTGGCCTGCGCAGGGGCTACCGTGATGCCCGTGAGGGTCTGGGCCGATACGCTCACGGCCACTGTGGCAGCGACCAAGGCAAGAAGTTTGATTGCTTTCATAAGGTTCTCCAATAAAAAAGGATGGTGTTGCCAGGATGCCCGTGGCTCCTGGCGGTTTATCAACGCTCTATTTTTTCTGTAGAGCAGCCTGCACTGTAGCAGCTACGTTCTCTGGGGTAAAACCGAAGTGCTTGAACAGCACTGGCGCAGGGGCTGACTCGCCGTAGCTGTCAATGCCCACCACCGCGGCGCAGCCGTATTTCCACCAGCCGTCGGTGGAGCCCATCTCCACCGCAATGCGCGGCACACCAGCAGGCAACACCTGCTTTTTGTAGGCTACGCTTTGTCTGTCAAAGGTGGTGGTGCTGGGCATGGACACCACGCGCACAGCGATCTTTTTCGCGGCCAACAGCTCCTGGGCTTTAAGCGCCAGTTGCACTTCAGAGCCGGTGGCAATCAGCACGGCTTGGGCTTTTTTGTTGACGCCTACTTCGCTGGGCTCGGCCAGCACGTAAGCGCCCTTGCTGATGTTGTCCACGCCCGAGGCCTCGGGAGCCAGCTTGGACGCGGCCTTGGGGGCATAGGGCAGGTTCTGGCGGCTCAGCAGCATGGCCGTGGGTCGGGATGTGTTTTGCAGGGCGACAGCCCAGGCCACGGCGGTTTCTGCGGTGTCGGCGGGGCGCCATACATCCAGGTTGGGAATCAGGCGCAGGCTGGCGGCGTGCTCGATCGACTGGTGGGTGGGGCCGTCTTCGCCCAAGCCAATGGAGTCGTGGGTGAACACATGCACCACGCGGCGCTTCATCAGCGCGGCCATGCGGATGGCGTTGCGGCTGTAGTCGCTGAAGGTCAGGAAAGTGCCGCCATAGGGGATAAAGCCGCCATGCAGGGCAATGCCGTTCATGATGGCGGCCATGCCAAATTCGCGTACACCGTAGTTGATGTGGCGGCCCAGCTTGCCCTCTAGATCACGCGTGACATCGCCAGCCAGGTCCATGCGCAGCGCAGGCGTGCTCTTGGTATTGGTCAGGTTGGAGCCGGTCAGGTCGGCGCTGCCGCCCAGCATCTCGGGCAGGGCCGCGGTGAAGGCTTCGAGTGCGATTTGCGATGCCTTGCGCGAGGCCACCGTCTCGGCCTTGTCGTTGGCTGCAATCACCGCGTCCACCACGGTCTGGGCAAAGTTCTTGGGCAGGTCGCCCGCCATTCGGCGCAAAAACTCGTTCGCCAGCTCGGGGAAGGCCTGGCGGTAGCCGGCAAAGCGCGTATCCCAGCCCAGTTCGGCCTGGGTGCCCTTGGCCAGCGCGTTCCAACTGCTGTAGACCTCTTTGGGGATGTCAAACGGCGCGTGGCTCCAGCCCAGCGCGGCGCGGGTCAGCGCAATCTCTTCCGTGCCCAGCGGCTCGCCATGGGCTTTGGCGGTGCCCGCGCGGTTGGGGCTGCCTTTGCCGATGCTGGTTTTGCAGATGATCAGCGTGGGCTTATCAGCGCTGTTCTTGGCGTCGGCTATGGCGCGGTCTACTGCGTCCACATTGTGGCCATCGACTTTTTCAATCACATGCCAGCCATAGGCTTTGAAGCGCTGGGCGGTGTTGTCGATAAACCAGGGGGCGACCTGGCCGTCGATGCTGATGCCGTTGTCGTCGTACAGAGCGATGAGTTTGTTGAGCTTCCAGGCGCCGGCGAGGGCGCAGGCCTCGTGGCTGATGCCTTCCATCAGGCAGCCATCGCCCAGAAACACGTAGGTGTGGTGGCCCACGATGGCGTGACCGGGTTTATTGAACTCAGCGGCCAGCAGCTTTTCAGCCAGCGCCATGCCCACGGCATTGGTGATGCCCTGACCCAGCGGGCCAGTGGTGGTCTCGACGCCGGGGGTTACGTCCACCTCGGGATGGCCTGCGGTTTTGCTGTGCAGCTGGCGAAAGTTTTTCAGCTCGCTCATAGGCAGGTCGTAGCCTGTCAAATGCAGCAGCGCGTAGATCAGCATCGAGCCGTGGCCGTTGGACAGCACAAAACGGTCGCGGTCAGCCCAGTGCGGGTTGGCTGGGTTGTGGCGCAGATGGCGGCCCCACAAGGCCACGGCCATGTCGGCCATGCCCATGGGCGCGCCGGGATGGCCCGAGTTGGCTTGTTGAACGGCGTCCATGGCGAGGGCGCGGATGGCGTTGGCCATATCGTGGGTATTGGTGGTCATGGGAGGTTCAAAGCGTGAGGCCGCAGCCGGGTGGAAATGGAAGGCGTGGGGAAAACCCAAGATTTTAGCGGGTCACGAGGACAGCCCCAGTTGGCTGGGGCCGCTGGCAGCGGTTTGTTCAAGTTTCGTACCTACATCCCTTACAGTAACTACTTATGCAAGGCCTGCACCTCACCGCCGATTTGACCGACTGCCAGTGCGACAGCGTCTGGCTGACCGATGCTGCTCGCCTGGGCGCAGCCTGCGTGGGCGCCGTGCAATCCGCAGGCCTGCAGGCGGTGGCGCAGCTGTTTCACACCTTTCCTGCCACACCGCAAGGGCCCGGCGGCGTCACAGCCACCGTGCTGTTGGCAGAAAGCCACCTGTGTGTGCACACCTGGCCCGAGCAGCGCGGCGTGACGCTGGACGTGTATGTGTGCAATTTTGGCGGCGACCACAGCGCCAAAGCCCATGCATTGATGGATGCGCTGCTGGCGCTGCTGCAGCCCGGCCACACTGTGCGCAACATCCTACTACGAGGACACCTGACTTGACCGCTCCATCGACCGCGCCTGCCAAAGCCCAGGCCATCATCCTCGCTGCTGGCCGCGGCGAGCGCATGCGCCCCCTGACCGACACCTGTCCCAAGCCTTTGCTGCAGGTACGCGGCAAGCCGCTGATGCAATGGCCCATGCAGGCTTTGGCTGCCAACGGCTTTAACCATCAGTTGGTCAACACCGCCTGGCTGGGCGAGCAGATTGAGGCCTATTTTGATAGTGCTTTAGGCCTCCAGCCCAATAGAATATCGCGGGAGCAGCTATTAAATTCAGAGCATTTAACACTCACTTATTCACACGAAGGAAAAGACTTTGGCTACGCGCTGGAGACCGCAGGCGGCATTGTGCGTGCGCTGCCTCAGCTGGTGGAAGACTTCTGGGTGCTGGCAGGCGATATTTACGCCCCGCACTTTGACTTCAGCTGCGATGCCTACGCCCGCTTTGCCGCCAGCCCCATGCTGGCGCATATCTGGCTGGTGCCCAACCCGCCGCATAACCCGCACGGCGACTTTGGTCTGTCGCCTGATGGATTGGCGCTGAATCTGCCCAAAGACGCAGGCCATACGCTGTATACCTACAGCACCATCGGTCTGTACAAACACGCTCTGTTCGCCCCGCCTTATTGCCACATCCCCGCAGGTAACCCCCAAGGCACGAAAGCCGCCCTAGCCCCGCTGCTGCGCGCCGCCATGGATGCTGGCCTGGTCAGCGCACAGCTGTATGAAGGTGAGTGGACGGATGTGGGCACGCCGCAGCGGCTGGCTCAACTGAACGCCTGAACGCAGACTTTGCGCAGACCAAAGCTTTGCCATTCGCAGCAAGGCTAACTATGCTAAAGTAAGCTCGATTACATTTTCTTACTCGGCCTGCGGGCATCACATGAAAAAAAATTTGCTTTGGATTTGTGCATGCCTTGCAACATTGGTTGTCACTGCTTGTGGTGGTGGCGCAAACAGCGATACCGCAGCTTCGTCGGCGCCGCCTGAAACCAACACCAACCTCAGCAGCACCGCCACTTCCAATTCCGCTTCAGTTGCTCAGTGTGGTCTGGCGTTATCAAGTGAAGCCCAGGTTTTAGCCAATATTTGCCAAATTGGCACCAAGGCGGCTGATTGCTCCATCAGCAACACGGAGCTCAGCCAACAGGCCACACTTGTCACAAGCCAATTGGGGGTATCAACCACCTATTCTTTCACTCCAGCTTGTGGCGACGTGTTCAATACGCTATTACCTACCAGCCTCTCTGGTACCAGCCAAGCGTTGATCACCGCCATCAAAACCGGAAGTTCCACCAGCATTCAAATCGCTGGCAACATAGACACGATTGTGATTGCCAATTCCCTACCCCTTGGCACAGGCACTCAGTCGGTTGAACTGAACAGCAACAACACGGGCAGTATCGTTATCAGAAGCCCGGGCAGCATCACTTTGAGCGGTGCTGGAACAGGCGCTACCACTCCCAATACGAACAGCACCGGCACAGGGGGCACGCTCGACACTGCGTCCGGCGCAACGATCAGCACAAATGGTTCGGGCTCGCTCAGCGGGACCACGTTAAGTATTGGCAGCGCGACACAGTGTGGGCTTGCGCTGACAGACGCAGACAATACCGTGCAGGCAAATATCTGTTTTATCAGCGGTAGTGCTTCAAACTGCACCGCTAGCAATCCAGAGTTCGCTTCATATCTGCTACAGGTAAGCAACCTGCTCGGCCAGCCAGTTACGGCAAGCGTTACGCCAGCTTGCTCTACCCAACCAGATTACACGTTCATCTTGCAATAATAGTGTGAGCAGCCCTGGATCTGCTTTGTCGTGTCGCAAAACAGGTAAGCCTGTTTCAGGGCGCCAGCCCAATAGAATATTGCGGGAGCAGCTATCAAATACAGAGCATCTGACTGCTGTATGTTTGGTACCTCGCAGCATCTGCTACAGTTACAAAATGACACTTCCTCAACTTCCCGTCCATCGCATCGCCTGGGTGGCCTTGTGTGCAGCCTGTCTCTGGCTTGCGGCCGCGCCGTCTTGGGCGCTGAACAAATGTGTGGATGCCCAAGGCAAAGTTACCTTCACCGACACCCCCTGTGCCTCAAGCAGCAAAGCCGCTGTCGCCACCGTCAAGCCCGCCTCTGGCGGCGGCAGCATTGATGACGTGGTGCTTGCGGCTTCTGAGGCTGCTGCGCGCGGGGATTTTGAGGCCATGCGTCGCACCAGTGCCAAGACGGATGCGTTTGACAAAACGCCACCTGGCAAACAGCGCGACCAAATGCTGGCCTTGATCAAATATGTGGCGCCTGTGCAGGTGGTTATCGTGTCGCGCGAGCTGGGCGCTGACGGCCAAACTGCCGTGGTCAAAGCCACTGGCAAATACCGCAACATGGCTACCGAGCTGCTGGAGCCCACCAAGGGGCTTATCCAGCTCCAGCGCGTCAATGGGAGCTGGAAAATCGCAGAAAGTGCATGGGGGCCTAACAAATGGTGATGACAAACAAGATGAAGTTGAACGTTCTTAGTGCCCTAGCTTTGGCTTGGGCTGCGTGCACGGCAGGTGCACAACAGGTGTCCGTATCCGAGATCAGCGACAAGCGGACCACCGGCAAGTTTTTTGCAGGTTTGGATATTAAATTGTCTGTGGTGGGTGCAGGCATTGCAGACTCCAAAGGCTTGCGCCGCGTCAAGCTGGACAAGGCTGTGGATGACACAGGGCGCAACCTGTTGCGCGAAGAAAAGTTTTCCAAAACCCCGTTCGATGCCGAGGTGATCTCGCCCAAAGGCGATACTTTGGATATGGAGCTGTCGCTGGCCAACCCCAGTCGCCAGGCTAAAGCTGTGCAGGAAATCAGTGGCTATGTTGAGCTGCACACGCCGCACAAGGATGCTAAATCCGTGCTGAGTTTTGGCCCCTTGAGCAGTCTGTATGGAAAAAAGCTGCCGCTGCCCGCTGCACTGGCCGGCAAGCTAGGCATCATTCCGGTGAACAAAACCCTGTATGAGGACATGCGCAAAGCCAATGCATCTGCCAACGACGGCGGTGATCTGGTCAAAGCCTTGCGGCAGATGTTCTCGGGCTCGATGGACGCGGAGGCATTGGGTTTTGTGGTCAATGGCGATATGACGGACATCGTGGCCATTGAGGTGACGGACGCCCAAGGCAAGCCTTTGCAGCGCCAGGGCAGGTTCAGCAGCGGTGGCTTTACCGCCATCAACTTTCCTGGCGGCCCTGCACCCAGCGCACTCATTAAAGTGTATCTGGCCACGCCGCAATCCATCGTTAAAGTGCCCATCCAGCTCAAGGCAGTTGCGCTGCCTTGATGGACTGGGCTGGGTTGGGCTGCGCTCAGCGCATGTAGATGATGATGAAGGCCATGATCAGCAGCAACGTCAGGTAGTAGCCTGCATCGATGGCAAACAGCTTCCAGGAGCGCTTTTCCCATGCGACGCCGAGCAACAGGTTGGATACAAAGAACCCCAGCCAGGTAAAGATCGCAGCCTGCAGGGCCTGAGACGTCTTGCCCAGCTCTGCGCCTTTGATGCCCCAAGTGCTGGGCGTCCACACCGCGATATTGTTGAAATACACCATCGAGATCAAAAACATGCTCAGCAAAGTCATCAACAAGGACTTGACCATGGCTGCGGGCGGCTGGGTGTGGTCGGGGTCAAAGCCCATTTCTTTGGCCCAGGCCTTGCCAAACAGCGGCGTGTACCAAACAAAGCTGAGAAAGAACCCCGCAACGGTAGCAACCAGCAAGGCAAGAACATTGATTTGAATATCTGGCATGGTGTAACTCCTTGATTAAATTGAAAGTAAAACTCTTGTCAAATGAACAAGAGACTTGAATATAAAAGCACTAGACACCATGCACAATTGAGGTAATAATTATTTCAATCCACATAAAAAGTTTGCAATCGATCTGCTTTGGAGAGGTTCTCGACAATGCAATCTCTGCGCGGTATCCTGAACTTCACCCGCACTGCCGAGCTGGGCAGCTTTGCGGCTGCTGCGCGTGAGCTGGATATCTCCCCCGTAGCGGTCAGCCAGAACATCAGCCGCCTGGAAAAGAGCCTGGGCGTGCGCCTGTTTGCGCGCAGCACGCGGGCCTTGCAGCTCACCCCTGAAGGCCTGGCGTTTTGGGACCAATGCAAAGGGCCACTGGCCCAGCTGGATGCGGCCTGCAAAGACATTGCCAGCGACGCACTGCACGCCGCAGGCAAGCTGCGGGCCACCGTCACCTCGCCCGTGGCCTACCTGTACCTGATCCCGCTACTGAGCCTGTTTTTCAAGCGCCATCCGCAGATTCAGCTCGAGCTGGAGCTCAGCGAAGACCCGGCGCAACTGATCAGCAAACGATTTGACTTGGGCATCCGCGTAGGCGTGCTGAACGACGCAGCCTTTGTGGCTCGGCCGCTGGGGCCCATGCGCCTGCTGCTGTGCGCAGCGCCCAGCTATATTGCCGCCCACGGCGCACCCGCCAGCATGGACGCGCTGGCAGCACACGCCTTGCTGCAGCTGCAAATCACCGGGCGCGAGCAAGCCACGCCGTTTTTCATGCAGACCAAAAGCGATGGCGTGCGCAGCCTGCAAATGCTGCAGCTGCCAGGGCGGCTGGTGTGCAACGACTTTCGCAGCCTGCACCAGGCGTGCATCGACGGCATCGGCATTGCCCAGCTGCCCCAGCCCGTGGCGCTGAACGCGCTGCGCCAGGGTCAGCTCAAAACCCTGCTGCCAGAGCATGTGCCAGAAGGCTGGCAACTGTATATCCATTACCCCAGCCGCAAACAGCTACCCGCCAGAGTGCGCGTGTTCGTAGACTTTTGCGTAGAGCACTTTGACGGGCATCCTGATTTGAACGCGGATATTGCGGGCTTTGCGGCAAAGCGCTGAAACATAAGTTCGGACTGTGATTTGTTTCAGACTAAAGACCGGTAAATTTCCGATTTTGGTATCATATACGATATCAAAATGATGAATTTAAGCTATCATTTAGCCATGATAGTGGTCGATACCAACGTATTTGTAGGCGCATGCATGGGCACAGGCGCGTCGGCTCAGGTGGTGGAGCTGTGTCTGCACGGGCAGTTGCAGCCAGCAATGGGGTCGGCGCTTTTGGCCGAGTATGAAGACGTGATGGCGCGCGAGTCTTTGTTTCAGGCCTGCCGTTTGCACCGAGAGCAGCGTGAAGAGCTGTTGGATATTTTTTTGAGCAGTTGCCGCTGGGTTAAAACCTATTTTTCATGGCGCCCCAACCTGCGTGATGAAGGCGATAACCATGTTGTAGAACTGGCAGTGGCCGCGGCCGCGAGCCATATAGTGACTTGGAACACACGGGATTTTGCATCCATGGAGTTGCGCTTTCCCTTATTGCGGTACAACACACCACCAGAGTTTTTAAAGGAGTTGTCATCATGAGTGCGCTGACATTACGATTACCTGACCATAAACATGAACGCCTCAAGGCCATGGCTGAGCAACAAGGCGTCAGCCTGTCGCGCCTGCTGGACGAGCTCACTACGCAAGCTCTGGTAGAGTTTGATGCAGAGACCCGGTTTAAAGTGCGCCAGCAGCGTGGCGCAAACCGCGTGGAACGCGGCATGGAGCTGCTGCGCATAGCACAAGGATTACCCGCATGAACAACGCCACCCCCCACGCCCTGTACGACGCGCGTCGCGCCCTGGTTGCCTCCCAGCTGGGCAAAGACAGCATCGCCATCATCCCCACGGCCCTCGAGCGCCCACGCAACCGCGACAGCGACTATCTGTACCGCCACGACAGCTACTTTTACTACCTCACCGGCTTTACCGAGCCTGGCGCTACCCTGGTTATCCAGTCGGACGGCACCACCACCCTGTTTTGCCAGCCTAAAGATCTGGAGCGTGAAATCTGGGACGGCTACCGCTTGGGCCCCGAGGCCGCGCCCGAGGCGCTGGGCCTCTCCGCCGCCCACTCCAACACCGAGCTTGACCAGCACCTACCCAAGCTGCTGGAAAACCAGCACACCGTGTGGTACCCCTTCGCCATCCACCCGGGGCTAGAGGGCCGCATTGACGGCTGGCTGGGCAAGGTGCGCGCCCGCGTGCGCTACGGCGCGCTGTGCCCCGAGCAGCAGCGTGACCTGTGCAGCATCCTGGACGAAATGCGACTGGTCAAAGACGCGCATGAAATCGCCACCATGCGCCGCGCCGCGCAGATCAGCGCAGGTGCCCACATCCGCGCCATGCAGCTGTGCGCCCGCATGATCAAAGACGGCAAAGACGTGCGCGAATACCACCTGGACGCCGAGCTGCTGCACGAGTTCCGCCTGCACGGCTCGCAATACCCTGCCTACAGCAGCATTGTGGCCGCCGGAGCCAACGCCTGCGTGCTGCACTACCGCGCCGACGTAGCGCCTGTGAAAAGCGGTGACCTGGTGCTCATCGACGCAGGCTGTGAGCTGGATAGCTATGCCAGCGACATCACCCGCACCTTCCCCGCCAACGGCAAGTTCACTGGCGCCCAAAAAGAGTTGTATGAACTGGTGCTAGCCAGCCAAGAGGCCGCCGCCGCTGCCACCAAACCAGGAGCACGCTTCATCGACCCGCACGACGCAGCCGTCAAAGTGCTGGCCCAAGGCATGCTTGACGTGGGGTTGCTCAGCAAAGACAAACACGGCAGCGCACAAGACGTGATCGACACGCGCGCCTACTTCCAGTTCTACATGCACCGCACCGGCCACTGGCTAGGCATGGACGTGCACGACTGCGGCGGCTACAACGAACTGAGCGAGCTGGACAAGACGACCGAGCGCAAAGACCCGCTCAGCAATGAAACCATCAAAAACCGCCCCAGTCGCATCCTGCGCGAAGGCATGGTGCTCACCATTGAGCCCGGCATCTACGTGCGCCCCGCCCCCGGCGTGCCCGAGAAGTTTCACCACATCGGCATTCGGATTGAGGATGATGCGGTGGTGAATGGCAAAGGGTGTGAGTTGATAAGTCGGGGTGTGCCGGTGAAAGCTGTCGAAATAGAAGCCTTGATGACTAAGTAGCTCCAATGAGACTTCGAGGCAAAGCGTTGCTCGGTGCATTTTTTGCATCCATTGTGCTTTTGCTGCCCGTGTATGCATACGCACGCACGACGTTTGAGTTTATGGATCAATCTGCAGCGGCCCGTACTTTGAGCGCTGACGATGCCTATATTCGTGCGACCGCTGATTTGGAACGTCAAGCCAAAGCCCGCAGTGCACATCCCGTCAACAAAACCGCCTATGCAAAAATTGTGGGCTCGAAAGCGAAAGACTGGTCAACCGCTGAACGCGCCCGTGTTGAGGCTGTACTCCCTGCACTAGAAAAATTCATTGGCCAGCTGGCTTGGGATATCCCTCCCACGATGCACTTCATCCGCGCTGATGCCGCGCTCGAAGATAACTTACCGCATACACGCGGCACGGCAATTGTGTTGCCTGATTCGGTATTCTCGATGCCTCGCCCAGTTTTTGCATCTATGCTGGCGCATGAAGTGTTTCACATATTGACACGGCACAACGATAAATTCAAAGAGCAAAGCTATCGACACATTGGATTTCAGCTGTGCGAGACAGTTCGTATTCATCCAAAGATTGAACAGTTAAAGATCACTAATCCCGATACTCCCTTGTCCCAACACACGATCGCTGTGACGTACCAAGGGCGCAAAGTTGATGCGCTTCCATTCATCGGTTTTGAATCACTGTCTATCGATGCAACGACCGGATTCATTGACAAACTTGCAGTGCGTTGGCTAATTGTGCAGCGGCAAAACAACCATTGCTATTTAGATTCGGATGACTTGAATAGCCAAAGCACTCCACCACAATACCTGGAAGGCCTCGCGGAAAATATTGGCAAAAATACCGGTTATCTTTTTCATGCAGAGGAGGTTCTTGCCGAGAATTTTGCTGCACTTTTTATGTCAGGCATCGGTGGAAAACCCATCCATACTTATCCATCCCCTGAAATTTTGAACTCTCTGCGCAATTTATGGTTTGTGCGCAGGTAGCATGCCTCTAAGCTCGTGCTGTATCCGCATATTGCACAGAAAAATGCGCCTCCAAAGGAAAGTTATAGAGCTTAATCGGCCTCCAAGCCAATAGAATATCGCGGGGGCAGCTATTTATTTAGTAGCGCTTAATTGCATGATGCAGTCCCAGTGCACCTCGTCCACAGGCGTGATTGATAGCCGGTTGCCGCGCTGCAATATGCGCAGGTCGGTCAACTGAGGGGTGCTGCGCAAGGTAGCCAAGTGAATGAGCGGGAGCTTTTGCACCAGCAGCACGTCCACATGCAGCCAGCGCGGGCTGTCGGGCTTGGAGGTGGGGTCGAAGTATTTGCTTTCGGGGTCAAACTGGGTGGCGTCAGGGTAGGCGGCGCGGCTGATTTTGACGACGCCGGCGATGCCGGGCTCGGGGCAGGAGGAGTGGTAGAAGAAGGCGAGGTCGCCTACGCGCATGTCGTCGCGCATGAAGTTGCGGGCCTGGTAGTTGCGCACGCCCACCCAGGGTACGGCTTGCTTGGGGCGGGCCACCAGGTGGTCGATGCCGCACTCATCGGGTTCGGATTTCATCAGCCAGTAGCGCATGGCGGGCTCCTTGGACGGTGGTGGGGCAGAGGCGGCTGTGATCGGCCTTACACGCCCAGGCGCTGCACGCCGGGCAGCTCGCAGGCCACCACGGCATTGCGCAGCGCGGCGATGGCTTCGTAGCGCGTGAAGCTGCGTCGCCACACCAGCACCACACGGCGCGTGGGCGCGTCGCCGCCAAACGGGATATAGCGCACATAGGTTTCGTCGCTGCCGTCTTGCGGGGCTGTGCGCATGGTGGCGGTCTTTTTGCTGGTGCTGCTGGTTTTGGCCGAGGCCTTGCGGGCGGCCTTGGCGTCCACCGCCTGGCGCTGCGCCGCGTCGCGCGGCACCGACAGCTGGGGCACCACGGTCACGCCCATGCCTGCGGCCACCATGTGCTTGATGGTCTCCAGCGACGAGCCTTCAAAGCTTTTGCGGATACCCTCGGCATTGCTGGAAAAGCGCGCAAACTCGGGGCACACCTCCAGCACATGGTCGCGAAAGCAGTGGCCATTGCCCAGCAGCAGCATGGTCTCGGTTTTAAGCTCTTCGGCGTCAATGCGCTGGCGCGTGGCCAGGGGGTGCGAGCTTGGCACGGCCACCATGAAAGGCTCGTCATACAGCGTGGCCATGGCCAACCCGGTGTCGGGGAAGGGCTCGGCCAGGATAGCGCAGTCAATCTCGCCAGTGCGCAGCATCTCCAGCAGCTTGACGGTGAAGTTTTCCTGCAGCATCAGTGGCATCTGCGGCGTGCGCGCAATGGCCTGGCGCACCAGGGCGGGCAGCAGATAAGGCCCGATGGTGTAAATCACGCCCAGCTTGAGTGCGCCAGCCAGCGGGTCCTTGCCGCGCTTGGCGATCTCTCGGATATTGGCCGCCTGCTCCAGCACCGCCTGTGCCTGACGCACGATCTCCTCGCCCAGCGGAGTGACGGTCACCTCATTGGCATTGCGCTCAAACAGCTTGACCTCCAGCTCTTCCTCCAGCTTTTTGATCGACACCGACAGCGTGGGCTGCGAGATAAAACACGCATCCGCCGCCCGGCCAAAATGCTTTTCGCGGGCAACAGCGACGATGTATTTGAGTTCGGTAAGGGTCATGGTGGTCAGTGCCTATGGCTTGAAGCATACCGCGCGGCTTGGGAGGAGGGAGAATGTTGTTTTTATGGGGGGTTTAAAACCCCACCTATGTGTGAAAGCGCACGTTCTTCGATATGTTACTTTTTTCGTAGTATTTTAAGTTTTTGTATCTAATTGATACTTTGATAATTCGGGTTAACGCTGGTCTGGCGTGAATTTACCAACTTTATCAAAGGGTTCTCATGAAATTTCATAAGTTTGCGTTTTTGGCCGTCGCTGCGGCTACTTTGGTGGCTTGCGGTGGTGGCGGTGGTGGTGGTAGCGCACCTGCTGCTACAACTCCTGTTGCGAATGCATTTGATGCAACAGTGGGCACCTACTCTACGGGCTGTTTGAAGGAAATCGTTGGATATGGTGTTGGTTTCACGCCGATTTATGGTTCCGTCAGAGGAACCGTGGTGGTGAGCGATCCCGTTGGCGATAAGGCAGCAACAATATCTGTTCGCAGCGAAGAATTCAATACTTCGGACTCTTGTGACGCAGCCAAAATCAATGAGGACATCACCATCAAAGGCCAAGTCACAGATTTGGGAACCACCAAAACTGTCTCAAACAGCACCAGGACGATCACAGCTAAAGTTGTAGAGTTTCGCTACGATTCTTTGAAAATATCCATGGGATCATTGACGGGAACTTTGCCCACACTTGGCACTAAAGGCAAAGGCGGCTACGCCATTGAAGGTAACAAAGCCTATGTCCTCAAAGGCACTCGCGGTGCTGATGGCGTACAGTCTGAGCTATCAACGGTAGTGCTGACTAAGCAGTAAAACTGTAGGCAGGGTTACAGCATCATTTGCGGTGAGTTGTAACCCTGCTATTTTTATCGCATTGCCTCTTGGTAATGCCCTGGATAGCACATAGCTTTGAAGACTGTGCGGTTTTCTAGAAGCATCATAATGGCACGGCTCGGGCAGCCCAGTTTGCTGCTCTTGCTTCTGTACAAGATTCGAACGCTTTTGAGACGCATCTGGTGCCTTAGGCGAGGTTATTGGTTTTGTAAACCCAACGCCTACCTGGCCCCCTTTAAACCATGGCTCAACCCCGTCAGCCGCCG
Organism: Polaromonas sp.; assembly: GCA_013297865.1. GTDB lineage: Bacteria > Pseudomonadota > Gammaproteobacteria > Burkholderiales > Burkholderiaceae_C > JAAFIP01. The sequence goes on along the minus strand of JAAFIP010000014.1, from coordinate 4,871 downwards.
TGTGGTGCACTCAGGCCGTGGTCATTGGCGCAGAAAACCTGACTGGGTACGCACTGCCGTCTTCGATCTGGCACTAGCCATGCCCAGTGCGGGCTACCGCACGATTGCGCATTGCTTTAATTTGCAGCAGTTGTCAGCTCCAACGCGCCAGGCTGCGGACGGCATGCCCACCACTATCTCCAAAACGTTTGTAGCCAAACTACTGACTGGACAAAGAGCAGCCTTGGCCCAGGCACGCAGTCGTGCATGCAAGCGCACCTTTGCGCGGCGTGGACCAATCCAAGCGACTTGGGGTCTGGATTTGACTGGGCTGCCATTGAGTGATGGCAGCTCCATCCCTGTGTTTGGTGTCATCGACCACGGCAGCAGAGCGGTGTTGGACTTACAACCGGTAGCCACCTATAACAGCCTTGTATTGTTGGGAAAGCTGCTGATTACGATGGGTACAGTAGGCAAACCGTACTACGTGCGCAGTGATAACGATGCAGTGTTCAAGACGCGAATGTTTCGGTGTATTTTGAAGTTACTTGGTGTTCGCCAGCAGTTCACCGACCTGAGCAGCCCGTGGCAGAACGGACGTATCGAGCGGTTTTGGAGAACGCTTAAGTCGGAGCTTCAGACCAAGGCAGTTCCGTTACAACTCAGCGGCTTGACAATTCAAACCCGAATGAAGTTTGCCAGTATCCAGGCAATGCAGTCTGTGCTGCAGGCCTTCAGGTTCAGCTACAACGCTCACCGTCCGCATCAAAGCCTGCAAGGCGCAACACCTGCTATGGTATGGAACGCGCAGGTAGAGGGTGCACGTTTGAGGCGCAGAGCTAAAGCGCCCTCCAAAGTCAAAGTCTCAGCACCTGCAACCCGCTCTCGCAAGCCGCGTGTACCGCCTGACTGAGCTGAGCTGTGACAGACAACATTGCATAGCAAGTTGCTCCAAATACCCCTCAAGTACTCCTAATTCAATAGCTGCTCCCGCAATATTTTATTGGGCTGACAGCTTATTTCCCACTAAAACTGCTTTATGCGCATACAAAGCGAGCAGTGTGCTCATTTACGCAATCTGCATATATGTAATGCATGGGCAGCTTGGTCTGGGCGTAAGCAACCTTATCTTTAGCGTGACAGATTCATGCATAGACAACGAGGCTTGTGATTTACGCAGTGTCCTCATGCAAAGCTAATAGGCATGCGGTTTTGAGGATGAGGACAATACATCTAAAGTTTTATTTGTCATTGCAAACTCCTCAGCCACACCTCATAAGCGTCGCGCTGAGAGGCAACTGTTCCAACCTGTCGAAGCTCGGCTGGCTCAAACAAGTCTAACAAATCTTCACGTTGAGCAGGCTTTCCAATTTTGCATATATAGATCTTCCCAACCTGACCCATTTGCCGACTCATCCGTGAGGGATAGGCATCGGTTCGTGCGCCGTTGCACAAAATTAAGTAGCCATGCTTCTCAGCCTCCAGCCGAATCAAGCTTAATGCTTCAAATAGATCATTTGCGGTCACGCAGATCTTCCCGAACACAGTGCAAGCAGCAGACATTACAACTGGATAACCTAGTTCATACTCTAACACGCAAACTTCATTGTCACCGTTTAAGGTAGCCATTGTTAACTGAACCAGTTGTTGTTGCGTTTTCATTTCTGAAATCCAGGATTTTTAATGAATGATCCTACAAATTTACCATCCGCGCCAACCTGTCTAGCACCTAGGATATCCTGCGGACGAATAGCGCTTGGAATAGCGATCTCAAATTCCTGAGGATACGGGCTTTTCGTTCCTAATGTGGCGTTTACATCTAATGCTTGAGGCGGTTTCCGAACCGTATAAACGTATCCTCCAATTTGTATATCGGCAAATTCGCGCGCCACATTCGGGGTCGAAGATGTTGAAATCAATCCACTATTGCTATTAGTTGTAGCATGACTCAGTACATCTGTATTTGTTCCGTTAGCTTTGAAGCCTTCGTCAAATACTTTTGCAGGTGAACGCCCATCACCACGGAATACATATGTTGGCTTAGCTACAACTGCAAGCGAATCACTAGCACTAGTTGCAGGTGCTGTCGAATTTGCGCCCTCGGTCTTCGGCGTCTCCACCTCCTGTTTAGTCGGCGGTTTCTTTGGTCCTGACTGGCTAGTTATCCCTTTTTCTGCTCCCATTCCCAGCAAGGTTAGTCCTAGCTCTTGGCCGCCGTATTTAGCATTCAATGTTCGCAATTCGTTTTTTTGCTCTAATGTTGCCAAACCACGCTGCTCTAGCTCAGCATAGTTGGTTTTAAGCAGTGACGCCGCTTGCTTTTCATGCAATTCAATGCTGCTCATGAGATCTTTAGCTGCTTTGGCTTGCTCAGGGGTTTTGGCCTCTGCCCATTGCCTGCGTGCGTCTTGCATGCCTGCTTCCAGGCCTGATAACGCGTCTTTTTGCTCAGCAATCTGCCCAGTACAGACATTGATATCGCCTGTGCCGCAGCTTTTATCTCCAGTAGCTTGGCGCTCCTGGCTGATCTGGTCATATTTTCTGTCAATCTTGCTCTCACACGAGGCATCGCCCTTGCAGGCATCACGTTCTGCCTTTTTGCTGACCAGCTCAGTATGTTTGAGGTAGTTATTGGCGGTGGCATTGGTGGCTGCTACCGCGCCGTTGACGCCCCCGGTAGCAGTGCCCACTGTCAAGCTGGCTGCCAGGACAAGGCCTTTTTTCAGTTCGCTGGGAATATCCAGCTTGGCAATCTCCTCGCCCAGCACCGGGATGACTGTCTGGCTGGTGGCTGCGCCCAGGGCGCCACTGGCGCCGCCCGTGATACCGCCCACCACCGTGTGCGCGGCTACCCGCAGGGTGCCGCCTTCTTTCCAGGCGTTGTAGTCGGCGATGTTCTGTGGGTCTTTCAGGTCGGCTGCGGCTTTGTCAAGGGTGTAGCCTGCCTGCTCCAGCTTGCCCAAAGCCTCGCGCTCTTCTTTGTTCAGGCTGCCTTCCCTGGCCTTGAGGTCTTGGTATTTGTTGGCATTGTCTATCGGCGCCATCTTGCTGGTGCCATAGTCGCCTATGGCTTTGCTGGCGTTTTGCCCAAATGCGGTGGTGATCTTGACCTGGGCGTCGATGTCGGCCTTGACTTTTTCCTGGTCAAAGATCTGTACCAGCCCGGTTTCTTTCTCTCCGGTGCGGGTGGCCTGGTTGCCGGCAATGCCGCTGATGCCGGCCCGGGAGGTGCTGGCGCTCTTGTCATTGAGGCTGCCTGCGCCGCCGCCACTGGTGGAGATGCTGATGCTTTGGGCTTTGAACTCGGCTTTGTTGTCGATGTCTTGCAGCGTCAGTCTAGTGAGGCCCTCGGCGGTGTTGCCGTTGAAGCTGTTGGCTCTGTGCGCAGCGCCTGATTCAAGCTGCCCCAGTCTTCACAAATGCACGCACCTTTACCTCGACTATAAATTCCGGTCCAAGCTCTGAACGCAGTCGATCAGCTAGCCGCATTCCCTCTGCTTCAAAGGCATCCTTTGCGTCAACAGTTATGAAGCCCGAATTCGCGGGATTTTCCATGTTCAAAGTTTCGTCATAAACCCGCGCCCAATCCATGAGTTGGCTCTGAAGTAGCTCAGGGATAGGCAACGTCATAGGATCAATGTCACCATATTCTCCAGGTGTCATGTCCCAAAGCGGGCAGCATTCGTAATCAGGCATCAACTTGATGGTTTTCATTTTCCGGTACCTCTGGGGTTAGCGCCAACGATGAAGCCGTTGTTGCTGGTGGTTATCGCGATTCGCTGGGTTTGCCCGTTTATCGTTAACTCATAGATCGGGCGCCCTGTTCCGCTTCCCTGATAGCCAACGATCCTTCCTTCTGTCACGGCTCGCATAACCACGCTTGGTATTTGCGCTTCAGATACACCCATATTGGCAAATTCAGGGCCATGCTCTTGAACGATGTGTCGCAACCCTGCAGTTGGACTTCCAGTCTCCAGAAAGACGACTTGGCCACTCGGACTGCGCGCAGTGGCGATCACGTTTTCAGGTGTGAACTTTACCCCATTTGCGGTTAGTTCATTTAGGAGAGTTGGATTAACTCCCCCATTTGCCCCCTCAGTACGTTTGACCAATTGGTTCAAAAGGTTTGACCTGGCAACGCCATTGATTAAGCTGGGAACCTGCGATGTCAGCGTCAAATCCAGCATGAATGCAGCATCTGCATTGGCCAGTTGCGCGGTTTCAATATCTTTTTTGGTCAGACCTGACAAAAGCTGGTTTTGTTGAAGTTCAATTTGCGCTACGCGGGCAGGATCGTTTTTGTACAGCGCCTTTTCTTGCTCTAGAGCGCTGACAGCACCTGCAATGGCATCTACCTTGGTGTTACAACTGGTTATGTCGCAGGGCTTGCCGACTACTTTATTGGCTTCTTCAATTCTTCTATTGGCAAGCTCTGTTGGATTTTTAACACCATAGCGCGCCTGCTGCTCAGGGGAGAAACTGCCATCCTTATTGCCGCCTAGGAACGGATTAGCCCGCTCTGCTGCACTTGCGGTAAACAAACTGCTAGGCGAATTCTGGTTAATGAACTGTTTGGCAGTTTCATCGCTCTTGCCAGTATTGGCTGCTGCCGTGTCCACCACCGCATAGCCTGCAGACAGCAGACGCTGGTAAGCCTCTTCTGTGGAGATGTTTTCTCCGGTCTTACTGCTGAGGTAATCGCGGTATTTGGCAGCGTTATCTTTAGCCCATTTGCGCTCATTGGGATGCAACTGCCGATTATTAACCTCCCCATTCAATCCAGCAATCGCCCCACTGGTGCCTCCCACAGTCGCTCCAATCGTCAGCGCCAGTGCACCACCGAGCACTTTCTTCAGCTGCGGGGACAGGTTGCTGCCTTCGGTGAGCTGCTC
>JAAFIP010000013.1 GCA_013297865.1 Polaromonas sp. | reverse complement strand
CACTTATGCCTTTGCACTGGGCTCGGGCATTGCGGGCCTGGCGGGCTGCGCGTTGAGTCAGGTGGGCAATGTGGGGCCAGACCTGGGGCAAAGCTATATCGTGGACTCGTTCATGGTGGTGGTGCTGGGCGGGGTGGGCCAGTTGGCCGGCACGGTGTATGCCGCGATGGGTCTGGGCATTCTCAATAAATTCCTCGAAGGCTGGGCGGGTGCCGTGCTGGCCAAGATCGCCATCCTCGTTTTCATCATCATCTTTATCCAGAAACGCCCGCAAGGCATTTTTGCGATGAAGGGCAGGAGCGCAGAAGCATGAGCGCGCACCCCACACTCTCTTTGCCCACACCTGCGCCCTTGCTCTCGCGCAAAGGGTGGTCAGCCTTTCTGATGGCTTGATCGCCGTATGCGCTCTCGCGCCCGTGCTGAACCTGCTGGTGCCTGCGGGCAGCATCTTCCACCTGAGCGACTTTGCCATCAGCCTGATTGGCAAGATCATGTGCTATGCCATCTGTGCGCTGGCGATGGATTTGATCTGGGGTTACACCGGTATTCTGTCGCTGGGCCATGGCCTGTTCTTTGCGCTGGGTGGCTACGCCATGGGCATGTACCTGATGCGCCAGATCGGGCTGGAGGGCAATTACAAAAGCGAGCTGCCTGACTTCATGGTGTTTCTGGACTGGAAGACCCTGCCTTGGCACTGGACGGGCAGCGCCTCGTTTGTCTTCCAGATGCTGATGGTGGTGCTGGCACCTGGCCTGCTGGCCTTGGTGTTTGGTTTTTTCGCCTTCCGTTCGCGCATCAAGGGCGTGTATTTTTCCATCATCACCCAGGCCCTCACGTTTGCCGCCATGCTGCTGTTCTTTCGCAATGAAACAGGCTTTGGTGGCAACAACGGGTTTACCGATTTCAAGCGCATCGTGGACATCCCCATCGCTGTGCCTGGCACGCGCATGGTGCTGTTTGTGCTGACGGGGCTGACTCTACTGGGTTTCTTTCTGTTCTCACGCTGGCTGGTGCAAAGCAAGTTTGGCCGGGTGCTGCAGGCTATCCGTGATGCCGAAAGCAGGGTCATGTTCTCGGGCTACAACCCCGTAGCCTACAAGCTGACCATCTGGGTCATCTCGGCCATCATGTGCGGTGTGGCAGGTGCGCTGTATGTGCCGCAGGTCGGCATCATCAACCCCAGCGAAATGTCGCCTGCCAACTCGATTGAGATTGCCATCTGGGCGGCTGTGGGTGGCCGTGCCACATTGATTGGCCCGATTGTGGGTGCGTTTTTAGTCAACGGTGCCAAGAGCTGGTTTACCGTTGCATTCCCGGAGTACTGGTTGTACTTTTTGGGTGCCATGTTTATAGCTGTCACTTTGTTCCTGCCGCAAGGCATTGTGGGCTTGGTGAGGAAGTTCACGCACAACAAAGAGGAGGGCAAGGCATGACTCCCGATTTACTGGAAGAAGGTGCCCAGCGTCTGCAGGCACGAGAGCAAACGAAAGGCAGCAACACCCAATCAGGTGGGCACAACGCTGGATATTCGCGCCTGGCCACACCGGGCGAGGTAGACATTGCCCATGGCCGCATTTTGTATCTGGAAGACGTGAGCGTGAGCTTTGACGGCTTCAAGGCCATTAACAATCTCTCGCTGGACATCGCCCCTGGCGAGCTGCGCTGCATCATTGGCCCCAATGGTGCGGGCAAGACCACGATGATGGACATCATCACTGGCAAAACCCGGCCCCAAAGCGGCACGGTGTTTTTCGGCTCCACGATTGACCTGCTGCGCTACAACGAATCGCAGATCGCGCAGATGGGCATTGGCCGCAAGTTCCAAAAACCCACGGTGTTCGAACAGCTCACGGTGTTTGAAAACCTGGAGCTGGCCCTCAAAACCGACAAGAACGTCAAGCCGTCGATGTTCTTCAAGCTCGACTCACAGCAAAGCGACCGTCTGGCCGAGATACTGCACACCATCCATCTGGCAGACAATGCCCGCCGCATGGCAGGCAACCTGAGCCACGGTCAGAAGCAGTGGCTGGAGATCGGCATGCTGCTGATGCAAGACCCCAAGCTGCTGCTGCTGGACGAGCCCGTGGCCGGCATGACCGACGAAGAGACTGCGCGTACTGCCGAGCTGTTCTTGAGCCTCAAAGGCAAGCATAGCCTGATGGTGGTGGAACACGACATGGGCTTCATCCGCTCCATCTCCGAGATCGTCACCGTGCTGTGCGATGGCGCGGTGCTGGCGCAAGGCACGCTGGACCAAGTGCAGCAGGATGAGAGAGTGATTGAGGTGTACCTTGGTCGCTGATCAAAGTCAAAAAATCGGACTTCCGGACGCGAAGGACGCGAAGATACGCAAAGGACGCGAAAGGAATACAAAAACATCCAAATTGAATTTTTGGCTGTTCTTTTGCGTCCTTTGCGTAACCTTCGCGTCCTCCGCGTCCGGTATTCCTCTCCCCCAGAATGCGAAACCCCAACCATGCTGAAAGTCAAAAACATCAACCAGTACTACGGCGGCTCCCACATCCTGCGTGATGTGAGCCTGGAGGCCAACTTGGGCAAAGTTACCGTCGTGCTGGGTCGCAACGGGGTAGGTAAAACCACCCTGCTCAAATCGCTCATGGGCCTGGTGCCGATTAAAAATGGCAGCATCGAGTTTGATGGCAAGGCGATCGAGAGCGCTACGCCTTACCAGCGGGCCCGTGCGGGTATCGGCTTTGTTCCGCAAGGCCGCGAGATTTTTGCCCGTCTGACGGTGGAAGAAAACCTGGCCATGGGCCTGGCCTACAAAAGCAGCAGCACCCCGGTGCCTGCTGAGCTGTATGAGCTGTTCCCGGTGCTCAAGCAAATGCTCAAACGCCGTGGTGGTGACCTCTCGGGTGGCCAGCAGCAGCAGTTGGCCATAGCCCGCGCGCTAGCAGCCCAACCCAAACTCCTGGTGCTGGACGAGCCGACCGAGGGTATCCAGCCCAGCATCATCAAGGACATTGGCCGCGTGATCCGCATGCTGGCAGACCGTGGCGATATGGCCATCGTGCTGGTGGAGCAATACTATGACTTTGCCGAGGCACTGGCAGACGACTATCTGGTCATGGAGCGGGGCGAGGTGATTGCCCGCGGCTTGGGCAAGGACATGCAATCAGACGGCATACGCAAGCTAGTTGCTATATAAATAATAGCTGCTCCCGCGATATTCCATTGGCCTGGAGGCCTAAAACGCTTATAAAAACACCCTCAAAGCACTACCCGCGCGGGTGGTGCTGGGCATGCAGCTGCTTGAGCCGTTCACGCGCTACGTGGGTGTAGATCGTGGTGGTGGAGATGTCGGCGTGCCCCAGCAGCATCTGCACCGCGCGCAGGTCGGCGCCGTGATTGAGCAGATGGGTGGCAAAGGCGTGGCGCAGCGTGTGGGGCGACAGGGTGGACAGCGGTATGCCGGCAGCCAGGGCGTGCTTTTTCACAATCATCCAGAACGACACGCGCGACATGCCGCTGCCGATGTGGGCACCGCGCGAGGTGACAAACAGGTCGTCTGTCTGCTGGCCTTTGAGCAGTTCGGGCCGTGCCTGGGTCAGGTAGCGCTTAAGCCAGTCACTGGCATGCTCGCCAAAGGGCACCATGCGCTCTTTGCTGCCTTTGCCAAAGGTGCGCAGCACATGCTCTGTCAGGCTGATGTTGAGGGTTTTCAGGCCCACCAGTTCGCTCACCCGCAGGCCGCTGGCATAGATCAACTCCAGCATGGCGCGGTCGCGCAGGCCCAGCGGCGTGTTCACATCAGGTGCAGCCAGCAGGCGTTCTACCTGCGCCTCGCTCAGTGTCTTGACACTGCGCTGTACTGATTTAGCCGCCAGCAGCTTGAGTGTGGGATCAGCGCTGATCATGCGCTCGCGCAGCGCCCAGCGGAAATAGCGCTTGAACACCGTAAGGCGCCGGTTGGACGAGCTGGCCTTGCCAGCGTCTTTTTTGCCTTGCGCGGCGGCAGGGCGGGCCTGCACCATGCGCGCCGCAAAGTAGGCGTTGATGTCCTGCTCAGTGCTGGCCTCCAGCGCTTTACCTGCGTGCTGGCTTAGCCAGTCACTGTAAAGCGTGAGGTCGCGCCGGTAGGCCTGCAGCGTGTTTTTGGCCAGGCCCTGCTCAAGCCACAGCGCGTCGATGAAGGCGTCAATGCTCAATCGAGTTTGAGGTTCTGTTGGGTCACCACTTTTTTGTATACCACCAGCTCGTCAGCCATTTGCTGGGCAAACTGCTCGGGGCTGTTGCCGATGATGAACGAGCCGGTGTCCTCAATGCGCTTTTTCACCGCCGGGTCTTCCAGCACCTTGCGCACTGCCGCGTTGATCTTGTCCACCACCTCTTTGGGCAAGCCTTTGGGGCCATACAGGCCATAGTAGGCCATGCGGTTGACGGGCTCCAGGCCCAGCTCTTTGAAGGTGGGCACATTGGGCATGGCTGCCAGACGCTGCGGCGCAGCTACTACGATAGGTACCAGTCGGTTGTCCTTGATAAAGGGCAGGGCCGAAGGCACGTTGTCAAAAATCATCGGCACTTGGCCTGCTACCGTGTCGTTCAGCGCAGGGCCTGCACCGCGGTAGGGGATGTGGGTCACAAAAGTGCCCGAGAGGTTTTTGTACAGCTCCATCTGCAGGTGGCCGATGCCGCCGGTGCCCGAGGATGAGTAGGAATATCTGCCGGGGGCTTTTTTCAGCTCGGCTACAAAGCCTTTGTAGTCCTTGGCCGGGAAGCTGGGGTGTACCGCGATCACATTGGGCGTGGCCGCAATGTTGACGATGGGGGTGAAGTCCGTGGCTGCGTTGTAGGGGATTTTCGGGTTGATGGCAGGGTTGGCTGCGGTGGTGGACACCGTGGCCATGCCCAGGCTGTAGCCATCTGGCGCGGCCTTGGCGGTTTCGTTGGCGCCCACCACACCGCCGCCGCCTGCCTTGTTGATCACCACCACCTGCTGGCCCAGGGCCTTGGACAGGGGCTCGGCCATCACGCGGGCAATGATGTCGGTGGTGCCACCGGGCGCAAAAGGCACCTGCAGCTGGATCGGTTTGTTAGGATAGCCTTGTGCCAGAGCAGTGCCGGTGCATGCCCACGCGGCGCAGGCGGCCAGGGTGGTGAGTGTCCATCGTTTCGAAATCTGCATTTTTTCAACTCCACAATGTTAATTACAACTTAGATAGTAGCTGCAATGCAGCAAAATAGGATTGTGGCTAACCCATACGCACAAACCCGTACCGATTTTTCGCAGTCTGCCCAATTTTCCTGACTATGTACTACGCCCAGCTTCTGTTGCCTGATTTCACCCTGATTGTCTGTGGCTATCTGATCTGTCGCTATACCGCCCTGAACCGCACCGTTTGGGAGCAGGTGGACAGCCTGGTGTTCTATTTTCTGTTTCCGGTGCTGCTGTTTCACTCCATCGTGCGCTCCCCGTTGGACCTGGGCGCGGCCTCGGGCATGATTGGCGCGGCATTGTGCATGGTGGGTGCCAGCATTGCAATCACCTACACCATCGCCCGCTGGCCTGGTGTGGCGCGGGCCGACTTTGCCAGCACCGCGCAGATCGCCTTTCGGTTCAACTCGTTTATTGCACTGGCGCTGGCTGAGCGGCTGGCCGGGCGCGAGGGGCTGCTGCTGATTGCGGTGATCATCGGGGTGTGCGTGCCGCTGTGCAATATCGGTGCGATATGGCCCATGGCGCAAGACTCTGGCAGCGGCTTTGTGCGCGCGCTGCTGCGCAACCCGCTGGTGCTGGCTACAGCCAGCGGCCTGCTGGCTAACATCGCGGGCTTGAGCATTCCGGTGTGGGCGGAGCCCACGGTCACCCGTATCGGCCAGGCCTCGCTGGCGCTGGGCCTGATGGCCGCTGGCGCGGGGATGCAGCTGTCCAAAATGTTTGACAGCAACAGCAAACGCATCGTGGGCACGGCAGTGCTGACGCTGCGGCATCTGGTCATGCCATTGCTGGCCTGGGCTGCGGTGCGACTGTTCAACCTGAGCCCCAATCAGGCGACGGTACTGCTGGTGTTCAGCGCCTTGCCCACGGCGTCCAGCTGCTACATCCTGGCCTCGCGCATGGGCTATGAAGGCAGCTTTGTGGCAGGCCTGGTCACTTTGTCCACCGTGCTGGGTACACTCAGTCTGCCTTTTGCATTGCAGTTTTTACGTTGACACCATGGCCTGGCACGCACAGCTTTCGCTCCACTACCACAGCGCTCCGCTGGCCGATGGTGCGCCGCGCACCACGGTGCAGTTTGTGCACGACGGGCCGTTGCGCCTGCTGCAAAGCCTGTATCCCGAAGGCCCCGCCGTTTGCCACAGCGTGCTGGTGCACCCGCCCGGCGGCATTGTGGGTGGCGACACGCTGAACATCACCGTGCAAGTAGACCCTGGCGCGCATGCCTTGGTCACCACACCCGGGGCCACACGCTTTTACAAAAGCACGGGCGAGGCAGGTACGCAGCAAGTCAAAGTGCAGCTGCACAGCGGCGCGCGGCTGGAGTGGCTGCCGCTGGAGACCATTTGCTACAACGGCTGCCATGCCATCAACTCCGCCGTGTTTGACCTGGCCCCAGGCGCAGAGATGATGGGCTGGGACGTCACTGCGCTGGGCTTGCCCGAGGCTGAGCAGCCCTTTGTGCGTGGCAGCCTGCAGCAGCACATTGAAGTCAAGGGCGCCTGGCTGGAGCGTGCGCTGATCGACGCGGCCGACACACGGCTGCTGCACAGCCCGCTGGGCCTGGCAGGCAAGCTGTGCATGGGGACGCTGTTTTTCGCAACCGGACAGGCGATGCCCCGCGAGCGGCGCGAGCAGCTGCTGGAGGTGCTGCGTGGCGCTGTGGCTAACCATGCTCTGGCGGCCAGCATTGGGGTCACAGCGCCCAACCCGCGGGTCATCGCTGTGCGCGCCCTGTCCCCCCGCACCGAAGCCTGCACCGACGCGCTGCGCAGCGCCTGGCTGGCCCTGCGCCAGGCTGCCTGGCAGATGGGCAGCACCAGTCCGCGCATCTGGGCGATGTAGATTTATAGAGGTTAATCGTGCTGCAGGCCAATAGAATGTCGCGGGAGCAGCTATAAAATTAATAGTAATCTAAATGGCAGATATGGCATTTGCCTGTTCAGTCTGAGCGCCCCGTGGCACCGCGCCAGCGCATGCTGAGCAACTGGCCGCAGCCCACGGCGGGCTTCATCGCTGGACAAAATACACATAGTCTGCGGTGTATCCCTGTTTGCTGATCTTGCCTGCATCTGCAGCACTGGCACAGCCGGTGGCAGGCGCGTTGCCGCCCTCGGTGTTGATGCGCTGCACACTAGTGATGGGTGCCATCTTGCCCGGCCCACCTGCCGAGCTGGCAGTCAGCAGCAGCCAGGGAATGTCTGTGCTTCGCGGGCTGTTGGCACGTGCCTTGACAGCACCAATGGTTTTGCTGCCATCCAGCGCGGTCCAGTGCGGGCCTGCGCCGTGGGTGCCGACTTTGTCTTTTTTGGCGTTGTACAGCTCGGCCTCGGGCGCTACAAACACCCATGCCCAGCCGCCTGTGGCGCTGGCCTTGCATTCATAGTTCTGGGTGCCAATGGCCTGCCAGGTAAAGGCTTCTTTCTGGTCCGAAGGCGGCTTGAGTGCCTCTGGCGTGCTGGCGCTAGCGCCTGGTGCCGCCGCTGGGCTGGAGCTGGCGCAAGCGCCCAGCGCCGTACAGATGGTTACGAGAACAGTCAAGGTGAGGATTTTCATGGCATCTTCCTTTACAAGGCGACAGGACAAAATGGTCCTGCTATCCAAAGACGTCTTCCACGGCGTATTGGATGCATCGATAGGCAGCGCGGCCCAGCCCCTCTATACTGCGATTCATGAAGCCCGAGAGTCTGAGCTTACAACAACTGATCATTGCCGCTGCCCATGGCGATCATGCCAGTTTTGCGCAGATTTACGCGCGCACCCATCTGCATCTGTTTGGCGTTGCTGTTCGTATGTTAAGAACACAGCATCAAGCGGAAGATGTCATGCAGGAGGCCTTTGTGAGTATCTGGAAAAGCGCGAGCACCTACCAAGCCGATGCGGCTGCGCACGAAGGCCATGCCATGGCGTGGCTGACTTCGGTGGTGCGCAACAAGGCGCTGGACGCCCTGCGCAGCACCGCTCGCCGCAAAGAAGACCCCCTGGTGGACACCGAGGCGCTTGATGACGACACGGCCGACCTACCTGGCGACGCCGCGCGCAGTGCCATGGACATGTTTGCCCAGGCCGCCCGCGATTTGCAGGTGGACCACTGCATGCAGGCGCTGGACGGCAGCCACCGCCAGAGCCTGGCGCTGGCTTATTACCATGGCCTGTCGCACAACGAAGTGGCAGCCCAGATGGGCGCACCCCTGGGTTCTGTGAAGGCGTGGATTCGCCGCGGGCTCAGCAAGCTTAAAGACTGCCTGGCGGCACAAGGGGTGGCCGCATGAGATACACCCATCCGGCACTGATTGACCACCTGGCATCGCACTATGTGCTGGGCACACTGCAGGGCGGGGCCAGGCGGCGCTTTGAGCGCCTGCAGCGTGAGCGCGCCGATGTGCAGCTGGCGGTGCAACAGTGGCAACAGCGCCTGGGCCTGTTGTCCAACGCTGTGCCTGCGCCCAGCCCGGCGCAAGCGCCCTCAGTGCGTGTGTGGGAGGTTATTGCGGCCCGCACCCAGCCCGCTGCGCCTGCGCGCAGCACGGGCTCGCGGTGGCGCTGGCTGCAGCCTGCCAGCTGGGGCCTGGGTGGATTTGCCAGCGGCCTGGTGGCTGCGGGCGCACTGCTGCTGGTGGCCCCCAGCATTTTCATCACCACCGATCAGATCGCCATGCGCAGTGACCAGCGCCTGCCGCAAAGCTATGTGGGCCTGCTGACCGACGACCAAGGTAATGGCAAGGTGCTGGTGAGCTCGCTGCGCTACGGCACCACGATGACCATCAAACTGATTGGTGCTGTGCAGCCGCCTGAGAGCGGCGTGCATGTGCTGTGGGCCGTGCCTGCCGATGCGCCCGCGTTCGTGTTGGGTACGCTGCCCGCCAAGGGCTCTGCCACATCGCAGATGAGTGACACGTCAGAAAAAATCCTGAGCAAAGTCACCAAACTCAAGGTGACTCTGGAGGCCAACGCCCAGGTCAGCGCGCCCAGCGCTGCGGTGGTGTTGCAGGGCAACTGCGCCAAGCTGTGGTGAGGCCTGCTGCGCGGACGCGCTGGTGCTGAGAGCGAAACATTTTTTTGCAAAAGAGCCGGCGACTGGCGGTTGACAGCTGCATCTGTTTCTCAAAAATCAACGTCTTTGGTAGGTGCACCTTATTGCGGGTGCGCATTTTTTCAACCTACCTCAAGGAGTTATTTGATGAAAACACTGTCTCTGAAAAAAATCGTACTCGCATCCGTAGCCTGCGCCTGCAGCGCCATGCTGATGCCCAGCTATGCAGCTGATACCGAAAGCACTCCTGCGCGCAATGCGCAGATCGATGACTTTGCCGTGGGCAAAAAAGCCATTGACGACAAAAAATGGCAACAAGCTGTAGACAGCTTTACCAAGGTGGTGGCCAAGGATGCGAAAAACGCCGATGCCTACAACTACCTGGGCTTTGCCAACCGCTGGCTCAACCGCTACCCAGAGGCTTTTGCGGCTTACGACAAAGCCCTGGCGCTCGACCCTAACCACAAGGGCGCACTGAACTACTCAGGCATCGCCTATCTCAAGAGCGGCCAGAAAGACAAGGCCCAAGCCCAGCTGACACGCCTGCAAAGCGTGTGCGCTGGCTGCGAGGAAACCGCGCAGCTAAGCAAAGCCCTGGCCGACTCCACGGCCGCCAAGTAACTCACTTTACACAGAGGTAACCATCATGAATCGCCTTCAACTATCCCGTCGAGCATTCAGCCAGGCATTGCTGGTTGGAGGGGCCATTGCGCCCATGGTCTGGACGCCCAACGCGGCAGCGCAAGCCGCCCCGTTTGAGCTGCCGGCCCTGCCTTACGCTGATGGGGCCCTGTCCCCTGTCATCAGCGCCGCCACCGTGGCGGTGCACTACGGCAAGCACCACAAATCCTATGTGGACTTCCTGAACAACGCTGTCAAAGACAGCGCCCGCTGGCAGCCTTTTGCAGGCATGTCTCTGGTGGACATCATCCGCGCGTCCGCAGGCAAGCCAGAGCACACCGCAGTGTTTAACAACGCTGCGCAGCTGTGGAACCACACCTTCTACTGGCGCAGCCTGCGCCCCGCTGGCAAGGCAGACATGCCTGCGCAGATGAGTGCCGCCATCAACGATTCGTTTGGCAGCATGGAGGCATTCCGCAAAGAACTGGCCACCACCACCATAGGCCAGTTCGGCAGCGGCTGGGGCTGGATGGTGCAGGACCCTGCCAACAAAAAACTCAAGATCGTGCGCACCTCCAACGCCGACGTGCCCCTCACCCAAGGACTCAAACCCCTGCTCACCATCGACGTATGGGAGCACGCCTACTACATTGACTACCAAAACCGCCGCGCAGACTATGTCAACGCGTTGATAGATCAGTTGATGAATTGGGATTTTGCGTTGAAGAATATGGCGTGAGTGGCAGTTTTCAGCACCTGCAGATTTTCAAGCGGCAGCTTCCTGCCCACTCTCAATGTGCGAGCGCATCGCTACTTGCGCTGCTGCAGCATCACGCTTCTTCAGCGCCACCATGATGGCGGCATGCTCGGCGAGGGACTCTTCAATCCGTCCGGCCTTTAGCAGGGACTGCGCGCGGTTGAGTTTCATCACTTTGCGCAGGTCGGCCACCATTTGACCTGCCCAGCGGTTGTTGGCAATGTCGAGCAGTTTGACGTGGAAGGCTTCGTTGAGCTGGAAGAATTTGACGCGGTCTTTGGTGGATTTTTCCAGCTGTTGGTGCAGAGATTCGAGCTCTTTGAGTTGCTCGGCTGTCGCATTTTTTGCCACGCTGGCTGCTGCGTCGGCCTCCAGCACGGCCATGAGGTGGAACACGTCGTAAAGGTCTTTGGCGTTGACCTCGGTCACGTAGGCGCCGCGCCGCATTTTCATGGTGACCAAGCCTTCGGCGGCCAACACTTTGATGGCCTCGCGCAGGGGGGTGCGGCTGATGCCGTACTCCTGGGCCAGCTTTAGCTCGTCGATCCATGCGCCGGGCTCCATGTCGCCTTGCTTGGCGGCAAAGATGCGCTGGCGCAGGAGCTCGGCTACCTCTTCGTACAAAGGTCTTGGTTTGAGGCGAGCGTGTGACAGGGGAGCGTTCATTGGCCTATAGTTTACACGAAACTGAATTTTGAATTCATAATTACGGCTGAAAAACTGGGTAAAATTGCTGCATGACTGATAAATCTGCGCCCGACCACTTCAAACCCGCCACGCTGGCCGACTGGGCCAAGGCCGCTGCCAAATCTGCCCCCGCTGGGAATGTGGATGCGCTCAACTGGCACACGCCCGATGGCATTGCGGTGAAGCCGCTGTACACGGCGGAGGATGTGAAGGACTTGCCGCACACCAATACCTTGCCCGGCTTTGAGCCCTACCTGCGCGGCCCGCAGGCCACGATGTATGCGGTGCGGCCGTGGACGATTCGGCAGTACGCTGGGTTTTCTACCGCTGAAGAGTCGAACGCGTTTTACCGCAAGGCGCTGGCCGCAGGCGGGCAGGGCGTGAGTGTGGCGTTTGACTTGGCCACGCACCGCGGCTACGACAGCGACCATCCGCGTGTGACGGGCGACGTGGGCAAGGCGGGCGTGGCCATTGACAGTGTGGAGGATATGAAGATTTTGTTCGACCAGATTCCGCTGGACAAGGTGAGCGTGAGCATGACCATGAACGGCGCGGTGCTGCCGGTGCTGGCGGGCTACATCGTGGCGGCAGAGGAGCAGGGCGTGTCGCAAGCGCAACTGAGCGGCACCATACAGAACGACATTCTCAAAGAGTTCATGGTGCGCAACACCTACATCTACCCGCCCGCGCCCAGCATGCGCATTATTGGCGACATCATTGAATACACGGCCAAGCACATGCCGAAGTTCAACTCGATTTCTATCTCGGGTTATCATATGCAAGAGGCGGGCGCTAACCAAGCGCTGGAGCTGGCCTTTACGCTAGCCGACGGCAAAGAATATGTGAAGACGGCCATTGGCAAAGGCATGGATGTGGACGAGTTTGCCGGGCGGCTCAGCTTCTTCTGGGCCATTGGCATGAACTTCTATCTAGAGGTGGCCAAAATGCGCGCCGCGCGCTTGCTGTGGTGCCGCATGATGAAGGGCTTTGATGCTAAATCGCCCAAGAGTTTGATGTTGCGCACGCACTGCCAAACCTCGGGCTGGAGCCTGACCGAACAAGACCCGTACAACAACATTGTGCGTACGACTATTGAGGCGATGGCTGCAGTGTTTGGCGGCACGCAGAGTTTGCACACCAATAGCTTTGACGAGGCAATCGCGCTGCCTACTGAATTCAGTTCACGCATAGCGCGCAACACGCAGCTCATCATCCAGGAAGAGACGCACATCGGCGCGGTAGTAGACCCGTGGGCTGGCAGCTACATGATGGAAAAGCTCACGCAAGACATGGCCGACGCGGCTTGGAAAATTATTGAAGAAGTGGAAAGCATGGGCGGCATGGTGAAAGCCGTGGACAGCGGCTGGGCCAAGCTGAAGATTGAAGCAGCAGCGGCGGAGAAGCAGGCGCGTATTGACAGTGGGCAAGATGTGATTGTGGGGGTAAACAAATACAAGTTGAAGACTGAAGACGCGATTGAGGCCCGGGATATTGACAACGTGGCGGTGCGAGAGGGGCAGATTGCCAGGCTGAAAGAAATTAAGTCAAAGCGCGATGTAGCCAAGGTAAATGCTGCTTTGGAAGCCATCACTTTTGCAGCAGGCCACGAGGGCAGCAAAGACGCAGCAGGCAATGCAGCAAACTTGCTGGATCTGTCCGTCAAAGCCATCCGCCTGCGCGCCACGGTAGGCGAGGTGAGCGATGCGCTGGAAAAAGCCTTCGGCCGCCACCGCGCCGACATTCATAAAGTGAGCGGTGTGTATGCCGCCGCCTACGATACCGATTCCAACGAGGGTGACACCATGGAATACTGGAACCAGCTTAAGAAAGACATTGCAGACTTCGCCGAAGCGCAAGGCCGCCGCCCCCGCGTGATGATCTCCAAACTAGGCCAAGACGGCCACGATCGCGGTGCCAAAGTGGTCGCCACCGCATTCGCAGACCTGGGCTTTGACGTGGATATGGGGCCGTTATTCCAAACCCCCGAAGAATGTGCAAGGCAAGCGATAGAAAACGACGTGCACGCCGTTGGCGTGTCAACTCTCGCCGCAGGCCATAAAACCTTGGTCCCCGCCATCATTGCCGAGCTGAAAAAGCAAGGTGCCGATGACATCATCGTTTTCGTAGGCGGCGTGATTCCACGGCAGGACTACGACTTTTTATATGCGGCAGGTGTGAAGGGCATCTACGGACCGGGGACTCCGATACCTGTGAGTGCCAAGGATGTGTTGGAACAAATCCGCAAGGCATTAGCCTAGGAAATAGGGGCCAGACCCCCATTCAGGAAAACAATGCCACCAGCGACCAAACAAGCTGAACGAAATGGGGTTCTAACCCCGATTTCTGCCTCCGCTATCACTACCAGTGCTGGCACGGCGCAGCGGCGTGCGATAGCAAAGGCTATTACTTTGCTGGAATCTACCCGCACAGACCATCGCACGCAGGCAGACGAATTACTGACGACATTGCTTCCTCACACTGGGAAATCCTTCCGCCTAGGCATCAGTGGCGTACCGGGCGTGGGCAAATCCACCTTCATCGAAACACTGGGCTTGTATCTGATAGACCAGGGCCACCGCATCGCCGTACTCACTATCGACCCATCTTCCACCATCTCGGGCGGCTCTATATTGGGCGACAAAACGCGGATGGAAAAGCTCTCGGTGCACGAGAAGGCCTACATCCGTCCCAGCCCCAGCAGCGGCACGCTGGGTGGTGTGGCCGAGAAAACGCGTGAGGCTATGCTGGTGTGCGAAGCGGCGGGGTATGACATTGTGATTGTGGAGACCGTGGGCGTGGGGCAGAGTGAGACCGGGGTGGCAGGCATGACGGATATGTTTGTGCTGATGCAGTTGCCCAATGCAGGAGATGATTTGCAGGCGATTAAAAAGGGTGTGATGGAGCTGGCTGACCTGGTGGTGATCAACAAGGCGGACATTGACAAAGATGCGGCTACGCGTGCGCAGGCGCAGATTACGTCGGCCATGCGGCTGTTTGGGCAGCAGGGCAACCCTGTGCATGCGCTGCATGACGATGCTGTGTGGCATCCGCAAGCGATTCAGTTGTCGGCACTGCTGGGCACTGGGGTTACAGAGTTTTGGCAAAGCGTGTCCAGCTTTAAAGGTTTGCAAGTGGATAGTGGCAAACTAGCGCAGCGCAGGCAGCAGCAGTCACAAGCGTGGATGTGGGAACGGATTGAGGCGGGTTTGAGACAAGAATTCAGAAGCCATAAATACGTTTCAAAAGAAATTAAAGCAGTCACTGACGATGTTGTAAATCAAAAAATTCCAGCTTCTGTTGCAGCACGTAAACTAATTTTAGAGTTCATTAAAAAATAGGCAATAAATGTTTAAAGACTCAATTTCAATAGAGACCATACTCGAAATACTTTTAGCCGGTGGGATTGTAGTGTTGGGCGCTTGGTACTTAAATCGACCTTTTCTTACTGAGTATTTTCCATTTATTGCGGCAGATGCCGCTTCACTAGATATGGGTAATAAATTGGGCGGAAAAGTCTTGATTTTTTTGATTATTTCTTTATTTGTAGGGTCGACCATCACACATGCTTTTGATGGTGTTGTGCCATTACTTTTGGATAGGCGGCAACATTCAAGCCGAACTAAGCGATTGGTATATTTCATTTTTCGTTTATTTCAAATTAATCGCGCGCCAGACCCTAGAGTCGAAGCCGTTAAAAGATATATGTCATCCGAAAGAAGGCAATGGTTCATTAAAGTTGCAACTGAATGGGCGCATACAGATGAATTGAAGCTTCAAAATAAAGAAGAAATGATCCGAGTACATCAGCATTTAGTAACTAGGCTAAGAACACTTTCACCTGATGCCCGATCAGTTCTAGATTCTTACTATGCTAATTTTTCTTTTGCTGGCACGTTATTTATTGCAACACTTGCTTTGGTTCCTATTTCACTCCTAGCATTTTTAACTCAAGAAGCGGTTAGCAAGATAAAAGTCTATTCCAATCCACAACTAATTGGTTTTGTTGTGGTTGCATATTTTCTCCAGCTATTGTGCGGATACCTATTTAAAAGAAGAATGCGTTCTTTTTATCATCAAGCAATAACGCTCTCTTTGCACTTTTACGACGTCTCAAAGGTCGAAAAAACTGTCATACCCAATTAATCGTTCAAATCGAATTTAAACTATGCAAGACATCCTAGAACAATTGGAAGCCAAGCGTGAACTCGCGCGCATGGGCGGTGGGCAAAAGCGCATTGACGCGCAGCACAAAAAGGGCAAACTTACCGCGCGTGAGCGGCTGGAGATTTTGCTGGACGAAGGCAGCTTTGAAGAGTGGGACATGTTTGTCGAGCACCGCTGCGTGGACTTTGGCATGCAAGACCAGAAGATTCCCGGCGACGGTGTGGTCACTGGCTACGGCATGATCAACGGGCGCTTGGTGTTTGTATTCAGCCAGGATTTCACGGTGTTTGGCGGCGCACTGAGCGAGGCCCATGCCGAGAAGATCTGCAAGGTAATGGATCAGGCCATGAAGGTGGGGGCGCCGGTGATTGGCCTCAACGACTCAGGCGGTGCGCGCATCCAGGAAGGTGTGGCATCGCTGGGTGGCTATGCCGACGTGTTCCAGCGCAACGTGTTGGCCAGCGGCGTGGTGCCGCAGATCAGCATGATCATGGGCCCCAGCGCGGGCGGCGCGGTGTATTCGCCCGCCATGACAGACTTTATCTTCATGGTCAAAGACTCGTCGTATATGTTTGTCACTGGCCCTGAGGTGGTGAAGACGGTTACGCACGAAGAAGTAACGGCTGAAGAGCTAGGCGGCGCTATCACCCACACCACCAAGAGCGGCGTGGCCGACCTGGCGTTTGAAAACGACGTAGAGGCGCTGCTGATGCTGCGTCGTCTGTATAACTATCTGCCACTCAGTAACCGCGAAAAGGCTCCCGTGCGCCCCAGCGGCGACCCGGCGGCGCGCATGGACATGTCGCTCGACACCCTAGTGCCCGACAATGCCAACAAGCCGTACGATATGAAAGAGCTGATCGTCAAGACGGTGGACGATGGTGACTTTTTTGAGCTGCAACCTGAATATGCCAAAAACATCTTGATTGGCTTTGCACGCATGGATGGGCAGACGGTAGGCATCGTGGCCAACCAGCCACTGGTGCTAGCCGGCTGCCTGGACATTAAATCGTCCATCAAGGCGGCGCGCTTCGTGCGCTTTTGCGATGCGTTCAACATTCCTGTCATTACCTTCGTCGATGTACCCGGCTTTATGCCCGGCACATCGCAAGAATACGGCGGCATCATCAAGCACGGCGCCAAGTTGCTCTATGCCTA
Organism: Polaromonas sp.; assembly: GCA_013297865.1. Classification (GTDB taxonomy): domain Bacteria; phylum Pseudomonadota; class Gammaproteobacteria; order Burkholderiales; family Burkholderiaceae_C; genus JAAFIP01. The sequence goes on along the minus strand of JAAFIP010000013.1, from coordinate 86,951 downwards.
TGCCGAATGCACAGTACCTAAAATTACCGTCATTACCCGCAAGGCCTATGGCGGTGCCTATGACGTGATGGCATCCAAGCATTTGCGTGGCGACGTGAACTTTGCCTGGCCCAATGCCGAAATTGCGGTGATGGGAGCTAAAGGCGCAGTGGAAATCATTTTCCGCGAAGACAAGGGTGACCCTGCCAAGCTGGCCGCCAAGGAAGCCGAATACAAAGCCCGCTTTGCTAACCCCTTCGTCGCAGGTGCACGTGGTTTCATCGACGATGTGATCTTGCCGCATGAGACGCGCAAGCGCATTTGCCGTTCGCTGGTGATGCTGAAAGACAAGAAGCTGGAGAATCCTTGGCGCAAGCATGGGAATATTCCGCTGTGAGTTGCCTCGCTATGGGTTTACATCGCGTCGGATTGGGCTGTTCAGGAGTTTTGCGTCGCGGTTTGTCGCGGCGCGTGCTGCCTGAGCGCTTTGCTTCGTGTCCCCCGCCCTTCGGGCTCCTCCTTTACCTACGCAAAGCGCCCAGGCAGCACGCGCCTCAAGCATTAGCACGGGCTGATGTGCATAAGCCTTCCTTCGTAGCAGCGGGCACGGTGTGTCTGTCGCAGCGAAGTCAAGGAGGAGGCCGAAGGCCGGGGGACATGAGCGGAGGCAGGCACGCCGTGACCGTTGTGGGCACAGAAACCCGCATAGCAAAAACTGATTCCCGAATAGGAGACTGAAGATGTTTACCAAAATACTGATAGCCAACCGTGGCGAAATCGCTTGCCGCGTCATTCAAACTGCCCGCAAGATGGGCATCAAAACGGTGGCGGTGTATTCCGATGCAGACAAGGAAGCTCGCCATGTGGCACTGGCTGACGAGGCCATTAATATCGGCCCCGCGCCTAGCCGCGAGAGCTATTTGCAGGCCGAAAAAATTATTGCTGCCTGCAAACAGACCGGCGCACAGGCGGTGCATCCGGGTTATGGCTTTTTGAGTGAAAACGAAGGTTTTGCCAAGCGGGTGGAAGAGGAGGGCATTATTTTCATTGGCCCCAAACACTACTCAATTGCCGCGATGGGCGACAAGATTGCGTCGAAGAAGCTGGCGGGTGCTGCGGGGGTCAACTGCATTCCTGGAGTGAATGATGCGATTGACACGGCTGAAAAAGCGGTGGAGATTGCCAAGGGCATTGGCTACCCGGTAATGATCAAAGCATCGGCGGGCGGTGGCGGTAAGGGGCTGCGTGTGGCGCATAACGACCAGGAGGCCTTCGAAGGCTTTACCAGCTGCCGCAACGAAGCGCGCAACAGCTTTGGTGATGACCGGGTGTTTATTGAAAAATTCGTGGAAGAACCGCGCCATATTGAAATTCAATTGATTGGCGACAGCCAAGGTAATGTGATTTACCTGAACGAGCGTGAATGCTCGATCCAGCGCCGCCACCAGAAGGTGATTGAAGAAGCGCCGTCGCCCTTCATCAGCGACACCACCCGCAAGGCCATGGGCGAGCAGGCCGTGGCGCTGGCCAAAGCGGTGAAATACCAAAGCGCAGGCACGGTGGAGTTTGTGGTGGGCAAAGACCAGAGTTTTTATTTTCTGGAGATGAACACCCGCCTGCAGGTGGAGCACCCAGTGACAGAATGCATCACCGGACTGGACTTGGTGGAGCTAATGATTCGCGTAGCGGCAGGGGAGCCGCTGCCGCTGGCACAAAAAGATGTGCAGCGCAACGGTTGGGCGATGGAATGCCGCATCAACGCCGAAGATCCGTTTCGTAACTTCTTGCCTTCTACAGGCAGGCTAGTGCGTTTTCAACCGCCAGCACAGACCATGCACCAAGCTAACACACAAGACCTGTATGGCGTGCGTGTGGACACCGGCGTGCAAGACGGTGGCGAGATTCCGATGTACTACGACTCGATGATCGCCAAGCTGATCGTGCATGGAAAAGACCGACTGGACGCGATTGCCAAGATGCGTGCAGCGCTCAACGCCTTTGTCATTCGCGGCATCAGCAGCAACATCCCATTTCAGGCCGCGCTGCTGGCACACCCCAAGTTTGTCGCGGGTGATTTCAATACTGGCTTTATTGCTGAGCATTACGGCAAAGGCTTTGCCGCCGAGGATGTGCCGCATGATGACCCGAATGTGCTCAAAGCCATCGCCGCCTTTGTACGCCGAAAGGCGCACGAGCGTGAGGCGGGCATTAGCGGGCAGCTGCCTGGATATCAGGTGAAAATTGAAAAAGACTATGTGGTGGTGACCTTGGCTGGCGACGGCCAGCACAGCTACACGCCCGTGCATATTGAGGAATTTGCCGGGAAAACAGGTTTTGCCCGCATCGGTATCGACAAGTTGAGCTATGAAATCTACAGCGATTCGCGTTTGAATGATGTAGCCATCCACGGCACCATTAACAGCCAGCCTTTTACAGCACAAGTCGAGCGCGGCACCCGCAAATACCCGTTGGCTTTTCGTGTGCAGCATAACGGTACGCAGATTGACGCGCTGGTGCTGCAGCCCCGGGTGGCCCAGTTGCACCAGCTCATGCCGCACAAAGCGCCGCCTGACATGAGCCGATTTGTGCTCTCGCCCATGCCGGGCTTGCTGGTGGACGTGGCCGTGCAGGTTGGCCAGAAGGTGCAGGCTGGCGAGCGTGTGGCGGTGATCGAAGCGATGAAGATGGAAAACGTGCTGTTTGCCGTGGCCGACGGCGTGGTGGGCAAAGTGCTGGCGGCGAAGGGAGAATCCCTCAGTGTGGACCAGCCTATCGTAGAGTTTGCGTAAACGTCAGGGTGAAGTTTGCTTACACTGTGAACAGACAAGGAGCCAGGAATGAACCCACAAGAATTTGAAGCCGCCTTGAGTGCCGAGGCTTTTGACCCCGCTGTGCTGGTGCAGCAGCCTGTGGGCTACAGCATGGGCGAGCACCAGCACCCGTTTGATGCGTTTGCGTTGATCACCCAAGGTTCGCTGTCCATCACGGTGAATGGGCAGGAGCGCGAATACCGGGCGGGCGACGTGTTTCGCCTGCCTGCCAATACGCCGCATCTGGAAAGCGCCATTCCCCACGGCGTGAGCTATCTGGCAGGGCGCAGGCCAGTCAAAGCTTAAGGGCACCAAACCATGATGAACCAAGACGCTGTACTGATTGTGGTGGACGCGCAAAACGGCTTCATGCCAGGCGGTGGCCTGCCTGTGGCGCGCGGTGACGAAGTGGTGCCGGTAATCAATCGCATCGGCAAGCTGTTTGGCAACGTGGTGCTGACGCAGGACTGGCACCCTGCTGGTCATGCCTCGTTTGCCTCCAGCCACAAGGGCAAAGCCCCTTACGAAGTGATCGCCATGCCCTATGGCCCGCAGGTGCTGTGGCCCGACCATTGCGTGCAGGGCACACACGATGCCGCCTTGCACAAAGACCTGCATTTGCCGCACGCCCAGCTCATCATCCGCAAGGGCTTTCACCCGCAGGTAGACAGCTATTCGGCCTTCATGGAGGCTGACCGCAGTACCACGACAGGCTTGGCGGCGTACCTGCAAGCGCGCGGGCTGCGCAAGGCGTATATCTGTGGCCTGGCTACGGATTTCTGCGTAGCCTGGACGGCATTGGATGCGCGCACCGCGGGCTTCGAAGCGGTGGTGATTGAAGATGCCTGCCGCGCCATTGACCTCAACGGTTCGCTTGCTGCCGCCTGGCAGCAGATGCAAGCAGCGGGTGTGCTGCGTGTGCAGTCAGACCATGTACAGCCTGGTCAATTCCATTGAGTTATTGACGTTGTCAAAAACCATGAATTGTGCTTCTTCTTCCATCTTGGGTCTGGGTTTTGCTTCGCGGGATCAGCTCGGCGGTGCGCTCAGCTCCGCGGCTGTCCCCCGCGTCGGCCTAGGGCCGACAGCTCCTCCTTTATGCCGCTGCGCTGAGCGCACCGCCGACGTGATCCAGGGAAGTCGGTCGCTAATCAACCGCCGCGCACCCACCATGCTCGCTGCCCCGGCGCTTGGGGTGAGTGGCGCAGCGACATCAAGGAGGAGCCCGAAGGGCGGGGGACAGTCGCGGAGCCAATTACCCCAAGTGCCGGGGCGTACAACAGTTCAAAGTAATTTTTATCCCAAACCGAACACACCATGACACGTCCCTTCAAAGTCCTCGGTATCCAGCAAATCGCCATCGGCGGCACCGACAAAACCCGGTTGCAAAAACTCTGGGTTGATATGCTCGGCCTTGAGGTGACTGGCACATTCAAGAGCGAACGCGAGAATGTGGACGAAGACATCTGCGCCATGGGCAGCGGCCCGTTCAAGGTGGAGGTGGACTTGATGCAGCCCATTGACCCTGACAAAAAGCCCGCTGTGCACACCACCCCTCTCAACCATGTCGGCCTGTGGATTGATGATCTGCCCAAAGCTGTAGACTGGCTCACAGCCCAGGGAGTGCGCTTTGCGCCTGGCGGTATTCGCAAAGGCGCGGCAGGCTACGACATCACTTTTTTGCACCCCAAGAGCAATGACGAGTTTCCGATTGCAGGCGAGGGGGTGCTGATTGAGCTCGTGCAGGCTCCACCTGAGGTAATCGCGGCTTTATCCGCTTGATGGCAGCGCATTAGGCGTGAGCCCGAAAATCACCAGCTACGAATTTTCTCTAACGCTCCGCTGGCAGTCAGGCGCTGCATGCTCGATGGGCTCTCGGCAAAAATAAAATCTTCCGGCTCCCAGCCAATGCCACTGCCGTCAAACTCACGTTCATACAACGGGTACTTGGGCGCTTTGGTGCCAGACTGGCGAAACTCCGGCAAGTACCAGCACGCTTCGGCTTTTTCGGTCAACCAGTCCTCAAAACTGCCCTTGAAAATATTGGCCTGCTTGAACGCCCACCAGGTGGTCTGTCTGCGGTAAAACTTGGGATGCAAAAACTTGCGTGCTCCTTCGTTTTGCGCAGTGGCGCCTTCCTTGCGAAACTGTAGCGTGGGGTCAAACTTGCTGAAGCGATCTGTGTAATAGCGCGCAATGCCCTCGCGGCGGCGGCGTCCTGCTTGCCAGGCCAGCACAGACTCATCAATCTCCTGCGGCAGCATGGAGTCATACAGCGCCACGACAGCCAGCCCCTGCTCCAGCAGCCAGAGGTTGAGATTGGTGCCATCGGGCAAGATGATGTCGCCCACAAAACGGCCGTATCTGTCCATCGCTGCGCCAGGGCCTTCGCTGGCTTTAAGCTCGGAGCGCAGCATGCAGGGCAGAGGGTCCTGGCCAAAGGTCTGCAAAAATGCCGTCAGCTTGACCACTGCGGTTTCGGCCTGATTCTGGCGATAGTCTTTGACCAGGCCAGTGCCCTTCAGCGCGCCACCACTGCCGCGTGCATCAGGGCTGTAGTGCAGCTCGGGCGCATCAATGCGCTGCAGCCGCACCTTGAGCACTCCATTCTTGATCAATGGTTGTGTTTTCAAGGCGCCAGTCTGATCGTCTTTATCGGTCACCATCACCGCGTCATCGTAAGCGGTAGTGGTTTGGAACTGACTTTGCCCGGCCAGGCGCACGCGTATGCTGCCCGCCGCAACCGATAGCAGCAGCTTGGTCGTGTCTGCATCCGAACTGCCCTTGGGCCAAAACTGCGCTAAATCCAGCGTACCTGTCATTTCCAGCAAGTTCGTCTGTGCCATGGTGGTTCCTTCCCGTGTGGAGTGTGTGCAAGCCAGTTAACCAGCATCTTCACTGCTCAAAACGAAATCCTGGTGACAAAGTTCACTGCAAAGGTGCCCAGTTGTTACGAATAGCAGCCGAAAGTTTGTCACAATCGGGTCATGTTGATCGTATTCGCCAGATTTTGGGTCATTGCCGCAGTTTTGCTGTGGGCTGTGTCGCCTGCCATCGCCCAGGAGCGGCGCGTGGCGCTGGTGATTGGCAACGCGGCCTACAAGTCCAGCCCCCTGCAAAACCCTGTCAATGATTCGCGGGCGGTGTCAGAGTCTCTGCGCAAGTTGGGCTTTGAGGTGATTGAGCGGCAAAACGTGGGGCGTGAGGGCTTTGCGTCGGTAGTGCGTGAGTTTGGCGACAAGCTGCGTGGTGCCTCGGTGGGGCTGTTTTATTTTGCGGGCCATGGCTTGCAGGTCAAGGGCCGCAACTATCTGGTGCCCATCGATGCAGACATTGCCCGCGAAGACGAGGTGCCTTATCGCAGCTTTGATGTCAACGAGGTGCTCGACAAGATGGACTCGGCGCGCACAGCCGTGAACCTGGTGGTGTTGGATGCCTGCCGCAATAACCCGTTTGCCCGTTCGTTCAAGCCCGCGCAAACGGGCCTGGCCCAGATGGACGCGCCAACCGGCACCTTGATCGCTTTTGCCACCGCGCCTGGCTCGGTGGCGCAAGACGGCGAGGGCAGCAATGGCCTGTACACCGGCGCCTTGCTCAAGCATATTGCCGCGCCGGGCCTGGCCGTGGAGCAAATGTTCAAGCGCGTGCGGGTGGACGTGGTGAACGCATCCAAAAACCAGCAGGTGCCATGGGAGAGCTCTTCGCTCAACCGTGACTTCAGCTTTGCCAACGCGCCTGTTGCCAAGCCCACGGTAGCGGTAGCAGCGCCCAATCCTGCAGCCACGGTAGCTACTGAGCTGGCCTTGGACCTGGCCTTTTGGGACGCAGTAAAAGACAGCCGCAGCCCCGCAGATTACCGTGCCTATCTGGAGCAATACCCCAATGGCCGATTTGCGGCGCTGGCGCGCTTGCGCTCCACAGCCCCCGCCCCGTCCACCCCAGTCACCCCCGCTGCTGCGCCGGTGGTGGCTGTAGCGCCAGCATTGGCGCCAACCCCACCATCCACCTCTCCATCCCAGAGTGCGGGCAATGTGGTGCGCTGGAGGCAAGGCACTGCCACCAAAGAACTGGCGCTGAACACAGGCGCTGCGGTAGACGCTGTGGCCCAGTCGCCTGAAGGCCTGTATGTGGCGGCAGCCTCTGCCGGCACTGTGCACTGGATAGATGCGCTGCGCGCCAGCGTGGTGGGCAGTGCCAAGGTGTACGAGCCTGCCAGTGGTCAGGCGGTGAGCCTGCAGTTTTCTGGCGATGGGCGCTGGCTGCTGCTGGGCCAGCAGATGGCGGGACGCAGCAATCACCAGTTGATTGATGTGACGACCAGCCGGTCTGTGTGGACCAAGCCGTCACAAAGCGCTCGCTTCGACGCTGCAGCGCCGCAAGTGCTGCTGCAAAATGCGCAAGGCGCAACCGAGGCGGTGCGCCTGCCATGAAATGGAACATAAGGTCCTCTATGCGATGTCAACGCAATGTCTTGCTGGCATGTGTTCTGGTGCTGGCCCAAGCCTGGGCTTTTGCGGGCCAGGACTGTGGCGAACGCGCTGCCCCTACGCCAGAGGCCCTGGCCAAAGGCCTGGCGCTGGGCGAGCGCCTGCGTGACCAGCTGGAGGCCAGCGGCGCGTCGGCCGCACTGGTGGCGCGCATTGGCCTGAACCTGAGTGAGTTTGGCCAGCGCTACACCCATATGGGCCTGGCGGTGCGCGACCATGTGCGCAAGCGCTGGCAGGTGATGCACCTGTTCAATCCCTGTGGCAAGGCCGAGTCTGAAATCCTGGTGCAGCCGCTGGAGAAGTTTTACGAAGTGGACCTGTTTGAATACGAGGGGCTGATCATCACCCCATCGTACGCGCGCCAGGCCGCGCTGCGCACGGCCTTCATGAACCCTGCCACCACACGGCTGCTGCACAACCCGGCCTACAACCTGATTGCCCATCCTTTCAACACCCGTTTTCAGAACTCGAACCAGTGGATCGTCGAGATGGCTGCGCTGGCGATTGAGGCGCAAGGCGGCATCCGTGACCGCGCAGCCGCGCAAAACTGGCTCAAGGCCCAAGGCTTTGAGCCTGGCAATATCCGCATTCCCAACCTGCGTCGCTCGGCTGCGCGCCTGTTCAGCCCCAATGTGAGCTTTGCGGACCATACCCAGGAAGAGTATGAAAAGCAGCAATATCTGGTGGTGACGGTAGACGCCATTGCACGGTTTCTGGCGTCGCAGGACCGCGATCTCAAACAGCTGACCGTGCGATAAAGCGCGCAGACCTCAAGGCGCCATGTCTGCCAGCACCTGCCGAGCAAAGCTGGTGGCAACCAGGTCTTGGGCCGCATGGGCGGCGATGACAAAGCTGCTGTCAAACTGCTGGTAATTGCGCCGGGTGGAGCTGGCGTAGCCGGGGTCATAGTGCAGCTCCAGCAGTTCGCGCACCACGCCTTCCACCTTGCCTTCGTGCACACGCGCCTTCCAGTCGTCAATCACTGCCTTGCCGCGCAGGTCTTTAAGCACATCCAGGCGCTGGCAGAAAAACTCGGGGTCTTTGACGAAAAAGTCGTAATCTTCCATCAACAGCTTCACACGTTCCTGCACGGGCAGCTCCAGGCGCGCGCAGCGGGAGGCGCGCAGCCGCGCCATCAAGGCATCGGGCACGCTCACATTGCCGACTTTTTTGCTCTCGCTTTCGGCCCACACCGGCCGGGCCGGGTCTAGCTTGCGCAATGCATCCCACACCCGGGTGTCAAACTGCTTCTGGCTGGGCTGCGGCTGGCCAGGAATCAGGCCCAGCACCGAGCTGCGGTGTTCGGCCAGGGCTTCCAGGTCCAGCACCTGTGCGCCAGCGGCGGCCAGCGAGGTCAGCAGCCGTGTTTTGCCGCTGCCCGTAGGGCCGCAAATCACACAGTAGTTGAACAGCGCGGCCAGCCGCGTGCTGTCTTCTATCATCTGGGCGCGAAAGGCCTTGTAGCCTCCCTCGATGAGGTGTACATCAAAACCGATCTGCGACAGCACCAGCGACAGCGAGCCACTGCGCTGTCCGCCACGCCAGCAATACACCAGGGGCTTCCAGTTTTTGGGCTTGTCTGCGCAGTGTGATTCGATATGCCGCGCAATATTGCGCGCCGCCATCACGGCACCGCGCTTGCGTGCGTCAAAGGCGCTGACCTGTTTGTAGTCGGTGCCCACCTCGTGGCGCTCCTGGTCGCTCAGCGTAGGCCAGTTCACTGCGCCGGGCAGGCGGTCAAGGGCATATTCGCTTTCGCTGCGGGCATCGACGATGGTGCTGAACTGCTCCAGCTGGGCTAGCGCATCCTGGGCGCTGATTTTGGTCAAAGGCATGCGTAGAGTATCGCTGGAAGTGGGGCGCTCATTTCAGCAGCTTTTTCAGCTCCGGCCACACATTGGCCAACATGATGGGATGGGCCTCGGCTTTGGGGTGGATGCGGTCGGCTTGAAACAGTGAGGTAGGGTCGGCGATATCGGCCACATTCTTGAGGAAAAAGGGCACCAGAGCCACTTTTTTGGCGGTGGCGACCTTGGAGAAGGTGTCGGCAAATTGCCGGCTGTAGTCTGCGCCGTAGTTGGGTGGCACCTGCACGCCCAGCAGCAGCACCTTGGCCCCGGCTTTTTGTGCGGCCTCGGTCATGGCGCTGAGGTTGTCGGCCGTCATGGCCATTGGCAGGCCGCGCAAGGCGTCGTTGCCACCCAGCTCAATCACTACGTGGGTGGGCTTGTGCTGCGCCAGCAGAGGCGCCAGACGCGAGCGGCCGCCCGAGGTGGTGTCACCACTGATGCTGGCGTTGATCACCTTGGCCTGCATCTTCTCGGTCAGCAGTTTTTTCTCCAGCAGCGCCACCCAGCCCTGGCCGCGTGCCAGGCCATACTCAGCGCTGAGCGAATCGCCCAGCACCAAAATCACCGGGCTGGCGGAGGATGAAGTCTTAGCTTGGGCCACAGGGGTGGCAGCCGAAGCGGGCAGGGCAGATAACCCCACAATCAAGCCCAGCGCCCCGATCGTTGTAAACGCGGTAAAGTGGCGACTGCACCGGTTCAACAACAGCTTCAATACAGTTAATAACATGGCAGATTCCATCATTTCGGTAGAGCATGTGTCCAAAAGCGTCACTGACTCTACGGGCACACTCGATATTTTGCGTGATATCCATTTTGCAGTGCCAGCCAAGGCCACTTGTGCCATTGTCGGCGCATCTGGCTCAGGCAAAAGCACCTTGCTGTCGATCATTGCAGGCTTGGATACACCGACGCAGGGAACAGTTCATCTGGCAGGGCGCGACCTGTTTGTCGTCAGCGAGGACGAGCGGGCCGCCTGGCGTGCGCAAAAGGTGGGCTTTGTGTTTCAGAGTTTCCAGCTGTTGGGCAACCTGACCGCGCTGGAAAACGTCATGCTGCCGCTGGAGCTGGCAGGGCGCAAGGACTCGCGCGCTGCTGCCACCGAGATGCTCAAGCGCGTGGGCCTGGCCGAGCGTCTGGGCCATTACCCTAAGGTGATGAGCGGCGGCGAGCAGCAGCGTGTGGCACTGGCCCGCGCCTTTGTGGTGCAGCCCGCGGTGTTGCTGGCTGACGAGCCCACCGGCAGTCTGGACCATGCCACCGGCGACAAAGTGATGCAGCTGATGTTTGACCTGAATGCCGAGCTGGGCACGACGCTGGTATTGGTGACGCATGACAGAGCCATCGCAGCGCGATGCATGCAGCGCATCACCATCGAGGCAGGCCAGGTGGCTGCTGCACACCCTGTTTTATAAGTGTTTTAGGCCGCCAGGCCAATAGAATATCGCGGGAGCAGCTATTAAAATAATAGTATTCAAGCTTCCAGAAGGGCCTGCATTTCTGCTTCGCTGAAGCCTGCCTTGCGGCGGGCGGCGTGGTTGAATGGGGGCTTGATACGTGGCGCCTGATACTGCGTGATCAACTGCCTGAAGTGTGCCACCGGCTCCAGAGCATCGCGCTCGCACAGCCAGCGGTACCAGTGGTTACCAATCGCCACATGGCCTACCTCGTCGCGCAAAATGATCTCCAAGATGTCCACCACCTTCAACGCTTCAGGGCTGCCCACCTTGCGCAGCTTGGCCTGCATGGGAGGGGTGGCGTCCAGCCCGCGCGCCTCCAGCGTGCGCGGCACCAGGGCCATGCGGGCGGTGATGTCGCCCTTGGTTTTCTCGGTCATGTCCCACAGGCCGTTGTGCGCCGGGTAGTCGCCGTAGGCGCAGCCCATGGCTTGCAGCTGTGCCGACAGCAAGGAGAAGTGATAGGCCTCCTCCGCTGCCACACGCACCCAGTCCAGGTAGTAGGCGCGCGGCATGCCGGCAAAACGCCACACGGCGTCCAGCGCCAGGTTGATGGCGTTGAACTCGATATGGCACACCGCATGCACCAGCGCCGCCAGGCCCTCGGGCGTGTAGGGCGAGCGCTTGGGCACGTTCAGGTGCTGCATCAGGACTGGCGCTGCCGGGCGGCCGGGGATGTGGGCGGGCTCGTCCAAGAGGCCTTCCGCTATGGTTAGCGTAGCTGCCTGTTCTTGCAACGCTTGGGTTAGGGCTACTTTACCCTGCAAATCGCTGGTGCACAGGGCGTGCAGGGCCAGGCGGCGCAGTTCAGGCGCTGGCGCAGAAGGTGCTGAATTGTTATAATTAAAGTTATAACTTAAGGGGTTCGTCATGCATGCTCTCAAAATTACCCAAATCGGCAATTCGCTAGGTGTGATTTTGCCCAAAGAAGTCCTAGCGCGCCTGAAAGTCAGCAAGGGCGACCAGATTTTCATGACCGATGCGCCGGACGGCATGCGGGTGACGCAGAGCGACCCTGTCTTCGAGCAGCAAATGAAAGCCGCCCGCGAGATCATGAAAAGCCGCCGCCATGTGCTGCGTGAGCTGGCCAAGTAAGCAAGGCAGCCTATGACAGAGTGGATTTGGTTGGACCGTGAGGTCTTGCTGGCGGTGCATGATGAGCAACTGGCAGAGCATGGTGGGCAAACCGGTGTGCGCGATATGGCCTTGTTTGAGTCGGCCCTGGCCCGCGCGCAGCAACTTGCTGCCTATGGCGAACCTACCGTGGCAGCACTGGCTGCAGCATACGGTTATGGCATTTCACGCAACCATCCGTTTTTGGATGGCAACAAGCGTACGGCTTTTGTGGCGGTGGAGCTGTTTCTGCTGCTCAATGGCTGCCGCCTGGCTGCTACCGATGTGGATTGTGTCATTACGATGCTCGAAGTTGCCTCTGGCAACATGACCGAGCCGGACTTTGCAGCGTGGGTAAGCAAACACGTTGTATCGAACGATAACGCCCATTGAAGGAACAGAAAAATGGCAATTTACGAACTCGACGGCGTACAACCCACCCTGGGCAAAGGCGCCTGGGTGGCTGACAGCGCCGATGTGATGGGCAACATCACCCTGGCCGACAACGCCAGCGTGTGGTTTGGCGCGGTGCTGCGCGGTGACAACGAGCCCGTCACGGTAGGCGTCAACTCCAACATCCAGGACCTGTCGGTGCTGCATTCCGACATGGGTTGTCCCTTGACCATTGGCGACAACGTGACCGTGGGCCACCAGGTCATGCTGCATGGCTGCACCATAGGCGATGGCTCGCTGATCGGCATCCAGGCGGTCATCTTGAACCGGGCCAAAATCGGCCGCAACTGCATCGTGGGCGCGGGCAGCGTGGTAACCGAGGGTAAAGAGTTTCCCGACAACTCGCTGATCATCGGCGCACCCGCTAAAGTAGTGCGTACCCTGGACGACGCGGCGGTGCAAAAGCTGCGCGACAGCGCTGCTGGCTATGTGGCCAATGCACAGCGCTTTGCCAAAGGTTTGAAGCGCATCAGCTGAAAGTAGCCATAGTGTCTGAACTGCATAAATTTCTTTTTGATGGCCTGCCTGTGCGCGGCATGATCGTGCGGCTGACCAGCACCTGGCAAGAGGTGCTGCGCCGCCGCGCTGCCAACTCCAACACCGGGGCCTACCCGCCCCGCGTGAGCGAGATGCTGGGCGAAATGCTGGCCGCAGGCGCGCTGATGCAAAGCAACATCAAATTCAACGGCGCGCTGGTGCTGCAGATTATGGGCGATGGCCCGGTCAAGGTGGCGGTGGCCGAGATCCAGTCTGACCTGTCCATGCGCGCTACGGCCACGGTGCAAGGCGCAGTGGCCATCGACAGCAAGCTCAGCGAGATGGTCAATGTGCTCAACAAGGGCCGCTGCGCCATCACGCTGGACCCCAAAGACAAGTTCCCCGGCCAGCAGCCCTACCAGGGCGTGGTGCCACTGCATGGCGACCACAATGAAAAACTCGAGAAGCTGAGCGACGTGCTGGAGCACTACATGCTGCAGTCCGAGCAGCTGGACACCAAGCTGGTGCTGGCGGCTGACGACACCGTGGCCGCGGGCCTGCTGATCCAGCGCCTGCCTGTACAAGGCGATAAGAATTTGGGTGAAAAGTCTAGAGAATACGAGATCGGCATCAACGAGGCCTTCAACCGCATTGCCCTGTTTGCCAGCAGCCTTAAGCGCGAGGAGCTGTTGACTCTGGATGTGGACAGCATCCTGCACCGCCTGTTCTGGGAAGAAAAAGTACTGCGCTTTGAGCCTGTGCAGCCGCGTTTTGCCTGCACCTGCTCGCGCGAGCGTGTGGCCAACATGCTGCACAACCTGGGTGTGGCCGAGGTGGAGTCAATTCTGTCTGAGCAGCAGCGGGTCGAGGTGGGCTGCGACTTTTGTGGCGCGCAGTACCGCTTTGATGCGGTGGACGCTGCCGCCATCTTTACCCAGGCTGCAGCGCAGCCGCCCGGGCCCTCCACCGTGCAGTAAGCGCTGCGTTAGGGCTGCGCAGGCTGCGTTAGCTGGCTGAAGAGCTGATGCTCACAGTCAGGGTCAGAGCATTTGTCGCAGATCCAGGCCCATTTTTGAGAGGGTTTTGGGCCGCCAGGCCAATGAAATATCGCGGGAGCAGCTATGCAATGTATAGCATTTTGCAAGCGCTTGTCCTCCAGGCCATACACCGTGCGGTAAGGCAGCTGGGCCTCTTGCAGTGCTGCGCGCAGCAGCGCGTCCACCGGAGCGCGCGCATGCTCACCATCACGCTGAATGCCGTCGGGCTGCCACGGCATGTCCAGGCCCGTGACCAGGGTGACGTCAAAAGCCTTCTGCTGCGCCAGCGCCAGTGGATAGAGCGTGCGGTCACCAAACACATACTCGCTGTACACCGCGGTCATCAAGGCCGTGGTGTCGGCCACTACCACGCGGTGCTGCGCAGCGGCGATGGTAATGCGCCGCTGCTGCTCGGCGGCGATGGCGGCCTGTTCATGCTGCTGCGGTGTGCGGCCCTGCGCTGCACACCACTCGCGCAGATACTCATCCACCGCGACAGCATCCTCGCCCTGCGCCTGCAAATGTTGCGCCAGGGCCAGCGCCAGGACGGACTTGCCTGTGCTCTCCGCACCGAGCAAGGTGATGATCATGGTGCGCTGCCTGCTGGGTTGCCAGCGCTGGATGGCGAGCTTCCCGGCATATGCATTGCAATATGCCACGCCCGCCAGCCCACCACCGCCAGCAGCAGAAACACCGCATACAAACCGACCGTGAGCCACAAGCCTTTGTAAGCAAACAGGGCGATGCTGACCGCATTGACCACGATCCACATCGGCCAGTTTTCAATCAGCTTGCGCGCCAGCAGCACGGTGGCAATCACACTCAGCGCCGTGGGAAAAGCGTCCCACCAGGGCACATCGGTATTGGTGAACTGACGCAAAAAAAGCCCAACCAGCAGCCAAAACGCCGCGCAGGCAGCTATTAATTTAAGAGCATCCCCGCTCTGCAGTGCGCGCACCCGCAGCGCCTGCCCATCGGGCTGCACGCCGCGCAGCCACTGCGCCCAGCCCCAGACGGCCATCACCGCAAAAAACACCTGCAGCGCTGCGTCGCCATACAGCTTGCTGCCCGAAAACACCAGGCAATACAGCAGCGAACTCACACAGGCCAGTGGCCAGCCCCAGTGGATCTGGCGGATATTGCAGACCACCATGGCCAAGCCCAGCACAGCGCCGATCAACTCGGCCCAACTGGCGGGGCTGCCTAGCACCGTGAAAGCGGGGCTGTTGAGGAGGTCAAACATGCAAGGACAGCGCGGTCTTACTTGGTGAACTGCACAAAAATCTCGTTGGGCTTGACCATGCCCAGCTCGAAGCGGGCTTTTTCCTCCACCATCTCCAGGCCTTCCTTGAGGTCGCGCACTTCAGCCGCCAACTGGTTGTTGGCCAGCTGGGTTTGCGCATTCTTGGTTTTCAGCGCGCCCAGCTGGGCCTGCATCTGGCCCACATGGTTCAGGCTGCCGCGCCCAAGCCACAGCTGGGCATGCAGGATGACCAGCAGAGTGATGAGGATGGCGGGGACGATGCGGTTGGACACGGGAAGAATGTGAATGCGCTACTAAATTTGCAGCATTGTAACGAATAATTCCGTGTGCGTGGAATAGGTTGGGGCTAAATCCACACCAGAGCGTGATGCAGATCACGGGCTCTGGTGCGGGGCTGGCTGCGGCTGCCTTTAGCGCAGGTTGTAAAACGCGGCGCGGCCTGGGTAGCTGGCCACTTCGCCCAGGTCTTCTTCAATGCGCAACAGCTGGTTGTATTTGGCCATGCGGTCGGAGCGGCTCATCGAGCCGGTCTTGATCTGGCCGGCGTTGGTGCCCACGGCGATGTCGGCAATGGTGCTGTCCTCGGTCTCGCCACTGCGGTGGCTGATGACGGCGGTGTAGCCAGCGCGCTTGGCCATTTCGATGGCGGCAAAGGTCTCGGTCAAGGTGCCAATCTGGTTGATTTTGATCAGAATCGAGTTGGCAATCTTCTTGTCAATGCCTTCTTTCAAAATCTTGGTGTTGGTGACAAACAGATCGTCGCCCACCAACTGCACCTTGCTGCCCAGGCGATCGGTCAAAACTTTCCAACCGTCCCAGTCGCCCTCGTGCATGCCGTCTTCGATGCTGATAATCGGGTATTTGTCCACCCAGGTGGCCAGCATGTCGGTCCATTCCTCGCTGCTCAGCTGCAGGCCTTCAGCCTCGAGATGGTATTTGCCGTCTTTGTAAAACTCCGACGCAGCGCAGTCCAGGCCCAGGGCGATCTGCGTGCCTGCGGTGTAGCCCGCAGCGCTGATCGCCTCCAGAATCATCTGGATGGCCGCTTCATGGTTGGCCACGGTGGGCGCAAAGCCACCTTCGTCGCCCACAGCAATGCTCATGCCCTTGTCGTGGATGATTTTCTTGAGCGCGTGGAACACCTCAGCGCCCCAGCGCACCGCCTCGCGAAACGACGGCGCGCCAACGGGGATGATCATCAGCTCTTGCAGGTCCAGGTTGTTGTTGGCATGTGCGCCACCGTTGATCACGTTCATCATCGGCACTGGCATCTGCATGCCGCCCATGCCGCCAAAGTAGCGGTACAGCGGCAGGCCCGCCTCTTCGGCAGCTGCCTTGGCCACGGCCATCGATACCGCCAGCATCGCGTTGGCACCCAGGCGCGATTTGTTCTCGGTGCCGTCCAGGTCGATCAGGGTTTTGTCCAAAAAGGCCTGCTCTGAAGCGTCCAGGCCCAGCACAGCCTCGGAAATCTCGGTGTTGATGTGATCTACCGCCTTGAGCACGCCCTTGCCCAGATAGCGGCTTTTGTCGCCATCGCGCAGCTCAATCGCCTCACGCGAGCCCGTCGACGCGCCCGAAGGCACCGCCGCACGGCCCATCACACCCGACTCCAGCAGCACATCACACTCCACCGTAGGGTTGCCACGGCTATCCAGAATTTCACGACCTACGATATCGACAATTGCACTCATTGAGCTTCCTGTTCAAAACAAAATAAAAAAATAATTACACGCCTTCGACAGCGATCATGCGCATCACAGCAGCGCCTTGGCGCGATTGTCGTGCGGCGTCGTATTCGACCGAATCGTTGAACTTCTTGGCGGCTTCAAAACTGGGGAATTTCAGAATCACCAGGCGCGTGGGTGACCAGTCGCCTTCGAGCACGTCAACCTTGCCGCCGCGCACGCAGACCTCGGCACCGTGGGCTTGCATGGCGATGGTAGAGAGTTTTTTGTACTCTTCGTATTGTTCTGGGTTCGTAACCGTGACGTGGGCGATGATGTAGGCAGATGGCATAAATGACGAAGTTAAAAATCAAATAGCGAAATGGTTTTCCAGAAAACCGTGTTTCTTGGTGACAGTGTCCAGCGCGACCAGGCTCTCCAGCAGGGCCTTCATGTGCTTGAGGGGTACAGCGTTAGGCCCATCTGACCAGGCATCGGCCGGGTTGGGGTGTGTTTCCATGAACAGGCCTGCCACGCCTGCAGCCACGCCTGCGCGCGCCAGCACGGGCACCATCTCGCGTGCGCCGCCCGAGCTGGTGCCTTGGCCGCCGGGCTTTTGCACCGAGTGTGTCACGTCAAACACCACGGGTGCGCCGCTCTTGCGCATCTCGGCCAGCGAAGCCATGTCTGCCACCAAGTTGTTATAGCCAAAGCTGACGCCGCGTTCGCAGGCCAAAAAGCTGTCCTGGTTCAGGCCTTTTTCTGCCGCTGCTGCGCGCGCTTTGTCGATCACGTTTTTCATGTCCCACGGGGCGAGGAACTGGCCTTTTTTGATGTTGACCGGCTTGCCCGACTGGGCCACTGCGCGGATGAAGTCGGTTTGGCGGCATAAGAAGGCGGGCGTCTGCAGCACATCCACCACGCTCGCTACTTCGGCAATCTGGTCAATCTCGTGCACATCGGTCAGGATGGGCAGTTGCAGCTGCTTGCGCACAGTGTCCAGAATCTTCAGGCCTGCGTCGATGCCCACGCCGCGTTTGGTGTTGCCTGAGGAGCGGTTGGCTTTGTCGAACGAGCCTTTGTAGATCAAGGGGATGCCCAGCTGGGTGGTGATCTCTTTGAGCTGGCCGGCCACGTCCATGGACATTTCCAGCCCCTCAATGGCACAGGTGCCGGCGATCAGAAAAAAGCGCTGGTCCAGGCCGACGTCAAAGTTGCACAGTTTCATGCGGCGTCCTTGGTGGCGGTGGTGGCGACCGACTTGAGCGTCTTGCCAGCGGCCTTGTGGTCGAGCGCGGCTTTGACATAGGCGTTGAACAGCGGATGGCCGTCCCAGGGCGTGCTCTTGAACTCGGGGTGAAACTGCACGCCCATGAACCAGGGGTGCACGTCGCGCGGCAGCTCGACAATCTCGGTCAGCTGCTCGCGCTGGGTCAGCGCCGAGATGGTCAGGCCGGCCTGGCGCAGGGCGTCCAGGTAGTTGACGTTGGCTTCGTAGCGGTGGCGGTGGCGCTCGGTGACCACATCGCCATAGATGCTGTGGGCCAGGGTGTTCTGGGCCACGTCAGAGCTCTGCGCGCCCAGGCGCATGGTGCCGCCCAGGTCAGAGCTGGCATTGCGGGTCTTGATGCTGCCGTCAGCGTCTTTCCACTCGGTGATCAGCGCGATCACGGGGTGCGGACAGTCGGGCACAAACTCGGTGCTGTTGGCGTCTTTCAGGCCCGCCATGTTGCGCGCATATTCGATGGTGGCCACTTGCATGCCCAGGCAGATGCCCAGGTAGGGCACTTTGTTTTCGCGGGCGAAGCGAGCCGTGGCGATTTTGCCCTCCACGCCGCGCGCACCAAAGCCGCCGGGCACCAGGATGGCGTCAAACTTGGCCAGCTGGGCCACCGTGGTGGCGTCAATGGTTTCGCTGTCGACATAGTCGATGTTGATCTTGGCGTGGTTTTTCAGGCCCGCGTGGCGCAGTGCCTCGTTGAGCGACTTGTAGCTGTCCGATAGGTCCACATATTTGCCCACCATGGCGATGTTGACTTCGATCTGCGGATTTTCCACCTCGTGCACCAGGGAGTCCCAACGCTTGAGGTTGGCCGGTGGCGTGTTGAGCTTGAGCTTGTCGCAGATCAGCCCGTCCAGGCCCTGCTCGTGCAGCATGCGCGGCACTTTGTAGATGGTGTCCACGTCCCACATGCTGATCACACCCCAAGGCTGCACATTGGTGAACAGCGAGATTTTCTCGGCTTCGTCAGCGGGGATGGCGCGGTCCGCGCGGCACAGCAGCGCATCGGGCTGGATACCGATCTCGCGCAGCTTTTGCACCGTGTGCTGGGTGGGCTTGGTTTTGAGCTCGCCTGCGGCCTTGATGAAGGGCACATAGGTGAGGTGCACAAAGGCCGTGTTGCCCGCGCCTGCGCGCAGGCTGAGCTGGCGCACGGCCTCCAGAAACGGCAGCGATTCAATATCGCCCACGGTGCCACCAATCTCCACAATCGCCACGTCCACGCCTTCGGCGCCGCGCTTGACGTAGTCCTGGATTTCGTTGGTGATGTGGGGGATGACCTGCACGGTCTTGCCCAGGTAGTCACCACGGCGCTCTTTGTCCAGCACCGACTGGTAGATCTGCCCGGTGGTGAAGTTGTTGGACTTCTTCATGCGGGTGTTGATGAAGCGCTCATAGTGGCCCAGGTCCAGGTCAGTCTCAGCACCATCGTCGGTGACAAACACTTCGCCATGCTGCAGCGGAGACATGGTGCCCGGGTCCACGTTGAGGTACGGGTCCAGCTTGATGAGGGTGACTTTGAGGCCGCGCGATTCGAGGATGGCGGCGAGAGAGGCGGAGGCGATTCCCTTGCCCAGGGAACTCACGACACCGCCAGTGACGAAGACGAATTTGGTCATGTCCGTATCCCGGAGTGCTTACTTCCGGGCCAGTGGAAATTGAGATTATAGGAGACCCTTGGCTTGCGGCTGGTGACTGGTTGGTAACTTAGTTGAATATTTATGCATTTTGCTGTGTCGGTCGTTGGGTTCCGAGGCTTCGCGGCATAGCCATGTCTGATAGGTATGCGGCCTAGCAGCTGAGTTGAAGCCCACGCCTTTCAATGCTACGATAGAGTAATGAATTCAACCGCCATTGAACAATCTGCGTTGAGCCTGCCCAAGCCGGACAGGGCGCACTTGGTTCATCTGCTTCTCGATAGCCTGGATGATCCGTCAGATACGGATATTCAGGAGCTGTGGCTGAACGCTGCAAAGCGCCGCGCTGATGAAATTGATAGCGGTAAAGTCAAGCTGGTCAGTGGCCAAGAACTAGAGCGCAAAGTCCAAACCCTCTTCAAGTAAACTATTGGCTGCACCCAGAAGCTGCCGAAGAACACCAACAACAGGTAGCCTAATATGAAGAAGCGCAAGCTGGGCTAGGCAGGCGCTATCACGATGATTTTCTGGATGCCCTGTCACGCACCTGCGCTAGCCCTACCCGACACCGCATTGTCCTGGCTCCAAACATTCGGCGCACGATGCTCAAGGTTTTTCACTTTGACATTATTTACCGCGAGGTAGATGGTCTGGTTCAGGTACTGGCCATCGCCCACCATCGCCGCCAACCGGGATACTGGGCGGGCAGACATTAACTGGTTGCCCAAGCTAGATATCCGGCAAAACGGTAGCCATCGGCAAGATTCTGCTGTGGAGCGACCAATCGCTAGCCCCCAGCATTTGCTGCTACATTCCCACCTATGAACGATCTACAAGGCAAACACTTCGTACTGGGCCTGACGGGCGGTATTGCGGCTTACAAGGCGGCGGAGCTGTGCCGGGCGCTGATCAAGGAGGGCGCTACGGTGCAGGTGGTGATGACTGAGGGCGCAGAGCAGTTCATCACGCCGGTGACCATGCAGGCGCTGAGTGGGCGCAGTGTGTACACCAGCCAGTGGGACGCGCGCGAGCCCAACAACATGCCGCATATCAACCTCAGCCGCGAGGCCGATGCGATTGTCATTGCGCCTGCGTCAGCCGACTTCATGGCCAAGCTGCTGCACGGGCGCGCCGACGACCTGCTCAGCCTGATGTGCCTGGCGCGGCCGCGCGCCGACAGCGTGCAGGGCGGTGCCAAAGAAGTGCCCCTGCTGATCGCCCCGGCAATGAACCGCGAGATGTGGTCGCACCCCGCCACCCAGCGCAACATGGCCCAGCTGGCCGCAGACGGCGCGCACATGCTGGGCGTGGGCAGCGGGTTTCAGGCCTGCGGCGAGACGGGCGACGGGCGCATGCTGGAGCCTGCGCAGCTGCTGGAGGACATCATTGCGTTTTTCCAGCCCAAGGCGTTGTCGGGGCAGCGGGTGTTGATCACCGCAGGGCCGACGTTTGAGGCGATTGACCCGGTGCGCGGCATTACCAATCTGTCCAGCGGCAAAATGGGCTTTGCCATCGCGCGTGCGGCGCACGAGGCCGGCGCGCAGGTGACCCTGGTGGCCGGGCCGGTGGGGCTGGCCACGCCGCGCGGGGTGACGCGCGTGGATGTGAGGTCGGCGCGCGACATGCTGGCAGCCTGCGAGGCACACACTGCCACGGCCGATGTGTTTATCGCCTGCGCGGCCGTGGCCGACTGGCGGCCTGCCGCGGCGGCAGAGCAGAAAATCAAAAAGGACGGCTCCGGGGCCACCCCGACAATGGCTTTCATCGAGAACCCCGACATACTGGCAAGCGTGGCAAAAACTGAGCGCGCCAGGAGCGGGCAATTGTTTTGCGTAGGCTTTGCCGCCGAGAGCGAAAACCTGGTGGAGCATGCCAAGGCCAAGCGCCTGCGCAAAGGCGTGCCATTGCTGGTGGGCAACCTGGGCCCGGCCACTTTTGGCCAAGACGACAATGCCCTGCTGCTGGTGGACGCCCACGGCGTGCAGCAGATGGAGCGCGCGCCCAAGCTGCAGCTGGCTAGGGCCCTGGTGCAGGATATAGCGCGCAGGCTACAGGCCACGCCCGCTACCGCCACCGCTGCTACGACCGCAGCCACCACCGCTGCTACAGCGCGCACATGAAAGGATCGATCATGGACAAAGAGCGCAGACAAATCATCATCGCCAGCAGCCTGACCGCTGCAGGCGTGCACGGCCTGGCCCGGGCCGATGTGCCCAAGGTGCAGTCGCTGGACGACGCGCTGCGCTGGCTAGACAAAATCGAGAAAGCCGAGAGCGTGAAGACCACCGGCGCGTGGCCGCTGGTGGCCGTGCTGGAGCATCTGTCGCAGAGCATTGAAATGAGCGTGCAGGGCTTTCCGCAGCCCAAGAGCGCGCTATTTCAGGCCACGGTGGGCGCGGCGGCGTTTGGCGTGTTCAAGTGGCGCAAGCGCATGTCGCACAGCCTGGACGACCCCATCCCCGGTGCGCAGGCCCTGACCATGCAAGGCGAGTGGAAGGCCGCTGCCAGCCGGCTGCGCGCTGCGGTGGTCATGTTCAGCGCCCACACTGGGCCTTTGAAGCCGCACTTTGCCTATGGCGATCTGTCCAAGGCAGACTTTGCCTTGGCCCACAGCTTTCACATTGCTAACCACCAGGACGAGATCGTGGTGGCTTGAAGGCCTTAAAATACATACTCCATCAGGCTGCAGCCCAATAGAATATCGCGGGAGCAGCTATTAAATTTATAGTGAAAAGGTCTGTCTGGGCATGCCCCGTGCAGCCTGGCCACGCTCCACCCAAGCTTTTCCCATGAAAATCGACGTCAAAGTTCTCGATCCGCGCCTTGCTGACAATCTGCCCGCCTACGCCACCCCAGGCAGCGCGGGCCTGGACCTGCGCGCCTGCCTGAGCGAGCCGCTGACCCTGCAGCCTAACGCCTGGCAACTGGTGCCCACCGGCATGGCCATCTTTTTGAAAGACCCTGGCTACGCCGCGCTGATCCTGCCGCGCTCGGGCATGGGCCACAAGCACGGCATCGTGCTGGGCAACCTGGTGGGCCTGATCGACAGCGACTACCAAGGCCAACTGATGGTCAGCGCCTGGAACCGCTCGAGTGTAGCTTTCACCATCGAGCCGATGGAGCGCATTGCGCAGCTGGTGATCGTGCCCGTGGTGCAGGCGCAGTTCAATATCGTCAGCGACTTTGTGGCCACACAGCGCGGCGAGGGCGGTTATGGCTCTACGGGCAAGGCCTAAAACCAAAGGACAGGAATGGGCCGCTCACGCAAGAAAAATCCCAACGCAGCCCCGCCTGCGCCCGCACTCAACGCTGACGGCAGCGTCAAAATCTATCCACCGCCGCCCAAGCTGTATGTCGAGTCGCTGGACCTGGAGGCCCAAGGCATAGCCCACCGCGTCAGCGACGACCCTGCCGACGAAGACAACGGCAAGGTCGTGTTCATCGAAGGCGCGCTGCCCTTTGAAACCGTCAGCGTCAACATCCACCGCAAAAAGAACAACTGGGAAGCTGGCACCGTCACCACCATCCACAAAGAGTCTTCACTGCGCGTCACACCCGGTTGCCCCCACTTTGGCCTGCACCAGGGCGCCTGTGGCGGCTGCAAGATGCAGCACCTGGACGCGGCAGCGCAGGTGGCGGTCAAGGCGCGCGCGCTGGAAGACCAGCTGTGGCACCTGGCCAAGGTCAAGCCCGAGGTGGTGCTGCGCCCCATCTCCGGGCCCAGCTGGGGCTACCGCTACCGCGCGCGCCTGTCGGTGCGCTATGTCATCAAAAAAGGCGAGGTGCTGATCGGCTTTCATGAGCGCAAAAGCCGCTATGTGGCCGACATCCAAAGCTGCGCCATTCTCGTGCCCCATGTCAGCGCCATGCTCATGCCCCTGCGCGCCCTTATCGCCTCGCTGGACGCCCGCGAAACCTGCCCGCAGATCGAGCTGGCCTGCGGCGACAGTGTGACCGCGTTGGTGCTGCGCCACCTCGAGCCGCTAAGCGAGGGCGATGTAGCCAAGCTGCGCAGCTTTGCGGTGCAGCACGGTGTGCAGTGGTGGATGCAAGCCAAGGGGCCTGAGACGGTGAAGTTGCTCGATGAAGGCGGTGAAGTTCTCAGCTACGCGCTGCCCGACTTTGGCATCAGCATGCCCTTCAAGCCCACCGATTTCACCCAGGTCAACCCGCAGATCAACCGCGTGCTGGTGACCCGTGCGCTGCGCCTGCTGGATGTGCAAAAGCATGAACGCGTGATCGACTGGTTCTGCGGCCTGGGCAACTTCACCCTGCCGCTGGCCACCCAAGCGCGTGAGGTGCTGGGCATCGAAGGCAGCGACACGCTGGTGCAGCGCGCTACTGACAATTTGCAGCAGAATATGAAGACAAATACGGCTCTAGCCCAACAGAATGTCGCGGGAGCAGCTACACAATTTGTAGCGCGCAACCTCTTTGAGATGACTGGGCAGATGCTGATCGCCGACGGCGCAGCCGACAAATGGCTGGTCGACCCACCACGCGAAGGCGCGTTTGCACTGGTCAAGGCCCTGGCCGATCTGCACCAGCAGCGCACCGGCCAGGCCGTGGACGTGGAAGAAGGCAAAGCCGCCCCCATCCCCGGCGACCTGAGCAGCTGGACACCCCCCAAGCGCATTGTCTACGTCAGCTGCAACCCCGCCACCCTGGCCCGCGACGCAGGCCTGCTGGTGCACAAGGCAGGCTACCGCTGCAGCGCAGCCGGCATGGTCAACATGTTCCCCCACACCGCACATGTGGAGAGCATGGCGGTGTTTGATCTGGTGGAATAAACTGCTTGAATCGGCCTCCAGCCCAACAGAATATCGCGGGAGCAGCTATTTAATCGATAGCGAATTCGTCCTCTTGACCTTGTTGGTCAATTTCATCTCTTTAAACAGGTTTCAGTAAGAACTACGCCTAAGGAGTACAATACATCGTGTTGACCATCATCGAAACGCCCTTGTTCAGCAAACTCTGGCCTGAATACTGGACAGAGGATGAGCGGGGTGCATTTGCGGCGTTTATGGCTGCGCATCCTGAAGAGGGGGACGTAGTGCCGGGGTCCGGCGGTGTGCGCAAGGTGCGCTGGAGCCGTGCGGGGTCGGGCAAGTCGGGTGGGGTGAGGGTGGTTTACTTTGTTCGCAATGAGCAGGGTGAGTTGGTACTGCTGTTTATGTATGCCAAGGCCAAGCTAGATACGCTGAAGGCCAGTACTTTAAAGGGGTTGCGTGATGCCGTTAAATAATTCGTTGAAACAGCCTGTGGCAAAACCTGTAAAACCTGCAAAGGCTGCGGTCAAAAAACCGATGACTGATGCCCAACTGGCCAAATGGGAGGCCAGCCGTGATCTGGAGGCAGAGCTGCTGGAGTCTGTGCGCCAAATGAAGCGGGGTGAGGGCACGGTGGTGTATTCGCCGGTCATTGCCGCACGGCAAAACTCCAAGCTGTCACAAGCACAGTTTGCCCAGCTACTCGGGGTGTCTGTGCGCACACTACAGGGCTGGGAGCAGGGCCGCAAGCAGCCGTCAGGTGCAGCACGCACGCTGATCACCCTAGCGCAGCGCAATCCCAAAGCGTTGCGCGATTTGACCAACGCGTGATCAACACGAATCGATAAATATTCATTGAATCGGCCTCCAGCCCCATAGAATATCGCGGGAGCAGCTATTTAATCAATAGCAAACGATATCTGTAAAACTCTGCAAAGGCTGATCTCGCACAGCCAAGTCACCAAGGCGCAGGGGCTTAAGGCGCTGTGTAGTTCACCGGCTGCTCCATCCACTTTACTTCGGGAACGCCGTCGCGTGTGGCGGGCTTGAAGCGCCAGCGCGCTACGGTGGCCAGCGCGTTCTCGTCCAGCCTGGCAAAACCGCTGCTTTTGAGCAGCTGAACCTGCAGCGCCTTGCCGTCGGTGCCCACCTGGACGCGGACCAGCACCGTGCCTGACTCGCCCAGGCGCGTGCTGATGGGGGGCAGGGGGTGGCGGTATTGGGTGTCTGCATGGTCTGCGTTGGTGCTGGGCAGGGTGGTGACGGGGGCTGCGACTGGGGCCTTGGGCGGCGCGGGAGGGGCTGCTACAGCGGCGACCGGTGGCGCTGCGGGGCTGGGGGTGGTGGTCGGCGTGGGGCTGCCTGTGGGGGCGTTGGGCGCGGGGGTGGGGTTGTTCAACGCCAGGGGCACTGGTGCTGGGGGCGCGGGCGTGGGCACAGGCGCTGCCGCAGGCTGTGGCGCAGGGCTGGGCACCGGGGCGGCGGACGGGGTTTTGGGCTTGGGTGCAGGCGGCGGTGGAGGAGGTGGGGGTGGGGGTGGGGGTGGGGGTGGTGGGGGCGGCGGTGGCGGTGGGGCTTCTACCAGCTTGGGCAGCTCTACCGTGCGTGTCAGCAGTGGCGTGCTTTCGCTCTGGCGCTGGGGCGGCACGCGGTAGCTGTGCACAGCCCACAGCGCAGCGCCGTGCAGCACGGCCACGGCGGCGGCGATGGTGGTGAGGCGGTGCCAGGATTGCATAGGCGTCAAGTGTAGATGCATCCAAAAGGGCGCGGCGTGCGTATGGCTTGAAGTGCTGATTTATGAACGATATATGCCTGCAGGCCAATAGAATATCGCGGGGGCAGCTATTAATTTAATAGTACATCAATACACCAGACGCTCCGGCTTGATCTCCTGCAGGATGGTGGTGGCGATTTCTTCGATGGACTTGGTGGTGGTGCTGAGCCAGCGGATACCGGCGCGGCGCATCATGGCCTCGGCCTCCGACACTTCCATGCGGCAGTTGGCCAGGTCGGCGTAGCGCGAGTTGGGGCGGCGCTCGTTGCGGATCTCGCTCAGGCGCTCGGGCAGGATGGTCAGGCCAAAGATTTTCTTCTTGTGCGGCACCAACGCAGGCGGCAGCTGTTGGCGCTCAAAGTCTTCGGGAATCAGCGGGTAGTTGCTGGCTTTGAGGCCGTATTGCATGGCCAGATACAGCGAGGTGGGTGTTTTGCCGCTGCGGCTCACGCCCACCAGGATCACGTCGGACTGCTCCAGGTCCTTGTTGCTCTGCCCGTCGTCATGCGCCAGGCTGAAGTTAATCGCCTCGATGCGGTCGTGGTAAGCCTTGCTTTTGCTCACATCGCTGAAGCGGCCAATGCGGTGGTTGCTTTTGATGCCCAGCTCCACTTCCAGCGGGTTGACAAAGGTGCCAAACATGTCCAGCAGCATGGCGCTGTCCTGGCAGCCCTCGTTGATTACCTGCAGCACCTCCATGTTGACCAGGGTGGTAAAGACAATCGGCTTTTTGCCCTCGGTGTGCGCGGTGTGCTTGATCTGCCGCACGGCCTGGTGCGCCTTGTCCACGGTGTCCATAAAGGGCAGGCGGACGTGGCGCGGCTCGATGGCAAACTGCGCAAGGATAGCGTTGCCAAAGGTTTCGGCGGTGATGCCAGTGCCATCCGACAGGAAGAAAACAGTGCGATTGGGCATGGGGGCTAGACCAGGAGGTGCGTTTCAGTAATTTGCAAGTCAGGATGCGCCCATCCCGGCCTACAATGGCTAGATTAACCGAATTTGTATGCACCCCACCCGCCCACTAGAACAAGCACAAAGCCTTGGCTGCCGCACCGCCGCAAGCCATGTGGGGTGCCGCACGCCGCAGGCCCAGAGCCTGGCGCGTGCCAGAGAAGATTTAACTTCAGGAGCTTCCCCATGTCTGCACTCTTCTCACCGACCGCCCTGGTCGTACCGTTTGAGAACCTAAGAAACAGCGATGTTGAATCGGTTGGCGGCAAAAACGCCAGCCTGGGCGAGATGATTTCGCAGCTGCCCACGGGCGTCAAGGTGCCCACGGGCTTTGCCACCACGGCGCACGCCTTTCGCGCTTTTTTAAAGCATGGCGGCTTGGATGACAAGATCAATGCCAAGCTCAACGCGCTGAACACCGACGATGTGCGCGCGCTGGCCACTGTGGGCGCAGACATCCGCGCCATGGTCGAGGCGCAGCCTTTTCCGGCTGATCTGGAAAAGGCGATTCGAGAGGCCTTTAGCACCCTCAGCGCAGGCAACCCGGCAGCCTCGTTTGCCGTGCGCTCGTCGGCCACGGCCGAGGACCTGCCCGATGCGTCGTTTGCCGGTCAGCAAGAAACCTTTTTGAATGTGGTGGGCATCGACACGGTGCTGCACAAGATGAAGGAGGTGTTTGCCTCGCTGTATAACGACCGCGCCATCAGCTACCGTGTGCACAAGGGCTTTGCACATGCCGACGTGGCGCTGTCCGCAGGGGTGCAGCGCATGGTGCGCTCTGACACGGGCGCTGCGGGCGTGATGTTCACCATGGACACCGAAAGCGGCTTTGACCAAGTGGTGTTTATCACCAGCAGCTACGGCCTGGGCGAGACGGTGGTGCAGGGCGCGGTGAACCCCGACGAGTTTTATGTGCACAAGCCGATGCTCAAGGCGGGCAAGCGCGCGCTGATTCGCCGCAACCTGGGCTCTAAATTAATTCAAATGGTGTTTGCCTCGCCCGAGGACAAAGCGAAATCTGGCAAGCTGGTGCAAACTATCGACGTGCCCACCGAGCTGCGCAACCGCTATTCGCTCACCGACGCAGACGTGGAGCAACTGGCTCAATACGCCGTCATCATTGAGCAGCACTACGGCCGCCCCATGGACATTGAGTGGGGCAAGGACGGCACCGACGGCCAGCTCTACATCCTGCAGGCCCGCCCCGAGACGGTGAAAAGCCAGGCCACCGGCAAAGTGGAGATGCGCTACCGCCTCAAGGGCCGCGGCACCGTGCTGGCCGAGGGCCGCGCGATTGGGCAAAAAATCGGCACCGGCAAAGTGCGCCTGGTGCACAGCATCAGCCAGATGGACGAAGTGCAGGACGGCGACATCTTGGTCACCGACATGACCGACCCCAACTGGGAGCCGGTGATGAAGCGCGCCAGTGCCATCGTGACCAACCGCGGTGGCCGCACCTGCCACGCCGCCATCATCGCGCGCGAGCTGGGCATCCCGGCCGTGGTGGGCTGTGGCGACGCTACCGAGCTGTTGAAGACAGGCACCTTAGTGACCGTGAGCTGCGCCGAGGGCGACACCGGCTTCATCTATGACGGCCTGCTGGACACCGAAGTGACCGAAGTGCAGCGCGGCACCATGCCCGATATCAAAACCAAGATCATGATGAACGTGGGCAACCCACAACTGGCCTTTGACTTCTGCCAGTTGCCCAATCAGGGCGTGGGCTTGGCGCGGCTGGAGTTCATCATCAACAATAACATCGGCGTGCACCCCAAAGCTATTCTTGACTACCCCAATGTCGATGGTGATTTGAAAAAAGCCGTCGAATCGGTGGCCCGCGGCCACGCGTCACCACGTGCTTTCTACGTAGACAAAGTGGCCGAAGGTGTAGCCACCATCGCCGCAGCCTTCTGGCCCAAGCCCGTCATCGTGCGCCTGAGTGACTTCAAGAGCAACGAGTACCGCAAGCTCATCGGCGGCAGCCGCTACGAGCCTGAAGAAGAAAACCCCATGCTCGGCTTTCGCGGCGCGGCGCGCTACATCAGCGCCGAGTTTGGCGAAGCCTTTGCCATGGAGTGCGAAGCTATTCTGCGCGTGCGCAACGACATGGGCCTGACCAATGTAGAGATCATGGTGCCCTTTGTGCGCACGCTGGGCCAGGCCAAGGCCGTGGGCCTGATGCTGGACAAATGCGGCTTGGGGCGAGGTACGGGCGGTACGCCCTCCTGTAGCGGTGGTTTGCGCCACATCATGATGTGCGAAATCCCCAGCAACGCCATCCTCGCTGCGCAGTTCCTGGAACACTACGACGGTTTCTCCATCGGCTCCAACGACCTTACCCAGTTAACACTAGGCCTGGACCGCGATTCCGGCCTGGAACTCTTGGCCAAAGACTTCGACGAACGCGACCCCGCCGTCAAAGCCATGCTCGAGATGGCCATCAAAGCCTGCCTGGCGCAAGGCAAATACGTAGGCATCTGCGGCCAAGGCCCCAGCGACCACCCCGACTTCGCCCAGTGGCTGGCCGACCAAGGCATTTCGTCTATTTCTCTCAATCCTGATACGGTGGTGGAGACTTGGAAGCAGTTGGCGGGGTAAGGGATATTCGCTTTGCAGGACAGCCGATACCCAAAAATACAGTTGTCATATCGTGGATCAACTTGAGCTGATTCCCCCAGTCGAAAGCACGCTAGGCGTGATTTGTGCGTACTTAGACATAAAAACTGTGAATTGTGTTGCAGGCGTTAGCTTAGCCAGATATTCCGGCTAAGCTGGCCCTTGCTTTTACTTGGTGCAGATCGAAAATTTCGGTACGACTGTCATGCAGCCATCACTGTAATCCCAGAAGCCTACTGACTCGCCGCCATAGTATTCTTTGTAAGGCCGATATGCCAATCATGAAATACGCCTGCTGGTTCACCGGTTGAGAAACGCACTGCTTTGCAGTCTTTACGAATTAGTACTTGAATAAGAATCTCCATAGTCTCAACTTTAAAACTTACTGCTTGCAATGAGGTTTTCGCATACAGTGGTGTCGTCAGATGCTATGGTGAACTTTTGATTTTTTCATCCCTTACTGCATTCGCCTACCATTTGTCACGACAGTTCACATTTCTTCAAAAGCGAATACTCTGCTTTTTCAGTTGTAGAGTATTCGGTAATCATCAGTCTAGGACTTCAAGCGCCGTGCCGAAACATAGCAATGCTGCAATGAGAGTTGCGTGTTCGAGATAGTTATCGTGAAGAAAAAAAGCATGGCTACTAACAGAATCTAAGAGATAGCTTCGTTCGTAGCAGCTAAAGTTAGTATTGGTTTTTGATACTAAAAAAGCCAGTTGATGCATTCAACTGGCTTGGTTTGATGTGATAAAAATTATCAATCTCAATGGTAATGCCATGCTCCGGCAACATATTCAGCAACTAAATGGCCATTTTTATAAACCCAAGTAGAGTTTCCAATATGTGCAGTGAATATGACATTTCCATTGCGGATTTCGGTAGTGAATGGATCTCCTGCCGTGCCTACTTGCTGGCTACCCGCAATTTTGGATAATTGCCCAGTTCGTGATAACTCTAGCGCATACATTTGATTTTCCTAATCACCTCAAATAAAATACCACCGCTTGCTATGAGGCGCTCGCATGCAGTAGTGTTGCCAGATGCTTTAGTGATAAGAGATTAGCTCTGAATAGCAATGTCGAAATAGTCTTTAGCTGCGCCACGCCACATTGACGCTAGTTCTGGGTTGCCAGTGTTCATAGCCCACTGAGCCATGGTGCTCATAGCAGTTAATACATTAAGTTCAGCCTCTGAAAGACGACCTGCACCAAATGTATTCTGTATATCCTTAATATTCAAATTTCTCATCTCGATTCCTTAAAGCCTCATTTAATTCAAATTCACAGCAAGCTATGAGGAAATCGCATGCAGTGTTGTTGCCAGATTCTCTGACGAACTCTTAATCTGTTTAAGTCCCTGCTGAGTCAGCCTTGTTTGGATCACGCTTGCAAAGCTGGTGCTGGGTTTTGCAATTTGTGCACACTACTCAGCCTACGCAGCCTAATCAGCAGCGCCTTCAAAAAAATTCGTTTGACCATTTGGCCCGTAAACATAGACGTCAGATGCCCATCCCGAGCCTGCTGCGTAGTCATAGATGACTACCGTAATGCCATTGCTTCCTGTAATGACGTGTTTTGTGTATGGTGGTGTTTTGCCAGCAGAAACAGCCATTAAATCGTTAGTCTTTAAATCTTTCATATCAATCTCCAAATCCTCACTTCGATTTAACCATTGCTTGTTATGAGGTGCTCGCATGCAATGGTGTTGCCAGATAATCTGGCGAACTCTTGATGTGCTTCATCTCTTGCTGCACCTTGCCGTCATTGATCACGATCACGCGATCTGCGCTAGCAATCGTCTCGGGGCGATGCGCGATCGTGATGCGCGTCATCGGCAGTTTCTTGATGGCTTCGCTCACCTGCCGCTCACGGCCTACGTCTAAATGGCTAGTGGCTTCATCGAGGAATAGGAACTGCGGCTTTTTGTAAAGCGCCCTGGCTAGCAAGATGCGCTGCTTCTGCCCGCCAGAGATGGCCGTGCCCATATCGCCAATCAGCGTCTCGTAGCCCATCGGCATGTGGCTGATCTCGTCATGAATCGCCGCCATCTGCGCTGCTTCTTGCACTTGTGCCATATCCGGTGCAGGATCGAAGAAAGCGATGTTTTGAGCAATGGAGCCAGCAAACAGCTGGTCATCCTGCATTACCACACCAATCTGGCTGCGCCACTGGCGCTTGCCTACTTGGCTCATCAGCTGCTTGCCCACGCGCCGTTCGCCAGAGACGGGATCAATCAGGCCGAGCATGAGTTTGAGCAGAGTCGTCTTGCCGCAGCCTGAGCGCCCCACAATCGCTACATGTTCACCGGGCTCAATGCGCAGGCTGATGTCGTTGATTACCCACGGCTCGGTGTCGGCATATCGGAATGTGAGGTTTTTCAGTTCAAGGGCTTGCGGCTCGCTGCTCGCAGCTTTGGGTAGTATCGTTACATCTTCGCGCTCAGGCTCTGAGAGCACGATATCGGCCAAGCGCTCACCTTGCAGCGAGAGCATCTTGAATTCAATCATCTTGTCAATGAAGCCGGCCACACGGGTGTTGAACTGATCCTTGTAAGCAATGAAAGCGATCAACATGCCAATCGAGAGCGCCTTATCCAGCACTAGATGCGCGCCCAGCCAAAGAATGAGCACTCCTTCAATACCAAATATCAGACCATTGCCCGCGCGAAAGGCAATGGACAAGCGCTGCAGAGCTACTTCGCGGTTCACTGTGTTCACCACCAAATTGAGATAGCCTGCGCGGCGGTCATCCTCGCGGCCAAAGAGCTTGAGGCTTTGGATGCCGCGCACGCTTTCCAAAAAATGGCTTTGTTGCTTGGCTGAATGCACGATCTGCTCTTCGCTCAAGCGCCGGATGGGGCCGTAGTACGCTATACGCAGGCCAGCATACACAGCCACGGCCACCAAGACGATCACCAATAGACTCGGTGCGTAGAGCAGCATCATGCCCAAAGCCACCACGGCCATCAAGCCATCGAGCATGGCCTCCACAAAGCTGGTGGTGAGGGTACGTTGAATGGCGTTGATCGAGCCATAGCGGGAGACCACATCGCCCAAATGGCGGCTTTCAAAGAAATTCACTGGCAGGCGCAAGAGGTGGGTATAGACATTGGTCAGCCACTGGAAATTCAGATTCACGCCCATCACCTGCACCACCCAGGAGCGCAGCGCGCCTACGGCCTCGCGCATGACGATGATGAGCAGGAAGCCCACGGCAATGGTGGTGATGAGGTTGCGGTCTGCGGAGACGATGGCGTTGTCGATTACCCATTGGCTGAACAGTGGACTCAGAATGGCAAACAACTCCAACACCAAGCACAGCGCCAATACATAGCCCAAGCTGCGCTTAAGACCGGTGACTTGCCCCATCAACTGGCGCAGCGGCACGCGGCGGCTTTCTTTGACGGACTTGAAGCTGGGCGTGGGTGTGAGCTCTAGAGCCACACCGGTGAAATGCTCGCTAGTTTGCGCATAGTTCAGACGGCGCACGCCTTGGGCAGGATCGTGGATGGTGATGCCCTTGCTATCTGCCGCGACCAACACAACAAAGTGGTTCAAATCCCAGTGCAGCACGCAGGGCAGTTTGAGCTGTGTCATTTCATGAAGATCCAGCCTCAGGGCACGCGAGGCCAGCTCCATGCGCGATGCAAACTCAACCAGATGAGCTAAAGTTGCGCCTTTGAGCGACAGATTGAAGCGCTGACGCAGACTGGCTAAATCAGTTTGAAAGCCGTGGTGATTGGCCACCATAGCTAGCGAGGCCAGGCCGCATTCGGCTATTTCGGTTTGCAGGATCACGGGCGTTTTACGGCCCCAGCCAAATTGAATGGCTGCGGCAGAGATGATGTGGGTGGTGCTCATAGTTATGCTTTCTGAATCCATCACACCTTGCCTGTGATGCTGTAAAGCGGCTCAAGCACCCACTCCCAGAGTTTGCGGCGCTCTTGCAGGATGGAAGCATCCAATGCCATGCCAGCGGCTAAGGGCTGTGCCTTGCCGTAAGCCAAGATATGCGGTTGATTGAGCTGCACAGTGACGCGATACAGCGGCTCGTTCGATTGGCCGTTAGACGGGCTGGTCATGGCGCCAGAGGCTGCCGCAGCTTCTGTGGGTGTCATGGAGGTCTTGCTCACGGCCATCACACGGCCTTCTTGGTGGCCGAACTTTTGATAGGGATAGGCGGCGTAGCGAAGCATCACATTTTGCCCAGGCTCGATGAAGCCGACGGCTTGGCTGGGGGCAAAAAGGTGAGCTTGCAAACTGATGTTTTGTGGGATGAGGGTGGCCAAAGGCGCGCCTGCACCAATCACTGCGCCAGACGCTACCGTGAGCCCGGTGATCACGCCGTCTTGCTGCGCGCGCACTTGCATTGATTGGCGCGCTTCGTTTTCAGCGCGCTCTTGCACCAGGCCTGCCAAACTGCGCTCCAGCGTGCCCAGTTGCGCCTGCATGCGCAGCGGTATTTGCTTGAGCTCGGCTTGTATGCTGTTTAGCTCGCGCGTGATGGTGGTGCGGCTGCGCTGCAATTGCTGTAGGCGGGCTTGCTGCTCTAGACGATCGCTTTGCTGTTGCAAGAGCTGCAAGGGCGAGAAGAAGCCTTGTGAGACTAGGCCCTCGTGACGCTTCAAATTCTGCTCAGCAAGGGAGAGTCGGTTTTGCTGAGTAAGGATCTCCTGTTCAATTTGCTCAAGCTCTCCTTGCATGCTGGCAGCGCGTCGCTCCAGGCCTGTTTTTTGTTCTTGCAAGAGTTGTAATTGCTGGCTGCGCTCGTTTTCTAAGGAGCTTTTTTTGCGCTCAATCTGAGCGGCGGTTTGTAGTTCCACGCTGGCAGCTGAGACAAGGTTACGCTGGGCGCTGATTTCAAATAGCACGTCACCGGCCTTGACCTGCTGGCCTTCACTTACTTTGAGGAAGGTGAGCACGCCACCTTGGGGGCTAGCGAGCTTGAGCACGCCCTGGCTTGGTACGAGCACGCCCATGACTTGTACCTTGCGGGTGTAACTTCCCCAGGCGAAATAGGCAGCTACGGCGCTGGCCATCATCACGCTGGCGATGGTGAGCCATTTCAGACTGAGAGGCTGTGCCAGAGTGATGGAGCCATAGGCGCGCTGGCCTGCGGCCTCCATTACTTCTGATCGAAATAGGTTGTCTTGCGCCATGAGGTTCTGTTTCAAAAAATATGCAAAAGGGTTTAAATTTCAATGAAATGTATTATTCGTACATTTATTGACGACGCAAGCTGTTCTTACAAAAGCTTGCATTTAAAATGTTTTTTTAGTACATTTTCATGAATTACTTAACAAAAATTCGCCTCCAAGCCCTATGTCTAGCCCTCTACCCCCGTCTGGCCAAGCGCCCCAGTTGCTGCATGCAGCTGGACAGGTGCTTAAGCCTCTTGCACGGTTGATGCTTGCGCACGGGGTGAAATACAACCAATTTCAGGAACTGCTCAAATCCGTGATGGTGGAAGTAGCTATGCAGGAGGTGGCTTCAGACAATGCTCAGCGTGCTCAATCTCGCATCAGCGTTGCGACGGGGCTTCGCAGGCCCGAGGTCAAACGTTTGCTGGAGGCACCTGTCAGCCCGCATTCCAAAGGGCGTTCTGTGCTGGCGGATGTATTTGGTCGGTGGACCGCTGATAAGCGCTATCGAGATGCGCGTGGCCGCATCAAACCGCTGGCCCGCCTGAGCAGCGAGGGCGGGGTGGCTTCTTTTGAGTCGCTGGTACGCAGTATCAAAAAAGATGTGCATCCGCGCTCTGTATTTGAGGATATGCAGCGCTTGGGTATGGTGGTCCTGGACAAGCAAGGTCGCGTGAAGCTGATTCAGAGCGCCTTTACGCCCAAAGAAGATCTGACGCAGATGCTGCATTTCTTAGGCGCCAATGCAGGTGCGCATTTAGATACGGCAGTGCGCAACACACTCGGCCAGACTCCTGACTCTTTGGAGCAATCCATGCTTGGCGAGGGTTTGTCCGAGCGCGGTGTGGCTGTGGTCGAGGCACGCGCGCGAGAGGAGTGGAGGCGGCTCTTCAGGGAATTAGGAGACCTGATGATGCAAACCATGGAGCAAGACAAAGCAGATGGCTTGGCCGGTCAGCGGCAGATGCGTATAGGCATGTACAGCGCGAATTCGATATGGGTCGACGAAGAACAAATACCCGATCAGATCGAAGATGGTCGGTGATTTACCAGCTATTGCATTTTCTATTTGAAAGTCTATTTTGGTGTCTTAGATATTGAGGAAATATCCGATGAGAAAAATCACACACTTCATTACGCAGCTCACGTATAACCTGAGCTTTGGCAGACTACGAGCCCGTTTCCACGCGCTTGATATCGTGCTGTTGTGCTTGGCCACAGCTGCTGTCGTGGTGGCTTGCGGCGGGGGAGGTGGGGTCAGTGGCGGTGGCACGGGCGGGGCAATACCCGTCAGTTCCAGCAGCATAGGCCCAATCAATGGCCTTGGTTCAATCATTGTGGCAGGCACTGAGTTTGAAGACCCCATCAGTCTTACGCAGGCGGAAGATGGTGCAAAACCCACGAGCAGTGATCTGACTCTGGGCGTACAGGTTTCTGTGACTGGCGTGACGCAGACGCTCCAGGCTAGTGCGATCAACCCCGTTCAGTCGATTGTGATTCAGCGACGCTTTATGGGAATTTTGAGCGCATCCGCGGCAGATGGCACGGTGCGCTTGAGCATCAATGGTCAACGCATCTTGACGGATCGTCGTAGTATTGTGGTGGGCAAAGCTGGTGCTCAGGAATTTGCTGGTCAAAAAGTGCTGGTGTCAGGATATCTTGAGCCTTCCCGCAACGACATCATCGCGACGCGCATTGAGCTGGCTCCCGCTGGCACGCCTGCTGATCGGGTATATGTGACAGCGCGGGTGCAGTCTGTAGATGCTGATGCTCAGCTTACCTCACTTGGCTTTACGACAGTGAGCTATGCGCGAGCAACTGGCGCAGGAAACGCGATTCAAGTTGGCGATGTCATTCGCTTTGAGGGCACGGCGGTTTCCGGCAGCACAACCGGTGTGATCGCGTCGCGCTGGAGCAATGTGGGCATTGGTGCTGCACAAGGCGATATCACGCTGCGCGGTGTAGTGGCGTCGCGACCAACAGCAGCCTCTCCCAATACACCGCTAGTGGTGGATGGCTTGACCGTTCCAATATCGCCCGCAGCTCTAGCGGCGCTCACCGATCTACGCCGTGGCTCGACTGTGGAAGTGAAAGGTCGCTTGGATCAAACCAGCGTATTGAACGCAAGCGTGCGCATCATCGGCTATCCGATCGATCCTTTGCCTGGCGAGGAGTTTGTACAAGAACCAGCGCCGATACCTGGGGCATTGCCTTTTGATGACTATGTGCTTAAAGGCGGCGTGGTTGAAAGCGTGGATAAATTAAGCAACAGCTATGTGATTCGGGGTATACGCATTCAAATGCCAGCTGGCGCAGCATTGCCACCGGATGTGTATGTTGGCAGTGTGATATCGATAGCAGGCCAGGTGCGGCAAGACCCCACAGGCTTCTACTTGGAATCTGTGATCACTCAACCTGATCGTCAATGGCGAGTTGCGCAGCAAATTGCACAGACTGATCGGGCGCAGGATGTATTGATCAATGCGGCTGGCCTGGCGCGCGTCGTTTGGATTGAGCCGAATACAACGAATCTACAAAGTACGGTCTATGACCCAGCCACAGGACTGTGGACTGCGCAGCCTGCATTTTCGCTGGGAACGGTAACGGTGACGGCAAGTAGTTTTGGCTTGAGCGGAAACAATTTGGCGGCAAGCTCAGATGGTAGATCATTTGTTGCATATGTGGCTGGAGGCTGTGTCTATGCTAAAGCGATAGGTGTGTTGGCGACGCAGTGGTCTACCTCACAACTACTAGATGCAGACTGCAGCAATTCTCCTGAGGCGCCACGCGTCGCAGTCGACGCATTAGGCAATGCAACAGTCGTTTGGGCGCAGCGCAGCGGACCCGATTATGTCTTGATGGCTAGCCGTTTTGAGACGCAGAGCCAGCTGTGGAGCACGCCGGTCCAAATATCAGCTGCCAACAATATATTTGTTACGCCTTACGTGGCCATGAATTCCCAGGGTAGTGCTGTGGCCGC
This sequence comes from Polaromonas sp., assembly GCA_013297865.1. Classification (GTDB taxonomy): domain Bacteria; phylum Pseudomonadota; class Gammaproteobacteria; order Burkholderiales; family Burkholderiaceae_C; genus JAAFIP01. The sequence continues at coordinate 49,209 of JAAFIP010000013.1, read as the reverse complement.
TTGGAGTTTGAATGGTACAAGCGCTTATGCAAATGTCTATAGCAATGGCAGTTGGGGAACAGCCACGCTAGTCACGGTTGCTATCAGTAACATCGCAATGGATGAAAGCGGAAATGCAACGTTAATTGGGTTTAATAATGCAGGGATTTTTGCCGCACGGTACAGTATTGTTGCTGGTGCTTGGAGTCCTAGTGTCACTGTGCTTGATAGCCTAACTGGTGGCGGTGCCAATGTGTTGGCTGTGGACTCAACGGGCGACATGCTTGTGGTTTGGCGGCGCAGTAATACTGTTGGCGCCCTCTATTCGAAGCGGTTTAGCGCTGCCAACAACTCATGGGGTGCTACTAAAAACGTCGCTAGTTTCACGCGTGCGCTTCGGCCATCATCTTTGGCTGTGAGTGTCTCTGGTCAAGCGCTTCTGGGCTACTATAACGATGGCTCGACTGCCTTTGGTGCTAATCCAGGTGTGATATCGCAGGCATTCACTGTGCGTTACAGCTTTGCCAACGACAGTTGGGGCTCGCCTGTGAGCCAACAAGGCCTGCCAGCAGCTATTGAAGGCGGGGCAATTTTCAACCGTCCAATGGTGGCGATGACTGCTGGTGGAGTGGCGGTCATGACATGGCAGCAACTTGCAGCAGGCGGCGCACGGCTAAGTTTTGCCAATTTGTTTAACTAAGATATGTCCACCTTTTGCATAGCTACTCCATATGACCGAAAGGGCTTACTGCGCGGCATCGTGATGTATCGCAGTGGCCCAGCAACCCCATTTTTGCTACACAGTTCCTGGAAGATTACGACGGCTTCTCCATCTGTTCCAACGACCTCACGCAATTGACCCTGGGCTTGGACCGAGACTCCGGCCTGTAGCTGCTGGCCAAAGACCTCGACGAACGCGACCCCGCCGTCAAAGTTACACTCGAGATGCCTATCAAAGCCTGCGTGGCGCGAGGCAAATACTTAGGCATCTGCGGCCAAGGCCTCAGCGACCACTCCGACTTGCGCAATCAGTGATACTTTTGAGTTCTAAATCCATGTCATATTTCTGCTCATGTGATCTAATTCGTTCTTGCTTAATTGGCATGTGCACTACACATACTGGCAAATAGTTCTGCTCGATCGCTAGGATAACCAGTAGGTACCGCATGACATGTATTCAACGAATCTTCGCTTTATGCCTGGTCTTGTGCACAGTCGCCCCGTTCAAGGTCCATGCCAACGAACCGCTTGGTAAAAAGCCTGCACATGTAGTGGGCGGCCCCAGCACTGTTGTTAACGAAAAAGCGATATCGCGAAAGATTTGGGCACCTGGAATCGATGAAGGCTATGTTCCTCAGGGCTTGGCTTGGACACCGGGCGTGGTCTATGTGTCTGGATATCGCAGCACTGACCCTAAGGTGGGCAAGGGGCCATGTCGAATTTTCAAAGTTGATTCTGAAAGTGGCACACTGATAGCCCATTTTGATTTACCCGATGATTGCGGACATGCAGGTGGCTTGGCGGTTATTGGGCCTGTCACCTTGGTGGCTTCGGACACACGGCGGCTGTATCGCATTGATATGGAAAAGGCTTTTTCTCAGAGAAAAACTGGCGACGCTGTGACTGGCGTGGTGACCTTGGGTGGTGAGATCAAGGGATCTTTCATTGACTTTGACGGCAAGGCACTTTTTGTTGGCTCGTTTGACAACGATCCATCGAAAGCCAAGGGACATTTTCTGCCCCTATCGATTTTTGACACGCACAGGGGTAAGGCAGTCAATGAGGCCGCAGCGCTTCGCTCCATCAGCTTGCCCTCCAATGCCCAAGGCGCTGCTTTTGATAAAGCAGGCCAGTTGTGGATTACTGCCAGCAGCAGCCGCTTTGGACTGTTGTATCGGCTTGACCCTCTGACTGGTCAAATAGCAGCCAGCTTTGACATGGTGATCGGTATCGAAGATATCTCCTTCGACGAAGATGGCCAACTATGGGCAGTTTCCGAGGCAGGCTCTTTGCGATGGCAAAGATGGAACACGACCTTCCCTGTCTTGTTTCGCATGGATATTCAAAAGCTCAAGGCGAAATGAAGAAAACAGCCAATCGCCGACCAGACGCTCTGCTGCTTTGACGGATAGCGCAGTTCAAAGCCAATAATTCCGCTCCCACAGTATTCCTATGCGTCGCGCAGCGCACCGGACACAGCACGCCTGCAAGCGGTCATTTCATGCTGGACTTGCGGGCAAGTTCCGTCAACAGGTCTTTTGCCGCCTGCAGGTCTTTCGTGCCGAAACCTTCTGTGAACCATTGGTATACCTCGGACAGTAGTTTGTGGGCTTGCGCCATTTTGCGCTGGCTTTGCCACAGCCGCGCCAGACTCATCGCGGTTCTTAATTCAAAGGATTTCGCCTGCTGATTTTGTGAAATGCTGATGGCTTTGACAAAGAATGCCTCCGCTTGCGACTGCGCTTGGGCGTTTGAGGCTGCTTTATCGGCCTGCAATGTCAGGTCTCCTTTCAGCCGATACAGCTCTGCTTCATAAAACAGCTCTCCTGCTCGATCTGCTGCCTCCACGGCTTCATCCAGCAGGCGCAGTCCGCTCTCGCAATCACCCGCATTGCCCAAAGCTTCTGCAAGTAGTGAAAGGAAATACGGGCGGTAAACGTCTGCTCCGGTCGCGTTTGCGGTTGCAATGCCTTGTCGCATGAGTGCGATGCCCTCTGTGGCTTGCCCTTGGTGTGTAAGTGCCCATCCCTGCGCAATAAGACCCCAAGCTCGGTACAGCGGCAGCCCCTGCCCGACAGCAAGGTTGATGCCGTTGGTGGCGTGCTCATGGGCGGCATCAGCCTCCTGCCGATATTGGTGAAGCCAGGCCAACCAACACTGCGCAAATACAAGACTGAACGGATGCCCCAACTCCTGGGCAAAGGTCAAAGCCTCTTGCCCGAGTGCCAACGCGCGGTCTGGATAGCCCAGAATCCACATGGGCAGGCTATAAAAACCGCGTGTCGTCACGCCCAGGTCAATGCCGTAAACATTGGCAAGTCCACGATGCTGCTCAAGGACGTACATGGATTTGGCCCGTTCATAGTGCCGGGCAGCTTCTGCCACAACGCCTCTTTGGAACAGCGCCATGCCCAAGTGGTAGCGGCTGAGCATTTTGGGGCCGACCTCCGTCTGCCGCTCACCTTGCTCTACCAATTGTTGCGCCAGTTCCAGCGCGGGCTGCGTCTGCCCACGAACCAAGTAGTACAAAACCAGCCCCCGAACGGCTTGAAAATGCTGAGGTGTCTCTGCTACCTGCTGGCTGAGCTCTTGCGCACGCGTGTAGACCTTGGACAATTCTGATGCGGCATAACCTTTCACGGCAGCAATGGACACCCCTAAGGTTACATTCAGCAAAAACTCCTGCTGCGCGCCTGCCGGGGTGGAGGCCTGGGTGGCGAGAACCTCTATGCCTTTGGTGAGGTGCGCGATGGCTTCGTGGTGCGCAAGGCGCTGCGCCGCTCGCTGCCCCGCCTGGAGCCAATAGCCAACACTTTCGGCGGCACAACCGGCCTCTGTATAGTGATGCGCCACCAGTTCAGGTTCGGTCTTGACCAGATCTGTAAAGTTGCTTTCCATCACCTGCGCGCAGCGCTGGTGATAGTGCTGACGTGTTCGCCGCAGCATGGACTGGTAGGCGGCATCCTGCACCAGCGCGTGCTTGAACACAAATTTGGCAAGCGGCAACTGCCCGCGCTGGTAGATCAACTCTGAGTCGACCAGCTTGGCCAAACCCTGCTGTAAGTGCTTTTCTTCAATCACAGACAGGGCATGCAGCATTTCATATGCAAATTCTCGCCCAAGTACAGCGCCCAGTTGTGCCACCTCCCGCACGGCGGGTGTCCGATCCAGGCGCGCCATCAGTGAGTCCTGCAGCGTCATCGGGATGGCCATATCGCTCAGAGGACGGGTGAGCCGATAGTGACCGTTATCCTCCAGCAGGAGATCTGACTCCAGCAGCGCCTTGGTCAACTCTTCTACATACAAGGGCACGCCATCGGCTCGGCTGGCGATGTGTGTTATCACCTCGGGGGGCAGGTGCTTGCCCGAGGCCAGGCGTGTCATGATGGCTTGCGCCTGGGCCGGCTCCAGTCGATTCAGCGACACCGTCGTGACGTGGGATCGCAGGGGAAACATCGCGACAAAATCCGGACGAAATGTGAGCAACGCCAGAATAGAGGCCGAGTGTGCTCTCTCCACCAGGAGGCCGAGCAGCTCCAGCGTCGTCGGATCGGCCCAATGAATATCTTCCCAAAGCACCAGCACAGGTTGGCGTTGCGCCTCGGCCAGCAACCAGGCGCTCAGGGCCTCCAAGGTTTGCTCGCGCTGCTGCTTGGCAGAAATGTTGAGGGCTGGGTAGCGGTCCTCTGGAACTGGAATGGACAGCAGCATCGCAAAAAGCTGCACCATGTCTTTAATGTCATGCTCGTAGGGCTTGAGCAGCCGTTCCAGTTCTACCAGCTTCACATCACTATCCGCTTCACGATCTAAAGCCAGAAGCTGGCGGATGTGTACGGTCACCGGATGTAGGGCGCTGTTTCTGTGGTGGGGCGAGCAGCGAAACGTGACGCGGGGGAAACCCTCTTGCGCCGCTTGGGATCGCATCGCGTTGACCAGACTCGACTTGCCGATACCGGCTTCTCCACTGATCAGCACCACCTGCCCGCGAACTGCTTTGCTTTGTTCCCAGCGTTGGCGTAGCAGGGTAATTTCTGCCTCACGCCCAATGAGGTGCAGGGCATCATGGCGGGGTGCGTTCTCGGTACTCTGTTCGTACATCCGCAAGCCCAACACTTGCCACACCTCAACCGGCTCGCCAGCGCCCTTCAAGGTTTGTAGCCCCAGCGTTTCTGTGATGAAAGCGCCAGACACCAAGCGCATAGTAGCCTGACTGATCACGACCGTATTGGGCGGCGCCAAAGCCTCCAGGCGCGCAGCAACATTGGGGGTTTCACCGAGCGCGAGTTGTTCATGCCGCCCGTCGCCACCCATCTGCCCCACCACCACGGGCCCCGTATGAATCCCAATGCGTACAGCAAGTTCGACGCCGTACTTTGCTTGCAATTGGTGGTTCAAGGTCCCCATCGCCGTGACAATGCCCAGCCCCGCAAGCACAGCACGCTGGGCGTCATCTTCGTGAGCCTGAGGGTAGCCCAAATACACCAGCAGGCCATCACCGAGGTACTGCGCAATATGGCCCTCGTACTGGTGGATCACATTGGCGGCGGTTTCCTGGTAGGCGCGAACCACCTCACGCAAGTCTTCGGGGTCAAGCTTGCTAGATATCGTCGTCGACCCCACCAGGTCACAAAACATCACGGTAAGCTGGCGCCGCTCGGCCGAAATCTGCGGCGCATTCCGAGTTCGCTCTGCTGTGCTGGCGACTAGTGCAGTGCTCTCTGGCAGATCTGCTTGTGACTGCAGCCTGACTTCATCTGGCCACCTGGTTTCTTCGGCAGTGACGGCACCAGTCCATACCAGTCCTTTGTTATCCTCGTCACGTGCCACGCCTCGAAAGACAAGTTCTGCGCGAACATCCTGAATCTCCACGTCACTTAGACCCAGGTCACGATGCAAGGCTAAATACGAAAGCCGCTGCTCAAAAACCAGACGACCAGCAACACGGATCAGTATTTCATAAAACTTCATGCTTGTTTGTCCATAGAGGTTATGTGCTTCCTCCATTTTTATCAATGCGACTTACCATTACTGCACTGATACCTATAGGTCATTGCTGCGCATTGCTTGCTGATAAATAAGGCACTCTGAGGCGGTGCATAGTTTGCATTAAACCTAACATTTTAAGATGTCCTGCGGTTAACAAACTATCTGCCATCATGCCGCAATCGCCAAGCCACTGCATACGGAATGCCCCCTGAACTTGGAGTTGGAGCTTAGTACCCACTGCAACTCCAGCGTGAACACTGTTAGTGGCTACTCACAAAAATAGTATATAATGCTGAGTTCCCCTTGCTGCACCACATCCGACGCTGTGGGTAGCTTTAATTCACGCCGTGGTGAAAGCCATGGCATAAATCCTTAAGGAGTGTGTATGCGTCATTACGAGATCGTCTTGCTGATCCATCCGGACCAAAGCGAGCAGGTTCCAGCGATGCTGGAGCGTTACAAGAGCATGATTACCACGCCCGGTGGCAAGATCCACCGCGTGGAAGACTGGGGCCGCCGTCAGCTGGCTTACCAGATCAACAAGCTGGCCAAGGCGCACTATATCTGCGTCAACATCGAGGCCGATCAGGCTGTGATGGCCGAGCTGGAGCATGCGTTCAAGTTCAACGACGCTGTGTTGCGCCACCTCACCGTGCTGAAGAAAAAAGCCGAAACTGGCCCTTCTTCCATGATGAAACAGGTCGAGCGCGAAGAAGCCCGCAAACTTCAGCAGGAGCAGTACGCCGCGCAAGAGCGTTAATGGCTAGCGCTGGAAAAGTGTGAACCAGCTTGTTTTGACCGCAAAAATCGCCGAGATCAGCGCCCAGCGCTTTACCCCGGCAGGCATCCCAGCCACAGACCTGACGCTCGAACATGAGAGCGAACAAGTCGAAGCAGGGCAGTTACGCAAGGTCAAGGTAAGCGTCAAGGCGGTTGCAATCGGGCCGGTGGCAGAAGTCATCAGCAAACAGACGATGGGCAGCGAGCACAGGTTTACAGGTTTTCTGGCCAGCACACGCAATGCCAAAGGCACACTGTTTCATATCCAATCATTTGAATTGAACTAATTTTTAGGAGTCCATCATGGCCGGACCATCACGTTTCAAAAAGACTGACAAGCGCCCAAAGCGCCCCGCACAGAACCTGCTGTTCAAGCGCAAGCGCTTTTGCCGCTTCACGGTGACGGGTGTAGAAGAGATCGACTACAAGGACGTTGACGTCCTGCGCGATTTCATCGCCGAAAACGGCAAAATCATCCCCGCACGCCTGACCGGCACCCGTGCGATTTACCAGCGTCAGCTCAACACCGCTATCAAGCGTGCCCGCTTTCTGGCCCTCGCGCCATACAGCGACCAGCACCGCGTATAAGCCGGGCTAAGGAGAACCATATGCAAATTATTCTGCTCGACAAAGTAATCAACCTCGGTAACCTGGGCGAGATCGTCAAGGTCAAAGACGGCTATGCACGCAACTTCCTGATCCCCGAAGGCAAGGCACGCCGCGCTACGGAGTCGGCCAAGGCCGAATTCGAAGCCAAGCGCGCTGAGCTGGAAAAAGCCGCTGCTGCCAAGCTGGCCGAGAGCCAGGCCCTGGGCGAAAAGCTCAACGGCGCAACAGTTAAAGTGTCGCAAAAAGCCGGTGTTGACGGCCGCCTGTTTGGCTCGGTCACCAACCACGATATTGCTGAAGAACTGGGCAAGATGGGCTTTAAAGTCGTCAAATCCCAGGTGCGCATGCCCACCGGCCCGATCAAGCTGGTAGGCGACAGCAAGGTCAGCGTAGCGCTGCACACCGACGTAGTGGTGGAAGTCACTGTATCGGTACTGGGCGAAACTGCTTAAGTCTTTCGCTTAAGTCGTTTTTCTTACCCGCAAAAGCCCCTGGTTGCAAAACCGAGGGGCTTTTTCTTTGCCTTCGCGGCGAGCGATACACTGCTGTGATGAGAAAAAAGCCTGTTTTGCGACGCCTGCTGATGGCAGCTTTGCTGTGTGCACCCGTCGTCACCTACGCGCAGCAGACTGTGAGTGTGATGAGTCTGGATGGCACGCAGCTTCGTGCCTGGTGGTTTGAGGCTTTGCAGCCCCAAGCGTCTGGCGGCGTGGCACCACAGCGCCCGGTGGTGGTGGCTCTGCATGGCTGCGGTGGGCTGTATGCCAGCAGCGGCGCACGCGCAGGCTTGCTCAATGCACGGCACCAGGCCATGGGTGAGATGCTGCAGGCGCAGGGCTACCATGTGATTTTCCCAGACAGCCTGACAGCGCGTGGCGAAAACTCGCTGTGTGCACAAACCATGGGCTCACGCAAAATCACGCAGCGAGAGCGGCGCGCCGATGCGTTGGGGGCATTAGCCTGGGTACGGCAACAGCCTTGGGCAGACGGCTCTAGGGTGGCAGTGCTGGGTTGGTCGCATGGCGGCAGTGCCGTGTTGGCGGCGACGCAGGTCCAGCATGCACAGGTGAGTGGCAGTGGTCTGGCACCGTTTAAAACCGCACTGGCGTTCTATCCTGGCTGCTCAGACCCGCTAGCCAAGGGCTATGAGTCCAACACCTCGCTGGCGTTCTTTTTGGGTGCAGACGACGACTGGACACCACCTGCACCGTGTATTGAACTGGCGCAGCGTCTGAAGCTCAAGCAGCAAGCTTCTGGGCTGAGTGTGGAGCTTCATGTGTATGCAGGCGCTGTGCATGACTTTGACACTCCGGTGCAAGGGGTGCGCGAGCGCAAGGACGTGCCGAGTCGACTGCATGTGGGCAGAGGCGTGATGGTGGGGCAGCACCCCCAGGCGCGCGAGACGTCGTGGAGCAGGGTGCGGGAGATTTTGCGGGATGCGTTTCGTTAAAGCGTACCCTGCGTTGGGCGTGATCTGCGCTTAAGAGCGCTTGCGAAACACCACATCCCACACCCCATGGCCCAGCTTGAGGCCACGGTTTTCAAATTTGGTCAGCGGGCGGTAATCGGGCTTGGGCGCATAGCCGTCGCCACCTGCGGGCGCAGTGTTGGCCAATGTGGGTTCATCAGCCAGCACCTGCAATATCTGCTGGGCATAGGGCTCCCAGTCGGTGGCGCAGTGCAGGTAGCCGCCGGGCTTGATGCGCGAGGACAGCAGCGTGACCAGAGGGCTTTGGATCAGGCGGCGTTTGTTGTGGCGCTTTTTATGCCATGGATCGGGGAAGAAAATGTGCACGCCGTCCAGGCTGTGCGGCGCGAGCATGTGGCTCAGCACCTCCACTGCATCGTGCTGGATGATGCGCAGATTGTGGATGCCGTGGTCTCCGATGCGCTTGAGCAAAGCGCCCACACCCGGGGTATGCACCTCACAGCCGATGTACAGCGCTTGCGGCATCAGCGGTGCGATATGCGCAGTGGCCTCGCCCATGCCAAAGCCGATCTCGAAGATGGTTTGCGATACTTGGTGGCCGCTAGCTGAGGAAATAATCGCGTGGATAGCTCCTAAATCAATAGCATTTGCCTGATAGGGCAGGATAAACTGCGGGCCCAGATCATCCATCGCCTTGGCCTGGCCCACGGTAGTGCGGCCTGTGCGCAGCACAAAACTACGGATGGGGCGGCTTTTGAGATCGTCGGTCGGGGTAAAGGGCAGTGTCATACCCTGTATTGTAGAAGCCAGGCCTGCGTCCACTGGGCCAGCGCGTCGCCCAGGCTGCCGTGGGCTGCGGGCAGCTGCAAAACCGCCGCGGCTGCGTTCAGTGCCTGCAAGGGTGCGCTGGTGTCCAAAGGGGTGGCACCGTTTTGTTTAGACAGCTTTTGCCCGTCAGTCGCCAGCACCAGCGGGGTGTGCAGATACTGTGGTGTGGCATAGCCCAGTGCCTGCTGCAGCAGAATCTGGCGCGCTGTGTTATCTGCCAGGTCTTCACCGCGCACGATGTGGGTCACGCCCTGCAATGCATCGTCTACCACCACGGCCAGCTGATAAGCCCACAGGCCATCGGCGCGTTGCAGCACAAAATCACCCACCTCCTGCGCTACATCCTGCTGCTGGCTGCCCAAGCGCCGGTCATGCCAAGAGACGGTATGTGCTATGTTTTTAATAGCTGCTCCCGCGATATTCTGTTGGTCTGGAGCATGATTTGATCTATTAAATACTGTCAAAAACCGCCATGCACGCGCGGTTTTGCCGTGCAGACCTGTACGGCAGGTACCTGGGTAGACCAGCTCGCCATGACGCGGCCGCTGTGCTGCACGGGCCTGCCAGACGGTTTCGATCTCTTTGCGTGAGCAGCCGCAGGCATAGGCTTGTTGTTGAGCGATCAAGCGGCTAAGTGCGGCTTGGTAATGGGCAGTACGTTGTGACTGGTAAACAGGGGCTGCGTCTGGCAGCAGGCCGCAGCAGGCCAATTGGCGCAGGATCTCCTGGTCGGCGCCTGGCACGCAGCGCGGGGTGTCTGTGTCTTCGATACGCACCAGCCATAGGCCGCCCTGCGCGCGCGCGTCCAGCCAGCTGGCCAGCGCGGCCACCAGCGAGCCTGCATGCAGGGGCCCAGTGGGGGACGGGGCAAAGCGCCCGGTGTAGCGGGGGCGTAGCGCTGTGGGGGAGAAAGCGGAAGACACCGTGCAAGTTTAAAGCCCAGTGCCCGGGCGCACGGCCAGTCCAGATCAGTTTTTCTCGGCCATCAAGCCAGAGCCAGCGACAGCTCCAGAGCGCTGACAAACGCATCTTCCACCCGGTGGCCGATACACCAGTCACCGCAGATACCCAAGCCGGTTTTGGCATCCCAGAGGTAGTTTTTACCCAAGGGTTTTTCGGTTTTCGCAAAGCGCCAGCGGTGGACTTCGGCATAGTCGGGCTCGGCGCGGATGCCGGTGACCTCAGAGAAGGCCTTGAGCAGCTTGGCCTTGACGCGCTCGGCGCTGTCTTCCAGATGCTCGCGGCTCCAGTCAGCACTGGCCTGCACGGTCCAGCGGTCAATCGGCTCGCGGCTGGGCTTGGACGACTCCCGCGCGAGCCAGGCCACGCGGTGGTGCGTGCTGCGGGCGGCGTTCCATTGCGGGCCCAGGGGCACGGCAGGTTTGCGCGGCGAGACCGATACGGCGCTGGGGTAGGCCACCATCAGCGTCCAGCAGGGGGCTACGACGACATCATCCAACGACTGAGCCCAGGCTGCATGGTGCTCTGAGTTGCGCAGCAGCTCGGCGGCTTGCACACTGGGGATGGCCAGAATCACTTTGTCAAAGCCGCCATACACCGCATCGAGCTCGTTGGCGTCTACTGCGTTGAGCACCCAGCCCTCGGGCGTAGGCGTGATGCGGTGCACGCGGGTGCTGAGCATGACACGGCCTGCATCATGCAGCGCGCTGGCGCAGTGCGCTACCAGCGCGTTCATGCCGGGCTGGGCTACCCAGTGTGGCTCAGCAGTGGGCAGCGCCGCCGCCGCCTTGCGGCCCGCTGCATCGAGCACACGTACCGCATTGGCCGCCCAGGGGCGCGCGATGTCGGGCGCGGTGGCCAGTGCCCATTGCATCATGGTGCGAAAGCGCGCATCACGCACGGTGAAATACTGCGCGCCGTGGTCAAAGCTGCCAAACTCGGTACGCCGGGTGGACATGCGTCCGCTAAAGCCGCGGCTTTTTTCAAACAGGGTCACTTGGTGACCGGCTTGCATCAAGGTGCGTGCGGCAGTGACGCCAGCCATGCCGGCACCGATGATGGCGATCTTGGAGATGGTTTTTTTCATACCTCACACTTTATATGCAAAACAGGGGTTTGAACCATTGCGCGAGCGATGGGCAGGATAAGTTTGGACCAGTATGCGTACTTTGGTGTTGAAGACGGTGGTGGGCTTGCCTGGCATCAAGCGCTACGAAAAAAATAGCGCGCGTCAAACCCACGGATGCTGGCCGACGCAGGGCGGAGGGTTGGTTCTCATAGTGCGCCGATGTCCTACCGAATTGCATGGTTATTCATGGTAAACCCCAGTATTTATCTTGCAGTTACTATAATTTCAGTAATTCTTGAAAATTAAGGAAAACCATGAATCTTACCCCACTCGCCCAAAGCTTTGTCCTGCATTTCGGTGAGATGGGCAGCCGCTGGGGTATCAACCGCACCGTGGGGCAAATTTACGCACTGCTGTTTGTCAGCGAAAAGCCTTTGAATGCCGATGAGATTGCCGACGCGCTGGCGTTTTCCCGCTCCAACGTCAGCATGGGGCTCAAAGAGCTGGATTCGTGGCGCTTGATCAGGCTGCAGCATTTGCCCGGCGACCGGCGTGAATATTTTTCAGCACCTGAGGATGTCTGGGCTATTTTCCGCACCCTGGCGGACGAGCGGCGCAAACGCGAGATTGACCCCACCCTGAGCATGCTGCGCGACGCGCTGCTGGTGACGCCCACCAACGCGCCAGATGCCTTTGCGCAAAAGCGCATGGGTGACATGCATGAGCTGATCGAGTTGGTGACGGACTGGTTTAGCGACGTGCAGCGTCTGGACGAGCAAACCCTGCGCCAGTTGATGAAGCTGGGGGCCAAAGCGCAGAAATTTCTGGAGTTCAAAGAAAAGCTGGGCCTGGGCGGGCGCAAGGCGGTGCAGCCTTTGCCCACATCAGGGCTGCCTGCAGAGTTTTAGGGCGCTGGCATTTTCAGCGACCCGGTATTGAGTATTCAAGGAGCACACCATGGACAATTTTGACCCGCTGATTTTGCACCGCATCCAGTTTGCGGCGAACATCAGTTTCCATATCCTGTTTCCTACCATCACGATTGCGCTGGCATGGGTGCTGTTGTTTTTCAAGCTGCGATTCAACGCGACCCAGGACGCCAAATGGATGCAGGCCTACAGCTTCTGGGTCAAGGTGTTCGCGCTGACCTTTGCCCTCGGGGTGGTCAGTGGCATCACGATGAGTTTTCAGTTTGGCACCAACTGGCCGGGCTTCATGAAGACCGTGGGCAATATCGCAGGGCCGCTGCTGGCCTATGAGGTGATGACCGCGTTTTTTCTGGAGGCAACATTCTTGGGCATCATGCTGTTTGGCATGCAGCGGGTGAGCAACCGGGTGCACACCCTGGCCACATTTTTGGTGGCCTTTGGCACCAGCATGTCAGCTTTCTGGATACTGGCACTCAACTCATGGATGCAGACGCCCGCAGGCTTTGAGATGCGGCCTGATCCGCAGACGGGTGCCATGGTAGCGTATGCGACCGATTGGTGGGCCATCATCTTCAACCCCTCGTTCCCCTACAAATTCACCCACATGATGACGGCCTGTTTTGTCACCGTGGCCTTTGTGGTGGCGGGCATCAGCGCTTACCGTTGGTTGCGCGGCGACCGTGCACCTGCCGTGCTGGCGGCGCTGCGCACAGGTGTGGTGATGGCGGCGGTGGCCGTGCCTTTGCAGATTGTCCTGGGCGATTTGCACGGCCTGGCCACACTGAAGCACCAGCCTGCCAAACTGGCCGCCATGGAAGGCCTGTGGGACACCCAAAAGGGCGCGCCCGCGGTGCTGTTTGGCCTGCCTGACGAAAAAACCCGCAGCAACCGATTTGAAATTGCCATCCCCAAGCTGGCCAGCCTGTACCTCACGCATGAGCTGGATGGTGAAGTGAAGGGACTGAATGACTTCAAAGGCAAACACCCTCCAGTCGCCCCCGTGTTCTGGGCGTTTCGTGTGATGGTGGGGGTGGGGATGCTGATGCTGGCTGTTGGCTGGCTCAGTGCCTGGCAGCTCAAAAGACAGGGCGAAATCAAGCCCTGGCTGGCCAGAGCGCTGGTGGGCATGACCTTTGCGGGCTGGGTGGCCACGCTGGCAGGCTGGTATGTGACCGAGATCGGCCGCCAGCCTTATTTGGTCTACGGTGTGCTTACCACTGCAGAGGCTGCAGCTACTATTCCCACGCCCATGCTGGCCAGCACATTGGCGATGTACCTGACGATTTACCTGGCCTTGCTGGTGGCGTATATCTCGGTAGTTTTTCATATGGCGCGCAAAGCGGGCATTGCGAGTTCACCGCAACCAGCCAAGCTTCCAGCCGCTACATCGACACGCGGAGGCAGCTATGCATAACGTGACGACTTTCAACGACTGGCTGCCGATCATCTTCATGGCAGTGATGGGCTTGGCGATGCTGGCCTATGTGGTGCTGGACGGATACGACCTGGGCGTGGGCATCTTGCTGCGCCGCGCGGGCATGGCAGACAAGGACGTGATGATCAGCTCGATCGGCCCGTTCTGGGATGCCAACGAGACCTGGCTGGTGCTGGGGGTGGGGATTTTGCTGACCTGCTTTCCAGCGGCGCATGGCATCATTTTGGGGGCCTTGTATCTTCCTGTGGCGCTTATGCTGCTCGGCCTGATCTTGCGCGGCGTAGCGTTTGACTTTCGCGCCAAAGCACAGGACGAGCACAAGGCGCTGTGGAACGCTGCGTTTTATGCTGGATCGCTTTTGACGGCGCTGTCTCAGGGCTGGATGCTGGGTAGCTATATCCTCGGGTTTGAAAGCAGCTGGCAGGCCTATACTTTTGCAGCACTGATCGCAGTGTGTCTGGTGGCTGGGTATTCGCTGCTGGGAGCATGCTGGCTGGTGATGAAAACCGAGGGTGCATTGCAACTGCAGGCAGTGCGCTGGGCAAGAGGGGCGCTATGGCTGACCGGGCTGGGTGTTGCCGCGGTGTCTCTGGCTACGCCCTGGGTCAGCGAGGAAATATTCAATAAATGGTTCGCCTTGCCGTACATCGTTTTGCTGGCGCCGGTTCCCCTGGCAACCGCGCTGATGTTCTTCATCACCGAGCGCAGCCTGCGCCGCCTGCCCAAGCGCCTGGCAGACGGCAACCACTATGGTGAATGGGTTCCTTTCGCTGCCAGTGTGGGCATCTTCTGTCTGGCTTTTTACGGGCTGGCCTACAGCCTGTTCCCCTATCTGGTGGTGGGCCGCATGATGGTGTGGCAAGCGGCCAGCGCGCCGGAGTCTCTGCGCATCATTTTTGCAGGTGCTGCGGTGGTGCTGCCTGTCATTATTGGCTACACGGTCTTCAGCTATCGGGTGTTTCGTGGCAAAACACGTGCGCTGAGCTATATGCCTGAGTAGGCCTTGGCTCCAGCGCTAAAAGCTCGATGCTTTGTGGTGTAGGTGCATTGGTAGTTGAAAATAATATTTAGATACGCATTTAACATTTAGGCGTCATAGCCCGGACATGTTCTTGCTTTACAAGTAGATCCTTGATTAGGGAGCTACTATGACATTTTGCAAGTTATCCAGGGTTTGGCGAGTGCTGAAGATCGCATGTGTGCCACTTGTGCTGGCAGCGATGGTCGCCTGCGGCAGCAGCGACAGTACAAGTCCTGATCCCGGCACGCCTCCAGCGCAACCGCCCGTAGTTGAACAGCCTCCGGTAGCCGTGTTGCCAACCTGCACAGCAGAAATTAGCGCGAATGCCCCGCTCACAGACATTACCACTGTGCAGGGTGCCACCACCACCAGTCCCCTTGTTTCGCAGACTGTCACCGTGCGTGGGGTAGTCGTGGGCGGTTTCCAGGGGCTCTCGCCTACGACTGGCAGTGCCACCACAGCGCAGCTGGGTGGCTTTTTCATCCAGCAGCCAGTGCCTGATGCAGACCCTCTGACCTCAGAAGGCATCTTTGTATTTGCTCCTTCAGCCGCACAGGCGCAGGCGGGCGACTATGTGCAGGTGCAGGGAGTGGTATCTGAGTTTGGCTCCGCTGGCAGCACGATCACCCAGCTGTCGGGCACCGTGACAGTGAATGTCTGTGGCAGCGGCGTGGCTATCAAACCCACACCAATCACTCTGCCGCTGGCCGACGCCACAGCGCTTGAGCGTTACGAAGGCATGCTGGTGGAGTTCACCCAAACGCTGGCGGTGACGGAGCTGTTTGAGCTGGGTCGGTTTGGTCAAATCGCGATGGCGCTCGATGGCCGCCAGTTTCACCCCAATAACGGCAACGTCACCACCACCAATGCGAAGAACCTGCTCGAGCGCATTGTGCTGGACGACGGATCCACCGCACAAAACCCCAGTCCTACGCCCTACATGAGCGCGGCTGGCAGCGCAGGGACGCGTCGCATCGGTGATACGGTGCAAAAGCTCACGGGCGTGTTGAGCCACAACTTTGGTGTCTACCGTGTGCACCCTACGGTGGCTGCGGCTTTTGTCAATGCCAACAGCCGCACAGCCACTGCCCCTGCAGTAAGTGGCACGTTGAAAGTGGCCAGCTTCAACGTGCTCAACTATTTCACGACGATTGGCCCCAGCAGTGCCACTGTGCGTGGCGCCAACACGACGCAGGAGTTTGCGCGGCAGCAAGCCAAAATTGTCGAGGCGATAGCAGGCTTGAATGCCGATGTACTGGGGCTGATAGAGATTGAAAACAATAACGATGTAGCGACTAACAGCCTGGTCGCCGCGCTGAACGCCAAGATGGGCGCGGGCACTTACGCTGCGGTGAACAGCGGCTTGTTTGGCACAGACGCGATCAAGGTAGACATTCTGTACAAACCACTCAAGGTCAAGCGCATTGGCTCTACTGTGCTGCCCACCGGCGACGACCTGGCCCAGTACACCGCTGCCAGCGGCAGGCCGCCGCTGGCGCAGCGCTTTGCTGCGCTGGACAACAACGGCAGCTTCTGGTTTGTGGTGAACCACTTCAAGAGCAAAGGCTCCTGCCCCAGCAGCGGCGATACCGATCTGGGCCAGGGCTGCTGGAATGCCGCGCGTACTGTACAGGCCAATGCACTCAACAGTTTTGTCAGCAAGCTCAAAACCCAAGGCGAAAGCGATGTGCTGATGATGGGTGACATCAATAGCTATCTGCTGGAAGACCCGCCCAAGGCGCTGGAAGCAGCTGGCAACGAGAGTCTGCTCAAGCGTGTGCCAGCCAATGACCGCTTTACCTATGTGTTTGGCGGCGAAACGGGCGCACTGGACCATGCGTATGCTTCGGCCTCGCTGGCGTCGCAGGTGACGGGCGTGGGCGTGTGGCACATCAACGCAGATGAGCCCACGGTGCTGGACTACAACACCGAGTTCAAAACAGATGACCGTTATGCGGCAACACCCTACCGTGCCTCTGACCATGATCCGGTGATGGTGGGTTTGACATTGAGCGCGGATGCGGTGGTGGATCTGCCCATTCTGAGCGCCAGCATTCCTGACAAGGCAAGCACTAGTGCGCCCTACGGCCTGACAGTGACCGAAGCCACTGGCGGTGGCAGCGCCACGCTGGCGTCTTTGTCTGTCGATTGGGGCGATGGCACGGCCAACACGGCGCTGGCCAGTGCAGGCCCTGCAACCCACACCTATGCGGCTGCTGGCACCTATACGGTGGTCATTACCCTGACAGACTCTGCTGCCAATACAGCTAGCAAGTCAGCGGTCGTCACGGTGACTGCGCCGCCGCCAGTGTCTAGTGGGCCAAGTGATCTGTTTTTCAGCGAATACATTGAAGGCAGCGCCAGCAACAAGGCCCTGGAAATCTACAACCCTACGACAGCTACTGTCGACCTGACGAGTTATGCGGTGAAGGTGTACAACAATGGCACGACGACTGTGAGCAATCTCTACACATTGACTGGTACGTTGAGCCCGGGTGCGGTAGTGGTACTGGTCAATGCCAATGCGACTACGACGCTCAAAGTGCCTGGCAGTTTCACAACCACAGTCACTTTCTTCAATGGTGACGATGCCATCACATTGGAAAAATCAGGTGTCGTGATTGACCGCATCGGACAGGTGGGCAATCTACCGCCGGGTGGGGCCTGGACAAGCGGCGCAGTCAGCACACTTAACCAGACACTGCGACGAAAACCCAGCGTGAAATCCGGCGACAACAACGCTACTGCAGCTTTTGACCCCGCGTTGCAATGGGATAGCTTTCCCATCGACACGGCCACAGGGCTGGGCGCGCACACAGTCAATCCTTAGAGTCTTTTAGGCCTCCAGGCCAATAGAATATCGCGGGAGCAGCTATTAAATTAGGAGCTAATGTGCGTGCAGCAAGGCACGGCGTGTGGTGTCGCTTTGCAGCTGCGCCAGCCACCAGGCCAGGGCTTTGCCCCGTGTACGGCCGCTGCCTTGGCGCCAGGCGTAGCCCACGCGTGAGATGCGGGCAGGGCGCTCGGTACGCTTGACCACCAGACGGCCGGTGTCCACATAGTTGTTGGCCAGGCACTCTGGCAAAAAGCCGCAGCCCAGACCGCGCAGCTGGGCCTGCAGCTTGGCGGGCATGTCAGGCACAGTCAGCACGCGTTGGCCACTGAGCAGCCCGGTGGTAATGCCGCTGCCGCGCCGGGCCGAGTCAGCCACAGCCACCGCGCGGTGCTGGCTGATCAGCGCGTCGCCTAGGGGCTCGTCCGCAGCGGCCAGCGGGTGGTGAGGCGCCACGGCGAATACGAAAGGCACTTCGCCCAAGGGCTTGCTCTGGATGCCTGCTGCGCTGGGGTCTATCACCACACCCAGGGCAATGTCGGCTTCACCATACAGCAGTGCCTCCCAGGTGCCCGAGAGGGTTTCGCTGCGCAGCTTGACCTGGGTGGGCGGAAGGAGCGCAAAAAAAGCTTCGCACAGTTCTTGCACCGTGCGCTGCGAAATCAGGCTGTCCATGGCAATGGTTAGCTGCGGCTCCCAGCCAGTAGCCACGCGCTTGACGCGGTTGGCTATTGCATCAAGCTCATGCAATATGCGCTCGCCTTCGCTGAGCAGCTCCCTGCCCGCATCGGTCAGCACGGCCTTGCGCGCGCTGCGGTCAAACAGCAGCACATCCAGCCCATCTTCAATCTGGCGCACCCGGTAGGTCAGGGCGCTGGGCACCAGGCCCAGCTTGCGTGCAGCCCCTGCCAAAGACCCTTCGTGGGCCACGGCTTGCAACATGCGCAATGCTTCGGGAGTGATGAGATCTGCAGTAGTCATGGCATTCAAAAAATTTGCATCTAATCAACAAATAAAGGCAATTGATTTGATGATGCATTGATTCTACATTGGTACTGTAAATAAAGCAGCGGCCCACAAGGCCTAGGCTTATGCAAGGAAAGGCACTTATATGATCACTCTGCGCAAATCCAAAGACCGCGGCTACGCAGACCACGGCTGGCTCAAAAGCTACCACTCGTTCAGCTTTGCAGGCTATTACGATGCCGAGCACATGGGCTTTGGCAATCTGCGCGTCATCAACGAAGACCGCATTGCACCCGGCACCGGCTTTGGCACGCACGGGCACAAAGACATGGAAATCATCTCTTACGTGCTCTCGGGCTCGATCGGGCACAAGGACAGCCTGGGCAACGGCGCAAGCATTCCGCCCGGTGATGTGCAGCGCATGAGCGCGGGCAAGGGCATCATGCACAGTGAGTTCAACCATGCACCCAAGGATGAGACGCATTTTCTGCAGATATGGATTGAGCCCAACGTCACGAGCATCAACCCTGGCTACGAGCAAAAAACCTTTGCAGCTGACCAAAAGCGGGGCCAGCTGCGGCTGGTGGCCAGCCAGGACGGCGCGCAAGGCAGCGTGACCATTCACGCAGACGCCAAAATGTATGCAGGCCTGTTTGATGGCACGGAGAAAGCCCAGATCACGCTGGACCCTACGCGCAAAGCCTATGTCCACCTCGTGCGCGGCGCGCTGACGGTCAACGGCCAGGCCCTGCAGGCGGGCGACGCGGCCAAGCTTGAAGGTGAGCAGGCGCTTGCCGTGGATGGCGGCAGGGATGCAGAAGTCATCATCTTCGACTTGGCAGCTTGATGCCAACCCATGACAGGCAGTGCCTCATGCAAACCTTGAATAACTATCTTTGTGCGATGGACTGTGGTCAGCTTTTGCTCGAAGCCCTGCATGCCTACGCTAGCGGTGTATTTACCAAATAAGGAGATCGGATCATGTGTGGTTCTGAAGTGTTCGCGCTGAAAAAAATTGCTGCTGTGGTGCCCATGCCGTACCACGGCTTTGACGCCCATTCTGGAGCGCACATGCTGCGTGTGGACCCTGAGGCGATCAGCCCCGTGATTGGCATCGACAGCTACACCATGCCGCAGCCGTTTTTTGGCCCCCACCCCCATGCAGGCATGAGCGCGGTGAGTTTGATGCTGCCAGAGGCTGATGCGGGTTTCGTCAACCGCGACTCGCTGGGTGACCACAGCCTGATCCGCCCTGGAGACCTGCATTGGACGCAAGCCGGGCGCGGCATGATGCACGAAGAAGTGCCCGCTGAGCCTGGCAAGGCTGCGCGTGGCCTGCAGATTTTTGTGAACCTCAAGCGCGAGCACAAGCAAGCCGACCCTGCTGCGTTCAAAGTCAGGCACGAGGACATGCCTGTTGTGCGTGTCGAAGGCGGCAGCGTACGCGTGGTTGCGGGCCGTTTTGCCGATCAGGCCTCGCCCATTGCCGAGGATGCGCGCTGGCTCACGCCGGTGAACATGCTGGATGTGACGCTGGAGCCGGGGGCATCGGTTGACATTGCTGTGGCGGCCAAAGACAACGCCTTCTTCGTCGTTCGCAGCGGCAGTGTATGGCTTGACCCTGCTGACAAAAGCCAGCTACCCGATCCTCTGCCTTCTGAGCAACTGGCTGTCATTTTCAAGGCCAGCGACCACGCTGAGACAGCACGCATTACGGCAGGCCAGAAACCTTTGCGCGGCGTGTTTTTCAGCGGCAGTCCCATCCGCGAGCCCATGATGCCTGGCGGCCCCTTCATGGGCAATAGCGAGCAGGACATCCTGGCCTACAAGCGTGCGTTTGCGCGCGGCGATATGGGCCATCTGGAGCGCTCGTTCTGAGCTGGGAGTGCATATGAAAAAATTACCTGCAAAATTCACACCCCTGGTCATGGCCTTTTACATGGCCCTTACCATGAGCGTGCTGATGAGCGGCATGATTACTGCCGTCAATACCGGCATCGCCGGAAACTTTCTCGCGCGCTGGCTCCATGCATGGTTGATTGCTTTTCCGATTGCCTTTCTGGTGGCGTTCAGCATGCGCCCCTTAGTGCAAAAACTCGTTTCCCTCACGGTGCAGAGCACTGCACCCACTTCATTTCCAACCGCCAAATAAAGGAGAAATCTCATGGCAAAAGTAGCAGTCGTATACCACTCTGGTTATGGACACACCCAACGCGTCGCTGAATTCGTCGCCAAGGGCGCCGGCGCTGACCTGGTCACCATTGACGCCGAAGGCAATCTGACCGATGCGCAGTGGGCCACGCTGGACGCGGCTGATGCGATCATCATGGGCTCGCCGACCTATATGGGTATGGCCAGTTGGCAGTTCAAAAAATTTGCCGATGCCACCAGTAAAAAGTGGTTTACCAGCGCCTGGAAAGACAAGGTGGCAGGGGGCTTTACCTGCTCAGCAAGCATGAGCGGTGACAAGCTCTCCACCCTGCAGTATTTCATCACTCTGTCCATGCAGCAGGCCATGATCTGGGTAGGTCAGCCGGCTATGCCTGGTGCGGATATCAACCGTATCGGCTCCAACTCTGGTGTGATGGCACAGTGCGGCCCGAACGACCCGGCCAGCGCAATTCCCCAAGGCGACCTGGATACGGCGCAGGCTTATGGCAAGCGTATTGCGGAAGTTGCCAGCAAGCTCAAGGGCTAATTGCTTTTGACCTTGGCCTGAAGCAGGGCGCAGGAAGGTATTCTGCAGCTGCCTTGAATGTCGTACAGTCTGGGGATGCAAGTTCTCGCGCTTCTTCCCCTGACTGACTGGCTGGCCCTGATTTGGTTTTTCTCCGCCTGGGTGGCTTATTCCTGGTTTGCTCGCAGTGGCAACGCACGCGGTGATTCGCTGATTGCCACCACCAATCGTTATCGCGGCTACTGGATGGTGCAGGCCACCTCGCGTGACCCGCGGGTGCTGGACGGCATCATCGCGCAGAATCTCTCCAGCACCCCGGCATTTTTCAGCTCCACCACCATCATCGTGATCGGTGGTCTGTTTGCGCTGCTGGGCAGCACTGACAAGGCCGCTGAGCTGGTGCGTGACATTCCCTTTGCGGTGCGCACCAGCGTGTTGATTTTTGACCTCAAGGTGATGTTGTTGATTGGAATCTTCGTGTATTCCTTTTTCCGCTTCAGCTGGAGCATGCGGCAGTACACCTTTGTAGCCTTGGTGATTGGCTCCATGCCTGATCCGAAAGAGTTTGAAGCGGGCAAGTTTGACCGCGACCATTTTGCGCAGCGTGCCAGCCGCATGCTGGGCCTGGCTGCAGAGACTTTCAATGACGGGCTGCGCGGCTACTATTTCGCCTTTGCCGTGATTGCATGGTTCTTCTCGCCCTTGGCCTTTGCCATCGCAACGGCCATGGTGGTGGCCATCCTCTACAGCCGGGAATACCGCTCCGAAGTCTTGCAAGTGTTGAACTAAGGGGCTTGTAAGACTGCTTTTAACTGTAAATTTATACAGTTATCATGATATGATGGCATTTAAATCTTTAGCCTAGCTCTGAAACGTCGCTGGAATTACATTCCTAGGCATTTTGTGATATTTAACACTTCCTGTCTCCCCCATACTGGGGATGTTCAAAATGCAGTCACCCAGCTAAAATAAATGAAATGCTTACTAATGACTTAGTTTCTGGGTGTAAATTTCGTAATATACCCAGCCACATAGCGTGGGCGTGCTCTAGTGGCAGATGGAAGTAACACCCAGCAGTATGCAGTTCAAGGCGCAGTTCCGTAGACTCCAGGGCTTGCACCAATATGGTGTGGCGCTGAGGCGATGCCTCGGTCTCGCCGCTATGAGTTTGGGGCTGCTGTTTCTCTTGCCTGCATATGCAATACATCAAGAGCCTGCTAACTCAGCGCAGTTGGTCAAGCTGTTTGAGAATAACTCCCATATCAGCATCGATGCACGTCAGCAATGGCAGGCTGCCATCATAGGGGGGCAGCAGTTGCCGGTAGGCACGGCATCATCTCCTGATGCTTGGTGGGCATTGCCTGATGCATTGTTCAAAACCAGCAGCAAACCAGAGCGTATGGTGCTCACCGGTGGGCAGCGCTATGTAGCGCGACTGAACATCATGTCTACGGGCTTTGGTTCGCACATCAATCTGACTTTCAAAATGCCCAGGCTCGATGCCGTGCATATGGCTTACCGCTATGACCAGCAGCCTTGGGAGCGGGCTTCTGCAGGTGACCGGATAGCCATGAACAAATGGGTTTTCAGCGACAGGCAGCCGTCTTTTGACATTCCGCTGCGGCCCGGCAACCTGCACGTGGTGGTAGAGATAGCGCACACCGGGTTTGTGGATACGCCCATGCTGCTGCAAAGTGCCAGCCTGTACCGTGACGATCGGCTGCTGATGGGGCTGGGCACGGGGCTGTCGGTGGGTATCAATCTGGTGCTGGCGATCGTGGGCATTGCGGCTGCCGTGAGCTTTCGCCGTTGGAGTTTTCTGTCGATTACCCTGATGACGACCCTGGTGGCCTGTCTGGTTGCAGTCAACAGCGGCATCGCTGGGGTGTACCTGTTCACCCACAGCGCATCGTTCAACGATGAAGCAAAGTTTGCTGTGCCCACCCTGTGGTGCGTGCTGTTTCCGTGGATCACCTCCATTGCCCTATCGCTGCGCACCCACTCCAGGCCCTGGTGGTGGGTGTCTGTGGTGTATGCAGCGCTGGGCACGGTGTTTACCTTCTGGGCCATGGACTACGCCATACGTGGCATGACGTACCGTTGGGTGCTGTATCTTGCGCTGGGCAGTGTGGTCCTGGCCCTGCTGATTCTGGGGCAGGCCCTGCTGCGCAAACAGTCCAATGCGCTCTACCTGGCGCCAGGTATTGTGCTCTATGCATTGGCTATATTTGCGCCGCTGGTCTCGTTTTTAGGGTTCCTGCTTAACGATGACGCGTCGCTGCTTGCCTCGGTGGCCACCATGGTGGCTGCCATGGTACTTTTGAGTGCGCTGGTGCGCCAGCACCGCCAGGGCCGCATGGTGATGGCACGCGCCAAAACATCCATTGGGCGCGATGTGCTTACAGGCCTGCTCAACCGCCAGGGCTATATGCACCATTTGGGAAAAAATGTGGAGCGCATGCTTGCCGAGCGCACCTATGGCGCGTTTTTCTATATCCGCGTCAGTGATGCCAACAACCTGGTGGAGCGCTATGGCGATGAAGGCTTTGACATCGGCATGGTGCAAATTGCTGCGGCCCTCTCGTCCAGTGTCACCGTGGTGGACACGCTGGGCCGGGTGGCGCCCAATGCGTTCGCCCTGACGGTACTCATGCCCCGCGATGCCAAGCTGGCCAACGCCTTGGCGCAGAAGATCCTCACCCGCACCATGGCGCTGGCCAGCCATGGCGCGCCCATGGCCCAGACAGCCCGCATTGCAGTAGCCTGGCTCCCGGTGTTTGGCACCTTGCTGCCCGATATCGAGCGCCGCTGCCTGCGTGTGCTGCGCCAGATGGAGGAGGGCAAGCGGATTGCCTGGGTGGGCGGTGCGTATGCCCATGCAGATGCATCGCAGCTGCCTGATGGCCTGAGCCACCCGACGACCAAGCCCAATAACGGACAGACTGCAGATGACGATCTGCCCAGCTTGCCAGGCATGATCAACCGCCTGGAGATGGAAATGCTTGGCCCTGACACCGAGCAGATCAGGACAGAGTCTGAGCACCTGCTGGCCAGAATGAAAGAGCGCGAAGGGCAGGATACGCTGATCGAGCCGCGCAAGACCTAAGGGCTATACAGCTGCGCGTCGATATCGCTGCTGCGCCCTGCAATCGCATCAGCCAGCAGCCTGGCGCTGCCGCAGCTGAGCGCCCAGCCACTGGAGCCGTGCCCGGTGTTGAACCATAAGCCCGGCAGACCGCTGGCACCGACCATCGGTGGGCGATCGGGCAGCATGGGCCGCGCGCCCTTCCATTCCTGCACACCATGGCTGCGCAGTGCTGCGCCAGGAAACCAGTCCTGCAATACCTTGTAGAGCGTGCGCAGGCTGTCGGCACGTTTGCTGCCCGCATGGCCGCCGATCTGGGCGCTGCCTGCAACGCGCACCCGCGAGCCCAGGCGGCTGATGGCTACTTTGTAATGTTCGTCCATCAGCGCGCTGCGTGGCGCGTCCAGCGGCTCGCGCACATGGGCACTGACGGAGTAGCCATAGACATTGACGAGCGGCAGATGGCGGCCCAGGGGCTTGCACAAACTGGCACTGGCCTGGCCCGCGCACAGCACGACGGCATCAAAAGGCACTTCTGAGGTAACGCCAGAAGTGAGGGTATTTGCTATGGATAAAGTAGCTGGCCGCGCGATATTTAATTGGGCTACCGCCGTATTGAACTGAAAATCCACACCCGATTCACGGGCAATGTCCTTGAGCATGAGGGCAAACTGCCGGCAGTTGCCCACCTCATCCTGTGCCAGGTGCACGGCGCCATGGAAATGGGTATCGGGGTTGAGCGCAGGCTCGATGGCGCGTGCGGCAGCCTCGTCAATTTCCGTGAACGGCACGCCTGCATCGCGCAGCACCTGCAGGCCAGGCTGCACCAGCGCCGCGTCTTTGGCACTGCGCAGCATCACCATATAGCCCTGTGCGCGGTCATACTCCATCTGGTGCCTGTCGGTGATGGCATGCAAACGCTCCCGGCTGTAAAACGCCAGCTTCTGCAGGGCGGCGCGGTGCTGCAGATAGATGCTGGGCTTGCAGGCGCGCCAGAATTTCCACATCCAGGCCAGTTCAGCGCCTGAAAGCGGCAGGCCAATGCTCACGGCAGCATGCCGCGAAAACATCTGCCTTGCTACTTTCCAGGGCATGCCGGGCGCGGCCCATGGCGTGACATAGCCCGGCGCGAGCACGCCTGCATTGGCAAAGCTGGCCTCTTCAGCCGCAGAGCCACGGCGCTCGTAGACGGTGACCTCGTGGCCGTCTTGGGCTAATTCATAGGCCGTCGTCACCCCGACAATACCTGCCCCTACAACTGCAATTTTCATGGTAATTAATAAAGAAAATGGGCGCTAGCCCAACAGAATATCGCGGGGGCAGCTATAAATTTGATAGTAATTGATTTGATGGCATTTCAAGATGATGACTTGGTTTGCAGCACCGCTTCAATGAGCTGCGCAGTGCGCAATACCGTATTGTCGCGCATGGCGCCATGCCACACCATGAGGCCCACCGGCAGTTCATCTGCTGCCTGGCACGGCAGGCTGATTGCGCAGCCATCCAGCAGATTGACCACACTGGTGTTACGCAGCAGCAGGGCGTTCACTCTCCAGAACTCTGCGTCGCGCGCTGCATCCAGCGCGGCGTCCACGCCCTGGCTGGGGGCCACGCTGGCGATGCTGGGCGCGGTAATGGGCACGGTGGGCGAGAGCACGGCATCAAAACCCGCCAAAGCCAGCTCTACACGCCCGATCCAGCCATTCCGCTGAGTTTGCAGGCTCACATAGTCTGCAGCGCTCATGTTATCGGCCAGGGCGATGCGCTGGGCCACACGCGGGTCGTAGTGCTCGCGCTGCGCAGGCCACAGGCCGCGTGCGCGCTGCCAGGCCATGGCCTCTGGCGCGGAAAAGCCACCACGCGACTGTATGGTGCCCAGATCGGCAATCTCGCTGAGGGCGATGTCGGTGATCTGCGCGCCCGCAGCACGCAGCCGCGCCAGAGCGCGCTCAAACGCTACTGCCACCGTGGCATCCAGGGCGTCAAGCATGGTGGTGCGCGCTACAGCCAGTTTGTAGGCGGCCAGCGGCTTGCTACCGGGCGGCACACTGCTGGCAGACAGAATTTCGTGCGCTGTGATGGCGTCGCGCACCGAGCGGGTGAGGGCGCACACGGTGTCCAGCGTGGTTGATAGTGGCACGGCGCCCGTGGTAGGCACGGCGCGCGCCGTGGGCTTGAAGCCCACAATGCCGCACAAAGCCGCCGGTATGCGGATGGAGCCCCCCGTATCGCTGCCCAGCCCGATAAATGCCGCCCCCGTGGCCACCGAGACGGCAGCGCCGCTGGAGGAGCCACCCGGAATGCGTGCTGTGGCGCTGTCACAGGGGTTGACTGGCGTGCCGTAGTGCGGGTTGGCACCAACACCCGAGAAAGCAAACTCCACCATATTGGTGCGGCCCAGCAGCACGCCGCCAGCAGCTTTGAGGCGCGCCACTGCGGGGCAATCGGCTGCTGCCGGAGCAGCCTGGGCCAGCACTCTGGAGCCTGCGCTGCTGACCTGGCCCTGCACATCAAACAGGTCCTTGACCGATACGGCCAGCCCCGCCAAGGGCTGCGCACCACTGGCTTGCGCTGTCTGGGCAGCCTGCGCAGCCGCGGTGTGTGCGTCCAGGTGCAAAAAGGTATGCGCACAGGCCTCAGACTGAGCGATGGCCAAAGACTGGGCCATCTCCTGTGCTGCGCTGCTGCGGCCTTCGAGGATGGCCTGGCGGGTGCTGAAGAGGTCTGGGCGCTGGGGAAGTGGTGAGGAAGACATGGGGAAATGCTATAATCAGTGGCTTTGTTGAATTTTGCCTCTGCGTGGGCAGGATAGCAAAGTAAATCGCAAACCAGCCCATCAAGGTGTTGCACAGCATAAGCGGCTTTTCAAATGAGCCGCAGATGCCTGCAAAACGGGCTGGATTTTAGACCTAACCTTTGGAGCTATACATGGCAATTTCTATGCGCGAAATGTTGGACGCAGGCGTCCACTTCGGCCACCAGACCCGTTTCTGGAACCCCAAGATGGCACCGTACATTTTCGGCCATCGCAACAAAATCCACATCATCAACCTCGAAAAATCGCAGCCGATGTTCGAGGACGCACTCAAGTTTGTGCGCCAGCTGTCTGCCAACCGTGGCACCATCATGATGGTCGGCACCAAGCGCACCGCGCGCGACACCATCGTGGAAGAGGCAACCCGTGCAGGCGTGCCTTACGTGAACCAGCGCTGGCTCGGCGGCATGCTGACCAACTTCAAAACCGTCAAGATCTCCCTCAAGCGCCTCAAGGAAATGAAAGTCCAGCAAGAAGCTGGTCTGGATGCCCTGAGCAAAAAAGAGCAGCTGATGTTTGCCCGTGAGATGGAAAAGCTGGAAAAAGACATGGGTGGAATCCAGGACATGCCCGCTCTGCCAGACGCCTTGTTTATTATCGACGTGGGTTACCACAAGATTGCCGTGCAAGAAGCACGCAAGCTGGGCATTCCCGTGATCGGCGTGGTCGATACCAACCACAGCCCTGAAGGCGTGGACTACATCATCCCCGGCAACGACGATTCGTCCAAAGCCGTGATTTTGTATGCCCGTGGCGTGGCAGATGCCATCCTCGAAGGCCGTGCCAATGCCGTGACCGAAGTGGTCAAGGCCGTTGCTGGTGGCGACGAATTTGTGGAAGTGGAAGAAGGCCAAGCCGCCTGATTTCCCGGCTCTCATACCAAAGGGGCTCGTGTAGCCCCTTTTTTCTAATATCCCAAGGAATTTACAATGACGACAATTACCGCAAGCATGGTTGCCGAACTGCGCGGCAAGACCGACGCTCCTATGATGGAGTGCAAAAAAGCCCTGACCGAAGCCGCTGGCGACATGGTCAAAGCTGAAGAGATTCTGCGTGTCAAACTGGGTAACAAGGCCGGCAAAGCCAGCGCCCGCGTGACCGCTGAAGGTGTGGTGGCCGTGAGCGCGCAGGGCAACACCAGCGCCCTGATCGAAGTCAACTGCGAAACAGATTTTGTTACCAAAAATGACAGCTTTCTGGCGCTGTGCAACGCCGCTGCCCAGTTGGTGGCGCAGCACAACCCTGCCAATGTAGAGGCGCTAGGCGCTTTGGCGCACAGCGCGGATGGCTTTGGCCCCACGCTGGAAGACGTGCGCAAGGGTCTGATCGGCAAGATCGGCGAGAACATGACCTTCCGTCGCTTCAAGCGCTTTGAAGGCGCAGTCGCTACCTACCTGCACGGCACCCGTATCGGTGTGGTGGTGGAGTATGCCGGTGACCTGACCGCAGCCAAAGACACCGCCATGCATATCGCCGCCATGAAGCCTGTGTCCCTGACCAGCGCTGAAGTGCCAGCCGAGCTGATCGAGCGCGAGCGCAGTGTCGCCGCCGCCAAGGCCGCCGAAGATGCCGCAGTCGCCACAGCCGCTGGCAAGCCCACCCAGCCTGCCGATATCGTTGCCAAACGCATCGAAGGCTCTGTGCAGAAGTACCTTAAGGAAGTGGCCTTGCTGAACCAGGCGTTCGTCAAGAACGACAAGCAAACCGTCGAACAGATGCTCAAAGCCGCCAGCACCAGCGTCAAGGGCTTTACCCTGTATGTGGTGGGAGAGGGCATCGAGAAGAAGGTGGACGACTTCGCTGCCGAGGTGGCCGCACAGGTGGCTGCTGCCAAGGGTGCATAAGCGTTTGAGCTAAAGCAACAGCAAAAAAGCGGCAAATGCGAATTTGCCGCTTTTTTTACATCCAAAAATCCCCTTAACATCGCTGATAATTGCAGCTATTGAAAAACAAGCTTAGGAGAGTTGACCCCATGCCAGCGCACAAACGTATTTTGTTGAAACTCTCAGGCGAAGCATTGATGGGTGATGACGCCTTTGGCATCAACCGTGCCACCATCATGCGCATGGTTCAGGAAATCAAGGAAGTGACCGAGCTGGGCGTGCAGGTGGCCGTCGTGATCGGTGGGGGCAATATTTTCCGCGGTGTGGCGGGCGGCTCGGTGGGCATGGACAGAGCCACGGCCGACTACATGGGCATGCTGGCCACCGTGATGAATGCCTTGGCACTGGCCGATACGATGAACAATGCGGGTCTAGTGGCCCGCGTCATGTCGGCCATCAATATCGAACAGGTGGTGGAGCCCTATATTCGCCCTAAAGCCTTGCAGTATCTGGAAGAAGGCAAAGTGGTCATTTTTGCAGCAGGTACCGGCAATCCATTTTTTACTACCGATACGGCAGCCGCCTTGCGTGGTGCCGAAATTGGGGCTGAGGTGGTGCTCAAGGCAACTAAGGTCGATGGTGTGTACAGTGCCGATCCCAAAAAAGACCCTCATGCCGTGCGCTACAGCAAGCTCACGTTTGACCAGGCCATGCAGCAAAATTTGGGAGTGATGGATGCGGCAGCGTTTGCGCTGTGCCGCGACCAGAAGCTGCCGATCAAGGTGTTCAGTATTTTTAAAAACGGCGCACTCAAGCGCGTGGTGATGGGAGAAGACGAGGGCACGTTGGTGCATGTCTGAAAGACGCACAATGGCCCATCGGTGTGAACTAGGTATCTGGAGTTGAAACATGAGTATTGCAGACATCAAAAAAACCAGTGAAAGCAAGATGGCCCAGTCCATCGAAGCACTCAAGAACAGCCTGGGCAAAATCCGCACAGGGCGTGCCAATCCCGCCATTCTGGACAGCATCCAGGTGGAGTACTATGGGTCGATGGTGCCGCTGTCGCAGGTGGGCAATGTGAGCCTGCTTGATTCGCGCACCATCAGCGTGCAGGCTTGGGAAAAAGGCATGGGTGCCAAAATCGAAAAGGCCATCCGTGACAGCGACCTTGGTGTCAATCCAGCCTCCATGGGAGATTTGATCCGCGTGCCGATGCCCGCCATGTCGGAAGAGCGCCGCAAAGAGATGACCAAGCTGGTGCGCAACGAAGGCGAAACCAGCAAGATCGCTATCCGCAATCTGCGTCGCGATGCCAACGAGGGTGTGAAAAAGCTCGTCAAGGAAAAAGAAGCCTCTGAAGACGATCAAAAGCGTGCAGAAGCCGATGTGCAGAAAACCACGGACAGATACATCGCCGAAGTGGACAAGCTGGTGGCCGACAAAGAAAAGGAAATTCTGTCGGTGTAAGCTTGGCTGACTGCAACTTTCATTAACCCATGCCCCTGCTTTGAACCCTACAGACCGTATTCCCCATCACATTGCCATCGTGATGGATGGCAATGGCCGCTGGGCCAAACAGCGCTTCATGCCGCGTGTGGCTGGTCACCGGCAGGGGGTGGAGTCGCTGCGCCGCTGTGTCCGGGCCTGCAGCGAACGCGGGGTCAAGGTGCTGACGGTGTTTGCGTTTTCTTCGGAAAACTGGAATCGCCCCAATGAAGAAGTCTCAGGCTTGATGGACCTGCTGGCGGGCGCCCTGGCCCGTGAGGTCAAGCCACTGCACGACAGCGGTGTGCGCATTTGCTTTATTGGTGACCGCAGCCGCATGTCTGACAAGGTGCGCAGCGGGATTGACCAAGCCGAGCTGTCGACCCGCAGCAATACCCGCATTATTTTGAATGTGTGCTTCAACTACGGTGGGCGATGGGATATTGCGCAGGCAGCCAGCAAGCTGGTTGCCCAGGGGCAGGCGGTGACTGAGGAAAGCCTGGCTGGTGCAATGGCCCTGGCACATGTGCCTGACCCGGATCTGGTGATTCGCACGGGCGGCGAATACCGCATCAGCAATTTTCTGCTGTGGCAAAGCGCCTACAGCGAATTGCACTTTACCGATGCATTGTGGCCAGATTTTGACGAAACTTCGCTGGATCAGGCGATTGCTGATTTTGCCGGACGCGAAAGGCGTTTCGGCAAAACTTCCGAGCAGCTAAGTTCACCCGCACAGCAACATCCACCTGCACTCAATACGCAGGCTGCGGCATAGGCCTGTACGGCAGCATGCTCAAACAACGCATCATTACCGCCTTGGCGCTTTTGGCTGTTCTGCTGCCAGCGCTGTTTGCGTCACAGCCTGAATGGTTCATGCTGGCGGCCTTGGTGCTGCTGTGCCTGGCGGCGTGGGAGTGGGGCCAGCTCAATGGCTACAGTAAAAAATCCTCCTGGTTGATCGCGCTGGACTGCCTGGTGCTGTGCGCCGTGGCATGGAAGGTGGGCTTGCCCTATCGCGCCACGCCCATGCTGTGGGTGCTGGCAGGCGGGGCCTGGGTGCTGCTGGGTGGCCTGCTGCTGCGCGCTGGCGTGGCAGGCTGGCCTTTGCTGCATCGCTGGATGCGTATTGTGGGTGGGGTGCTGGCGCTGGTACTGGCGTGGCTGGCAGTAGCCCAAGCCAGGGTGATGGGCATTAACTTTTTACTCTCGGTGCTGGTGCTGGTGTGGGCTGCAGATGTGTTTGCGTATTTTGCGGGCAAGGCCTATGGCAAGCGCAAGCTGGCTCCCGCCATCAGTCCCGGCAAAAGCTGGGAGGGTGTGTGGGGCGGCATGCTGGGTGTGGTGGTGCTGGCCGTGTGCTGGGTGTGGGCCGATGGCTATTACCAGGCCTCAGTGCCCAGCTTGTATTCCCGCCTGGCTGCGCCGGGTTGGCTTTTGCTGATCGTCGCTATGCTGTTTCTGTCGGCCATGAGTGTGGTGGGTGATCTGGTGGAGTCTCTGGTCAAGCGCAGCGCTGGTGCCAAAGACTCCAGCAACCTGCTGCCCGGTCATGGCGGCATCCTGGATCGCGTGGACGCTTTGATTCCCACCCTGCCGCTGGCTTTGATGCTGGTGTCCTTGCTGGCATAGTTCCCAGCCCTATCTCCATGAAAAAGCAGCGCGTCACAGTTCTTGGTTCAACAGGCTCGGTGGGCAAAAACACCCTGGACGTCATCGCGCGCCATCCCGATCGATTCGAGGTATTTGCCTTGAGCGCCAGTACCAATGTGGAAGAGATGCTGGCCCAATGCGAGCGGTTCAAGCCGCAGATGGCCATCATGGCTGATGTCGCCGCTGCGCATCTATTAGGCCAGAAATTTAAGGAAAAAGGGCTGTCAACCCAATTAAATTTCGCGGGAGCAGCTATCGAATATATAGCGTCTTGCGCTGAAGTGGATATTGTCATGGCCTCCATCGTGGGCGCTGCCGGGCTGGCACCCAGCCTGGCTGCAGCGCGCGCTGGCAAGCGGCTGCTGCTGGCCAACAAGGAGGCTCTGGTGGTCGGTGGTGATCTGTTCATGCAAGCGGTGTCGCAGGGAGGCGCCACACTGCTGCCTATCGACAGCGAGCACTCTGCAGTATTCCAGAGCCTGCCCGAAGAGCGCAGTACCTGGGCGCAGCGCGTGGAAAAGATCATCCTGACCGCTTCTGGCGGACCCTTTCGCACGCGCGATCTGTCAACCTTTGGCTCCATCACGCCTGAGCAAGCGGTAGCACACCCCAACTGGGTGATGGGCCGCAAAATTTCGGTGGATTCTGCCACCATGATGAACAAGGCGCTGGAAGTGATTGAAGCGCACTATCTGTTTGGCATGTTGCCTCACCAGATCGAAGTAGTGATCCATCCGCAGTCCATCATCCACTCCATGGTGCAGTACCATGACAGCTCCGTCGTGGCGCAGCTGGGCAATGCAGACATGCGGGTTCCGATTGCCTACGGCCTGAGCTACCCGCAGCGTATGGCCAGCGGGGCGCAGACGCTGGACTGGAAAACTGTGGGTGCGATGACGTTTGAAGCGTTGGATGCCCAGCGCTTTCCCGGCCTGCAGCTGGCTTGGCAGGCCATGGCTGCCACGCAAGGCACCACAGCGGTGCTCAACGCCGCCAACGAAGTGGCAGTGCAGGCATTTTTAGACCGGCGTATCCGGTTTGACCAGATACACCATGTGAACACGGAAACTTTGAGCCGCATTGTTCCCTCCAAGCCCCAATCGCTAGACGATTTGCTGGCTATAGACGCCAGCAGCCGTGCATCAGCTGCACGTTGTGTGGCCCAATTAGAGAAATAACCATGTTAACCCTCATTGCATTCATCATTGCCCTGGGCGTGCTGATTGCCATCCACGAATACGGCCACTACCGTGTTGCTGTAGCCTGCGGCGTCAAGGTCCTGCGCTTTTCCGTAGGCTTTGGCAAACCCTTGCTCACCTGGAAACCCAAAAACCAGCATCCAGGCCAGGAGACCGAATTCGTGATTGCTGCCTTTCCGCTGGGCGGTTATGTCAAGATGCTTGATGAGCGCGAGGCGCCTGTGCCTCGTGAGCTGCAGCATGTGGCTTTCAATACCCAGCCGTTACGCGCGCGTGCGGCCATTGTGGCTGCCGGGCCGGTGGCCAATTTGCTGCTGGCAGTGTTGCTCTACGCCGTCGTTAACTGGGTAGGCGTGCTGGAGCCGCGCGCTATTTTGGCCAGCCCCCAGGCCAACTCAATTGCCGCGCAGGCCGGGTTGCGCTCGGGAGATCAGGTGCAGGCGGCAGCTCTGGTGGGCGACAGCATGCAGGAGGTGCTGTCCATGGAAGAGCTGCGCTGGATCGTTACCCAAGGTGCTTTGGATAGCAAGGATCTGCAGCTGGAAGTCAGGCAAATAGCCACTAACACGGTGCGCACGGTCATCCTGCCGCTCAGCAGCATGGATGTACGCGAGGCAGACGCACAGATGTTTCGCAAAATCGGTATCGGCGTGCCCTGGACCCGCCCAGTAATTGGTGATGTGGTGCCCGGTGGTGCTGCAGACAAATCGGGCCTGAAGAAAAACGATGTGGTGGTCAGCATTGCAGGCGTGCCTGTCGCTGATGGCATGCAACTGCGTGAGGCCATACGTGCCAGTGTAGACAGAGACCAGAGCCTGACCAAGCTGTGGCGTGTGCAGCGTTCAGGCCAGACACTGCCCATTGAAGTCACCCCTGTCGCCGAGAAAGAGGGCACCAACTGGGTAGGCAGGATTGGCGCTTATGTCGGAGCCCCGCCGGAGATGACGCAGGTGCGCCATGGGCTGTTTGACGGGCTGTGGCGTGGCGTCGTTAAAACCTGGGAGATATCTGCGCTGACGCTGCGTATGATGGGCAAAATGGTGATTGGCGAAGCATCGCTGAAAAATCTCAGCGGTCCTATTACCATTGCGGACGTCGCTGGCAAGTCTGCCAGCTTGGGTGTGATCCAGTATTTGCTGTTTCTGGCCCTGATCAGCGTCAGTTTGGGCGTACTTAATTTGTTGCCATTGCCCGTCTTGGATGGCGGACACCTCATGTATTATGTGTGGGAAGGCGTTACTGGCAAGCCGGTATCTGATATTTGGCTCGAACGGTTTCAGCGTGGCGGGGTGGCGATACTGATGGCCATGATGGCGATTGCCCTGTTCAACGATGTGAACCGGATTTTTGGATCGTTTTTGTAAAGCTCCTGGCTCTGCGCTGAAAAGCGGGTCCAGGTGCTCTTTGGTGTATGAAAAAACAAGTTAACTCTATTTTTAACCGCTCGGCGTGCGCATTGGCGGCAGTGGCTTTTGCAGCCAGCGCCTGGGCGGTAGATCCATTCACGGTGCGTGATATCCGTATTGAAGGCCTGCAGCGCGTAGAGCCGGGAACCGTGTTTGCATCACTGCCCTTTCGTGTGGGAGAAACCTATAACGATGAAAAGGGGTCTTCAGCGATTCGCGCCCTGTTCGCGCTGGGTCTGTTCAAGGATGTGCGCATTGATGTGCAAGGCGGCGTTCTGGTAGTTATCGTGGAAGAGCGCCCTACCGTAGCAGATGTGAGCTTTACCGGTGTCAAAGAATTTGACAAGGAAGCTTTGGTCAAAGCCATGCGTGAGGTGGGTTTGTCAGAGGGCCGTCCGTTTGACAAGGCCTTGGCAGATCGTGCTGAGCAAGAACTCAAGCGCCAGTACATCAGCAAAAGTCTTTATGGGGCGGAAGTCGTGACCACAGTCACGCCGATTGAGCGTAACCGCGTGAACCTGAACTTCAACGTGATCGAGGGCGATATCGCCAAGATCAAGGAAATCAACATCGTGGGGGCCAAAGCGTTCAGCGAGAGCACGCTGCGCAACCTGTTTGATCTGGACACTGGCGGCTGGCTCAGCTGGTATACCAAAAGCGACCGCTATGCACGCACCAAGCTCAACGCTGATCTGGAAACGCTGCGCTCATACTATCTGACGCGAGGCTACCTTGAATTCAAAATTGAATCTACCCAGGTGGCTATATCGCCTGACAAGCAGGATATCGCGCTGACGATCAACATTGACGAAGGCCAGCGCTATGTGGTGTCCTCTGTCAAGCTTGAAGGCAACTACCTGGGCAAAGACGAAGAATTCAAAACGCTGGTGACGGTCACACCTGGCGAGGCTTACAACTCGGAGCAACTGGCCCAGACAACCAAGGCTTTTACGGATTATTTCGGCAGTTTTGGTTATGCCTTTGCCCAGGTGCAGGCCAAGCCTGAGATTGATCGCGTCAACAACCGAGTCGCTCTGGTGCTGCAGGCAGAGCCGTCACGGCGTGCCTATGTGCGCAAGCTCAGTATTGCAGGTAACAACCGCACCCGTGATGAAGTGATTCGCCGCGAATTCCGCCAGTTCGAATCGAGCTGGTACGACGGTGACAAGATCAAGCTGTCCCGCGATCGCGTAGACCGTCTGGGTTACTTCAAGGAAGTGAACGTAGAAACTGCCGATGTGCCCGGAGCGCCTGACCAGGTAGATTTGGTGGTGACAGTGGCTGAAAAGCCCACAGGCAACCTGTCGGTAGGGGCGGGATATTCCAGCACGGACAAACTGTCCCTGCAATTTAAAATTGCGCAGGAAAACGTTTTTGGTTCCGGCAATTATCTGGGTGTGGAGGTCAACACATCCAAGTTCAACCGCCAGGTGGTGGTGAGCAGTGTCAATCCATACTTCACCAACGATGGGGTTTCACGCACGCTGGATTTTTACTATCGCAACAGCCGTCCTTCCAACGACCAGGGCGGTGATTACCAATTGGCTACCAGGGGTGCCAGTGTGCGCTTTGGAGTACCTTTCAACGAACTCGACACGGTATTTTTCGGCGGTGGTATAGAAGGAACCAGGATTAAGCCGGGCACCAATATTCCGGCAGCTTATTTGGCATATGCCAATCAGTTTGGCTATTCAAGCAACAGCATCCCATTGACGGTAGGTTGGTCAAGGGATAACCGCGACAGCGCCCTGGTGCCGTCATCAGGTGTTTACCAGCGCGTCAACGGCGAATGGGGCGCGGCAGGAGATGCCCGCTACTTGCGCACCAACTACCAATACCAGCAATACATCCCCTTGAACAAGCAGTACACCATCGCCTTGAACGGCGAGCTGGGTTGGGGCAAAGGCCTGTCTAACCGGGCCTTCCCGGTTTTCAAGGGCTATTACGCGGGTGGCTTGGGGACGGTGCGGGGTTTTGAGCAGAACACGCTGGGCCCCCGAGATGTAACAGGCTCCTTCATCGGCGGCCCCAAGAAATTGGTGGGCAATATTGAATTGCAGACCCCTTTCCCGGGTGCGGGCAATGACAAAAGCCTGCGGCTGTTTGGTTTTATGGACGTCGGCAACGTCTACGCCGAGAAGGAAAAGTACGATTTTAGTGCGCTGCGCGCCTCCGCTGGATTCGGTTTGAGCTGGATTTCTCCGCTGGGCCCGTTAAGATTTGCCTATGCAGTTCCCACACGCAAGTTTTCTGGCGATAGAATCCAGAGGTTGCAATTCCAAATTGGTACATCTTTCTAATGAAATTCTCTATCCGACATTGCTTGCTGGCTCTGGGTGTGGCAGCGGTCACTATGGCCACATCTGCCATTGCTCAGGAATATCGCATTGGGTTTGTCAACACGGATCGTATTTTCCGCGAGGCCACTGCAGCCAAAGCCGCGCAGTCCAAGCTGGAGACGGAATTCTCCAAACGCGAAAAAGAGCTGGTTGATCTGGGCAACACGCTGAAAACTGCTTCGGACAAATTCGAGCGCGAAGCACCCACGATGGCCGAGAGCCAGCGCAATACCCGCCAAAAACAGTTGGTAGAACAAGACCGTGATTTTCAGCGCAAGCGCCGCGAGTTCCAGGAAGACCTGAACGCACGCAAGAACGAAGAATTGCAGGCGGTGCTAGAGCGCGCCAACAAAATCGTCAAGCAGGTTGCAGAGCAGGAAAAATACGATGTGATCCTGCAAGAGGCGGTATACATCAACCCCAAGCACGACATCACGGACAAAGTGCTCAAGGCGCTCAACGCGGCTAACGGTAAGTAATCCTGTCCAAGGGCCGCTGTGTGTCAGCTACCTTAGCGAAGATCATAGATGCCCTCGGGGGTGCTTTGCATGGGTCACCCGATCTGGCAATTCAGCGCCTTGCGCCCTTGCAGTCTGCGGGTCCTGCAGACCTGTCATTCTTAAGCAATCCTAAATACGCCAGCCAGTTGCAGACTACGCAGGCTGCCTGCGTGATCGTCGCGCCAGCGCTGGCCGAAGCAGCCTTGCAGCGTGGGGCCTGTATCGTGACTGATGAGCCGTATCTGTATTTTGCCCGCCTCACACAGTGGTGGCGCAAGCAGCATGGCTTGGGTTATCCACCGGGCGTTCATGCCAGCGCCGTAGTCCACGCTGAGGCTCACATTCACCCCAGTGCACACATTGGGCCCCTGTGTGTGGTGGAGCATGGAGCGCGCATCGGCGCAGGCACTGTGTTGACATCACGAGTCACTGTGGGCGAGCGATGTGTGGTGGGTGAGCGCTGCATAGTGCATAGTGGTGTGGTGATCGGTGCGGACGGTTTTGGTTTCGCGCCCGACAAGTCGCGCTCTGGTGCGTGGGAAAAAATCGAGCAGCTGGGGGCGGTACGCATCGGCAACGATGTAGAAATTGGTGCCAATACCTGCATTGACCGTGGTGCGCTTGACGATACAGTGATTGAAGATGGCGTGAAGCTGGATAACTTGGTCCAGATTGGCCACAACGTGCATATTGGAGCCCACACCGCCATAGCTGGCTGCGTGGGTATAGCAGGCAGTGCAACCATTGGCAGGCACTGCACTGTTGGCGGTGGCGCTGGCATACTGGGCCATCTGACCATTGCTGACCACGTGCATATTTCCTCTGTCAGTACTGTCACGCGCTCTATCAATCAGCCTGGCCACTACACAGGCATGTTCCCTATAGACGACAATGCGTCCTGGGAGAAAAATGCTGCATCACTCAAGCAACTGCACAAACTGCGCGAGCGTGTCAGGGCGATGGAAAAGCATATTGAACTGATAGCCCAGAAAAAGAACGGACCCCCCTAATGGACATCCATAAAATTTTGACCATATTGCCCCATCGCTATCCGATTTTGCTGGTAGACCGCGTGCTGGAGATTGAGAAAGGCAAGTCGATCAAGGCGCTCAAGAATGTGACGATCAACGAGCCGTATTTCACCGGGCACTTCCCTCGCAGGCCTGTAATGCCTGGGGTATTGATGCTGGAGGCTCTGGCGCCGGCCGCTGCCTTGCTGGCTTTTGACGCCCTGGATGTCATACCGGATGAAAATACCGTGTACTACTTTGCAGGCATTGACGGCGCACGATTCAAACGCCCTGTAGAGCCAGGCGATCAACTGATATTGCATGTCACGATGGGTCGCATGAAGGCGGGCATTTTCAAGTTCCAGGCCAAGGCTATGGTCGGCGAGGAACTGGCGGTTGAAGCAGAGTTGACCTGTGCGATGCGCAGTATTGCTTGAGGTCCGGCCATGAGTCTGATTCACGCAACCGCCGTCATTGATCCCAAGGCGCAGCTGGACAGCACTGTCAGTGTGGGGCCGTACAGCGTAATTGGGCCGCATGTGAAAATTGATGCGGGAACCACAGTGGGGCCCCATGTAGTGATCGAAGGCCACACTACGATCGGTAAAAACAACCGCATTTTCCAGTTCAGCTCACTGGGAGCCATACCACAGGATAAAAAGTATGCTGGCGAGCCTTGCGAGCTGATCATTGGCAATGACAACACCATCCGCGAATTCTGCACTTTCAACATGGGTTCACCGGGGGGTGGCGCAGTCACCCGTGTCGGCGACCGCAATTGGCTGATGGCCTATGTGCATCTGGCGCACGACTGCATCGTAGGCAATGACACGACCTTTGCCAATAATTCGCAGCTTGCCGGGCACGTGGTGGTGGGCGACTTTGTGATCCTCGGTGGTTTTACGGTGGTGCACCAGTTTGTGCACATTGGCGCGCACAGCATGACGGCCATGTGCTCGTTGCTGTTTGCTCACCTGCCACCCTTCGTGATGTGCCAGGGCCAGCCGGCGGCTGCGCGCAGCATGAACTACGAAGGCCTGCGCCGCAGGGGCTTTAGCGCCGAGCGCATTAGCGCAGTCAAAGCCATGTACAAGGCGCTGTACCGCGATGACCTGTCTCTGGAAGCTGCGCAGAGCAAAATCAGCGAATTAGCCAGCAGTCACCCCGAGGCGCATGCCGATGTGCAGATGATGAACGGCTTTCTGGCTAACGTATCTGCAGAGCGCGGCATTGTGCGATAGCACGGGGCGCGCTGGTTAACCATGTCTTCATCCCTCTTGCGCGTAGCCATGGTGGCGGGTGAGGCTTCGGGGGATCTGCTGGGCAGCTTGCTGCTGGGAGCCTTGAGGCAGCGCTGGCCTGATGTACAGGCTTACGGCATTGGTGGACCACAATTGCAGCGCCAAGGCTTTCAGGCATTGTGGAGCAGTGACAAACTGGCCGTGCGCGGTTATGTTGAGGTATTGCGCCATTACCGCGAGATAGTAGATATTCGCAAACAGCTGCTGCAGCGTCTGCTGTCAGACCCTCCGGATGTATTTATCGGTATCGACGCGCCAGATTTCAATCTGGATCTGGAAA
This sequence comes from Polaromonas sp., assembly GCA_013297865.1. Classification (GTDB taxonomy): domain Bacteria; phylum Pseudomonadota; class Gammaproteobacteria; order Burkholderiales; family Burkholderiaceae_C; genus JAAFIP01. The sequence goes on along the minus strand of JAAFIP010000013.1, from coordinate 9,092 downwards.
CCCAGCTCAAAGCGCGTGGCATCAAGACGGTGCATTTCGTCAGCCCCAGCATATGGGCCTGGCGGCCTGAGCGCATCGAGAAAATTCGCAAGGCGGTAGACCATGTGCTGTGCATCTTTCCGTTTGAAAAGGCGCTTTACGACCAGGCGGGCATTGATGCCACCTATGTAGGGCATCCACTGGCCCACACCATTGCAATGCAGCCAGACCGCCAGAACGCACGCCAAAGCTTGGGCCTGGCGCATGATGATGTGGTGGTAGCTGTGCTGCCTGGCAGCCGACAATCGGAAGTGCAATATCTTGCGGAGGTGTTTTTCAAAACGGTGGCGCTTTTGCATACCGCGCAGCCAGCCATGAAATTCATAGTTCCGTGTGCTCCAGGCTTGCGCAACGCCATAGAGAAGCATGCACGGCAAGCAGGGGTTGCCGACAGGCTGATTTTGCTCGACGGTCAGTCGCACGCTGCATTGGCCGCATGTGACGTCACCCTGATTGCCAGTGGCACAGCCACGCTGGAGGCAGCCCTGTTCAAGCGCCCCATGGTCATCGCCTACAACATGCACTGGATCAGCTGGCAGATGATGCGGCGTAAAAAACTCCAGCACTGGGTCGGCTTGCCCAATATCCTGTGCGGTGAGTTTGTGGTCCCCGAGTATCTGCAGACCGCTGCCACACCGCAGGCCCTGTCACAGGCGCTTTTGGACTGGCTGGCACAACCTGAGAAAATACGCGCTCTCGAACAACGTTTTACCCAGTTGCATGCCGAGCTGCTGCGCGACACTGCATCGCTGGCTAGCCAAGCCATAGCCCAAGTGATCTCCCGTGAAAGCTAAACCCGTAACCAAGCGCACCAAAAAACCTGTCGCCATGCAGCAGGTAGCTTTGGTATGGGAGGTTCCTGGTCTGGTGGCTGGTGTAGACGAGGCGGGGCGTGGCCCGCTGGCAGGCCCCGTGGTAGCTGCGGCAGTGATTCTGGACGATGCCAATCCGATCAAGGGTTTGGCAGACTCCAAAAAGCTCACTGCGCTCAGGCGCGAGAAGCTGTACGACGAAATTCGTGCCAAAGCATTGTGTGTTGGCGTAGGCCAGGCCAGTGTCGAGGAAATTGACCGACTCAACATCCTGCAAGCCACCATGCTGGCCATGCAACGTGCCGTAGCCGGACTGCGCCTGAAACCTGTCAAAGTGCTGGTGGATGGCAACCGCATTCCCACGCTGGATGTACTGGCAGAGGCCATTGTGCAGGGCGACGCCAAGGTACAGGCCATTTCAGCAGCATCGATCATTGCCAAAGTCACCCGTGACAGGCAGTGCAGCGACATGCATGCCCAATACCCCGAGTATGGTTTTGACGGGCACAAAGGCTACGGTACAGCAGTGCACATGGCGGCACTCAAGACCCATGGAGCGTCGCCTGTGCATCGCAGAAGCTTTGCACCTGTGCGCGCAGCCATTGAAGGCGCTGCATGACCGAGCCAGTCACTATCACCTCGCGCGACAATCCGCTGCTCAAAGAGCTTCGCAAGCTTGCTGCAGATGGCGCGGCTTACCGAAAAACCGGACGGGTATGGATTGAAGGTGAGCATCTGTGCAGCGCCTATATGCAAAAGGGTTTTCAGCCCTCTATAGCCGTCGTTTTAGAGTCAAAACAGGCTCTAGCCCAATCAAATATCGCGGGAGCAGCTATTAAATTAATAGTGATTCCAGATGCCTTGATGGCAGAAATTAGCCCGCTGGATTCGCTGCCCGGCATCGGGTTCGTCTGTGATCTGCCTGCGCAAACCGCGCTGTTGCCCGAAGCGCGCAGCGTGGTTCTGGACCGTTTGCAAGATCCGGGCAATGTCGGTAGCGTGCTGCGCAGTGCCGCAGCTTTTGGTTTTACCCAGGTTATCGCGCTCAAGGGCAGTGCGGCATTATGGTCACCCAAAGTGCTGCGTGCTGGCATGGGGGCGCATTTTGGGCTGCATTTGATTGAGGGGGCAAGCAGCGACGATGTTGCTAGCCTGAGCCATCCGCTGGCGGTAACCAGCAGCCACCAAGGTCAGTATTTGCATGACATGCTGCAGAAAAAAGAGCTGCCAGCGCAGCTCAACTGGGCTTTGGGCCATGAAGGGCAGGGTATCTGCAGCGAGTTGATGGCAGCAGCGCGCTGGCATGTGCGCATCGCCCAGCCCGGTGGCGAAGAATCGCTCAATGTGGCTGCGGCGGCTGCTATCTGCCTGCATGCCAGTGCATCGGTAGCAATTTAGATAGGTTTTTTGCCTGCGTGGAGCATAGTGCAAACCCGCGCTCGGCTATAATAAGAGGCTTTCCCGCAACCACCCCACGCCTTACGCATTCAAAGCCACTTCAACCAAGCACAGCTTCACTGAACTTCGTCTAAAAGACGGGTTTTGAAGCGCTAGGGCGTACCCGAAGAAAAACGGAGAAAACCCAGTGCTTTTGTCTTTGAAGTCAGCCCATCCCCCTGCGATTCTCGCCCTCGCTGACGGCACCGTGTTTGTTGGCTCCTCCATCGGCGCATCTGGTCATACTGTTGGTGAAGTGGTGTTTAACACCGCGATGTCCGGCTACCAGGAAATTCTGACCGATCCCAGCTATTGCCAGCAAATCGTCACGCTCACTTATCCCCATATCGGCAACTACGGCACCAGCAGCCAGGATGTCGAGTCCCGCAAAGTTTTTGCCGCCGGTCTAATTATCAAAGACCTGCCTTTGATAGCCAGTAACTTCCGCTCAGAGATGACTTTGTCAGATTATCTGGTGAAAGAAAACTGCGTTGCCATCGCCCATATCGACACCCGCCAGCTCACCCGCCATCTGCGCACCCATGGCGCGCAAAACGGCGCTATCGTAGGTCTGCAGGCAGGTGAAACCGTCACGCAGGCGGCGATTGACAAAGCTGTAGCTGCAGCCAAAGCCGCGCCTTCGATGGCAGGCCTGGACCTTGCCAAGGTCGTTTCAGTTAACACGTCCTATGCCTGGTCACAAACGGAGTGGCAACTCTCCCAAGCCAGCGGCAAGCCAGGCTATGGTGAGCAAACAGCGCCCAGGTTTCATGTGGTGGCGTTTGACTTTGGCGTGAAGTTCAATATTCTGCGCATGCTGGCACAGCGCGGCTGCAAAGTCACCGTGGTGCCCGCGCAAACCAGTGCCAAAGATGTGCTCGCCTTGAAACCCAATGGAGTGTTTCTCTCCAATGGCCCTGGTGACCCAGAGCCCTGCGACTACGCCATTGCCGCCACCCGCGAGATCATCGAGACCGGTGTGCCCACCTTCGGCATTTGTCTGGGCCACCAAATCATGGCTTTGGCATCGGGTGCTAAAACCTTCAAAATGAAATTTGGCCATCACGGTGCCAACCACCCGGTGAAAGACCTCGACAATGGCCGCGTCAGCATCACCAGCCAAAACCATGGCTTTGCGGTGGACGAGAAATCGCTACCTGCCAACCTGCGGCCGACGCACATCTCTTTGTTCGACAACACGCTGCAAGGCTTGGCCCGTACCGACAAACCCGCCTTCTGCTTCCAGGGCCACCCCGAAGCATCGCCCGGGCCGCACGACATCAGCTACCTCTTTGATCGCTTCATCAAAATGATGGAGTTGAATTAATATGCCAAAACGTACAGACATCAAAAGTATCCTCATCATCGGCGCAGGCCCGATCATCATTGGTCAGGCTTGCGAGTTTGACTACTCCGGTGTGCAGGCTTGCAAGGCGCTGCGCGAAGAGGGCTACAAGGTCATTCTGATCAACAGCAACCCGGCCACGATCATGACCGACCCGGCAACAGCCGATGTGACCTACATCGAGCCGATCACCTGGCAGACGGTGGAGAAGATCATCGCCAAAGAACAACCCGATGCGATTTTGCCGACCATGGGCGGGCAGACAGCGCTCAACTGCGCACTCGATCTGTGGCGCAATGGCGTGCTGGACAAATACCGCGGCGCGGCTACTGGCAAGCCAGTGGAGCTGATTGGCGCAACACCCGAGGCGATTGACAAGGCTGAGGACCGACTGAAGTTCAAAGACGCGATGACCAAGATTGGTCTGGGCTCGGCGCGCTCGGGCATTGCGCATTCGATGGATGAGGCCTGGACGGTGCAGAAGACACTGGGCTTCCCCACCGTCATTCGCCCCAGCTTTACCTTGGGCGGCACGGGCGGCGGCATTGCCTACAACGCCGAAGAATTCGAGACAATTTGCAAGCGCGGCCTGGAAGCCTCGCCTACCAACGAGCTGTTGATTGAAGAGTCCCTGCTCGGCTGGAAAGAGTATGAAATGGAAGTGGTGCGCGACAAGGCGGACAACTGCATCATCATCTGCTCGATTGAAAACCTCGACCCCATGGGTGTGCATACCGGTGACTCGATCACCGTGGCACCTGCGCAGACACTGACCGACAAGGAATATCAGATTTTGCGCAATGCATCGCTGGCGGTGCTGCGCGAGATTGGCGTGGACACGGGTGGCTCGAATGTGCAGTTCTCGATCAATCCCCAAGATGGCAGGATGATTGTGATCGAGATGAATCCGCGCGTCTCCCGCTCCAGTGCGCTTGCCAGTAAAGCTACAGGCTTCCCGATTGCTAAAGTGGCGGCCAAACTGGCCTGCGGCTATACGCTGGACGAGCTGCGCAACGAAATCACAGGAGGCGCCACGCCAGCCTCGTTTGAACCGAGCATCGACTATGTCGTCACCAAAATCCCCCGTTTTGCGTTTGAAAAATTCAAGGATGCCAACGATCGGCTGACCACGCAAATGAAGAGCGTGGGCGAAGTGATGGCCATGGGCCGTACCTTTCAGGAGAGTTTCCAGAAGGCGCTGCGCGGCCTGGAAGTGGGCGTAGATGGACTGAACGAAAAAACCCAGGACCGTGAAGTGCTGGAAAAGGAGCTGGGCGAGCCCGGCCCTGAGCGCATTTGGTATGTGGGAGATGCGTTTGCGCAAGGCATGAGCGTAGCCGAGGTATTCGCACTGACCAAGATCGATCCGTGGTTCCTGGTGCAGATCGAAGAAATTGTGAAGATCGAGCTGGAGCTGGAAAAGACTTCGCTTGACGCTGTCAGCAAAGACGAGATGCTCAAGCTCAAGCAAAAGGGGTTTTCCGATCGCCGCTTGGCACGCCAGTTCAAAACGACTGACAAGATCATCCGCGAAAAGCGCCGCGCCATGGGCATTCGCCCTGTGTACAAGCGTGTGGACACCTGCGCCGCAGAATTTGCCACCAACACGGCCTATATGTACAGCACCTACGAAGGTTTTGTCACGGGTCCATTCGGTCCAGGCCAGAGCGCCGCGCAGTGTGAAGCCGAACCGACGCAGAATAAAAAGATTATGGTACTAGGCGGCGGCCCTAACCGGATTGGCCAGGGTATTGAGTTTGATTACTGCTGCGTGCACGCCGCGCTGGCCATGCGCGAAGACGGTTACGAGACCATCATGGTCAACTGTAACCCCGAGACCGTGTCCACCGACTACGACACGTCGGATCGCCTGTACTTCGAGCCACTGACGCTGGAAGACGTGTTGGAAATCGTGGACAAAGAAAAGCCCTGGGGCGTGATCGTGCAGTACGGTGGCCAAACGCCACTCAAGCTCGCACTCGACCTGGAAGCCAACGGCGTGCCCATCATTGGCACTTCGCCTGACATGATTGACGCTGCCGAAGACCGCGAGCGTTTTTCGGCCCTGCTGCGCGAGCTGGGCCTGAAACAGCCGCCCAACGCCACGGCGCGCACCGAGGCTGAGGCACTGGAAAAAGCCACCAGCCTGGGTTACCCCCTTGTCGTGCGCCCCAGCTACGTGCTGGGTGGCCGTGCCATGGAGATCGTGCACGAGCAACGCGACCTCGAGCGCTACATGCGCGAAGCGGTGAAGGTCAGTAATGATTCCCCCGTGCTGCTGGACCGCTTTTTGAACGATGCGATCGAATGCGATGTCGATTGCCTGCGCGACCCTGAAGGTAAAACTTTCATCGGTGGCGTGATGGAGCATATTGAACAGGCCGGCGTGCACAGCGGCGACTCAGCCTGCTCTTTGCCGCCGTATTCGCTGTCCAAAGAGACGGTGGATGAGCTCAAGCGCCAGTCTGCAGCCATGGCGGGAGCGCTCAATGTGGTGGGTCTGATGAACGTGCAGTTCGCCATTCAACATGTGGATGGCAAGGATGTGATTTATGTTCTCGAGGTTAACCCCCGCGCATCCCGCACAGTGCCTTATGTGAGCAAAGCGACCGGTATCCAGCTGGCCAAAGTGGCAGCCCGCTGCATGGCGGGTCAATCTCTGGTCTCGCAAGGCATTACCAAAGAAGTCACGCCACCGTATTTCAGCGTGAAGGAGGCCGTGTTTCCTTTCGTCAAGTTCCCTGGCGTAGATACCATCCTCGGTCCTGAGATGAAGTCCACAGGGGAGGTGATGGGCGTGGCCAAAACTTTTGGTGAAGCCTTTGTGAAATCTCAACTCGGCGCAGGCACCAAACTGCCTAAAGCAGGCAAAGTGTTTCTCACGGTAAAAAACAATGACAAAGCCCGCGCCGTGGAAGTAGCGCGCAGTTTGGTGGCGATGCAGTTTGAAGTGGTTGCCACCAAAGGCACGGCAGCAGCCATCGAAGCTGCAGGCATCAAGGTACAGACGGTCAACAAAGTAACTGAAGGCCGTCCACACGTCGTGGACATGATCAAAAACAACGAGATTGCCATGGTGGTCAACACGGTGGAAGAGCGCCGCAACGCCATCGCTGACAGCCGGGCCATACGTACATCCAGCTTGCTGGCGCGTGTTACAACATTCACTACCATCGCAGGTGCCGAGGCGGCTGTGGAGGGCATGAAATATATGGACAAGCTGGGTGTGATCAGCGTTCAGGAAATGCATAGCGCCCTGGCGTGAGTACAAAGCGGACTAGTGGTGAATATGGTGAGTGCTTGGCCCTTCAGACAGGGTAAGGTCAGTTCACCCTAGATTCGCTAAAATACCTGTTAACCCATACCGACCGCTGGCTTATGTCAGCGGTTTTCCTTTTGAGGCTCAATAAATGGCTACCATTCCTATCACCAAACGCGGCGCTGAGAAACTCAAGGCTGAGTTGCACCAGTTGAAAACCGTAGACCGTCCATGGGTGATCAACGCGATAGCTGAGGCTCGTGCCCAGGGCGACATCAGTGAGAATGCAGAGTACGACTCTGCCAAAGACCGTCAAGGCTTCATAGAAGGGCGCATCCTGGAAATCGAAGGCAAGCTGTCGGCAGCGCAGGTTATTGATCCTGCCCAGCTTGAAGCGACTGGCCGGGTCGTGTTTGGCGCGACGGTTGAACTGCAGGATGAAGACTCGGGTGCCAAGGTGAAGTATCAGATCGTGGGCGAGGATGAGGCCGATCTCAAACACGGACTAATCAATATCTCCAGTCCGATAGCTCGCGCCCTGATTGGCAAGGAAGAGGGCGATACTGCGGTGGTGCAAGCGCCTAGTGGTGAAAAGCATTACGAAATTATTGCTGTCAGCTATCTTTGAGTTGACGGCTTGAAGACGCCGCAGCGCAACTGAAATATTGCGCCGTCAGCCGTTTGAATAATCGCAAGAACGGTATTTTGAGCGCTCGGCCATGTCGATAAATCTGCGGTGTGAATATATTATTTCGACTTACATGATTGGTTTATTGAAAATTAAAGAGTTAATTTTCTGGATCGATTCCGTGATATTTACCCACTAATCCAAGATCACCCATGCCTACAATGTAACGATGGTTGTTTGCAGGTATGGGTTTAAAAAGTTGGGTGCGAAGCTGGTGACATCCAGCGCATGGGCTGCTTTGTTATGGATGGCCAGCAGTCTGTCTATCGTATGGGCAGATGCTGCAGTCATCATTGCTCCGCAGCACAGCCTGAACCTGCCAAACCAGGTGGCAGCTTTTGATCTGCCATTGCAAGGGGCGCTTGACCCCGACATACTCTGGAGTCAGACGCAAACCATTACGCAACCTGCCAACTCCAAGGGCCGTTGGACTATGTCGTCGCATCAACGCACGGCAGCCAAATTTACGCTATCAGCTCAAGCTGAACATATCTACACTTTGGAAGTCCCCCTGGTGCGAATGGACCGGGTAGATATGTTTTGGCGCTTGCCTGGAAAACCCTGGCAACGCCATCAGGCTGGCGACACTGTGCCTTTGTCACAATGGCCAATAGTGGGGCAATATGCAACCTTCGTTTTGCATTTTGAAGATACCCCCGGCACCATGGATGTGGTGCTTGTCATGCAAAACGCAGGCGCAGCCAGTGTGGTGGCGCAGATCAACTCTGATCGTGAATCGCGTGAGCGCAGACTGCTGCAGGCCAATACCGCCGGGTTATTGATTGGTGCCAGTGCCATGGTATTGTTGATGAATATCCTGCTGTTGTTTATCTCACGCAGTGCTGCAGCGACGTTTTTGGCGCTGTACAGCGCCAGCATGGCGGCAGGCATCACCATACTCAACGGGTACGCTGCTCTATGGTTCACCCCGGAATGGCCGCAGTTTAACGATGCAATCAAGCCATTTTTTGCCAGCATTCTGTCTGCGACCATGCTGTGCGCGTGCGTGTCGGCCCTGGAGCGTGGTGCTGCCAGTACTTGGGTCAAGCGGGCCACTATGGTGGTGGCGCTGATGATCGCAGGCTATGCTGTCGTACAAATCCTGGTGCTGCCACACTCCTGGCGTCTGTATGGCAACGTGGCAGGCGCTGTATTGGCGACGATGATGGTCCTGGGTGCCAGCACGCTGGCCCTGCGCCGTGGTGACCCGTATGGGCATTGGGTTCTGCTTGCGGCGCTGCTCTTCATGGCCTCCGCCATGATTGTGGCGCAAGGCTATGTGCAAATTGCGGGTATCGATATATTTGCTACGGCGATGGCAGCGCTGGGGATTGCCAGTACATTGGTGTTAAGGCATGTGCTCCTGTTGCGAGAGCGGTTTGGGCGTGCTGACCTGCCCCCAAGATCAGCTACGCATTGATTCAGAGTCCGGGGATGCAATCGTACTTGATTGCGAGGTTGATGCGCTATGTGCAGCATGCTGCACATAGCGCGCGGCAAACACGGCTGGAG
>JAAFIP010000012.1 GCA_013297865.1 Polaromonas sp. | reverse complement strand
GGTGTCATGGGTCAGTGCACCAGCAGAATTGATGGTTGCATTGCCACCAGCACTTACATTGCCCAATTGCAAGGCAGCTCCAATGTCATTGACCAGCACATCAGACCCTGCCGTTATGTCAACCCGGCCCAGCGTGTTGTTGCCGGCCAAAGCCACTGCACCGGTAGTGCTGGCGGTCAATGCCGCTGCATTGATGGCGTTATTGCTGGTCTGGTTGATACCCGTTGAGCTGGTGAGGTTGACTGTGCCCGTTGCATTGATGTTGGGGTTCAGCACATTGGCACTGACCACCCTGATATTGCGCCCTGTGGCGCTCAGCTGCGTCAAGCGGTTGCCTGCATTGTCCAGCGTGAGATCACCGCCTGAAGCAATCAGGGACGTAGCGCCTGCAATGTCCAATGCGCCCGATTGAGTGATATTGCCGACCGCTGTAAAAATGGCATTGCCGCCAGATCTCCCGTTGACCGTCAGATCGGTATTTGCACTGAGCGTCACGTTGCCACTGGCATTGAAGCTCACAGGAGCACCATAGCTGCTCGGTGCAGCAAGAACAATGTCTCCGCCAGTAGTGTTGAAGCTGGAAGCACCAGAGACTGAAAATGCAGCACCTTGGGTGATGTCTGATGTACTGTTGACCGTCAGCGGGCCTGCGACGTTGAGCGCGCCTGCACCGCCAAGCTTTACCGCACCGCCCGACACCAACAGCGAATTCATGGCACCGCTGACATTGGCTGTGGCGTTGGCAGCAGACGTCAAAGCGACACTGTCGGCACCATTGATGACAATGCCCTGTCCGAAATTGTTATTGGCATTGCCCAGGATCACATTGCCCAGATTGCTGATGGTAAAAACGCTCTTGCCTTGGGTATTGATCACCCCAGCCTGGAACAGATTGCCTGCAACTGAAACATTGGCAGTCTTGCCAGCTGCGGTAAACAGCCCTTCGACCTGGCTGCCTGAAGTGAGCTGCAGATTGATATCACCCGCTGTACTGACCGCCCGGAACACGTTGGCTTGGGCTTTGGCATTGATACTGCCGCTGGCTGTGAGATCCAGGTTGCTGGTGACCAGCTCATTGCTGTCCAGCATATTGATATTGCCAGCTTGGGCTGTCAGCGTGATGCGACCGCCATTGGCCGTGCCAAAACCCGTCACGCCCAGATCACCACTGGCCTGGTTGATGGCGACCGTATTGAAATCACTGCCCAGCAGCGCACCAATACCTTGGGCAAAATTTCTCTCCACGGTCAAAGCACTATCTGCTGACCTGTCGCCAGTTAAGCTGCCAGAGATCAGGGTCAGGTTTCCTGTGGTCAGCGCAGATTCAGCAACCACTGAACCTCCGTTGATCACCAGACTGGTATTGGTGCCGAGATTGACCGTGCCTTGGGTAGTGACCGTGGTTCCCGTATCAATGATCCACTCGCTGCCTGCAGCTCCTGTCACACCAGCGCTGGCAGTGAGTGTTGTGTTGGCGCCTGAAAATCGCATCTTTGCGCCTGCGCCGATTTCAAATTGGCCCGTCTGGACGTTGTCTACAGAGAGCACAGCATCGACATTCACGATCACCTTGCCACTATTGGTTAGCGGACCATCGACCACGCCTCCGTTATAGGCCAAGATACCACCGTTGCCCACGGCAAACCCGCCCGAGCTGTTGATGGCACCCGCGTTCAGGGCCAGATAGCCCGAGTCCAGCGAACTCACGCTGGTTGCATTGATGGATGGACCTTCGAGCACGCGCAGGCTGCCCAGAGGCGCGCCCCAGGTCAGATTGCTCACCGCGTACGTACCCAGGCCACGCACATTGCCTGAGAGCCATTCCAGGTTGTTGATGCTGCCACCACCGATGGAGTAGAGTGTGCCCCCTGCGATCTGCAAGGTCCCGGGGCCGGTGATGTTCACTGCGCTATTGGTGTTGAGCTGGCCATTGTTGGTGAGGCTCACGACGTCGTCAGCGCCGATCAGCAGGGAAGCAAAGGTGACTATGCTGTTATTTGGTGCAGTGTTGCCGTCAACAGTAACGGTAATGTTGCCTGGTTGATCAATCACCACATTCTCGCTAGCCACAGGAGCATGACCACGGGACCAGCTGGTGTCTTCTTGCCACGCGCCGCTGCTTTGCTTGGACCAGGTGTTAGTCACGTTGAAAGGCGTCAGGCGCACAGAAGAACTGGTAGGGGCAGGCAATGTTAGTGCGAAGCCACCCACGTCGTCGATCTTGGAGACGGCATTTGGAAGAAAACCAGAGCGGGTTTGGTAATCAATGATGTTGAAGACGCTGTTTCCGCCAACGAATGGCGCACCCACCTCACGCACATTGACCTTATTGTTGGTGCCATTGAAGTTCAATGCACCGTTGACGACAATCCTGTCGTAGCTGGTGCTGCTTGCCAGGTCAATGTTGGTGATGCTATCAGCAAAAGTGACATTGCCATTGATTGTCAGGGTGCCGATACTGTCCACACCTACCCCGGGAGAAATGGTACCGTTATTGATCAATGTGCCTGTCCCGACGTTGATCGTGCCATTGCCACTGATCGTGCTGTTGGCGGCATGGGTAAAGCCACCCAGACGGTCCAAGCTGGAGCCAACTCCATTGAGTTTGATATTGCCGCCCACATAGTCAAATGCACCGGCCGTGATGGCCAGCTTGCTGTCGTCCATGACCAGGGCACCGGAATTGGTGAAATTTGCCGCATTGACTTCCAGCGTGCCCCGTGAAATAACCAGGCTGCCGTTGTTGAAAAAGTTGATCGCGCTGCCAGGGTTGGCGGCCGATGTAGTACCGATGGTCGTGGTCTCGCCCGCATTGTTCTGTATGTTGATCGTGCCACCAAACTTGTTTTGCAGCAGGCCTGCACTACTGCTGCCACCCACAATGTTGGCCCCTGAGGCCACGTTGATCTGGCCGGAGTTCTGTATGCTCACGCCCGCCAGGATGGTGTGTGCGCCTGCGCCCACGACCTTCCATTCTGCTGTAGATGCCACCTGTACCGTGCCACCGCCACCCCCAATGATGGAGGTGCCCTCGGACCATGTGCCGCTAAGCCCTGTGCCGTTGATCAGCAGCGTTTTGTCGCCTACACCGAGCCTGCCACCGCTGAGATTGAACGTACTCACCGTGAGGTCGCCCGACAGCACCAGATCGCTGCTGGATGTCAGCGTGCCGATGAAAGCATCCGCTGTGACAAACAAGGCGGCTTGCCCGTAGTCGTTGTTGGCATTGCCTGTGCGAAGGGTCAGGCTGTTGAGGGCATTGCCCGCTACTCCTATTGTGCCGAACATATCGATGGTTCCAGGTGCGGAGCCATCTTGCACCGAGGTGTCCAGGGTCAGATTGACATTGGTCCTGCTGTTGTTGTTGTAGCCGCCCAGCTGGATTGAACCGCCCGATGCCCCGCTCACGCCTGAGGCGAGCGTGTCAATCGTGATACTGCCGTTGTTGACTGCTGTCAGTGTCGTGGAGCCAGCCAGGAATTGCCCGCCTTGGCTGCCATTGGCAGACAGCTGAACCGTCGAATTGACGGGTCCAGCGCCGTTGTTGAAAGACAAAACCCCGGCTTCACCAGAGGGGATTTCAAACTTGCTCAGATACTGCTGCGTGGAGCCATCCGACAGTGCGTTGCCGATATTGCCATTAATTACGACCGTGCCGTTTGGCCCGGCTCTGAGGGTTAACTGGTTAGGCCCAGTGCTGGACGCGCCTACGATGTTGCCGCGGTTCTGTGAGTTGCCCAGTTCGATGTAGCCAACGCCTGAGCTCTGGGCATCCGCTTCGATGGTCACAGTGCCGTTAATAGCCGTATCGCCTGAGATGGTAAACGCACCTGATCCAAAGCCATTTCCCAGCAAGAACAAGCCATTGCCCGTGCCGGCGGTTGACGAGCCCAGTGTCACCACGCCGTTGTCGTTGCCGGTGGTGCTGTCTCCCCTGGCATCGATATCGATGCGCGTGAATTTTGAGCCGAATGCGGCTGATGACCCGATGCTGCGCAGGGACACATAGCGATCGGACGGAAGATTGGTGGTGCCGCCGCTTACATCCAGGAGCAGCTGGGCCGCAGCCGAATTGGTCTCACGTTCGATATTGATTTCTGACAGGTTGATGCGACCACCACCCAGCACGTTGCCGTTCACATTGGTAGCGATCGTGAACAGGCTGCCGGTACCCGATATGAAGAGGTCCTTGCCTATGGCCTCAAACAGCGCCGATGAGCCGTCTGATCTGCCCAGGCTGATGTCGCCACGCAGGAAGATGTTTGCGTCTGTGCCTGTTGTGCCTTGGCCATCAGAAATCAGGCGCAGGGAGGAAATATAGTTGTCCGTGTTGCCGGTAACAGCTCCGATGCTGATGTTGCCCGCGTTGCCATTGTTGGCCACGCTCGAGACCAGCAAATTTTGATCAACACCTTGCGCAGAGATGGTTCCGCCGAGGGTGATGTTGCCAGCATCGCCGATGTTGTTGGTACTCAATACGGCTACATTGCCACCAACGAGCACACCAGTGCCAGTAGCGCCCGCATTGACGCTTATATCACCGCCATTGACAGACCGAATATCCTTTTTGATGACAATGGTGCCGCTTGTATCGAAGCCCAGATTAACCTTGCTTTTGGCTGTGATACCTACTAACCCATCCACAGTGTTCACCGTGTAGCTACCTGTTGCCTCGCGTATGTCGACTGCACCCGCCGATTCCACGGCGATGGTGTCGAACGAATGCCCGGAACCGGTGAAGATGATCCCGCCCGCGCCACCCGCCCGTATGGCAATGTCAGCGGCTGTCACCGGCGAACCTGCATTATTGAAAACGACCGAGTTGGACGCATTGAACGACACAGAACGGTTGCCGAAATTGAGCGCCTGGTTGATGCCCGACGCGCCGATATTGGCGACCCGACCGGTAGTGCGGTCGCCAATGCGCAACAGTCCTGTGGGGTTGGCCAATGCGTCAATCAGTGTCTGGTCCAGACGCATATTGGTTGCGCTCTGGGTGCCAAAAAAGGTCACGTTGCCAATGGTTGCGCGGTCTATCTGTACTACAGGCGCCACCAGCTTGGTCTGTTTGCCAAGGCTGATGTCTTGACTGAAAATCATCTGGTCAGCCGTCAAACTGATTTGGTCAGTGGCTACCAGGCTGGAGTCTTTGCCCAAGGCGATGATGGAGATATCGCTGGGGCTGGAGGACGCGCTGCTGAAGCTGATATTTTTTGCGCTGATAGTGCCTGTATGGTTCACTGTGCTGATACCACCGCCAATGATGCTGCCTTGCGTGACCTCAATGGTCAGATTTTTACTGACATTGACGTTGAAAACTCCGTTGAATTCCACGCGCTCGCTGGCTTGCAGCAGCACATCGCTGGTGCCGCCCACCTGGTTGAGCACGTCTTTGCTGATGGTGAACGTATTCACGCCTCCATCACCTACCTCGATTCGCCCGTCCAAGACCACTTGGCCATCGTTGGTGCCGACGTTGTCGGTGATCGTGATGGAGGTAGGGTCGAGCAGCAAAGTGCCGGTCTTACCGCGCCGGGCCGTCAAGTCTGCACGGCCACGGAAGTACAGGTTGTTTTTGCCCGAGGTCTCGCCAAAGCCGCCGTTGCCGCCCTGCTCCCCACCTTTGGCTTCGATGCTGCCACCGAAGTAGTTGCTGTTGTCAGCCCAGACAATGACTTTGCCGCCGTTGCCGTTAACTCGGGCGTTGGCAGTGAGGGTGACATCGCTGTGGATGAAGGTGTTGTTGGCGTTTTGAACGTCTGCATTCTTGCCTTGGAAATCTCCACCGACCAGGATCGTGCCACCCCCCGCATCGCCAGACACATCAATGCTGGCACCGGACTGCAACTCGACCAGGCCTGTGCTGAGCACCTGCACACTGCCGCCTTTGTCGCTGGCGCCCAGGCGTTGCAAACTAGCCGGGTCGCTCTGCTGGGCGACGCTGAACTGGCTGGGCGACAGCGCCGTAATCTGGCCTGCCACCTGCGCACTGGTGTGACCATACAGGCGGATGCTGCTGGCGCTTGACCCGTTGGCGCTGATGGCAGCGCCCTGCTCCACCATCAATTTACCTTGATTTGCTACTATTTCTATAGCTGCTCCCGCGATATTCTGTTGGGCTGGAGCCTGATTAGGCATTGAATTACCGGCATTGGCAGAGACCACGCTGCCGCTGCCAATGCGGATATCGCCCTCGGTGGACTGGATGCTGATATTGCCGCCGGCTTTGGCCACGCCATTGAGCACGCCGCCGTCCGCGGTGATTTTGGGTGCGTCTGCGCCGTTGGCGTCTTTGACCACGTCGATGTTCTTGATGGCGCGCAGCACCACTTTACCGCCTTCCATGCTGGCGCTTTGGGCGTTGATCACGCCGCTGTGGCGCAAGGTGCCTGCAAAGATGCCCACGGCATTGCCCTGCAGGGTGCCCAGATTGGTGGCTTTGTTATCGGGGCTTTGCACGAGAAACTTCACGCCCTCCAGGCCTCGCCCGGTAATTTCCACGCTCTCGCCCGCCGCCAGGATGACACTGCCGTTGTCGGCTTTGACCAAAGCCTCTTTGTGGCCTACGGTGACTTGTGGCGCAATCAGCACCACATCGCCATTGCGGCTGCGGATCGTGCCGTCCACCTGCACACCACCCGCGCTGCCGCTGCCCAGCACATTGCCCTGGAATTTCATCCGGCCCGCGGCGTAGTCGGCATCGCTGATGTTGAGCGTGGACGCGGTAAAGCCTGCGGTGTCCACCACACCGCCGCGGCCCACGGCGATGCCGCTTTGGTTGACCAGGATCACCTGGCCGTTGGATGACAGTGTGCCGTAGATGGCGCTGGGGTTGCTGGTGACTACGCGGTTGAGGCTGGTGCTGCCCGCGTTGGGCTGGTTGATGTGGGTGGTGTGGCCTGCGCCCACGTTGAAGCTTTGCCAGTTGATGGCGCTGCGGTTGCCAGCGCCATTGGTGGTGGTGACGTCCAGACGCGTGCCCTGGTAGTTGTAGGTGGCTGTGCCTACGGTAGCCTGGCCGCCCTGGGGCAGATTGGCAGCGCCTTGCGCCTGTGCCCAACCCAGCTGCGGCACCATGGCTGCAGTGAAGGCCGTGGCTAGCGCCCATGCCAGCGGCTTGGGCAGTGGGGCAAGCCTGGGTTGCACACGCCGGGAGCCTGCCCTCTTAAGGTGGACTGAAGACTTAGGCGCTACAGTAGGGGACGGCTGGTTCATGGTGGGCATTTTGAAAATGGGCACAGCCTGCTAACACCGAAATAGCAACATCGCATCCGTGTGCTGGCACTGCTGGTTCATCATCACGCTTACGTGCGTGTTGAAAAACTTACACTTGCTAGCAATATATACGAAAGTAGGCATTTTGAAGTGCGTAAAAATTCACAAACCTGCAGATTGTTGTCACCGATACAATTTAACTGCGGTTTTGAGGTAAAAAACAACGTTCAGACCAATAGACAATCGCGGGGACAGCTACTGTATTCATAGCGCATAACATCTGTCACTGTCCCCCACCAACCCCCGTTCACCGTTTACTTGCGTTCACCACCCAGCCCACCATGCACACTCCCGCGCTGCGTCTGCCCTGGCTAGAGTCCAGCGACAGCTTTCCACCAGTCAATCAGGCCTGGGGCCCCAGCTCGGAGGCACCGGGCTTGTTGGCCGCAGGCGGCGCGCTGCATGTAGACAATCTCAAGGCCGCTTACCGGCAGGGCATTTTCCCCTGGTACAGCGCAGGCCAGCCTGTGCTGTGGTGGAGCCCCAACCCGCGCATGGTGCTGCAGACCGCAGATTTCAAGCTGCACCGCAGCCTGCGCAAGACACTGGCCAAATTCAACATCACCCCCGGATGCGAAATCCGCATCGACCATGACTTTGCCGCCGTCATCCAGGCCTGCGCCAGCAGCCCGCGCGAAGGCCAGTCGGGCACCTGGATCGTGCCCGATATGGTGCAGGCTTACTGCGCGCTGCACAGCGCGGGCCATGCCCACAGCGTGGAAACCTGGGTAGACGGCCAGCTGGCTGGCGGCCTGTACTGCACCAATATCGGCGCGGCGGTGTTTGGCGAGTCGATGTTCAGCCGCGCCAACGACGCCTCCAAAACCGCCCTGGCGGCCCTGGTGGCGCTGTGCCGTGCGCAAGGCATTGCCCAGATCGATTGCCAGCAAAATACCGCCCATCTGGCCAGCCTGGGCGCACGCGAGGTGCCACGCGAGCAGTTCTGCGCTTCAGTCGCTCTGGCTACAGCACAAAAAGCCCCCCAGTGGCGCTTTGACCCCGTATACTGGCAGCAGTTGTTGTAGTTATTCCCCCTTCCTGAGACCCCAGCGTGACACTGCTCAAGGACCTGCCTCTTCAGACACTGCAGTTTTATGCCACGGCCCATTACCCGTGTAGCTATTTGCCGGGCAAAACGGCCCGCAGCCAAGTGGCCACACCCAGCCATTTGATCCATAACGAGGCCTATTCCGAGCTGGTGGCCAATGGCTTTCGCCGCAGCGGCATGTTTACCTACCGGCCCTACTGCGACGGCTGCAAGGCCTGCACACCGCTGCGCGTGGATGTGCAGCGCTTCACACCCAGTCGCAGCCAGCGCCGCGCCGAAAAAACCCATAGCAATCTGCAAGTGCGCGTGCTCAAACTCGGCTTCGTGCCCGAGCACTACCAGCTGTACCTGCGCTACCAGACCGGCCGCCATGCAGGCGGCGGCATGGACCATGACAGCATCGACCAGTACACCCAGTTTCTGCTGCAAAGCCGTGTCAACTCGCGCATGGTCGAGTTTCGCAACCCACCGCCCGAGGGCGCACCCGAAGGCACATTGGGCACGCTCAAGATGGTTTCCATACTGGATGTGCTCAGCGCCGGGCTGTCGGCCGTCTACACCTTCTACGAACCAGAGCCACGCACCCACTACGGCACCTACAACGTGCTGTGGCAGATCCACCAGGCGCGCCTGCTGGGCCTGCCCCATGTGTACCTGGGCTACTGGATCGCCCAAAGCAGCAAAATGGCTTACAAAGCCCATTTCGCGCCCCACGAGGTCTTGCTTGACGGGAAATGGATTTCACAGGGTAAAATACAGCATCACGAAGCGCAGGCAGACAAATCCCTTTGACTGTCGGTTGCCGCCCAGAGCACCGCGCCGAGCCCAGCTGTTCCCCTCATGAAAAAACCGCTACCCCAACACACCACCCCCGCGATCCAGGTCATGGAACGCATGTTCAGCTTGATCGACGTGCTGGCCTCGCGCGAAGAAGCCATTTCGCTCAAGGAAATCAGCGAAAAAACCTCCCTGCACCCCTCCACCGCCCACCGCATTCTCAACGACCTGACCATTGGCCGCTATGTCGACCGCCCCGAGGCAGGCAGCTACCGCCTGGGCATGCGTCTGCTGGAGCTGGGCAACCTGGTCAAAGCCCGCCTGGACGTGCGCGATGCGGCCCTGGCCCCCATGCGCGAGCTGCATAAGCTGACGCAGCAGCCGGTCAACCTGTCGATGCGCCAGGGCGATGAGATTGTGTATGTCGAGCGGGCGTTTAGCGAGCGCAGCGGCATGCAAGTGGTACGCGCCATCGGTGGCCGCGCGCCGCTGCATCTCACCTCTACCGGCAAGCTGTTTCTGGCTGCTGACGACACGCCGCGCCTGCGCGCCTATGCCACCCGCACCGGCCTGCCAGGCCACACCAAAAACTCCATCACCCAGCTACCCGTGCTGGAGCGCGAGCTGTCCAAAGCGCGGCAATACGGCGTGGCGCGTGACAACGAAGAGCTCGAACTGGGCGTGCGCTGCATTGCCGTGGGCATCTACGACGACAGCGCCAAGCTGGTAGCCGGTCTGTCCATCTCGGCCCCGGCCGACCGCATGGACGAGGGCTGGCTGCCCAAGCTGGAGGCTACCGCACGGGAAATCTCCAGTGCGCTGGGCTACCGCGCAACGGTAGAGGCTTAAGGCGCCTACCGCAAGCAGCGTGCGGACTGCCTGCGCGCCGCCCGGATGCTTTTAAGGGCTGTTTTATCGATGTTTTCGGGCTGCAGCCCAATAGAGTATCGCGGGAGCAGCTATTAAATAAATAGCATCCTATACATCGGCCAATACCCGTAAATGCGCCTCCACGCTGCGCGCCAGCGCCTGCAGCGCATAGCCGCCCTCCAGGCAACTGACCACCCTGCCCTTGGCGTGGCGGCGGGCCAGTGTGTTGATCTGCTGGGTCATCCACTCGTAGTCGCTCTCCACCAGGCCCAGCTGTCCCAGCTCGTCCTCGCGGTGCGCGTCAAAGCCCGCGCTGATGAAAATCATCTCGGGTTTAAAGGCGTCCAGGCGCGGCAGCAGGTCGCTGGTAAACATCTCGCGGATGGCCGCGCCCTTGGTGTAGGCAGGCACCGGCAGGTTGCGGATGTTGGCCGCAGTGCTGGCCGCGCCGCTGTAGGGATACAGCGGATGTTGAAAGATACCCACCATCAGCGCGCGCGGGTCGCCGCCCAGAATATCTTCGGTGCCATTGCCATGGTGCACATCAAAATCCACCACCGCCACGCGCTGCAGGCCGTGGCGGTCCAGCGCATATTTGGCTGCAATGGCGATGTGGTTGAAAAAGCAAAACCCCATGGCCTTGTCACGGCAGGCATGGTGGCCCGGCGGGCGCACCGCGCAAAAGGCATTGGTCAGCTCACCGGCCATCACCGCGTCGGTAGCGGCCAGCGCAGCGCCAGTGGCACGCACGGCGGCCTGCCAGGTGTGGGTGTTGATGGCGGTGTCGGGATCGATCTGCAGATGGTCCGGGCCACCGGCCTCGATCTCCTGCACCAGACGGTCGCTCAGCCCCTGCAAAGAGGCAATGTACATGCGGCCATGGGCCAGCTCCACATCGGTCAGCGAGGCCAAAGGCACCTCGCGGTAGTCCAGCACATCGCCCAGGCCCGAGGCGATCAGCCGGTCGTTGATGGCGTCCAGCCGCTCGGGGCATTCGGGGTGGCCTTCACCCATCTCGTGCAGGTGAAAATCGCGGTGCGTGAAATAACCTGTGGGCATGATTTGGCAGCGTTTTAGGGTATCGTTAGCGTATGGATACCAAAGACATACATCATTTACTCCAAACGCTTTTAAAGCAGCTTAACACGGTGATCGTGGGTAAAAACCCGCAGGTGCAGGACTGCGTGGCCTGTCTGATTGCGGGCGGCCATCTTTTGATCGAGGACGTGCCCGGTGTGGGCAAGACCACGCTGGCCCACGCGCTGTCGCGCAGCTTTGGCCTGCAGTTCTCACGGGTGCAGTTTACTGCGGACCTGATGCCCAGCGACCTGTCGGGTGTGTCGATCTATGAACGCGGCAAAGAGGCCTTCGTGTTCCACCCCGGCCCGGTGTTTGCCCAAGTGCTGCTGGCCGACGAGATCAACCGTGCCAGCCCCAAGACCCAGTCTGCCCTGCTGGAGGCCATGGAGGAAAAACAGGTCACCGTGGAAGGCGCAACGCGCGCCCTGCCCACGCCGTTTTTTGTCATTGCCACGCAAAACCCGCATGACCAGCTGGGCACCTACGCGCTGCCCGAGAGCCAACTGGACCGCTTTTTGATGCGCATTTCCCTGGGCTACCCCGACCGCGCCGCCGAACGCGAGCTGCTGTCTGGCGGCGACCGGCGCGATATGGTCGAGGCCCTGCCCGCCGTGTTCACGCAAGACACCCTCAAAGCCGCCCAGGCTGCAGTGCACAAGGTGCACGCCGCCGAGCCGCTGCTCAACTACGTGCAGGACCTGATCGCCGCCACCCGCTCGGGCCGCTGGTTTCTGCAGGGCCTGAGCCCGCGCGCTGGCATTGCCCTCGTGCGCGCAGCCAAGGCCCAGGCCTTGCTGGACGGGCGCGACTATGTCGCTCCTGACGATGTGCAGGCCATCCTGCCCCAGGCCATTGCGCATCGCATGGTGCCGGTGTCTGACGCAGGCCGCGGCGCGGTAGAGCAGGTACGCGCCATGGTACAGGCGGTGCCCCTGCCTTGATGCTTTGCGCGCTGTCACAACAGCCATTGAATGAATAGACGTTGAATTTTCTGACGGATTGCGAATCCATACCCCCATGTCCCCGAATCCTCCCCAAGCCCTCCTGCAACTGATCTGCAGCCTGGAGCTAAGCCTGCATCAGCACACCGTGCGCGCTGACAAGGCAAAGTTGCTCAAGCTGCTGCACCCGGACTTTGTCGAAATCGGCCGCTCGGGCCAGCGTTACACCCATGCCCAGATGTTTGCGCACCTGCTGGAGCAGAGGGTTCATGCAGTAGTGTGGTCGCAGGACTTCGCGCTCACCATGCCGTCCTACAGCGTGGCCCTGCTCACCTACCGTTCAGCCCACGTGGAGGGGCGCGGCGAGCTGTCGCTGCACAGCCAGCGCAGCTCGCTGTGGCAGTTCACCGATGGCAGCTGGCAACTGCGCTTTCACCAAGGCACGGCCTGCCCCGCATTTGCCAGAAATGACACCGCACCCCAAGCCGCCTTGCAGGAGCACGCAACATGATCATCGGCTGGGTGCGCAGGCGGTTTCGTCAGTGGTGGCAAAGCAAGCTGCCCCTGACCGACACTTTGCAGCTGACCCAGCGCAATGTCTACATCCTGCCCACGCGGGCCGGATGGATGCTGGCCCTGACCTTGCTGGTGCTGCTGGTGGCCTCCATCAACTACCAGCTCAATCTGGGCTATCTGCTCACCTTCATGCTGGCGGGTGCGGCCATTGTGGGCATGCATGTGTGCCACGGCAACCTGCGCGGCCTGACGCTGCACCTGATTGCGCCGAGCGCGCAGTTTGCAGGCAGCACAGCGCAGTTTGATATCCGCCTGAGCCATGACAAGCGCAGCGCGCGCCCCAGCATTGGCCTGAGCCTGCTGGATCTGCGGCACTGGTCCTGGACGGACGTGCAGGCCCAGGGCAGCGCGGTGGTGCAGGTGGGCTTCAAGCCCGAGCGCCGCGGCCTGCACCGCCTGCCCGACCTGACCGCCGAGACACGCTTTCCACTAGGCACCTTCCGCGTCTGGACGGTCTGGCGGCCCAAAGCCGAAGTGCTGGTGTACCCCGCGCCCGAGCCCCTGCCCCCGCCCCTGCCCGCAGGCGAGCCGCGCGCAGGCGGCGGCGTGGCCACCCAGACGCAGAACACGGGCGAGTTTGACGGCGTGCGCGGCTACCGCCGGGGCGACCCGATGAAGCTGGTGGTGTGGAAGCAGGTGGCTAAAGCCGTGGCGCGCGGCAGCGACGAGCTGGTCAGCCGCGACACCCAGCAGGCCCAGCGCTACGAGCTGTGGCTCGACTTTGTCACTTGCGGCCATCTTGATACCGAACACAAGCTCAGCCGCCTGACGGCCTGGGTGCTGGCCGCAGACCGGCTGGGCAGCGACTACGGCCTGCGCCTGCCAGGCCGCGAGATCAAGCCCGCCTGCGGCGAAGGCCACAAGCGCCAATGCCTGGAGGCTCTGGCCCTATGCTAAGCCGCGTCATTGACCGACTGTCTCATCTGCCGCGTGAAGCACGCGACACGCTGTTTTTGCTGGGCGTGATTGCCTGGGTCATCCTGCCGCAAGTCGGCCGTCTGCCCTTGTGGTGCACGGCGCTGGCCACCGGCGTGCTGCTGTGGCGGGCGCGTTTGGCCTGGTACAGCCAACCACTGCCTTCCAAGTGGTGGTTGGTTGGCCTGCTGGCGCTGACCGTGGGTGCCACACTGATCACCCACAAAACCCTGCTGGGGCGCGACGCAGGCGTCACCTTGATTGTGGTGCTGCTGAGCCTGAAAACACTCGAGCTGCGCGCGCGCCGCGACGCATTTGTGGTGTTTTTCCTCGGTTTTTTCACGATGCTGAGCAACTTCTTTTTCTCCCAGTCGCTACTCACTGCGGCGGCCATGCTGATCGCACTCATGGGTCTGCTCACGGCCTTGGTCAACGCGCATATGCAGGTGGGCAAGCCGCCCCTGGCGGCGTCTGCCAAAGTGGCGGGCTCTTTGGTGCTGCTGGGCGCGCCGATCATGGCAGTGCTGTTTGTGCTGTTTCCGCGCATGGCCCCGCTGTGGGGGGTGCCCAGCGATGCCATGGCCGGGCGTACCGGGCTGTCGCCCAGCATGCGCGTGGGCACCATTGCGTCTTTGGCCCAGGACGACTCGATTGCCATGCGCATCAAGTTTGAAGGCAAGCCGCCCGCACAGCCCGATATGTATTTTCGCGGGCCGGTGCTGTCGGCTTTCGATGGCAGGGAGTGGGTCTCCAACTACGCTACGGTGTCGTGGCGCTACACGGTGCCCGCGCAGTTGCAGACCCGGGGGCCGACCATCAAATACCAGGTCACGCTGGAGAAAACCAACCGGCCATGGATATTCGTGCTCGATACCGCGGTGCAAAAGCCTCTGGTGCCTGACCATCAGGTCACGATGACCAATGAGCTGCAATGGGTCAGCAACAAGCCAGTGACTGACATCTTGCGCTACAGCGCCGAGAGCGCCACCAGCTTCCAGCATGGGCCGCTGCGCGCCAATGTGCAGTTGCAGAACTTTCTGGAGCTGCCACCGGGCTTTAACCCGCGCACGCTGCAGATGGCCGCCGACATGCGCCGCGATCCGCGCTGGGCCCAGGCCGACGCGTCTGTGCTGGTGCCCGAGGTGATGAACCGCCTGCGCACCGGCGGCTACACCTACACACTGGACCCTGGCGTGTTTGGCCAGCACACCGCTGATGAATTCTGGTTTGACAAAAAAGAGGGGTTTTGCGAGCACATGGCGTCCAGCTTTGTGATCCTGATGCGCGCACTCGACATTCCGTCGCGCATCGTGACGGGCTACCAGGGCGGTGAGATCAACCCGGTGGACGACTTCTGGACCGTGCGCCAGAGCGATGCCCACGCCTGGGCCGAGGTGTGGCAGGCCGGGCGCGGCTGGGTGCGTGTGGACCCCACCAGTGCGGTCTCGCCCAGCCGTATCGGCCAGTTCCAGCGCTTGGCCTTGCCGCAAGGCGCAGTGGCCTCGGCCTTTGGTACGGTGCTGAGTCCCGGCGTGGCGGCCCAGCTGCGTGCAGCATGGGAGGCAGTGAACAATTCGTGGAACCAGTGGGTGCTCAACTACAGCCAGAGCAAGCAGCTGAACCTGCTAAAAAACATCGGTTTTGACTCACCGAGCTGGCAGGACCTGAGCTATGTGCTGCTGGGCATCATCGTTACCGTGAGCCTGCTGGGCGCCGCCTGGACTCTGTACGCCCGCAGCCAGCACGACCCCTGGCTGCGCCTGCTGCGCTCAGCGCGCAAACGCCTGGCCGCCGCAGGCCTGCCCAGCCACGATGGCACGCCACCGCGCGAGCTGGCCCATCTGGCGCTGTCGCGCTGGGGCAGCGCAGCCCAATCGCTACACGCCTGGCTGCTGAAGCTGGAGGCCCTGCGCTATGCGCCACACAGCGCACAGCCCCACAGCCTGGCCGCTTTGCGCAGCCAGTTTGCCAAGCTGCCTGCATTGCCTGTAACACCTCGCGTGTAAACTGTAGGCCGTCAGGATTCAACGTGAATCCACCTAATTTGCCATCTGTCATCTCCTATCTGCCCGCATGTTGTCTGTCTTTCGCACCCTGATACTTTTGCTTGTTGCTGCCTGCACTATGCAGTCCACTGCACTTGCCCAAAAAACCAGCAAAAAAACCGCACTGGCCACAGGCGAGGCCTACAGCAGCCGCGAAGAGGCCATGCGCTTTGCTGACGACATAGCCGAGCGGCGCAATCTGGACCGCGAATGGGTGCGCCAGGCCATTGGCCAGTCCAACTTCATCCCCACCGTGCAGCGCCTGATGCGCCCAGCCAGCGGCACCTTTGTGAAAAACTGGCGCGTCTACCGCAGCCGCTTCATTGACCCGGTGCGCATCCAGGCGGGTGTGCGCTTTTGGCGCGCCAACGCAGACACGCTGGAGCGTGCCGAGCAGGAGTTTGGCGTGCCCGCCGAGATCATTGTTGGCATCATTGGCGTGGAAACCATCTATGGCCGCGACATGGGCACCTTCCGTGTGATGGACGCGCTAGCCACGCTGGCTTTTGACTTCCCCAAAACCGACAAACGCGACCGAACCCAGTTTTTCAGGGACGAGCTAGAGCAGGTGCTGTCGCTGGCCAACCGCACCAATATTGACCCGCTGAGCCTGCGCGGCAGCTATGCCGGGGCCATGGGCCTGGGCCAGTTCATGCCCAGCAGCTGGGTCAAGTATGCGATTGATTTTGACGGCGACGGCAAGGTAGACCTGTTCAACAGCCAGGCCGACGCCATTGGCTCTGTGGCCAATTATTTCAAGGCCTTCAACTGGAAGCCCGGCTTGCCCACGCACTACCCGGTAGCCTTTGACAATACCCGCCTGGACAAGGACACGCTGATGGGCCCGGACATCCTGCCTTCGTTCACGGTCGAGCGTTTTACCGCGCTGGGCGCTGTGCTGCGCGGCGATGCGCTGTCCCACCCCGGCCCGTTGGCCTTGATCGAGCTGCTCAACGGCAGCGATGGCGCGCCCCAGTATGTGGCAGGCACAGAAAATTTCTATGCCATCACCCGCTACAACTGGAGCAGCTACTACGCCATGTCGGTAATCGACCTGGGTGCCGAGATCAAGGCCATCGTCAAGCCTTAAGATCCTAGTCGCTATTCATTTTATAGCTGCTCCCGCTGTATTCTATTGGGCTGCAGCCCTAAAACATCATACTTTCTGCCCTGCAGGCATGGCGATGAACGCTCTGCCCACCGCCTGCACGGCAATGCACTGGTCAAACACCGCTTCCAGTGCGCGATGGCTGGCCGCATCGGCGGCGCTGGCGTGGTGCAGCACACGTCCCTCCTGCATGACCAGCACGCGGTCCGCCTGCAGCGCCATGGACACTTCGTGCAACACGCTGACCACCGTGCAGCCTTGTGCAACCAGCTCCCGGGTGGTGTGCAGCCAGTCTGACTGGTGCGGTGGGTCAAGATTGGCCAGAGGTTCGTCCATCAGCAGCACCTGTGCTTGAGTGGCCAGCGCGCGGGCCAGCAGCACCCGCTGTCGCTCGCCTGCCGACAGCTGCCCCAGTGCCCGTTCGCGCCAGTCCCAGGCCTGTGTGGTGCGCAGCGCCTGTTGCACGGCGGCGTGGTCTGCGGTGCTGGGTGCGGCCAGCCAGCCCTGGTAAGGTAGGCGGCCCAGCATCGCTACGTCGTAGGCACTCAGGTCATCCGCCCCCGCTTCGTGCTGCCCCATCCAGGCCAACTGCTGGGCGCGCTGACGCGCAGGCAGGATCGCCATATCCTGACCCAGCAGCTGCACCACCCCTTGGTAGGGCAACAGACCCGCCAGGCATTTGAGCAAGGTGGATTTGCCTGCGCCGTTGGGGCCGACCACCGCGGTCCACTGCCCCGCGGCAATCTCGATGTTCAGCCCCTGCAGCACGGTGCGCTGGCCCAGCTGGGCGCTCAGGTGCTGGGTTTGCAGGGCGTAGCGCGGCATGCTCATGGTGCCTTGCTCGTTGTCGTGTGGGCTGCCACGGCCTGCTCGCGGTGCATCAGCCACAGCAGGTAGCCGCCGCCCAGCACAGCAGTCAGCACGCCCACGGGCAGCTCCTGCGGGGCCAACAGCGCACGCGCCAGCACATCCGCTGCCAGCAACAGCACAGCCCCTGTCAGGCTGCTCAGCAGCAGCAGCGCCCGGTGCGTCGTGCGCAGCAGCGAACGCACCATATGCGGCGCAGCCAAGCCAACAAAAGCAATCAGGCCAGTATGCGCCACGGCCGCGCCTGTGGCCAGCGCCATCACCGCCACCAAGCCCAGGCGCAGCTGGCCCAGTGGCAGGCCCAGGCTGCGCGCCGTGGCCTCACCCAAAGCCATGGCATCCAGCGCCCGCGCGGTCAGCGAAGCCGCTGTGAGGCACAGCACGGCCACCCCCGCCATCAGCAGGCAGGCGGGCCAGCCGACAAAGCTGGTGCTGCCCAGCAAGAAGGCCTGCATCGCCTGCAGCACCTGCGGAGCCAGCATCAGCACCAGAGAACTCAACGCGCCCAGCACCACGCTCACCACCACCCCTGCCAGCAGCAGACGCAAAGTGTGCTGCACGCCCCGCGCCAGCGCCAGGGTCAGCAACACCGCCGCCACCGCGCCTGCAAACGCAGCCCCCGTCAGGCCCAGGCTTAGCAGCCACTGCCCGCCCGTGCTGGCAGCAAACGGCGTAGCGCCCAGCAGTGCGAGCACGGTGGCTACGCCTAGCGAGGCCCCCGAAGCACTGCCCAGCAGATACGGGTCGGCCAGCGGATTGCGAAACAGGCCCTGCGCCACCGCGCCGCCCAGGCCCAGCAAGGCCCCGGCCAGCCATGCGCCCAGGCTGCGCGGCAGGCGGATGTCCCACACGATCTGCACCAGAGTGGCATCCCGCGTCCAGCCCAGCAGCCCTTCCTTGCCAATCGCCAGGCCCGTGCTGCCCACGCTCACGCCCAGCAAGACCAGTACGGCACTGGCCAGCAGCAGGGCCAGCGCCATCCACAGGGCGTGTGATGCAGCAGGCGAGTGCAGGCGGTCCATGGGCTTACTTCGCCATCTCGCGCGCGATGCACTGCGCCAGAATGCGCGCTGCCTCTGCCATGCGCGGGCCAGAGCGCACCACGATGTCCCCTTGGGCGGCAGTGAGCTCACAGATGCGCTGTTTGCGTATCGCCTGCAGGCTAGCCCAGCCGGGGCGCTGCGCCAGCTCCTTGGCATGGCGTTCACTGAGCAAGATCACATCAGGCTGGGCACGTACCACAAACTCCGGGTTGAGCTTGGGAAACGCCCCCAGCGTTGCCGGCACGATGTTGACCACGCCCAGGCGCTTGAGCGTCTCGCCGATGAACGAGGTTTCGCCTGCGGCATAGGGCGTGCGGTCGACTTCAAAATACACGGTAGTTGGCTTGGCCCGCACAGGCACCAGCTGCGCTGCCGCCTGGATGCCCGCCTCGATCTGGCTCCACACCTTGTCCGCGCTGCGTGTGCCCAGCATCTGGTCCAGCGACTGCAGCGTGCGCTGCACATCGGCATGGCTTTGCGGCTCGAACATCAGCACCTTCAGGCCCAGGGCCTGCAGACGCTCGCCTGCGCGCGAGGACATGGCTGCCAGCACGACGTCCGGCTTGAGCGCCACGATTGCCTCAATGTTCAAATCCAGACCGCCGCCCACCTGAGGCAGCTGCTGCACCTGCGCTGGCCAGTTGGAATACCGGTCCACCCCCACCAGGCGCTGGCATGCTCCCAGCGCGCAGACAGACTCGGTCAGCGAAGGCAGCACGCTGACAATGCGCTGCGGCGGCTGCGCAAAGCTGACGGTGACGCCGCGCTGGTCTTTGACTTGTACAGGGGCTACAGGCAGCGCTTGCGCTGCGGTCTGCGCATGGCTCAGGCCAGTCATCAAGCCCAGAGAGCAACACAGCCACACCAGGTATTTGTGCATCATGGCGTGCCTTTCACAGTCAACGGACAGCCTGCCACCATCAGGGTCACGCGCTCGCAGCGCTGGGCCACGTCCTGGTGCAACCTGCCCAGCGCATCGACAAACTCCCGCACCTCGCGGCCCAACGGAATCACACCCTGCCCAATCTCGTTGCTCACCATCACCACAGGGCCTGGAGACGACTCAATTGCTCCTAAAAATGTAGCTGCTCCCGCGATATTCCATTGGTCTGGAGCCTGATTTTCTTTATAGATACCGCCTGAAACAGGCATCAGGCAGTTGGTGAGCCACAGCGTGAGGCAGTCCACCACCACCAAAGTGTCCGGGCGGCTGTGCTGTGCTATCGCCTCGGCCAGTGCCAGAGGCTCGTGCACCACGCGCAGCTGCGGCAGATGCAGCGCACGCTGCGCCTGATGGCGTGCAATGCGCTGGCGCATCTCCTCGTCCAGGGGCTGCGCGGTAGCGATCAACACCGCTTGGTGCGCAGGCGACGCCGCCAGCCACTGGCGCGCAGCCTCCTCAGCACGGCGCGACTTGCCGCTTTTTTGCCCGCCGAGGATGAGTTCACGCATGGTATCAGTGCCTGATTATGTAAATATCACAGCTTAGGTTGCCAGTTCACACCTACAAACACGCCACGCGGGGCCTGACGGTAGCTGTAAACAGTCTGGTAGCTGGTATTGGTCACGTTCTCTACCCGCGCGAGCACGGTGACATCGCTGGACAGTGCGTAACGTAGCGACGCATTGAGCAAAGTGTAGGAATCCAAATCCTTCGTACCATCGCGCCGCGCACCGCTGTAGCTCAGGTCTGCACCCAAACGCCATGGGCCTATGGGCTGACTGACTGACAAAGATGCCAGCGACTTTGCACGGCGGTTGAGGGTTTCGCCCGTGGTTTCATCCACCGGTTTTTGCGCCGTCAGGCTGGCGCGCAGCTCGGTACGCCCCATCTGGCCGCTATAGCTTAGCTCGATACCAGTGTTTTTGCTACGGGCGATGTTCTGGAAAGTGGCGCTGGTGAAGTCGTATTCAAACTGCCCCTGGCTGCGCGTGCGAAACCAGGTAGCGCGCAGCACATTGCTGTCCTGCGACCACTGGGCACCAAGCTCGGCAGAGCGGGCTTTTTCAGGCTTGAGTTGCGGGTTACCGAAGAACGGTGCGTACAGATAGCCCAATGGAGCGATATTGAACGCAGTGGATGTACTGGCCAGCAGCTTGACCTGCGGCGTGATGGCATAGCCATAGCCCAGATAGCCGGTGGTTTCGTTGCCCACATCGGGCACATTGTCGCGGCGCACATTGGCTTGCAGCGAGTGGCTGCCCGCACTGCCTTGCAGGCCTGCAAACAGGGCATTGACCCTGCGTGCCCTGCCATACAAGCCACCAAAGCCGTCGTCCACATCCACGCTTTGACGCTGCTGCTCCAGGCCCGCTGTGAGCAGCAAGTCTTTGGCGACGCTTACCGAATTGGTCCAGTTCACAATCCTGTTCCTGGTGACATAGGCATCGCTGTAGGCAAATGCCGTGTTGTAGTTGTTGCTGTTGCGGTCCCGGCTCTGGGAAATACTGAACTTGCTCAGCCATTCGCTGGTTATTCGGTTTTCCGTGAACAGCGTACTGGCGTCGACGCGTGTGCGGCCTGTATGCGTGTCGGCAGGTGTGTCGAAATTGCTATCAAAGTCAAACTTGCCGTCGTAATGCGAGCTGCGCAGCCCCAGAGTGTGGCCTTTGGCCAGCGTGTGTGACAGCGCCATCGACCAGTTTTGGTTGCGGTAGCCATCACTGTCGGGGTTGGCTGCACTTTGCTGCTCGGGGTTGATGGAGCTAAAGCCGTCCGTGCTTTGGCGTGACACGCCCACCGACAGCTTGGTGGCCTTGTCAACACCAAATCCTGCCTGCACGCCAGCACTGAGCTTGCGGCTGCCGCGTGAACCAAGTTCTGCTGTCAGGTTTGCGCGCGGCGCACCGCCGCCTTGCTTGGTAAAAATCTGGATCACGCCGCCAATGGCACCGCTGCCGTAGATGGCCGATACATTGCCCCGCACCACCTCAATGCGCTCCACTTGGTCCAGCGCCAGATGCTCCAGGCTTACCGCGCCGCTGGCGTCCTGCTTGCCCAAAGGCACACCGTCGAGTAATACCAGCACCTGCAGCGAGGCCGCGCCCCGCACAAATACACTGGAGGCACTACCGCGTCCGCCGTTTTGGGTGATTTGAATACCCGCCTCCTTTTGCAGCAGGCTGGCCAAGTCGCTGGACTGGTGGCGTTCAATGTCCGCTGCATTGAGCACTGTGGTGTGGGGCAGCGCCTCAGTTAACAACTGGCTGTTGCGACTGGACGTGATGACCACTTCCTTGAGCTGTGGGGTGGGTTGAGGGGTGTTTTGCGCGTGCACTGCACACACAGACAGGCAGGCGCACGCGAGCACCGAGAGACGCGAGGTCGTCGAGAGATTTTTCATAAATTTAAGTAACACGAACACAAAGCCCGGTACCAGCCTCCCCGCTGGTGTGGGCGAATTGGCTGTGCGCTTGTTGCCAGGCGCACGGCCGCCGTGTTGGCCGGTATCCGGGCTGATGGAACGACTCTGCAATCACCTTCCCAAAGTCTGTCGACTTCAGTGGTTTGCGTTGCGAGCGGGCTGGTGTCGGGTGTAAAACCTGGCAACCAACCGTCCACTTACCGTTGCGGGGGCAGCGCTGGTTAGGTTCATCATGTGAGACTTACCCTCCAGCTTCCCGTTGAACTGCAGCGTGTGAGCCACGCTGCGAGCACCAACAATTGCACATTTTAGACCAAGGTCCTGCATAAATACTGACAACTGTGGCCTGCCCTATTGCATAATCGCGAAAAGTTCTCCTAGAATCAATTACTTAAGACATCACACCCCATGGCCGACTCTTCCCACATCGAGCAAATCACCGAACGCGTTGAGCGTCTGCTGGTGCGCTATGAAGAGCTCAGCCGCACCAATGCCCTGCTGGCTGCTGAAGTGCAGGCCTTAAGCCATGAGCGCGACTCGCTCAAGTCGCGCCTCTCAGCAGCGCGCTCTCGTGTGGACGCGCTGCTCGAGCGCCTGCCCGAGTCGGGCCACAGCGAAGCCGCGTCAAGTTAAACCGCCATGACCATGAAACAACTCGAAGTCCAGATCATGGGCCAAAGCTATTTGCTGGGTGCACCCGAGGGCGGCGAGCAGCAGTTGCTTACCGCTGTCGAAAAAGTGGACACGGCCATGTGCAAAATCCGCGATGCAGGCAAGGTCAAGGCGCGTGACCGCATCGCCGTGCTGGCAGCCCTGAACCTGGCGTTTGAAACAGACCGCCAGCCCGCGCCTTCCGTAGCTGCGCCCATCAAAATCAGCGAAGCATCGGGCAGCGGCTCCAGCCCTGCGGATGATGCGCGTCTGGCCGCTTTGATTGCGCGCCTGGACCAGGCGCTGGGCAGCGACGGACAGTTACTTTAACTGCACGCGCTACTGCCTTTTTCGCTTGATAGCGCGTAGAATCTATTTTGTCTGCGGCCGTCGCCTGGGCTTTATATTCCTTGTACCAATGCTCATAGAGCACGGGAGAGGAAATCGCTAGGCAAGCGTGATCGTCTCGCGTCAGATGAACCCAATGCCAAGCTGACCTCGCCCACCTGAACCCCGGTTCAGGATGCCGGCCTGGGCCACCAAGCCGCAGACACCTTTTTGACATAACAACAAGTTTCAGACATGACGCTAGAACCTCTTCTGATTGCAGAACTCATCACGCTTGGTATCGGTACAGGTTTTCTGGCGGGGCTGCTGGGCATCGGCGGCGGCATGATCATGGTGCCGTTCATCACCCTCATCATGTCAGCGCGCGGAGCGCCTCCCGATCTGGCCATCAAAATGGCCATTGCCACCTCGATGGCGACCATCATCTTCACCAGCATCTCCAGCGTGCGCGCGCACCACCAGCGCGGCGCGGTGCGCTGGAACATAGTCAAGGGCCTGGCACCCGGCATCGTGATGGGCTCGCTGATTGCCAGCCTGGGCGTGTTTGCGCTGCTCAAAGGCTCGTGGTTGGCGATTTTCTTTGGTCTGTTCGTGGGGTTTTCAGCCACGCAGATGTTTCTGGACAAAAAGCCCGCTGCTACACGCCAGATGCCCGAGGCCGGTGGCAAGGTGGCCGCTGGCGGCGTGATTGGTTTTCTCTCTGGCCTGGTGGGCGCAGGCGGTGGCTTCATCAGCGTGCCCTTCATGGCCTGGTGCAATGTGCCCATCCATAACGCGGTGGCCACATCGGCTGCACTGGGCTTTCCGATTGCTGTGGCCAACGCCTTGGGCTATATAGCCAGCGGATGGAGCATTCAAGGTTTGCCCGAGGGCTCGTTTGGCTACATCTGGCTGCCCGCTCTGGTTGTGATTGCCCTGGCCAGCGTGTTCATGGCGCCAGTGGGCGCACGGATAGCGCATGCGCTGGATGTCAAACGTCTCAAGCGCATCTTTGCCTGTGTGCTGTATGTACTGGCAGCCTACATGCTCTACAAAGGCATCGCTTCCAGCTAGGCGCATCGATGATTTCTTCCATCACTTCGCAGGACACCCCATGACGACACGGCGCAGTACTTTGTGGGCAGTCAGTGCATCGTTAGTCTGGCCTGCAGCGGCGCTAGCTACCCAGGCAGGGCGTGCGCCCAAAGCATCTGCCAGTGCCACCGTATGGCCCCAGGCTTTGCTGGTACCGGGCGGCGTGGCCCGCCTGCCCTTGGGTGCTGCCCCTGAGCGGCCGGTGGTGACCGTACAGGCGAGCGGTGGCACAGCCCAGGTGCCTGTGCTGGTCATTGGCGCCCCCCAGCAATGGACCGCAGTAGTCGGCATCCCGCTGGCTGCCGCGCCCGGCAAGGCCAGTGTGACGGTCAAAGAGCCCGATGGCCAGAAGCGGCAGCTGAGCTACACGGTGGCAGACAAAAAATATGTCGAGCAGCGCCTGACTGTGGCCCCCGGCACGGTAGACCTGTCGCCCGAAAACCAGGCGCGTTACGAGCGCGAGCGTGATCACCAGGCAGGCGTCATGGCCACCTTCAGCGAGCCGATCCCGGACGCTTTTTCGCAAGGCGCGCAGTTGCTGATGCAGGTACCCACGCAGGGGCGGCAGTCCAGCTCATTTGGCCTGCGGCGCGTCTTCAACGGGCAGTCGCGCAATCCGCACAGCGGCATGGACATTGCCGCACCCACCGGCACACCCATCGTGGCCCCCATGCCAGGACAGGTGATTGACGTGGGCGACTATTTTTTCAATGGCAACACCATCTGGCTTGACCATGGCGGCGGGCTGCTGACCATGTATTGCCATCTCAGCCGTACCGATGTGAAGGTGGGCGATCGGGTCAAAACCGGTGAACCCCTGGGCGCCATAGGCGCCACAGGCCGCGTCACAGGCCCCCATTTGCACTGGGGCGTCATGCTCAACCGCACTATGGTGGATCCGGCGCTATTTATATCATAGCTGCTCCCGCGATATTCTATTGGCCTGCAGGCCGATTTCTCTTATAAAACGCTCTGGAGTCAGCTCTCTAGCCAGCTAGGTCGCGTTCACTAGGTAAAGTTTGCACAATAGCACCATCTTGCAACAAACTTTCAAAGGAACCACCATGAGCGCTCAACAACTGTCCCACGTCGCCAACGATGTCATCATCTCCTACGGCAACACAGTCAAAAACGTAATCAACGCCTACCGCGCTGGCGGCGAGCGTGTAGCTGGCCTGGTGGAGCAACGCTGGGACCACGCTTTTGCACAATCGCGCGCGCAGCTCTCCGCTGAAACCGCCAAGAACGCAACGGCGGCCAAGGCCATCGTTGGCGGCTACTACACCCGTGGTCTGTCGGTTGCAACCGACAGCGCCAACGAAGTGGTAGCCCAGATGGTCAAGCTGGCCAACACCGGTGTAGAGCGCGCTGCCAATGGCGCCGAGCTGCTGCAAGCCAAAACCGGCATCCACGCCATCGACACCGTGGCCCAGGCCACCCTGCCAGGCGCTGTGGCCCTGAGCACCCTGGCCTCCACCATCGAGCAGAAGTCTGCCGTTTTGGCCCGCAAAATCAAAGGCAACAACGTGCTCAACGTCGCTCGCCGCGCTGCCAAGCGCAAGGCACGCGCAGCGTAAAAACCATACCTGCATCATGCGCGCGCGTGCAGGGCGCGCAGGCTGGTGTCACAATAAGGGCTATGAAATCTTCTTTTCTGGCCCTTTTTTCTTTTCCCTTGTTTAAGGCATTGTCAGTCGCTGCGCTGATGGCGGTGAGTGCTGCGGGCTGCTCCAAGCAAGACACACCTGCCAAGCCCGAGGCCGCAGTGACCAAGCCTGCCCAGCCCTACGAGGCTGTTGCGGCCCAGGGCAAAGGCTTTACCGCTGGCTCCATGATGAGCAACCACACGGTCTATGTGCTGTTTGACCCGCAATGTCCCCACTGCGGCAAGCTCTGGGAAGCCTCATTACCTCTGCACAACAAAGCCAAATTTGTGTGGATTCCTGTCGCCATCATGAACCCCAAGAGCAGCACCCAGGGCGCCGCCTTGCTGACCGCTGCCAATCCCGTGGAAGCTATGACCCTGCACGAAAAATCCATTCTGGCGGGAGCCGGGGGCATGTCAGCCTCGGCCAGTGCACCGGCAGAGATCGAACAGGCTATCAAGCAAAACACCCAGCTGTTCACCAGCCTGGGCTCTGACTCCGTGCCCTACCTGCTGGCCAAAAACGCGCGCACCGGCCAGGTTGTCACCCGCAACGGAGCGATGGAAACCGCTGCATTGGCAGAGCTGATTGGGGTGAACTAAGGCCTCATGCGCCAGCACCCGGGTTCAGGCCGGGTGCTGCTGCCTTACTTGGCCAGTCGTGCGTTTTGCGGAAACATGGCTGCCCGTGCTGCCTCGTCCATGTCGGTCTTGAAGGCGTGCTGGGTTTTCAGTGCCTCGGCGCGCTGTGCGGCCGGACGGGCGTTGATCTCATCGAGCAAACGCTTGACGTGCGGCAGTTTGTCCCATGCATCGGCACCCAGCACAAAAGGCACCGCGCGTGCCCAGCCCCACACCGCCATGTCAACCAGGGTGTAGCTGTCGCCCAGCATGTATTTGTGCTTGGCCAACTGGTCGTTGATGATGCCCCAATGGCGCCAGGCTTCGAAGTCATAGCGGTTGACGGCATATTCTTTGGGCTCAGGCGCAAAATGCTTGAAGTGCACTGCCTGGCCTGAGTACGGGCCAATACCGCTGGCAACAAACATCAGCCATGAATACATCTGGCCGCGCGCAGCAGGGGTGTTGGCAGGCAGGAATTTGCCAGTCTTTTCAGCCAGATACAGCAGCATGGCGTTGCTGTCAAAAATCGTCGCATCGCCATCGGTCATGGCAGGGGTTTTGGCATTGGGGTTGATGGCCTTGAACGCATCACCATGCTGCTCACCCTTGCGGGTGTCCACGGGCACCATGTCATAAGGCGTGCCGGTTTCCTCGAGGAACAGGGCTACTTTGGCAGGGTTGGGTGAGGGGTGGTAGTAAAACTTGATCATGGCCTAGTCCTTCATGGGTTGAAAACGAGGCCTGATTGTGACGCGTTTGCCGCTCCTGTGCTGGCACACGGCAGGATATATTCAAAGCGTAAGAAAACAGCGATGCACCGCGACACACCCAGTTATGCGTCAATATATTTCCCTCTTGTTTTTCTGCGCCTTGCAGTGCACGGCCCCTTTTGCTGCAGCCATGGGCTTGATGATTGACAGCGCTGCTCCCCATTGCGGCATGGCCAGCGTTGCACCTCCCGCGCCACCTGCCGCCGCAGCCCAGCGCCTGGACAAAAGCCAAGCCGTGCGCGGCAGCAAAGACATTGCCTGGGCTTGGCTGGGCACGCCCACCAACCGCTATCCCCACAAGGCACTGGGCTCAGTCACCCATGCTGCCAGCTTGCACGTGCTGCCTGGTGGCGATGGCACACGCGCTCAGCGCGAGCTGGTCTACACCCTGCCTGTGCACAAAGTGTTTGAGGACCTTACGGTGCGCCTGGTGGACATTGACCAGGATGGCAAGGATGAAATCATCGTGGTCGAGAGCGATGCAGCGCGCGGCTCAGCCACCGTGGTGTTTGGCATCAAGAACAACGCCCTGGTCGAACTGGCACGCAGCCCCTATGCAGGCTCTACCTTCCGCTGGCTTAACCCCGTGGGCGTGGCTGATTTTGACGGTGATGGCAAGCTGGACGTGGCCACCGTGATCACGCCACACATTGGTGGCATCCTCACGCTCTACCACTACCGCCCACCCAAGTTGGAGCCATTTGCGCGCGCTATGGATACCTCCAACCACCGCATGGGCGACCCTGAACAGGATCTCTCTGCCATCGTCGAGTTGCCAGGCCTGCGCCCCACCGTCATCGTGCCCGATATGGGTCTCAAAGCCCTGCACGCGCTGCGCTGGGAAGCACCAGGCCGCTGGAAAGAGCTGGCCGATGTGAAGCCCCTGAGCGCACGCGCGCAGCGCATCACGCCGATTCCCGGCGGTGGCTGCGTGCTGCTGGCTGACGGCAGCTGGCTGCGTGTGACGCTGTCGAACTAAGGCTTGCTCTACTGACCGGGCAGATAGGGTTTGAGCCAGCCCAGGCCCTGTGTGGTGCCCGCCGTTTGTGCGCCCCGCTGTGGCCGGTATTCACAGCCAATCCAGCCGCTATAGCCCAGGCTGTCGATCAGGTCGAACAAATAAGGGTAATTGATCTCGCCCACATCCGGTTCATGGCGCTGTGGCACCCCGGCAATCTGAAAATGTCCCACCTTGCCTGTGGGCAGGTATTGGCGTATTTTCATGGCCACATCGCCCTCCACAATCTGGCAGTGGTACAAGTCCATCTGCACTTTCACGTTGGGTAGTTGCACCTGTGCCAGCAGATCGTGTGCATGGTCCTGACGGTTCAGAAAAAAGCCTGGCATGTCGCGGTTATTGATGGGCTCAATCAGCACGTCCACTTCCTGCTGGGCTGCCAGCCTACCGACAGCGCGGGCGTGGCCCACATAGGTGTCACCCA
The DNA here is from genome assembly GCA_013297865.1 of Polaromonas sp. Taxonomy (GTDB): domain Bacteria; phylum Pseudomonadota; class Gammaproteobacteria; order Burkholderiales; family Burkholderiaceae_C; genus JAAFIP01. Next base: position 93,735 of record JAAFIP010000012.1, on the reverse strand, counting down.
GCCCGGCACGGGTCTGGCCTTCGGGCAACAGCCCGGCCATCATATGCAGGCGTGGGCATTGCAAAACATCGGCATAGCGCAGTGCCAGCTGCGCACCCGCCAGAAGCTCTGACTCACGCCCGGGCAGACAGGCCAGCCCACGCATGCCAGCCGCCCAGGCCGCCTCGCTGGAGGCGGCGTCGGTGCCCCCCGGTGGCAAACTGAACAGCACCTGCTGCAAACCGTTGGCCTTGAGCCGCGCAGCAATCTCCCTTGCTTCAAATGCGTAAGGAAACATGTATTCCACTGCCTTGAAGCCGTCCTTAGCCGCGGCTTCAAAACGGTCCAAAAACGGCAATTCAGGGTAGAGAAAAGACAGATTGGCTGCAAATTGGGGCATGGGGTTTATCTCGGATGGTGGGATCAAAGCGGCGACAAGCTTGGTACAATCGTTTTGCTTGGAGAGAGTTGTATTGTAGATTTAGCTACGCAACCGCCGAAGGCGCAGTGAACACACAGGTGTTTGCAAACGCTCAGGCAAAAGGACAGGCAACGACGATTCTGTTGGAGAGAGGCTTCTGCACCCAGAAGCCCACCGAAGGGGCAAGCGCTGCATCGCCAGCGTGAATCTCTCAGGTAAAGCGGACAACAGGGTTCCCTTATCGCATGGCCTATGGTGGCCTGCGATGGTTTTGGAGCCCCGCCTTATATGTCCGATATGTCTTCAGCTACCCCTTTGCTCACTACCCCACTGAACGCCCTGCACATTGAGCTGGGTGCCAAAATGGTGCCGTTCGCTGGCTATTCCATGCCCGTGCAGTACCCCATGGGTTTGATGGCCGAGCATGCACACACCCGCACAGCTGCGGGCCTGTTTGACGTATCGCACATGGGGCAGCTGGTTTTGCGCGGCAAGGATGCCGCTGCTGCTTTTGAATCGCTCATGCCCGTGGATGTGATGGATCTTGGCGTAGGAAAGCAGCGCTATGGCCTGCTCACCACCGACGAAGGCACCATCATCGATGACCTGATGTTTGTCAACAAAGGCGGCGATGAAATTTTTGTCATCGTCAACGGTGCCTGCAAAGCAGGCGACATTGAGCACATGCAGGCCAAGATTGGCCAGCGCTGCGAAATCATCACCCTGCCCACACAGGGCCTGCTCGCGCTGCAAGGCCCGCAGGCTGTCAACGCACTGCAGCGCGTGGTGCCCGGGGTAGACAAGCTGGTGTTCATGACGGGCGCTGCATTCAGCTGGAATGGCGCTGCCTTGTTCATCACACGCAGCGGCTACACCGGCGAGGACGGTTTTGAAATCTCGGTCCCCCAGGCGCACACCGATGCACTGGCCCGCGCCCTGCTCGCACAGCCCGAGGTCAAGCCGATTGGTCTGGGCGCACGCAACTCGCTGCGCCTGGAAGCCGGCCTGTGCCTTTACGGGCAGGACATTGACACCAGCACCGACCCGCTGGAGGCATCGCTGGCCTGGGCCATCCAGAAAGTGCGCCGCGGTGGTGGCGCACGCGCTGGGGGATTCCCGGGCGCCGCAAAAATCATTGCTGCTAGTGCAGACAATGCTGGGGTTGTAGCCCAGAAACCTGCCAGAAAACGCGTCGGCCTCATCGCCCAAGAGCGCGTGCCTGTGCGCGAGGGCGTAGAGCTGTTCCTTCCCAATGGTTCGCCCGACGGCAAACCGGTAGGCAAAGTCACCAGCGGCCTGCTGGGCCCCACCGTCAATGTACCCATTGCCATGGGCTATGTGCCAGCGGAGCTGTCGGCCAACGGCACACTGCTGCACGCCGTGGTGCGCGGCAAACCTGTACCCATTGTGGTCAGCAGCATGCCTTTTGTGCCCAACCGCTACTACCGTGGCCCTGCGGCGTAAACATTTCACTTTCCGATAAATATCATCTGACCCCATTTAAATAGGAGCAACGCAACATGAGCAAAAAATACACCGAAGACCACGAATGGCTGGACATTGCCGGCGACAGCGCTACCGTGGGCATCACACACCATGCGCAGGACGCGCTGGGCGATGTGGTGTTTGTGGACTTGCCTGAAGTGGGTAAAACCTATGCACAAAAGGACACTGCCGGCGTGGTGGAGTCTGTCAAGGCGGCAGCAGACGTGTACATGCCGGTGAGCGGCACCGTCACTGAAGTCAACGAAGCTTTGCGCGCAGACCCCTCACTGGCCAACTCCGACCCGCTGGGCGCAGGCTGGTTCTTCAAGGTCAAGCTGTCAGACGTATCGCAGGTCGCTGCGCTGATGGACGAGACCAGCTATAGCGCTTTCGAAAAGAATGCTTAGAGATTTTTTAATACCGGACGCGAAGGTTGCGCGAAGGTCGCGAAAGGATATTAAAAAATACCAAAAGTAATTAAGCAGCATGAATATTGATTGTTATAAATTTTTTGGTTTTACTTTCGCGTCCTTCGCGTAATCTTCGCGCACTTCGCGTCCTGACTTTTATTTTCACCCTTACGAGCAGCAAATTATGTTGATGCAATCCGCCCCTCCCCTGAACGATCTTGAAAACGCCAGCGAGTTCATCGCGCGGCATATCGGCATTGACGATGAGGCTGAGGCTCACATGCTCAGCGTGATCGGTGCTGCATCGCGTCGCGCGCTGATTGAAGCCATCGTACCGCGCAGCATTGCGCGCAGCGCGGGCATGGTGTTGCCAGCGCCTGTGACGGAGGCTGCGGCATTGGCAGAGATGAAGGCCATTGCTTTGAAAAACAAAGTCTTCAAAAGCTTTATCGGCCAAGGCTATTACAACTGCCACACCCCCGGCGTGATCTTGCGCAACATTTTGGAAAACCCTGCCTGGTACACTGCCTACACGCCCTACCAGGCCGAAATTAGCCAGGGCCGCATGGAAGCGCTGATCAACTTTCAGACCATGGTGTGCGACCTGACTGGCATGCCGATGGCCAATGCCTCGATGCTCGACGAAGCCACCGCCGCCGCAGAGGCGATGACACTGGCCAAACGCAGTGTCAAAAGCAAAAGCAATACCTTTCTGGTAGCAGGCGACTGCCATCCGCAGACGATAGAAGTCATTCAAACCCGGGCGCAGCCTTTGGGCATTGAGGTGCGCATTGCAATGTCTGCCGAAGAATGGACCAGCCACATCCAGAGCGGCGATTACTTTGCCGTGCTGGCCCAATACCCGTCTACCGATGGCTCCATCCACGACTACACATCCGATGTGCCTCAAGTTCATGCACACCAGGCTGCCTTTATTGCTGCTGCTGATCTGCTGGCGCTGACCCTGCTGGCACCTCCCGGCGACTGGGGCGCAGACATTGTGGTGGGCACCACCCAGCGCCTGGGCATGCCGCTGTGCAATGGTGGCCCGCACGCCGCTTACCTGGCCTGCAAGGACGAGTTCAAACGCTCGATGCCCGGCCGATTGGTGGGTGTGAGTGTGGATGCGCATGGCAACCCTGCCTACCGCCTCGCCTTGCAAACCCGCGAGCAGCATATTCGCCGCGAAAAAGCCACCTCCAACATCTGCACCGCGCAGGTGCTGCCCGCTGTGGTGGCCAGCATGTACGCGGTCTATCACGGCCCGCAAGGCCTCAAGCGCATCGCACAGCGCGTGGCCAGCTATGCCGCCATTTTGGCCAAAGGCCTAGAGCAACTGGGCTACAAGCTGGGCAGCGCCACCGGGTTTGACTCAGTGACAGTGCAGCCCGGCGATCAGCACGCCAGCCTGGTGGCAAAAGCCGCTGCGCAGGGCGTGAACTTGCGCCAGTTTCCCGAGTGGGGCCACTTCGTCTTGGGCATGTCTCTGGACGAAACCACAACACGCGATGATGTGCAGCTGCTGTGGAAAATTTTTGCCAAAGACGGTCAGGCCCTGCCCTCTTTTGCCCAATTTGAAAAAGGCATTGAGCCTTTGATTCCCCACGCGCTGCGCCGCACGTCCAATTTCCTTACCCACCCGGTTTTCAACACCCACCACTCCGAGACCGCCATGCTGCGCTATATCCGCAGCCTGAGCGACAAAGATCTGGCGTTGGACCGCACCATGATCCCGCTGGGCTCTTGCACCATGAAGCTCAACGCCACCAGCGAGATGATTCCCGTCACCTGGCCCGAGTTTGCTGCCATCCACCCGTTTGCACCCGCAGACCAGCGCGCAGGCTACACACTGCTCGACGAGCAATTGCGCGGCTGGCTGTGCCAGGCCACAGGCTACGCAGGTATCAGCCTGCAGCCCAACGCGGGCAGTCAGGGCGAGTATGCAGGCCTGCTGGTCATCAAGGCCTACCACGCTGCCAAGGGCGAGGCCCACCGCAATATCTGTGTCATCCCGTCCAGTGCGCACGGCACCAACCCTGCCAGCGCGCAAATGGTGGGCATGACCGTGGTGGTCACCCAGTGCGACGCCATGGGCAACGTAGACATGGCCGACCTGAAAGCCAAGTGCGAACAGCACAGCGCCAACCTGGCGGCCGTGATGATTACCTACCCCAGCACGCACGGCGTGTTTGAAACCAGCGTCAAAGAGCTCTGCGCCTTGGTGCACAGCCACGGCGGGCGCGTGTATGTGGACGGTGCCAACATGAATGCCCTGGTCGGTGTAGCCGCCCCTGGCGAGTTTGGTGGCGATGTATCGCACCTGAACCTGCACAAAACCTTCTGCATCCCCCACGGCGGTGGTGGCCCCGGCGTTGGCCCCGTGTGCGTGGTGGCCGATCTGGTGCCCTACTTGCCCGGTCACGCTACCGGCGGTTTGCCCGTCAATGGCGTAGGCGCCGTGTCTGCCGCGCCCCTGGGCAACGCAGCTGTGCTGCCCATCAGCTGGATGTACTGCCGCATGATGGGTGCCGAGGGCTTGAAGTCAGCCACCGAGATTTCCATTCTCAGCGCCAACTACATCAGCAAGCGCCTGGCACCACACTACCCCACGCTGTACGCCAGCGAGCAAGGCTATGTGGCCCACGAGTGCATTCTGGATGTGCGCCAGCTCAAGGAAACCTCTGGCGTGGGTGCAGAAGACGTGGCCAAGCGCCTGATGGACTATGGCTTTCACGCCCCCACCTTGAGCTTCCCGGTGGCTGGCACCCTGATGGTGGAGCCCACCGAGAGTGAGCATCTGGAAGAGCTGGACCGCTTTATCGACGCGATGATTGCCATCCGCAAGGAAATTGCCTTGATCGAAGACGGAAGCTGGCCTCAAGAAGACAACCCGCTCAAACACGCGCCCCACACCGCTGCCAGTCTGATCAAAGGCGAGTGGGCACACCCCTATACCCGCGAGGTAGGTGCCGCCGTGCTAAGCGACAAACAGCATGCCAAATACTGGCCTCCTGTAGGTCGGTTGGACAACGTGTATGGCGACCGCAACCTGATGTGCTCGTGCATCCCGGTGAGCGACTACGCGTAGCCAGCAGCCAATGAAGGTGCTGTGCTGCGCAGTGACGGTGTCTTGAATGAGGTTGCCTGTAGCAGGTACCATTACGCTCTAAACCCCAAGGAGCATAGCCATGACCACTGGAACCGTCCACCTGCACCGCGTGCTGCGCGCCCCACCCGAGCGCATCTACCGCGCGTTTTTGGAGCCCGCTGCCATGGCCAAGTGGTTGCCGCCCTATGGCTTTACCTGCACGGTGCACCACATGGACGCCAAGGTGGGAGGCACATTCAAGATGTCGTTTACCAATTTTTCCAACGGGCAGTCGCACTCTTTTGGCGGAGAATACCGCGAGCTGGTGCCGTTTGAAAAACTGCTGTACACCGACAAATTCGACGACCCCAATTTGCCCGGTGAACTGTTGGTCACTGTGTTGCTCAAGCCCGTCTCCTGTGGAACGGAGCTGAACATTACGCAATCTGGCATACCCGAGGTCATTCCCGTGGAAATGTGCTATCTGGGTTGGCAGGAATCGCTGGCGCAGCTAGCCACCTTGGTGGAACCTTCCCCATGACACTGCAGCAGCCAACGTCCGCCCCGGTGCATGTGCGCCGCGCCAACTACCAATTGGCTGCTGATCGCAGCGCTATCACCTTGCTGCTGGACCACTACGCGCGCGACCCCATGGGCGGGGGATCAGCCCTGCCCGCCCAAACCATGGTGCGCCTATGTGACGACCTGGCAGCGCGTCCCTTTGCCTTCAGTTTTCTGGCCTGGCGAGGCACGACCCCCGTTGGCTTGGCCAACTGCTTTGAGGGCTATAGCACCTTCAAGGCCCAGCCCCTGATCAACATCCACGACATCGCTGTGCTCGACAGTGCGCGGGGCCAGGGCGTGGGTCAAGCGCTGATGCGTGCAGTCCAGGCTGAAGCCATGGCACGCGGGGCCTGCAAGATCACGCTGGAAGTACTCAGTGGAAATGCAGCCGCATTGAAAAGCTATGCCGCTTTCGGCTTTGCCGCCTACCAGCTCGACCCCCAGGCCGGCCAGGCCATGTTTTTACAGAAATGGCTGTAAGTCAGCTAGCTGCTACACGCATTACCTGCGTGCGTTCAATCACCCGCTCATCGCCCAGCACGATCATCGCAAACAGCAAGTCGTCCACACCCTGCGCTCGCGCAACGCGGCGTGCCAGCAACGGTGTGGCCTGAGGGTTGAGCACCACAAAATCCGCCTCGCAGCCCGGCTGCAGATTACCCACCACGCCCTGCAGTCCCAGCGCCTGCGCCGCGCCCGCCGTGTGCTGCCACCATAGTTGCTGTGGGCTCAGTGTGATGGCCTGCTTGGCAGTGTTGCCGGTCAGTGCTGATGATCGGGCCACATAGTAAGCCGCCAGCATGGTCTTGAAGGGCGAGAACGAAGTGCCGCCACCCACGTCGCTGGCCAGGCCATACAGCATGCCAGCGTGTGCCGCTGCAGCAAAATCAAAATACCCGCTGCCTAAAAACAGGTTGCTGGTGGGGCACACTGCAGCAGCCGCGCCGCGCTGGCGCATCAGCAAACGGTCAGCATCACTGAAGTGAATGCAGTGCGCATAGACGCTGCGCTCACGCAGCAGGCCAAAGCCGTCATACACACTGAGGTAGCTGGGTGCGCTGGGATACAGCTGCTTGGCCCAGGCAATTTCATCGTCGTTTTCTGCCACATGGGACTGGATCCATACGCTGGAATATTTCGCGGCCAACAGTGCGGCACCACTGAGCTGTGCGTCGCTGCAGGCAGGCGCAAAACGTGGGGTGATCGCATAGCCCAGACGCCCCTTGCCGTGCCAGCGCTGGATGAGCGCTTCGGTATCGAGCAGGGATTGCTCAGTCGCATCGCGCACGCCCTCGGGGCAGTTCCTGTCCTGCAGGCACTTGCCTGTGATGATGCGCTGGCCGCTGACTTGCCCTGCCTCCATCAAAGCGTTGACCGAGCTCACATGCGAGGTGGCAAAGGTCATCGCTGTAGTCACGCCGTGGCGCAGCAGCTCGGCGGTAAAAAAGCTGGCCACCTGCGCTGCATGGGCCGGGTCGGAAAAGCGCGCCTCCTGCGGAAAAGTGTGCTGCTCCAGCCAGGGCAGCAGGCCGTCTGCTGCAGAGCCAATCACATCGACCTGCGGATAGTGCACATGCAGGTCCACAAAGCCCGGTGCAATGATGCGGCCCGGCCAGTGCTGGCTACCGACCTGCGCATACTGGGCTTGCAGTGCGCCGTAGGGGCCAGCGGCCACTACCTTGCCGTCATCCCCTACCACCAACAGGCCGTCTTCGTCAAAGGCGGCAGTAGTGTCTTCGTTAAAACGCAGCAGGGAGGCTCGGTAGGCTTGCATGCCTCTATTTTGCTATCTTTCCCTGCACTCCGGCTACCAGAAAGTTCATATTGAGGATTTGTTCATCGCTCAACGCGCTGTTGGCTACTATCACCTTGCGGCCTTCGTTGTCCAGCACATCGGTGCCCTGTGCCTGGAACGGCAGCAGCTGGCCAGAGGCAATCTCACGCTGGCGGTCCAGGATCTCCTGCTTGAGCGGGCGGGGGACTTTGGGGCCAAAGTCCTCCACGCGGATCATGCCTTGCTTGACGCCGCCCCAGACGCTGGTGTTTTTCCAGCTGCTGTTGAGTACTGCTTTGGCACGGGAGGTGTAGTAGTCGCCCCAGCGGTGGGTGACCGCCAGGATTTGCGCATCCGGCGCCACACTACGCATATCCGAGTGGTAGGCCACGGCCATTTTGCCGCGCTCCTGGGCCGCCACCATCACGGCATTGGAGCCGGTGTGAAAAGCCAGCACATCTGCGTCCTGGTTCATCAAGGTCATGGCTGCCTCGCGCTCGCGGGCCGGGTCAAACCAGGCATTGAGCCAGATCACCTTGACCTGGGCCTGTGGGTTGACCGAGCGCATGCCCAGCGTAAAGGCGTTGATGCCCTGCAGTACTTCAGGAATGGGAAAGCCCGCCACGTAGCCTGCCAAGTTGGTTTTGGTCATGCGGCCCGCGGCAATGCCTGCGAGGTAGCGGCCTTCGTAGTAGCGCGCGTTGGCCACGGCCACGTTGGGCGCCGTCTTGTAGCCGGTGATCGACTCAAACCGCACATCCGGAAAATCCTTGGCCACTTTGAGCGTGGGCTCCATGTAGCCAAAGCTGGGGGTAAAGATCAGCTTGTGGCCTGCTTGGGCCAGATCGCGGATCACGCGTTCGGCGTCAGCGCCTTCGGGCACGTTCTCGACATAGGTGGTTTTCACCTTGTCGCCCAGCATAGCGTCCACTGCCTTGCGGCCTTCGTCATGCTGGTGCACCCAGCCAGCTTCAGCCAGCGGCGCGACATACACAAAACCGATTTTCAAAGGCTCTTTACGGGCCGGTGCTGGGGTGTTGGGGGTGTTTTGGGAAAAAGCAGAAACGCAAAAACAGGCTGCGAGCAAGGTCGCGGCGAGGTTTTTATACATGGTAGTCCTCTACATGGCTCAAGATGATGAAACGGCGCAGATCCTGGAGCACGACCATGCAGCGCGGGCTGTATTTTACCTTGGTGCTGGGGCGGCTTTGCTAGCGCGTCAGACGCAGCAGCTTGCCTGCGTCGCCCGTACCATCGGTGAGCAGGTAAATCCAGCCATCAGGGCCTTGGCGCACATCGCGGATGCGCTCGCTGCGCTGCGCCAGGAGGCGCTCGCGTGCGAGCTCGGTGGTGCCATCTGCACCGCCCAGCGTGATGCGCCACAGCGCAGTCCCGGCCAGAGCACCCAGGAACACATTGCCCTGGAATTCAGGGAATTTGTCGCCGTTGTAAACCATCAAGCCGCTGGGTGCGATGGACGATTTGCTGCCACTCGTATAAGCACTGCCATCGCGCGTGAGCCAGTAGCTCACAGGCTGCTCCATACCTGCCTTGCTGGTGCCCTCGCCCACCTGCGTGGTAGTGCCATATTCTTGGCCCCAGCAGATGATGGGCCAGCCATAGTTTTTGCCTGCACGCACGACATTGAGCTCATCGCCGCCCTGGGGGCCATGCTCGTTGATCCACAACTCACCCGTGCCGGGGTGCAGAGCCGCGCCTTGCGGATTGCGGTGGCCATAGCTCCACAGCTCAGGCTGTGCTGCGGCATTGCCCGCAAAAGGGTTGCCTGGTGCGGCGGCGCCATCGGTGGTGATGCGTGCCACCTTGCCGTTGCCCCTATTGAGGTCTTGCGCAAAGCCTCGCTGGTCGTTGCTTTGCCTGTCACCCAGGGTCACAAACAGATAGCCGTTTTTATCAAACACCAGGCGCGAGCCGTAGTGGCCGTTGCTGGCCACCTTGGGCAGCTGCCGGTAGATCACCTGCACATTGCTTAGCTGCAAGCTGGTGGTGTTCAACTGCGCGCGAGCCACTGCCGTGCTGTTGATGGAACTGTTGGTGGCGTCGTTTTCAGAAAAGCTCAGGTAGATGCGCTGATTGCTGGCAAAGCTGGGATCAATGGCCACATCCAGCAGGCCGCCCTGCCCGGCGCTGTTGACTGCGGGCACGCCACTGATAGCGGCAGATATTGCGCCCTGGCTGCTGACCAGGCGCAAGCTGCCACCACGCTCGGTCACCAGCATGCTGCCATCAGGCAAGAAGGCCAGGCCCCACGGGCTATTCAGGCCTTTGGCGACCTCAGTGACTTTGAGACTGACTGTACCCGTCGTCGTGGGTACAGTGGAAGTGCCTGTGCTGGGAGTGGTCACCACTGTGCTGTCCGTGCTGGAAGCTGCGGCCACAGTGTCTGTGCCGCCACCCCCACCACAGGCCGCCATGCCTGCCGCTATCAGGGCAAACATCGACAGTCCCAAGCCTGACGCAAACACCCAGTATTTGAAAAATTTCATACTACGAACTGTAGCCATGCGCGGCAGGGTTGCGCCACCGCCAAATGCAAGGCTTGCAAGCAAATGTCACGCCGTCCTGGCGCGTGTTGCCTACAGGGTCAGGTGCAGCTGGCTGTGAAACACCCTGCGCTGCCCAGTGATGGGGTCGGTAAATTCCAGGGACTGTGCCAACAGCTGCAGCGGTGCGCTGTAGTCCAGCGCATCCAGCGCGGGCTCTGGCGTCAGCACGGGGTAGATCGCGTCGCCCACTATCGGCAGGCCCAGCGACAGCATATGCACCCGCAGCTGGTGGCGTTTGCCGTTGTGTGGCCGCAGGCGGTAGCGCGCCAGTGCGCCCTGGTGCTCCAGCAGATCGATGGTGGTCTCGCTGTTGGGCTCGCCAGGCACCTCGCACATCTGCATGAACGAAGCAGCGCTCTCTTGCATACGGCTGCGGTGCAGGCGCGGAAACTCCAGCGCAGGGTTGTAGGGCGCAATCGCTTCGTAGCATTTGTCCACCTTGCGGTCACGAAACAGGGCGCTGTAGGGGTCGCGGCTGGCTGCCTGCGTGCTGAACAGCACCAGGCCCGCCGTGTCGCGGTCGATACGGTGAATGGGTGCCAACGCCTGTATCTGGGTGCGCTTTTTCAGCCGCACCAGCAGGGTTTCCTGTACATAGCGGCCTGTCGGGGTGACGGGCAGAAAATGCGGCTTGTCGGCCACCAGCAGGTGCTCGTCCTGAAAAACAATGGTTTCGGTAAAAGGAATGTGCGGCTCATCAGGCACATGGCGGTAGTAAAAAATGCGCTGCTGGGCCCGGTAAGGCGCGTCTGGCGTGAGCGCCCTGCCTGTGTCGTCCAGCACCAGAGCTTGTTCCATGCGCCAGCGCCAGCTTTGCCCTTGGGGAATGTGCGCGGCCTGCTCCAGATACACCAGCAGGCTGGGCGGCTGCACAGCCAGCACCGGCAGCGACATCACACTGGCGCTGACACCGTCGCGCGCGGGCAGCTCAGTCGGCATCCAGCTGCTTGGCGCGCGCCAGCCGCCAGGCACCATCGGGCTCACGCTCGTACACGTCTTCCACGGTAGTGTCGGTCTCATGCAAATGGGTGTCCAGCGCCACGCGGTTGTCAAACACAAAACACTCGCCTTGCCAGTCCTGGCTGGCATCGGGCATTTCCTTGAAATAGTTCAAGATGCCGCCTTCCAGCTGATAGACCTCCAGCCCCAGGTCCTGCATCCAGACACTGCTTTTTTCGCAGCGGATGCCGCCTGTGCAGTACATGGCCACTTTTTTGTGCTCGGCCTTCCATTGCTCGGCATGCGCTTTGACGTATTCAGGAAAATCGCGAAAGTTCACCACGCCGGGGTCAATCGCCCCTTCAAACTTGCCCAGGCGGTACTCAAAGCTGTTGCGGTTGTCCAGCAGCACCACATCGGGCTGCTTGATCAGCTCGCGCCAGCGCTGGGGGCTGACATTGCTGCGCTCAATGTCAGCCGTGCGGCCTGCAGCGTCCACCCCGTCAATGCCCAGCGGCACGATCTCTTTTTTGGCATGGACCTTCATGCGCTTGAAAGGCACTGTGATGCACTCGGTGCGCTTGAACACCGTGCCTGCAAAAGCGCCGTGGAACGCGGCGTCGCTCTGCAGAGCCTGCTCAAAACCATCCAGCTGCTCCGCGCTGCCCGCCAGCATGCCGTTGATGCCTTCGCCCGCCACCAAAATGCTGCCCAGCAGGTCAGCTGTGAGCGCGCGCAGGCGGGTGACCACGGCATCCACATCCGTGATGGCGGCAAACCTGTAAAAAGCGATGTGATAGAGCATCTGCAACCCCGAGCCGCGTGGCTTATTTGCCGTTGATGCCCAGCAGCTCGACTTCAAAATGCAGCGTTGCATTGGGCGGTATCACGCCGCCTGCACCGCGCTCACCGTAGGCGATCGCAGGGGGGCAGGTCAGCTTGGCTTTGCCGCCCACTTTCATCATGCCCACGCCTTCGGTCCAGCAAGGGATCACGCGGTTGAGCGGAAACTCGGTGGGCTCACCGCGCTTGTAGGAGCTGTCAAACTCTTTGCCATCGGGAAAGGTGCCTTTGTAATGCACCTTCACGCGGTCTGCAGGCTGCGGGCTGTCGCCCTTGCCCGCAGTCAGAGCGCGGTACACCAAGCCGCTTTTGGTGACCACGGCGCCCTGCTCTTTAGCTGCGGCAGTAGCCGCCTCAGACTGCGCAAAACTCGCCGAAGCCAGCGACACCCATGCCAAAACCACGGCAGACCCACGAAGCATTGAATGCATATCCCATCCTTTACATACAAAACGCATATTGTGGCATGACACAGCCTTGCGCCAAGGGGTTGGCTAGGCTGCACAGCCTATTATTTACTATGAATTTTATAGCTGCTCCCGCGATATTCTATTGGGCTGGAGGCCTTTTTTCTTTATAAATCAAGGGTTTCAGGGCTTCCTGAAGATCACCACATGCTGCCAGGGCAGCGTGTTGGCTGTGCGCTCATACGCCAGCGCGTGCTGCGACGCCTCCTTGCGCACCTGGGCTTCGCTCATCTTATGCAGTGCCTTGATGGGCACTTTGGGGTCTTCGGCGCGGTATTCCACATACACCACCCTGCCTCCGGGCTTGAGCGCGCGCACGATGCTCTCCATCACCTCAAACGGAAACTCCAGCTCGTGGTACACGTCCACCATGATGGCCAGGTCGATGCTGGCCTCGGGCAGTTTCACATCGTCCACCGTGCTCAGCACCGGCTTGATATTGGTAATGCCTTCCTTTTTGGCCATCGCGCTTAGCATCTCGATCATCTCGGGCTGAATTTCTACCGCCAGCACCTGCCCACTGGGGCCTACCAACGGGGCCATGCGCCGCGCGTAATAGCCGGTCCCCGCGCCAATGTCAGCCACCTGCATGCCGGGCTTGAGGCCCAGCTCGCGCAGCAGCAGGCTACCGCGCTCCTCCTGCTCACGCTCCTGCCGCTCCAGCCAGGCCGCGCCCTGCCAGCCCATCACCCCCGCTATCTCCCGGCCCATATATTTTTTGCCAATGCCATCGGCGCTGCGCGGCACACGCAGGTATTTGCCCGATTCGGGGTTGGGGGATTTTTGGGCAAAGGCCAGAGGGCTGGCAGCCATCAGCGGGGCGGCCAGCAAACGCAGGGCGTTGCGGCGGTGGATGGTGTGCAAACAATTCATAGAGTTAAGCCTTCGTTAGGCAGAGTGTTGTCTTTACATCCCTAGACCATAGCCCAAGCGAAAATTCTGCGTGCGAAGCGCCGCAAATAGGCCCTACCAGCAAGTAACTGTAATAACATATTGCAAAAAGCCACTTAGGAAACACCATGCCTATCATTGCAGCCGCCCTACAGCTAGCGATTAACGTGTTTTGCTGTTACCACGTCTGGAAATCAGGTCGCCCCTACTATTGGATGTTCATCATCATCGGGTTTCCGGTGTTTGGGGCCTTAGCCTACTTGGCTTTAGAAGTGCTGCCTTCATCAGACGCACGCACGCGCGTCAAGCGTGTCATCAAGCATTTCAGCCCCGGGGCCGACTTCAAGGCACGACTTGATGAGGTAGAGCGCTGCGGCAGCATGGCCAACAAAATGGCTCTGGCAGACGAATGCATCAATACCGGCCAATTTGACGAAGCCATCAAGCTGTACAAATCGGTCATGGTCGGGCCCTATGCCGAAGATATAACGGCCTTGTACGGCCTGGCCTCGGCCTATTTTTACAAGCGCGATGCACCGCAAGCCGTTGCTACACTGACGCAAGTGGTAGAGCGCGAGCCGATGTTTGACACGGGTGACGCCAAGCTCATGTTGGCGCAGGCACTGGAGGGTGCAGGCAGGCATGTCGAGGCGCGCGATTGCTATGAGGCGCTGCTATTGCACTATCCGGGTGAAGAGGCCAGGGCACAGTACGTTGCTTTTTTATGCCGGCAAAATGACCGCGCCCGCGCCCAGTCCGTCATCGCAGATATCGACAAACGCTTTCGCTTGGGCAGTGCCACTTATCGCAAAGAAAACAGCACGTGGAGAACCAGCGCTCAACAGGCATTTAGCACCCACTTCAAGGATGCCTAGCTTGCTTGCAGCGCGCCTGTAGCCTCATTGGCACGGCCGCATTTCGCTGCAGCAACGGTCGCATGGGTTGCAGTGCTTTTTTGTCTTTCTCGGGCATACTTGTGTCTACCCATGTTGTCTTCCCCCAGCGCCAGCCCCTTGAGCCGCATTGCCCAGAGGGTGCGGCACTCTACAGCCCATCTCAGCCCTGCTACACGCGCCATGCTGTGGGCTGCCAGCGCGGGGTTGCTGTTTAGCCTGCTGAACGCGCTGATGCGTGCGCTGGCGCAGCATATTGACCCGTTTCAGGCGCAGTTTTTGCGCTATGCCTGCGGCTTGGCGGTGTTGATGCCAGTGGTGCTGCAGCGCGGTGTGGCCAATTACCGACCCAAGCATATTGGCGGGCAGTTTGCGCGCGGCGCGCTGCATACCTTGGGGCTGATGCTGTGGTTTACCGCGCTGCCCAAGATTCCGCTGGCCAACATGACGGCCATTGGCTTTACCACGCCGCTGTTCATCATGCTGGGGGCGTATGTGTTTTTGCGCGAGCCGATGCGCTGGGAGCGCTGGGTGGCCACGCTGCTGGGCTTTGCGGGCGTGATGATTGTGGTGGGGCCGCAGTTTGGCCTCAGCGCTGCAGGCCACAGCGGCGGCAGCTCAGGCTGGTTCCATTTGGTCATGCTGGCGTCAGCGCCTTTGTTTGCTGCGTCGTTTTTGGTCACCAAGGCGCTCACGCGCTACGAAACCACGGGCACCATCTTGCTGTGGCAGTCGATCACCGTCACGCTGCTGAGCCTGCCGCTGGCCCTGCTGCACTGGCAGGCCCCCAGCCCCTGGCAGTGGGCAGGCTTTTTTCTCAGTGGGGCGCTGGGCAGCGCGGGGCACTACTGCATTACCCGCTCTTTCCGCAACGCAGACATCTCGTCCACCCAGTCGCTCAAGTTTCTGGACCTGGTGTGGTCGGCGCTGATGGGCTGGCTGCTGTTTAGCGATGTGCCCACCGCCCACGCTATCGTCGGCGGCCTGGTCATCAGCGCGGCCACGATTTGGGTGGCACGGCGCGAGTCGCGCGCATCCACGATTGCCACACCAGAGGTTTGAATGCTGTGTCCACCTTTCGGTGGGTCATAGCCTGGACAAGCGCGCATCGGTGTGAACTTCCTGTGACATCGTGTTGCACCAGCCGCTCACATCTTGCGACCGAAGTTACCTGAGAACTTTATCGGAGTATTTTTTATCACAGGCCTAACTGTTGTAATACCAAAGATTAATTTCATTGGGATACAACATGTCGTCATCTCTTCACAACAAACCCCTGGATGAACTCGAAGTCGTTGATACAGACGTTGAAAATTCGATCGACAGCCTTGATCCCATACAACCTGCACCCAATGCGCCAACACGCAGCCCTGCTGTTCCCGCAGGGCTGAGCTTTCTGTCTCTGACGGCACTGGCCGCGTGTGGCGGAGGTGGAGGCAGCGAAACCTCAGCTGCCCCTGTATCCAGTGCAGCAATCCAGCCTGCCGCGACACCCGTTGCAGCGCCCGCACCAGTGGCAGTGGCCCCACCGCCTGCGCCAATGCCGGCACCCGCTCCCGCGCCGGTTCCAGCTCCAACACCTGCCCCAACACCAGCACCAGCCCCAGCGCCTGCACCCGCTCCAGCCCCAGCTCCCGCGCCTGCCCCAGCGCCTGCACCCGCCCCCGCTCCTGCACCGGCTCCTGCCCCAGCTCCCACGCCTGCGCCAGCACCTGCACCCGCTCCCTCACCAGCGCCAGCACCCGCACCCGCTCCGGCTCCGGCTCCGGCTCCGGCTCCGGCTCCAGCTCCAGCTCCAGCTCCAGCTCCAGCACCTGCACCCGCTCCAGCTCCCTCACCTGCGCCAGCACCCGCTCCGAGTCCCGGCATCTCTGCAGCAACCGACGAGCAAGCCGCGCGCTTTTTGCAGCAAGCGCAGTTCTCCTCGACAGACACTGAGATCGCCAGCGTGCGCGGCGGCACTTATGCCGACTGGCTGCAGCGGCAATACAACCTGCCCATCGGCCAGACCGGCTGGGACTGGCTGGAGCAGCGCGGCTATGGCGCGAACGACAGAAACCAATACTTCTTCAACCTGGCCCTGGCCGACTTCATGATCTGGAACCAGCTGTTTACCGGCGCAGACCAAATGCGCAAGCGCATGACGCTGGCGCTGTCGGAATTTTTTGTGGCCTCGCTGCAGTCGGCAGAGTTTGACTGGCGCTCTCAGGCCTATGCGGCCTGGTGGGACCTGCTGGCGCGCAACGCGTTTGGCAACTTCCGCCAGCTGCTGCAGGACGTCACGCTCAACCCCGCGATGGGCTACTACCTCAACACCAAGGGCAACCAGAAAGAAGACACCAACACCGGCCGTGTGCCTGACGAAAACTATGCCCGCGAGGTTATGCAGCTGTTCAGCATCGGCCTGTACCAGCTCAATGCCGATGGCACCGAAAAAACCGATGCCAATGGCCAGAAGATCGACGTCTACACCCAGTCCGACGTCACTAACCTGGCCCGCGTGTTCACCGGCTACGACTTTGACGAGTCGGTGGGCAGGTTCAGCCCGCGCAAGGCAGACGACAGCGGCTTTGAGTCCTACACCCTGCTCAACAAAGAGTTTGCCCGCCGCAACATGGCCTACAACGCCAACCGGCACTCCAACCTGGCCGCCACCTTCCTCGGTGTCACCATCCCCGCCAACACCGCTGGCCCCACCGCGCTCAACACCGCGATGGACACCCTGTTCAACCATCCCAACACCGCGCCTTTCTTCTGCAAGCAGATGATCCAACGCCTGGTCACCAGCAACCCCAGCCCCGCCTACGTGGGCCGCGTGGCCGCTGCGTTTGCCAACAACGGCCAGGGCGTGCGCGGCGACCTCAAGGCCGTGTGGTCAGCCATTTTGCTAGACCCCGAAGCCCGCTCACTGTCAGCGCCCACCACCGCAGGCTTTGGCAAGCTGCGCGAGCCGATCGTGCGCTTTGTGCAGTGGGGCCGCACATTTGGCTTTAACTCTGCCTCGGGCGGCTGGAAAATGTTTGAGACCTCCAGCGCGTCTGAAAAGCTGGGCCAGAGCCCGCTGCGCTCGCCCTCGGTGTTCAACTTTTTCCGCCCTGGCTTTGTGCCGCCCGGCACCGCCCTGGCAGCCACCAAGGCCACCGCGCCAGAGTTTCAGCTGGTCAACGAAAGCACGGTGGGCGGCTACTTGAACTACATGCAGATCGTGATGCAGGTGGGCATTTTTGTGGCGTCTCCGCCAGGCGCGCCCAACCCGTTTACCGGGCCGTATGTGCAGGACATCACCGCCAGCTTCACGCAGGAGTTGGCCATTGCTACCGACGCTGCGGCCCTGGTGGCGCGCATCAACCTCGTGCTGTGCGCAGGGCGCCTGTCGCCCGCCACCGTCACGCTGATGGTCAACGCCCTCAACGCCACCCCATTGACAGCCAGCAGCAGCAATGACCAAAAGCTCAACCGCGTACGCGGCGCCGTGCTGATGGCGCTGGGCTGCGCTGAGTATCTGATCCAAAAATAAACAGGGCCACACCATGCACTTCATTCAACCCCAAGACCACACCCGCCGCGCCTTCTTGCGCCGCACTGCGCAACTGGCCTTCACCGGCGCGGCCTTGCCCACCGCACTCAACTTGGCTGCCATCGGCGAAGCCGCTGCTTTCAACGCCACCGGCTACAAAGCCTTGGTGTGCGTGTTTCTCTACGGCGGCAACGACAACTGGAACACGGTGGTGCCCTACGACAACACCAACTACGACCTCTACAGCACCATCCGCGGCGGCGGCGCGGGCCGCACGGCAGGCGGTGTGGCGCTGGGGCAAGCCGCGCTGACCAATACCCTGCTTGCGCCCACCACACCGCTGGCCAATGGCAGGCAGTTTGCCCTGCACCCCGAGATGGTGGGCCTGAAAAACCTGTTCAACGCAGGCCAGGCCGCCATTCAGATGAACGTGGGGCCTTTGGTCGTGCCGCTGACCCGAGCCCAGTATGAGGGCTCCAACCGCGCGCTCTATCCGCTGCCGCCCAAGCTGTTCTCTCATAACGACCAGCAGTCCATCTGGCAGTCGTCCTCACCCGAGGGCTCCACCGTGGGCTGGGGTGGCAACATCGGCGACCTGGCGCTGTCTTCCAACACCACGGGCTCGCTGTTCACCTGCGTGTCGGTGACAGGCAACGCGGTGTTCCTCTCGGGTGACCAGGCCCTGTCCTACCAGGTCAGCTCCAGCGGCGCGGTCAAGATCGACTGCGTCACCAACGACGTCTATGGCTCTGCCGCCATCAAAAACGCCATGCGCGACCTGGTGCAGCAGGCGCGCACCGAGGTGCTGGAAAACGAATACAACCGCGTCACCCAGCGCTCCATCGCGGCAGAGACCAGCATCAACGGCGGCATCGGCCCCACATCTGCAGCAGCCTCGGCCAACACGGGTGAATTTGCGCCGTTTGCCGGCATCCCGGGCAACAACACGCTCGCGGGCCAGCTCAAGATGGTGGCGCGGCTGATTGCGGCGCGCAACAGCCTGAGTACCAAGCGGCAGGTGTTCTTTGTATCACTGGGCGGCTTTGACTTGCACGACAACCTGACCGCAGGCCATGTGACCAACATGAAGCGCGTAAGCGAGGCCATGAGCGCCTTCTACCAAACCACCTTCAACCTGGGCGTAGCCAGCGACGTCACCGCCTTTACCGCCTCCGACTTTGGCCGCACCCTCACCTCCAACGGCGACGGCTCCGACCACGGCTGGGGCGGCGACCACTTCATCGTGGGCGGCGCGGTCAAAGGCAAGGCGTTTTACGGCAAGCCCGCCCCCGTCAGCGTCGGCAACGGCACCGGCGCAGAAGACCAATGGCACGTCGGCCAGGGCCGCCTGCTGCCCAGCAGCTCGGTAGACCAATATGCCGCCACCCTGGCTACCTGGTTTGGCGTAGAAGCCAACGAGCTGGCCGGCATATTGCCCTTCCTGCGCAACTTCGGCTCGCCCAACGCCGTGGACTACCCCATCAATCTGGGCTTTTTATAAGTGTTTTAGCCCGCCAGGCCAATAGAGTATCGCGGGAGCAGCTATATTATTAATAGCAGCTATAAGCACTGCATCAGCTGCCCCAGCCTATCACCTGCTCGCGCCACAGCAGGGGCAGTGCCTCAAGCAGTTAGCGGCACTTTTTGGGCCTTGACGAAGTTGCAGTTCAAGAATGCATTGCCACTAGTGTTTTCAGTGAAAATGCGTTGCGCGTTGCTATTTGTATTTATAGAAGTTTTAGCCATGATATTTTCATGATGCAAAGTATCTATATTGAGTTTAGCTTACATGCAGATCTGTATTTTTAGTTTATCTGGGCCATTGAATTTGGACCAGCATTTGCTGTGGGCTCACTAGCCCGCAGGCTGCCCTCACTGGGCGCCATGGCACCACCCGCTTGCAAAGAGCATGACTGCGCGTCTTAACGCAACAGACAAGCTGCTGCGCTGGTTTGACAAAGCTGCAGGGCGACGCTTTCTTAAATTTCGATTATTTTCACAAGATGAAAGTCATTTCCGATTTTTCAATCACGCTAGCCCTGAGCTCTGAATCACTTGCAAAGCTTTGATTAATCTAATTTCAAAGCAATCCACTCATTCGGACAAACCCGGAAGTATTGGATTTGTCCATTTTTTCAACATTTGCGTCTTTGCATCCGGCGATGCCTCTGCCTAAAGTCTATCTATCAAACGCATAGATGGGAACGGCTAGGAGGCCACATGGAGACGGGGATATTCTGGGCTGCACGCTCGGGCACAGCGATTGCTGCGCTCGTCTGCGCAGCACTGCTGAGTTTCAACTCAACTGCCTTTGCAGACGGCGGCCCTGTTTGGGCTTACCCTGTGGCGGATAAAGAACAGCCACCATCGCCCGATGGCAATATCAAAGCACGCGTGCCGGGCAGCGCGCTTACTTATCAACTCAAAGAGATTGACAATCTTTTTGAGCCCCCAATTTGGTTTCCTGAACACAACGTGGGCATGCCCCGCGTTGTGCAATATGGCGCTGCACCAGCCGTGCGCGCCTGCGCAGCGTGCCATCTCACGAGTGGGCAGGGTCATCCAGAGTCTGGTCATATTGCGGGCCTGTCAGTAAATTATTTCAAACGGCAGATGCAGGATTTCCGCACCGGAAACCGGACAGATAAAGTGTGGATGACAGCCATGGCCCGTGCCATGACAGATAAAGACATTGATGATGCTGCGCAATGGTTTGCCAAAATCAAGCCGATCCCTTGGGTGAAAGTAGTAGAAGCTGACACGATTCCCAAGAGCTATTTCAACAAGAGCCGCAAGCGTTTGCCTTTGGCCGAAGGTGGTATTGAACCACTGGGCGAGCGCATTGCAGAGTTTCCGCAAGAGCCAGACCGCGTATTGCTGCGCGATCCTTATGCGGGCTTCACGGCCTATGTGCCCAAGGGCAGCCTGGCCAAAGGCCGCGAACTGGTAACGCAAGGCGCAGGCAAGACGGTAATGTGTGCTGCTTGCCATGGAGTTGACCTTAAAGGCGCAGGTGATATCCCCCGCATCGCTGGTGTGTCACCCCTGTACACCGTGCGCCAGATGTTTGCCTTTAAGACAGGTACACGCAAAGGCGCCCATGCCACGCAAATGCAGCCAGTGATTGCGAATTTGCAAGAAGCCGATATCACCGCTATCGCAGCCTATTTGGGCAGCCTGGCACCTTGATTTTTTATCATAACCCTGAGGAGATTTTAATGAACGCTGTCACACAAAACAACACATCCACTGATTTGTCTGGATTGGGTAGCTTTTTGCACAACACGGTTGGCATGCGCAGCGATCTACTGCTGCGCTTGATAGTCGGCGGCATGCTGATTCCACACGGTGTTGGGAAATTCCTGAATTTCAGCAAAGAAGTGGAGGTATTTGGCAATGTGTTCAAGCTATCACCGCCCAATCTGTGGGTCATTGCAGCAGCGCTCTTTCAGATCGTGATTGGCCTGCTGATCGTGACCAATCGATTCACGCGCATTTCTGCCTTGCTGGTGGCCGTCTTCATGCTGGGGACGATTTTTGTGGCCAATGCCGGTAATGGCTGGTTTTGGCACATGAAAGGCATTGAGTACTCAGTAATGTGGGCTTTGCTGGCGCTGGTGGTAGCTGGCCGTGCAGAGCGTTGAAATTTCGTTTTTACAAGGAGACATCCATGAAACGCCTGTTTTTAACACTTGTCGTTGGTACTTTCGCTATCGCCGCAGTTACAGGCTGCGCTACCTCAGCGCCATCCAAGCCTGTGCCAGTGAGCATCGTGCTTGGTGCAAATCTGGGGCACTTGCCTATATTGGTAGGCGCTGAGAAAGGCTTGTTTGCAAAACATGGTATTGATCTGCAACTCAAGGTGGTCAATAGCGGCGATCAAATGGTGTCTGCCATGCGCGGCAATGAAGTGGATGTGGGCAACATGAGCGTGACCACCTTCATCAAAGCCCGCCATGAGGGTGACCCATGGCAAGTGGTGGGATTGATCATGAACGATGCCACACGCAGCAATGCCGATGAAGCCTTGGCCATCATCAGCAAAAAAGGCAGCGGCATTCGCCCCGGCAAGATTGAAGATTTGAAAGGCAAAAAAGTGGCGGTTCAGCTTGGCCAAACACCGCATGAATACATCAAAATTGCAGCTGCCAAAGCCAAGCTGGCTGAGAGCGATATCACGATTGTGAACACTCCCCAATCTGCGCCCGCTCTGATTGAAGCTTTGAACAGTGGCAAGGTAGATGCTATTGCCTCACTGGAGCCGCTGAACTCGATGGTGCTCACAGGCGTGCAAGATGCTTATGAAGTGCAGCGGGGCGGTGGCTATTTATCGTATCTGATGATCACCACAGCGCGTATGCCCACGATTCAAAACCAAGCGGATTTGATCGAGCGCTTTGCTGCAGGCCTGGCCGCATCCACACAGTACACCCGGCAAAACCGCGCTGAAGCTGTGAAAATTTTTGCAGCCAAGATTCCAAACCAGAATGTGGATGCGCTCACCAACGGTATCAAGCACATATCGTATGACCCGCGCATGTCGGTCGCCACCGACAAGGCTTTTGAAGCAGCGCAACTGGACGTGCTCTCGCAATCATCGCTGCGTGGCAAGACGCCCATGTCGATGAACGCCCTGCTCTACAAAGATGCGAGCATGAAAGTGCAAGCCAAATTCCCAGAATATTTCACTGACTTGCCCAAGCTGCAATAGGTCCTTAAATTGAGAACGTATGTCATCTGTTGTGACCATTTCCTTCTATCAACTTCGCGCTTTCATTGCACGAGGTCTGGAGCAAGTTGGCATTCCAGCCTCTGATGCACAAACTGTCAGCACCCTGATGGCGCAAGCGGATATGCAAGGCTCGGACGGCCATGGTGTGATTCGCCTGCCGCAGTACATCAAGCGCATCAAGGCAGGCGGCATCAACACACGCCCAAAAATGCGCGTGGTGCAAGAGCGCGCAGGCACTGCCATACTGCATGGTGACAACGGCATGGGGCATTTGGTCGTCTCCAAAGCGGTGGAAATTGCCATCGAGAAAGCGCGGAAAAACGGCGTGGCATGGGTGGGCACGCGCTACAGCAACCATGCGGGGCCTGCTTCGCTGTATGCCAGCATGCCGGTCCAGCACGACATGCTCAGCCTGTATTTCGCTGTGGGCAATGCCAATCACATGCCGCCTTGGGGTGGTATGGATATGCTGCTCTCAACCAACCCGATTGCGGCAGGTATTCCTACTCAGAGTGAACCGCCCATCGTGCTTGATATGGCCACCACCGTCACGGCCTACGGTAAGGTGAAAGCCAAAGCCAAACGCGGCGAGATGATGCCCGAAGGCTGGATGATTGATCGCCAAGGCAAACCCTTGCTCGATCCCAAGCGCTCGGAAGAGGGTTTTTTGCTACCGATTGGCGGCCACAAAGGGTATGGCTTGGCGCTGCTCGTGGGCATGCTCGCAGGCACTCTCGGCGGCGCAGCCATGGGCAAAGAGGTGATTGATTTCAACGCCGACCACAAAACGGTCACCAACACGGGCCAGGCCATCATGGTAATTGATTTGAAAGCCTTTGGTGACCCAGCAGCATTCAAGCAGGCAGCAGACACACTCATCCGCGATCTGCGCGCCAGTGCCCGTCTACCCGGTGTGGATCGAATTTGGTTGCCGGGCGAGCAAAGCCAGCTCAAACGCCAGCGCTATGCCAAAGAAGGCATTCCGATAGCCAAAGGACTCGTGCAGGAACTCGACAGGCTCGCGCAGGATATTGGCATCACGCCTCTGGTTGAAGCCAGCATAGAGACGACAGCATGGTGATCGAATCCTTCAATCCCGCTACAGATCAGGTGCTGCAGCAGTTTCCTGCGCACACAGCCCCGCAGATTGACGCTGCTCTGGCCAAGGCTGCCACAGCGCAAAAGCATTGGTCGCAACTGCCTGTAGCACAGCGCTTGCCGCATCTGAGCCAAGTAGCCGCCACGCTGCGTGCGAATGCGGCAGACTATGCCAAGTTGATTACTCTCGAAGTAGGTAAGCCCATTACCGAATCGCTGGCTGAAGTAGAAAAATGCACCTGGAATTTTGATTTTTATGCCAAGACTGCGGGCAGCATGCTCTCGGACGAGATCGTGGCGAGCAGCGCAAGCGACAGCCGCATTGTCTACGACCCGCTGGGTCTGGTGCTCGCTGTGATGCCCTGGAACTATCCGTTTTGGCAGGTGATGCGTGCCGCCGCGCCTGTACTGGCAGGTGGCAATGGCTTGGTACTCAAGCATGCGAGCAATGTGCCGCAATGCGCCTTGGCTTTGCAAGATGTGTTTGCCAAAGCAGGGCTGCCTGCTGGCCTGTTTACCACTTTGCTCACCGATTCCAAATCTGTCGCAGGTTTGATCGCCGATGTGCGCATCCATGCTGTGACGTTCACGGGCTCCACCCCTGTGGGGCGCAGCATTGCTTCGCAAGCGGGTCAAGCGCTGAAGAAACAAGTGTTGGAATTGGGCGGCTCGGACCCCTTCATTGTGTTGGCTGATGCCGATATCAATGCAGCAGCCGCCACCGCCGCCAAAGCACGATTTCACAACACGGGGCAAAGCTGCATTTCAGCCAAGCGCTTCATTGTGGAAGAAAAAGTGGCGCAAGACTTTGTCGATGCAGTTTGCGAGCACGCAAGCAAGATGAAGCTGAGTGACCCAATGGATGCCAGCACGCAGATCGGCACGATGGCGCGACGTAGTTTGCGCAATGAGCTGCATGCACAGGTGAATGCAAGCCTCGCGCAAGGCGCAAAGCTTTGCTTAGGTGGCAAGCCTATTGATGGTGCGGGTGCGTTTTATCAGCCCACCATTTTTGATCACGTGAGCTTGCAGATGACGGTGGCCAAAGAAGAGACCTTTGGCCCCGTAGCTGCCATCATCCGCGTCAAGTCGCCAGAAGATGCGGTAGCTGTCGCCAACGCCACAGAGTTTGGCCTAGGCGCTGCACTATGGACGCAAGATTTGGATCGCGCCCGCCGGCTCACGCGCCAGATCGAAGCGGGCGCGGTCTTTGTCAATGGCATGGTGGCTTCTGATCCGCGCCTGCCTTTTGGTGGCATCAAGCAATCGGGCTATGGGCGTGAGTTGGGAGCGCTGGGCTTGCGCGAATTCACCAATATCAAAACCGTCTGGACAGGTCCCGTGAAGTCTTAACCCAAGGAAAACGCATGACAACTGCAACTACACCACACCGCCCCGCTGTGCTCAAGCCAGATCAAATTAAAAGCCATGACCGTGGCGGCGGTGCGCGCACAACCCCTTTGGTTTTGCCCTCCATCGGTGCCACGGGCTTTATCAATGGCATTACTGAGTTTGCAGGCGGCGCAGCGATTGCTTTTCACAGCCACAACTGCGAAGAAAGTGTAGTGCTGCTAGAGGGTCACGCCACGCTCGATATCGAAGGCCAGGAAATTCCGCTCAAGCCGCTGGATACTACCTGGATTCCACCGAATGTTCCACACCGCTTTCGCAATATGTCTGCCGATAAGCCGATGAAGATTTTGTGGATTTATGCTTCTACGCAGGCTACACGCACTCTGGTAGAGACAGGCGAGACACGCCCTGTGGCGGCAGAGCACGCTTAACTTTTTCAATCAAGGACACATCATGGGACTGAAGTTTCTAGAGCACATGCTGATTCTCACGCACGACCCCGATGGCACGCGCGATTGGTTTTGCGAGAACCTGGGCTTTCGTGATGGCTATCACCCAGAGTTTGGCTTTCCCGTGCATTGGCTATATATAGGTGAGCAAGATGTGGTGCACATTGGTAAAGCGCGCCATTCACAGCACCAAGACAATTACCTCAAAACCCCTAGCGATCAAGCGGGTATTGATTACTCCGCCGCTGGCGCGCCTGGCTCGGGCCGGATTGACCATGTGTGCTTCAACTGCGAAGGCATTGAAGAATTCATGGAACGCCTCACAAAGAACGGTGTGGAATTCAGCGAACGCAAAGCACACAACTCCAATTTGTATCAGCTCTTCATGCGCGAACCGATCAACGGCATCAAAGTGGAGCTTAATTTCGCTTGGCATGAGGCCGTGCGTATTGGCCGAGTACCAGGCATGACGGATGAAGGCAACAACGACAAGAGTGTGGCACAAGTCAATGCCCAAGAACGCACCAGCCGTCAGGCATCGAAATTTGAGGAAAAAACATCATGAACGCACCTACTTCTGCGCAGAATTTAGCACCGGCTTACATCTTTGCTCCAGCGCCTGCCGTGAGCCTGCCCGTGCAGGACGAAACAGCGCGCTTTGCGGTGAGCCGCATTTTTTGCGTAGGGCGCAACTATGCGGACCATGCCCGCGAAATGGGGCATGATCCCAGCCGCGAACCACCATTCTTTTTCATGAAACCCGCCAGCACCATTGTGAGCGATGGCGGCCACTTCCCTTATCCAGCGCTCAGCAAAGATGTACATCACGAGATTGAGCTTGTTGTGGCCATCGGCAAGGGCGGCAATAACATTCCAGCAGATCAGGCTCTAAGCCATGTGTATGGCTACGCAGTGGGTTTGGATATGACGCGTCGTGATTTGCAATCCGAGGCTAAAAAAATGGGGCGTCCATGGGACACAGGCAAGGCTTTTGATCACTCTGCACCCTGCGGCACCATTGTGCCAGCCACGAAATGCGGCCATCTTGCGCAAGGTGCGGTGGTACTTGCAGTCAATGGGCAAATCCGCCAAAGCGGTGATCTCAAAGACCTGATCTGGAACGTGCCCGAGACAATTGCCTACCTGAGCACCCTGTTTGCATTGTCTGCTGGTGATTTGATTTATACCGGCACACCCTCAGGGGTGGGCGCGATTGTGTCGGGTGATGTGATGCAAGCGCGTATTGCAGGGTTGCCCGATCTGACGGTCAAAGTGGTTTGATTTCGATTCACAGTGTAAGGAGACATTCATGAAACGTCGGCAATGGATTCAATACTCAGCTGCCAGTGCTGCAGCCGCATTCAGCCCCATGAGCTTCGCGCAAAGCTATCCAAAAGGTGCTGTGACTGTGATTTTGCCCCTTCAGGCTGGCAGCGCTTCTGATGTGGCTGTACGTCATATGTCAGAGCGCTTGGCGCAAAAGTTTGGCGTGGGCTTTGCGGTGGAAAACGTCGCTGCTGCCGCTGGTGTAGTGGGCTTGGACAAGCTGTCGAAGGCCAAGGCCGATGGGCAAACTGTGGCGGCTCTGAACAACAGCATTATGACCATCCTGCCGCATCTGCAGCCGCAAAACGTGAAAGTGGATACACGCAAAGACTTTGTACCTATCACGGGCATTGCCAATATCCCGACTTTCATTGCCGTACCTGCGAATTCGCCAGTCAAAAATATCAAGGATTTTCTTGCCCGTGCACGCAGCGAAGCTGGCAAGATGACGTATTCTTCCGGCGGCGTGGGTAGCCCGCAGCATCTGGCCACAGAACTGCTGATGTCAATGACGAACATCAAGCTCACTCACGTACCCTATCGTGGCGCAACACAGGCTGCCCTGGCTTTAGCGTCCAATGAAGTGGAAGTGATGTCGATGGCCCTGCCTTTGGCGCAGCCCTTCCTGCCCAACAATAAAGTGCGCTTGATCGCATATTCAGGTATGGAGCGGCACCCGCAATTTCGCGATGTCCCCACCGTGCATGAGCAAGGTGTCAAGGGCTACGAATATTCTTCATGGGTAGGATTTTTCATGCAGAAAGACACGCCAGTGGAAATCGTCAGTCTCCTGCGAAAAGAAAGTGAAGCCATTGTCAACCTGCGAGAATTCCAATCCCAACTGATCCGCGCAGGCCTGGACCCTTGGCCACAGAGTGCGGCGCAGCTTGGCAAAATCGTGCAGGACGATTTCACCAAATGGCAGCAGGTGATCAAAGATGCAAAAATTCAATCAACCTGACCCTGCACAGGCTTGCCAGTGATGAACGTTGTACGCATTGGGGGTTATCAAGGTGCTGATTCCATTTTGACGCAAAGCCTGAGGCAATTGACCGCGGGCTTGCGCAACTCGCATTCGTCTTGGATCATCAGTCTGGAAGAAAACGTGACGCGCCAAGGTGAAACCGCGCGATCGCTGTTTACCAGCATTGATTGCGGTGTCCGGCATGTGGGTTACATGGCATCGAGTTATCTTGTAGCGCAGGTACCCGAACTGGCCTTACTGGATATTCCTTTTGGCATTCAGGATCGACAACACGCACTGCGCATGCTCGATGGCACTGTAGGTCAATGGCTAGCTCAATGCGTTGAACAGCGCACTGCCTACAAGCTGCTTGGCTACTGGGATAATGGCTTTCGCCACATCTCCAATCGCACGCGCGCCATCACTTGTGCTTCTGACTGCACCGATTTACGCATTCGCACCTTGGACAGCGATGTCTATCGACGCTCCCTGGCCAGCATGGGATTCGCGCCTGTATCTATTGACGTCAAGGATTTTTCACAAGCCTTGCAAGCCGGTACGGTGGATGCGCAGGAAAATCCCCTGGTTAATTTCAGTCTGTTTTCGGTGGGAAAACACCATCCTCATCTCAGCTTGAGCGCTCATTTTTTTGGTGTGCTGCTGCTGGTATGCCATCGCCCCTGGTTTGAGACCTTGACC
The DNA here is from genome assembly GCA_013297865.1 of Polaromonas sp. Lineage (GTDB taxonomy): Bacteria > Pseudomonadota > Gammaproteobacteria > Burkholderiales > Burkholderiaceae_C > JAAFIP01. Next base: position 65,276 of record JAAFIP010000012.1, on the reverse strand, counting down.
AAAACACAGTCAGAGGAACTGGAACTGGCAGCATTGACCACTACCCAGCACCAACGACAACTTGCCACGTCAGAAGACAGCACTACGCTTGGGGCCTTGCGCACACAGGGCATACAGACCGTGATGCATGGCGACATAGATATTGCTTCCTTTCATCGCGCTACCCATAAGGTGCGCGAAGATGTATTGCAAAACTTGCCTGCAAATCAAGCAATGTCCTATCTACAATGATGGCATCTGCCACTTCAAAGCCTGTTGCCATGATTCGCGAAATTGCCACCCTTACTGTTCATGTTGATCAAGCAACTGCATTTGAAGCTGGCGTTGCCCAAGCTATGCCCTTGTTTTTGCGTGCAAAGGGTTGCCATGGAATCCAGCTGCATCGCTGTATCGAGGAGCCACAGACTTATACGCTCGAGGTAACTTGGGAAACCGTGGAAAACCATATGGTCGATTTTCGCAACTCTGCTGATTTCCAGACTTGGCGCAGCCTGGTAGGTCACTTTTTTGCATCTCCGCCAAAAGTGGTGCACACCAGCACAGTGCTCAGTAATGTTTAAGACAATCCCTGTTGCTTTTAATCCAGGCCAGTGATAACCTTTAAGTAGGAAGAGACATCTACAACATGACTGGCAGTACCCATGAGTTCGTCACTTGCATTGACTAACGCAACACCTATCTCGACAGACATCCGAACCTACGGCATGCTGGAGCGCGCCGATCACCCAGATTTTGATATTCGCCTCAAAGGCGTGCGCTCTGCCTTGGTGCAGCCTCATCGCCACGAATACTTTCAAATCCAAGTAAGCTTGGACGGACAGAGCAATCAGGCAATTGGAGGCGCTGTACGTCCTTTCGGGCCTCGTTTTTTGAGTTTTGTACTGCCCTACAGAATTCACATGGTGCCACACCCCGTAGGCTCAAACTACTGCATCATTAATTTTCAGCAAAGTTTTCTCTGGCCTGCTTTGGATGTAGATCCTTTGGATCTGGACGATACGCCCATGTCCAGATGCCCTGATTTAGCGCCTTTCCTGTTTCAGGAATATATTGATTTTGAATTCACTGAAAATGATTTTTCGCGCATTCGATCATGGATTGATGAAATGCAAATTCTCAATCAAGACCGCAGCTTCGGTGCCTTGACTGCTATCCGCGGCATATTGCAGCAGATTATTGGACTGGCCTGCGTACGTAAGCAGACAGAGCTTGTTCATTGCTCAATGCAACACAATGGCAAGACCTCCCAGCGTGACGCTTTGCAACGCGTGGTGCGCTACGTGAAGGAGAACCTGGCCAAGGACATCAGTCTGACCGAAGCCGCTGCAGCGGCCTTTCTCTCACCAAACTATCTCGCCCATCTGCTCAAGAAAGACACAGGTCGCACCTTCACTGATTTGGTAACAGAGCGGCGTATGGAACGGGCCAAGGAATTGCTCTCGATGTCGCAAGTGCGGGTACGTGAAGTGGCTTATCAGTGCGGCTTCAGTGACGAAGCCTATTTCAACCGGCGCTTCCGCCAGCAGTTTAACAAGACACCAAAACAGTTTCGCGACGAAATGGTTGCTATGGTCAAGATATAACTGCTTGCCCTGTCGCCAACCGTGCTAACGCGCTACTTGCCGGGCAGCGTTGGCCTGATAAACAGGCTGTGCCGCTCTCAAAGCCGCCATTTATTCGTGTTTTAGGCCGCCAGGCCAATAGAATATCGCGGGGGCAGCTATATTATTAATAGCGACTATAAGCACTGCATCAACTGAGCTGCTGCTTCTGCGTGAGGAATGTCTGCATGCGCGCCAGCTCTTCCTGCAGCGCGGGCTTGAAGGCGGCGTCGCGCGGGGGCTTGCCGGCTACGTAGCCCAGGTCGGCTCGCAGGCTGTCGTTCTTCAAAGCAATATTGCCCCAGCCTATCACCTGCTCGCGCCACAGCAGGGGCAGCGCGTAGTAGCCGCGCACACGCTTGGGCGCGGGGGTGTAGGCCTCAAAACGGTAGGCCCAGCCCCATAGCAGCTCAAAACGGCGGCGGTCCCACACGAGAGGGTCAAACGGCGCCAGCAGGCGCACGCTGGGCGGCGCGTCGCTCGGCGCAGCAAAGCGCTTGGACAGCGGCGACTCGCCCTGCGGCCAATACCACGTCACACCGTCCACCACCGCGCTGGGCAGGCGCAGCCTGGCCCGCGCCAGGGCCTCGGGGCGCATGGCGTCCCACTGGGGCACGCCATAGCGCAGCAGGCGGATCAGCTCGGCCAGCGATCGCTCGGGCAGCGGCGCGTATTTGCCCACAATCACGTCTACCAGTGCGTCCATGGCCTGGGACGGGTCCACCACCCGCTCCAGCGCCTGTTTGGCATTGGGCAGAGGCAGCAGCGCGGCGGTAGGCAGCGCATAGGTGCGCACACCGCTGACGCGCCCGGCAATGCGCAGCATGCCCCGATAGTGCATGCCGTCCAGCAGCTGCGTGCTGGCGCTGGACACACCGCCAAAGCCGCTGCGCGCGCGGCCATGGGCAAACTGCGCGTCCACCTCGCGCGGGTGCACTACGCCATGGGCCTTCACATACTCCAGCACCTGCATGGCCTGCGCCATCCGCGCCTTGGGCCAGGCCGAGCGCAGCGTGCGCGGATGCATCAGCACCTGTGTGGCACGCGGCAAAAAGCCATAGTTGACAAAAAAGTCCTCCTCCACCGCCAGCTTGGCGTAGCGCCGCTCCAGATCGCCCGCCCGATAGTCTTTGACCCGGTGGCGCAAGGTCAGGTCCTGCGCCCGCGCAGGCGCACGGATCGGGTCCGCCTGCACAAAGCCCAGCCGCTTGATGGCCACGGGCAGCGTGGTGGGGGCAAACAGCGTGCGGGCTACTGCGTAGCTGCGCAGCAGGTCTAGAGTGATGGGGGCAACGGGCATGTCAGGGGGTGGTGCCTCAGGCTAATACTTTCAGCCCATGCTTTTGAACCACGGCCAGACAGCTTTCGTCAAAGCTGCGCATGATGTTTTTGTCGATAGCGCCGATTTTGAGCAAGGCACTGGCAGAGGAATGGATGGCCTGGAAAGCATCAGACTTGAATTTGGGCTTCGTTGCAGGCTTGATCGCAGACTTAGGGGCCATGACATATCTCCACAAAATATTGATCGTCCATCAGTTGTTGTAGTTGGGTGGCTGTGAGCGATGCATAGCTTTTGGTCAGGAGTTTAAACTGTGTTAGCTCGTCCCATTAGATTTCTGACTCTCTTTTGGCGTGACAAACTCGATGGGCCGCTTGGTTGGAGGCCAAGACGTTTGCGGCTTGAACAGCAAATTGCTCAGTAAAGGCGTAGGACAAAGCTGTAGAAAACTTTAACTTGCCGAGGTGGTCGCAATTTGCGACCACCTCGGCTTTTTCAATACCATTAACGGCATTCATACACTAGCGCCAGTCATGGCTCCGTTACCCCTCTTTAAGGTCGCAAACTGCGACCTTAAAGAGTGAGCAGATGGCTGGGATGTCATGGGGCAGTTGGGCGCGGTGAATTTGAGTCAAATCAGCACCCGTCACGTTACTGTGTTTATATACAGTATTTCAGCCGTATCAACCCACCAGTACGGAAAATCGCAGGGCTATCCAAACCGCTGCAAAAGCGCTGGCCGAGCAAAACAGTACTGCCGAACCCAGGGCTACGCGCGCCTAGCAACGCTAGACAGCGCCGCGCCCCTGGCTTTGCGCTACTTGGCAGGCCGGTGCAGCGCGCAAATCTTGTTGCCGTCGGGGTCGCGCAGATAGGCCAGATAGATCTTGCCCGTGGGGCCCTCGCGAAAGCCAGGCGGGTCTTCACACGTGGTGCCGCCATGGGCCAGGCCCGCCGCATGAAACGCATCGCCCTGCTCTGCCGACTGCACAGTAAACCCAATCGTGCTGCCATTGCCATGCGTGGCCGGCTCGCCGTTGATGGGCGTGGTGATGGCAAATGTGCCGCTAGGGCCGCGGTAGAAATACCGGTTTTTGTTAGCCACCCCCGGGCCAATCCCCAGCGCACCCAACAGCGCGTCGTAAAACTTCTTCGACCTCTCAAGGTCGTTAACACCTAGCATGACGTGACTGAACATTGGTTTCTCCGTGGTGGCCCGGGGTGGACGCTGGGGTAATGGTAGCTGATGGTGGCAGCGAGATGGTTGTTTGCGGCGTGATGCGCCGCATAAAGTGAACCAAAACCGCTGAATTCGAGGTTCACTCAGCGTTAGAAGAACCAGAAGTCTTCAATTCGGAGAACTTTGCCGCCATCGTCGGGTTGCCCCGCGTCAGCTTCTTGATCGTTACATCTTGCGCTTTATCATTCGCAAGGCGTAGATTCCTATCTGTGCCAAGCAGAGCGTCCTTGGTTTTCTGCAGGTGGTCGATAGATTTGTCGATTTCATCGATTGCCTTTTTGAAGCTATTGGATGCGAGGTCGTAGTTACGTGCAAATGCCGTCTTGAATGTTTCGAGGTTGTTTTCGAAGTTGGTGATATCAATGTTCTGAGCCCTCACTAGCGCGAGTTCTGATTTGTACTTGAGCGAGTTCATCGCGGCATTCCGCAGCAATGTGATGATGGGGATAAAGAACTGTGGGCGAACGACGTACATCTTGGGGTACCGGTGGAACACATCAACGATTCCGGTGTTGTAAAGCTCACTGTCCGGCTCCAGCAGAGAGACCAGCACGGCATACTCGCACCCTTTCTCAAGGCGATCCTTGTCCAGCTCCTTCAGAAAATCCTCGTTCTTGTTTTTTGTAGAAGTACGGTCGTTTTCGTTCTTCATCTCGAACATGATCGAGACGATCTCAGTGCCCGCCTCATCCAAGTCGCGAAAAATGTAGTCCCCCTTGCTGCCAGTCCTAGCATCGTTGTCTTTCTCGAAATAGGCCCTGGGGAACGCTGTCGCTCGAATGCGATTGAACTCCGTCTCGCAGTGCTGCTCAAGCGTTTCGCCCACCATCTTGGTGGACAGGCGCGCCTTCATGTCTCGCAGGCGCTCAATCGCGTCATCACGATCTTTAATCTGCGTCTCGTACTTGTCTTTAAGCGACTTCTCTGCGAGTTGTTTCTCAAGCTCAGCCCGTGCAAGGCCGTTTTTCAGTTCGTCGCGCTCCCTCTCGACCACGCCAACGGCCTCAGTAATCGCGAGCTTTTGTACAACACCGGTGGCGTCCAGTTTGGCCTTTAGCCCCTGAATTTCCGCGTCCTTAGTGGCAGCCGCATTTTGTAGCCCGCTCATAAGCTTGGCCTCAGCTAGCTCTGAGGCGGCTTGCTTATCGCGCTTAGCCTGCGCAAGTTCGTTCGCCAGCGCGTCACGCTCCTTCTGCACAGCACTTAGGGCCTCGGTGACGGCCAGCTTGCGCGCAACCTCACCGGCATCCAGCCTTGCCTTAAGCGCCTGGATTTCGGAATCCTTGGCAACCGCAGTCTTCTGCATTGCACTGGCAGCCTGGGCCTGGGCAAGCTCGACGGCATTGCGCTTGTCTTGCTCGGCCAATTCAAGTCGCTCATGCAACTGCTGCTCGAACGCGCCATCGCGAACTTGCTTCAGAATATCCGCGTATCCAGCCTCGTCGATTTTGAATGCTTTGCTGCAGTGGGGGCAGATGATTTCATGCATGTCGGTGCTTCCTCTTTTGTTAGTTGTCGTCCAATCGGACATCTGTGTTTGGTAAATCGAGCCCGACCTCCTTTTCACATTCCGAGCGCTGTAACTTTTTGTCAGACCGATTTGCTCCAAATTCGCTACCAGGCAGCGGCAAAACTTGTTCTATTTTGGTCGTGCCTCACGAAGCTGCGCTCGTCTGTCTTCGATTGACTTCCTCCACGTTTCGAGAGTCACTATGTCGTCCAACAACTCCTGTGGAAGCGGGAGAGCAATTTGAGCGTGCGCAGCGCCATCGTGCGCGTATTTGGAACATTTACCCATTCCGCGCTGAATCGCCGCGTAGTCACCGTCTTCTACCGCCACCTCGCGCAGACTTTGCGTCGAAATACCCGGTTTGAATCGCCACACCACACCGTTGAGCAGCACTTCTTCAATTGTTCGTTCCCAAGCCTCGCGCAGCCGTTGGTATGTCTGCCTGGCACGTTGTGCGTAGCCATCTTCATCGTTTTCCTTGTGAAGCTTTTCAGCTTCAACTTGCAAATTTTTCAGCAAACCAATGCGGGCCTTAGCCCCAGCACCATCGAACGGCAACGTGTTTGATGAAACGCCGAATCCTTTGGGTGTACGCCGAAGACTACTTGATTGCATTGGCGCACCAATCTGTCCGGCCTCATGTTGAAGAAGTGAGAGGAAATACAAGTCGTGAGTAAAGACAATTACTTGGCGTTTTAGAGATTCAGATACCAGTCTGCGCGCAACTAATTCGCGACGAACGTGGTCCAGTGACGACACTGGATCGTCGAATACCACTCCGCCATTAGATCCACTGATGTTTACCTCAGCAAGAAACGATCCAATCGCGATTGCCCGCTGCTCACCTTCACTCAATATTTCTCTGGGCTCGAATCCCCCAGGCATCTGAATCATCAGTTTATGCAAAGTTTTACCTTTGACGGTCGATGATTTAGGTGTTACGTTGAGGTGTTCCACATGGAGAAGTCGGAACTCGGCATTTAAGGCGTCAGCAAGTCCTTTGGAAACTACCTTGTCGACCAATTCAGTCGACTTGACAGATATTGCATTTGTTCGGAGTGCCGGTATACAAGCGTTTAGCTTGGCTTGTATTCCGAATCGAATGATGGCATCCAATACGGCAGACTTTATCGCTGCAAGTTGGCGACGAGCGTCAAGTTCTCTGTATTCATTCGCAAGAGCGGCCAATTGATTTTCATCGGTTGCTTTGTCGAGGACGTTGATCTCTTGCCGCAATTGCTCCTCAATTGTGGATAGCACTTGGCAAACCTCGTCTGAAACAGCATTGATTAAGCTCCAGTCGCCTCCAATTGCACATGCATCCTTCGCTTTTGTGCGTCGCTCACTCAAAGCTGCTTGCAGTAAATCACACTGTGCGGGAAGTGCTGGATTGATGGCTCCAAGCTCCGTCTTTAGATCAACGTCGACGTGGATGTTCATATCTGCGGCTACAAACGCTTCGTAACTCGTCTTTGCGATCCTTTGCTTCTCACGTGCCAGCGCCTCGGCTTCACCCTGAATGAAATGCTCGAAAGCTACGAGTCGATCGGCTCCAGTGGAGAGAGGCTGTTGGCAAAGCGGGCAGGCAGCGTCAGGGCCTAAGGTTGGGAACTTGTGTGCTGCGTGAGATTCGATTGCGAACTTCCGAGCGGCGGCGAACAGTTCCTGCCATGCCTCCCCGCCGGTTCCTGGAAGGAGGCCCGGCGTCGCCTTAAATTGCGCTGCGGCTAAATCTGCCGCAGCCTTTGCAGCCCGCGATGCATCGACTAGCGCTCTAAGCTCGTTAAGCGCGGCATCTGAAAGCAATCCCAGCTTCTCTTTGCAGCGTTCATTAAGCTTAACAAACCGATTACGTCGAAGTCTGAGCAACTGGGCTTTCTCCTTAGGATTCCCTTCCTTAAGTCCTTTTTCAAGAGCAGCTAGCCGTGCCGTCTCGTCTTCAGTGATGGTGCACATGACCTCAACATCTGACGCTTTTGTCTTGGCGTTCAAGCCAGATAGGAGTTTTCCGACAGCCGTACTGGTAATCGAAAGACTGGCATATGGGAGCGTATTTGGAATTGACTTTGCCAACTCCGTTTCCACCATTTTCTTCAGTTGGTTGAACGTCTTCGCCAATCCTTCAAGAACGTCCAAACCATACGGAACATACGAAAAGTCATCGTCCTTGTCGATATACGCGCGTGCGCACAGTGAGTCGAATATGGCTATTGCGCCAAGTACGTCTGGAGCCGCTTGCTTGTCAATCCAATCGACAGATGAAGCCACGCCATTAATTAACAAGTCAAAGGTGGCCGTTGCCGGGCCAGCCTTGCCGGGTGGGAGAGCCGCATTAGGCCGAATTCGCTCACTCTGGTCTCGCGCCCTGCAGGCGCGCTTTAGCACACGCGAATATCCAGACTTGCCAGCGCCATTGCCGCCATATATGGCCGTAAGCCCTGTTGTAGCTATAGGTACGGTCTGTGCTTCTGCTATTGCATTGACGTGCTTTAGGTCGCGTATTGAGGTAATCTGTACCAGCGAAGATCCGTCTGATGGGATGGGAATGCTGTTGGGGTCCACCGGCTTTGCAATTCGCCCTTTAGGGTCGGGAATTCCATGTGAAAGTTTCAAAAGCGCATAGAGGTCATCTACATCGGCTGCATCCAACGCGCCTTTGGCAATAAGTCTTGTGATTGCATCCTGCTGCCATGTTGGAAGACCCTTTGCCCATTTGAAAATCTCTTGAAGTATTGTCATTTCTAATCCCTTTGTTGTTTGTGAATTGAAACCACTTGCGGCTCATGTTCAGGAGCGGGTTGCACCACCACCCACCCCAATCACAAACCGCTGCGTAGCCCGCGTTGCCGCCACATAAAACACCCGCGCGGCTTCCTGCTCGTCTTTTCCCTTAGCGGGCATGTGCCCTACTCCCGGAAGCGCTACTACGTGGAACTCCAGGCCTTTGCTGACTTTCATGGTCATGATTTAGATGGCGTCTGCGCGGGGGTGGCCGCAGTTGGTAGGTTTGGCCAGGGGATGCCGTGGTGGTCTTCGTTGCCCAGCTTTTGCTCCAATCGCTCCGCCAAGCACCGCTCAGCTGCGGACTCAAACGCTAAAGTACCGATTGAAGGAATAAGTGTTGCCATTCGGGAGCTGCTAAATCTGTTTACATATTGCTACACAGATGATGCAGGCAAAGCACTGTCACGGCAACGCCTTTGTGCGGATATACAACTCCCGGCAATGGATATCTTTGGCAAATATTTCCCGAAATCTTGGCACGCAAATTGATGGGGGCTTTAAGCCTGAGAGGCAAACTGTACGGCCTTTGAAAGGGTAATTTACTGGTGTTTTAAGCCTCCAGCCCAATAGAATGTCGCGGGAGCAGCTATAAAATATATAGTATCCACTCTCACTTTAACCACCATGTCCACTCCCCCTGAAGTCATCTATCTGCGGCGCGCCTATGGGGTGAAGCTGGGTGCGTGCGTGGTGCTGAGCTTGTTTGGGGTGTTTTGGCTGGGGTATGTGGCGCCGCGCTCGGGGGAGCATGCGGGGGTGTTTAGGGCGGCGGGGGTGCTGTTTGTGGTGATGGGGGTGCTGCTGCTGTGGGTGGGCAGCCGGTGGCTGCGCCTTTTGCTGGCGGCTTACCGGGGTGATGTGGGGGGCGGCGCGGGGGGTGGCGGGGGCGTGTGGGCGGCGTGTGAGTTTGGCATTTCGGCGCAGCGGGGTATGGATTCGACAAGCTATTCGGCGCAGGTGACCGACCTGAACAGCCAGGTGCGCTGGCATTTTCCGCTGCTGAACGAGCGCGCCCCGGGGGCTGAGGTGAACCTGGCCAGGCGGCCTGGCCGTGTGCTGTATGCGCCGGGTGGGCCGGGCGGCAGACCCTTTCCGGTGGCCGTGCAGGCGGATGGCACGGTGTATTGGGCGGCGGGGCGGGCGGCTGTGGTGGCTGGGTGAGGTTTTTGGCGCTTTTTTAGGTGCTTTTTTAGAGTGTTTTAGGCCGCCAGGCCAATAGAATATCGCGGGGGAAGCTATTGAATATGTAGCGCTTGTGATAAGTATAGGCAAGTTTGCCATTTTCAAAAAACTGTTTTAATATACAGTATTTAAGGTATGATCGAGGGTTCTTCGCACACAGGATCTGCCATGAAAATCTTGCCCGCCGATTTTGACGGCCAGTCTATCCGCAGGGTGTATGACGAGGCGGCTGATCTAGGGGGGCAACCAGTCGGTGACGAAATTTCACCGACTGATCTGCATAGCTTGAATCGCTGAATGACTAAGCGTTAACTCTTATCTAAGTCACTGATTCAAAACAATTGGCCGTATAAAATATATTTTTAATAAACATACGGCCATGGACTACATTCCCGTCTCTGACAATGCCATGCGGCAGGTGATTGATTCGGCTGCTGTTTTTGGTGAATACCACCGTGTTGCGCTGCAAGCGCGGCCATACGCTGGGGGCATGTATTGGAAGCGGCAGGGGGAGTATGAGTATTTGGTGAAGACGGCACCTAACAACAGGCAGAAGCGTTTGGGCCCCCGCTCGCCTGAGAGCGAGAAAATTTACCTGGAGTTCACCACGCGCAAGCGTGAGCTGGAGGCGCGCCTGGGCTCGCTGCGCGAGCAGCTGCGGGACGCGCAGCGCATGAACAAGGCTTTGAAGGCTGGGCGCGTGCCGGCTACGGTGGTGTCGGTGTTGCAAACGATTGAGGCGGCGGGGCTGGGCTCGCACTTTACGGTGGTGGGCACGCATGCGTTGTATGCCTATGAGGCGGCCGCGGGCGTGCGCATTGTGCAGGGTGCTTTGGCTACGCAGGATGTGGACTTGCTGTGGGACGCGCGCCGGCGGGTGCAGTTTATGACGGACATCGACAAGCTGGATTCGTCGATGCTGCAGGTGCTGCAGAAGGCGGACGCTACGTTTGTGCGCAAAGCGGGCCACAACGAAACCGCTATTAATTCCAAAGGTTTTGAAGTGGATTTTTTGCGCCGTCAGCCTGTGGATGGCGATCCACACCCGTTTCGTTTTTCAAGCGATGAGGACGACTTGTGGCCTGTGCAAGCTGTGCGCGCTTCGGTGCTGACCAGTGCACCGCGCTTTGAGCATATCGTTATCTCGGCGACTGGTCATATGGCGTTGATGCGCACCGTAGCGCCTGCCACGTTTATTGAGTTCAAGCGCTGGATGGCTGAAAAGGCGGCGCATAGAGAGGGACCTAAACGCAGACGCGATCTGCGCCAGGCAGAGATTGTGCAGTCGCTGCTGGACAACGGGCTGCTGATGGCTGAGGCAGGCCAATAGACTGCTGCAGTAGTGTTTTAGGCCACCAGGCCAATAGAATATCGCGGGGGCAGCTATTGAATATGTAGCGTTTTGCTGTCTAGGTACTGTCTGCAGATGGCGCGTTGGCTTGTAGCAGGCGGTCTAGCAGGGTGCTGAGGGTTTGGCGTTGGGTGGCGCTGAGGCAGCCGAAGATGTCGTCGTTGCGCTGGGCGATCAGGGCCATGCAGCGGCGGTGGGTGGCGCGGCCCTGGCGGGTGAGCGTGAGGGCGACGCCGCGGCCGTCCAGCGCGCTGTCGGCTTTGGTGACCAGGCCCTGGTCGATCAGCGACTGGGCGGCGCGGCTGGCCTGGCTTTTGTTGAGGTTGGCGTGGTGGGCCAAGTCGTTCACCGACATGCCGCCTGCGCCCCCCAGCGCGCCGATGGCGGCCAGGCAGCGGCTGTCGCCCAGGGACAAGCCCAGCGTGTTTTGATACGCCCGCGCAGTGGCAATGTCGGTGAGCTTGTGCAGGGCATGCAGGCGGTGGGTAAGCGTGCGGTCGAGTTGCATGGCTGAGGCGTAAATTGCGCAGGGTTATTTGCAAGGTAATTCGTAGGGCAATCCGCTGGGCTTAGGCTGCGGCCAGCTGCTCGGCTTGGGCGATGCGCTGCAGGCAGGCGCTGTCGTCGGCCTGCTCGGTCAGCAGCGACAGGCACAGCGTGGCCAGGAAGAGCTCGGCTTTGCCCTGCCCCAGGCTGTGGCTGCGGGCGATGGCGTGGGCCAGCGCGGTGTAGGCGGTGTCGATTTGGGTGTCGGTCATGCGGTGGGTCATGTGGCGCGGCTTAAATGAAGGTTTGCGGGGCGGCTTGTGTGACGGTTTATGCGGGGGTTCATGCGGTGATGAGGACCTGCGGCAAGGTGGCGCTGAGCACTCTGGCGCTGCCCAGGCATTGGGCCATGGCGCGGGCCACGTCGTGTGCATGGGGCTGCGGCCAGCGCGCGGCAATGTAGCCGTCGGGCCGCAGCAGCAGCGTGGTGCCCTCGGTGGCGTCGTAGCGCTGGCTGGCTTGGGCGGTGTGGTCGATCAAGGTGTCAGCACTGGACGGGCGTGGGTCAGCACCAGCGCTGCCCGCGGGCGCAATGCGCAACAGCCTGAGCGCGGCCACGCCCTGCCCTGTGGCCAGCGTGCGCAAGGGCTGCAGCGCAGCGGCGTCTTGCGAAAACACCAGCAGCACAAAGCTGTGGCCCAGCTGCTGGCTGAGGTGGCAGGGGCCAGTGGCGCAGGTGAGCGAGGCTTCGGGCGCGGGCATGCCGGGGCGCGCGGCCGGGCTGGCAGGCGCAGCGGGGGCCTGAGGGCTGGGGCTGACGCGGGGTGCTGCGCTGGGTGCAACGTTAAGCTCCACGTTAAGCGGTGAACCTACATATTCGATAGGCGTGGACTGGCGCGGGTTGATCAACGACTTTGCGGCATGGCCCACGCTGGCCAGGCGCAGCGCGGCTTCGCGCAGCAGCACAAAGCCGTAGTGTGGCGGGGCCATAAACTCAGTGCTTTTTGCGCCGTAGGCAATGTTCTCGCGGGTGGCGTGCACACGCTCGTGGCTGTAGCTGGGCAGCAGCGCTGCGCTGGCCTGGCCCTGCAGCACAGCGGCCAGCTTCCAGGCCAGGTTACCAGCATCGTCCAGGCCCGAGTTGAGTCCGCGCACGCCAAAGATAGGCACCAGGTGCCCTGCGTCGCCCGCAAAAAAGGTGCGGCCATATTGGTAGCTGGGCAGCGTGAGGCATTTGGCGTTGTAGATAGATATCCACAGCGGCTTCCAGGGCGCGCGCTCGCCGATCATGTCCAAATGGCTCTGCACGCGGGGCAGCACGTTCTCAGGCTTCACGGCCTCGGCCGGGTCTTCGTCGTCGCGCACCTGATAGTCCACGCGCCACACGTTGCCGGGCTGGCGGTGCATGAGGATGGTGCTGCCGGGGTTGGACGGCGGGTCAAACCAGGCCAGGCGCTCCACCTCGCGCTCGGTGGTCTGCTCAATATCGACAATCACGTATTTGCCGTCATACTGCACGCCTTCGAGCTGCAGGCCCAGCTGTTCGCGCACCGTGCTTCGCCCGCCGTCGCAGGCCACCAGATAGTCTGCTTTGATCACATGCTGCAGACCGCTAGCGTCCTGCACGGTGGCCTCGGGGCCATCAGCCAGGTTGTTGACCTGCAGCAGCCGGGTCTGCCACCGTACCTCGCTGCCCACTTGATTGTCTGCCCCTAGTCGGTGCGCGGCCTGGTGGGCGTATTCCTCAATGTAGTACTGCTGGATGTTGACCATGGGCGCAAAGCGCTGGGTACTGTCGTGCGGCATGGTGAAGTGCAGCACCTCCTGGCCGCGCCAGTAGCTGCGGCCCCCGGCCCAGGGCAGGCCCGTGGCGCTGACTGCGGCGTCAGCCCCCACCCAGCCCAAAATCTCCTGCGAACGGCGCGACACGCAGATGGCGCGGCTGCCGGTGCAGTAGCCCTCGTCAGCCTCTATCACCAGGCTGCGCACGCCATAGCGCGCCAGCAGCGCCGCGCAGGTCATGCCCACAGGGCCGCCGCCCACGATCAACACGGGCACATGGGCAGGAAAGGTGGCAGCAGCAGACATAACGGTATAAAAATATAGTTGCAAGCGCAACTATACGTCTAACTGGTTGTGCTGGCAACTACTTTGGACAGCGCATGCAGCAGCCAGGCGCGCAGCTTGATGGCCGTCAGCGGCTTGGGCGCAAACTCCAGCCCCTGCAGCGCCTGCGCCGGGGGCGACACGCCGCTGATCAACAGCGCAGGTGTGGCAGCATCCGACGCGCTGGCCCACTGGCTGCGCAGCTGGCGAATCAGCTGGTCACCCGTCATGCCCTCGCCCAGCTGGTAGTCCACCACAATGGCGTCTTGCACGGGCCAGGCCAGCGCCTGCTGCGCGCTGCGCGCCCACAGCGGCTGCGCTCCACACGACTGCAGCCACGCCACCAGGGCCTGGCCCGACAGCGCGTCGTCGTCCACAATGCCGATGCGCGCGCCGTGCAGCAGGCCTGCGCTGTGCGCGCTGGCTGCGGGCGCGCTGCCCTGCGGCACGACAGGCGCGGTGGCGCGGCGCAGGTGCAGGCTAAAGCTGCTGCCCTGCCCTGGCGCCGACTGCAGCGACAGATCGCTGCCCATCGCGCGCGCCAGACGGCGGGCAATGGCCAGGCCCAGGCCAAAGTTGCGCGCAGGTGGCGTGGCTCTGCTGATGTGTGCTGGGGCGTGGCTGCCGGTATGGTGGCCCTCGTCAGCGTGCCGCACCGGCGTGCCTTTGTAAAACTCTTCAAAAATCATGGCCTGCTTGTCGGCTGCAATGCCGGGGCCTTCGTCGCGCACGGTCAGCACCACCTTGTCACGCTCACACTGGGCCGTGAGGTGCAGCGCGCAGGCGGGGGTGTGGTGCAGCGCGTTGCCCAGCAGGTTGAGCACCACGCGCTGCAGGCAGGCGCGGTCGGCCCAGGCCCACACCGGCTCGGCCTGCAGATGCAGTGTGTGGCCCGACTGCCTGAGTTGCGCGCCAAACAGCTGCTGCACCTCGCGCAGCAGCGTGTGCAGCGCCACGGGCTGCATCTGCAGCTCGACCGCGCCCGAGTCCAGCTGCGACAGCTCCAGCACCTGGCTGAACAGGTCGTTCACCACCTCCACACTGCGCTGCATGTGGGCCAGCAGCTGGTCGCGCTCTTGCGGGTTGTCGCTGCGCTGCGCGGCGTCGGCCAGCAGGGCCAGGGCCGACATGGGCTGGCGCACATCGTGGCTGATGGCAGAGAACAGACGCGTCTTGGTGGCGTTGGCCTCCTGTGCCTGCGTGAGCGCGGCCTGCTTGGCGATGTTTTCGGTTTGCAGCTGCGCGGCCAGCTGCTCTTTCTCCTGGCGCATCTGGATCATCTGCTGCAGGTGGCGCGACTGGCGGCGGCCCTGCATCATGAAGATGCCCCACAGCGCCACGCACAGAAAGCCGTTGAAATAACCCTGCGCACCCTGCAGCGTAAAAAACAGCCCCGCTGGCAGCAGCATGGCGCTGACATAGGCCACCAACGCGGGATAAAAGCCCGCATACATCGGCAGGCCCGCGAGCGCCGAGCCGCCCAGCACATACAGCGTCATGCGCGCCGCGCTGGACTCATACTCATGCGGCAGCTGAAACAGCGGCACGGTGGTTGCCCACAGCACGCCCGACAGCGCCACCAGCAGCACCAGCAGCCCCGCCCAGGGCTGCAGCGCGGCGCCCGCAGGCTGCAGGCGCATGAACCTGCGGCGCAGCGCCATGCGCAGCGCAAACAGCGTGATGTATGCGAGCAGCCAGCCCACAATGGCCGCTGCAGCCACCTTGCCCCACAAAAACACCCCCAGCGCGCAGCCCACGGCCAGGCCCACCCACATCGACTGTGCGCTGGATTGGTATTGGCGATAGACCTGCGCGTCCTCGTCGATATGGCCGCCCACCCAAGTGCTCCAGCGTTGCCACCATACGCTGTCGGACAGGGCGCTGTCTGTCCAGCGGCTCATGTGTGGGCGCTCATGCGCTGGCGCTCATGCACAGCAGCTCACAGCAGCCAGCCGCGGCTGCGGGCCGACTGCAGCAGGGTGTCGCGGTTGGTGGTGGCGGTCTTGGCCAGCAGGTCGCTCATGTGCTGCTTGACAGTGCGCTCGGCAATGGCCAGCTTGTGGGCGATGTCGCGGTTGCTCCAGCCCTGGCTGATGTAGCGCAGCACCTGCGACTGGCGGGGCGTTAGCTGGGCAGTGTCCAGCAGTTCGCTGCCACTTGGTGCTGTCTGGTCTGGCCACCACTCCTGCCCCTGCGCAATGGCCTGCAGCGCCTGCCACACCGTCTCGGCCGCTTTGGTTTTGGAGATAAAGCCACTGGCACCGTTGGCGCGGGCGGCGGCCACCAGCTCAGCGCGCTCGTCGCCCGACATCACCACGCGCGCTGTCCACGGAAAGCGCACCGCAAACATCTGTAACAACTGCAGTCCGGATGTGTCGGGCAGATGGTAGTCCAGCAGCACGATATCGGGGCCAAACTGCAGCGCCAGCTCCAGGCCGTCTTCCAGATTGGTGGCCGTGGCGATCTGCGCGCTGCCTTGCGCGTGCAGCTGCAACGCAGCGGCAATGCCCGCGTTGAAAAGGGGATGGTCGTCGATTACCAGAATGCGCATGCGCTATGGCTCCTGTTACGTCTTGCTACCCAGGCTGTACTTTGGTTCGATGTTGGAATCAGCCTCCGTACTTTAAGCTTACATCAAACTTAATCTCTGCGGAGGCCGCTCGTATGATGTCCATTGCACACGCTGTATTTCAAGGTCTGCTTGCTCGCCTGGCGCGGCAGAAAATTTTGCGCCTGGGCGCTGTGGCTGCCATGGCATGGGCGCTGGCTTCGTGTGGGGGCGGGGGTGGAGGCGGTGACGCTGGAGGTGGGGGAGGAAGCGGGGATGGGGGCGTGGTCACACCGCCGCCTGCTGAGGTGAAGCCAGTTGGCTACGCAATCCCTTATTACCCCCGCAACACACTGGAGGATATCGCGGGGCTTGAGAATTCCTATAAATTAAAGTTGCAACCAACCCTAGCTCGTGCCACGGGCACAGAGCCCATTGACATAAGCTTTGTCTTGATTAACGCAAACCAGGTTTGCTCGTATGTCGCCAATCAGGGCAGCAATGACGTCTCCAGCTTTATCACCTACATCGACCCTGCCACACCCAGCCTCACCCTGTCCCGCATCAAAGCGGGAGCATCTCCCAGTGGAGTGGGCATGGATTTTAGACAGAGCAACCGCTTTGTGTATGTGACCAATTTTGGCGACAGCACCATCAGCCGCTACAGCTATGACCCTGCCACCTGCCAGCTGACTGCATTGGGCGTGTCGCCGACCCTGGCGTCACCCTCGCAGGTACGCGTGTTTGGTAAATATGCGGTAGTGGCCAGCTATCCCAACAAACTCCAGCTGTATGAAATCAACCTGACCGATGGCAGCCTGAGCGCCAAAGGCACGGCACTAGCTACAGGAGCTGATCCCTACTTTATGTTCAGCTTCAGCGCAGACACCACATTTACATTTATCGCAACGGCCAACGAAACAGGCAACAGTATTTCCACATTCTCCCTGGACAATTTACTTGGCACTTTGCAAAGCTTCACTCCCGATGTAATCGTGGGGAGTGGTCCGCAAAATTTCTACTCCATAGCTTTACCCAATGGTCAATTTTTAATGTACGTGCTCAACCGTACCGGCAGGACTATTACCACTTTGCGATACGACGCACCAACCAAAAACTTTGTTCGATTAGGCCCTGACGTGCCCACGCAGGCCAACCCGTTCAGATTAACTAACAACCCGAGAGCCGCCATCGGCGACCGCTATATCTACGCCTTCCACGACGACATCAACACCATCACCGCATACGAAGTCAACCAAGAGACTGGAGCGTTGAAGGCGCTCGGCTCGGCGCTCTAGCCACAGCGCAACTTTAGCTGACTGCCAGCACCCAGCAAGCAGTTAGCTGTTAGCTGTTCACCACCACCATCAGCGACTGCAGCAGCAGCTGCGCCGAGGCGATGTTGGTGGCACACGGCACGTTGTGCACGTCGCAGGCGCGCACCAGGGCGTTGATATCGGGCTCGTGGGGCTGGGGCGTCATGGGGTCGCGCAGAAAAATCACCGCGTCGATCTTGCCACTGGCCAGGCGTGCGCCAATCTGCAGGTCACCACCGAGCGGGCCTGAGAGAAAGCGCTCCAGCTTCAAGCCTGTGGCCTGGGTGATGCGTGTGCCTGTAGTGCCAGTAGCGCAGAGCTTGCAGGTGGCCAGAAAGGGTTTGAAGTCGGTGGCCAGGATGACGATGTCGCTTTTTTTGGCATCGTGGGCAATCAGCGCGATGCGTAGTTGGGGGGCGAGTGCTTTCATTGCTGCGTAATATACCTTGCAATGTGCAAAGCACGCCTATCTTGGTGCAGATGTGCGTTTTTGGCACCTGTATTGCGCTGTGCCACACGCCAAGCTAGAGCCTGCAGTCTATTTTAGTGAAATCCCTGAACGGGATATGCCATTTTTATACCCCAAAACCCTGAGTAGTCCGTACAATGGTGCAATGCAACATAAGCAGTCCCGTTGCCGTTTCATTTCACCACTGCCCACCCGCAGACACAAGGCTACGCATGCTCTACCAAGTTTATGAAACCCAACGCTCCCTGATGGAGCCTTTTGCTGAGTTTGCCCAGGCAGCCAGCAAGCTGTTCAACAACCCGCTCAACGCTTTTGGCCAGGTGCCCTTTGCCCAGCGCATCTCGGCCAGCTATGACCTGATGTACCGCCTGGGCAAGGACTATGAAAAACCGGTCTTCGGCATCCGCACCGTCAAGGTGGGCACCACGGACGTAGCCATCCACGAGCGTATCGAGATCGACAAGCCGTTTTGTGAGCTGCGCCGCTTCAAGCGATTTACCGACGATGTGGCCACGCTCTCCAGCCTCAAAGGCCAGCCTGCAGTGCTGATCGTGGCGCCTCTGTCGGGCCACTATGCCACCCTGCTGCGCGACACCGTGCGCTCCATGCTGGGCGACCACAAGGTGTTTATCACCGACTGGAAAAACGCCCGTCTGGTGCCTCTGGCCGAAGGCGCTTTCCACCTGGACGACTATGTCAACTACGTGCAGGAGTTCATCCGCCATCTGCAGGCCAGCTATGGCAACTGCCACGTAGTCAGCGTCTGCCAGCCCACGGTGCCGGTGCTAGCCGCGGTCAGCCTGATGGCCAGCCGGGGCGAGGCCACGCCGCTGTCCATGACTATGATGGGCGGCCCCATCGATGCGCGCAAGTCGCCCACCGCTGTCAACAACCTGGCCACCCAGCGCAGCCACAGCTGGTTTGAAAACAACGTGATCTACCGCGTGCCACAAAGCTTTCCGGGCGCGGGCCGCCGCGTCTACCCTGGCTTTTTGCAGCACACCGGCTTTGTGGCGATGAACCCCGACCGCCATGCCAAGAGCCACTACGACTATTTCAAAGACCTGATCAAGGGCGACAACCGCAGCACCGAAGCGCACCGCAAGTTTTATGACGAGTACAACGCCGTGCTCGACATGGACGCCGACTACTACCTGGACACCATCGACGTAGTGTTTCAGGATTTCAAGCTGGTCAATGGCAGCTGGGATGTCAAATCGGTCGATGGCAACCTGGAGCGCGTGCGCCCGCAAGACATTACTACCACCGCCGTGCTGACCGTTGAAGGCGAGCTGGACGACATCAGCGGCAGCGGCCAGACCGAAGCCGCCCACGGCCTGTGCACCGGCATCCCTGCTGCCAAACACCAGCACCTGGAAGCCAAAGGCGCAGGCCACTACGGCATCTTCAGCGGCAGCCGCTGGCGCGACGTGGTCTACCCTGCTGTGCGTGATTTCATCGCCAAAGCACACAAAGCCTTGCCTGCAAGCCCTGTTTCATCAACAAAAAGGCCTGCAGCCCAACAGAATATCGCGGGAGCAGCTATTAAAAATATAGCGAGCAAGCCTGTTGCAAAAGCTGCTGTGCGTCGCACTGCAAAGCCTGTGGTGAGCAAACCTGCGGTCACCAAGTCCGCTGCCAGCAAGAGCGCAAAGCGCAAGCCCGCCGCAGGCAAGCCCGTGGCTGCGCAACGCAAACCCGCCAAGCGCGCAGCATAAAACAGCCCTGCCCTGCGCGCGCCGAAGCGATCTGACCATGACCCACACGCCGCAGGCTACTTCGGTTAAAGCGCTCAGCCCCCAGGCCCTGCGCATCCACGCCGCCCTGCCGCAGACGCAGTGCCAGCGCTGTGGCTACCCTGACTGCGCAGGCTACGCCCACGCCATCGCCCACGAGGCCGCGCCCATCAACCAGTGCCCCCCCGGCGGCGGCGAAGGCTTGCTGCGCCTGGCCGCCCTCACCGGCCAGGCCCTGCCCAGCAGTGGCAGCGCCATCAACCCCGCTTTCGGCAGCGAGCAGGAGCGCACGGTCGCCTTCATTGACGAAGACTGGTGCATCGGCTGCACCCTATGCATCAAGGCCTGCCCGGTAGACGCCATCATCGGCAGCAACAAACACATGCACACTGTCATCGAAAGCCAGTGCACCGGCTGCGAGCTGTGCATCCCCGCCTGCCCGGTAGACTGCATCGAGATTGAGATCACCACACCAGGGCGCACAGGCTGGCAGGCATGGACTGAAGCAGACGCGCAGTTAGCCCTGGATCGCTACGAAAATCATAGCTATCGCCGCGACATTCTATTGGGCAAAAAGGCCAAAAGCCATCAAAAAACACTGCAGGACAAGCTCACCGACCTGCCCGCCCACAGCCGCATCACCGACCCCGCCGTGCTGGACAAAAAACGTGGGTTTATCGAAGCTGCGTTGAAGAAAGCCCGCGATAAGAGCGCTGCTGGCAACTAGTCGGGCGGCCCACTGCAACAGGCGCACCTGCCGCACTAAAACTTGCCTTACAAGTAACACTCAGTTACGATCGCCGTGGCACAACTTTTGTGCCGTGACGCAAGGACGTTTGTTGTGCTGAAAAAAATATTCCTTTCTGGCTTTGCCATCGTTGCCGCGCTGGTGGCTTACCTGCTGCTATGGCCCGTGCCCGTACAACCCGTGATGTGGCAGGCCCCCGCAGCGCCCGGCTACCAGGGCGTGCATGCCGTCAACACGGGCCTGGCTGCATTGCAGACCATCCCCCTGGGCAGTGAAGAAGGCCCTGAGCACATGGCCATTGGGCCGGATGGCAAGCTGTATGCTGCCGTGGCCAGCGGCAAGATCATCCGCATGGCGCCCGATGGCAGCGCCCAAGAAGTGTTTGTCAACACCGGGGGGCGCGTGCTGGGCTTTGACTTTGATGCGGTGGGCAATCTGGTGGCCGCGGATGCCATGCTGGGCTTGCTGTCCATCGCCCCAGACAAAAAAATCACCGTGCTGCTCGACAAGGTTGATGGCACGCCGCTGAAATTTGCCGACGCAGTGGTGATCGCCAAATCAGGCAAGATGTACATCAGCGATGCCACGACCCGCTTTGGTGCCAAGGAATGGGGCGGTCCGTTTGAGGCCAGTGTGCTGGATGTTCTGGAGCAGTCTGCCACCGGCCGTATTATTGAATACGACCCCGCCAGCAAGACCAGCCGCATTGTGGCCAAGGGCCTGAGCTTTGCCAACGGCGTGGCGCTCAGCCAGGACGAGCAGACCCTGTTTGTGAACGAAACCGGTCGCTACCGTGTCTGGGCTGTGCGCACAGGATCGAACCAGCTGGATCTGTCCAACAACGACGCAGGCAAGCCGGTGGGCCAGGATGCTACCAAGCAGGACAGCGGCGCCAGCGTGCTGCTGGCCAACCTGCCCGGCTACCCCGACAACCTGATGCGCGGCCTGCCCACTGCAGACGGCAAAGCCAAAATCTGGCTGGGCTTTGCCAAGCCGCGCGGCGAGGCGATTGACAGCATGGCAGGCAAGCCCCTGATGCGCCAGATCACCCTGCGCCTGCCCCGCGCCCTGTGGCCCATACCGCCGCGCTACGGCCATGTGATGGCGTTTACCGAAGACGGCAAGGTGGTGGCCGACCTGCAAGACCCTACTGGTGCTTACCCTGAAACCACAGGTGTTACCGAGACCGCCGACAGGCTCTATATCCAGAGCCTGCATGCCAAGTCGATCGGTTGGTTGAAGAAGTAGCGCGCTGATACCCACGCATCCACAGAGCCATCGTTCATGTCAGGTTTTTGGCGCAATCTGCTGACTGTTTTGCTGGCCTTGTTTGGCTACGCCAGCGTCCGCCCGTTGGCCCGTATCACCAGCCATTTCTGGGTGACGTGGTTTGACACGGGTCTTAGCAAACTCAAAAGTGATAAATACTTTCAACTGGTCGAGGCTGCGCAGTTTGACTACATGGTGAGAACAGGCTTGATCGGGATCACACTCAAGCGCGGCTATCACTTTGTCAATCTGGCGCAGATGGTGAAATTCAGCAAACCCGTTGCACTGTTTAGCCGCGTGACGGTGCAGTCTCAAGTGCTCTATGCTGACGATAAACAAGTGTATTTTTCACACGCTTTGTTTGCTCAAGGCCAGCCATGCGCTGAGGTGCTGGTCAAAATGAAATTCAAGCACGGTGCCGTTACCGTAAACCCGCAGACCCTGCTGGGCCCGGTGGACATGGCCAAGCCTGCGGTAGTACAGCACTGGGATGAGACGCTGGCAATGCTTGACGCCTGATTGAAACAGCCAGGCGCTAGTCGTTGAAAACCCGCAGGCAAGGGCCAGAAAACTCGCCCCCCTGCCCTATACCGTCAGCCCCGCAGCGCGCTGCACCTCAATGCGGATTTCTTCTGTCAGCTGGGCTTTGAGGTTCATGAAAAGCGGCGTGGTCTTCACATCGTAGTGGCGCGGGTGCTCTATCGGTACTGGCAGATCACACTTGATGCGGCCCGGCCGCGCGCTCATCACCACCACGCGGCTGCCCATGAAAATGGCTTCGTCAATATCGTGCGTGACAAACAGTACCGTCTTGCGCTCTGCCTCCCAGATGCCCTGCAGCAGCTCCTGCATGAGTTCGCGTGTCTGGTGGTCCAGCGCGCCAAATGGCTCGTCCATCAGCAGAATGCGTGGGTTGTTGGCCAGCGCCCTGGCCAGCGCCGTGCGCTGCTGCATGCCGCCAGAAAGCTGCTTGGGAAAATGGTTTTCAAAGCCTTTGAGCCCTACCTTGAGCAGAAACTGGCGTGCAATAGTCTGCTGCTCGGCCAGTGGCAGGCCTTTTTCGCGCAGACCAAAGCACACGTTCTGCAGCACCGTAAGCCAGGGAAACAGGGTGTAGCTCTGGAACACCATGCCGCGGTCAGCGCCCGGGCCGCTGACGGGTTGCCCATCGAGCGCGATACTACCGCTGGTAGGCGTGTCCAGCCCGGCCACCATGCGCAACAGCGTGCTCTTGCCGCAGCCTGAAGGGCCCAGAATGGTGATGAAGTCATTTTCAGCCACCGCAAGATCGGTAGCCAGCAAGGCAGAGGTGCCGCCATGGGCACCAGGGAAGGTCTTGGAGACCTGCGCAATATCAAGGATGTTCATCAGATTGGGCTGCTGGGTCACAGGGTCAGCCTTCATAGAATGGCCCAGGGAAAGAGTTTGCGATTGAACGCCTTGAAGGTGAAATCGCTGGCCAGACCGATCAGGCCAATGACGATGATGCCAAAAATGATTTGGTCGGTGGCCAGCAGTGCCTGGCTGTCGGTGATCATGTGGCCAATGCCGCTGGACGCACCGATGAGCTCGGCCACGATCACATAGGTCCAGGCCCAGCCCAGCACCATGCGCAGCGTCTCGGCAATCTCGGGCGCGCTGCTGGGCACCAGCACCCGCGTGACCACCCCGCGGTCACCCGCGCCGAGCGTGTAGGCGGCCTCGACCAAGTCACGCCGGGTATTGCCCACACTCACAGCAATCATCAGCACCAACTGGAAGAAGCTGCCGATAAAAATCACGCTGAGCTTTTGTGCCTCGCCAATGCCAGCCCACAGAATGAGCAAGGGGATGAAAGCCGAGGCGGGCAGGTATCGGGCGAAGCTGACAAAAGGCTCAAAGAAAGCCTCGATGGGCTTGTAGGCCCCCATCAGTATGCCCAGGGGCACAGCCAGTGCCGCCGCAATCGCAAAGCCACCCAGCACCCGCCACACCGTCATGCCAATATCCTTGATAAAACCCTGGTTGACCAGCAGGTCATAGCCCGACCTAACCATGGTCACCGGGTCTGCCAGAAAGGTCTTGGACACATAGCCGCTGAAGGTGATGGCGGCCCAGACAGCGACAAAGAGCACAAAGAAAGCGACGCCCAGCACGATGCGCGTGCCGGGTGCTACAGGTTGAAGCGGCTTCACTTCAAAAAGCGCGTATCGGCCAGCTTGCTCAGGTCAGGCACCGCTTTGATAATGCCAACCTCGAGCAACAAGTCGGCAGCCTCTTTGGTAAAGGATGCATGCTCGCCTGCAAAGAACTTCAGGTTGGCAGCGCGGTCTTGCCAGCGCAGGTACTTCTGGCTGGCTTCAAACTGCTCGCCACTCTGCTTGACATCTGCTCCCATGATCTCAAAGCTCTTTTTCGGATCTTTGGCGATCATTTCAAGCGTTTCAAAATAGCTGTCGGCCAGGGCCTTGGCTACTTTGGGGTTGTCTGCCAGGAACTTGGGAGTGCAACCAAAGGTGTCCATCACCATCGGGTAGTCCAGCGTGGTCGCAATGATCTTGCCTGCCTCTGGCTTGGCGCGCACTGCACCCAAGTAGGGCTCGTAGGTCATGGCGGCGTCAATATCGCTGTTGCCCGCGATCATGGCGTTGGCGGCAGCCTGCGGCTCGAGGTTGACAATCTTCACGTCTTTGGGGCTCAGGCCATTTTTCTTGAGCATCCAGGCAAGCGTGAAGTAAGGTGCGGTGCCTGGAGCGCTGGCCGCCACGGTTTTGCCTTTGAGATCACTGATCTTGGTGATGTTGGGCTTGACCACCATGCCATCAGCGCCGTAGCTTTTGTCCAGCTGGAATATCTGTGTGGTGGCTACGCCAGCAGCGTTCCAGGCGACCCAGGTTTCCACCGTGGTGGCAGCGCACTGGATGTCACCGGAGGCGATGGCCAGGTGGCGGTCTTTTTGCGGGATCTTTTTGATGGATACGTCCAGGCCATTTTTCTTGAAGATACCCGCTTCCTTGGCAAGCGTGAGCGGGGCAAAGCCGGTCCATCCGGACATGCCGATGGCGACCTTGGTCTCCTGGGCGTGGGCGCTGGCGCAAGCCAGTGCAACGAGGGTGGTGGCAAGCAGTTTCTTCATGGTTTCTCCTGGGTTAAAAAATGGACGAAAGGACGGGTAAATATCTATGCAGAGTTCATGCCAGTTGCAGCGCCAGCAGCTCGGCCACTGTGGTTTCGATGGCCGCTCCCACCTCGCCGCGCAGCACCATCGCCTGCAGGGCAGCCATGTCGGGGGCCAAGCTGCGGTCCTGCATCATCGCAGGTGACACGCCACGCACCAGCTGCATCACACCTTCCATCGCTGGGGAGCTGGTCAGCGGGCGCAGGAACTCGATGCCCTGCGCCGCAGCCAGCA
Source organism: Polaromonas sp. (assembly GCA_013297865.1). Classification (GTDB taxonomy): domain Bacteria; phylum Pseudomonadota; class Gammaproteobacteria; order Burkholderiales; family Burkholderiaceae_C; genus JAAFIP01. The sequence goes on along the minus strand of JAAFIP010000012.1, from coordinate 40,260 downwards.
ACTCGATGGCTACGATATGGGCGCTGTTGTGCAGCATGGGCGTAAGGCGGCGGGCCGCAAAGGTCGCCATGCTGACATGGTCTTCCTGGTTGGCCGAAGTGGGCAGGCTATCTACACTGGCCGGATGCGCCATGGACTTGTTCTCGCTGGCCAGCGCCGCAGCCGTCACATGCACAATCATGAAACCGCTGTTGAGACCTGGCTCGGCTGCAAGAAAAGGCGGCAGACGCGACACCACGGTATCCACCAGCATGGCAATGCGCCGCTCGGTAATGGCCCCCACCTCGGCAATCACCAGGGCCAGTGCATCCGCCGCCAGAGCTACTGGTTCCGCATGAAAGTTACCACCAGAGACAATCTCGCCTTCTGCGCGGCCTGTTGCAGTCGATGCAAAGACCAGGGGGTTGTCGGTCACGGCATTGGCCTCGCGCACCAGCACCTGCGCGGCATGGCGCATCTGGTCAAGGCAGGCGCCCATCACCTGGGGCTGGCAGCGCAGGCAGTAGGGGTCCTGCACACGGTCATCGCCTTGAAGGTGCGACGCGCGGATGGCGCTGCCGCGGGTCAGCGCACGGTAGGCTGCTGCGCAGTCGATTTGCCCGCTCTGGCCACGCACTGCATGGATGCGTTCATCAAACGGTCCGTCGCTGCCGCGTGCGGCGTCCAGCGTGAGCGAACCGGAAATCACAGCTGCCTCAAACAAGCGGTCGGTGGCCAGCAAGGCCTCCAGTGCCAAAGCAGTTGACACCTGCGTGCCGTTGATCAGTGCAAGCCCTTCTTTGGCTCCGAGTGTGATGGGGCGCAGGCCTGCAAGCGCCAGTGCCTGAGCAGCAGCCATGCGCTGGCCCTGGTAGAACACCTCGCCCTCACCTATCAATGGCAGACACAAATGGGCCAGGGGCGCAAGATCACCCGATGCCCCGACCGAGCCCTGGCATGGAATGCAGGGCAAGACCGACGCATTGTGCATGGCGATCAGCGCATCCACCACCTCTTCGCGCACACCTGAAAAGCCACGCGCCAGGCTGGTGGCTTTGAGAATCAAGATCAAACGCACCACCCGTTCGTCCATGGGCTCGCCTACGCCCACCGCATGCGAACGCAACAACTTGAGCTGCAAAACTGCCAGGTCATCACGCGCAATGCGGGTCGAGGCGAGCTTGCCAAAACCGGTGTTGACACCATAAACAGGCGCATCTCCTTCAGCGGCTTGCCTGACCAGCGCTGCACTGGCGCGGATGCCAGCGCGGCAACTGGCATCAAGCGCTACCTGTACTGGCACAGGCCCGCACAGACGGCGCAATTGTTGCAGTGTCAACTCGCCGGGCTTGAGAAGCAGGGTGTTGGTCATGGTGATCCCGTCAGCTGTGCGCGAGCCTCCAGGCACCAATGGTCACCCCATCCAAACCCTTGCGCGGCCAATGGCTTGCGCCCAAAGCGCAGGCGTTCAGGATGATTGGGCTGTACAGATTCATGGGAGCATGGGCAAGTTGAGCTGGTTTTGCTTAGCGCAGGCCTTGGCCAGATCGTAGCCCGCATCGGCATGGCGCATCACGCCGGTGGCAGGGTCGTTAAAAAGCACCCTGCCCAGCTTGTCTGCAGCTTCTGCAGTACCGTCAGCGCAAATCACCACGCCGCTGTGCTGCGAATAGCCCATGCCCACGCCACCGCCGTGGTGCAGGCTGACCCAGGTGGCACCGCTGGCGGTGTTGAGCAAGGCGTTGAGCAGCGGCCAGTCGCTTACCGCGTCGCTACCGTCCAGCATGGCTTCGGTCTCGCGATTGGGCGAGGCAACTGAGCCGCTGTCCAGGTGGTCACGACCAATCACGATGGGGCCTTTGAGCTCACCACTTTTGACCATCTCGTTGAAGGCCAAGCCCGCCCGATGCCGATCGCCCAGGCCGATCCAGCAGATGCGTGCCGGCAGACCCTGGAAGGCAATACGCTCGCCCGCCATGTCCAGCCAACGGTGCAAATGCTTGTTGTCCGGGAAAAGTGCCTTCATCTTGGCGTCGGTTTTGAAGATGTCCTGCGGGTCCCCGCTGAGCGCCACCCAGCGAAACGGCCCGATCCCCTGGCAAAACAGGGGCCTCACATAGGCAGGCACAAAGCCGGGGAAGTCAAACGCATTGGCCACGCCGAAATCTTTGGCCACCTGACGCAGATTGTTGCCATAGTCCACCGTGGGCACGCCCATGGCGTGGAAGGCGAGCATCGCGCGCACATGCGCTGCGCACGATTCACCTGCCGCCTGCTGGAGTGCTGCATGCTGGGCAGGGTCTTTTTGCGCAGCCTGCCACTGGGCTATGGTCCAGCCCGCAGGCAGATAGCCGTTGATGATGTCGTGGGCCGAAGTCTGGTCGGTCACAATGTCTGGCGTTGCCAGCTTGCCTTGCGGGCCACCAGCCTGCGCACGCCGGGCCAGCTCGGGCACCAGCTGCGCTGCGTTGCCACACAGACCGATGGACACGGCTTCCTTGCGGCTGGTGTGGTGGGCAATCATGGCCAGGGCTTCGTCCAAGTCTTTGGCCTGTTTGTCCAGATATCTGGTGCGCAGACGAAAATCAATGCGACTTTGCTGCACCTCGATAGTGAGGGAGCAGGCTCCGGCAAACGTAGCCGCAAGTGGCTGCGCACCGCCCATACCGCCCAGGCCTGAAGTAAGAATCCAGCGGCCTGACAGATCGCCCTGATAGTGCTGGCGCCCTGCTTCCACAAAGGTTTCGTAGGTGCCTTGCACAATGCCCTGGCTGCCAATATAGATCCAGCTGCCGGCCGTCATCTGGCCATACATCATCAGTCCAGCCCGGTCCAGCGCGTTGAAATGCTCCCAATTGGCCCACTTGGGCACCAGATTGGAGTTAGCCAAAAGCACACGCGGTGCCCCCGCGTGGGTGCGAAACACCCCTACTGGCTTGCCCGACTGGATCAATAGCGTCTCATCTGCCTTGAGCTGGCGCAGGCTGTGCAAGATGGCGTCAAACGCAGGCCAGTTGCGTGCGGCCTTGCCAATGCCGCCATACACCACCAGTTCATCGGGGTTTTCGGCCACTTCCGGGTCCAGATTGTTCTGCAACATGCGGTAGGCTGCCTCAATCTGCCAGTTGGCGCAGCTGATGGTGCTGCCGCGTGGCGCACGCACCGGGCGGGCCTTGCTGTCAAGAAATGGGGCTTGGGACAGATCGGACATGGCAAACTCCAAAGGGGTTACAAGTTGTCTATACAACTTGAACTGGTAATGCAGTTTAGTTGTCTATACAACCTGTGTCAACTGGGGTATTCTTCGGCTATGGACAAATCAGACATACCCGCATACGAGCAGGTCAAGGCCTTCATCAAGAGCCACATCAGCAGCGGCCAATGGAAGCCCCGCGATCCGGTGCCCAGCGAGTCTGCGCTAAGCCAGCAGTTTGGAGTGGCGCGAATGACGGTCAACCGCGCCCTGCGCGAGTTGGCGGCGGAAGGGCTGGTGACGCGCATACAGGGCTCTGGTACCCGAGTGGCTGAATTGCACCGTATTTCATCGCGCCTGAGCATCCGCGACATCCACGAAGAAGTTGCTGAGCGCGGCCATATCCACACGAGCAGGGTTTTGCTGGTTGCCAAAGAAAAGGCACCTGTCGGGCTGGCCAAAATACTGGGCCTGCGCACCGGAGGCAAGGTGTTTCATTCGGTGCTGATCCACCTGGAAAACGGCGTTCCCATCCAGCACGAAGACCGCTATGTCAACCCGGCAGCAGCGCCCGGGTATTTGACCGTGGATTTCACCCAGACAACGCCCACACACCATTTGCTGGAGTGCGCCCCTTTGACCAGTGCCAGCTATGCGATTGAAGCCTGTCTACCCAGTGCCGAACAGGCCAAACAGCTGGAGGTGACCCCCCACGAGCCATGCCTGGCCATGACGCGCCGCACAGTCAGCGGCGCACACGTAGCCAGCCTGGCCCGCTTGCTCTACCCTGGCTCGCGCTACAGCATAGCGGGGCAGTACTGAGCATGGGCTGGCAGTGTGTTCGCCTTGACGAAGTTGCTCTGCAGCCGTGGAAAAACGGCGGTGGCACCACACGCGAGCTACTGGCCTGGCCCAGTGCAGCGGATTGGCGGGTGCGCATATCGGTGGCGCAAGTAGCAGCCAATGGGCCGTTCTCGTGCTTCGAAGGGGTGCAGCGCTGGTTTGCGGTGCTCGACGGTGCAGGTGTCCAGCTGACTATCGACGGCATCACCAACATGCTGACAGCAGACAGTCACCCTATAGCTTTCGAAGGCAGCGCCGATACCAGCTGCACGCTGATAGATGGGGTTACGCAGGACTTTAATCTCATGACCCGACAAGCACCTGCAGTGCTGCAGCGCGTAAAGCAGCCATGTGCGCGGACGGTGCAATCTGGCTGTCTGGTAGCGCTGTATGCGATGGACCAGAGTGCTCTGTTTCAGGTCAATGGAGACAGTGTTGAGATTGAACCCGGTACGCTGGCCTGGCAGCGCGTGCAGCCAGGCGGTACCATCACGGTGCAGGCGCATGATGCGCTGTGGATGGAGATCACACTATGACACTGGCCGCCTGGACACATTGCCGCCTGGCCACCATGCAGGCCGACGCGGCCACGCCCTACGGTCTGGTGGACGATGGGGTGCTGGTGGTGGACGGGCAGCAGATTGCCTGGGTAGGCCCATTGTCCGAGCTGCCTGGCGCGCTGCAAGCACGCATCACTGTGCGCCATGACGCCCAAGGTGCACTCATCACACCGGGTCTGATTGATTGCCATACCCATCTTGTCTATGGCGGTGACCGCGCCCATGAGTTTGAACAACGGCTGCATGGCGCAAGCTATGAAGACATTGCGCGTGCTGGCGGTGGCATAGCCTCCACCGTGCGTGCCACGCGCGCAGCCGACGCTGCCTCACTCACTGCTCAGAGCCTGCCACGGCTCAAAGCTCTGTGCGCTGAGGGCGTCACCACCGTAGAGATCAAGTCGGGCTACGGCCTGGCGCTTGAACACGAACGCAAGATACTTAAGGTGGCGCGCGCGCTGGCCCACAGCACGCCTGTCGATGTTGTCACTACCTTTCTGGGCGCGCATGCAGTGCCTCCCGAGTTTGCTGGCCGTCCAGACGATTATCTGCAGGAGGTGCTGCGCATGCTGCCCTTGCTGCACGCTGAAGGCCTGGTGGATGCGGTGGATGTATTTTGCGAGCGCATTGCGTTTAGCACCGCACAAACGCGCAAGGTGTTTGAGGCAGCGCAGGCCTTGGGCTTGGCAGTCAAGCTGCATGCAGAACAGCTGAGCGACAGCGGTGGCAGCCAGCTCGCTGCAGAGTTTGGCGCACTGAGCTGCGACCATCTGGAATGGCTCAGCCCCGAGGGATCCGCTGCCATGGCGGCGCATGGCACCGTAGCCGTGCTGCTGCCAGGTGCGTTCTATTTTTTGCGTGAAACCCGGCACCCTCCTGTGGCGCTGCTGCGCGGGCACAAGATACCGATAGCTGTATCCACGGACTGCAACCCCGGCAGTTCTCCTTGCACCTCACTGCTGTTGATGCTGAGCATGGCCTGCACGCTGCTGCAGCTAACCACTGAAGAAGCACTGGCTGGCGTGACCCGCAATGCCGCACTGGCGCTGGGCCTGCGCGACCGAGGTGTGCTGGCAGCAGGCCTGCGTGCTGATTTTGTGCTGTGGGATGTGGCACACCCCGCACAGCTGAGCTACGCCTTCGGTGCCAACCCGCGCTTGCGCACCGTAGTCAAAGGCCAGTCAGTATGAGTTTTGAACTGCACCACGGCACCCTGCCCTTGCTGGTAAGCATGCCGCATGTGGGAACGCACATTCCCGACGATCTGAAACCCCAGTACACATCACGCGCACTGGCGGTGGAAGACACCGACTGGCATCTGCAGCGCCTATACGGTTTTGCACAGCAGATGGGTGCAAGCATGCTGGTAGCGCAGGTGTCGCGCTATGTGATTGATCTGAACCGCCCGCCTGACGATGCGCCCATGTATCCAGGCGCTTCCAACACCGAGCTGTGCCCTACGCGTTTTTTCACTGGCGATCCGCTGTATCTGCCAGGCGCTGAGCCTGACAACAGCGAAAAACTGCGCCGACGCGCCAGCTACTGGCAGCCCTACCATGATGCGCTGGACGCTGAGCTGGCGCGCATCAAAGCCCGCCACGGCTTTGTGCTGTTATGGGATGCACACAGCATCCGCAGCCACATCCCCTGGCTGTTTGAGGGCAAGCTACCAGACCTAAACATTGGCACAGCCAACGGCGCAGCGGCAAACCCTGCGATCACTGCAGCGGTGGCCGCGGCGTGCCAGTCTGCTGCAAGCGTCAGCAGTATAGTCAATGGGCGCTTCAAAGGCGGCTACATCACACGCCACTATGGTCAGCCAGTCGGGCACCATGTGCATGCACTGCAGCTGGAGATGTGCCAGAGCCTGTATATGCAGGAATCAGCACCTTTTGCCTATGATGAGGTCAAGGCTACACGGGTGGAGCCGCTGCTCAAGGCCATGGTAAGCGCTGGGCTTGATGCAACCAAGGCGATGTATGGCTACTGAGAAAATATTTTTTGCACACCAGGCCTGGGTTGCGGATGCTTGGGCTTATGACGTGCAGCTGGTGGCTGCTGATGGCTACTGGAAGTCAGTCAAGCCCGGGGTAACTGCGGGCAAAGACCATCAGGAAACAACCGTTCTGCAAGGCCTGGTGCTGCCTGGCCTTGTCAATGCACATAGCCATGCGTTTCAGCGTGCGATCGCAGGCCTGACCGAGCACAGTGCGGGCCAAGACGACGATTTCTGGAGCTGGCGCCATCGCATGTACAGCGTGGCACTGCGCATCACACCCGATCAACTAGAGGCTATCGCAACGCAGCTCTATACCGAGCTGCTAGCGGGCGGCTACACACAGGTCTGCGAGTTTCATTACCTGCATAACGACGAGCACGGCAAGCCTTATGCCGATGCGATGGAGCTGTCCATGGCGCTGGTTCGCGCAGCGCAGACCGCAGGCATCGGGCTGACCCTGTTGCCCGCGCTGTATATGCGCTCGGGCTTTGGTGCAGCGGGCCTAGGCGATGACCAGCGCCGCTTTGCCAGCACGCCTTCAAGCGTTTTGCGCATTACGCAGGCCATCAACGCGCTGGGGCTGCCGCAGGTCAACGCGGGGGTTGCTTTGCATTCGTTGCGCGCCGTCGATGCTGGTGCGCTGGCCGAAGTGGCGCAGGCCAGCCAGCACGGCGGTTGGCCCGTGCATCTGCACATCAGCGAACAACTGCAAGAGGTCAATGACTGCATCGCCCACCATGACCAGCGACCGATTGAATGGCTGCTGGGCCAAGCCCAGGTGGACCCGCATTGGAACCTGGTGCACGCTACCCATGCCACACCCAGCGAACTGCACAGCCTGCAGGCGACAGGCGCGGCCATAGTGATCTGCCCCAGCACCGAGGCCAATCTCGGTGATGGCGTGTTTGATTTTCAGGCCTGGGCTAGGCTGGGCGGGCGCTGGTCCATCGGCTCCGACAGCCATGTTACGCGCCACGCCCTGCAAGAGCTGCAACTGCTCGAATACTCCCAACGCCTCACGCTGCGCCAACGCAACGTGGCAGCGCGCGCGTCTGGCACAGACAGTAGCGCAGCAGCACTGTTACAAGGCCCCATACACAGCGCAGTAGCCGCTAGCGGAGTGCCACTAGCAGGAATTGCAGCAGGTCAACGCGCAGACCTGTGCATGCTCGCTGCAGATGCCCCTTCACTGGCAGGCATAGCTCCCAAAAGATACCTGGACGCCATGGTGTTCTCCAGCCCTGGCGCAGCCGTGCGCTCTGTGGTGGTGGCTGGTAAATATCAGGTCGTCAATACCGCCCAACACCAAAGGCAATTCACCAGCGCTATGAAGGCTCTGTGGCTTTGAGCTGACTATCTGAGTGCGCCCAGCGCCTGCTCCATATCCGCCTGCAGGTCGCGCACATCTTCCAGACCAATGTTAAAGCGCACCAAAGTGCCGCGGTAGGGCCAGTGGGCTACGGTGGCATCGCGCATGGAGGGGATGTCGTAGGGCACGACCAGGCTGAGGTGGCCGCCCCATGAGTAGCCGAGCTTGAAGAGCTTGAGGGCATCGCAGAATGCGTCTACTTGCGCGCTGGTGTAGCGTTCCTTGAAAACGATGCTGAACAGGCCAGCGGCCCGGCCGTGTGAAACCATCTCACTTGCTACATTATTAATAGCTGCTCCCGCGATATTCTGTTGGTGAAAAAGGCTAAAAGCCATCAAAACACTACAGAAAAATCTCACTAACGTGCCCGCCTACAACTGCATCACCGACCCCGCCGTGCCAGATAAAAAGCGTGGGTTTATCAAAGCGGCGCTACAAAAGGCGCGAGCGAGAAGCAGATAAGTGCCCGCACCTTTTGATCCAACAGACTGAACGCTAGACCCAGTTAGCCGCCAACACTGGCTGCAACGAACCGGCACAGCTTGTTGGAAAAGTGGTTTGCCATGCTGCCGGCGGGGTAAACGTAGCCATCGCGCTTACTCTCGAAAAGTTGAAATTGGAAAAAATCATTTTTTCTCCTTCAATTCAACGAGTACTTTGTCTTTGGAAGGTTTGCTGATTTGTATGCTGTTTGCGTAGCCGCAAACCGAATTAAATTTTTTGGCATTGACGGACTTGAAATCATCAAGATCAACTATTCGACGCTGAATTTTTTCAGCCTTCCATTTTCCTGATTGACCATAAACAAACGTCCAATGCCCTTCATCGCCGAGAAACTCACCTGTGCTTAAAAGAGCGTTTATCTCATTTGAGTAAATGCCCTCTGCGTCAATTCTCCTGGTGTAAGGGCCCAATACACAGATATATGCTCCATCTGGTAGCTCTAACGCACTAGACACAGTGAGTGAATTTTCTTTTACGGTTTTTAGTGACAAAAGTTTAGTTGCAATAGGCAAATGAGACTGACTGGCAGAATAAAAAACTAAGAGCAGCACCAAAACTGTGACAACCAGCCAACTGAGTTTTTCATGAAAAACGCGATTCATTATTTTCTGCTTTTACCACTGACGCATTCTGGGGAGATAGTCATGTCATTTCCTTAAGACGAGTGAGGATAAAGACAAGAACAAACCCAACCCGAACGCCATATAAACGAACCAAAGATACGCTTTTGCGAAGCGATCACCTTCTTTTGCGAGCTTGGGGATCTCATGAAAACTCCAAATACCATGCCTACTTAGTATGAAGACGAGGCATACCAGTGCTGCAGCAAATGAGATGCCAGCGAGACTCAAAATTACAATTGTCATACGGTGCATCCCATAAAATTAAAGTGATTTTTTTGAAAGCATCACCCAATCAGACGCATTCATAAAATCACACCTTAACTCATGGCCAATGAAAGCATCAGACCCACAATACCCAAGTAGCCAATGAGTAGTCGATATTCAACCAGTGCATAAAGCACCTTTGCAGTTACTCGATCGAAGGAGTTTGAACTATTCAACAACTGATCTTTGCTTTGCATCATGTCTTCGTAGTTTGAGTAACCCATCAGAAGAATAACTTCAAGGCCAAAAGCAAAAACAATTAACAACAACCAGAAAATTAATGCATACACCATCACGTCAAAGCTCATTTTCTGTTTCTGAGCAAAAAGCCAAAAAATACGAGTGAGATGCCAAAAATGATAGGGAGCATAGCTGGGCCTATCAAACCAAAAGCATCAAACAGCGGACCAAGCACGAAAGACCATCGTCCTGTTGGACGACTTGCTGAGGGATAGGCGACTTGGGTGATGCCTAGAACTAGGCAACACATTCCTATGCCAATACCGGCATTACCTTTATCTTTGTTGTCCATTTTCGTCTCTTCGTAAAGAATACTTTTATTAAACCTAACGCACTGCGCTCTGGCTTGACGCGACCCAAAAGACAATAAATAGCTCAATGAAACAAGCTGCATAGCAAAACATAATTATTGCTGCCGATGTAGGTTTCGCGGCCCAAAACCGTCGTAAGGCAATAAAGTACTTCAATGCGTTTTCGTCATCAAAAAATTCTTTATTCATGCGGGTAATGATCGCTACAAGCAGCATCTGTATGCCCATCAGAACGATGATGTAGAGTGCCAAATCTTTAATGTTCATTGATAGCCTTTCTTTTTAATGAGCCATTGTCGGAACGGCTAAGTAACGCATGGCAAGCCGTTATCCGCAATGGCTCCGTCGTTCGGTTCACTCCCCTTAAGGCTCAAGCTGCCAAGCTGTGTTGGGTCGAATTGGTCAAGCCAGATCGCGTATCAAACCAATTTGCCCAGCGCCTGCTCCATATCCGCCTGCAAGTCGCGCACATCTTCCAGACCAATGTTAAAGCGCACCAAAGTACCGCGGTAGGGCCAGTGGGCTACGGTGGCGTCGCGCATGGAGGGGATGTCGTAGGGCACGACCAGGCTCAGGTGGCCGCCCCATGAGTAGCCGAGCTTGAAGAGCTTGAGGGCGTCACAGAATGCGTCTACTTGCGCGCTGGTGTAGCGCTCTTTGAAAACGATGCTGAACAGGCCGGCGGCATTGCCATGGGTAACCATCTCGCTTGCTACATTATTTATAGCTGCTCCCGCGATATTCTGTTGGGCGCACAGCTGTTTCCAGTGCTGATGGCCAGGGGAGCCGGGCAACGCGGGGTGTAGCACGGTCTCTACCTCGGGGCGTTTGTGCAGCCAGGCGGCCAGCTGGCGGGCCGCGGCGTCGTGGGCCTGGTAGCGCAGCGCGATGCTGGGCAGGTTGCGCAGCACCAGCTCGGCGTCGTTGGCGGCTACGCCCACGCCCGTGCGCATATGGGTGAGTTTGATTTTCAGGCCCAGGGCTGCGTCGCGCGTGACCACACTGCCCATCAGCACGTCGCCACCACCGCTGGGGTATTTGGTCAGTGCCTGGATGCTGATGTCCACGCCCGCGCCTTTGCCATCCAGGTCAAACGCATTGAACGCGAGGCCTGCGCCCCAGGTGTTGTCAATGGCGCAGAGCACGCCGCGCTGTTTGCACACGGTGACCAAGGCCAGCAGGTCGGGAAACTCCATGGTGACCGAGCCAGGGGCTTCGAGCCAGACGAGTTTGGTTTTGTGGGTGATTTTGGCGGCCAGGTCGGCTGCGTCCATGCTGTCGTAGTAGCGGTGGCTGATGCCGAACTGCGCCAACTCGCCTGCGGCCAGCACTTTGCCAGGGCCGTAGGCGTTGTCGGGGATCAACAGCTCGTCGCCTGTGGCCAGCAGCGCGAAGTCTACATTGGCAATAGCTGCCAGCCCGCTGGGCACCAGCACACACTGCAAGCCGCCTTCCAGCGCGGCGATGCGCTCTTCCAGAATGAAGGTGGTGGGTGTGCCGTGCAGTCCGTAGGTGTAGCCCGACTTGTCTTTCCACTCGCGCGTGCGCATGGCAGCAACGTTGGGGAAGATAACGGTAGACGCCTTGTACACGCCGGTTTGTGGCGCGACAAAGGTGTTAGGCGGCTGGTAGGGATGGTGGATCAGGTGGGTGATGGGCTCGGTCATGGCTAGATGGTAGCGAGTTTTTGCGCAAACCATGGCACAAAGCAAAAGGGCCGCGTGAGCGGCCCTTGACATCCTCAGGGAGATTTGAGTATCAAACCTTCCACTTCTCCATCAGTTTGTCAGGCGACAGGCTGTCGTAGCCCTCAAAAGGCTGGTGAATCCAGGGGTTGGTGGGCAGGAAGTCTACCGAGTAGTCGGGCTGGAAGGTGGACACGCCCTTGGTCCAGATGACAGCGGTGCGTAGTTCGGTGATGGGCTTGTAGTTGTTGCGCAGCGAGTCGACCACGGCTTTGAGCGTGTGGCCCGTGTCGGCCAGGTCGTCTACCAGCAGCACTTTGCCGGCGATTTCGCCCTTGGGTGTGGTGATGTAACGGGCGATGTCCAGATGGCCCTGCACCGTGCCGGCCTCGGCGCGGTAGGAGCTGGTGGACATGATGGCCAGGGGCTTGTTGAAGATGCGGCTCAAAATGTCGCCAGGGCGCATGCCACCGCGTGCCAGGCACAGGATGGTGTCAAACTGCCAGCCCGACTGGTGCACTTTGATGGCCAGTTTTTCGGTCAGGTTGTGGTATTCGTCGTAGCTGACATAAAGGTGTTTGCCGTCTTCGGTAAGCATGTTGGAGGTCTCTTGTGTTGGTGGGTAATGTGAGGGGAAGGGATATAACGCTAAAAACGCTCACGCCAGGAAAGGATGCTTCACCATGATGGTGTGGTCGCGGTCAGGGCTGGTGGAGACGATGTGGATTGGCACGCCGGTGGCGGCTGCAATGCGCTGCAGGTACAGGCGGGCGTTGATAGGCAGTTTGTCGTAGTCGGTCACTCCGACGGTGCTGTCACTCCAGCCTTCCATCACTTCATACACTGGCTTGCAGCGGGCAATGTCGTCCGCGCCCATGGGCAGGATGTCGGTCATGTGGCCGTCCAGCTCGTAGCCGACGCAGATGTTGAGCTCTTTGAGGCCGTCCAGCACGTCCAGCTTGGTGATGCACAGGCCCGTGAGGCCGTTGACCTGGGCGCTGCGCTTGAGCAAGGCAGCGTCAAACCAGCCGCAGCGGCGGCTGCGCCCGGTGGTCACGCCCTTCTCTGCCCCCACGGTGCTCATGTGGTAGCCAGGGGTGCCGGGCTTTTCCCAGTCCAGCTCGGTAGGGAAAGGGCCACCGCCCACGCGGGTGCAATAGGCTTTGGTGATGCCCAAGATGTAGTGCAGCATGCCCGGGCCCACACCCGCGCCTGCCGCGGCATTGCCTGCCACGCAGTTAGAGCTGGTCACATACGGGTAGGTGCCGTGGTCCACGTCCAGCAAGGTGCCCTGCGCGCCTTCAAACAGCAGGTTGGCACCGGCTTTGTGGGCGTCGTTGAGCTCACGCGAGACATCCGCCATCATCGGGCGGATGATCTCGGCCTGGGCCATGGCTTCGTTGTAGACGGTATCAAAGTCAATCGCCTTGGCACCGAGGAAGGTGGTCATGGTGTGGTTGTGCAGGTCCAACAGCTCGCGCAGCTTGGCTGCAAAACGCTCGGGGTATTTGAGGTCTTGCACCTTCAAGGCGCGGCGGGCGATTTTGTCTTCGTACGCGGGGCCAATGCCACGGCCGGTGGTGCCGATTTTTTCGGTGCCGCCTTTTTCGCGGAAAGCTTCACGCGCGATGTCCAGCGCCGCATGGAAAGGCAAAATCAGCGGGCAAGCCTCACTGATGCGCAGGCGATTGCGCACCTCGACACCGGCTTTTTCCAGCCCGGCTATTTCTTCCAGCAGCTTGGTGACCGACAGCACCACACCGTTGCCGATGTAACATTTGACGCCCGGGCGCATGATGCCGCTGGGGATCAGGTGCAAGGCGGTTTTTACGCCATTGATAACCAGGGTGTGGCCTGCATTGTGGCCGCCCTGAAAACGCACTACGCCCTGGGCAGACTCGGTGAGCCAGTCCACCAGCTTGCCTTTGCCTTCATCGCCCCATTGGGTGCCCACGACGACCACGTTGCGGCCTGCTACGATGTTTTCTGTTGTTGCAATCATCAATGACTCGTTCAATACAAAGGTTTAAATCGCTTTCACCACCCACTGCCCCGCCGCCTCTACCAGCGCGCGGTCACAGGTAAATTCCTGCACTTCATGTTCATGGCCGGGCAGCACGCACACCACCGTCTCGCCGCGTGCGCGCAGCGCGTGCACGGCGGCGCGCAAGCTGGCGCCCTGGGGCGTCTGCTCTGGCCAGGGCGCGCGGATGGCAGCTTTCAGCGCACGTGCTGGCACCACGCCCACCAGCTCTTTCACATCCAGGCTGAAGCCCACTGCCGGGCGGTTACGCCCAAACACGGAACCGACTTCGTCATAGCGCCCGCCGCGCGCCAGCGCATCGGTAGCGCCGGGGCAGTAGACCGCAAAGCGCACGCCGGTGTAGTAGGCGTAGCCGCGCGAGTCGGCCAGGTCAAAGCTGATGCTGACCTGCGGGTACACAGACTTCACCTGGCTGGCCAGTTGCTTCAAATTTGATAGCTGCTCCCGCGATGTTTTATTGGCCTGGAAGGCTTTTTCTGCCTCAACCAGCACCTTTTCATCGCCATACAGCTGCACCAGCGTGGCCAAGCCGTCGCGGCTGGCCGCTGGGAAGCTGGCTGTCAAATGGGCCAGGGCGGCGGCGTCTTTAGCAGCTAAAGCCGCATGCACCTGCTCCAGCTGTTCGGGTGTAGCCATCACGCCAGCGAGCATGCTGCGCACCAGGCGCGCATCGGCCAGGTCCACCGTCATGTGCTGCACGCCAGCGCGCTGCAGGCAGTCGATAGCCAGCAGCAGCACCTCCAGGTCAGCCTCTGCGCCAGCGTGGCCATACATCTCAGCGCCCAATTGCAAGGGCTCGCGGGTGGCATGGGGTTTGGCAGGGGCGGTGTGCAACACCGGGCCGCAATAGCACAGGCGGGTGACACCTTCGCGGTTGAGCAGATGGGCATCAATACGGGCCACCTGGGGCGTGGTGTCGGCACGCAGGCCCATGGTGCGGCCCGAGAGCTGGTCGACCAGTTTGAAGGTTTGCAAATCCAGCGCCTGGCCGGTGCCCGTCAGCAGGGATTCGAGGTATTCCAGCTGGGGCGGCATGACCAGCTCATAGCCGTAGCTGCGCGCGGTATCCAGCAGTTCGCGGCGCAGTTCTTCGATGTGCCGGGCCTCTGAGGGCAAAACATCGGCGATGTGATCAGGGAGGACCCAGGCGGACATGGGAAAAGCGCCAAGGAAAAGCGCGTGCTGTTAAAAACAGGATTTTACCGGGCTATCCTGGGGTTTTATGGCCCCTACCCAGGTTTTTGCGCGTTCTTTGGGCTGCGGACAGCCCACTGTCAGATCAGCGCACAAGCCAAAGCAGCACCAAACCTATCGCTATGCTGGCCATGCCGTAAAAGCGTATCTGGCCGTCGTGCATCTTGAGCACCTGCTCGAACATGCGCCGCCAGGTGCCTGGAGAAATGAAAGGCAGCAAGCCCTCAATCACCAGGACCAGAGCCAGCGCTGCCCATAACGTGTCCATTGGCTTGACAGCGCAGGCTTATTTTTTAGCCGCTGCAGCGCCAGGGCCGCCACTGCGCATGGTTTTAAAGAACTCTGAAGATGGGTCGAGCACCATGACGTCGCTCTTTTTGCTAAAGCTGGCCTTGTAGGCATCCAGGCTGCGGTAAAACTGCGCAAACTGCGGGTCACGACCAAAAGCCTCTGCATACAGCGCTGCGGCTTTGGCATCGCCATCACCCTTGACTTTTTGCGCATCACGGTAGGCTTCGGCAATCAGCACATCGCGCTGGCGGTCTGCATCAGCGCGAATTTTTTCGCCTTCGGCACCGCCCGTGGAACGCAGCTCATTGGCTACCTGCTGGCGTTCAGACTTCATGCGCTGGTAAACCGAATCGGCCACCGAAGAGGGAAAATCCACGCGCTTGATGCGCACGTCCACGATCTCGATACCAAAGGTTTTGGCGTCGTCGATCAGGCGCTGCTGCACGCCTTGCATGATTTTGTCGCGGTCGGTAGACAGCACATCCTTGACGGTGCGCTTGGTCACCTCGGAGTTCAGCGCATCCTGCACTACCGAGGTCAATCGCGCTTCAGCGGTGGAGATGTTGGTGCCACCAGAGTTATTGCGGATGAACTGGCGCGCATCGGCAATGCGCCATTTCACCAGCCAATCGACCACCAGGTTTTTCTTTTCGGCAGTCTGGATGGAGCCGGTTTCGGGGCTGTCCAGCGTAAGCACACGGCGGTCGAGGAAAACGACGTTCTGGAAAGGCTGGGGCAGCTTGAAGCGCAAGCCGGGTTCGGTGATGACTTCCTTGATCTGGCCAAAGGAGTACAGCACGCCGAACTGGCGCTGGTCGACCACAAACAGGGTAGAAGCCAATATGGCCAGGGCGACCAAAATGGTGGTGATGACGAGTCCGAGTTTATTCATGTTGTTGTCTCCTGATCAGCGAGGGTCGCGCTCGCGGCTGCGTCCAGTGTCGCGTGAGCGGGCGTCAGGCGGGCTGGCTATGGGGGCCGTGCTGGTGGGCGAGCTGGTCGTTGGCAGGGTGAGGATTTCACTGCCCTGGTTGGCAGTCATTTGCATGATCTTGTCCAGTGGCAGATACAGCAGGTTATTGCCCTGCTTGGAGTCCACCATGACCTTGGTCACACCACTGTAGATTTGCTGCATGGCGTCCAGGTACATGCGGTCACGCGTGACTTGGGGCGCTTTTTGGTATTCGGTAAAAACGGATTTGAAGCGCTGCGCATCACCTTCGGCGCGGGCAATCACGTTGGATTTGTAGCCGTCAGCTTCTTCCTTGAGCCGGGCTGCCGTACCTTTGGCGCGCGGAATCACGTCGTTGGCGTAGGCTTGGCCTTCGTTTTTCAGACGGTCACGGTCCTGGCCTGCCTTGAGCGCGTCGTCAAACGCGGCCTGCACCGGCTCGGGCGGCTGCACGTTCTGGATGTTGACCGTCTGGATCTGGATGCCGGTCTTGTAGCGGTCCAGCTGGGACTGCACGCTCTTGACGACATCGCGCTGAATGGACTCGCGGTCTTTGTTGAGCACGGTATCCATGGTGCTTTTACCCACCACTTCGCGGATGGCAGATTCAGCGGCCTTGGTGACAGCATCGTCGGGGTTGCGGTTCTGGAACAGGTAGTCGGCTGCGCTCTTGAGGCGGTACTGGATGGTGAACCGGATGTCGACAATGTTTTCGTCCTGCGTGAGCATGGACGAATCTTTCAGACCCGTGGCCTGGGCATTGGTGCCACGGCCAATCTCGATGGAGCGCAGCTGCGTCAAGGCCACGGTTTCATGGCGCTCAATCGGGTATGGCATGCGCCAGTTAAAACCTGCTTCACGCGTGCCTTTGAGCTCGCCAAACCGGGTAATGACCGCCTGCTGACCTTCCTGCACAATGAAAAAGCCTGTACCCAACCAGATGAGCACAGCGATCACTGCAATCAGGCCCGCGCCAATGCCGGCGGATTTCATGTCGGGCTGAAAACCGCCACCACCGCCGCCTCCACCCCCACCGTTATGGCGGTTCCAGTCTGTCTGGCGAGGGTCGGCTTTGCCTTTTTTGCCACCGAACAGGCCGTTGAGTTTTTTATTGAAATCGCGCCACAGCTCGTCCAGATCGGGCGGGCCCTGGTTGGGGCCTTGGTTGGAGTTTTGCGGCCCATTGCCCTGGCCACCCGTGTTGAGCGGGCGCACATTGGAGGGCTGCTCAGGCGCAGGGGCTGGGGCTGGAGCAGGTGCGGCATCGGGCGCTGGCGCAGGTGTTGGAGCTGCTCCATCCGAGCCGGAAGCAGGCTTGTCGTCACCGCGCCCCCACTTGCCATCGTTGAGATTGAACATGCCGCGCAAGCCGCGAACAATGGCCGCTGGCAAACTGGCAAGGCGCGAGGGAATAGCAATGGGGCTCATGGGGATCGGGTATTTAGGTGAAGCGTAATCACATGGGAATAAACAGCATTGTGCCTAATCCTGGGCGGTTGCCAGCAGTTTCAGCCCGATTGTGCTGCAATATGTGGGGCTGCTGGCAGGGAATTTGTTGCAAATTCACCCTGCTCCAGCGGCAGCAGTGTGGCGTCGTCAGTCCGAGTCAGCATGGCACGTTCGGCCAGCAAGGCACGCAGCTGTGGCAAGCCAGTGGCGTCGCGGGCGCTGACAAACACACGGGCATGGGAAACACCATCGATTTTATACATATCGCGCAGATGCAGGGGCCAACGCGCTTTTTCAATAGCATCAAGTTTATTAAATACCAGAACCTGCGGAATTTTGTCTGCACCAATCTCTTGCAGCACGCGCTGCACCTGGGCAATCTGCTCGGTGTAATCGGAATTGGCCGCATCGACCACATGCAGCAAAAGATCAGCTTCTGCCGCCTCTTGCAGGGTGGCCTCAAACGCATCGATCAGGCCGTGAGGCAGATCGCGGATAAAACCCACCGTGTCTGACAGGCTGACCGACTGGCGTGCGTCGCCCAGATACAGCGCTCGCGTGGTGGTGTCCAGCGTGGCAAACAGCTGGTCGGCGGCATAGGCGCGGGCCTTGACCAGGGCATTGAACAGGGTGGATTTGCCAGCGTTGGTGTAGCCCACCAGTGAGATGCCGTAGTGATTGCGTCGCTCGCGCTGGCGGCGCTGGGTGCCGCGCTGTTTTTTGACCTGCTCCAGCCGGGCTTTGGTGCGCTTGATGGTTTCACCGATCATGCGGCGGTCCAGTTCGATCTGCTTTTCACCCGGGCCGCCGCGCGTGCCGATGGCACCCTGCTGGCGCTCCAGGTGGGACCAGCGGCGCACCAGTCGGGTGGACAGGTATTGCAGCCGTGCCAGCTCGACCTGCAGCTTGCCTTCGTGGCTGCGCGCACGCTGCGCGAAGATCTCCAGAATCAGCAAGGTGCGATCATTCACCGCCAGCTCCGTGTGGCGCTCCAGATTGCGCTGCTGCGCGGGGCTGAGCGACTGGTCAAAGAGGATTTCAGTGGCGCCGTGGGCCTGGGCCAGCATTTTGATTTCGTCGGCTTTACCCGAGCCTACAAACAGCGCCGCATCGGGTGCTTTGCGTTTGCAGGTGATGCGGCACACCGGTGTCATGCCTGCCGTCTGTGCCAGCAGGCCCAGCTCTTCGAGCTCGTTATCAAAGTGGGGTAGACCAAGGTCAACCCCTACCAAGACTACCTTGACGGTGTCTGCTGCTTGCGACTTGGAAACCCCGTGCTGCGGGGCCATGTCATTGCGCAGGTCCGGCTCCCTGGGCACCGTCTTCTTCGGTGTGCATGTTGGTAAACGCCACTGCACGGCCTGGAACGATGGTGGAAATAGCGTGTTTGTAGACCATTTGGGTCACGGTGTTACGCAGGAGGACGACGTACTGGTCGAAAGATTCAATTTGACCCTGCAGCTTGATTCCGTTGACCAGATAGATCGACACAGGCACATGCTCGCGGCGAAGCTGATTGAGGAAGGGGTCTTGCAGAAGTTGGCCTTTGTTATTGCTCACGATATGCTCCGTGTTCAAGAGTGAGGTTGATGAAAATTAATTGTGAGGTTGCGAACATACCATAGACTGGCTTAAAACCCAAAAGTTCACACAAAGCCAGTGGCGTTTAGAGGTTTTAGTCTTTATCGGCGTAAGGATTGCTGGAAGACTTCATTTCCACCCGTAGCGGGGTGCCTGTCAGGTCAAAAGCTTTGCGGATACGACCCTCCAAAAATCTTTTGTAGGAATCTGTAATTCCCTCCAGCGAGTTGCCGTGTACCACGACCACAGGAGGGTTCATGCCGCCCTGGTGGGCATAGCGTGGCTTGGGACGGAACATGCCTGAACGCTGGGGCGCCTGGAACTGCACCGCCTCCATCAACAGACGGGTCAGCATGGGGGTGGACATCTTGCAAGTCGCCGCCTTGTGGGCCTGAATAATGGATTTCCACACGGGGCCCAGGCCCTGGCGTTTGGTGGCCGAGATCATATGCAGGTTGGCGAATTTCAGAAAACTCAGGCGCAACTCGATTGAGCGCTGCAACTGCTCGCGCTGGTAAGCGTCTACCGCATCCCATTTGTTGACGGCCAGCACCACGGCGCGGCCAGAATCGAGGATGTAGCCTGCGATATGGGCGTCCTGCTCGGTGATGCCCTGCGTGGCATCCAGCAGCAGCAGCACGACGTTGGCCGACTCAATCGCCTGCAGGGTTTTGACTACAGAGAATTTTTCGATCGCTTCAAACACTTTGCCTTTGCGGCGAATGCCTGCCGTATCAATCAGCTCAAACAGCTGTCCGTCACGCTCAAAAGGCACACTGATCGCGTCGCGTGTGGTGCCGGGCATGTCAAATGCCACCAATCGCTCTTCACCCAGCCAGGTGTTGATCAGGGTCGATTTGCCTACATTGGGGCGGCCCGCAACGGCGAGCTTGATGGCACCGTTGTCTTCGATCACCTCGGGCTCGTCGCTCAGATTAAGCGGGGCAAAAGCCAGCTCGAGCAATTCTTTCATGCCCTGCCCGTGCGAGGCCGAGATCGGCATCACATCGCCCAAGCCCAAGGCGTAAAAATCTGATACTTGGTGGCCTTCTTTCAGGCCCTCGGCCTTGTTGGCCGTCAAAATGGTGGGTTTGCCCAGCTTACGCAGGTATTTGGCAATGTCGTAGTCTTGTGCGCTGATGCCTTCGCGCGCGTCCACCACAAAGATCACCACGTCCGCCTCAGCCACAGCCTGGCGGGTCTGCTTGGCCATTTCCTTGTAGATGCCGCTTTCCGCCGTAGGCTCAAAACCCCCGGTGTCGATGACAATGTACTCGTGCTTGCCCTGCTTGCCGTTGCCGTAGTGGCGGTCGCGCGTGAGCCCCGCAAAATCAGCCACAATCGCATCGCGCGATTTGGTGAGGCGGTTAAACAGGGTCGATTTACCGACGTTGGGGCGGCCAACTAAAGCCAGCACTGGTTTCATGGGTGGGCTTTGCGGAGTTATTCGGGGGCGAAGCCATAGACACCGCCATTGCGGGTGACGACAATCAGGGTTTCGCCAGCCAGCACAGGGCCTGCGGCCACACCTGAGTTGTCGGTGTTCAGGCGTGTGAGAGGTGAGCCATCTTCACGCGAGAGCAAATGCACCAAGCCGGTGCTGTCGCCCACCACGACAGAGCGGCCCACGACGATCGGGGCGCTCAGATAGCGGTACAACAGCCGCTCAGACGTCCAGGCGCGCTCGCCATCGGCTCTGCGCCAGGCTATCACCTTGCCATCACCTTCGGTACCAAAAACCAGGCGGTCATCTCCATGCAGGCCTTCTGCGCCGCTGGCGGGCTTGGTCCACACCAGCGCGCCACGCGCAGTGTTCACACAGCCTACCGATGCCTGGAATGCGCGTACACACACGACATCCCCCACGCGGCTGGCGCGGCCTACGATATCTACCAGCCGCTCCACTTCGTTGGTGCCGCGCGGCGAAGCCACAGGCGCTTCCCAGCGGATGCTGCCGTTGTTGGGATTAATTCCCACCAGGCGGCCCGACAGGCCGACCACTAGGGTGTCGCCCACTGCCAGTAGCGTGCCGGGCTGCTTGAGCACCAAAGCCTCGCCCGGACGCTGCTGCACCCACAGCTTGGCGCCGTTAGCCCCATCAAACGCGCTGACTGAGCGGTCTGCAGCCAAAACAAACACCCGCCCACCCGCCACCAAAGGCGCTGTGTAGGACTGGGCTGGCAGCTTGGCACGCCAAATCTCTTTACCGGCCTCCAGCGTGACCACTTCGTTGCTGCGGGTGACCACCGCCGCACGCTGGCCATCGCTGCCTGCACCCGTTGCCACCGCAGCGCCCGCGCTGCCGCGCCACTGTTCGCGGCCAGTGGCGGCGTCCATGGACACCACCGTGCCATCCGCAGACGCCAAGACAACAGCACCGCCGACCACAGCAGGGGCTGCGCCCAGCGGCAACTCGCCTATGCGGTTAGACCACACCTGGCGCACGCCGATCAGGGGGGTATTGGCACCCAGCTCGGCCGCAGGGGGCCGTTTGGTACCGCCCGAACAGGCGCCCAGGAGCAAACTAAATGCTATTGAAATAATAGCTGCTCCCGCGATATTCCATTGGCCTGGCAGCCTAAAAGGCTTATAAAACTGGGCTTGGAAAGGCAAGCGCGGCATTATTTTTTATCTCCAGCGGCACTGGCTGGGGTCACAGCGGCTGAGACGGGTTCTTTGGCGGCCTGAGCAACAGGCGCAGCAGCCGGTGCACTAGCAATGGCTGTCACAGGATCTACCCCCAGCGCATTGAGTTTGACTTCCACCAGGCGGCGGTATTCGGTGCGGTCATCGAAGGCCTTGTAGGCTTTTTCGTACTCCGCTTTGGCTTCGGCTTTTTTGCCTTGCGCCATGAAAATGTCGCCACGGCGGTCTGACACCAAGGCGGAAAACTCCTTGGGAAAGCTGCCTTCCATGCGCTTGAGAGCCTCGTCATACGACTTGGCTTCCAACAGCAAGGCAGCCAGGCGCAGCTTGGCTACGGCTTTGTAACTTTCATCGTTGCCGCTGTCGGCCACCCAGGCCAGTGCCACCTTGGCTGCGTCAGGTTTGCTTTTATCCAGCAGCTCACGTGCAGCCAGCAGGCCCGCCTGCTGGGCGTAGGTGGTGGCGCCAAACTTGTCTTTCATGTCGGTAAAGGCGCGCTCCACCTTGGCGGCATCGCCCGATTTGACGGCGCGGTCCACCTCGTCATACATGGTAGACGCCTGCAGCGCCTGGCTGCGCTGCCAATAGTGGTAGCCGTTGTAGGCCGCAATCGAGCCAAACACCACAATCAGCGCAGTGCTGATCAGGTTGCCATACTGGTTCCAAAAGCTCTTGAGTTGGTCAAGTTGCTCTTGTTCTTCGAGATCTAGATGTTTCATAGCCATAAGGAGTGATTGTAGTGGGCTGCCTGGGCCGTCCGTCTGACGGGCAAAGTTTAAACCTGCGGCGCGCGGGTATCTTAAGGGCCGTTAGGTGGTCTTGATGGCCAGGGCCAGGGCATTGGGGTTGTCCAAAGCGAATAGCTGCTGGGCTGTAGCCTGGCTGTCCTGCGCATCGGCGCGCGCGCGCAAGGCCTTCAGTGCCACCTTGCCCTGCGCCAGCTCGTCCGCGCCAAAAATCAGCGCAAAGCGCGCGCCGCTGCCATCGGCCTTTTTGAACTGGCTTTTGAAGCTGCCGGTGCTGCCATCCAGACTGGCATGCATCTGCACGCTCACGCCTTGGGCGCGCAGGGCCTGCAACGTGGTGGCGACGGTGCTCAGGGCAGCAGCGTCAGGCACCACAGCGTAGGCATCGGGCACGGGGGCGCTGCTTGCCAATGACTGCTCTTTGACCAGCTCCAGTACCCGCTCAATGCCCATGCCCCAGCCTACCGCTGGGGTGGGTTTGCCGCCCAGGGTTTCAAACAGACCGTCATAGCGCCCGCCACCACACAGAGTGCCCTGAGCACCCAGCTCGCTGGTGATGAACTCAAACACGGTGTGGCTGTAATAGTCCAGCCCGCGCACCAGGCGGGGGTTGACTGTCCACTGCACGCCGCAGACGCTGAGCAGGTGCTTGACGGTGTCCAGGTGCTTGAGCGAGGATTCGCCCAAATAGCTGATCAGCTGCGGCGCGGCCTGCACCAAGGCCTGCATGGCAGGGTTTTTGGTGTCCAGAATACGCAGGGGGTTGGTTTGCAGGCGGCGCTGAGAATCGGCATCCAGGGCGTCTGCATGCTGTGAAAAGTAGTCCACTAGGGCGGCGCGGTGGGCTGCACGTTCGGCTGGCACACCCAGACTGTTGAGCTCGACCCGCACGTTCTTTAAACCCAATCGGTCAAAAAGCTGGTGCACCAGCAGCATCAGTTCGGCATCCACCTCAGGGCCCGCAAAACCCAAAGCCTCAGCACCTAACTGGTAAAACTGGCGGTAGCGCCCGCGCTGGGGCCGCTCGTGGCGAAACATCGGGCCCATGTAGTACAGGCGCTTGCCGCCTTCATAGGTAAGGTTGTGCTCAATGGCAGCGCGCACCACGCCCGGCGTGTTTTCGGGGCGCAGTGTGAGGTGTTCGCCGTTGAGTTTGTCCTCAAACGAATACATCTCTTTTTCCACGATATCGGTGGTCTGCCCCGTGCCTTTGACAAACAGTGCGGTGGGCTCCACGATGGGTGTGCGGATATTGCGGTAGCTGCTGAGCGCCATCACATGGCGCACATGCTCTTCAAACCACTCCCAGGTGGCCGATTCTGGCGGGAGAATGTCGTTCATCCCCTTGACTGCGGTCAGCTTGGTGTTGTTGACGGCGACGGGTTTGTTGTGGCTGGCTGCGACGGAAGGTTCTGTCATGGTTTTTTATGCATTCGCCGCTTCGGTTTGCCCAAAACGTTTTTCAATATAGTTTTCTACCAGGCTCTGGAATTCGGTAGCGATGTTTTCGCCACGCAAGGTCAGCGCTTTTTCGCCGTCGATAAACACGGGCGCTGCCGGTGCCTCGCCTGTTCCAGGCAAGCTGATGCCAATGTCGGCATGCTTGCTCTCGCCGGGGCCATTGACAATGCAGCCCATCACAGCGACTTTGAGGTTTTCCACCCCAGGGTATTTTTTGCGCCATACCGGCATCTGCATACGCAGGAAGTCGTCAATCTGTTTGGCCAAGTGTTGGAACGTGTCGCTGGTGGTGCGGCCACAGCCTGGGCAGGCTGTTACGCTGGGCACAAAAATGCGCAGGCCCAGCGACTGCAGGATTTCAGACGCAATCACCACCTCCTGCGTGCGCGACTCGCCCGGCGCTGGCGTGAGCGACACGCGAATGGTGTCGCCAATGCCTTCCTGCAGCAATACCGCCAACGCAGCGGTAGACGCCACAGTACCTTTGGTGCCCATGCCCGCTTCGGTCAAGCCCAGGTGCAGCGCGTAGTCGCAGCGTTTGGCCAGCTCGCGGTAGACGCTGATCAAATCCTGCACGCCCGAGACTTTGCAGCTGAGCATGATCTGCTCGCCGCGCATGCCCATCTGCTCTGCACGTTTGGCTGATTCGATGGCTGAGGTAATCAACGCCTCATACATCACCTGCTTGGCATCCCAGGGCTCAACGCGCTGGCTGTTGGTGTCCATGAGGCTGGCCAGCAGTTCCTGGTCCAGGCTACCCCAGTTCACACCGATACGCACCGGCTTGTTCCACTTCATGGCCGCGTCAATCATCTGGCCAAACTGCTTGTCGCGCTTGTCGCCCTTGCCCACATTGCCTGGGTTGATGCGGTATTTGGAAAGTGCCTCTGCACAGGCGGGTACGTCGGTGAGCAGGCGGTGGCCGTTGTAGTGGAAGTCGCCGATCAAGGGCACGTCTATGCCCATTTTGTCGAGCTGCTCGCGGATATAGGGCACCGCCTGCGCGGCCTCGGGTGTGTTGACCGTGATGCGCACCAGCTCCGAGCCGGCAATGGCCAGCTCCTTGACCTGAATGGCCGTGCCAATAGCGTCCTCGGTGTCGGTATTGGTCATCGACTGCACACGCACTGGCGCATCGCCGCCCACGGTCACCGTGCGCGGTCCCCAGACCACACTGGACTGAAGCGAACGCCGTGCCTTGGGCAAAGCCACTGCAATGGGCTGCACGATAGTGCTCATAGCCGATCCTTATCTCACTTCAAAGCGCAGCACGTTATCGCGCACGCGGGTGTCATCTTCAAAGGCCTTGCCACGCACCAGCACCTGGGTCTGGTCTGCACGACCCACCGTCACGCGCAAGGGTATGGCGCCGTTGGCACCTACCGCCTCGCCAGCCTGCAAGGTGCGCCGCAGCGTCACCTGCCCCCGTGCATCAATCACCTCCACCCACGACTCACCCTTGGCGCGGAACACCACAATGCCATCCACATTGGCGGCAGCTGATGCAGGCGACAGGCTGGTGGAAATCACCAGCGCAGGACTGGTCACGGTGGGCGCAGAAGCAGTAGCTACTGTGGCCGTGCTGGCAGCTGTGGGTGCAGTGGTCTGCACGCTGGTGCTGCTGCCATCTGCGGTAGAAAACACTGGGGTTTCACTGCCCAGTGCCGTCCCGTTGGTGTTGGCATCCGGGGATCCATTGACTGTGCCCAGCGCCGTGCTGCTTTTCAGGCCGGATACAGCAGCATTGGCTGCATCACTGGTTTTTTTGCCCACATCGGGCATCACGATCAGCACCAGTGCCCCCAGCAGCAGGGCTATCACGGCCAACACCACCGGGCGTTTGAGCGGCGCCAAGGGGCTGGGGCTGGGGCCATCGGCAGGCATGCGAAAAGGCGTATTGATGTTTTGCTGGTCACTGCTCAGGCGCGGCTTGGTCGTTTGGGGCAAGCGCGCCAGAATCTCGCTGGGGTCCACCTTGAGCGCACGGCACATGCTGGACGCCAGAGCGCGCACAAACACGGCATCGGGCAGCAGATCAAAGCGGTCAGCCTCCAGGGCCTCAAGCTTTTTCACGGGCACTTTGAGCGATACGGCCAAAGCGGCAATATGCAAACCCTGCGCTTCCCGGGCATTCCTCAACAGTTTTCCAGCACTCTCGCCTGCGGCCTGCACAGCCTGCAACCCATCACTCATTAAACGCTCCTCGTTCGTAAGATCCCAGCTCGCGCGACTGCGGAAAGCGCCGCTTGAGTTGGCCTACCAGTTGTTGTACTGCTATTTCGTTCTCCAGCTTGCGCTCAACTTTGATGCCCAGCCACAGCGACTCAGCATTGGCCAGCTCGCTGTTGTTCAATCGCCGGATATAAAACTGTGAGCGCAGGTATTCAGCGCGATCGTAAAGCAGGCTGGCCAGGTTGTAGCCCGCAATCGGATTAGCTGCATCCAACTCGTAGGCACGCGCAAAGCTGCGCTCTGCATCGCCTTTTTGCTCTGCGGCTACCTGACAGATGCCCTGGGTCATGTAGGTTTTGGCTTTATCACCATAAAACGGCACGGCCAGGGCTTGGGCAAAGTAGGCATTGGACTCGGGATAGCGTCTTTGCTGGCACATCAGCCAGCCCAGATTGTGGGAGGCATTGGCATCGCGGCCATTGAGCGAGATGGCGCGCTTGAAGCTGTCTTCCGCCTGGCGTGGATCGTTCAGCCGCATGTAGATCAGGCCGCGCAGGGTGTAGGTGTCGCCAAAAGAAGGGTCGGCAACCAGCGCCTGCTTGATTTCATCCAGCGCCACATTGGTTTTGCCTTCGGCAAAGTAACCCGATGCCAGCTCCAGGCGAATACGGGCGCGTTTGCGGCCTTCAGGCTCGTCAGAGTCGGTCAGGATGTCCTTGCGGGCATTGGATTCGCCTGCACCGCCAGGGCTCATGTCGCTGGCGCAGCCAGCGAAGATGCCCATGCAGAGCGCCAGCAGGGCCCAAACTGCTGCTGCCCGCCATCCGGATGGTGAGCATGCCGTGTCTTGCAATGGCTTCAAATCAAACTGTGTCATGCTGTTCCTTCGCTGGTGCTCTTGTGGGCATGTGCCGCTGACTGTGCCTCGGTCGCGCTGCGCATCATCACAACGCGCCGCTGCGCCATGCGCTGGCTAGCCTGGGTGCGATCCTGCACATCTCCGGCCAGTTGGCCGCAGGCTGCGTCAATATCATCACCGCGGGTTTTGCGCACAGTGGTAACAATAGCACCATCTTGCAAAATTTTGGCAAAATCTGCTACAACTTTTGCACCAGAGCGCAAAAGCCCGGATGCCGGGAACGGATTAAACGGAATCAAATTGAATTTGACGGGCAGCCGCGCCTGGCGCACAAGCGCCACCAGCTCATGGGCGTGGTCAGGCGTATCGTTGACGCCGTCGAGCATGCAGTATTCAAAGGTAATGAAGTCGCGCGGTGCAAATTCGAGGTAGCGATGGCAGGCCTCAAGCAGCTCCTTGAGGGGGTATTTTTTATTAAGCGGTACCAAGTCGTTGCGCAGCGCATCGTTGGGCGCATGCAGGGAAACGGCCAGTGCCACCGGGCATTCCTGAGCCAGCTTGTCGATCATGGGCACCACACCCGAGGTAGACACCGTCACGCGCCGGCGCGACAGGCCATAGGCATGGTCGCTCAGCATGGTGCGCAGGGCAGGAACCAGGGCCGAAAAGTTTTGCAAGGGCTCGCCCATGCCCATCATCACGACATTGGAAATCACGCGCTCGGTGCTGCCCAGCGTGCGGCGCAGAGTGTGTTCGGCAAACCACAGTTGGGCAATGATCTCGCCACTGCTGAGGTTGCGGCTGAAGCCCTGGTGGCCGGTGGAGCAAAAACGGCAGCCCACCGCACAGCCCGCCTGCGAAGAAACGCATAGGGTGCCACGGTCAGTTTCGGGGATATACACCGCCTCCACCGCATCGCCATGGCCCACATCGAACAGCCATTTGATGGTGCCATCAGCGGACTTTTGCTCGGTCAGCACCTTGAGCGGCGCAATATGCGCTGTGGTGGCGAGTTTTTCTCGCAGGGATTTGGCCAGATCGGTCATTTCGCCGAAGCTGGACGCGCCTTTTTGATGGATCCAGCGGTACAGCTGGGTGGCGCGAAAACGCTTTTCCCCCAGGCCCTCACAAAAAACGGCCAAACCTTCGAGATCAAAATCCAGCAGGTTGGCCGTCATAGTGGGGTGTCGTCGGCGCTAGCCGACCTGTCCTTGGGTTAGTGGGCGTGAACAGGAGCCTCGCAATCAGCGCGAGTACACATTCATGCCGGGGAAGAAAAATGCAATCTCCTGCGCAGCAGTTTCTGCTGCGTCAGAGCCGTGCACGGCGTTGGCATCGATGCTGTCAGCAAAGTCAGCGCGGATCGTGCCGGCAGCCGCTTTCTTGGGGTCGGTAGCGCCCATCAGGTCGCGGTTTTTGAGAATAGCGCCTTCGCCTTCGAGGGCTTGGATCATGACAGGGCCAGAGACCATGAAGCTGACCAGATCCTTGAAGAAAGGACGTGCCTTGTGCACAGCATAGAAGGCTTCTGCCTCGCCCTGCGACAGGTGCACCATTTTGGCAGCGACCACTTTGAGGCCAGCGGCTTCAAAGCGTGCGTAGATCTGGCCGATCACGTTTTTTGCGACGGCGTCAGGCTTGATGATGGATAGGGTGCGCTCGATAGCCATGGTGGTGATTTTCCCGAATGAAAGTACAAAAATTAGTTAAAAAACTATAGCCCTCTATTCTAACCCGTAACTGTGACCAGCCCAAGTCCTGTGAAGCAGGGCCGCAAACAGCCTGGGTGCATGTGTCAGCCTCTGCGGCCACCACCGCCATTGCCCCGGCTGGGGCCGCGCCCGCCACGGGGGCCACCGCGTCCGCCACCATTGCCTTCGCGGCGCTGGCGCTGGAAGCTGTCGGCACCGATGTATCCCAGCGAAGTCTTCATGGGGTCGGGCTGGCCTCCGGCCGGGCCACCTTTGCCACGCTGACCGCCACCGATACCGCCGCCTGCGCCGCCGCCCATGCCACCCCGATTGCGGTTGCGGTTATTGGGCCGGGCAAAGCCGCTTTCGTGGCTGACACCCGCCTGGCTCTGGTGGTCGTCTTCAAAATCATCATCGTAGGGCTGCGCGGGGTTTGCGCGAGGCGGCGCGGCGCTGCCTTCGGCTGGAGGATAGGGGCGCTGGTCCCGCGGGCCAAAGTTGTTGCCTCGGTTGTCGTTGCGGTTATCGTTGGTGTTGTTGCGACGGTTGCGGTTGCGCTGCGCACCGGGGCCTCGGCGTGGGCCACGGTTCTCGCGGGGCTGCTGTGCCCCTGCATTAGCCCCCATGTGCTCGCCTGGCTGCGCGCCTAGAGCTGCGCCCTCACCTGCCTGTTCAGCGTCGGGCAGCTGGCCCTCGGCCTGCGGCTGCATTCTGTCGTTAAAGGGCCTGCCCTGCGGGCTGCGCCCGTCCTGGTTGCGGAAATTGGGGCCGCGGTTGCCCGAGCCTCGCTCGCCCCGCGGGCGGTCGTTGGATTCGCCCCGTGAGCGATCGTTGAAATTGCGCCGCTCGCCCCCTGGGCCTGCCTGGCCCTGCAATGGGCCGCCTGCAGCGCGCATCAGGGCGTTGATGTCCTGATCATCCAGCTCCATATACGCGCCGCGCTTGAGGCCGCGTGGCAGCATCATGGCGCCGTAGCGGATGCGGATCAAGCGGCTGACTGCATGGCCCACCGACTCGATCATGCGGCGCACCTCGCGGTTGCGGCCCTCGCTGATGGTGACGCGGTACCAGGCATTTGACCCTTCGCCGCCGCCGTCCTCGATGCTGCCAAACTGCGCCATGCCGTCTTCCAGCTGCACGCCATCCAGCAGTTTTTGCTTTTCTTCGTTGGACAGCTTGCCCAGCACGCGCACGGCATACTCGCGCTCCAGGCCAAAGCGCGGGTGCATCAGGCGGTTGGCCAGCTCGCCCGAGCTGGTAAACAGCAGCAGGCCTTCGGTGTTCAAATCCAGCCGGCCCACCGACTGCCATTTGCCTTGGTACAGCTTGGGCAGGCGGCGAAACACGGTGGGGCGGTTTTGCGGGTCGTCATGCGTGACCACCTCACCCGTGGGCTTGTGATAGGCAATCACCCTTGCAGGCGGTGGGTCGATGCGGATGCGCAGCGGCTTGCCATTGACCTTGACCTGGTCACCCCATTGCACGCGCTGGCCAATGTGGGCAGGTTGGTTGTTGACCGAAATCCGGCCTTCGGTAATCAGCTGCTCCATCTCCAGGCGTGAGCCCAGGCCCGACTGGGCCAGCACTTTGTGCAGCTTGGGACTCTCGGGCTGAGGGGCCAGCACGCGCTTGGGCAAAGGCAGGGCCTCGTCTTCGGCATCGGCATCCAGCTGGCCTGAAATCACATCGAGGAACTGATAGGTTCTGGCTGCTGGGGCGTGCTGCGAGCCAGTGTGCTGCACTGCGGGCTGTGCGTCTTCATCCTGCTTTGCAAAGTCTTGTTCGGCAGCGGTATGTTCTGAACTTATGGCATTTTCAGCAGGCAGCTCGGGCACCTGCATTGCTGCAGTATTGCCAAGGTCGCTGTCGGGCAACTCGCCCTGCGTCTCTTGCACCATCTCTGCCTCAGCGGGCTGCGCCTGGGCGGTGGTTTTGCGCGGTGCGCGGGGTTTGCGCGGCTTGGCCACTTTGGCAGCCTCTGTCTCGGGCGGTGCCAGGGGCGGCACTTCGGCGGCGTCAACGGTGTGGGGGTCAGTCATGGCGCGGGGCCTCGGTGGTAGCGGTATCGGCGGTGTCAGGGGTGTCGGTAGCTAGCGCGGGTTCGGGCACCTCGCTGTCGTGCTGGCTGTCGCTGGCGGCTGCGCTGCCCTGATCGGCGCTGCCAGCCACATGCTCTAGCGACTCGCCGTCACCCAGCAGTTGGGCTTGCGGGTCATTGGTGGCCTCGCCCATGCCCAGCTTTTCAAATGCTTCGGCCTGGGCGGCTGAACTGTCCAGCGCAGGCAGCTGGTTAAGCGACTCCAGGCCCAGATCGTCCAAAAACTGCTTGGTGGTGGCAAACAGCGCGGGGCGGCCTACTGTCTCGCGGTGACCAATGGTTTCGACCCAGCCGCGGTCTTCCAGCTGCTTGAGGATCAGCGAATTGATGGTGACGCCGCGGATATCCTCCATATCGCCGCGGGTGCAAGGCTGGCGGTAGGCGATGATGGCTAGCGTCTCCAGTGTGGCGCGGGTGTATTTGGGCGGCTTTTCGGGGTGCAGGCGGTCCAGGTACTCGCGCATCTGCGGGCGGCTTTGGAAGCGCCAGCCTGTGGCCACGCTGACCAGCTCGACGCCCTTGGGCGTCCACTCCAGCTGCAGTTCCTCCAGCAGGGTTTTGATGGTGTCGGCGCCTAGCTCGTCGTTAAACAGCACCCGCAGCTCACGCACTTGCAGTGGCTGGCTGGCGCAGATTAAGGCGGTCTCTAGGACGCGTTTAGCATCCACGGTATTCATGGTTGTCAGATTCCCAATAAGAATAAGCTGTGTGCAAACCGGCCACAGGCACGGTGCGTTCAAAAAGGCGTTGAATTCAAGGGGTGGGCGGCGCTCTTTGCGCCATTCGTCAAATCGGCTGGAATGGTTAACAGTGCCGTGACATTTCAGCCATTGTAGCGCAGGCCCAGCGCCTGGCAAGCCTGCAGCAAATCGGCGGGCATTGGGGCGGTAAACACCAGGTCTTCCCCTGTCATGGGGTGGGCAAAAGCCAGGCGCTGGGCGTGCAGGGCCTGGCGCGCAAGGCCTGCAGCGCTGGCCCCGCCATACACCGCGTCGCCCACCAGCGGATGGGCAATGTGCGCGGCGTGCACGCGGATCTGGTGGGTGCGGCCAGTGTGCAGCACGCAGCGCAGCAGGCAGTAGCTGCGGTCATCCACATTGCTCTGATCGTCTGTTTTGGAGGTGTTATCAATAGTGTTTTGGGTCTCCATGCCAATAGAATATCGCGGGGGCAGCTTCGAATTTGATAGCAATTCGAAATCTGTCATGGCCTCCTTGCCGGGGCTGCGCTGCAGGTCTACCACTGCCATGCGTAGGCGGTTTTTGATGTCGCGGCCGATGGCGGCATCTACTCGGCGCTGCACCTCGCCAGGCCATGCGCGGTGGGCAATGGCGATGTACTGGCGGCTCACCTCACGCGCAGCGATCATGGCCACCAGCGCGTCCATGCACAGCCTGGTGCGCGCCACCACCATCAAACCGCTGGTGTCTTTGTCAAGCCGGTGCACAATGCCCGCGCGCGGCAGCTCGGCGCACTGCGCGTCGTGGGCCAGCAGGCCATTGAGCAGCGTACCGCTCCAGTTGCCAGCTGCCGGGTGCACCACCACGCCAGCACGTTTGTTCACAATCAGCAAATGCGCGTCTTCAAACACGATGTCCAGGTCCATCGCCTCGGGCCGAAAGGCCTGGCTTTGCGGCGTGGGTCGAAGGGTGATCTGCAGCTGGTCGCCAGCACGCAGCTTGGTGGCGTTTTTGCGCACGGCGGCGCCATTGAGCAGCACCGCTCCATCGTCGGCTAATTGTTGCAAATAGCTACGTGAAAACTCCGGCACCAGCTCCACCAGGGCGCGGTCCAGGCGCTGGCCGTGCAGCGCGGCGGGCAGCTCGAAGCTGCGCAGCTCGTGGTCCAGCGCGCTGGGCTCGAACAGCTCTTCTGACTCTGCGCTGGGGTCTATGGCAGGGCCGGGCTGTGGCGATGGGGGGGTCGATATAATGGATTGCACGAATGGAACAGCAGTTCTGAAGAGTATGGATGAATAGCTTGGAGCAAGGCGTTATGGCAGTAGCATTATCGATGGTGAATTCTTCCTTGGCCCGCAGCGCGAAAACGCTGAGCAAGGCAGCCGCTGCCATCATGGTGTTGGCCCTGGCGGCCTGCTCGTCGCAACCGGTGGACAAAACCGAGGGCTGGAGCCCCAACAAAATTTACGCAGAGGCCAAAGAAGAGGCCAAATCGGGCGCTTATGACAAAGCCATCCCGCTGTATGAAAAGCTTGAAGGCCGCGCTGCAGGCACTCCGCTAGCCCAGCAGGCCCAGCTGGAAAAAGCCTACGCCCATTTCAAATCGCGCGAGCCTGCCCAGGCCGTGGCCACGCTGGACCGCTTTATGAAGCTGCACCCCGCCAGCCCGGCGATGGACTACGCGCTGTACCTCAAAGGCCTGGTCAACTTCAACGACGAACTGGGCCTGTTTGGCTTCATCTCCAAGCAAGACCTGTCAGAGCGTGACCAGAAAGCGGCCAAGGAGTCTTTTGAGTCGTTCAAGGAGCTGGCCACCCGCTTCCCCGAGTCGCGCTACACGCCTGACGCCACCGCGCGCATGACCTACATCGTCAACTCGCTGGCGCAATACGAAGTGCACGTGGCGCGCTACTACTACAACCGCGGCGCTTATGTGGCCGCCGTCAACCGCGCCCAGACCGCCCTCACCGATTACCAAAACGTGCCCGCGCTGGAAGAAGCCCTGTTCATCATGTTCAAAAGCTATGAGTCCCTGGGCATGAAACAGCTGGCCGACGACACCCGCCGCGTGATGGAAAAAACCTACCCCCAGAGCGAATACCTCAGCAAAGGCTTCAAGTCTTCCACCGATCCTTGGTGGAAAATCTGGTAACCGACTGGCCTCGTTTGCTACCCAAGTCTCCTCGCAGCGCCCCCAAAGCACAGCCCCTGCGAGCACACCTGCGCGCCAGTGACCTGCGCGCCGCAGCCCAGCTGGCCACCAGCGCCACCCACAACATCACCCGCATTGCCGAGGGCGTGAACCAAGCGGTGTGGAGCACGCTGGGCGCGCCCAGTGGCGCAACGCCCGACCAGACACGCGGTATCACCGGGTTGGTGTTTAACAGCATCCGCAGCATCACCACGCTGGTGGGCAAGGGGGTGGACACTGCATTGGCCAAGCTGCTGCCGTATATCGAGCCACCCAGCTCCCCCGACAGCCCACCCACCGCTGAACGCGAAGCTGTGCTGGCCGCCCTCAACGGTGTGCTGGGCGACCACCTGGCGGCCAGCGGCAACGCCCTTGCCACGCCCATGACCCTGCGCTATCAGGGCCAGCCCCTCGACTGGCAAGCCATGCCGCCCAAGCGCGCCGTTAAAGGCAAAGTACTGCTACTAATACACGGGCTGTGCATGAACGACCTGCAGTGGCGCAGCACCCAGCCCACTGGCGAGGTGATGGACCATGGCGCAACGCTGGCCGCCGCCATGCAGGCCACGCCGCTGTATCTGCGCTATAACACCGGCCTGCACACTTCTACCAATGGCCACACGCTGTCAGCCCTGCTCGATCAACTGATGACCCACTGGCGCGTGCCCATCACCGAGCTAACCATCATCGTGCACAGCATGGGCGGCCTGGTCACACGCAGCGCTGTGCACGCGGCGCAAAACCAGTCTGCGCCAAACCCTCATGCCAAAAAGCCAGACTCATACCAGGGCAACGCGCAGGTTAACCCGGGAAGCTGGCTGACCGCACTGAAAAGCATCGTCTTCCTGGGCACCCCACACCATGGCGCACCACTGGAAAAAGCAGGCAACTGGATCGACATCCTGCTGGGCAGCACGCCCTATTCCAAACCCTTTGCCAAGCTGGGCCAGCTACGCAGCGCAGGCATCACCGACTTGCGCTATGGCTTCACATTGGACACCCACTGGCAAGGCAAAGACCGCTTTCGCCGCAGCCCCGACCATCGCGAGCCCCTGCCCCTACCCCAAGGCGTGGCCTGCTACACCATAGCCGGTACCCTAGCTGCCCCCCGCAGCACCCTGTCGCAACGCATGCTTGGCGACGGCCTGGTTACGTTGCCCAGTGCACTAGGTCAACACTCCAATCTGGGACAACAACTCGCCTTTGACAAGAGCCGTCAATTCATTGCATACCGTACTCACCATATGCACCTGCTGAGCAGCCCGGTGGTTAGCAAGCAGATGCTGGCTTGGCTAGCATAGAAATACTAATCTGTGCCAGACTCCTACGAATATAGGTAAGTTAGCTCTTCTCGTGACACACTCTCTTACTGGTACAGCAAAAATCATGCTTGGATTTTTTATTTTTGAACTGTCTGGATTTTTGGGACAGGGACAGCGCTCTAGGAGGTGTTTGCATTTATGCGATGCCCTGTAAGCTAGGTGCTTTGGGGTTTAGCTAGATTTGTGAAGCTTAGTCGGCACAGGGTACTGCTTCCCGAAATCAGGTCAGTAGTGCGCCCGTTCCTCTTCCCTCTTCAGCGCTTCCGGTGAGTGGCATAACGACATCAAGGACTAGCACGCAGGGCAGTGACAGTCGCGTAGCGAATTATCCCGGATGCTGAAAAGTATACGCGCCCATTCATAGAAGTGCTGCGAATTATGAAAAAACCGATAGAAGAAAACACTATGAATTTAATAGCTTCTCCCGCGATGTTTTATTGGATCGACGGCCTAAAGTTATCTAATAAATAGATGGGTTTTAGATGTACTACCAACTCCGCTTCTTGCACGGTAGATTTACGTTATTGCAATTTTTCACTATCCCAATTAGCAGGAGTTGGTGACCTATCACGCGAAGGCGTATCAAGAATTAGTATGCCGTAGATTTGATCTACTGCTTCGTTCAAAAATATAAATATTAAATGTAAAGAACTCACAAACCTAACTAGCCTCTAAGAACACATATTTTTTCATTAGTTTGCTGCTGAAATAGGAGTAATTATTCGTGTGCGTGTAGTTGCGTGCGGGTGACACACATGGTGGTTACACATCCAGTTCCACTATCTCAGGTTCTTTCATCTGCCTTGCCAAGTCGTGATAAATCTCAAGCTTGACGACATCAAGGTTGTCTAAGGTTTCTTTGCCACCTAGCGCTAAGCTGTGGCTAAATCCGTACATATCTTCATCGGCTAGGAAGCTGAGCTTTTTTAAAGCACGTTTGAATAAATGCTTTTCGCTGGCGTCTTCGTAGTCAAAATCTTCTGGCGACTTGGAACACCACCAAGCACGCATATCAAAATTCTCTTCTTTTTCATCCCACAAGCCTTGATCAGATTTTGCAAAATAAAAAATGACGGAATGATGAGGATCGATATTCATGATGTTGCCTCGCCCCTTAGCCCACACCTGCAAGCTACCGAAGGCCGTACGCGCGAATACGGCTAAGTCGTTTCGCTTTTCAAAAGGTGTCCCCTCTAGCCATTCTTCAAGGGTGACTTTGTAATCTTCAGGGTTAACCATCCACAACAAACCATTGTGAAAACTACATGCACCTACACCTCGCCAGTAAGTAAACAATTGGGAGGGTAACTTGTTTGCATACTGTGTAATCACTGCATCTGGAATCTGGATTTGTTGAGCAGGCTCACCGAACTCTGACAAAAAATAATCAAACTCCGCATCGAATCTGTACTCACTCATTATTTCTTTCCTTTGCGCTTAGATTTACCTTTACACCCTGCGGCAGCGGCCTCGTGCTTTCCGCATGGACGTAACTCTACATTCAACTTCTCATCGCCCTGGCCATCTGACGCCATTTCGCAAGCTTGCTTATCAATATCTTGCACGCGACCACCATTCCATTGACTTCCAATATGACTATTGGTATCACGATAGCCAAAATCAGCAGAACCTAGGCTACGACTACCATCCGCTTTCAAAGTGCCTATAGCGTCTTTGCCACCTGCAACCATGTCTTGATTATGCAATGCTGCATTGTTACCCAGTTCCTGCTGCGCTTTAGTTGAACCAAGGCTTTTAGCCTTACCAGGAGGCAAGCCTTTAGCAAGCATGCCTTTGGTGTATTGGCTAGCAAGCTTCTTTTTCATTTCAGCTGTTGCCTTCCTAGTCACACTAGAATCACGATTCTTGGTAACGCCATCCGCAGTCGGTTTGTATCCGCCACAAGGGTCTTTACCTGTGTAGGCGCGCCGCTCTTTCAAATAGTCATTAGCAGACATCGAGTTGATGCCCTCTTGCTGCTTTTTGAGTTGCCTCTCATATTCATCACGTCCACCTTTGGCGTGATCATCGACGCAAAAGCATTTAACTTTCTTCTTACCCTTAATATGGCCGCCATTCTTATCTTTGGCTTTCTTAGCCTCTTCAGCCTTTTTCGCCTCTTCAGCTTTCTTGGCATCTGCTGCTTTCTTAGCATCTGCTGCTCTTTTTGCAGCAGCCGCTTCGTCAGCCTTCTTCCCGCCGGTAATCAGGTCTTTGCCCTTCTTACCTAGCTTGAAAAGCTTGCCTACGGGAATGATTTCCCACAAAGCTTCAGGCATAAACACTTCATTGACGGCTGTGGCTAATGCGCCCCCTGCCATCGCTAGCTTGCTATCGCCTTTGCTGGCTACCCAGTCGTCAATCGCTTGCTGGTTACTTGCTTTTTGTTTTTCAAGGAAGTTTTTCTCTTCTTTGGTTTCGGCCACCACGGGGATTTCAGTGTTGCCGTCATTGAGGTTGGGGTCAACCTTGGGCACGACTACGCCGCTGGTGTTGCCAATCGGCCCCTGGGCCGGATCACTGGCCGGTTTGGCGTTGGCTTTCTTGCCTTTGGCGGGTTTATTAATCTTGGGAGGAGCCATAGCGCTTGTCTTGCTCGTTTACTCGTTGCCCTATTTCTTCTTCCAGTTCATCCAGACCGTATCGCCCGTGCGCACGATGGGCTTGCCGTTGACGAAGACAGTGTCACTCTTGTCGATGTTGTGGCTGATCTTGACGTTGACTTGACTAACCAAGCCGCCACCTTTGCCGGGCTGATCGCCGCTGACGTTATCGACAAAGCTGACTTTGTGACGATAAGCGGCTTTACCAGCAAAGAAAACATTTTGGGAGGGTTTCTTGGTTTGATCGAATTTGTG
Organism: Polaromonas sp.; assembly: GCA_013297865.1. Classification (GTDB taxonomy): domain Bacteria; phylum Pseudomonadota; class Gammaproteobacteria; order Burkholderiales; family Burkholderiaceae_C; genus JAAFIP01. The sequence goes on along the minus strand of JAAFIP010000012.1, from coordinate 2,458 downwards.
CGTGATGGGGTACGGTATGGGGTAGTACGGCTTTTTGGGTGTGAAGCACACATCTGGAGCCATGCAGATGATGACGAACTGACTGTCTTTGGCGGTGGCTGCTTGTAAGGCCATGGTGGGATTCTCTTTTTGATGCGGTTGGGTCTAGGGCTTGAGCGGGTAACTTCTTAGCTCTGATTAGCACGGCTTGCTAAGCTCGCCCCTTGGACTTGCAGGAGTCCATCGCCCTGTGGATTGGCTGTGCCAATCTCTATCTTGCGTACTTCTAGATCAGTAGGGATGAGGATGCGGCTGGTGGTGCTGAGCGTGCCGCTGGCAAAGTCGATCACAACAGTGTCTATGTTCATGGGCATCATGAGCATGGGACCAGCTTGCAGGCGCACGAGTACTTGGAGTTTTTCAGTGGGCAGCGCAAAATGGATGGGGCCACCATCGGGCGCGGGGTTCGGGGTGAGGTTAATCAGGCTGATTTGCTCGCCGCCTTGGGGGTACGGTACTTGCTGGTCTTCAGGGGCGCAGTTCCAGTAGCGGTAATCATGATCCTTGGGGCTTTTGGGCCACTGGGTTTGCTTCCATTTGTCGTCATGGGTTCCAGCGTAGTTGCGTCTTGGTAGCCACCAGCGTGCTACAGCACCGACACCGATGATGGGGTAGTCATGCTCAGCGGATTTGTAGGGGCGCTCGACCTCTTCGATTTGGGGGGCGCGGTAGTGACCCTGTTGGTTGACAACGTATTGGAGGAGTTCAGAGATTTTTTCGTTATTTTGGTTTTTGTTTTGTTTAAACAACCTACATTGGCTCTCGATCCAAACTTTGGTGTCTTTACCGCCTAAACGTCCACAGCCGATGGGATTCGGTTCGTAGTAGGCCGGGAATTTAGCGTCTTCTTCATCAGTATGTGCGAGATCACGCGCAGGCACAATGTTGGGACCCCCAAAGGCTAACTCGTAGCACAACGGAACGCTGATGGCCAATTCGGGTTCACTCATGCTCCACCCAGAGATGCCGTTAGTGTAGTGGCGCGGGCCTGTGACTTGGAGTTTCTTGAGGATGTGCTCACCGAATCGAAAGCCAGCTAACCATCTGGCAGCGGGCTTACCTTGTGGAGCAAAAGCTGCTGCGTTAGCCAAGATCACATCACACAGCGGTTTGTAGGGCGCGAAGTCGCTTTCTTGGATGACGCTGGTGTAGTTGATGTCGCCTTGGTATTGATCTGACGTAATGAGTTCGCCTTGCTGCTCGGGCGGCAGGATGTGAGGAATGGGCAGACCTGAGTCGTAGTCCATGCCTGCCATGCTGTAGCTGACGCGGGTGACAACCACATGGAACAGATCGCCTAAGGGATCAATATGCTGATAGTTTTGGCTGGGCCAAGGCGTGTGGTTAACCACTTCGGGCGGTGGCTCCGCTTTAAAGGGGGCGGAGACGGTTGTGTCGATACTGGACGTCATCGCGAATGATGTTTCTCTTAGGAGCTATTTTGTGGATAAATGCGCATGATCAATTCATGTCGATACGCTTGGCTTCCATACCAATGTGCTTGGAGCCGACAACATCAATGTCTTTGCCATTAAGGGTCACAGTACCGTCTTTTTTAAGAACGAGGACGCTCTTACCAACCCGCAGCGTGATGCTGCTGCCTGCATCGATCACAATGTCTTTACTCACATCCAGGCTGTATGATGATTTGACGGTGTTGGTCCAGTTGCCGCCTACCAGGATGTTCTTGTACAGGCCTACCTGCGTAGCCTGAAATCCTGCTACCGTGGTGTTCATTGCTGCGCCTACCGTAGTTTGGTAGCCCAAGCCAATGCTCAAGGCTTTGGCCAAGGCGATAGTCTCCGTCTTGGTCTTCTTCACCGACTCAGTCTTGCTGCCGCCAATAGTCACGCTGCGGTTCTTAGCAATAGCAATCGTCTCATTAGCCCCCACACTCTCGGTGCGGTTCTTGCCGATGCTGATGGTCTCGTTGAGCTCCACATCTTCGCTTCGGTTCTTGCCAATACTGATCTTCTCATCCAGATCCACCCGCTCGGTGCGGTTTTTGTGGATGGTGATGGTCTCGTCCAGGTCAACCTCTTCGGTTCTCCAGCCGTGTACGTTGATCTTTTCGTTGCGATCTACGGTTTCGGTGCGGTCTTGCTTGATGTGGTTGGTTTCGTCGCGATCAATGGTCTTTTTGCGGTCGCGGCCGACCCAGTGGGTTTCGTCGTTCTCTACCTCCAGGTCCTGGTTTTTCTCGGCATGCAGGTAGACCTGTTCTTCGCCTTTTTTGTCATCAAAGCGAAATTCGTTGCAGTTGGCGGCCGTGCCTTCGGGGGTGGATCGTGTTCTGAAGCCGCTTTGGGTGTGGCTGTCAAAGGGTTTGGGCTGGTCGTCGTTGTAGACGCGGCCCATGATGAAGGGGCGGTCGGGGTCGCCGTTCAAGAAGTCGACGATGACTTCCTGGCCGATGCGG
>JAAFIP010000011.1 GCA_013297865.1 Polaromonas sp. | reverse complement strand
CGATGCCCTGCTGCAGACCCTGGGCAGCCTGTTTCTGGAGCCCATCTGGCTGTTCTACCGCGAAGACAGCGCCCAGCGCCTTCTCAAAGGCAGCCCCGACCAGCAAAAACTCAGCTCCCTCACCCAGCTGGCAGGCTGGCGGCTGAACGTGGGCACCAGCGGCAGCGGCGTGCCCAACCTGATGAACCGCCTGCTGGAGAGCAACCGCGTGGAGCCTAAAAGCATCACACTGACCACGCTGGACCAAACCCCCGCCACCATTGCCCTGCTGAGCGGAGAGACCGATGCGATTGTGTTTGCCTCCGCGCCCGAGTCGCTGATGGTGCAGATGCTGCTGCAGACACCGGGCATCAAACTGATGGATTTTGTGCAGGCAGAGGCCTACTCGCGCCGCTTTACTTTTCTGTCCCCTGCTGTGCTGCCGCGCGGCGTGGTGGACCTGTCGATTGATAACCCGCCCCAGGACGTGCGCCTGGCAGGCCCCACCACCTCGCTGATCGCCCGCAAGGAAACCCACCCTGCCCTGCTGCAGCTGTTTACCACCGCCGCGCACCATATCCACGGCAGCGCAGGCTGGTTCAACAAGGTGGGCGACTACCCCAACTCCAAGCGTGACGAGCTGCCACTGGCCAAGGAGGCCGAGCGCTATCTGAAAAACGGCCCGCCTCTGCTGCAGCGCTATCTGTCGTTTTGGGTGGCCAACTTGATTGAGCGCATGTGGGTGGCTCTGGGTATCATCATCGCGATTTTGCTGCCGCTGTCGCGCGTGCTGCCGCCGCTGTACCAGTTTCGTGTGCGCTCGCGCATTTTCCGCTGGTATGCCCAGCTGCGCGAGATTGAAAACCGTGAAAGCTCAGTAGGCGATGCCAACAAGGCGTTGATTGACGAGCTTAATGCGCTCGATAGCCGGGTGGAAAAGATCAAAATCCCGCTGTCCTACGCCGATGAGCTGTATGCCCTGCGCAATAACATCCACCTGGTGCGCAAGAAGCTGATGCGTACCTGAGGGGTGCGGCCTATTGGGTATCTGGCAAGCGGCTGGCAGCCAGCCATCAGCCCAAAGACCTGCGCACCGCCGCTTGCGCCACGGCATCGAGCGCGCCAATCACCACGTTGTCCTGTGTGGCCACACGCATGGCCTGACGCGCCAGCATTTTGTCCAGTGCACGCCGCGTCATCGAGTGCGGGTTGCCCGCAGCGCCGGTAAACATAAACAGGGTGCCATGCGGGCTGGCCCAGGTCAGCTGGGCGCGCACCCACTTGTCGTTGCTTAAAAACTCAACCCAGCTGCCCAGGCTGGGCGGCTGCATGACCGCTCCACCTTCTTGAGGCGTCGCAGCGCTAGGAGATGTTTCTTGAGCAGGCGATGCCGTCTGCTCGCTGGGGGCTACAGGCTGCTGCGCAGACTGTGATTCATCCTCAATAAAGCCCGAGTCGCGCATTGCCTGCGGCTCCATCCATGCAGCGTGGTCCACATGGCTGGCAAAGCTTTCTGCAGCAGCCTGTGCCTCAGGTTCAGGCTCCGTGGGGGCAAAGGCATTGCTCTGGATTTCCTGCAGCAAGGCGGCTTGCGTGATGGGAGCTTCGGCCAGCGTGGCCGATTGGCTGGGGGTGGGTGCAGCAGGTTTGGGTCCGCCGGGCTTGAGGGCTTTTTCATGCACCTCAATCAGCTGCGCAAAAAAAGCCTGCGCCTCGTTCTCATAGCCGCCTACTGTTGCCAGACCCGCGCGCAGCTGTTTGAGCAAATCGGGAATCAGTGTCACCAGGCGCTGCTTTTGCCGGGCGGCCTCTTCCACCACCACGCTCCACAGCAACTGCCCCACCACGTCCAGATAGACCTGAGGGTCTGAGGGCTGCGTTGGGTCAAGCCGGGCTTTGGCCAGCACCTGCGCCCACGGACCGGCCATGAACTGCTTGACAAAAATAGGTGCCAGCCGTGCGTCGTCGCGGCGTGTCAGCTCCAGCGCGATCTTGTCGGCCAGCAGGTTGCGCTGCTCGGCCAGCGCCAGCGCCTGCATGGCTTGCTCGCGCTGCGCATGCGCGGCAGACGTCACCTGTGCCCAGGCCTGCTCCAGCGCCTGCAAGGCCTGTACAAAAGGTGCAGCACCGTCCACCCTGTCCGCCTGCAGCTGCGCGCTGACCAGCAGCACGGGCTCAAAAAATGCGGAGAAGGCTTCGTCACGCTCCGACGAAAAGCCCAGGCTGCGCGCCGTCACTTCGTCCAGCAGCACTCGGGCAGGGTGCTTTCTCTCGCTTAAAAAGCTCACATCAATCTTCGCCAGCGCCAGCAGCGCAGGCTCCAGCGCCACCACCCAGTCGCGCACCGGCTCCATCAGGCGCGGGTCATCGCACAGGTTGTCCACCAGCATGCGCACCACATCTTGCGCCACCGCGCTGGAGTCTGCCGACGGTTGCACCGGATCTGCAGACGCAGGCTCGCTTTCGTCGAAAGACTCATGCACTGAAATGGCATGGGCTCTGGAGGTGTGCAGTTCAGAATCCTGTGCATCGGGCTGCTGGGCCATGCTGCCCTGGCTGCGGCGGCTGGCCTTGGCGCGTGTGGACCCGCCCGGGCCACCCGCCAGTTGCTGCACCAGAGCGCTGAGCTCTTCCACATCCTGCATCACATCATCGGCCTGATCGTAGACTTGTGCATCGTAGCCCTGCGCATCGTAGGCCTGTGCCGCCTGAAAATGCTCACCACCCAAAACCTGGCGCAGTTGCCCTTCGGTCAACTGCGCGGCAGGAGCGCGCGCTCTCTGCCGTGCTGCAGAGGGTCGCGGCGCTGCATAGCCCCCATCACCGCCGCCGCCCCCTGACCCTAGACCTGCCAAGGTGTAGCTGCTGTGATAGCCAACCGCCTGAACCTGTTGACCCTGCAGAAACTCACCGAGCTTGAGATAGAATTTTTTCAACTCCGGCCCCAGCACTGCGCCCAGTTGCTGCAACCACAGCATGCGCTGCTCAGGCGTAGCGGGTGTAGCGGCCAGGGTGTCTGACAACGCTGCGCAGAAGGTGCGTGGCCTGAAAGGGTTGCGATCAGGCTGCACATTGCGCAGGCCTTGCGCAGACGACACCAGCGCATCAAGCTCTGTCAGTTCGCGCTCACAGGCATTCTCAGCCATTTGCTGCATGCGTGCAGATTCAATCTGGCTTTGCATCTTGGTATCGTCCACCAGCTCCAGCTGGTCAAAGCGCATGGCCTTGCTGACGCTTGGAGTATCTGCCGCTTCTCTAACCGCTTTGGGTGGGCGCAGCGCATCATCCAATGCTTTTTTGAGCTGCTTGGGAAAGCTTTCCACCAGTGCTTCACGCTGGCGCAGCAGGTCGCGCGTATCGTCATCCCAGCGGATGCGTGCCTGCATGTCAGTGATCGCCACCTGTCTGGCCTGCATGATGGCCACCGACTGCTGGACCAGCTGCAGCATCAGCTCGCGCGAGTGCAGCACGGCCTGTTCCTGGCAGTGGGCAAAAATCGGTTCTGTAGCAGAATGAGCAGAGGCCATGCGCGAGAATTGTCTCGTTCTAGTGATGATCGATAGTACTAGATACCCACCCCTACTTCACATGATCCGCGCCCCAACAGGGCATGCATGATGGCAATAGTGGTAGGCCGTGAGGGACTTGAACCCCCGACCAAGGGATTATGAGTCCCCTGCTCTAACCAACTGAGCTAACGGCCCACTGAGCGGTATTATCGCCGATGAAAAATAGCCTGCTGTTGCCAGCAGGCTATTGGATGCGATAAATATCACGACCTAGCGGGTGGGCCGGATCAGGGTGAACTGGGCCATTTCACCGCGGCGGAACAGCACATTGATGGGTTTGCTCTTGTCTGCCTTGGCCAGGGCTGCCTCAAACTCCGAGGTGCTGTTGACCTCGGTATTGGCCAGGGCCACGATCACATCGCCCTCGCGCAGACCGGCGCGGGCCGCGCCTTCGGTGGCGGCAGTGATGCGCACCCCGCCCTTGATCTTGAGCTCTTTCTTTTGTGCATCGGTCAGCTCAGCCACAGCCAGGCCTACGGTTTGGCCAGGGCCGGTGGGCTTGGGTGGCTCGGCTGGTTTGGCGGCTGCAGTAGGACGGGATTTTTCAGGTTCGATCTCTGCCACAGTAACGGCCAGGTCTTTGCTGGCGCCCCGGCGGAAGACAGTGACGGTGCTCTTGGTGCCAGGCTTGATATTGCCCACCAGACGCGGCAGGTCAGACGATTTCTCGATGATTTTGCCATCGAATTTGGTGATGATGTCGCCTGCTTCCACACCGGCTTTGTCGGCTGGTGCGCCCGATTCCACGCTATTGACCAGGGCGCCTTGCGGCTTGCCCAGGCCAATCGACTCGGCTACTTCCTTGGTGACATTGCCGATCTGCACGCCGATGCGGCCGCGTGTGACGCGGCCATTGCTGCGCAACTGGTCGCTCACGCGGGTGGCTTCGTCGATGGGAATGGCAAACGAGATGCCCTGAAAGCCGCCCGAGCGTGAATAGATCTGGCTGTTGATGCCGATCACCTCACCGCGCAGGTTCAGCAGCGGGCCGCCGGAGTTGCCGGGGTTGATGGCCACATCGGTCTGGATAAAGGACAAATAATCGCCGGTGTCGCGCTGCTTGGCGCTGACGATGCCGGCTGTGACGGTGCTCTCCAAGCCAAAGGGTGAGCCAATCGCCATGACCCACTCGCCTACGCGGACTTTGCTGGCATCGCCAATCTTGACGGCAGGCAGGCCCGTAGCTTCGATCTTGACCACGGCCACGTCGGTGCGTTTGTCAGCACCGATGATTTTGGCTTTGAATTCGCGCTTGTCGGTCAGCGTGACGATCACTTCGTCTGCGCCGTCCACCACATGGGCGTTGGTCATGATCAGGCCATCGGCGCTGAGGATAAAGCCCGAGCCGACACCGCGCGGCACTTCTTCGCCTTCGGGGCGCTGGGGGCGGTTGGGGCGTGGGGTGTTGGGCATGGGCACGCGGTCACCAAAGAAGCGGCGGAAGAACTCCTGCATTTCTTCGTCCATGCCGCTGCTACCACCAGAGCTGGCCGCCTTGGATTTTTCCAGCGTGCGGATGTTGACCACACTGGGGCTCAAGGCCTCAGCCAGGTCAGCAAAATCCGGCAGGCCGCGCACCGCAGGCGCGCTTTGGGCCAGGGCGGCGCTGGGTGCCAGCGTGCCCACAGCGCAAACGCTGAGCAGCGCAGCCAGCAAGTAGCCCGCAGGGCTGGGCACACGGCCTGTGGAGAAGGGACGCAGTGACGAAAATTGTATTAATGCCATAAATTACCTGTCAATGACGAAAAAACCAAACCGAAACCTTACTCCAAAGCGGATGGCGCTGCATGCACCATGGCTTTCAACCTGGGTGCTGTCAACGCTTGCGCTCCAGACTTTGGGCAAATGTTTTCAGCGTCTGCGGCGGCACTTCGCCCACCGCAGTCAGCCAGAATTCGTTCATGCGCCGCAGCAGGGTGTGGGTCGCGCCGCTGGCGATGATGCCCTCCTGCGTGTGACGCATTTTGTCAAAATCCTCTACAAACAGAGACACCGTGGCCAGGCCGTCGGAAAAGATCCATTGCATGGTGCGCTCTCCCTGCGCCGCTGCGCTGCTGGCAGCCGAGCCGGGGCTGCTGCGCTTGTAGCAGCTCATGGCCTTGAAGCCAGGTACAGGCGTCTTGAGTGACCAGCCTTCAGCAGCGGCCGTGGTTTTGGCCACGGCAGTCTGGTCCACTTTATAGCCTTCGGTGGCGCCCATCATCTGCACCAGCTTTTCCATCTTCACGGGCGCGTCCAGCTGCAGCTCGGAGAAGGCTGCCTGCTCCAGCACAGCGCCATTGGCGTCCAAGGTCTGCAGCTTGAGCACCAGGCTGGATTTCTTGTCAGTCCAAATGCGGTAGCCAAAACGCAGCGGGTCTTTGGGGTTGAGCTGCACCACATCGGCATCCAGCCCAGCAACGCGCTCGCTGCCGATAGGCTTGACTGCGTAAAACTCCGGGATGCTGCCGACACCGGGTTTGAGCACGTCAGGAAAACCGCCAATCTGTTCACGCTTTTCGATGCGCACCTGCTTGATATCAGGCATGAAAGTGACCAGCTTGTCGTTGTGCCGGAAGGTCGAACGTGGCGCGCCGGTCAGTGTCTCTACACGTTCAATCTGCTGCGCACCATCGCAGGCGTGCCAGATGCGCGCGCTGCTGATGGCCTGGGGCGAGGTCTGCACCAGGGTGCCGATGTACGAGCGCTTTTTCATCGCAGCTTCGTGCATGCGCAAAAGCCAGTCGTTGATGCTCAGGCTGGATTCGCCCGAGGGGGCGGCAGATGCAGTCGCAGGGGCGGTGTTGTTGGCCTGTGCAGAGGCATTTTGCAATGCGCCGAACACTATCAAAACAATAGCTGCTCCCGCGACATTCCATTGAGCTGGAGCCTTCCAAGGCCTGAAAAACAGGGTGCCAAACAGCATATCAGCGCCCTGTGGTCTGGAACGTAGCGTTACGCAGGAAACCGGCTGGCTGCTGCAATGCGGATGCGCCACCAAACTGCTTGTGCGCTGCCAGCAACTCGTCCAGACGCGGGTCGCGGATCATGACGGGTGCGGGTTCGGGCGTGGCGGCTGCGCTGGCTGCCCCGCCAGCTGCTGCTGCCTGCTCGGTGCCAGTTGCGCTGCGCTGGGTGGCGCTGCGTTCCACAGCAGGGCTTTGCTGTGCCAGCTGCGCCCCCGAAGGTGGCAGTTGGCTACCCACCAGGGACCACATGACAGAGCCCAGCGCCGCCAGAGCGGCAACACCTGCGAGCAGCTTCCAGCGAAATACGCTGTCGTTGGCAGCCGCCTGGGCCACAGGGCGGTCTGCCGCACGCGGCTGCTGTGCCGATGCTGGGGCAGTATGCACTGGGGACGCCTTGCCTGCAGACTGCGCCAGGCCATAAGCGTCGTAGCGCTGCGCATGGGCACGCAGCACATCACCGATGGTGTGGTAGCTGGCCCAGGTGGGCAGCACGGCGGGGTCATCTTTGCAGGCCTGCACCAGCGCGCTGGCCTGGGCAGAGTCCAGCTCGCCATCGGCCAGGGCCGACAGCTGCTCGGCCTGGGTGGGGGGGGTCCACGGGAGTTCGTTCGCGTACTTCATGATCGCATCCAGTTGTAATCCATCATCTCTCTACCAACGTTTGCCTGTCTGCTTGTCCAGCATCGGCTTGATGCGCGCCGAGATCGCCTCGCGCGCCCTGAAAATCCGTGAGCGCACCGTACCAATCGGGCAGCTCATCATCTCACTGATCTCTTCATAACTCAAACCTTCCAGCTCTCTGAGTACGATGGCCTGGCGGAGTTCCTCCGGCAGGGCGTCCATGGCGGAGTTCACTGCCTGGGCAATTTCCTTGGCGGCATACGCTGCCTCGGGGGTATCGCTTTCGCCAGACCGATTGTTTAGAGGGTGTTCGGGGCCGGAAGTTTCATCATCATCGCCTTCAGCGCCCCGCAAGGCCGCCTCGGTAATCACCGGGTCACGTTTCACGTCCATCAGGTGCTTTTTGGCGGTGTTCACCGCAATGCGGTACAGCCAGGTATAGAACTGTGCATCGCCGCGGAAATTGCGCAGCGCCCGCCAGGCGCGGATAAAGGTTTCCTGCGCTATGTCCTGCACGATGTCTACATCGCGCACCATGCGACCCACCAGGCGCTCAATGCGCCGCTGGTATTTGATGACCAGCATTTCATAGGCTTTGTCGTCCCCGGCCTGCGCCAGTGTGACCAGCGCCTGGTCTGCATCCACCGCGCGCTCACCAGGACCGGCCTCGCCCTCAGGCGCAGCGATCTGCTGCAGCTCGGGTGCGCTGGGCATGCTGGTGGGTCGACTGGCGGGGCTCATACGCAGCTTATAGGCGGCTTACGGGGCGCAGCCACAGGGGCCTGCAGCTGGGCTGGCAGGGCTGCCGCCAGAGCGCGGCGCAGAGCCAGCCAGCGCTCGTGATCCAGTGCAGTCAAAGCACTGGCGCCGCCTGCGAAGTGAACTGTCTTTTTGTATTCCAGATGCAACCATTGTGCTTTGATGTTGTGGTGCTGCGTGCCAGTCTGCCGCTGGTCCCCGTCAGACATTTGCGGGGTAAAACGCACCAGCAGATAGCGTGGTAGATCAATACTGACAGATATAGTTCCCAGGCTTTCCACATCGCCCAGTGCCAGCACCCACTCGCCCTGGGCATAGTGCAGCGCGCCATGGCGTGGTCGCCAGGCATCCCACAGCGCCCACAGCACGGCCTGAGCTGCCAGTGCACTGAGGAACAGCATGGAATAAGTATCCCATCGGCCTCCAGCCCAATAGAATATCGCGGGAGCAGCTATTACTATCATAGCAAAAGACACGACTGCTGCCTGATACCAGCGCGAAGGCGCGAGGCGGATGGAGGCAGCAGGGGGTGTTTTCACAGCGTTTGAGGGGTCTAAACCTGTGCCAGAGTGGGGGCTTAAATCCGCTTGAACACCAAGGTGCCGTTGGTACCACCAAAGCCAAAGTTATTTTTCAGCGCCACGTCGATCTTGAGGTCGCGTGCGGTGTTGGCGCAGAAATCCAGGTCACATTCAGGGTCCTGGTTGAAGATATTGATGGTGGGCGGGCTTTTCTGGGTGTGCAGTGCCATCACGGTGAACACGCTTTCGATACCGCCTGCGCCGCCCAGCAAGTGACCGGTCATGCTCTTGGTGGAGTTGACGACGATCTTTTTGGCATGGTCGCCCAAAGCCGCCTTGATGGCGTTGGATTCGTTGGTGTCGCCCAGGGGAGTCGATGTGCCGTGCGCGTTGAGGTAGTCCACCGTATCGACATTCAAGCCCGCATTGGCCAGCGCGATCAGCATGGCGCGGCGTGGGCCATCCATATTGGGTGCGGTCATGTGGCCTGCATCGCCGCTCATGCCAAAACCCGCCAGCTCGCAGTAGATCCTGGCCCCGCGGGCTTTGGCGTACTCATACTCTTCCAGCACCAGCACGCCAGCGCCCTCGCCCAGCACAAAACCATCGCGGTCTTTGTCCCAGGGGCGGCTGGCAGTTTTGGGGTCGTCATTGCGCGTGCTCAAGGCCCGCATGGCGGCAAAACCACCGATACCCAGCGGCGAGATGGCCGCCTCAGAGCCGCCGCAGACCATCACGTCGGCATCGCCATATTCGATCATGCGGGCGCTGGTGCCGATGGCGTGCAGGCCTGTGGTGCAGGCGGTGACGACGGCGATATTAGGGCCTTTGAAGCCAAAGCGTATCGACACATGGCCCGAGATCATGTTGATGATGCTGGCCGGAATGAAAAACGGGCTGATACGGCGCGGGCCGCGGTTGGTCAGCTCGGTATGGGTGTCTTCGATCAGCGGCAGGCCGCCGATGCCCGAGCCAATATTGCAGCCAATACGCAGGGCCTGATCATCCGCCAGCGCCTCGCCGGTGGGCAGGCCCGCGTCTTTGACAGCCTCAATGGCCGCGGCAATGCCGTAGTGGATGAAGGTGTCCATGGTGCGGGCTTCTTTGGAGTTCATATAGTCCTCCGCATTGAAGCCCTTGACCTCACCGGCAAACTTGCAGGCAAAGTTGCTGGCATCGAACTTGGTTACATTGTCAATGCCAGACTGGCCTGCGAGCAGGTTGCCCCAGGCGCTGGCCACAGTATTGCCTACGGGGCTGATGCAGCCCAGGCCGGTGACGACGACTCTGCGTTTACTCATGGAAAATCAGTGGTGTGTGTCGATAAAGAAAAAAGGGCCGAAGCGGATGCTCCTGGCCCTTTGTCTGATGGAAAAGTGCTTACGCCTTCTGGTGGGTGTTGGCGTAGGCTATGGCAGCGGCCACTGTGGTGATCTTTTCTGCGTCTTCATCGGGAATTTCGATGCCAAACTCGTCTTCCAGGGCCATCACCAGTTCTACCGTGTCCAGTGAGTCAGCGCCCAGATCAGCCACGAAAGCCTTCTCTGCAGTCACTTGAGACTCTTCCACGCCCAATTGCTCGGCGATGATTTTTTTGACACGTGCTTCGATATCGCTCATTTAGATTCCCTCAAAGGGTTGTTGATAACTTGCTGATTTTACCCGTTTAGAGGCGTTTTCCTAAAACTCGAATTTCATCAGGCAAAACATAAATTCAAGGCTGCCTGGCAGGCGGCAAACCGCTGGCTAGAGCCTAGCTGGCCTGACTGGTAGCTACATGTACATGCCGCCGTTGACATGTATCTCCTGCCCCGTGATGTAACTGGCCTGTGGGCTGGCGAGAAAAGCCACCGCATGGGCGATGTCGGCAGGCTTGCCCAAATGGCCCAACGGGATGGCCGCAAGCAGGGCTTTTTGCTGCTCCGGGGCCAGGCCAGCGGTCATATCGGTCTCGATAAAGCCGGGTGCGATGCAGTTGACGGTGATATTGCGTGAGCCCAGCTCGCGCGCCAGCGCCCGCGTCATGCCCGCTACACCAGCCTTGGCGGCGGCGTAGTTGGCCTGCCCCGGATTGCCTGACGCGCCCACCACACTGGTGATGCTGATGATGCGCCCATAGCGCTGCTTCATCATCGTGCGCATCACCGCGCGGCTGGCACGGAACACGGCTTTCAGATTGGTGTCCAGCACGGCGTCCCATTCCTCGTCCTTCATGCGCATGGCCAGCATGTCGCGCGTGATGCCTGCGTTGTTCACGAGGATGTGCAAACCGCCATGCTCCTTGACGATGCTGTCAATCAGCGCGTCTAGGGCAGCGCCCTCGGTCACGTTGAGCACGACGCCCTGAATGCCGGCAGCAGTGATCTTGGCCGCGCCGTCTGCAGTGGTTGCGGTGCCAATCACCTTGCAACCTTTGGCTTGAAGTTCCTGCGCAATCGCCGCGCCAATGCCTCTTGTAGCTCCGGTGACCAGCGCTATTTGCCCTGCGTATTGTGTTGTGTCGCTCATGGTTTTCTCGATTGTCCTAGGTGTGTGTTGCTGGAATGCTTTAGATGCGGACTTCCGGACGCGAAGGGCGCTAAGATTGCGCGAAGGACGCGAAAGGAAGACAAAAGAAGATGAATTGAGTGGATTGAATTGATTAAATGAAGTAATTCAAAATGAAAATTTAAATTGATTTTGATCTTACTTTTGTATTTTCTTTTTTCGCGTCCTTCGCGCAATCTTAGCGCTCTTCGCGTCCGGAAGTTCGGCTGTTCGAATGCACGATGTAGACCTCAGCCCACCAACCCCTTAGCCTCAACGAGCGAGGCAGGGTCGTACACAGCCCCGCTCACCAGCTGCGCATCAATGCGCTTGGTCATGCCAGACAGCACTTTGCCTGGGCCGCATTCGATCAAGGTACTCACGCCGCGTGCCTGGATGGCCGCCACACACTCTACCCAGCGCACGGGGCCAAAGGCCTGGCGGTAGAGGGCGTCGCGGATGCGGGCGGCGTCGGTTTCTACCATCACATCAATATTGTTGACCACAGCAATCTGCGGTGCATGCAAGGTCAGCATCGCCAGCTTCTCTCGCAGCTTCTCGGCGGCGGGCTTCATCAGGCTGCTGTGAAAGGGCGCAGACACCGGCAGCGGCAGGCAGCGCTTGGCGCCTTGGGCTTTCAGTAGCTCGCTGGCTTTTTCAACACCCGCCTTGCTTCCGGCAATCACGGTTTGCATGGGGTCGTTAAAGTTGACTGCCTCGGCCACTTCGCCTGCGGCCACGCCGCCAGGCGCAGTCGCCTGTGCACACACTTCGATCACCTGCGCCGCGCCCATGCCCAGCACCGCAGCCATCGCGCCCGTGCCCACGGGCACTGCCTCCTGCATGGCTGCGGCGCGCAGGCGCACGGTCTGCACAGCATCTTTCAGGCTCAGCACGCCAGCAGCCACCAGCGCTGAATACTCTCCGAGAGAATGCCCGGCCACCACTGAAGGCGCAGAACCGCCCTCGGCCAGCCAGGCGCGGTAAGCTGCCACACCGGCCACCAGCATCACAGGCTGGGTGTTGGTTGTCAGGCCCAGCGCCTCCTTGGGCCCGTCTTTGATCAGCGCAGCCACATCCTCTTGCAGGGCCTCGCTGGCTTCCTGGAGCACGGCAGTCACAGCAGGGTGGTCACCCCATGCGTCCAACATGCCCACCGATTGCGAGCCTTGGCCGGGGAAGATAAATGCAAAAGATGTCATATTTTTTCAAATCATAGAAAAGTCATCAAACAACGAGACGCTGCGCGTGGGCATTACAGCAGCTTGGTCATAAAGGTGCTGTAGGGGTCGGGGCTGTAGTCGGCAAAGGCATGGCATTCGGTAAATCCAAACTTCGTGTACAGACCGCGCGCTGGCGCAAACTGGCTCTGCGATCCGGTCTCCAGACTCAGCCTGGCATAGCCGCGCTGCTGGGCGGTTTGCACAATATGCGCCAGCATGGCAGCCCCCACGCCCTGGCCACGGTGGGTAAGCGCAGTGCGCATGGATTTGATCTCGCCGTGCTGGGCATCAAGCTGCCTGAGCGCGCCGCAGCCGGCTAGTGTGTCGCCTTGCCAAACCGACCAAAACGTGATGTCAGGGCTGCGCAGCTTGTCCAGGTCCAGCGCATGCACACTGCACGGCGGCGACCAGGCACGCATGTCGTTCAGATGCTCCTGCAAAAGCCCCGCAATCTCAGGGCCACGCAAATCGTCGATTTTGATCAGCACTGCGGCATCTCCATCACATCTGCAGCAACACTGCACCCCAGGTAAACCCACCGCCAACGCCTTCGAGCATGACGGTATCACCCTGGCGAATTTTGCCGCTGCGCACGGCTTCGTCCATGGCCAAGGGGATGGAGGCTGCCGAGGTGTTGCCGTGCTGATCGACAGTGACCACCACTTTGTCCTCCGCGAGTTTGAGCTTTTTGGCGGTGCCCAGCATTATGCGGATATTGGCCTGGTGGGGAATGAGCCAGTCGATGTCTGCTTCGGTTTTGCCCGCTTTGGCCAGCACTGAGCGGGCCACATCAGCCAGCACGCTGACGGCAAGCTTGAAGACGGCCTGGCCGTCCATTTTGAGGGTGGGGTCACCCAGCACCTGGCCGCCGCTGACATTGCCAGGCACGCACAGTACTCCCACATGCTTGCCATCGGCGTGCAGTTCGCTGGCCAAAATACCTGGGGTCTCGCTGGCCTCCAGCACCACAGCGCCTGCGCCGTCGCCAAACAGCACGCAGGTGGTGCGGTCGTTGAAGTCCAGGATGCGGCTGAACACCTCGCTGCCCACCACCAGCGCGCACCGGGCCGCGCCGGTCTGGATCATGCTGTCAGCCACGGCAAGTGCATAGACAAAACCGCTGCACACCGCCTGTACGTCAAAGGCTGGGCAGCCTGAGATGGACTTGGGTTTCGCATCATTTGCTATAGTATTTGTAGCTGCTCCCGCGACATTTGATTGGGCCAGGGCCAGTTTGTGCTGCAAAATGGCGGCCGTCGAAGGGAATACCATGTCGGGGGTAGAGGTGGCCACAATGATCAGGTCAATGTCACTGGCCTGCTTGCCTGCGGCTTGCAGCGCGGCCTGGCAGGCGGGCAGGGCCAGGTCGCTGGCGGTGACATCGGCTGCAGCAAAATGGCGCGCGCGGATACCGGTGCGCTCGACAATCCATTCGTCGGAGGTTTCGATGCCTTTGACAGCCAGTTCAGCGGCCAGGTCAGCATTGGTCACGCGGCGAGGGGGCAAATAGCTGCCTGTACCCGTGATGCGGGAGAACAAGCGTGAGTTTTTCACGGAAGATGGTACGGTCATGGTGTTCTATTGTTACAGAACCACAAGTGCCGGGAAGGAGCCGCCTGGACTGCAGACTGCCTCAGGGCCTGGGTCAGCCAGCGCCCAAAGGGAGCTTTCAACTACACCGTGGCTATCTGCGCATCCTCTGCCATCGCCGCCAGCAGGGGAGCAGCGTGCGCGATACGCGCCTGCACCTTGCCCAGCAAATTGTGACTGGCAGCATCATAAGCCTTATTGAGGGCCTGCTCAAAAGCGTAGGCGTCCGCAGAGCCATGGCTCTTGAACACCAAGCCGCGCAAGCCCAGCAGTGCCGCACCGTTGTAGCGACGATGGTCCAAGCGGTATTTAAACGCTTTTAGCACCCCATAAGCGACGATAGCGACCATTTTGGTGAAGATATTGCGGGAAAACTCCGCTTTCAGGAAGCCACCAATCATGCTGGCTAGGCCTTCGGTGGTTTTGAGCGCGACGTTGCCTACAAATCCGTCACACACCACAATGTCGGTCACGCCAGAGAAAATATCATTACCTTCTACATTGCCATAAAAATTCAAATCACCACTTTTAGCGGCTGATCGCAGCAATTCACCGGTTTTTTTGATGATTTCATTGCCTTTAATGACTTCTTCACCAATATTGAGCAGGCCTACGCTGGGTGATTCGTCGTTATTGAGCACAGAAACCAGGGCCGAGCCCATAACTGCGAATTGGAAAAGATGCTCTGCGCTGCAGTCTACGTTGGCCCCCAGGTCCAGCACGGTAGTGGCACCACCTTTGGCATTGGGCAGCTGGGTGGCAATGGCCGGGCGGTCAATCGCGTCCAGGGTTTTGAGCACATAGCGCGCTATCGCCATCAGCGCGCCGGTGTTGCCGGCAGACACTGCCGCATGCGCGGCTCCCGACTTGACCTGCTCTATCGCCACGCGCATGGAGGAGTCTTTTTTTCTGCGCAATGCCACTTCGATCGGATCGTCCATAGCCACCACTTCAGCTGCATTCACCACGCTGGCGCGAGGGTGGCTGAACCCAGCCAGCGCCTCGGCCTTGCCCACCAGCAACAGGCGTGCTTCAGGATGGGTATCCAGAAAAGCGCGGCAAGCTGGCAAGGTGATGGTTGCACCATGGTCACCGCCCATGCAATCGACGGCAAGCGTGAAGGAAGATGCAGAGGGCAAAGCGCTGGCGTGGGGCGTGCTGCTGGTCATAAATACGGCGGCAAAATCCTGACTGGGCAATGGGACAACTGTCTGACGGGGCTGCAAGGGGCGCTTCGCCACACTTTAGCCAGAAAAACCAAAAGCCCGATGCTACCTCAGTAGCGACGGGCTTTTAGGGGGCTGCAAACTTTATAGGGTAAACAGGCAAGCGGCCTGCAAACCAAAGTCTGGTGCAGCGGTTTACTCAGCTACGGTTTTAGACTTGATCACCTGGCGGCCACGGTAAAAACCGTTAGGGCTGATGTGGTGACGCAGATGGGTTTCGCCGGTGGTGGGCTCTACCGCAATGCCTGGGGTATTCAGGGCATTGTGCGAACGGTGCATACCGCGCTTGGAAGGGGACTTTTTGTTCTGTTGAACTGCCATGGTGGGCTCCTTGGTCTTTGGCTCAGAAAAAAGGCCAAAGGGTAAAGTGGGGTAGGGTTTGCGCAAGGGTTGGGGCCTGTACGCGAAGCCTTATATTATAACCCGATTCGCAAGCTCAGGTCAAGCAAATTAGCGAGCACTAACTTGAACGACCCAACACTGGTTTTAGCCTGCGCAGATGCTTGATAGGTAGACGCAGGTCAAGCGCCAGCTCAACCGAACTTGCTGCCCTGCCCCACCAGATACTTGGCCAACTCATCCATCAGGCCCTGGGTGACCTGCTTGGAGGGATAGCGGGTTGTCATGATATTGAACCCGCCCACATTGCAGACGCGAAACGAGATATAGCCCACATCATGCTCTGGCGTGAGGGTGATGCTGCCGAAACTGGCGGTGTCGTATTCAAAAATATAGGCCTGCAGCTTGTTGGTCTCGGGGTGGCGCTGCTCTTTGCGCTCATGGCGCACCTGACCGGTTGACAGGCGCTGGGCGACACGCTCCAGGTCAGGCGGAAAGTTGACAGTCACGCTGTGGTGGGCCACCTGGCCTGTGGTGGGCACCAGGTTCCAACCCACGGCCACATAGTCATATGCTTCTTTGCTGCGCAGCATTTTTTTACGGGCGTCACAGCGAAATGCGCTCAGCTTGAGCGTGGGCCAGGGGGCTTTGCCATCCAGGCTATAGCTGCCGTGCGCGGGCGGCTGGATCACATTGAGCTGGGCGGTAAGGTCCTGCAGGTATTTGAGGGCGATTTTGCAGGCATATTCCGTCGCATCGGTGTTGGCAGCCACGCTCTGCTGGTCGCCCATCTGCTGGCTTTGCAGGGATTGGGCCTGGTTTTTGAGTTCATTGAGAAAACTCATTGTTGCTCCACTTTGGGTTTGGTTTATATATGGGCATTGTATTTTTAATCGGTGCTTTGTGGGGGCCCGGCGGCGAATATTCGTTCATGTTCGCGCTGCGCAAAGCGATCGGTCATGCCGGCAATATAGTCGGCCACGGCGCGTGGCTGGTCAGACAGCTGCGCGTAGCTGACAGGCATGTGCTGGGGCTGCTGGCTGTAGGCCTCAAACAGGTCGCGCACCACGCCTTGCGCCTGCAGCGTGGTCTGCATGACCTGAGGATGGCGATACAGGTTGCGCAGCAGCCAATGTTTGACCTGGTTGGTCATCGTGCGCATGCCTTCGGAAAACTGCACCAGGCTCTTGCTGGCGCGTGCAGCGTCGGCACTGTCGATCTGCCTTGCTTTCAGCGCAGCCGCGGTCGTGTCGATCACGTCATAGACCTGGGCGCTGAGCATGCGGCGAATCACTTCAAACAGCAGGCGCCTGCCTGCCAATTGAGGGTATTGGCGCAGTACGGCATCGCGGTACTGCGCAAACAGTGCCAGCTCGCCCAGTTGCTCCAGAGTGATCAAGCCCGAGCGCACCCCGTCGTCCATATCGTGGGCGTTGTACGCCATCTCGTCGGCCAGGTTGGCCAGCTGCGCCTCCAGGCTGGGTTGGCTGTGGTCGATAAAGCGCTGCCCCACGCCACCGGGCTCTTGCGCCTGGATGCGCTGGGCGTTGGCCAGCGAGCAGTGCTTGAGTATGCCCTCACGTGTTTCAAAGCACAGGTTCAGCCCGTCAAAGCTGGGGTAGCGCTCCTCCAGGGTGTCGACCACGCGCAGGCTCTGCAGGTTATGTTCAAAGCCACCGTGCTCGCGCATGCAGGTGTTGAGCGCGTCTTGCCCAGCATGGCCAAAAGGGGTGTGGCCCAGGTCATGCGCCAGGGCTATGGCTTCGACCAGGTCTTCGTTGAGCCTGAGCGCCCGCGCCATGCTGCGGGCCAGCTGCGCCACCTCCAGCGAATGGGTCATGCGGGTGCGAAACAGATCGCCTTCATGATTCAGGAAGACCTGTGTTTTGTAGACCAGTCTGCGAAATGCGCTGGAATGCACAATGCGGTCGCGGTCGCGCTGGAACTCGCTGCGCTGCTCTGCGGCATGCTGCCCTGCTGGCTCGGCATGGCGGCGGCCACGGCTGGCTTGAGGGTGGCTGGCGTAGCTGGCGAGTTGCATGGTGGGTGCTGCAGGGGCGTATTTATCAGTGTTTTAGGCTTCTAGCCCAATAGAATATCGCGGAAGCAGCTATTAAAAGTATAGTAGACTAATTGATCGGGAGCATGCTCTGCATGATCACCTCGCGCACCATGGCATCAGGCGCGCTGCGTAGACTTGCATGCCCAGGGGGGTCAATCGTGACGAACTGGATGGCACCGGCCTGCGCTTTCTTATCTACCCGCATGAGCTGCAAGTAGCGCTCGGCCACATCCGCTGCGCCTGCCAGCGGCAGTGCAGGCGCCACCACCGTCAAGCCTGCGCGCTGGATCAATGCCGTCAAGCGCTGCACAAAAGCGGCATCCACCAAGCCCAAAGCCTGCGACAGGCGTGCGGCCATCACCATGCCACAACCCACGCCCTCGCCATGCAGCCATGCGCCGTAGCCCATGCCCGATTCAATGGCATGGCCAAAGGTGTGACCGAAATTCAAGATCGCGCGCAGTCCCTGCTCTGTCTCATCCGCACCGACCACCTGCGCCTTGATCTCGCAGCTGCGGCGCACTGCGTAGGCCAGCAGATCTCCCTGGCCTGCGCGCAAGCCTTCGATGTTGTGCTCCAGCCAATCGAAAAAATCCATATCCGCGATTGGCCCATATTTGATGACCTCGGCCAGCCCGGCAGACATCTCGCGAGCAGGCAGGGTCTTCAGGGTGTCCAAGTCACACACCACCAGCTGCGGCTGGTAAAACGCACCAATCATGTTTTTACCTAGGGGATGGTTGATAGCGGTCTTGCCCCCCACAGACGAGTCCACCTGGGCCAACAAGGTAGTGGGCGCCTGCACAAAAGGTACGCCGCGCATATAACTGGCAGCGGCAAAGCCGGTCATGTCACCCACGACACCACCACCCAGAGCAAACATGACCGTCTTGCGGTCACAGCCCTTGCCCAGCAGCGCATCAAAAATCAGATTCAATGTGTGCCAGGTTTTGTGCTCTTCGCCATCAGGCAGCTCCACATGCACGACCCGTTGGTATTTATTTTGCAGTGCAGCCGCCAGGCGCGGACCATAGATTGGCCATATCGTCGTGTTGCTCACGATCAAGGCGGTGGAAGCTTGGGGCAACTGCGCATACGTGGCAGCCAGGTCATAAATGCCCGTGCCGATCACAATCGGGTAAGAGCGCTCTCCCAATGCAATGCTTAGGGTGTGCAGCGCTGGGGAAGAGATGGTTTGGTTTGCGTTCACCAGCCAATTATCCCTGCTAATTGGCCTAGCCCACATGCTGGGGACGGCATATGCGCCACGCACAGCGAGCACAGAACCCGCTTGCTCCAGTTCAGTGAGGCAAAACCCCTGCCAGCTCCAACTGCATCACAATCGAGCTGACCAGTGTGGCCACAGACGGCCGCCCGGTGTCCACCACGAAATGCGCGGTCTCCATGTACAAGGGGTCGCGTTGCTCATACAGGTCACGTAACCGCTGCAAAGGGTCAGCCACCTGCAGCAGCGGCCGGTGGCGGTCATGCCGCAGGCGTTTGTACAGGTCTTCCGCACTTGAGCGCAGATACACCACATGCCCATGGGCGCGAAGGTATTCACGGTTTTGCGGCCGCAGCACCGAGCCACCGCCTGTAGACAAAACACCTTTTGTCGTCTGCGCCAGCGACAGTAAAGTCTCCGACTCCACATCCCGAAACGCCTGCTCCCCCTCGCGCTCAAAATATTCGCGGATAGAGCAACCCAAGCGCTCCTCTATCTCGCTGTCAGAGTCTGTGAAACCCGTGCCCAGACGCCGGGCAAGCTGTCTGCCAACAGTGGATTTACCTGAACCGGGGAGGCCAATAAGAACGATTAACGACAACAAGGGTCAAGGAGGGCTTGTACAACTGAAGTCACTGCCGTAGGGAGCAACCAGGAAAGACCCGTTTACCTGATCACCTTGGACAAAATTGGTTCTATAGGTTTTTACGACAGTGCCTTCTGAACCTTCTGCCAAAGCAGTAGCTTTCACAGAATAAGCCAGCCATGTAGCAACGTTTTGCGGATAGCGTACTTTAATTAGCAACACTCCATTCGAATCAGTTCTATTGCCGGGACTGTCAGATGAAATTACTATATCTGCGCCTCTTGGCTCTAGCCTTCCATTGTTGTTTCTGTCTTCAGTGCCATCAATGTTTCCGTTACGGTTAACGTCTTCGTTAATGCACCACACATTTCGCCCCGGTAACACATCATCTACACCATTATCTCGTGGATTAGTTCGGATAGAGAGCGTTTGGGTTGTCCCATCCACCAGTGTAATCACTATCGCAGAGTCGCCGGGGTATCCTATTCCAAACACACCTTTACCGTACTTATAGATATCCACAGAGAAAGATACTTGTGCATTAGGCACTGGTTGACCTGCAGAGTCAGAAACTATCAAAACAAATTGCTTGATGTATGTCGTATTGTTATCGGCTTTTTGCAGTTCGTTGTTATCACCTAATGTTAAAGATAATGGTTTGGCAGCCACAGTAAACGTAGTGGTGACTGCGTTTGGACATGATGTCGAGGGAAAATCAACAAGATCAAAACAAGCCCTAACTGCAACGCCATTGTTTGGACTGGAGCGAGTCCCAGAGATATAGTCGGAGAAAGCTGCTCCGCTGTTATCTGACAATACCAAGCTGGTACCCGTAGAAATAGTTTCACCGCCGCCTAAAACAGCTCCGCTGGCACCTGGAATAATATCGAACCTTACACGTACGTTCTGCACAGGCACATTACCCGTGGTTAAGAACAGCGCACGCAACTGTGCCCTGTTAGCTGTGCTACCAGCGACATTAACCCCAATTACCGTAGGATTGGCTGAGAGTGATTTAGACACTATGGGCCCAACTGCAGCTGGGGGCTGTCCTCCACCAGTAGTCGATACTATCTCAAAGGATTTGTTACTTGTAACACCCAAACCGGTTGTTTCCAAGCTGTATACACCTGGGGCGCTAGGGGCTGTAAATATAAATGTCGCTTTTCCTTGGTTGTTGGTCGCTTTACTTACGCCCGTAACACTAGGAAAACCATTGAGCGTAACAACCTCATTGGCAATACCGGCGTTAGAAGCATCAAGTGCTGTAACTTCAATAGTTGCAGTAGCTCCCGGAGCTGGGGCACCAGGAATCAAAGTAGTCTGCAAAGTTGTTCCAACCAAGTTAAACACTGTGCTTCGCTCAAGCCCGTTGACTGTAACTTTTACAGTCACTGCGCGATTGACTTTAGAGGAGCCTGTAGAAATTTTAGCTTTGAATTTACCGTCCGCATCAGTCACAAACGGACCGCCTGATGCAGCAGAACCACCAGAGATATCTTGAACTTGAACTGTTCCAGATGCTCCCTTTATAGCATTACGATCACTGCTCACTGCTTGAGCAGTCAGTTCAATTTCAGTTGCAACGTTGTTATTTACCTGAGTTTTGTCTAAAGTAATTACCAAATCGCTTACAGCCGCAGTTTCCGTACTAACAACTGTAGTAGTGGTACCACTGGTACCACTACCACCTGTAGTGGTGGTAGTCGAATTATTCGTAGCCCCAGGACTACCCCCACCGCCACTACAAGCAACCAAAACCGCTAGCATCGCCATACTGGCCAGTAATCGGATGAGTTTCATAAAAATCCTAGACGCAAATAATTGATTAAATATTAACGCACCGCAGCGCGATCGGACACCATCTTGGGCGTGATAAATACCAGTAATTCTTGTTTATTTGATGAGCGCGAGCGGGTTTTGAACAGATTTCCCAAAATCGGGACATCACCCAGGAACGGCACACGGGTTTCGTTTTCTACTTCATTGAGTTCATAGATGCCGCCGATCACAACAGTGCCACCGTTTTCAACCAGTACCTGCGTCTTGATGTGCTTGGTGTTGATGGCAAAACCGGCAGCAGTGGCCTGACCTACGCTGTCTTTGTTGACATCCAGGTCCAAAATGATGTTGCCTTCGGGCGTGATTTGGGGTGTCACTTCCAGTTTAAGGTTGGCCTTGCGAAAAGCAATCGATGTGGCACCGCTGGATGTGGCTACCTGGTAGGGCAGTTCAGTACCCTGTTCGATCAGGGCGCGGGTTTGGTCTGCAGTGACCACACGTGGACTAGAGACCACTTTGCCTTTGCCGTCAGCCTCCAGGGCGCTGATTTCAAGCAGCAAGAATCGGTTGGCCGCAGCATTGAAAATGGACAGACCGATGCTCGCGGGGTTGGAGCCGCCTTGACCCACGGCGGGTAGGTTGACAAAGGTCGCCTCATTAGTATCGATCTGGCCCACTACCGAACCGTTGGTTTTACCCACCGCAGTGTATGAGCCGCCTAGTGCGACACGATTGTTGCCACCCAGCGTGTAGCCGGCATCACCGCCACGCACACCGCGCAGGTCAGCGCCACCGAGCTTGACACCCAGAGATCGTCCAAACGTATCTGACGCTTCCACAATGCGTGCTTCGATCAATACTTGGCGCACTGCAACGTCGAGTTTGGTGATCAGGTTTTGAATTGCTTCCAGTTTGGAAGGAATATCGGTCACAAACAGCTGGTTGGTACGCGGCTCGGCAATCACGCTGCCGCGGGCTGACAGAATACGGGAGTTATTGCCTTGCGCGCCACCAGAGGTCTGGCCCAGCTGCGCTGCAATATCAGCTGCCTTGGTGTAATTGAGCTGGAATGCCTGGGAGCGCACGGGCTCCAGCCCCTGCAGTGCAGCGGCGGCTTCGAGTTCGAGCTTTTCCTTGGCAGTGATCTCATCTTTGGGCGCGATCCACAGCACGTTGCCTGTTTTGCGCATGCCCAAGCCTTTGGCCTGCAAAATGATGTCCAGCGCCTGATCCCAGGGCACGTCCTTCAGACGCAGGGTCACGCCACCGGTTACAGAGTCGGATGTGATCACGTTGAAGTTGGTGAAGTCTGCGATCACCTGCAACAGCGACCTAACTTCAATATTCTGGAAATTCAGAGACAGTTTTTCGCCACTGTAGCCAGGCCCTTTGCTGAGCTTGTTAGGATCAATCTTCTGCTGGCGCACTTCCAGCACAAACTGGTTGTCACTTTGGTAGGCGCTATGTTCCCACTGGCCTTTGGGCTCCACCACCATGCGCACACGGTCGCCCGTCTGGAAGGTGCTCACCAGTTGTACAGGTGTGCCAAAGTCACCCACATCCAGGCGGCGGCGCAAGCCTTCAGGCAGGGACGTTTTCAAAAATTCCACCACCAGGTTCTGGCCTTGCTGTTTGATGTCCACACCGACCTGGTTGTTGGCCAGGTCCACAACAATGCGGGCCGCGCCATCGGGCGCACGGCGGAAGTCGATGTCTTTGAGGGGCACTGACTCGCGGTTACGGTTTTCAGCGAAGGTAGTAAGCGGCTGAGGCGCTGCTGGCGCTGCTGCGCTAGCTATCGGGTCCATGAAAATAAGCAGCGATTTGCCCTGGATCTCGGCCTTGTAGCTGGTGGACTGCTTGAGGTTCAGTACCAGGCGGGTTCTTTCGCCAGCTTGCACCACATTGGCGGAACGCAAGTTACCCTGGTTCATTTCAATCAGTGAACGTCCCATGGCATTGCCCACATTGGGGAAATCCAGCGCGATCCTTGCGGGTGACTGGATCGTAAAACCCGTCGGCAACGTGCTGAGCGCCTGCGACAAGTCCACCCGCACCACTTCCACACCACCCTGGATTGAGGCCGCTACGGATTCGATGGCGTTTTGAGCCTGCGCTGCCAGAGCACCCAGGGCCAAGCCCATCATTGCTAGAGCGCGCATGCTGCGCTGTAGCATTACCGTTGTATGTCTCATCATTTCGACCTCTCTTGTAGCTGCAGACTTGCCTGTCGTTCGATCCATTCGCCAGCAGCATCTTGCACAATTTCTCTTAATGACACCTCGGTCTCCGTGACCTTGGTGACTTTCCCGTAGTTTTGCCCCAGATAGTTGCCCACCTTGACCTGGTAAAGGAGGTTATCTACCTTCACCAGAGCCACCTGACGGCCTGCTGGCAGCAGACTGCCCACCAGCGCCATCGTGTCCAGAGGAAAGGCCTCCAGTGGTTCCTTGCGGCGATTGAGCTCTGGCGCTACCAATGCAGCATTGGCGGTGGCCTGGGCTGAATCACGTTTGAGCGCCTGGGTCAGCTTGACGTTGCTGAACGGCTCCACAGCCGCTTCCTGTCCATAGGGCGCAGGACTGAAGCGCTTGGGCTCAGGCAAGGGCGCCACCGTAGGTTTAGTGGCGTTACGCTGTTCGGTCATCCAGCGCTGGATATCTTCCTGCTCTTCGCCAAAACACCCTGCCAGCACCACCGCGCACATGGCGGCGATGGGCAAACGATAAACCATGCGTGCAATCATCATTTTTTGGCTCCTGGAGCCGAGGCCGCCTTGCGCTGTGCAGCCACCTCTTCCTGGTCTAGGTACCTGTAGGTACGCGCTGTAGCTTCCATCGCCAGCCCGCCGTCCTTAACGTCTTTAGAATCCTTAGCAGGGGTGATGGACAGATTGTTCAATGTGACGATACGGGACAGGTTGGCAATATCGGAGGCAAAAGAGCCCAGGTCGTGATAGCGGCCCACCACCTTGATGAGAATGGGCAATTCAGCATAGTATTCTTTGACATTGAATGCGCCAGGCTTGAAGAAATCAAACTGAAGGCTGCGTCCCACGCCCGCTTGGTTGATGTCAGAGAGCAAAGCATCCATTTCCGCTTTACTGGGCAATTGCTTTTCCAGCTGGGTAACGTACTGCTGCACCTGCTCGCGCTGCTTTTTCAGGGCGTCCAGGTTCACTGCCTGCACCAGCTTGATCTTGTAGTCCTCGCGCAGCTTGACCTCTTTAGCCTGCTCAGCCTTGAGCTCGTCGTCCACATTGGTCAGCCAGGCAAACCACAAACCTGCAATCACCGCTGCCGTCACCAGCAGACACAAGCCATAGCGAGGAATTGCAGGCCAGGTTGAGGGGTCGTTGGGGTTGAGCCCACGGAACTGCGCCGTCACCTTCTCCTGCAACGCTGCAAAATCGATATTCACTTTAGGGGGAGCTTTTGCCATGATGAGGTACTCCCTATATTTTCTTGGCAGCCGAGGCTGCCGATGCGCTTGGCGCAGGCGCCGCGGCTGAGGCTGCACTGGCGGCAGCCTTGGTAATATCCACGGGCTTGCGCAGCTGTGTCTTGATCGAGAAATTGGATACCCTGCGCTGATCGCGTGGGCTGAGCGTGATGCTGGCTGCCGTAATCTCAATCAGCTCGGGCTTGACCAGCCACGTGCTGTTATTAGCCAGATTGCGCAGCAGCTCGGACACCCGCTCATTGGACTGGGCCACGCCCAGCAAAGACACTGTGGCACCTTCCTGCTTCATGGAGTTCACATACACGCCGTCGGGCAACTGTTTAACCAGTTCGTTGAGCAGATGCACCGGCATGTTGCGATCGGCCTGCAAATCCTCCACCGCCTGCTGTCGCGCGCGCAAAGCGGCAATTTCGCCTTGCAGCGTAGCCACGTCCTTGATCTGGATTTCGAGTTTTTTGATCTCGTTTTGCAAAAATACATTCTTGCTCTGCTGGCTCGAAATCTGGGCCTGGTACCAGACATATACCGCACCGCAGATCAGGCCGCCCAGTAATGCTGCAGCACCCAGAGTGACAAAAAATGTCTCTTTGCGTCGTTTTCTGGCCGCCTCTCTGTGCGGCAATAGGTTGATCAATATCACTGCAGAAACCTCCGCATCGCCAGGCCGCAGGCACTCAGATAGGACGGTGCTTCACGGCGCATTTTTTTCTCACGGACGTTGGAGCCCATCGTCATGCCCTCAAAGGGATTGACAACCAGACAGGCAAACGAAGTCTGCGCAGTCACTGCCTCCGTCAGGCCCGGTAAGGCCGAGGAGCCACCAGCGAGCATCACATAGTCCACACGGTTGTGGGGGGTGCTGGTAAAGAAGAACTGCAGCGCCCGGCCAATTTCCTGGGCCAGATTGTCCACAAAGGGGCGAAGTACGCCGCTTTCGTAGTCTTCAGGCAGCTCTCCGCTGCGCTTTTTGGTTTCTGCCTCTTCAGGAGAGAATCCATACTGGCGGACGATCAATTGGGTGAGTTGGGCACCACCAAACGCCTGGTCACGGTCATAGAGCACCTCGTCGTTGCGAATGACCTGCATGCTGGTGGTCATGGCACCCACTTCGAACAGCGCTACCATGGTGTCCAGCCCTTTGTTGGGCAAGGTTTCGATCAGGCGACCTGTGGCCAGGCGCGAGGCATAGGATTCCACATCCACCACCACCGGCTTGAGGCCCGCTGCTTCTGCCAATCCTTGGCGATCTTGTACTTTTTCCTTACGTGACGCGGCAATCAATACCTCTACATCACCTGCAGACGAGGTACTGGGCCCCACCACACAAAAATCCAGGCTAACCTCGTCCAGCGAGAAGGGAATGTACTGATTCGCCTCCGACTCCACCTGGAGTTCGAGCTCGGCGTCACTCAAGCCGCCGGGTAAAACGATTTTCTTAGTGATCACTGCAGACGCTGGTAAAGACATGGCGACGTTCTTGGTCTTAGTGCCACTCTTTTTGACCACCCGACGCACAGCGTCAGCTACTTCTTCGAATTTTTCGACATTGCCGTCGGTGATCCAGCCTTTTTCCAGCTGCTCCACAGCGCAGCGCTCCAATACCAGTGCGCCGTCTTTGCCGCGACCGAGCTCAACCAGCTTGACGCTGGACGAGCTGATGTCAAGGCCAATGAGCGGCGCTGGCTGGCGACTAAAAAGCGATGCGAATGGAATCAAATTGAACTCCGCTGGTGTCAGATTAGAAAAATCAGAGCTGAAAAATAGTGCTTCTAAACTTAAGAAAGTACTTCAATGCTATCAGTAAGCCTATTGAACTGCAACGATTTTTTCCTTTTTACAGGTGTAGTACCGTTGTCAAAATCCCACGTTCCCAAAACCTAAGCATATGTGAATTTAGTCAGGTTTTTGTAAAACAGCGTGTCCGTTACATCGTGGCTGTGGGTAGCGCGCAACGATGGTGTGAGAAGCCCCCAGCAGGCCCAGGCTGGCGTTTCTATAATGGGAGCATGTGGGTTTTCCTTGGCGCAAACCTGCTTTTTACCGCCCTTCTCCATGCAAGACTCCCCACCCCGAAATGTGCCTGAATCCTCAGCCAGGCGTTTAACCGCGCGCTCCTGGCAGCGCACGCTGATCAAGATCGTTGTGGGGTTTGCCGGCGTTGTGGTGGCGGTCATAGCAGCCATCCTGATGGTGGTCGCTACCTCGCTGGCGGTGGCCTATCCCAATTTGCCTGATGTATCGGATCTGTCCGACTACCGGCCCAAACTGCCGCTGCGTGTTTATTCTGCGGATGGTGCCTTGCTGGGCGAGTTTGGCGAAGAGCGGCGCAATCTCACACCCATCAAGGACATCCCCAAAGTCATGATTGACGCGGTGCTGGCCATTGAAGACACCGAGTTCTACCAGCATGGTGGCGTGTCCTACAAAGGCTTTCTGCGTGCCGCCATGGCCAATCTGCGCAATGCCAAGAGCCAGGGCGCGTCTACCATCACCATGCAGGTAGCGCGCAACGTCTATCTGTCGTCGGACAAAAACTACATGCGCAAGATCTATGAGATTTTGCTCACCTTCAAGCTCGAGCACCTGCTGAGCAAGGACCAGATTCTGGAAATTTACATGAACCAGATCTTCCTGGGCAACCGGGCCTATGGGTTTTCTGCGGCCAGCGAAGCCTATTTTGGCAAGCCCCTGAAGGATGTGACCGTCGCCCAAGCCGCCATGCTGGCCGGTCTGCCCAAGGCGCCGTCGGCCTATAACCCCATCGTCAACCCCAAGCGTGCACGCATCCGTCAGGAATACATCATTGACCGCATGCTGGAGAACGGCTTCATCACACAGGCCCAGGCCGATACGGCCAAAGCCGAGGACATCAAGGTGCGCACCGGCCCGGACTCCACCCGTGTGCATGCAGAATATGTGGCCGAAACCGTGCGCCAGCTGATTTTTGCGCAGTACGGCGAAGAGGCCTATACCCGCGGCCTGAATGTCACCACCTCGCTGCGCAGCAGCGACCAGATGGCCGCCTACCGGGCGCTGCGCAAGGGCATCATGGACTTTGAGCGCCGCCAGCCTTATCGCGGCCCCGAAAAATTCCTTGAACTCCCCAAAACCCAGCGCGAAGCCGAAGAAGCCATCGACGAAGCCCTGGCCGAGCTGCCAGACAACGATGACATCATGACCGCAGTGGTGCTGGAGGCCAATGCCCGCAAGATCACCGCCCTGCGCCAGAACAGCGAGACGGTGGAAATCACCGGTGATGGCCTGCGCGCCGCCATGTCGGGCCTGGCTGCCAATGCCGGGCCTACGCTCAAAATCCGCCGCGGCGCGGTCATCCGCGTGCTCAAAAACAGCCGCGGTGCATGGGAGATGACCCAGCTGCCCGAGGTGGAAGGCGCCTTCGTAGCACTCGACCCGCGCGATGGCGCGGTGCGTGCCCTGGTGGGCGGGTTTGACTATGAGAAAAACAAGTTCAACCACGTCACGCAGGCCTGGCGCCAGCCGGGCTCCAGCTTCAAGCCCTTCGTGTACTCTGCTGGCCTCGAGCAAGGCCTGACCCCTGCCACGGTGATCAATGATGCGCCTTTGTTTTTTGATGCGAACGTCACTGGTGGCCAGCCTTGGGAGCCGAAAAATTACGACGGCCGCTTTGACGGCCCCATGACCATGCGCCGCGGCCTGGCCAAATCCAAAAACATGGTTTCCATCCGTGTGCTGCAGGCGGTGGGCCCCAAGACAGCGCAGGAATGGCTGACCAACTTTGGCTTTGAGGCTGAAAAGCATCCGCCCTACTTCACCATGGCCTTGGGCGCAGGCTCGGTAACGCCCATGCAGATGGCCACGGGCTACTCGGTGTTTGCCAATGGCGGCTACCGCGTCAACCCCTGGTTGATCGCCAAGATCACAGACCAAAAGGGCAAAGTCCTGCTGGACTTCAAGCCCGCCCTGCGCAATGAGTCCATGCGCGGCATCGACGCGCGCAATGCTTTCATCATGACCAGTCTGCTACAGGAAGTGACCAAAACCGGCACTGCGGCCCGTGCCTCTGCGGCATTGAAGCGCAACGACATCTACGGCAAGACCGGTACCACCAACGACGCAATTGACACCTGGTTTGCAGGCTACCAGTCCACCATTGCGGCCGTTGTCTGGATGGGCTATGACAATCCGCGCAAGCTCGGCGACACAGCCACGGGCGGTGTGCTCAGCCTGCCGATCTGGATCAATTTCATGGAAAGCGCGCTCAAGGGCGTGCCCGTCAGCGAGCCTGTGGCCCCCGAGGGTGTGGTCAATATTGGTGGCGAATGGTATTACGAAGAATACTCACGTGGCACCGGTGTGCGCAGCCTGGGGCTGGAGAACCTGAGCACTGCACCGCCTGCGGAGCCTGGCGCCCAGGCCCCAGCGCCTGAAGAAGAGAAAAAGAGCATTCTCGATCTGTTCAAGAACTGATCGCCACTGCGCTCAGCCCTGAAAGCGCAGTGCCATGCCAGATTGCTCACTGGCATAGCGCGTCAAATCTGCAAAAAACTCCGACGCATCGCGCGTGTTGCGCCAGGCGTCGCTGTACTTGTAATGAAAGCCCCCCGCACGCGCGGCCATCCACACTTCCTGTAAGGGCTTTTGCAGATTGATGATGATCTGGCTGCGGTTGCTGAAAGTCAGCGTGATCATGCCGCCCACCCGCTGGTTGTCAATATCCGCATCCGTTTCGTCATTGATACGGTCGCAATGGGCCTCTACAGCGCGCAGCAGCGCTTCGGCGCGGTCAACATATTCCAAATCAGTCATAGCAGCACAATTACAATCCAAGGTATGGGTTTCAATACACTGATTGTAGGCAGACTGCGCAAATACGCATTCTGCCCATCGCGCATCGCTGGCGGCCTGGCCATGGCCGCACTGCTGGTGCTGTGCGCCTGCGGCCAACGGGGCGATCTGTATTTACCCAAAGAACCCGAAGCTGCAGGCCGCGCGACCTTGCCCCAGGTCCTGCTGCCAGGCAACAGCGGCGCAGGCAGCTCCGTGCCTGCTGCCCCCACCGCTTCCATTCCCTCCCCCGCCCCCGCGACCTCTGCAGCGCGCTAGCGCGCATTCTTATGACCACCCCACTCCTGCCCGGCCATCCTTTTGTGGCCTACCACAACCAGCAACTGCATATCGAAAACGTGGCGGTGCAAGCCCTTGCCCAGACGCATGGCACCCCGCTGTTTGTTTACTCCAAAGCCTCCATGCTGCATGCACTGGCCGCCTACCAGCGGGGCTTTGCTGGGCGCAACGCGCTGATCTGTTACGGCATGAAGGCCAATTCATCGCTGGCGGTGATCCAGGTGTTTGCGCGCGCTGGCTGCGGTTTTGACATTGTCTCTGGCGGCGAACTCGAGCGCGTGCTGGCAGCAGGCGCAGTGCCCGAGAAAATCATTTTTTCCGGCGTGGGCAAAACCCGCGCAGAAATGCGCCGCGCGCTGCAAGTGGGCATTGCCTGCTTCAATGTGGAAAGCGAAGCCGAGCTGCAAGTGCTCAGCGAAGTGGCGCTGTCGGTGGGCACCACGGCCCCGGTCAGCATCCGGGTCAATCCCAATGTAGACCCCAAAACCCACCCTTACATTTCCACCGGGCTCAAAGGCAACAAGTTTGGCATTGCGCATGAGCGCACCGTGCCTGTGTACCTGCACGCTGCATCACTGCCAGGCCTGAAGGTCGTAGGCATTGACTGCCATATCGGCTCGCAGATCACCACCGTGGAGCCCTACCTGGACGCGATGGACCGAGTGCTGGACCTGGTGCAGGCGGTTGAGGCCGCAGGCGTGCCGATCCACCACATTGATTTTGGTGGGGGCCTAGGCATCAACTATGCAGGCGACACACCACCCGCTGCAGACGATTTGTGGAAGCAGCTGCTGGCCAAGCTGGACGCGCGCGGCTATGGCGGCAAACAGCTCATGATCGAGCCGGGCCGCTCGCTGGTGGGCAATGCAGGCATCTGCGTGAGCGAGGTGCTGTACCTCAAGCCTGGCGAGCAGAAAAACTTTTGCATCGTCGATGCTGCCATGAACGATCTGCCGCGTCCCGCGATGTACCAGGCGCACCACGGCATCGTGCCGGTCGTGCCGCGCGAAGGCGCTGCCACCACCTACCAAGTGGTCGGCCCGGTGTGTGAGAGCGGGGACTGGATTGGCCATGACCGCGATCTGCATCTGCAGCAAGGCGATTTCGTTGCGGTGCTGTCGGCCGGTGCCTACTGTATGTCCATGGCCAGCAACTACAACACCCGGGGCCGCGCGGCCGAGCTGCTGGTAGATGGCCACAGCGCCCAGCTGATCCGCCAGCGTGAAACTGTGGCCGACCAGATGCGCCACGAGTTACTGTTGAAATAAGCTATTCGCTATATTTTTAATAGCTGCTCCCGCGATATTCTATTGGCCTGCAGCCCTAAAACGCTTATAAAAAGCTTGGTATGGGCATGGCCTGGCGCAGCTTAGCCCTGCTGTGCGCGCAGATAGGCCATCTCCAGCAGGCCGTCGAAAATCAGGCTGTCGATCAGCTCCACCTCCATGCCCATGGAGGGCAGCATTTTCCAGCCTGCGCCGCCCGTCATCACCACCAGCGGCAACACGCCGGTGCGCTGGTGCAGGTGGTGGTGCATGCGCCGCACGGCACCAGCAATGGCATAGGTACCGCCGCTGGTGAGCGCGTCGCTGGTGTTGGTGGGAAACTCGGTTACCTCGCCTGTGGGCACATGCAGGCCCGCTGTGCCGGACTCTAGCGCGCGCAGCATGATGCCGTGGCCCGGCAGGATCAGCCCACCCAAAAACCGGCCGCTGGTGTCTACCGCCTCCACCGTCACCGCTGTGCCCACCATCACCACCACCAAAGGCTGGTTCGGCGCGCCAGCGGCCAGGCGCGAACGCATCCACTGCCAGGCACCGATCATGGCCACCCAGCGGTCTGCGCCCAGGCGGGCCGGATGGTCGTAGCCATTGGTCAGGCCCGCCTCCTGGCCACTGGCCACCACCCAGCGCGGGCGGAAATAGTCGTCCGTGTCCCAGCGCTCTTCCAGTTGCGACTCCACGCGCCGCTTGATGGCATCACCCGCCACAATGCAGCCGAGCATGGTGTCGGGCTGCGCCACAGCTCTCCAGTCGCCGTCGGCCAGCTTGTCAATGTTTTCCAGAAACTCAGCGCCCTGGGCCAGCAGCGTGGCCCGCGGACGCGCCGCATCGTACAAAGCCCATTTGAGTCGCGTATTGCCGACGTCGAGTGCCAAAAAAGTCATGGCGGTATTATGACCGCAGTGTCCATTAATCCGTCGCAAAACAAATCCTGACACGCGTGGTGACAAAACGCGCATACTTGAGGGTGCACAGTCTGCGACATCCGCAGTAATAATGCATTTTTCAACCAACCAGGAGCAACCCATGGGCATGTTTAGTTTTATCAAGGAAGCAGGCGAAAAGCTGTTTGGCAAAAAACAGGTGGAGCAGGCCGCACAAGCCGCAGCCGCCGATCCGGCCGCAGCGCCCACATTGGCCGAGCTCAACGCAGCAGCGGCCCAGGGTATCAAAACCTATATCGAGAGCCAGAACCTGGGCGCCAATGGCCTGTTTGTCGAGTTTGACGGCGCCAGCGGCAAGGTCACTGTGCAAGGCGAAGCGCCCACCATGGAAGCCGTGGAGAAAATCACCCTGTGCTGCGGCAATGTGGACGGTGTGTCCGAAGTAGAAAACCTCATGAGCGCCGCTGATGGCAGCGATGAGAGCCAGTACCACGACGTGGTGCGCGGCGATACGCTGAGCGCCATTGCCAAGGAATATTACGGCAATGCCAACAAATACATGGCGATTTTCGAGGCCAACAAGCCCATGCTCAGCCACCCCGACAAAATCTACCCTGGCCAAAAGCTGCGCATTCCCGCAGAAAGCTAAACTCCCCTACCCCGTGATACAAAAGGCCCAGCAGCTCACGCCGCTGGGCCTTTTGCTTTGAAGGGCGTCGAGTTACTGGTGGTCCACGGCGCCGGTGCGCACACCGCGCAGCCAGATGTCCTGAGCGCGGGCCAGCAGGCTTTCCACCGTGTCGCTCTCGCCCCGGCTGGCCACAGCGCAAGGGGTGATCACCGCAAACATCTCGTCTTCCTTGGGGCCAAAAGGCAGCTGCATGGGCCGGCCAAAAGCCAGCTCCAGCCGGTTGAGCACAGTATGCGGCTCCAGCCACGGCACCAAGGCCACCCAGTCGCCCTGCGGGTTGCGCGAGACCACGGCATCGGGTGGCAAAGCCAGCGTCAGGTGCAGCGCCATGTCGCGCAGAGCGCGGTTTTGCATTTTGAGGCTGCGCACGGCGGAGTGCTCGCTGCCGCGCGAAGCAGGGTCCAAAGCAGCATACCAATCATGCGGCAGGGGCATCAGCACCAAGGTGCAAGGCTGCATCTGCATAGCGCAGTTGTGCAGATAGCGCGCGCCATAGCGCGCCAATCCGTGCTCGTTATAGGCCAAGCTGGCGCTGTCACGGCGCAACGAGTCTATCGACAGCTCGGCCTGGCGCAGCACTGCACCAAAACGCCAGGACAGCAGGGCCAAGCCGGTGATCAGCAAGCCGCGCAGATAGAAAATCTCCAGCGGCATGCTGCTGCTGCGGTGCCAGCCTGTGCCGTAGTACAGCCCAAGCAAGGCCAGTGTAAACAGACCCACTGCCGGGGCGTCCATCAGCAGCGGATAGCTGATCGACAGAACCAGCAGTAAAAACAGGAAAGGCCCGGTGCTGCCACCACTGCGTGGGGCGGCATAGATCCAGGCCACGATCAGCAGCACCACCGCCGCGCCCACCGCCCACTGGGTCTGCGTGCGCGCAGGGTTGAAACGCCGCCACACCGCCATGCACAGCAAGGCCACGCATGCCAGCGCGGCATCGCGCGCGCCGCCCAGCGCGGTGATACACACCACCAAGCCGTAGCCACCGCAAAACAGCAGCAGCCACACCTCCAGGCTGTCAAACTTGCGTGGCACCAGCCGCGCCAGGCTGGACGATTCAGGCTGCATATATTCTGGCGCTGGCTGGGTTGCGTTCCAGGCTTGCATTCTCGATAACCACCGCATACTTTTACTCCATCATCCAACAACTCACAGCCAGGTCCAGGCAGGCAAAGCGAGAGCATAGCGCCTCGTCAGGCTGCTTAAAGCCTGGCACACTGAATTACTGCGTCGAATGTTGAATAGCAGACAAAGTTAACGGTTTGGCGCGTGGAGAATGCGCAACATTTCGCAGTCAAGTTGCGTCATCACCACTGACGCCTGGGCGACATTATCTAGATGTCAGCCCGGCGCGCCTGCCGTTCAAAATAGTTATCGGCATAGGCACAGCCACCATGTGACCAAGCCCATGCGCTGCAGGCCGCATAGGCCAGCGGAAACAGGGGCCCCCATTGCAAGGCTTGGTGCACATGCACCTGCTCGTGGGCCAGGGTGCGCTGCAAACTGGCCTGGTTGCGCGCTAGCACGCAGCAGCCAATGGCCATGGCATCCATGGGGCCGAAGGGGTGGTGCTCCAGCAGCCAGGCGATCAAGGGGCTATGCGCTATGAATACAGGAGCTGCTCCCGCGATATTCCATTGGGCTAGCGGCCTTTTTGATGCATAAAACCGCTGCTGCAGCGCCGCTGCCAGCCAGAGCGGCAGGCCACACAGCGTGAGCGGCAGCGCCCACAGCCACTGCAGGGTGCGCAGGCTCACCAGCAGCAGTGGGGTAAGGGCTTTCATGCCCTGTTCAACGCGGGCCGGGGGATGGGGTTGACCGTCTCGTAGGCGCGGGCGGCGCGCAGCACCAGGGCGTCGCCAAACATGGGGCCGACCAGCTGCAGGCCTATGGGCAGGCCCGCTTGCGTGAGGCCGCAGGGGATGGAGCAGGCGGGCTGCTGGGTGAGGTTGAACGGGTAGCTGAACGGTGTCCAGCTCAGCATGGCCTGCGCGTCCATTGGCGAATGGCCTGCGGGCCGGGCCTCAAAGGCGGGGATGGACACTGCCGGCGTGAGCAGCAGGTCATAGCGCTGCATGAACTGGCGCATATGGCTGCCCAAAGCGCCGCGCTGCAGGTGCAGGCGCTGGACATCCAGGGCACTAAGCTTGCCGCCCAGCTCGGCCTCGGCCTGAAAGTCAGGGTCGGTCACGGCCTGCTGGGCGTGGCTTAAGGTGTTCCACACCGTCCAGGCGCCTACGAACCACAGCCCGGTGGTGATTTCCAGCGGGTCTTCAAAGCCGGGGTCTACCTGCTCAACGATGGCTCCCAGCGCCTCCAACTGCCGGGCCGCCTGCTGTACGGCGGCGACGATCTCGGGGTGGATGTTGGTGGCAAAGCCCAGGGTGGGCGAATACGCGATGCGCAGGCCTTTAACGCCTTTGTCCAGGTCTTGCAGATAGTTCACACCGTCATAGGGCAGCGAGGTCCAGTCGCGGGCGTCGGGCTGGGCCATCACGTTCATCATGCGGGCGGCGTCCTCCACGCTCATGGTGTGCGGCCCCAGATGGGCTACGCTGCCAAAGGGCGACAGTGGATAGGCGGGCACACGGCCAAAGCTGGGCTTGAGGCCAAAGTTGCCGCAAAACGCCGCCGGAATGCGCACGCTGCCCGCCCCGTCGGTGCCCACCGACAGCGGCCCCATGCCCGCAGCCACAGCTGCAGCCGTGCCGCCGCTGGAGCCGCCAGGCGTTTTAGTCGTGTCCCACGGGTTGCGGGTGATGCCGGTGCGCGGAGAGTTGGTCTCGCCCTTGCAGCCAAACTCGGGGGTGCTGGTCTTGCCCAGAATCACGCAGCCCGCATCGCGCAGGCGCGCAGTGGCGGGAGCGTCCACATCCCAAGCCTGGTTTTCGTCCACCGTATGGCTGCCACGCAGGGTGGGCATGCCCCGCGTCAGAATCAAATCCTTGATCGAAGTAGGCACCCCTTCCAGCGCCCGCACCGCGCTGCCGCTCTGGCGGTGCGCTACCCAAGCCGCTTCACTTTGAATAGCTGAGCGCTTTGATTCCTCATGGGCTAAATGGCAATAGGCTTTCAAAACAGGGTTCAACTGCTCAATCCGCTGCATCACAGCAGCATGCGCCTCGACCGGGGAAGCTTGGCCGGATTGGTACAAAGACAGCAGCTCGGTGGCAGTGCAGTCGGCTAGGTTCGTTGCCATGGTTTTATGACTCCTGAAAATTGAACACGGGTATCGATTGAATACGGGTACTGGGCTGAACACGGGCACCGGTCCGAATGCGGGTACCGGACGCGAAGGACGCGAAAAAGATAAAAATAAAACCAAAAATACATGAATTCCAAGTTTTGTTTTTATATCTTTTTTATTTTCTATTTGGTTTTTTGAATTCTTCTTTTTAATTTTCTTTTTGGTTTTCTTTCTTGGTTTTCTTTTGCGTCCTTCGCGTAACTTTCGCGTCCTTCGCGTCCGGCCAAGTCCGCTTTCGCCCTCTCCTATCGACTCACTTGAGAGGCAAGTCAACAGGCAACCCAGCCAACACCACCAGTTTTTTCCATGGCAAATCTGCCGGGTCAGCAGCCATCGGCCCCGCAGCTTTGACCACAATAATGTCCTGCGCCGGGTCAGCCACCAAGGGCGTGAAGTCGGCGCGAAAATGGTTAGAGCTTTTGACGACGATGATTTTCATGTCCTCGGGCACGATGCCCACCATACGCAGTAGCTGGCGGTCCAGCAACTGGGCTTTGCCGCTGACCACGGCCACGCGGATGCCGTCGATGCGCAGCGCGGCGCTGGGGCCCATGCGGGCGGTCACGCCGGTCATCATGGGGCCGGTGTAGACGCAGCTGCCGTCACTGGTGCATTCCACCGTCCACTCCCCCTGCACGGGCGGATCACTGGGCTGGCCAGTGAAAGTAGGCACGGCTTTACCCACCGAGGTCACTATGGTTTTAATAGCTGCCCCCGCGATATTTTGTTGGGCTGCAGCCTGATTTGTTATAGAAACAGGCATCACCGCATGGGCCTGCTGGGCGGCGTGGGGGTCAAACACCATGCCCACGACCACTTTGCCGGGAAAGCGCTGGCCAGCGCCCTGGCGCAGCAGCTCGTGCAGCACGCCAGTGGTGTTGCTGTCGCCGCCCGCGCCAGGGTTGTCCTGCGTGTCGGCAATGACGATGGGCTGGCTGCTGTGGCTGGCGCGCTCCATCGCCGTGGCCACGGCCTCGCGCAGCGCCTTCACGCCCGGGTCCCACTGCGCAGCGGGCACGGCGCTGGCATAGAGCGCGTTAACCGCGGGCTGCGCCGCGTCGCCATAGCCCCAGACCATCGGCGCGCACTCTGCAAAGTCGGCCGCCGGAAAGCCCATGCAAAAGCTCAGCACCGTGCCATGCTGCGCGTCCAGCGTGGTGAGCTCATCGTAAATGCGCCCGGCAGGCTGCATCCAGGTGCTTTGCGAGTTCAGCGGGATCAGATAGGGAAAGCGCTGGAAATGCAATGTCTCACGCGCACCGCGCTGCACGCGCCGCGCCAGCAGCTGGGCGGCAAGGCGGCCCGTGTCGGCCATGTCCACATGCGGGTAGGTACGGTAGCTGACCAGTGCGTCGCTGAGCGCAAGCATGCGCTCGGTCACGTTGGCATGCAGGTCCAGGCTGCAGACGATAGGCAGCGCATCGCCTGTGACAGCCCGAATGCGCGCCAGCAGCTCGCCTTCGCTGTCGTCGGCATTCTGCGCCACCGCCGCGCCGTGCAGGTCCAGGTAGATCGCATCTAGGCCGCTCGTCATGGCCTGTTGTACATCCTGCACAATCTCGCTGGCAATGCGGTCAAACGCGTCTGCTGTCACATAGCTGGACGGCGTGGCTCCGGCCCAGACCGACTCCACCAAATGCCAGCCCTGCTCTTGCGCAGCGGCAATGAAACCGCCCACAGGAATATTCACCCCCGCAAACGAAGCGGCCATGCCCGGGCCGCGCCGGTAAGCGGGGAAGGTATGGCCTGCGGTAAAAGCGTCCCAGCCGGCCAGCGTAGGCGCAAAGGTGTTGGTTTCGTGCTGGTAGCCAGCGATGAGGATGTTCAATGTCAAGCTCTCATTCTTTTTTGAAGGAACTGTTGTAGTCTGGAGTGTTTGGTTCGAGTTTGTAGTTTACCTGTGGGTGGGTTTAGTGCGGCGGGGTTTGCCCTTGGTTTGCTTGGTTCTGGATTAACTTGCTCTCAATGATTTCAACTGGCACGCGCGACGTTTTGTACGGGAGTCGGCCGACGGCGTACTCAGCTCCGCGGCTGTCCCCCGCGGCGGCCTAGGGCCGCCTGCTCCTCCTTGATGCCGCTGCGCTGAGCACACCGCCGACCAGCTATAGCGACCAAGGTAGATGATCCACTGCCTTACCTCGACCACCATCCTGTTCTCGCGAAGTGCCTTGCGGTCCACGGTTCCGCCCTAACACTTCCCCTACGCAGCCCTGGCGCTTGGTGTGCACAGCGCAGCGGCATCAAGGGGGAGCCCGAAGGGCGGAGGACAGCCGCGGAGCTGTGCACACCAAGTGCCACGGCGAGCACAGAACGGAACAAAGACGGAAACGAAAGCGCAGATCAAAGCCGCTCCCCTACCTAAGCGCCAATCTCCTTAGGCGCAGCAGCAAACAAGGTACGCGTGTAGTCCTGCTGCGGGTTGGCATACAAGGCACCGGTCGTGCCCTGCTCCACAATGCGCCCTTGGTGCATCACGATCACACGGTCGCACAGCTGCGCGGCTACGCGCAAGTCGTGTGTGATAAACAGCAAGCCCAGGCCCAGCTCGGCCTGCACTTCGCGCAGCAGCTTCAAAATCTGCGCCTGCACGCTCACGTCCAGCGCACTCACCGCCTCGTCAGCCACCAGCACCTGCGGCTTGCAGGCCAGTGCGCGGGCTATCGCCAGGCGCTGACGCTGGCCGCCGCTGAACTGGCTGGGGTAGCGCTGCAAACTCTCCACCGGCAACCGCACTTGCTGCATCAACTGCTCTGCAAGCGCCTGAGCAATCGCGGGAGTAGCTCCAAAATTAATAGCACCCTCCATGATGCTGTCACCCACCTTTCGCCGTGGGTTGAGCGAGCGATTCGGGTCCTGAAACACCACCTGGATGTGCGAGCGCAGCGGGCGCAGCTGGCTCTCGGGCAGTGTGCACACCTTGTCAGCGCCCCAATACAGCTGGCCCACGGTTGGGTCAATCAAGCGGATGATGCAGCGCGCCAGCGTGGACTTGCCGCTGCCCGACTCGCCCACGATGCCCAACGTTTCGCCCGCGCACACCTCCAGCGCAGCGTCTTGCAGGGCCTGGGTGTGGCGGGCGCGGCCCAGCCAGTCGCGGCTTGAGTAGGTTTTGCCGACGCCGTGAGCGCGCACGCGCGGCTCACCCGTAGGCGCGGGTTTGGCGGGCGGCGGGGTCATGCTGGGCACTGCAGCCAGCAGCATTTTGGTGTAGTCTGCCGTGGCGTGGCGCAGCACTTGGGTTGCCTCACCATACTCCACCGCACGGCCCTGGTGCATCACCAGCACCTGGTCGGCAATCTCGGCCACCACGCCCATGTCGTGGGTGATGAACAGCACGGCGCAGCCCTGCTCGCGCTGCAGGTCAGCTATCAAGCGCAGGATTTCTTTTTGCGTGGTGACGTCCAGCGCAGTGGTCGGTTCGTCGCAGATCAGCAGCGCGGGCTTCAAGATCGCTGCCATGGCAATCACAATGCGCTGGCGCTGGCCGCCGCTGAGCTGGTGCGGAAAGCTGCGCACCATACGCTCTGGCTCGGGCAGCTTGACGCGCTCCAATATCGATAGCACCTCCCGCGATCTTTTATTGGGCTCCCAGTCGGTATGGGTCCTCAAAAGCTCGTCAATCTGGTCGCCACAGCGCATCACCGGGTTGAGCGCCGTCATCGGCTCCTGAAACACCATGCCCATCGACTTGCCGCGCAGATCACGCAGGCGCGTGCTGCTGGCTTGCAGCAGCGCCTCGCCGTTGAGGGCGATCTGGCCACCCGCCACTTTGAGTTCTTTGGCCAGCA
Source organism: Polaromonas sp. (assembly GCA_013297865.1). GTDB lineage: Bacteria > Pseudomonadota > Gammaproteobacteria > Burkholderiales > Burkholderiaceae_C > JAAFIP01. Next base: position 105,908 of record JAAFIP010000011.1, on the reverse strand, counting down.
GCCCCATCACCGCCGTGGCCATCACCGATTTGCCGGAGCCCGATTCGCCCACCACGCACAGGGTTTTGCCTGCGGCAATGGTCAGCGAAACATCGTCGATCGCCAAGGCGCGGTCTGCTCCAGCAGGCAAGGCGACGCTCAAGTTGTCGATACGCAAAACCGCAGAAGTAGTGGTCATGGCGTGAGATCAGCGTTTTGCAAATTTAGGATCCAGCACATCGCGCAGGCCATCGCCTAACAGGTTGATGGCCAGCACGGTGGGCACAAGGAACATGGCGGGAAAAAGCACGTTGCCGGGGTACTGGCTGAACTGCACACGGCCCTCGGCCATGATATTGCCCCAAGTGGGAATGTCGGCGGGCAAACCCAGGCCTAGAAAACTCAACACCGCTTCGGTCAGCACCGCTGCGGCTGCGACAAAGGTGCCTTGCACAATCAGCGGAGCCATGGCGTTGGGCAAAATGTGCCGCCACAAAATGATGTGCGTAGGCGTGGCCAGCGCCTTGGCAGCTTCGACAAACGGCTCTTCGCGCAGCGTGAGCACGAGAGAGCGCACCAGGCGCGTGACGCGCGGGATCTCGGGGATGGCGATGGCGACCACCACCGTCCACAGTTGCGCGCCCAGGGCGGCCACCAGGGCGATGGCCAGCAAAATGGAGGGGATGGCCATGAGCCCGTCCATGAAGCGCATCAGCACGGCGTCCACAGCCCGGAAGTAGCCCGCCAGCATGCCCAGCAGCGCGCCGATGCCGATGGCCACCAAGGCAGTGGTGAAGCCAATGGTGAGCGAAACGCGAGTGCCATAGAGCACGCGGCTGTAGATGTCGCGGCCAAAGCTGTCGCTGCCAAACCAGAAGGTATGGGGCTTGCTGCTGCCGTCCAGCTGCGCAAAGCTGCCGCTCACTCCGGCAGCGTTGTTGATATTGGCAGAGTCCATGGCTGCAGGGTCGAGCGTGCCCAGCCAGGGGGCCAGCAGTGCGATGACGATTAGCACGCTAAGCACACACGCACCTACCCGCACGGTGGTGTTTTGGGCCAAGCGTTGTAAGTTATTCATGGCTTTTGCGCCTTTGGGGTTGCGCTGTGCTCTTGCGTTTGGATTTTTGTGCGCCCTGGGGCTTGGGTTTTTATACGCCAAGGGGTTTGGCGTTTTGTACGGGTCAGAGTGTGGGCTTGTGTACGCCCCGGCACTTGGGGTGATTGGCTCCGCGGCTGTCCCCCGTGGCGGCCTAGGGCCGCTGCCTCCTCCTTGATGCCGCTGCGCCACTCACCCCAAGCGCCGGGGCAGCGACCATGGTGGACACGCAGCGGTTGAATATTCATTACCTCGCGTGAATCAACCAAGGTCCGCGTGCAACCGGTCAATCTCCACCGCCTTTTGGAGATCAGGTCGGTGGTGCGCTCAGCGCAGCGGCATAAAGGAGGAGCAGGCGGCCCTAGGCCGCCGCGGGGGACAGCCGCGGAGCTGAGCGCGCCGCCGGCCTGATCTAGCGAGGCAACAGTCTGGCCGCTCGAAGCAAGAACCTGATCCCGCGAAGCGAAAGCCATTGATAAAAGAGACGACATAACGACGATCATCATCAATACCGAATGCGTGGATCTAGAAACAGGTAAGACACATCCACCAACAGGTTAATGCCCACATAGGCCACACTGAACAGCAACACCAACCCTTGGATCACAGGGAAATCGCGGTTCAACACAGCATCCACGGTGAGCGAACCCAAGCCCGGTATCGCATATACCGTCTCAGTCACCACCACGCCGCCAATCAGCAGCGCCACGCCAATGCCAATCACCGTGACAATGGGCACCGCCGCATTGGCCAGCGCGTGACGCAGCAGCACGGCTGACTCTTTGATGCCTTTGGCACGGGCGGTGCGTATGTAGTCTTCGGTCAATGCTTCTGAGACACTAGCCCGCGTAACCCTTGCAATCAACGCTACGTAGATCGTAGCTAGCGTACACCACGGCAACACCAGCTGCTGCAGCCACGGCCACACGCCTTGGCCTATGCGCCGGTAGCCCTGCACCGGGAAGATATCAAGGACTATGGCAAACAGCCAGATCAGCGCATAGCCGGTGACAAACACCGGCACTGAAAAACCTGCCACTGAAAACGCGCTTAAAAACCGGTCCAACCAGCCGCCCATGCGCCAGGCCGCCAGGGTGCCCAGTGGCACCGCCACCAGCACGGCCAATGTAATCGTGCCAGCGGCCAGCGACAGCGTAGGCTCGATGCGCTGCAGCACCAGGTCTTTGACGGGTTTGTTCAAATAATACGAATAACCAAAGTCGCCTTGCAGTACGTTGGTGATCCAGATCCAGAATTGCGTGAGGGTGGATTTGGTCAGGCCCAGTGTTTCGCGGATGCGCTCAATATCTTCATTGGTGGAGTTGTTGCCCGCAATCACGGCTGCCGGGTCACCAGGCGTGAGGCGCAGAATCAAAAAGACAATGATGGCCACCACCAGGAGCACCGGGATGGTGGCCAGCAAGCGCTGGGCGAGAAAGCGCAGCAACGGACTAGTCTTTCTTCATGTTCCAGTACACCTGAGCGCCCGAGGCCACCATGCCGCTGACGTTTTTGCGCACCGCAGCGGGGTTGATGTACTGGCCCAGCTGCACGTGCGTTGCAGTCTCCATCGCACGCAGTTGAATCTGCTCGGCGATTTTCTTCTTCTCATCGTCTGTGCTGGCCTGGGAAAACTTGGTTTTCAGGTCGTCAATCTGTTTGTCGTCCTGCCAGCCAAACCAGCCCTTGTCCCCGGCGGTGTTCATCATGGCCATGGTCAGAGGGTTCAAAATATCGCCCGCCGTCCAAGCAGTCATAAAAGCGTTCCAGCCACCGTCTTTGGGCGCGTCCTTCTTGGCGCGGCGGGCCAGCAGCGTGGCCCAGTCCATTTGCTGCATATCTACCTTAAAGCCTGCAGCCTCCAGCTGTTGCTTGGCTACCAGAGGGATTTTGGCGATGGCCGCCAGATCGGTGGGGCGCATCAGCACCACGGGGGTGCCGTCATAGCCAGCGTCTTTGAGCATTTGCGCGGCTTTTTTCGGATCAGCCATGCCGGTATAGAGGCCGGTGTTGTCGCTGGCAAAGGGCGTGCCGCAGGGGTACATGCTCTTGCAGAATTTGTACATGCCGGGCGCGCCGACCTGGGTTTTCAAAAACGCTTCCTGGCCCATCGCCACCATGGCCGCCTGGCGGATTTTCACGTTGTTGAACGGTGCATGCAGATGGTTAAACCGAAAAATGTACTGCGCACCTGCGGGCGACAGATCAAAAATCTGCACGTCCTTTTGCGCTTTGAGCGAAGAGTACTGCTCAAACGCAGGCTGCTCGATGATGTCGACCTCGCCAGCAACCAGCGCATTGAACTGGGTTTGCGGGTCGCGGATGATGACCCACTCCACACGGTCCACGTTGACCACCTTGCCGCCGGTGGTGCCGTTGGCCGGTTCGCTGCGGGGTTTGTATTTGTCGTTCTTGGTGTAGATCACGCGCTCGCCGGGCTTGAAATCTGCCGGGTTGAACTTGAATGGGCCTGAGCCGATGTGCTCCTTGATCTGCTCGCTGCCGGATGTGGCCGCGATGCGCGCGGGCATGATGAAGGGCACGTTGGACGAGGGCTTGCCCAAGGCTTCTAACATCACGCCAAACGGGGACTTGAGCTTGATGGTGAAGGTTTTGGCGTTGGGGGTGTCCCAGCTATCCACGGCCTTGACCATCACGCCACCAAAGCTGTCGCGGCTGGCCCAACGCTTGAGCGAGGCCACCACGTCTTCGCTGGTCACCGGCTTGCCGTCGTGAAACTCCAGCCCGTCACGCAGCGTAAAAGTCCACAGCAGGTTGTCTTTGCTGACCGACCATTTGTCCACCATCTGCGGCTTGACCTTGCCATCCAGGTCAGTGCCAAACAGCGTGTCATAGATCATGTAGCCATGGTTGCGGGTGACGAAGGCGGTGGTCCAGATGGGATCGAGAATGGTGATGTTGGCATGCGGCACAACCTTGAGGGTCTTGCCCTGCGCATGGGCGGTGGGGGCTAGCAACGCGCCAGCCAGAGCGATGGCTGCTGTGGCGCTGACAACAAGAGAACGACGTTTCATAATGGCTTACCTTTGGAAGAAATTACAAGCTTTAACAATATAGCCCCAAAAATGGATTCAACACTTATCGCAACTACCAAGACCCTGACCACTTTGCCCGCGCACGCGCTGTCGCAAGCCATCCACAATAAGCAGATTTCATGCCGCGAACTGATGGCGGCTACCCTCGAACGCATTGCCCAGGTAAACCCCATAGTCAACGCCATCGTGAGTCTGCGCGATGAAGCCACCCTGCTGCAAGAGGCTGACCACTGTGACGCCCTGCTGGCACGCGGTCAGTCGATGGGCTGGATGCACGGCCTGCCCCAGGCCATCAAAGACCTCGCGCCGACCAAGGGCTTGCGCACCACTTTAGGCAGCCCGCTGATGCACGATTTTGTGCCGCAGGAGGACGGCCTGATGGTGCAGCGTATGAAGGCCGCTGGCTGCATCGTGATCGGCAAAACCAATGTGCCCGAGTTTGGCCTGGGCTCGCATACTTTCAACGAGGTGTTTGGCCCTACCCTCAATCCCTACGACTTAGCCAAGTCTGCCGGTGGCTCCAGCGGCGGCGCAGCAGCGGCGCTGGCCACTGGCATGCTGAGTGTGGCCGACGGCAGCGACTTCATGGGCAGCCTGCGCAATCCGGCTGCCTGGTGCAACATCTTTGGCATGCGGCCCAGCCAGGGCCGCGTGCCGATGTGGCCCGCCACCGATGTGTGGACCGCCCAGCTGGGCACCGAAGGCCCGATGGGGCGCAGTGTGCGCGATCTGGCGCTGCTGCTGCAAACACAATCTGGTTACGACCAGCGCGCTCCTATTTCAATAGCTGCTCCCGCGATATTTCATTGGGCTGAAGGCGGTTTTTATACTAAAAACAAGCGTATAGCCTGGTTGGGTGACTTGCAGGGCTATCTGCCAATGGAGCCCGGTGTGCTGGATGTGTGCGAGCAGGGTTTGCAGCGCCTGGGCCATATGGGCTGCGTGGTGGAGCCCACTGCCTTGGGCTTTGCGCCCGAGCGGGTGTGGGACGCCTGGCTGGTATGGCGCAAGGCCCTGGTTGCCTCGCGGATTGCGCCGTTCTTGCTGCAGCCCCACAACCGCCAGCGCATCAAGGCCGAAGCGCTGTGGGAGCACGACAGCGCGCAGAGCCTGACGGGCGCACAGTTCATGCACGCCAGCAGCACACGCAGCAGTTTTTACCAGCACCTGCTGGGCCTGTTTGAATCCTGCGACTACCTGGCTTTGCCCAGCGCGCAAACCTTTGCTTTCGATGTCCAGCAGCGCTGGCCCCAGGAGATCAATGGCCGGGCCATGGACACCTACCACCGCTGGATGGAATGTGTGATCTACGCCACCTTTGCCGGGCTGCCGTGCATCAGCATTCCCTGTGGCTTCAACGCAGCAGGCCTGCCCATGGGCCTGCAGATCATTGGCAAGCCGCAGGACGACCTGGGCGTGCTGCAGCTGGCGCATGCGTATGAGCAGGTGGCACAGGAGGTGCTGGCACGGCGGCCTGCGCTGTGAGGAGTCGTTAGATCACACCGTACCAGCAGGCGCGCTCGATGGCGGCTAGCTTGTTGTCCACGCCCAGCTTGCGCATGGCGTTGGCTAGATGGTAGGTGACGGTGCGCTCGCTGCATTTGAGCGTGGTGGCGCTGTCGGAAGCGGTTTGTCCGTCAAAGGCCAAAGCCAGACATTCCTTTTCCCTGCGGCTGAGCGGGCAGGCGATATCTGCAATAGCGCGTTTGATCTTGGGCCAGATGTTCAAGGTGGACCACACCAGCGCGGCTGCTTCAGCGCGCTCATGCATGGCCTGTGATGTAAATAAAAAGCACTCAAAAGCACGCGCTCTGGGCAAGGAAAATTCCACGCGCACCATGCTCTGCAGGCCGTGGCCCAAGGCCAGTATGCGCCAGCGACCCAAATCTCCATAAGTGCCACGTGAAATGGTCTGCCAGGCCACCATCGGCGAGTCACTGGCCTGCCATACATAGCCAAAGTCCATGCTGTCCGCCAGCGCCACCGCGGTATCCAGCAAACGCGGCGGATACACCGCATGCACCCAGCGCTGCGTTGCAGTTCCCGTCACCGCAGGGCCCATCACGATCACCGCCTCAACAGAGTAAGGCTTAAGTGCACTGAGCCAATCGACCAGAAGACCATCGAGCACCAAGCTGTCAAAATTAGCAGGAGAATGCATTGCTCATACTTTTATGGGAAGAAACCGATCACAATACGACGCTGAAATGTGGATATACCCGTGACGACCTCAGGTCAACGATTGACTACATTCAACACACGCTCATTTTCCATGCGAAAACCCCTTTTATTGCGATTCAAAGAAGAAGTATTCGACCCAGAGTTCGAAACCATACTTCATCCCACGCCATTGCGACTGAAATGGTTGGGTATTTTCATGCTGCTGGGGCATCCTTTCTTTTGGTATATCTGGACCGCAGTTTCTCCCCAACCTTACGAAAACATCTATGTCCGGATCAGCCTTGGTTTGCTTGGTTCGGGGCTTTTGTACAAGCATACCCAACACGAACAGTTCAACAAATGGGCACTGCGTTATTTTTCAATAGTATGCTGGATTCAGTTACCTGTATTTTTCAGCTGGATGTATTGGATGAATGGTGGCAATGCCGTGTGGTTTGCCACCCTGGTGACCATCATCCTGCTCTATTTCCATGTGACTGACTGGCGCCTTGCGACGATAGGCTTTTTTACTGGTACAGCTGTAGGTACACTGTGTGCCTATTGGCAATTGGGTGCATTGCCTGTTTTCACGGCTGCCAGCTTTTGGGTGATCTGCTTTGCATTTTTTGTTGCTCTGGCTTTGGCCGCCTCCAGTGCCAATCTACGTCGAGAGCGTTTGCGACACGCATTGGTAGTCATTGGCATCATGGCTCATGAATTGAGAACACCTCTAGCCACGGCATCATTGATCAGCCAAGCCATGTTGAGCGAAGCCACCAATAATGACGAGCGCAGCCGTCTGCAAAGACTGAACAAGCTATCGCATCGGTTGGAATCCTTGACGCGTACCATCCATCACCACATTGATCTGCAGATGATGAACGCACGTTTTATGCAGTTGCCTCCCAGCAAGCAATTGATATCTGCCACAGGTTTGGTCAATCAGGTAGTCACCCACTATCCTTTCGGATCGAAAAAAGAAGAGGATTGCATCGAAGTTATCATGCATGAGGACTTCTGGTTTTTCGGTTCTGAGCGACAATTCACGCAGGTACTTAACAATCTACTGAAAAATGCACTGCATTCTTTAAAGGCTGCCCAATCCAGGTTCTCACCAGGCGATTTGAGGATTGAGCTGGGTACGCGCTCTTCAACCGGCAGGATCACAGTGGCAGACAAAGGGATGGGGATCAGTACGGAGCATATTGCACATATTTTCGAACCGTTTTTTTCGACCAACCACGACACTGGCCATGGACTGGGTTTGGCATACTGCAAACAGGTCATTCAGGCATCAGGAGGTACTATTCGTGTCAAGTCTGAACCTGCGGTTGGCGCAGCCTTCATGATTGAACTTCCTGCTCAGGATATCTCCTCACCAAATTCAAACCACCATGGCGTTTCCTCTTTATCATCGGCCTAACTCCCTGGTCTTCCTGGATGATGATGCTAATTATCTGGAGACCCTCGCCTTAGTCCTGCCTGGTCACTGGAATGTTAGCTTGTTTACCCATGCGGATGATTGCTTTGAGTTTTGCAGCAGGCAATATGCACTATGGAAGGAAGACGTATGGCTGCACCAGCAAATGGTGAACCGCTACCAGGCTGGTGCTGGCATCATTCCACAGGTACTCGAATATTGGCAAAATCAGTCTGTCAGATACCAGTTGACGCAAACTTGCGTTGCTGACTTTGCAATGCCTGCCATGACGGGGCTGGAATTTCTGAAAAAACTCTCGGCTTGGTCAGTCAAGAGAGTTTTGCTGACAGGCAAGGCAGACGAATTGGTAGCCATCGGGGCGTTTAATGAAGGTCTCATCGAGACCTTCATCCCCAAACAACATCCCCAGATCGGAAGACATCTGACAGAGACTTTGGCAGCGCAACACGTCCAACCGATGCACTACCACGAAGGAATATGGCGTGGCGCACTGAAACCAGAACAATATGCTGTGCTGCAGGAAAGTTCGGTGCGCCTGGAGTTGCGCAAAATCATCCAGGAAAGACAATGGATCGAATATGTCGTCATTCCTGCGCCCTTTGGCATCCTTGGACTCGACAGGCAGGCAGGGGCTCACTGGTTGCAACTGGAGCTTCGTAGTGGTCTGGACAGCATGGTCGATCTGGCGCAGGCTGCCGGCCAATCGGATGCGGTGATCCAGAAGATCAAAGCGGCAACCCATTTCATCAATGCGGAACTGCTCTCAGCGCTGGGCAGTGCTGAAGAGCCGAGTATCAAGACATGTTTCACCATTGGCAAGGCAGATAGTCTGTTAGGTGCCTTGTTCAGCCTTGCTGCAGATAAAGCTTATGGCATGGGCCACGATGAATTTCTCGCATCCGCACCCCCCAGAGTACTAACCTCCTGATTAGCGCTGGCTAAGCTTCACAAGTGTGCTGTGTCTGATGGCGCCTGGCGATCGGCCATTGCTGGGGTTGAACCATAGGCGCAATCTCGAGGGCCACTTTCTCGACATGTTCAATCTCTGCATCGGTCAGCGAACTGGTTAGCGTCAGTCGCACCATCGTGCGGTTTCGGCTGGTAGCAGGTGCGCAAAATACCGCACCAAACACACCGCGCTCCTCAAGCAAATCCCTCAACACCAGTGTAGCTGGCTCCCCGCCAGACTCCAGCGCAATAATCTGTTCTGTGCCCTGGTGAACGGGATAGCCCATGGCGCTGAGATTTTTGCGCAAACGCCTGGATATTTGCATCAAGCGCTCGCGCTCCACATCGCTCTTCTTGATCACATCCAAAGTGGCGCTCAAGCCTGCAATTTCATGGGGCAACAGGCACGAACTGAAGGTATTGGGAAAACTGGCAGTCAACATGTAGTTGCGCATGGAAGGCGGCAATGTGAAATATCCAGCCCGACCTGCAAAAGCCTTGGCCAAGCTCGCAGAGATAAAGTGCACATGCCGGGACAGACCGAGCTCTACACACAGACCTGCACCACCAGGGCCATGCGTCCCCAAAGAATGCGACTCATCTACCAAAATCATGCTGCCATGTGCTTGAGCTACTTCAACGATATCGGCCAATGGGCACAGTGCACCCGTTGTGCTGTACACGGAATCTACCGCCACAATCCCCGGGCCATGCCTGGCCATCATCCGTCCCAGGTGTGCAGCATCGTTATGTCGGAAAGCATAAGCAGGAGCACGTGCTGAGCGAGCGCCTTCCCACATCGACATATGCGCCAGAGTATCAAGGTAAATTGGCGTTTTTTCATCAGCAACAGCCTGCAACAAGCCGAGGTTGGCGGCATACCCCGACTGGCAAATGAGACCATCCTCCTTGCCCAGCCAGCCCGCGAGATCACGCTCCAGATTGCGCACCGGATGCTGCCCCAGCAGGAAAGCGCTGGACTGAATGACGAAATCGGCATCGTGCTTCAAAGCCTCGGTCTGCGCACGCACGATCTCTGGATGACCTGCCAGGCTTAAATAGTCATTGCCATTCAATCGCACGGCATTGGGACCAGGGTTGCGCCCATGAACTAACGATCGCCCACTCCACAACTTGTTCCAACGGTCCGTGAATTCGCTTTGGATGCGTTGCGCCAGTCGATCAGACATGGCTGGATCGGGGCGATGTGCGACGGGCTCTGAAATGATTGGTTTTTCAATGGTTTGCATGAGTGCCTCTTTGTTTAAAAAGACCCATTGAAGACAAAAGCCAGGCTTTATGCGTCGTACCCCCTGTTAAATTTGACAGGTTTACTTACAAATAGAGTGCTTAGGCTCTCATTTTTACTGACAAATATAGCAAATACTGCTATTTCAATCGGTCAGTAGCAATTTATGCTCATGCTGCTCCGCACAGTTTCAAAGCCGCCAGCGCCATGATCTTGGCGCTGTCCACCAGCTCTTGAATGCCCACATATTCATCAGGCTGGTGGGCCAAGTCCAGAATACCGGGGCCGTAGGCGATGCAGTCTTGCAGCTTGCCGGTGCGCACGATGTGTTTTTGGTCATAGGTGCCGGGGCTGGAGATGTAGCTAGGCTCGCGGCCCAGCACGCGGGCGATGGCGCGGGCGGTGGCGTCCACCACGGGTGCGTCTTGCGGGGTGGCGGTGGGCACAAAGCTCATGATTTCCTTGATGTGGAAGTCAAAGCCCGGGCGCGTGCGCTGCAGCTCTTGCAGCATGTCAAGGATTTCGCGTTTGACTTCGTCCAGGCTTTCCTCAGCGATAAAGCGGCGGTCCAGCACGGTGCGGCAGCTGTGGGCCACGGTGGGGGCAGGCAGGTCGGCCGTGGGCCAGCCGCGCGCATCCACTGCATAGCGCTGCTCCAGCTGGCCGCCGTGGATGCTGTTGATGTTGAGGGTGCTCACGCGGGCGCCGGGCGGCTCCACGGGCTCGCGGGTATGGCGCTGCGCCAGCTTGGGTGCGAGCTGCGTTTCCAGCAGATGGATAAATGCGCTCATGTGATTAATGGCGCTGTCGCCCAAAAAAGGCATCGAGCCGTGTGCTATGCGGCCCTTGGTCTCTACCTCGGCCCAGTACACACCGCGGTGGCCCAGGCAGATGCGGTCTACGCCCAAGGGCTCGGGGATGATGACATGGTGCACGCGTGGCTTGCTGAAATAGCCGCGTTCGGCCAAGTAGCCCACGCCGCTGAAGCCGCCAGATTCTTCGTCCACCGTGCCGCTGATCTCCAACGCGCCTGGCAATGCTATGCCGCTTTCAATCAAGGCTTCACAGGCGATCACGCTGCTGGCCAGGCCGCCTTTCATGTCGCAGCTGCCCCGGCCATAGACCTTGCCGTCTTTCACTTCGCCGCCAAAGGGCTCCAAAGTCCAGCCACTGCCAGCTTCCACCACGTCGATATGCGAGTTGAAGTGCACGCACTCGCCCTTTGATGTGCCTTCATAACGCGCCACGACATTGGTGCGTGGGTATTTGTCGCTGTCGCCGGGCCCGCCCGTAGCGCGCACGTACTCGACCTTGAAGCCGCGTTTGGCCAGGCGTTCGCCTAAAAAGCGGGCGCAGGCTTCATAGGCATCGCCAGGCGGATTGATGGTGGGAATGCGCACCAAGTCTTGCGTGAGGGCGGTGACTTCGTCGCGTTTGGCGTCAATGCGTGCCAGTAATGGGTCGAGGTCGCTTGTCGGCATGGAATTGGCTTACCTTAAAAATCGAGATGGCATGAGGCGGGAACGAATAGCCCAGTGCATAGCTCGGGCAATGGAAGCTATTGTGCAAGTTACTGCGTAAGAAAGCCACACTAGACGTTACTAATCTTATTATTTCACTGGAGGTGACCTCATGGCTACAGGCCTCATCAACCCCAACACAGGTAAAACCCCGCGCTGGAAAATGGCTCTGGACGTGGAGCGCTGCATTGGCTGCCACGCTTGTTCAGTAGCCTGCAAGGTAGAGAACAAGGTGCCGCTGGGGCGCTTTCGTACCAAGGTGTATTACCTGGACCAAGGCAAATTCCCCAAAGTCACGCGCAACTTTTTGCCCACGCTGTGCATGCAGTGCGCCGATACGCCTTGCATCAAAGCTTGCGACAATAAAGCCATTGAGATGGGAGCCGACGGCATTGTGCGCGTCATCCCCGACAAGTGTGACCACCTGGGCTCGTGCGAGGCGGCCTGTCCTTACGGGGCCATTGGCTGTGACGACAACGATATTGCCGACAAGTGCGATTTTTGCTCGCACCGGCTGGACGCCAATATGGAGCCCGCCTGCGTAGAAACCTGCCCGGCCGATGTGTTCCATTTTGGTGATGCCAACGACCCCACCTCGCCCTATAGCCAGTTCATGGTGAAAAACAAGGGACTGACTAGTGTGCTCAAGCCCGAAGAAAAAACTGTACCCTCGGTGGACTACAAGGGCCACAACAAAGCCATGGAGGCCAAAATCCCCAAGGGCAAGGTGCACGATCCGTACTCTTATGAGATTGAAACCTGGACTTCGCTGGACAGCACCTTCCCCAAGCGCAAACGCGTGCTGTGGGCCAAGCCGTCCAACCCGACAGGCACCAAAGTGAATAGCAAAACTTAAGAGGACGCACATGCCAATCGCACGAAGAGAAGCCATCAAGCGCGGTTTTGCCGCTCTGTCCACCTTGGCCTTGGGCGAGACGATTTTGCTCGCCCCGGAAGACGCCAATGCGCAGATATTCAAGCCCAAAAACCGCAAGCTCTACGGCAAACGCAAAGCCGAGCGCCGCGCCAGCGGCAAAGGCCGCCTGAAGAATGATTACAGCAAAGCGGTGATTAAAAAAGGCGTGTGCCTCAATTGCTCCACCGTCTGCGGCATTCAGGGCTATGTGATCGACGGCAAGCTGGTCAAAGTGTCTGGCAACCCGCTGGACCCCAACAACGGCAAAAGCCTGTGCGCCAAAGGCCAAAGCGGCCCCACCATCAACGACTATGCAGATCGGCTGCAGTTCCCGCTCAAGCGCGTGGGCGCACGCGGCGAAGGCAAGTGGAAGCGCATCAGCTGGGATGAGGCATACACCGAGATGGCCACGCGCATCCGCAAAGCCATCGACGAAGGCAAACCCGAAGAAGTGGCTATCCAGATTGGCCGCTCGCGCATTGCCGAGGAGATGACGCGCTTTCTCAACGCCATCGGCTCGCCCAGCCTGTTCAACCATCGCTCCTTGTGCAGCAGCAATAAACGCGCCGCCAACTACGCCTGCCTGGGCGAGACCGATTGGGAAAGCCCCGACTTTGAGCGCAGCAAATACATTCTGAACTTTGGGGCCAACTTTTACGAGGCGCACCAGGGCGCGATCCACGCGGCCAAGCGCATCATCAAAGGCCGCTTTGACAACGGCGCAAAACTGGTCACCTTTGACGTGCGCATGAGCAACACGGCAGGCCGCTCGGATGAATGGATACCGCTCAACCCTGGCAGCGACGGTGCGATGGCCCTGGCCATGGGCAATGTCATCATGCAGGCCAATTTGCATGATGCGAAGTGGCTGGACACCTGGAGTAACGTGAAAGCCGAGGAGCTCAAAACCTGGATCAGCCGCTACACCCTTGAATGGGCCGAGAGCGTTACCGGCATTGCCGCAGCAGATATTAAACGCATAGCACTGGAGTTTGCAAAAGCCGCGCCGCGTGCGGTAGCCTTTACCAACCGGGGCTCGGGCGCGCACTACAACGGCTTTAACAACGACCGCGCGGTCATCATGCTCAACGCTATCGTTGGCAGCATTGGCAAAGAGGGTGGCTACTGCTACACCACCGAGCCCACCCGCGTGCCGCCTACCGTCTTCCCGCAGCCCGCGCCATTACCACCCGCACCCAAGGCCAAGAGCCTGATAGAGAACCCGCCCGAGTGGCCGCTGGCCAACAAATGGCAGCGCATGAAGGTGGGGCAGATCGTCTACAAATACATCCAGGAAGGGCGCGGCAAAATACAGGTGTACATCAGCTACACCGTGGCCACACCGCTGACCTGGCCTGAAGGTCGCAGCCTGGTGGTGGATGTGCTGAAAGATGAAAAGCTCATCCCCTTCCACGTCTGCTCCGACGTGGTCTACAGCGAGCAAGCGCACTATGCCGACATCATCCTGCCCGACGCCAGCTACATGGAGCGCTGGGGCTTTGATGTGCGCAACAACATGGAGCTGCGCGACTACGTCACGCTGCGCCAGCCCTTCACGCCGCCGCCGGGCGAATGCGTGAGCTTTGTAGACACCATGATCGAGCTGGGCAAACGCATCAGCCCCGAGACGGCCAAATACTTCCAGTTCAAAGACCATGAAGAATGGCTCAAGCTGCGCAGCAAGGGCTTGACTGCCCGTGTGGGCGAAGACGGCTGGGGCTATATGGTGAAAAACGGCGTGTGGCAGGACATGAGCAAGCCCAAATACTACGAGCTGTACAACTGGGACGTAGAAGCTGCCCAGCTCAAAGACAGCCGCGTTGACCCTGCTACGCAAATCATCTACCGCAAGGCGGCCAACGGCACCGAGACCAAGGTGGGCCTGATGGTAGACGGCAAAGCCCGGCGCGGCTTTTTAACCCCCGACCGCAAGTTTTCCATCTACCACGAGGACATTGAAGCCGCAGGCAAGCAGGTGGGCTTTAAAGACAACGGCATGCCCGAGTTCTTCCCAGTGGAAAGCTTTGTGAAGATGAAGCCCAACCAGCTGCACCTGGTCACCTTCAAGTGGAACGTGCACACCCAAGGCCGCACCGCCAGCCAAAAATATTTGAGCGAAATCGTGCACCACAACCCGATGTGGATCAACACCGAAACTGCCAAGCAGTACGGCATCAAAACCGGTGATTTGGTGGAGCTGTCCACCTTTCGGCCCTACGGCCACGACATGAAAAACGGCGGCGATTTTATTGGCAATGCGGTGATCACCGCCTATGTGACCGAGGGCATCCACCCGCGCGTGCTGGCGGTCAGCAACTCGCTGGGCAACCTCTGGCATGGCCGCGCAGGCAATGCCAACAAAGCCAGCCAGAACACGCCCACCATCGGTTTGGACCAAAGCGGCCTGCTGGCCGACCAGGACCTGGACGAAGACATCTGGTGGGATCCGCGCAACGGCGGCACCGGTGCGGGCTATAACGTCAACGCGATTTTGCCCATCCAAAGCGCGCCCCTAGTGGGCATGCAGGGTTGGTTTGATACGGTGTGTTCGATTCGCGCCTTGTAGCCAGCCGCAAATAGCTGGCGTGGCTGGCCAAGCGTGCTTTAGTTCTGCCGCCACGGCAGGCCATGCTTGCGCCAGCCGCCGACATTGCCGCGATGGGCGTCGCTGTCGGGGTCGCCCTCAAAGCCTTCCAGGATGTTATAGGCCTCAAAGCCCAGTGCCTGCGCGCGCTGGGCGGCGGGGATGGAGCGCAAGCCCGAGCGGCATAGCAGCAGCACTTTGGCACCTGCTGGCACGGCGGCTTTCAGCTGCGCATCAAACTCGGGATTGACGGCCATTCCGGGCCAGATTTTGAACTCAATGCCCGGCACATCAGGAATAAAGCCGACCCAGGCACGCTCGGCATGGCTGCGAATGTCTACCAAATGCGCCTCGCCGCTCTTCCACCAGCGGTAGGCTAACTGGGGCGACACATCGCCGCTGTAGCCTGCGGATGCGGCCACTGCACGCGGCGCGTCTTCAGCAGCGCCAGCGTCATGGCGTAGGCCCAAGGTAAGGTTGGCGGGCACGGCCTCGTCGATGCGTTGGGGTTTGGGAAGGTTCAGGTTGTTCATGAGCTGTACAAATTCGTCCAGGGTGCGCATACGGCCCAAGACGGCGTCGGTAATGCGTGGATTGTGCCGCTTTTCAGCCCCGATGCTGCTGTGCGTTTGACCCTTGTAGTCATGCGCAGGCCAGACGGTGGTGTCTTCCGGCAACGTGAACAGCACACGGGTAATGCTGTCGTACAGCGCCTGGGCGCTGCCTGATTGGAAGTCGGTGCGGCCGCAGCCGCCGATCAGCAGCGTGTCGCCTGTAAAGACGTGGTTGCCCCACAGATAGCTCATGCTGCCAGCGGTATGGCCCGGCGTGTGCAGCGCCTTGAGCGTCTGGCTGCCAAAGTGCAATACATCGCCTTCCTCCAGCTGGATGGCCGAGGGCTGGATGCCGCAGCCCGCAGGGGTGGCGGCCTGCGCGCCGGTGTGCTCGATCAGGCCACCTGCGCTGGTGATGTGGTCGGCATGGGCATGGGTTTCAACGATGTAGCGCAACTGCACACCGTGTTCGCGCAGGGTGGCCAGGTCGCGCTGCATCTGGGTGTCCACCGGGTCGATGATGATGGCCTGGCGGCTGGCCTCGTCAAACAGCACATAGGTGTAGGTGCTGGATGCCGTGTCAAACAACTGGATCGGGTTCATGCAGCCTCCTTTCAGGCAAACTTGGCCAGCATCTCGGCCACGTGGTCTGAGGGCAAATCGCCCTGCTCGATCATGCAGGCCACCATGGTGAAAAAGGCCTTGTCCAGCGCCTTGCGTGCGGCAGACAGCTGCTGGGCGATTTTTTCGCAATCAGCCTCTTCATTGATCTGGCGCTGCACCCCGCGCAGCTGTCCCTCCACACGCGCAAGGCGTGCGCACATGGATTTTTTCTTGGCACTGTCGATAAGTTTGGTCATGGTGGTGGTTGGATTTATATACTCCATGGAGTATACTACTGACTGATTATTTCTGCCAATCATCCCGCGAAGGAGCCTCGATGAATATCAATACTCTGCTACCCCACCCATTTGCCCAGGCGGCTGTGGGCGGCCTATTGATCGGGCTGGCCAGCTGGCTGCTCTTGGCCTCGCTGGGCCGTATTGCAGGCATCAGCGGCATTGCCTCGGGTGCTTTGGTACCTGCACAGGACGCACAGACGGGCGAGCGGGCCTGGCGCTGGGCTTTTGTGGCCGGTCTGGTGGTGGTGGGTGCAGCGGCGGCTGCGCTGCTGCAAACGCCGGTGATGGCTGTGCGCCCGCTGCCGCTGCTCATCGTTGCGGGGCTGCTGGTGGGCTTTGGCACGGTGCTGGGCTCGGGCTGCACCAGCGGGCACGGCGTGTGCGGGCTGGGTCGTCGCTCGGTGCGCTCGCTGGTGGCCACGCTGACCTTCATGGGTGTAGGTGTTGCTACTGTTTTTGTAGCTGGCTCCGCGATATTCCATTGACCTGGAGCCTGATATGTTCAAAAAAATCGTGTTTGCCCTGCTTTCGGGTGCCCTATTTGCCGTGGGCCTGGTGGTTTCGGGCATGACGCAGCCCGCCAAGGTGATCGGCTTTCTCAATGTGGGCGGCATCTTTGCGCCCGAGCGCTTTGGTGCGTGGGATGCCTCGCTGGCTTTTGTGATGGGTGGGGCCCTGCTGGTCACGCTGGTGGCGTTTGCAATAACGCCGCGCAAAGGCAACAAGCCTTGGGCTGCGCCACGCTTTGAGCTGCCCACACGCCAGGACATTGACCGCAAGCTGGTGCTGGGCGCGGCGCTGTTTGGCGTGGGCTGGGGTCTGGCCGGGTATTGCCCAGGGCCAGCATTGGCATCGCTGCTGTATGGCGGCATGGATGCTGTAGCTTTTGTGGCTGCCCTTGCAGTGGGTATGTGGGCGGCCAAGCGGTTTGCTGCATGAAAACCACTTTAATCGACTGGTTTGCCAGCCTGCAAAACCGTCCTGGTGGCGACATCCTGGCGGTGCAAACCCTGCGCAACGCGCTGATGGCCGCCAGCGTGCTGGCATCGGCCGCGCTGGTGGGCTTGATGGGGGTGCTGGCCACCTCGCACCTGCATGCACGCTGGAGCACGGCCAGCGCCGCCACGTTGCTGGTGATCAGCGCTGTGTGCTCACTGCGGGCGCTGTGGACGCTGTCTGCAGCGGGTTTTGACTTGCAGCTGGACACTCCCAAAGACGAAGGCGCAAGCCCTGCCACTGCAAGCACCTTGGTGCAGGATCTGACCATGGCGCTGCGCGCCATCCGCTGGGCGGGTGTGTTGCTGATCTTGGCGCTGGCTGCGGCTGCTGCCAGCGTATGGGTGCAGGTTTAGCGCGCTGGCGCACTGCGGCACTAGCTACACAATCTTCACGCTCAGATTGGGCAGGCCGTCGATATGCATTTCAATCGTGTCGCCGCGCACCACGGGGCCTACGTTCTCGGGTGTGCCTGAATAGATGATGTCGCCGGGGAACAGTTCAAAAGCTTCTGACAGCTTGCTGATCTGCTCAGCCACCGACCAGATCATCTGGTTCAAATTGGCGTTTTGCTTGATCGCGCCGTTGACCTTGAGCCAGATGGCCCCCTTGGTAAAGTGCCCCGTTTGGCCGACGGGGTGGATCGCGCCAATCGGGGCCGACTGGTCGAAGCTTTTGCCGATTTCCCAGGGTTTTTTCTCCTCGCCCATGGCGCGCTGCAGGTCGCGGCGGGTCATGTCCAGGCCCAGGGTGTAGCCGTAGACCAAATCCAGCGCCTTTTCCACCGGGATACTGCGCCCGCCTTTGCCCAGCGCGGCCACCAGCTCGGCTTCGTAATGGTAGTTTTTGGTGAGCGTGGGGTAGCGGTGGTCGGCCACGGTGCCTTGCGGCACATACTGCACAGCGTCGGTAGGTTTTTGAAAGAAAAAGGGCGGCTCGCGGGTGGGGTCAGAGCCCATCTCGCGGGCGTGGGCCGCGTAGTTGCGGCCAATGCAGTACACCCGGCGCACCGGAAACTGCTCGCTGCTGCCCACAATGGGGATGGTTACCGTGGGCACGGCAAACGGGGTCTTCACCCCTTGCTGTGCCGTGCTGGGTGTGGCACAACCGACTACGGCTCCGGTCGTTACAAGGGCGCTGCTTTGAAAAAAGTGTCTTCTGTCCATGGTTTTATGTCTCCTGTCATGATGTAGCTTTGCAGCAGGAATATAGCCCAAAGCAGGGCCTATTCAGGTCACCCCAAGGACATGTCAGCGCGCTGGAAGGCTGAAATTGCTAAAATCCGCTAATTGACGTTTACGTAAACGTCAATTAGCTGCCCGACCCTAGAGGCCTATGGAGACACCATGACCGATCTTTCCGCCGACTACAAAGCCCTTGCCGAGTATCGCCCAGTACACAAAGTGCGCTTTGTCACTGCTGCCAGCCTGTTTGACGGGCATGACGCGTCGATCAATATCATGCGCCGCATTTTGATGAGCATGGGGGTGGAAGTGATTCACCTGGGGCACAACCGCTCGGTCGATGATGTGGTGACTGCCGCGCTGCAGGAGGACGTGCAGGGTATTGCCGTGTCAAGCTACCAAGGCGGACATGTGGAATATTTCAAGTACATGACGCAGTTGCTCAAGGAGCGCGGGGGCGAGCACATCAAGGTGTTTGGCGGCGGCGGCGGTGTGATTGTGCCCGAGGAGATCAGAGACCTGGCCGAGCATGGCGTGCGCATCTTCAGCCCCGAAGACGGCCAGCGCATGGGCTTGGCAGGCATGATTGGCGAGATGGTGATGGCCTGCGACCGCGACCTGTCGCCCTACGCGCCCGCCGCACTGCAGGCCATTCAGGGTCATAGTGAAATGGCCTGGCGCAGCCTGGCCCAGCTGATCACCAGCATTGAAAATAGACAGCAAAATCCGGCTCTAGCCCAACAGATTATCGCGGGAGCAGCTACTAAAAAAGGAGCGATTCCTGTCATCGGCATTACCGGCACAGGCGGCGCAGGCAAGTCCTCCCTCACCGACGAGCTGATTCGCCGCCTGCGGCTGGACCAAAACGACAGTCTGCGCATCGCCCTCATTTCCATCGACCCGTCGCGCCGTAAATCAGGCGGTGCGCTGCTGGGTGACCGCATCCGCATGAACGCCATCAGCCCATGGTCCGGTGGCCCCAAAGTGTTTATGCGCTCACTTGCCACGCGCGAATTTGGCAGCGAAATCAGCCAGGCCCTGCCCGACGTGATCGCTGCCTGCCAATGTGCAGGCTTTGATTTGGTCATCGTCGAGACCAGCGGCATTGGCCAGGGCGACGCGGCCATCGTGCCGCATGTGAACCTACCCATGTATGTGATGACGCCCGAGTTTGGCGCGGCATCGCAGCTGGAAAAAATCGACATGCTGGACTTTGCCGAATTTGTCGCGATCAACAAGTTTGACCGCAAAGGCTCCCACGACGCGCTGCGCGACGTGGCCAAGCAAGTGCAGCGCAACCAGGAGGCCTGGACCCAACGCATGGAAGACATGCCGGTGTTCGGCACTATGGCCGCGCGCTTTAACGACGACGGCGTGACCGCGCTGTACCAGGCCATGAAGCCGCGCTTGGCCGCGCTGGGCCTGAAGCTACAGGCAGGCGCGCTGCCCGAGGTAAAAACCCGCCACAGCACTAACCAAACCCCCATCATCCCCGCTGCCCGCACCCGCTACCTCAGCGAAATCGCCGACACCGTGCGCGCCTACAAACGCAAGGCCCGCGAGCAGGCCACGCTGGCCCGCGAGATTCAGCAGTTGCAAGCTGCGGCGCGCATGCTGAAAGTGGGCAAACCCGACCGCGCCCCCGCAGCCGAAGCTGCGCTAGACCTGGCCGCTCACCGCAAAGCCGCGCAAGACCCCGGGGCACGCAAGCTCATGCAGCAGTGGCCCGACATGCAAGCCGCCTACGCAGGCGACGAATACGTGGTGAAAATCCGTGACAAAGAACTGCGCACGGCACTCACCACCACCAGCTTGAGCGGCACCAAAATCCGTAAAGTCGCATTGCCGCAGTTTGAAGACCACGGCGAAATTTTGAAATGGTTGATGCTGGACAACGTGCCCGGCAGCTTCCCCTACACCGCTGGCACCTTCGCCTTCAAACGCGAAGGCGAAGACCCCACGCGCATGTTTGCCGGTGAAGGCGATGCCTTTCGCACCAACCGCCGCTTCAAAATGGTCAGCGAGGGCCTGCCCGCCAAGCGACTCAGTACCGCGTTTGACTCAGTGACTTTGTACGGCGCCGACCCCGCCACCCGCCCCGACATTTACGGCAAGGTAGGCAACAGCGGCGTGAGCATTGCTACGCTGGAAGACATGAAGGTGCTGTACAGCGGCTTTGATTTGACCAACCCGTCCACCAGCGTCAGCATGACCATCAACGGCCCCGCGCCGACGATTCTGGCCATGTTCATGAACACCGCCATCGACCAAAACCTCGACAAATTCAAAGCCGACAACAGCCGCGAACCCACCGACACCGAGGCCGCCAAGATCAAGGAATGGGTGCAAGAGAATGTGCGCGGCACCGTGCAGGCTGATATTTTGAAAGAAGACCAGGGCCAGAACACCTGCATCTTCAGCACCGAATTCAGCTTGAAGGTGATGGGCGACATTGCCGAATATTTTGTGCACCACAAAGTGCGCAACTTCTACAGCGTGTCCATCAGCGGCTACCACATTGCCGAGGCCGGGGCCAACCCGTTAAGCCAACTCGCACTCACCCTGTCCAACGGCTTCACGTTTGTCGAAGCCTACCTGGCGCGCGGCATGCATATCGACGACTTTGCGCCCAACCTGAGCTTCTTCTTCAGCAACGGCATGGACCCCGAATACACCGTGCTGGGCCGCGTCGCCCGCCGCATCTGGGCCACGACCATGCGCGACAAATACGGTGCTAACGAGCGCAGCCAGAAGTTGAAGTACCACGTGCAAACCAGCGGCCGCAGCCTGCACGCGCAAGAGATTCAGTTCAATGACATCCGCACCACCCTGCAAGCCCTGATCGCCATCTACGACAACTGCAACAGCCTGCACACCAACGCCTTCGACGAAGCCATCACCACGCCCACCGAAGACAGCGTGCGCCGCGCCATGGCTATCCAGATGATCATCAACCGCGAATGGGGTTTGGCGAAAAACGAAAATCCAAGCCAAGGCAGCTTCATCATCGAAGAACTGACCGAGCTGGTAGAAGAAGCCGTACTAGACGAATTCGAGCGCATCAGCGAACGCGGCGGCGTGCTAGGCGCGATGGAGACCGGCTACCAACGCGGCCGCATCCAGGACGAAAGCATGCACTACGAAATGCTCAAACACACTGGCGAGCTGCCCATCATCGGCGTCAACACCTTCCGCAATCCCAAAGGCGATGTAGTACAAGACAAGCTGGAACTGGCCCGCAGCACCGAGGAAGAAAAGCAGTCGCAGCTCAAGCGCCTGACCGACTTCCACACCCTGCACGCCAAAGAATCCCCCGCCATGCTCAAGCGCCTGCAACAAGCGGTGATTGCCAACCAAAACGTCTTCAACGTGCTGATGGACGCCGTGCGCGTGTGCTCGCTCGGGCAGATTACCAACGCGCTATTTGAGGTGGGTGGGCAGTATCGGCGCAATATGTAGCGCTTGACCTGGGAGCGAGCATTTAACCCGCGCCCCCGCCTGAAGCAGACTACAAAATATACCGCGACAGATCTTCGTCCTTGCTCAGCTCGCCCAGGCGCGCATCGACATAGGCGGCGTCTATGTGGATCGTCTGGCCGCTGAGCTTGACGGCGTCAAAGCTCACCTCGTCGAGCAGTCGCTCCATCACGGTCGACAGGCGCCTTGCGCCGATGTTTTCGGTGCTCTCGTTGACGTCAAACGCAATGCGTGCCAGCCGGGTGATGCCGTCGGCCTGAAATTGAAGGGTGACGTTTTCTGTGGCCAGCAGCGCCTGGTACTGCTTGGTCAGCGATGCGTGGGTGCTGGTCAAAATGGCCTCAAAATCCTGCACCGACAGCGACTGCAGCTCCACCCTGATCGGGAATCGGCCTTGCAGCTCGGGAATCAAGTCACTCGGCTTGCTCAGGTGGAATGCGCCACTGGCAATGAACAGCACATGGTCGGTCTTGACCGGGCCGTACTTGGTGGACACGGTGGTGCCCTCGACCAAGGGCAGCAGGTCGCGCTGCACGCCCTGGCGCGAGACCTCGGCACCGCTGCCCTCCGAGCGCGAAGTGACTTTATCAATCTCATCAATGAAGACGATCCCGTTTTGCTCCAGGCTTTGCAGGGCCTGCAGCTTGATCTCATCTTCGTTGACCAGCTTGGCCGCCTCTTCGTCAGCCAGCAGTTTCAGTGCTTCGCTGATCTTGACCTTGCGCAGTTTCTTTTTGCCGCCGCCCATGTGGCTGAACATGCCGCGCAGCTGCTCGGCCATCTCTTCCATGCCGGCAGGCCCCATCACCTCAAGTTGCGGCGCTGTCTGGGCCACTTCAATCTCTATGTCTTTGTCCGCAAGTGAGCCTTCACGCAGCTTTTTGCGGAAGGCCTGGCGCGCTGCGCTGTCCTGCGTCTCGACCACAGCCCCCGTGCCAAAGCCCACCTCACTGCGTGGCGGCGGGATCAAAATATCCAGCACACGGTCTTCTGCGGCGTCTTCTGCGCGGGTGCGCACCTTGCGCATCTCCCTCTCGCGGGTTTGCTTGATGGCCACGTCGGCCAGGTCGCGGATGATGCTGTCTACATCCTTGCCCACATAGCCCACCTCGGTGAATTTGGTGGCCTCCACCTTGATAAATGGCGCGTCAGCCAGCTTGGCCAGGCGGCGCGCGATTTCGGTCTTGCCCACGCCAGTGGGGCCGATCATCAAGATGTTCTTGGGCGTGATCTCGGGGCGTAGCGCGGCATCCACCTGCGCGCGCCGCCAGCGGTTGCGCAGCGCAATGGCCACAGCGCGCTTGGCCGCACGCTGGCCCACGATATGGTGGTCTAACTCCGAAACAATTTCTTGAGGGGTCATGGAAGACATACAACTAAAGATTGAATTTAAATGCGGAAAATAGTAATTTACTTGCCAAATTTACGGCAATGTTACATGTTGATCACGCCTGGACACATCATTAGCGCTGACGATAAGACGGTGTTTTTAATCAACTAAAAAATCTATGCCTGCTGACAACATAGCCGAATTATCCCCACACCGTGCCGACATGGCCGCTGACGAAGCTGATGGTATTCCTCCCGCACCTCGTCCCGGGCCAGACGCCCAGTTGAGCTCTCAGGCCCATCAAATCCCACCCATTATCCCCTTTAGCCTGCCCCAAGCAGCGCCCAGCCGCCGTGCCAGTCAGATGGCCATGTCTGCAGTGGCCATGGCGGCCCTGGCCGCCTGCGGGGGCGGGGGTGGTGGGGGTTCAGCGCCGAGCGCTGCAGCGCCCGCACCGGGGCCGGACTCCATCCTGGTCAACGTCAATGCCGCCGATCTGCCGGGCTCTGGCGGCGCCAAGCCCAGCGCCCCCGCCGTGGCTGACCGCCCACCCGCAGCGGATGCAGCGCGCTTTCTGACCCAGGCCAGCTTTGGTACCAAATCGGTGCAGGAGATCGCCCAGGTGCAGGAAAAAGGCTATGCGCTGTGGCTGTGGGAGCAGTTCAACACCGGCACCACCTTGCACACCAGCTATCTGGACCAGCAGAAAACCCGCAATGTGGATGACAAAGGCGTGGCCCGCGCCAGCGAAGAGATGAGCTATGAAGCTATCTGGCAGCAGTGGCTGTATGGCGCAGACCAGCTGCGCGCCCGCATGGCATTTGCGCTGTCCGAGATTGTGGTGATCTCCAACGTCGCACCCGACATTCGGCCCTATGCCATGTCCAGCTATATGGACATGCTCAACCGCAACGCCTTTGGCAACTACCGCCAGTTGCTCAAGGAGGTGACCCTGCACCCTGCCATGGGGTATTACCTCAACATGATCAACAGCGAGCGTGACGACCCCGACACAGGTGCGCACCCCAACGAAAACTACGCCCGCGAGGTGCTGCAGCTGTTTAGCATCGGTCTGGTCAAACTCAATACCGATGGCACCGCCCAAGTGGACGCGGCGGGCAAGCCCCTACCCAGCTATGACGAGAGTGTGGTGCAGGGCTTTGCCAAGGCCTTCACCGGCTGGAGCTACCCCAACGCCACCGGCTTTGACGAAGCAGACGAAGAAGTGCCCCAGGCCTGGACCAGCCCCATGAAGCCTTTTGCGGCCAAGCACTCGCCCGAGCCTAAAAAGCTGCTGAGCGGCATGGTGCTCAGCGGCGGTCAATCGCCTGAGCAGGATCTGGAAGCCGCGATTGACAATATTTTCAACCACCCCAATGTCGGCCCGTTCATTGGCCGCCAGCTGATCCAGCGCCTGGTCACCAGCAACCCGAGCAAGGCCTACATCAGCTACGTGGCAGGGGTGTTCAACAACAATGGCGCTGGTGTGCGCGGTGACCTGCGTGCAGTGGTCAGCGCCATCTTGCTCTATGCTGAGGCCCGCGCCGTGCCCGGTGCCAACTTTGGCAAGCAGCGCGAACCGGTGATCCGCCTGGCCAACTTCCTGCGCAGCCTGGACGCCCGATCCAGCAGTGGTCGCAACGCGATCCACTACCTGGAGAACGCTGACAATGGTTTGGGGCAAAGCCCCCTGCTGGCGCCATCGGTGTTCAACTATTTTTCGCCCAACTTCCGGCCCGCAGGCAAGATTGCTGCTGCTGGCCTGACAGCGCCCGAGTTTCAGATCACTACCGAAACCACCGTGGTCGGTGGCCTGAACTTCTTTGCCAACCTCTTTAACAACGCCAGCTACGGCTATGAGGAGGCGGAACTCAAGCTCAACTACACCCGACTGGAGTCTTTGGCCAGCAGCCCCGACGCACTGATTGCCGAGCTCAATGCGCTGTACTTCAACTATGCCATGAGCAGCACGCTGCAGACCCGCATGAAAACCATGCTCACTGCGCTGCCCGCCAACGACCGCACGCGCCGCGTCAAGGCCGCGCTGATCCTGACCAGCCTGTCGCCGGAATATGTGATTCAAAAATAAGCATCACCAGAAAAAGAATACACCATGATGAACAAACGCCAATTTCTCAAAACCTCCGCAGCGCTCGGCTTGGGCACAGGCCTGAGTGCTTTCACCCAGCTGTCTGCGCTGGCCCAGGCCACCACAGGCAACGACTACCGCGCCCTGGTATGCCTGTTCATGTTCGGTGGCAACGACAGCAACAACACGCTGATTCCCTATGAGCCGGCAGACCACAGCCGCTACGCCGCCGTGCGCAGCAACCTGGCCTTG
The DNA here is from genome assembly GCA_013297865.1 of Polaromonas sp. Lineage (GTDB taxonomy): Bacteria > Pseudomonadota > Gammaproteobacteria > Burkholderiales > Burkholderiaceae_C > JAAFIP01. The sequence goes on along the minus strand of JAAFIP010000011.1, from coordinate 80,175 downwards.
GCACGCGATACGCTGCTGCCGATCAGCCCCAGTAATACAGGCGGCGTGCGTTATGCGCTGCATCCTTCGATGGGGGGCATAGCGGGCCTGTTCAACAACAGCGCCAGTGCCGCCCCCGGGGCACCCAAGGCCGCCCTGATTGCCAACGCGGGGCCCTTGATGGTGCCCACCACCAAAGCGCAGTGGGACAGCCGCTCTGTGCCCTTGCCCGACAATCTGTTTTCCCACTCCGACCAGCAGTCGCAATGGCAATCGGCCATCTATGAGCGCCCTACCAATGGCTGGGGCGGCCGCCTGACCGAGCGCCTGGTCGACGACGCCACCATCAACCGCGGTTATTCGGTGCTGTCGGTCACCGGAGGCAATCTGTGGGAGACGGGCGACCGCACGCTCTCGGCCTACAAGGTGTCCGCCTCGGGCCGCTTTGGTTTTGATTTTTATGAGCCCACGGGCACTGACCCGCTGTCGCTGGCTATCACCGAGACCCTGCGCGACACCCACCAACACCTGTTTGAGCAGGGCTTTGTCGATGTGATGGGCCGCTCCATCGAGGTGCAGCGCATCCTCACGCAGGCGCTGGAAGGCTCTACCGTCAACACCGTGTTTCCCAACACCAACCTGGGCAACCAGTTCCGCATGGTGGCCCGCCTGATTGCAGCGCGTGACAAACTGGGCCTCAAAAAGCAGTGCTTCTTCTGCAGCATTGGCGGCTTTGACACCCATGGGGACGACCAGCTCACGCGCCAGGCCCAGTTGCTGGGCGAGATCAGCGATGCGGTCACCGCATTCGCCGCGGCCACTGCCGAGCTCAATGTGGCAGACAAGGTCACCACCTTCAGCGCCTCCGACTTCAACCGCACCTTCACCTCCAACGGCCAGGGCTCGGACCATGGCTGGGGCGGACACCATTTTGTGGTGGGCGGTGCGGTGCAGGGCGGCAAGCTGTTTGGCCAGTTCCCCAACCACACGGTGCGCGGGCCTGACGATTCAGGCGGGCAAGGCAACTGGATCCCGACCACATCCACCGAAGCCTATGCCGCCACCTTGGGCCGCTGGTTTGGCGCAGACGATGCCGTGTTGGCGCAGGTCTTCCCTCGTCTGCAGTATTTCAACGGCAATGTCGGGTTTTTGGGATAAGGATTTACTATCAAAATAATAGCTGCTCCCGCGATATTTTATTGGCCTGGCGGCCTGAAACACTTATAAAAAGCGTTGTACGGGAGCGTTCACAGCTCTTCGATGGTGTGCTGCATGTTGGTGTAGATGCACAGCTCGCCAGCAATCTCCAGTGATTTTTTCACCATGTCGCGGGCCGACAGGTCGGTGTGGTCCAGCAGGGCCTTGGCAGCGGCCTGCGCATACGCGCCACCCGAGCCGATGGCCACAATGCCGTGCTCTGGCTCCAGCACATCGCCATTGCCGGTGATGATCAGCGAGGCCTCGGCGTCAGCCACGGCCAGCATGGCTTCCAGGCGGCGCAGCACACGGTCGGTGCGCCAGTCTTTGGTCAGCTCAATGGCGGCGCGCACCAAATGGCCCTGGTGTTTTTCCAGCTTGGCCTCAAAGCGCTCAAACAGAGTGAAGGCGTCGGCCGTGGCACCGGCAAAGCCAGCCAGCACCTTGCCGTGGTAGAGCTTGCGCACCTTGCGTGCTGTGCCCTTGATGACGATATTGCCTAGTGTGACCTGGCCATCGCCACCGATAGCCACCTGCCAGCCGGTGGGCGTCTTGCGGCGCACGCTGATGATGGTGGTGCCGTGAAATTGTTCCATGAAAACCTCAATACCCTGAAAACAGCCGCTGCAGCGCACTAGCCGCAGCGCCGGGATCAGTCCAGCCGGGTGACGACCTTGGCATGCTCGCTGATGCCGATGACGTGAAAGAACGCAGCCACCAGGCGGTGCACATCGGTAAACTGCACCATCCTGCCTTCTGCCTGGCGTGCCGACACCCAGTTGAGCAGGGTGCCAGCCGCAGAAAAATCCACCCGGATCAGCTTGGCGCACGAGATGATCATCACGTCCGCGCCTTCCATGCGTGATTCGAGCTTTTCCAGCACCGCCACCGGGTCGCCCTGGATCTGGCCGGACAGCTCGACGGCTGACAGCTGCGTAGGCTGGATGCTGCTGGTTGGGTGGCCGTCCTCGTAGCCACTCATCTCCGACATGACCGAGTCGTGCACGGCTTCGCCAATGATGGTCTGGCCCACGCCGGACACCCCGTTGGAGTCAGCCGATTTGTATTCGCAGCGTGCGCTCTCCCAGGACGGCGGCGAGACTTCGTAGGTCACGCAAAAATCCAGTGCGGCCAGCTCAAACTCATCGGGCCGGTGGGTGATGCGCAGATGCTCCATGCGCAGCTTCCACAGCTCCTGGCTGGTATCGCGCACACCCGAAGGGGTGGAATGGCGCAGCAGGTCTTCGAGCACTTGCGCGCCCATAAAGCGCAGCTGCACCGGCTGCGCCGCCCAGCCTGCAAACAGCTTGGTCAGGGGCACAAAGGCGTTGGGCTCAATCGTTTTGAGCACCGACCAGTCCAGCGTCCAGGGTGCGTTGGCTTTGGCCAGCGCCGCGTTGAGCGCTGCAATGCTTTGCAGGCCGAAATTGGGCGGAGAGCGCCAATCCGACTTGGGGCCCGGGCCCATGGGGGCTGCAGCGGCCTCGGTACCCGTGAGCTTGCCCACCATGTCGGGCATGGAGAACCACATGGGCGCCGAGCGGTTGAACTTGCTGGCAAAGTCGATGGCCAGGCTTTCAAAACGGTCCTGCTTGCCAGTGGCACGGTACAGGTCAAATGCAGTGAACCAGGTTTCTTCGTGATGGTGGCGCTGCCCATAAGGGGCCAACACCTCCAGCAGGCCCGCTTCCGCGCCCTGGTCGTCGCCGTTGGCAAAGCGGATGGCGGCTTCTTCGAGCTCGGGGTCGTGCTGTACTTCATCAACCTCCAGCGCAAACAGCTTGGAGGCAGAAAACCCTGTGCTGGCCGCGCCGTCATAGGAGGCTGCCAAGCCGCCCATGATGGGGGACTTGGGGGCAGGCGACGCCGCTGGTGCCTTGGCTGGGGCAGCCACTGGCGCGGGCCGCGCGGGTGCGGCAGCAGGTGCGGTTGCAGCGGCAATAGGAGCTGCAGCAAAAGCAGGCGCTGGCGCTGCAGAGGGGGCCATCGGCCTGGGAGTTGTCTGCAGCGGGGCGGCTTGGGCAGACTTGGCTGCTTGAGCAGCGAGTGCATTGGTCAGGTCGTCGGGCACCGTGCGGGCATAGGCGATGTTGTTCTGTGCGGCTGGCGGCGGCTTGGGGAATCCGCCGCTGCCACCCGCACTGGAGGGATAGTCTGAGCGGATGCTGCTGTTGGCGGTATCGCTGGAGTTGAAACTGGTGGATGCCGGGGCCTGCAGGGCTGAATTACCGTGCTTGGTTTTCCACCACTGCATCGACATCTGGGCTTCGATCTCGTCGATCTTTTTCAGTGTCATGGCCCGGTCATCGGGCTTGGAGGGCATGGAGCTCTGGAAGAACGAGGGGCGGTTGGACTGGTCACCACTGACACCCGGCCCACCCATGGCCTCGCGGCGGCGCAGCTTGCGCAGCATGTCGAATTCGCGCTTGCGGACAAAATCGTTGCGCCGCTTGCGCTCGATCATCTCCTTGAGCGCCTGTTTGCTGTAAGACGAGCTTTCGCGGTCAGATTCTTTCTGGTCCAGATCGGACCAGTTTGTGCCGGGATTGCGCACAAATCTGGCCATTTTGGACAGTAAGCCTGCCGCAGCGGTATCGTCTTTTGCCATAAGCGGGGTTTGCTAGCTTGAAAAGATAAAGATTTAACAGTCTAGCACTTTGCCTAGTCCCCAAACATTTTTTGTTTCAATTCTCTGCGCTGTTGGGCTTCCAGCGACAGACTGGCGGTGGGGCGGGCGATCAGGCGGGCCACTCCGATGGGCTCGCCAGTTTCATCGCAGAAGCCATAGTCGTCCGCATCAATGCGGGCGATGGACTGCTCGATCTTCTTGAGCAGCTTGCGCTCGCGGTCGCGGGTGCGCAGCTCCAGGGCGTGCTCTTCTTCGATGGTGGCACGGTCTGCCGGATCAGGCACAACGGAGGTATCTTCGCGCAGGTGCTCGGTGGTTTCGCCTGCATTGCTCAGAATGTCTTTTTTCAGCTGCACCAGCTTGAGGCGGAAAAACGCCATTTGCAGGGCGTTCATGTATTCCGAATCCGGCATTGCGATGACCTCTTGGTCGGTCAGTTCGGCCGCGGATTTGGTCTTCCAGTTGTTGACGAGCTTGGCGTCTTTCTTGACGGCCACTTGGGGAGGGGGAGCGAGAACAGGAGAGGACATCGTAAAGTTGGTCTTGGCCGCCGTGGACACTTCCATCGGCTTGGGCGCAATATTGGCTGGGCTGTTGAATCCAGATTTGGAAGTCTTGGCAGTTTTGGCAGGAGCCACGGGCGCTGGTGCCGATGGCGTTTTGACCGGCTCGGGCGCCACGGCTTTGGCTACCGGCTTGGCGGGGGCCGCTTTGGCTGCGGGTGCTTTGGCAGGTGCCGGTGGGGCTTTTGCAGGTGTTTTGGCCGTAGCCTTGGCAGTAACGGGAGCTTTGATAGGTGCTTTCGGGGTTGCCTTGGGGCTGGCTTTGGAGGCTGCTTTACCTGTAGCTGGCGCGGTTTTGGCAGGCTTGGAGGCCTGTTTCACAGCGGGCTTGGCGACGGGTTTGGCAGCAGATTTAGCCGGGCTTTTGGCAGGAGAACTAGGCTTGGCGGGTTTGGAGGCCGGTTTAGCCGCAGGTTTGGGTTTGGCGACGGGTTTAGCCTGTTTTGCGGCAGTTTTGGTGACAGGCGTTTTGGCTGCAGCTTTTTTGGCTGCAGCTTTTTTGGCTACAGGTTTGGCGGCAGCCTTGCTAGGCTTGGAGACCGCTTTGGCTGACGCTTTCTTGGCCGGAGCCACTTTGGCTTTGACAACTGTTTTTTTCACTGCAATGGACTTCTTAACTGGGGCTTTCACTTATTGTCTCCTCACTGAGCCCGCAGCGCCGTGATGTTTTCGCTGCGGTCCGTCTCTGGCTAATCCAGAGTTATACCCTTTTTACAGGGCTTCACCGTTCTGGTGTCGGCGGCGGATTGTAGCGACTTACCCGAAGAATGTCCTGTAAATTTGAAAAATGGGTTGCACATGGCAATTTTTCACGGTTTTTAACGGGTTGGAAACGGGTTCAAGCCAGGCCGATGAGGCCTAGTTTTCGCCATTTGACAGCGCTGCAGCTGCTTGCAGGCGCCCCGCTAGGCCAGGCACTGCTCCAGGCCCTGCAAAAAGATGTCTTTGGGCAAGTCGATACCGATAAACACCATTTTGTTGGTGCGTGGCTCGCCCTCGGCCCAGACAGGGCCCAAATCCGAGCCCATAAGCTGGTGTACGCCCTGGAATATGACCTTGCGCTCGGTGCCTTTCATATTCAGCACACCTTTGTAACGCAGCATGCGCGGGCCGTAGATATTGACCACAGCGCCCAGAAAGTCTTCCAGTTTGGCCGGGTCAAAGGCCTTGTCCGAGCGAAACACGAAGCTTTTGACATCATCGTCATGGTGGTGGTGATGGCCATGGCCTTCCTGCGCATGAGAAGGGTGGTCGCAGTGCTCACCGTGCGCATGGTCGTGGGCATGGTCATGTCCGTGAGCGTGGTCGTGGTGGTCTTCTTCCTTGAGAAAATCCGGGTCAATGTCCAGCTTGGAGTTGAGGTTGAAGCCGCGCAGATCAAACACGTCCTTGATCGCCACTTCACCAAAGTGCACCGCCTGCTGCGGCGCACGGGGGTTCATGTGCTTGAGGCGGTGCATCAGCGCATCCACCTCGTTTTTGGCCACCAGGTCGGTTTTGCTGATGAAAATCTGGTCCGCAAAGCCCACCTGGCGACGCGCCTCCTGGCGATCATTGAGCTGGTTGGCGGCATGCTTGGCATCCACCAGGGTGAGCACCGAGTCCAGCAGGTATTGCTCGGCGATTTCTTCGTCCATGAAGAAGGTCTGGGCCACGGGGCCAGGGTCGGCGATACCGGTGGTCTCGATCACCACCCGGTCAAAGTCCAGCTCGCCTTTGCGTTTTTTCTCGGCCAGGTCCTTGAGCGTGGTGCGCAGATCTTCTCGGATCGTGCAGCAGACACAGCCATTGCTCATCTGGATGATCTGCTCTTTCACATCGGACACCAGGATTTCGTTGTCGATGTTTTCCTCACCGAACTCGTTTTCAATCACTGCAATCTTGTAGCCATGGGCTTCCGAAAGCACTCTTTTGAGCAAAGTGGTCTTGCCTGAGCCTAAAAAGCCCGTGAGGATGGTGGCAGGAATAAGCGACATAACAAGTCCAGGCTTTCAAATTTCGGAGAGTTTGCGCACACTGACATAGGAGTCTGGCACGCATGGGAATACAAAGGTGAGGAGTGTAGCGGGGAAATCAAGTGGGTGTACGCCGCAGCCGGGTTTAGCCATGCCCGTGCATCCGGCACGGGTGGCGCAAAGGTGGGATAGAGCTGCAAAGCGCTATTATTTTAATAGCTGCTCCCGCGATATTCCAGGGCCTCAAAGCCCTAAAAGGCCTGATAAATCAGCGCGTATAGCCTTCGCAGACGCCAGAATTGGACCGTCCCTTGCACTCACGCATCAGGCGGCGATCGCGCTCCGAACGGCTCTCTGCAGAGCCGTCATGGAAAGTGACGCCACCACCTTTGCCGCGCTTGCCGCTTCGGTGCTTGCGTGGCTTGTAGCTGTTGGAATCGCTCTTTTTGGCGCTCCATACAGCGATGCCAGAGCCAGACAGGTCAGCGGCCTGCGCCGCACCACTGGCTGCCAGGGCCAGTGAGAGCAGCATCGCCGGGAAAGTGCATAGTGAAAGGATCTTCATGGAGGATGTTTTTATGGAAATGTCCTAGAAATGGATGCCACGCATCATCTGCTGCATGGCCACTGCCTCGGCGCTGAGCTGAGGCTTGGCAGACTTTTCGCCCTTGGCGGCGGACGAGTCGGGGAACATGCGGAAGCTGGTGTTCATGACAATCTGCATGATGCGCGGGAACAGCGCGTGCAGCACCTGGCCGGTGATGCCCAGGCGGGTGGCGATGCGCACGTTTTTGTAGATGCAGGCACCAGCCACCATGTCAGCGGCCTGCTCGGGGCTGAGTGTGGGCACGTTTTTGTAGATGTTGGTGGGCGCAATCATCGGGGTGCGCACCAGCGGCATGTTGATGGTGGTAAAGCTGATGCCCTGGTCGGAGTATTCGCTGCTCGCGCAACGGGTCCAGGCGTCGAGCGCAGCTTTGGAGGCCACATAGGCGCTGAAACGCGGAGCGTTGGTCAGCACGCCGATGGAGCTGATGTTGACGATATGGCCCTTCTTCTTGGCCACCATGGTGGGTAGCAGGCCCATGGTGATGCGGATGCAGCCAAAATAATTGAGCTGCATGGTGCGCTCAAAATCATGGAAACGGTCGTAGCTGTTTTCAATGGCGCGGCGAATCGAGCGACCTGCGTTATTGATGAGATAGTCCACACCACCGTGGTTTTCAATCAACAGTTTGACAAAGCGGTCGCAGTCGTTCATGTCGGCCACGTCAGCGGGGTAGCACACAAAACTGTAGCCTTTGGCCTTGGCTTCTTTCTGCGCTTCGTCCAGCTTGTCCTGGTCGCGGCCGCAGATGATGGTGACAGCGCCTGCCTCGGCAAACTTGTGCGCGCTGGCCAGGCCGATGCCCGATGAGCCGCCGGTGATCAGCACCACTTTGCCCTGCACGGTGCCTTTGAGCGTGCGGTCGATGAACAGATCGGGGTCCAGGTGACGCTCCCAGTAGTCCCACAGCCGCCAGGCGTAGTCTTTCAGGTGCGGGCACTCGATGTTGGAGCCCTTCAGAATCAGGTCCAAATCGCGGCGGTCAAAGCGCGTGGGGTAGTTGATGAAGGTGAGCATGTCTTCGGGCATGCCCAGGTCTTTCATGACCGCCGCCTTGACGCGGCGCACCGGCTTGACCGACATCAGCGTCTTGGTCACGCTCTTGGGGATGAAGCCCAAGAGTGCAGCGTTGACAAAGAGGTTGAACTTGGGTGCGTGACCTGCCTTGCTGAAAATGTCCAGCACATCGCCCACGCGGTAGCCTTCAGAGTCCACCAAATGGAAGCATTTTTTGGCAATCGCGGCTTTGTGGCTGATGAAATCCAGGCAGTTCACCACAAAGTCCACCGGCACGATGTTCACGCGCCCGCCTTCCAGGCCGATCATCGGCATCCAGGGCGGCAGCAGCTGGCGCATGCGCTGGATGGCCTTGAAGAAATAGTACGGGCCGTCGATCTTGTCCATCTCGCCGGTGGTGCTGTCGCCCACCACCATAGCCGGGCGGTAGACCGTCCAGGCACCTTTGTATTCCTTGCGGACGATCTTTTCGCTCTCGTGCTTGGTGCGGAAATACGGGTGGTCGTAGTTTTCTGCCTCGTCAAACATGTCCTCACGGAACACGCCCTCGTACAGGCCCGCGGCCGCAATGCTGGAGACGTGGTGAAAATGCCCAGCGTCAATGGCCTTGGCAAATTCGACGGTGTTGCGTGTGCCATCAATGTTGACAGCTACCTGGCTCTCTTCGTCAGCGCCGAGGTCGTACACCGCGGCCAGATGGTGAAAGTGGTCAATCTGGCCTTTGAGTTTTTTGGTGTCTTCTGCTGACACACCCAGCTTTTTGGCGGTCAGATCGCCAAATACTGGCACAGCGCGTGCGGCTGATACGCCCCAGTACTCACGCAGACCGGCGACCTTGCTCTCGCTTTCCTTGCGGAGCAGAAAATACACCACAGCGCCTTTGCGCTCCAGTAGCTTTTTGACCAGGCGTTTGCCGATGAAACCTGTGGCGCCGGTAATGAAATACTGCATGCTGTGCTCCTCTTGCTAGCTATGTGTTTGCAAAACGCCATTGTGCACAAAGCTGCGCTTTGGGCAATTGCGCGTAAACCCGAGCGCAAGGTAGAGCCTATCCCCTAGCCATTTTAGAAGTTCGCACCTAAACAGGGCCTCAGGTTGCGCGTACAGTTATTGTGCTGGCGTGGCAGGCCACGCCTATTCAACCCAAGTTTTAACGGAGAACAACCCATGGTCAAAAAAGTCAACAAAGCTGCAGCAGCCGCCCCCCAATCAAGCTCTGACATGGCACAGACCATCAAGGAGTCGGCTCAGCAGATCTGGCTGGCAGGCCTGGGCTCGTTCTCCAAGGCGCAGGCTGAAGGCGGCAAAGTGTTTGAGACCCTGGTCAAGGAAGGCCTGTCCATCCAGCGCAAGACCCAGGCTGTGGCCGAAGAAAAAATCTCCGAAGCCACCAACAAGATGGCCGGTATGGCCAGCGACATCACCAGCAAAGCCACCAACCAATGGGGCAAGCTGGAAGACATTTTTGAAACCCGTGTGGCCAAAGCCCTCAACAAGCTGGGCGTGCCCTCGGCCAAAGATGTGGAAGCCCTGATCGCACGCATTGACGAGCTGAGCAAGGCCGTGGCCCAGATGGGCGCCAAAGTGCCTGCAGCCAAGTCTGCCGCGAAACCCGCAGCCAAAAAGGCAGCAGCCAAGCCCGCTGCCAAAAAACGCACTGCACGTAAAACTGCTTGATGGTCTCTCGCTCCCGCACAACCGCACAGCGCACTCCCAAGCCCCGCATCGCACTGGCATTGGCTGGCGGCGGACCGCTGGGCGCTATCTACGAGATAGGTGCACTGTGCGCACTGGATGAAGCGCTGGACGGCATCGATTTCACCCAGCTCGACCATTACGTCGGCGTGTCCGCTGGCGGCTTTATTGCAGCTTTTCTGGCCAACGGCATGCGCCCCCACGAGCTGTGCCACAACTTCATTGACAACGACCGGCCGCTGGCACAGGGCGAAGAGCGCCTGGACAATTTCGACCCCGCCTGGCTCATGCGCCCTGCTGTGGGCGAATTTGTGCGCCGCAGCATCATGCTGCCGGGCTTGCTGGCCAGCGCCGTCTGGCGCGCCACCGTGCAGCGCAAGTCCCTGGTCAGCGCCATCGAGCTGCTGGGCCCTGCCCTGCCTACCGGCATCTTCAGCAGCGAAGAGGTGCATCTGCGCATGGCGCAGATGTTCAGCCGCAGTGGCCGCACCAATGATTTTCGCGAGCTGCGCTCGCGCCTGACGCTGGTGGCCACCCATCTTGACAGCGGCGAGGCCGCACCTTTTGGCCAGCCCGGCTGGGACCATGTGCCGATCTCGCGCGCCGTGCAGGCCAGCGCGGCCCTGCCAGGCCTGTTTCCTCCGGTAGAGATTGATGAACAATACTATGTGGACGGGGCTTTGAAGAAAACCCTGCACGCCACCGTAGCGCTGGAAGAGGGCGTGGACCTGATGCTGTGCCTGAACCCATTGGTGCCCTTCAACGCCATGCAGGCGCGCAGCGATGTGATGCAGCGCGGCCTGCCGTTGGAAAAGCAGTTTATCCCGCGCATTGCCGATGGCGGCTTGCCCGGCGTGTTGAGCCAGACCTTCCGCTCGATGATCCACTCGCGCATGGAGCTGGGCATGAAGCACTACGAGCGCACCTATCCCGATACCGACATCCTGCTGATCGAGCCCGACCACCGCGACCCCGAGCTGTACATGGCCAACACCTTCAGCTACAGCCAGCGCCGCGCCATTGCCGAGCATGCCTACCAGCAGACCCGCAGCATGCTGCGTTCGCGCAAAACCACCCTGTCTGCCAAATTGGGCAAGCACGGCATCACCATCAATGGCGCCGTGCTGGACGACCCCAAGCGCCATCTGGTGCTGCCCTCCAAGCCCGCCAGCCGCCTGGGCGTAGCGGTGATGCAGCTGCAGGAGGTGATGGACGATCTGGAAAGCTCGCTGCATGCACTTTCCAAGGCTTAAACGCCCTCCAGCCCAATAGAAAATCGCGGGAGCAGCTATTAAATATGTAGCATGCAGAGCGACTTGCCAATCCCCGATGCAGACCGCAAACTGCGCGCCCTTGTGCCATGCGGTCAACTTCGGTTAGAGTCAGGCTCATGTTCACCCTCTGATCGCATACACAAGGCTCGCCATGGCAAAAAAAGCACCGCGCCGCACCGCAGAACGCATCCTGGAAGTCACGCTGGAGCTGTTCAACCGCTTTGGCGAACCCAACGTATCCACTACGCTGATCTCGGCCGAGCTCAACATCAGCCCCGGCAACCTGTACTACCACTACCCCGCCAAAGACGAGCTGATCAACAGCCTGTTTGACAAATACGAGCGCGCCCTGAGCGAGCTGCTCAACGCCAGCGACGGCGTGCGCGACGTGGAAGACGCCTGGTTTTTCATGCACACCCTGTTCGAGCTGATCTGGCAGTACCGCTTTTTGTACCGCGACCTGAACGACCTGCTGAGCAAAAACCGCCGCCTGGAAACCCATTTTCAGTGGGTGCTGAAAAACAAGACCCGCAGCGTGCGCGCCCTGCTCGACGCGATGAGCCGCAGCGGCGCCATCAGCATCGACTCGCGCGAGGTCGAAGCCACTGCCACCTCAATGGTGGTGGTATTGACCTACTGGCTGAGCTACGAGTATGTGCGCGACCCGCGCAAGGCGCTGGAGCCTGAAAGCGCCCAAGCCGCCCTGATGCGCGGCGCGCAGCACGTGCTGAACCTGCTGGTGCCCTATCTGGAGGCTGGCCAGCGCCAGCACCTGCTGGGCTTGGTCAGCGCCTACAGCGCCAAGGTGGCGGCAACGACAGCTTAGTCTCCCAAATCTACCTGCACTGCCAGCGGCAGGCTGCCCTGTCCATCAGCGGGCAGTTCGTAATGCGCAACCACCCAGGCCCGCGTGGCGTGTTGTGAAGCGCTGCGCAGCAGCTGCAGCACATAGGCAATCGATGGCTTGTCCAGCGCGGCAAACGGGTCGTCCAGCAGCGTAACTGCAGCGCCCGCGGCCCAAGCCGCCGCCAGCCACACCTTGCGCTTGGAGCCCGTAGACAGCATGTACATCGGCTTGTCGATGTGCTGCGCCAGCGACAGACCTTGCACCGCATCGTCCAGTGCCTGGGCATCCCACTGCGGATAGCGCGGCGGCAGCGATGCAAAGTAGTCCCGCGCACTGATCTGGTCCAGCGCCGCCGTGCGCGGGTCCATCCAGAACACCTGCGCCCGGTAGGCCGCGCCGTCGCCACTCAAACGCACGCCGTGGATGCGCAGCTCGCCCGCATCGGCTGCCAAGTCGCCAGCCAGCAGGCGCAGCAGCGTGGTCTTGCCGCAGCCGTCACCGCCGCGCACCCAGGTCAGACCTGGCGGGGCTTGCAGCGATAGATCGGCCAGCAGTGGACGCTGGGGGTAGGCAAAGCTCAGTGTGTCAGCCTGCAATACCACGAGGCGGGGGATGGTGAGAGCGTGGTTAGCCAAGTTGTTTTGCACAGGAAGTGTTAGTGACGATTGTAGACACGATGGTTTACGACCCCTTCGCGCAGGCGCATGCCATCTGCTTTTCAAGTAACATGCCATCGCATGCCCACTCCACCCCGATCCGCGCATACCCCATGGCAGTTGATCGCCCTGCTGTATGCCGCCGGGCTGCTGGCTGCCTTGCAGTATGCCAAGATGCCTTACATGCTGCCGGGGCTGAGCAGTCAAACGCTGATGAGCCCGGTGCAGCAGGCTATCGCGCTGTCGGTGATTGGTATGGCAGGTGCCGTGGCTGGCACCTTTGCCGGTGCGCTGTGCCAGGCTGCAGGCCTGCGTCGCACGCTGCTGTGGGGACTGGGCGTGGGACTGGCTGGGGCCTTGCTGCCGCTAGTGGCCAGCAGCTACCCCGCGCTGCTGCTGGCGCGTGCCGTAGAAAGCGTGGCCCATATGGCCATCGTGGTCGCGGTGCCCACCCTCATGCTGTCGTACTGCAGCGCCGCTGACCGAGCGCGTGTGATGGCGCTGTGGAGTTGCTACTTTACCGTCACCTACATCGTCGCTGCATTCACCGTGCCCCTGGTCTTGCAGGCCACCGACTGGCGCGGCATCGCCGTGCTGCATGCCGCGCTGACGCTGGTGGTGGGGCTGGCGTGCAGTATCTTGCCGCGCAGCGATGGGCCATCAGTTGGCACAGTCAAGCTGTCTGCACGCAGTGTGTTGAACGCGCAGCTGCGCTTGCTGCGGCAGGGCAAGCTGCTGGCTATACCCGCCACATTTTTTGGCTACACCCTGCTGTTTGTGGCCCTGGTCAGCGTGCTGCCCCAATTGCTGACTGATACCCCAGCCGCTGCCACCCGGCTGGCGCTGCTGCTGCCGGGTGCATCGCTGCTGGGCACCCTGATTGCCATGGTGGCGCTGAGCCGAGGCATCACCGGACACCGGCTGGTGCGCCTGTCGGGGGTGGGCATTGTGCTGGCAGGGTTGTGGCTGATGTGGCTGCCCGCGCGCGGGCCTGCAGCGCACGCGCTGGTGCTGCTGACCTTTGTGCTGCTGGGCACCCTGCCTGCAGGCATCGTCAGCTCCATCCCCGCGCTGTTCCAGGCGGGTGACCCCGACATCACCTTGGTCAACGGCGGCCTGGTGCAGTTTGGCAATCTGGGCAATTTTGTCGGCTCGCCCATCCTGGCGGCCATGCTGGTGCGCTGGGGCTGGGTGAGTGTGGGCTGCTACCTGCTGGCCGGAGGCCTGGTGGTGTCGGTCTGCCTGATCTTCTTGCGCCGCTTTGCGCTGCGCGCACAGGGGCTGTCTTGATTGCGGCACCAGGCAGCCGCCGGGCCGAGACGCCGCCGTCAGCAGAGCCCACCACGAAACGAGTAGTCTGCGCAGACTGCCTGCGAGCGCACAGCAACTGCATTTGCCATTGGGTCACGCCAGTGCAGCAACCCGTGCAGGTGCTGATCCTGCAGCACCCGATGGAAGTGCACCAGGCCAAAGGCAGCGCGCGCCTGCTGCACCTGAGCCTGCCGCACAGCCGCATGGTCACGGGGGAAGTGTTTGATGCGCAGGTATTGCGTGATTTGCTGTTCGCACCCTGGAAAGAGGCGGAGCAACCAGCGAGCGCGGCCCAGAGCAACGCGGTTCGACAAGCAATACTGCTCTACCCCGACACCCCCGATAGCGCCGCACTGAGCATACCAGCACCGCCCCGCTTGGCAGCCGATGCGCTGCATGATCCCGCGCAACTGCGCCTGGTCGTGCTCGATGGCACCTGGCGCAAAAGCCGCAAGATGCTCTACCTCAACCCGCTGCTGCAGCAATTGCCGCGTCTACCCTTGCAACATGTGCCCGCATCGCAGTACCGCATCCGCAAAGCGCACAAGCCCAATCAACTCTCCACCCTGGAAGCCACCTGCGCTGCGCTAGCGCAGCTGGGAGGCAATGCAGCACCGTTATTGCCACTGGTCAGCGCGTTTGATGGATTTGTGGCGCAGCAGCAAGCCCATATGCCACGATAAAATGGGTATCCATGTCTCTACCATCTCCTGAGCCAGCAACCAGCGTTTCCAGCGCCCCCGTGCTGCGCCAGATCAAAGACCTGCCTGGCCCGCGCGCATGGCCTATTATTGGCAATCTGCTGCAGGTCACGCCCCAGCGCATCCACCAGGACGTGGAGCAATGGTGCAGGCGCTTCGGGCCGCTGATGCGCATGTATTTCGGTCCCAGGCAGGTACTGGTGGTAGCTGACCACCACACTGTTCACGCAGTGTTGCGGGAGCGGCCCGGCAGCTTTCGCCGGCCATCGATCACCGCCAAGATATCGGCTGAGTTAGGCGGGTTGCCCAATGTGTTCATCGCTGAGGGCGCAGACTGGCGCAACCAGCGGCGCATGGTGATGGCGGGCTTTGCGCCCAAGCCCATCCGCGCATATTTTCCATCTCTGGTAAATGTGGCACTGCGTCTTCAGCGGCGCTGGCAGACTGCCGCTGACCAACACCGCCCGATTGACCTGTCAACCGACCTTAAACGCTATACCGTGGACATCATTGCCGGGCTGGCGTTTGGCCAGGATGTGAACACCCTGGAGGCAGGTGATAACGTGATCCAGCAGCACCTGGACCGCATTTTGCCCGGCATCGCGCGGCGCAGCCTGTCCATCGTGCCCTACTGGCGCTACTTCAAATTGCCGCAAGACCGCCGACTGGAGCACAGCAGCGCCGCACTGCGCAACGAAGTGTATGCCTTGGTTGAGCAGGCTCGCCAAAGCATGCAAGCCAATCCTGGGCTGCGCGACAAGCCTAGCAATCTGCTGCAAGCCATGATCGCAGCGGCTGACCAGCCTGACAGCGGGGTAGACAACGACACCGTGGCAGGCAATGTGTCCACCATGCTGCTGGCAGGCGAAGACACGACGGCCAATACCATCGCCTGGCTGCTGTACCTGCTCAACCGCAACCCACACACTCTGCAGAAAACCGTGATGGAGATCAGGCAGTTGGCCCCCGACTGCGCCGGTTTTACGCTGGAGCAAATGGACGCGCTGGTTTATCTGGACGCTGCTGTGCAGGAGGCCATGCGGCTTAAACCCGTAGGACCGTTTATGCCACTGGAGGCGATTGTGGACACCGTCATAGAGGACGTGCGCGTGCCCAAAGGCAGCCTGGTGTGGTGCGTGATGCGCCACGACAGCGTCGATGAAAAACATTTTCCCAACCCGCAGGCCTTTGAGCCCGAGCGCTGGCTTGCACAGGCGCAGGACAAACAGGTTTCCTCCCCCTTTGGCTCAGGCCCCCGCACCTGCCCGGGGCGCTATCTGGCCCTGTTGGAAATCAAAGTGGCTGTCGCCATGCTGCTGAGCCGTTTTGAAATCAGCAGCGTAGACACCGCCGATGGCCAGGAGGCACAGGAGCTGATGGCGTTTGTGATGTCGCCTGTGGGCCTGCGGATGCGTTTGAAGACGGCTGACGCTGCGACTGCAGCTTCCTAATCAGCCCAGGGCAGCATCAAGGTCACAATCGACAGCTTGGCAAACTCGGGTTCAAACTCGTCGATGATGGCCTGCGGATTGGGGCACAGGCCAGCATCGGTGATCAGGCCGAACTGCACGCCACCGCCGTAGGACAGGATGGAGACGCCCATGCCCACGTCGCCGCTTTGTGGCACCCAGAAAATATTTTCTTCAATGGTAGAGCCTAAAAACTTCAGCTTCTCGCGCGGGCCGGGCACATTGGTCATGACCGCAGTGGTCTTCTTGCCAAACAGATTGAGCATAGCGTCCTGCGCAGGCTTGATCAGCAGACCTGCCACCGCCAGCAGGCTGAAAGCCAGCAGGGGCTGGTAGCTGCCCTTCATGTGGTTCATGCGCTTGCGCACTTCGTAGACCCGCTCAATCGGGTTGGCCACACCAATCGGCAGCACCAGCGGGGCCAGGCCAAAGCGGTTGCCCAATTTATAGGCCTGGTCCAGCGGGCGCAGGTTCACAGGCACCATGGCGCGGATCTCCTGGCCCGTGACATCGTCACCCATGTTTTTGAGGTATTCGCCGATCGCGCCAGCGGCGCAGCTGAGCAGTACATCGTTGATCGAGCAGTTCAGCGCCTTGCCGACCGCCTTGACTTCTTCCAGCGGAATCGGCTGGCACCAGGCTACTTTTTTGGTGGTGCCAGGCTTGCCTTTGAGCCGGGTTTTGGAGTCATCCGGCATCATGGCCAGCGCGGCCAGATCGCCCACCAGCTGCATGCCCAGCCTGGCCATATCGACCCCACCGGACATGCCTTTTTGCGGGTCGGCCAGCATCTGCAGCGAACGCGCCGCGCCCTCGCCTGCCGCGCCCAACGCCTTGACCGTGAGGTCCGTGAAGGGCTTGAGGAAGCTTTGGGTGATCCAGTCTTCCGGCCCACTGGGGGCTTCCTTGCGCTTGCGCTCAGGCGGCGGCAGGCCACCGTCCACCAGCGAGGTGGTGACCGAGATCAAGGCAATGCCATCGGCAATGCAGTGGTGAATGCGCACCATCATGGCGCTGCCCTTGCTGCCATCAGGCAAGGTGTAGTCCTCCACCAGATGGAACTGCCACAGCGGACGGCGGCGGTCCAGCGGTGTAGTGGTCAGTGCGGCCACGCGGTCCTGTAGTGCGTCCTGCAGCGTGCCGCCCTTGGGGGCCTTGAGGGTCTCGGTGACAACGTGGCTGCGAATGTCGAAATTTTTATCATCCACCCAGGTGGCACCCGCAGTGTCTTCCACCACGCGCTGGCCAAAGCGGCGGTATTTCAGCAGCCGCTCTTCTACCCGCTCGCACAGCGCGGCATGGCTGATGCCCGGCTGCAGCACCCACACCCCCACGATCATCATCAGGTTCTGCGGAGAGTCCATGCGCAGCCAGGCGGTGTCCACCTTGGTCATGCGCTCGCCCGACAGGCCCAGCGTGCCGGCAACGGCACGTTCGACGTTTTTCTGCACCACCTTGGCCGCCTGCTGGGCGCTGCTGGCCGCCTTTTGCGCGCCATCGGCCGCTTTGCTCACTGTCCTGGCTGCCGTCTTGCGCACGGTCTTTTTAACTGCTGTGGCAACAGTTTGGGCATTATCTGGGGCCATGATGCGGGTAACCATGCGGCGCTCTCCTGTGTGCGTTGTCAACGCGTGTAGTATGGTTGGGGTTAGTTCCCTATTTTGGCGCGTTTTAGGCCATTAAGATACAGAGCAGTTTCCCTAAACACGGTTTTATCGCTAGGAGCACACATATGGCTAATCTCAAAGCCCAGTTCGAAGCCGCCATGGCAGACTCTAAAAACCTCGCCGAGCGTCCTGACAATGCGACGCTGCTGAAGATCTATTCGCTGTACAAGCAGGGCAGTGTGGGTGACAACACCGAAAAGAAACCCGGCTTTGGCGACATGGTGGGCCGCGCCAAGTGGGACGCGTGGAACGGCCTGAAGGGCACCTCGCAAGACGACGCAATGCAGCAGTACATTGACCTGATTGAGTCGTTGAAATAAGCGGTTTTCTGGGGCTTATTTTTAGTTAAATAGGGCTCTAGGCCAATAGAATGTTGCGGGGGCAGCTATGGTATTTGTAGTAAATGCCTTTGTTTTAATTGCCAGTTTTGGGTCTTGTACTGTACGCACAGGTGGGTGTATGTCATCCGCCCTCATACTGGAGTACCAGAAATCGGTCGGCTGACACACACCCACCTGTGCAGCGACCACAGTAGCGCTCTACCGGTAGTCCCCGGACAATCGTTGTGTTCAATACCGGTAGTGCGCGACCGTATGTGAAGGCGATAAAGCGTATGCGAATCGACCGATTTCTGGTACTCCAGTATGAGGGCGATTTGCATACGCTTTGTCGCCCGTAGCCACACCAGCTAAGCAATCAACGCTAAATCAACCCACCCACTCAGCAGACGACAACAGACACACAAACCAACCCTAGGCCTTCTTCTTGGCAGCAGGCTTCTTCCTGAGCAATGCATCCAGATTTTTGGTGATCTCGCTCTCGATCTTGTCTTTGAACGCACCCAGCAGAAAACCCAGCTTGGCGTCCAGTACAAAGCTGTCCTTGGTCACCACCAGCGTGCCATCCACACCGCTGCGCTTGAAACTCACATGGTCCTGGGCCTTGCCCTCTTCATAGGTGCATTCCATGTCGAACTTTGTCTCGACCTGCTCGGCCCATTTGAAAGCAATCTTGCGGGCCTCGGCCAAGCCCAGTTCATGTGCGCGTTCAAGGTGAATATCTGGCATGGTATCTCCAAAAAAATTACTGCGGTGTTAACCCAGCCTGCGCAGCCAGGGCCGCGCGGCGCTCGTTGCGTGGCATGGCGGCCAGCGCCTTGCATGCATCATAAAACGTATTCCAGCGCGCAGCGCCGCTGCCCGCCTGTTTGGCATACAGCGCCTCAAACTGCGGCACCAGCTCATCGTAGGCCGCCAGCGCGCCAAAACTCGCGTTGTTGGCTTTGGCTACCCAGGCGTCATAGCCAGCGTAGCCGCCCCACTGGGCTTTGAGCTTTTCATAGTCTTGCCGAAATGCGTCCATTGCTATTTTTTTAGTAGCTGCCGCCGCGGTATTTTTTTGGGCTGCAGCATAAATAGCCTCCAGTTTCTTGCGGGTAGCCAGGGTCAGCGCGCGAAAATCCCTGCGCCGCTGGTCAAACTGCGCATACTCTGCGCGCGCAGCCTCTGAGCCATGCTGCGCCAGCCACTGCGCACCACCGATGCGCTCTACCGCGGTGGCAAACGATTCGTTGAACATGGTGTCGTCCTTGACATACAGCACCTGGTGCGATAGCTCATGAAAGATCAGGCGCGCCAGCTCGCCTTCGGGGTAATTGATGAAGGTGGACAGCAGCGGGTCGCCGCCGGCCCAGTTGAGGTAGCCCAAGGTGGAGTAGGCAGGCACGCCGTAGACATCCACCTCCAGGCCTTCGGCTTTTTTCAGCTGGGCCTCCTGCTTGGCATCGTCTTCGCTGTAATAGCCGCGATAGCCTACGCAGCCCACCACCGGGAAGCACCAGGTGTACAGGGTGAGCGAAAACTCGGGTGCGGCCACCACGTTCCACACCGCGGCGCGGCGCTTGAGGTCTGCATAGCGGCGGTAGCTGGCGTTGTCGGGCAGCTGCAGGGCCTGTGAGGCATAGTCGCGGATGCGCTGCGACAGCTCCAGGCGGCGCTTGGTGGCTTCGGGCGTGCTGGCATCGCCCAGCCAGTCCTGCACCGGCTTGGCCGCGTTCATCACCGCCACATGGCCGGTAACGCTTTGCCAGTAGTAGCCAATATTGGCGCAACCCGACAGGCTCACCGCAGCCAGCGCCACACCGGCCAGCAGGCGCCCTGCGCGCCATCTGCCTTGCGCGGCACGGCGCATATCGTTTGGCGCAGCGTAAGGCTTGGGGGTATAGTGCGGCACAGAGTAAGCAGGTAGTGGGCAGAGCCTTGAGTGTACGAAAAAGCGCAGGCCCTGTGTGACGGCATGTTGCGCCACCCCTTAGCTACCTCTTAGTCACCCCTTAGCCAGCCAGTGTCAACTGAGGCTTGTTTCGCCGCGTTGTGTGGCTACACTGTGGCCATTGACTGCCTGCAGCCACTGTTTTCAGAAAGCCACTATGCCCCACCCATCACGCCTGCATCTTGCCGCCATTGCCCTGGCCAGCGCCGCTGTGACAGCCTGTGGTGGTGGCGGCTCAGACAGCGCTTCGAACACGATCGCCAACACCCCTGCCTGCACCACGTCAACAGGCAGCAGCGGCCAGGTGCCCGCCGAGCTGGTACTGGGTTTGTTTGCCACGATCTATGAGCTGCAGGCTGGCACGATTGACGAGTTTGGCGCGTTCATCCAGACCAGCACCCTGATTTTCAAGCTGGCGGCCGACGGCAGCGCCACGGTGGATGGCAACGGCGTGCCGGTCAGCAGCGCCTGCTACCAGGCCAGTAGCAACAAACTCTCGCTCGCGCTGGGCAACACCACATCAGCCACCAAAGGCAATCTCGATCTGCTCTCCGGCGGCCGCGCCAGTGGCGTGATCAATGGCAAAGCGGTGCGCAGCAAGCCGAACTGACACGCACCGCCGCTGCTTCGCCACTACTGCGTCTCTACGCCGCTGACCTCGACCAGGCAGTCATAAAATACCGGCCCCCGGCCCATGTCGGTCAGCTGCTGGCTGGTCAGCTCATTCACATTGGTGCCTTGCAGGCCGAGCTTGCGCCACCAGATGCCCATGCCATGGACGACGCCAGCGCGTGCGCGGGGGCTGATGTGGGCCTTGCAGTGGTAGCTGCCGCGGTCGTTGAACACGCGCACCGTCTGGCCATCGCGGATGCTGCGCCGGGCGGCATCGTCAGCGTGGATCTCCAGCAGCGGCTCGCCTTCCATGTCGCGCAGAGTTTTGACGTTCACAAAAGTGGAGTTGAGAAAATTGCGCGCAGGCGGCGAGATCATGGCCAGCGGAAACTGCGCCGAGCTGCCTGCGCTTTCGTAGTTGGGCACATGGTCTGGCAGGCCGTCCTGGCCCTGTGCCTGCAGCCGGGCGCTGACAAACTCGCACTTGCCTGAGGGCGTGGGAAAACCCCCTTGGGCAAAGGGCGCGTCCGGCACGTTCAGCGAGGCAAAGCCATCGCGCAACAGCTGCTCAAAATCCACCTGGCCTGCAAAAGCCTGGCGGCACATCGCCTCGTCGCTGTCGGCAAAGCAGGTGTCGGTGTAGCCCATGCGCTGGGCCAGCTCGCGGAAAATCTGTGTGTTGGGCTTGGCCTGGCCCACCGGGGCAATCGCAGGCTGGTTGAGGGTCACATCGGTGTGACCATAACTCAGGTGTACGTCCCAGTGCTCCAGCTGTGTGGTGGCGGGCAGGATGTAATCGGCGTAGTCGGCGGTATCGGTCTGAAAATGCTCCAGCACCACGGTAAACAGGTCTTCGCGGGCAAAGCCCTGCGCCACTTTGCTGGAGTCTGGCGCCACAGCCACCGGGTTGCTGTTGTAGACCACCAGTGCTTCAATCTGCGGTCCAAACGCTGCAGACGAGGGGCGCAGCAGGTCGTTGCCGATGGTGCTCATGTTGATGGTGCGCGGCGTTTTGCCCGCCAGCAGATCCGGACGCTGCAGGGCCTGCTTGTCCACCGGGAACATGCCTGAGCTCGACAGCAGCAGCCCCCCAGCAGGCTGGCGCCACGCGCCGATCAGCGCGGGCAGGCAGGCCACGGCGCGCATGGCATTGCCGCCTCCGCGCACGCGCTGCATGCCGTAGTTCACGCGGATCGCTGCGGGCGTCTGCTGCACATAGCTCATGCCATAGTCACGCGCCAGCGCCACAATCTGCTGCTCGCTCACGCCGCACACCTGCGCGGCGCGCGCTGGGCTCCACTGCAGCGCCCGCACTTTGAGCGCATCCCAGCCCAGGGTGTGCTGCGCGATGTAGTCGTGGTCCAGCCAATTGTGGGCAATCAGTTCATGCATTACCGCCAGTGCCAGCGCTGCATCGGTGCCGGGCAGCAGCTGGATATGTTCATGGCATTTGTCGGCGGTTTCGGTTTTGCGCGGGTCGATGCAGATGAGCCGGGCACCCTTGCGTTTGGCTTCCTGCGCATAGCGCCAGAAATGCAGGTTGCTGGTGACGCTGTTGCTGCCCCAGATGATGATGAGCTGGCTGTGGGCAAAAAACTCCACCTTCATGCCCACTTTGCCGCCCAGGGTGTGCACCAAGCCTTCGCCCCCTGCAGATGAACAGATCGTGCGGTCCAACAGCGATGCGCCCAGCTTGTGCCAAAAACGTGCCGCCATGCCCTCGGCCTGCACCAGGCCCATGGTGCCCGCATAGCTGTAGGGCACTATGGCCTGCGGGTCGCGCGCTGCAATGCCCTGCAGACGTGCCGCAATATCGCTCAAGGCGGCGTCCCAGCTGACTTGTTCAAACTGGCCCGTGCCTTTGGGCCCAACGCGTTTGAGCGGATGCAGGATGCGCTCGGGATGGTAGGTGCGCTCGGTGTATTTGGATACTTTGGCACACAGCGTGCCATGGGTGTGCGCATGCGCAGGGTTGCCATGCACTTTGATGGCTATACCGTCCTGTACATCGGTAATCAAGGCGCAGGTGTCAGGGCAGTCATGCGGGCAGGCACCGCGGACTTGGTGTGTGACTTGGATTGGAATGATATGACCCCTCGTAAGGCTAATTGTTACTAAATGTTGTTAACATCGGTAATCCGGAACACCCAATTTAGAACTGCCCTTAATGATCTCACGTCGACAATTTTGCATCACTACCTCTCTTGCATCGCTAGCCACCGCACCAAGCACTTGGGCAGAGTCAGACAACAAAATCCTACTGGGTCAGTCAGCACCTTTCACCGGGCCAGCCGCGCAGTTGGGTATCCAGTTTTACCTGGGAGCCAAGCTGTATTTTGACGCAACCAATGCCAAAGGCGGTGTCAACGGCAAAACCATTGAACTGCTCAAACTCGATGATGGCTATGAGCCCGAACGCAGCGCAGCCAATACCAAACAGTTTATTGCGCAAGGCGTGTTTGCCTTGTTTGGCTATATCGGTACACCTACCAGCGTCGTGGCCTTGCCCTTGGCCACAGAAGCGAAAGTTCCGTTTTTTGCGCCATTTACCGGCGCTCAGGCCTTGCGAGAGCCGTTCAATCGCTACGCGGTGCACGTGCGCGCTTCCTACTTCGACGAAACCGCAGCCATTGTGAAGCAGGCCACTTCGATCGGCATCAAGAAAATTGCGGTGTTCTACCAGAACGACGCTTATGGCAAAGCAGGGCTTGAAGGAATGCAGCGCGCCTTGAAAGAGCTCAATCTGCAGCCCACAGGTCTGGGCACCGTGGAGCGCAACTCGGTCGATGTCAAAAAAGCAGTTGCCGACATCATGGCTCAGCAGCCGGAGTGCATCGTACAGATTGGTGCCTACAAGGGCTGCGCAGCGTTTATCCGCGAGGCGCGCAAAGCCGGCTTTGGCGGTACGTTTTACAACGTGTCCTTCGTGGGCACGCAGGCCCTGTCAGCTGAGTTGGGCAAAGAGGCGCGCGGCGTGGTGGTCAGCCAGGTCATGCCGTTTCCTTTTGCTGCCAACACACCACTGGTTGCGCAATATCAAGCGGCGCTGCAGGCTGTAGCGGCCAGCAACACCGAGGTGTCGGCCAACTATTCGAGCATGGAAGGTTATGTGGCGGCCAAAGTGTTTACAGAGGCATTGCAGCGCGCTGGACGCAATCCGACGCGCGAAGCATTCCTCAGCGCAATCGAAGGCATGCAGAACATCCTGGTAGGTGGGTTTGCCGTGGATTTTGGACCCAAAAAGCATACTGGTTCCAAGTTCGTGGACCTCACCATGCTCACCGATGACGGGCGCGTACGCCACTGACAGGTTCAGCCTGGCAGGGCCTGGGTGGAGGCCAGCTTTTGCATGAACTGCTCGCAGCGCCCCAGCTGCTGCAGACTGACATATTCATCAGGCTGATGCGCCTGCTGGATGCTGCCCGGGCCGCAGACCACGGTAGGAATGCCTGCGTTTTTGAAAATCCCAGCTTCGGTGCCAAAAGCCACCAGCGTGGTGGAGCTTTCGCCACTGAGCTGCTGCGCCAGGCGCGTGATGGCATCACTGGTTGAGCCCAGAAAGCTGGGGATTTCGCAGATCGTCTCAAAACTGAAGCCCGCTTCAGGCGCTACTTTTTTCATAGCTGCCGCCGCGATATTTGATTGGTCCAGAACCTGTTTTTGCATAGAAACGACGTCTGCGGTGGGCAAATCCCTGAACTCGTAATGAAACCAGGCATCGCGCGGCACCACGTTGTCGGCAATGCCGCCCTGGAACTGCCCGACACTGGCGGTGCTGAACGGCACGTCAAAGCCTGCATAGCGCGGCTCATGGGCCCGCATGTCGTCTGCCATGCCGCGGATATGCGCCACCAGCCGGGCAGCCTCTTCGATGGCGTTGACCGAGTTGGGCGTGAGTGAGGAGTGGGCCTCTTTGCCGCGCACACAGCAGCGGTAGCGGTAGACACCTTTGTGCGCAATGGCGGGCACCATCTCCGTAGGCTCGCCGACGATGCAGGCCAGCGGCTGAATGCCTGCGTCCTTCATGTCGGCAATCAGCTCTTTCACACCGAAGCAGCCCACCTCTTCGTCGTAGCTCAGCGCCAGGTGGATGGCAAAGGGCGCGCTGCTATGTGCAAACTGCTGGGCATGCGCCAATGCCATGCCGATAAAGCCCTTCATGTCGCAGCTGCCACGGCCATACAGCCTGCCGTCTTTGACCAGCGCGCCCAGCGGGTCCACCGACCAGTCTTGTCCGTCCCAGGGCACGGTGTCGGTATGGCCACTCAAGACGATGCCTGCTGCCTTGCCCTCGCCCAGGGTGGCAAACAGGTTGGCCTTGGTTTTATCAGCGTTGTAGGTTAAGCGACTGCTCACACCGATGGTCTGCAGGTGGTCGCGCACATGGTGGATCAAGGGCAGATTGGAGTGCTGGCTCACGGTGTTGATGCGCACCAGCTCTTGCACCCACTGCAGTGCCTGGGGGGATGGGGTCATAGTCATGCAGGCATTTTCGCGTAAATACCCCAAAGACAACAGGCAGTGGAAAAGGCTAGACTATACAAATCAGGAGCCCCTTTATGAAAGTCATTGATTCCATCGTCACCCAGGCAGCCAGCATTGCCGCTATCCGGCGCGACATCCACGCCCACCCCGAGTTGTGCTTTGAAGAAGTGCGCACCGCCGACGTGGTGGCCTCCAAGCTGACTGAGTGGGGCATTCCCATCCACCGGGGCATGGGCACCACGGGGGTGGTAGGCATTGTCAAAGCTGGCACGTCCAGCAAGGCCATTGGCCTGCGTGCCGACATGGACGCGCTGCCGATGCAGGAGTTCAACACCTTTGACCACGCCTCCAAGCACGCCAACAAGATGCACGCCTGCGGCCACGACGGCCACACCGCCATGCTGCTGGCTGCGGCGCAGCACTTTGCCAAGCACCGCAACTTTGACGGCACGGTGTACCTCATTTTCCAGCCCGCCGAAGAAGGCGGCGGCGGCGCGCGCGAGATGATCAAGGATGGGCTGTTTAGCCAGTTTCCCATGGAGGCCGTATTTGGCATGCACAACTGGCCGGGCACCGATATCGGCAAATTTGCCGTCAGCCCCGGCCCGGTGATGGCGTCCAGCAACGAGTTCAAGATCACCATCCACGGCAAAGGCGGCCACGCCGCGCTGCCGCACAACAGCGTAGACCCGATTGTGGCGGCTTCGGCTATGGTGCAGGCCTTCCAGACCATCATCAGCCGCAACAAAAAGCCGATCGATGCAGGTGTGATCAGCGTGACCATGATCCACGCTGGCGAAGCCACCAATGTGATCCCCGACAGCTGCGAGTTGCAGGGCACAGTGCGCACCTTCACACTCGAAGTGCTGGACATGATCGAAGCGCGCATGAAAGAGGTGGCTGAAGGCATCAGCACCAGCTACGGCGCGACCTGTGATTTTGAGTTTGTACGCAACTACCCGCCCACCATCAATCACCCCAACGAGGCCGAGTTTGCCCGCAAGGTGATGACCGACATCGTGGGCGCGGCCAATGTGCTGACGCAGGAGCCCACCATGGGCGCAGAAGACTTTGCCTACATGCTGCAGGCCAAGCCTGGCTGCTATGTGTTCATTGCCAATGGCGACGGCTCGCACCGCGAGATGGGCCATGGCGCAGGGCCGTGCATGCTGCACAACCCCAGCTACGACTTCAATGACGACCTGATACCGCTGGGCGCCACCTACTGGGTGCGTCTGACAGAAGAGTGGCTGGCCAAAGCATGATCGGAGTCGTGCAGGCTTTCAGCAGCAGCTACGCGCAGGCGCGCGTGAAGTTTCTCGAAGCCGCAGCTGCACGCAGCCTTAGCGTGGAGTCTTTCAACCACCCCCTGGCGGGGCGCGACGGCGAGACCCTGGCCATGGACGTGGCGCTGGACGGCAAGCCCGATGCCCAAGAGCTGCTGATCGTCAGCAGCGCCTGCCACGGGGTGGAGGGCTATTGCGGCAGCGGTGTGCAGGTGTTTGCGCTGCATGATGACGAGTGGCGCAGCAAGGCGCATGCTGCGGGTGTGGCTGTGCTCTACATCCACGCCCTCAACCCCCACGGTTTCTCCTGGCAACGGCGCGTGACGCACGAAAACGTCGACCTCAACCGCAACTTTCAGGATTTCAGCCAGCCCTTGCCGGCCAACGCCGCCTACTCCGAGCTGCATCCCCTGCTGCTGCCTGCGCAGTGGCCGCCCGATGCCGACAATGTCGCTGCTGTCACAGCATTTGTGGCCACGCATGGCGAAAAGGCCCTGCAAAACGCCGTCACGCGCGGCCAGCACACCCACCCTGATGGCCTGTTTTATGGCGGTATAGCGCCCACCTGGAGCAACACCACCGTGCGCAGCGTCTTGCGCCGCTATGCCGCACGCTGCAGCAAACTGGCCTGGATCGACCTGCACACCGGCCTGGGCCCGCGCGGCCTGGGCGAGCGCATCTTTGCCTGCCGCGATGACCAGGCCGCCTATGCGCGCGCGCAGGCCTGGTGGGGCAACGCAGGCAATCCCAGCGGCGAAACCCGGGTTACCAGCATCTACGACGGCTCGTCGGCCTCAGCCTTTCTGACCGGCATGATGTGGCAATCCGTCTACGAAGAATGCCCCCAGGCCGAGTACACCGCCATCGCCATGGAATATGGCACCCAGCCCGTTAACGACGTCATTACCGCCCTGCGCGCCGACCACTGGCTGCATCTGCACCCACAGGCCAGCACGCGCCAGTATGCGCAGATCAAACAGCAGGTCATGGACGCCTTCTACTGCGATGCAGACGACTGGAAGGGCATGATCGTGTCCCAGGCCAGACAGGCCATGTTTCAGGCTGTAGCAGGACTTTGTAACTGATTTCGCTATTATTTATATAGCTGCTCCCGCGATATTCTATTGGCCTGGCAGCCGATTTGACCTATAAAACGCCCCAAAAAGGGGCCTTGGGAAACGCCTGACACAAGGGTTTGCCCACCCTCTCGCTAGTTATTTACCTCTAGAAACCCCTGCCGTCATGCAAGGTTCATCAAAATCCTGCAAAATAGCACGATCGTTCTATTTCTAATGTCTAGTCGCCACCATGTCTGATAACTCTGTGCTCAAGCCTGCTGCCAAAGCCACGTCGCGTACCGCGTCTGGCTCGGGGCAACTTGCGTCTGCATCGCAGTTGAAGGCTGTCGCAAAAGCTCCGCAGAAAAACCAGCAAAAAGGCCAGCAGACCAAAGCCATCATTGTGGACGCCGCCCTGGGCCTGGCCACGCAGATTGGCCTGGAGGGCCTGAGCATAGGCGCCCTGGCCGAGGTGACGCAGATGAGCAAATCGGGCGTATTTGCCCATTTTGGCTCGCGCGAGGAGCTGCAGATCTCGGTGGTGCGCGAGTACCACACCCGTTTTGAAGACGAAGTGTTCTACCCTGCCCTGCAGGCAGAGCGCGGCCTGCCCCGGGTGCGTGCGCTGTTTGACAACTGGATGAAGCGCACCTCGGTGGAGATTGATTCGGGCTGCATCTACATCAGCGGCGCCGTAGAGTTTGACGACCGGCCCGGCCCGGTGCGCGATGCAATCGCCTCGTCCGTCAAGACCTGGCTCACGGCCATGCACCGGGCAGTGACCCATGCGCAGGAAGCGGGTCATCTGGATGCCCAAGCCAGTGCGCAGCAGATCCTGTTTGAAATCCACGGCCTGATCCTGGCGCTGCACTACGAAGCACGCTTTTTGAAAACCCCCGGCTCGATAGCGCGCGCGCTGCAGGGCTTTGAGAACATTTTGCAGCGATATGGGGTGCAAACCCAATCAAATATCGCGGGAGCAGCTACTAAAAAAGTAGCAAAAGCCAAATCTTGATTGACCATTTTTTGATCTGAAGGGAAACCACCATGCCAGTCTACAACCCACCCCTGCGTGACATGCAGTTTGTCATGAACGAAGTGCTCAAGGTCACTGACGAGTTCAAGGCCATTCCCAAATATGCCGATGCAGATATCGACACGATCAACGCCGTGCTCGAAGAAGCCGGCAAGTTTGCCACGGACGTGGCCTTTCCGCTGAACATCAGCGGTGATCAGGAAGGCTGCACGCTGGACAAAACCACCCACGCCGTGACGACGCCCAAAGGCTTCAAGGAAGCCTATGCCAAATACGTCGAAGGCGGCTGGCCTGCGCTCAGTGGCGACCCCGAGTTTGGCGGCCAGGGCCTGCCGCTGGTGGTCAACCAGTGCTTCTACGAAATGCTCAACAGCGCCAACCAGGCCTGGACCATGTACCCCGGCCTCACGCACGGCGCGCATGCAGCCCTGCACGAGCATGGCACCGACGAACAAAAGCAGACCTACCTGCACAAAATGACCAGTGGCGAATGGACTGGCACCATGTGCCTGACCGAGCCACACTGCGGCACCGACCTGGGCCTGATGCGCACCAAGGCCGAGGCCCTGCCTGACGGCACCTACAAAATCACCGGCAACAAAATCTTCATCAGCGCCGGTGAACACGACATGGCCGGCAACATCATTCACCTGGTGCTGGCCCGCTTGACCGATGCGCCCCCCGGCATCAAGGGCGTCAGCCTGTTTATCGTGCCGAAGTTTCTGGTCAACAAGGACGGCTCGCTGGGCGCGCGCAACGGCATTTACTGCGGCGGCCTGGAGCACAAGATGGGCATCCACGGCAACTCCACCGCCCAGATGGTGCTGGACGGCGCCATCGGCACCATGGTGGGCCAGCCCAACAAGGGCATGCAGGGCATGTTTGTGATGATGAACGCCGCCCGCCTGGGCGTGGGCAACCAGTCGCTGGGCCTGACCGAAGTGGCCTACCAGAACGCGCTGGCCTATGCCAAGGACCGCATCCAGATGCGCTCGCTGTCGGGCCCCAAAGCCAAAGACCAGGCAGCCGACCCGATCATCGTGCACCCCGATGTGCGCAAGATGCTGCTGACCGCCAAAGCCTATGCCGAAGGCGGCCGCGCGCTGGCGATTTACTCCTCCGTGCTGTTGGACAAAGAGCACAACCATCCTGATGAAAAGGTGCGCAAGGACAGCGGCGAGATGCTCTCGCTGCTGACCCCCATCGTCAAGGCCTTCCTCACCGACAACGGCCACATCGCCACCAATATGTGCATGCAAGTGTTCGGCGGCCACGGCTTCATCAAGGAATGGGGCATGGAGCAGTATGTGCGCGACAACCGCATCAATATGATCTATGAAGGCACCAACACCATCCAGTCGCTGGACTTGCTGGGCCGCAAGGTGCTGGGCAACAACGGCGCCACGCTGGCCAAGTTTGGCAAGCTGATTGGCCGCCTGGTGGAAGAAGAAGGCGTCAACGAAAAAATGGCCGAGTTCATCAACCCGCTGGCCATGTTGGGCGACCAGATGACCAAGTTCACCACCGAGCTGGGCTTCAAGGGCTTCCAGAACCCTGACGAGGTGGGCGCTGCTGCCGTGGACTACCTGCGCGTGGCAGGCCATCTGGTGTTTGGCTACTTCTGGGCGCGCATGGCGCAGGTGGCGCTGCAGCAGATCGCTGCTGGCAACACCGACCCGTTCTATGTCGCTAAATTGCAAACTGCACGCTTTTATTTCGCCAAATTGTTCCCGGAAACCGCTACCTTGATGCGCACAGCGCGCGCAGGCAGCAAAGTGCTGATGGACACCGATGCCGTCTTCGCGTAAAAACCGCCTTGCGCCTGATCAGGTGTAATGTGTGTCCCTTTTAAATGGAGTTCGTATGAAAAAATTGCAATCCACCATGATTTTTGCCGCTGCTGTGCTGGTGTCATCACTGGCCATGGCACAGACCACGCCCGTGGGCAAGTGGCACAACATCGATGACAAGACCAAGGAGATCAAGTCAGAGATCACCATCACCGAAGCCGGTGGTGTGCTCTCAGGCAAGGTCAGCAAAATCCTGCGCAAGGATGCCAAGCCCGATGCTGTGTGCGAAGAGTGCACCGATGCGCGCAAGGGCAAGCCCATTCTGGGTCTGGAGATCATCCGCGGCGCCAAAAAAGACGGCGAGAACAACGTCTGGTCTGGCGGCAAGATCCTGGACCCCGAAAACGGCAAGGAATACAGCCTCAAGCTGACCCCTGAAGATGGCGGCAAGAAGCTCGCTGTGCGCGGCAGCATTGGTCCCTTTGGCCGCACACAAACCTGGGTGCGTGTGGAGTAAACCCACCCCCGTTATGTTTGCACAGCGCTGCCCGCCGCAGTGCTGCGCACTGTCTGTATCGAGAAATCTGAATGTCTAAATTCCAAGTCAAAAAAGTCGCCGTGCTGGGCGCAGGCGTGATGGGTGCGCAAATCGCCGCGCATCTGGTCAACGTCAAGGTGCCCGTAGTGCTGTTCGATCTGGCCGCCAAAGAGGGCCCCAAGAATGGCATCGTCACCAAGGCGGTAGAGGGCCTGAAAAAGCTCAAGCCATCGCCATTGGGTGTGGCCGAAGATGCTGCGCTGATTGAGCAAGCCAACTATGACGAGCACCTGGAATTGCTGCGTGATTGCGACCTCATCATTGAGGCGATCGCCGAGCGCATGGACTGGAAGCTGGACCTGTACAAAAAGATCGCGCCCTTTGTCAGCGAAAACGCCATTGTCGCGTCCAACACCTCGGGCCTGTCGATCACCAAACTGTCGGAGGCTCTGCCCGAGAACATCAAGCCGCGTTTTTGCGGCATCCACTTTTTCAACCCACCCCGCTACATGTACCTGGTGGAGCTGATCAACACCCCCACCACGCAGCCGGTGGTGCTTGACCAGCTGGAAGCATTTGTGACCACTGCGGTGGGCAAAGGCGTGGTGCGCGCCAAAGACACCCCCAACTTCATCGCCAACCGCGTGGGCATTGCCGGCATGCTGGGCGTGATGAAGCAGGCCGAGAACTTTGGCCTGAGCTACGACGTGGTCGATGACCTCACGGGCAAGAAACTGGGCCGCGCCAGCAGCGGCACCTTCCGCACCGCCGACGTGGTGGGCCTGGACGTGATGTTCCACGTCATCAAGACCCTGCAGGACAATCTCAGCGAAAGCACTGACCCGTTCTATGGCAACTTCGGCACCCCTGCCGTACTCAAGACCTTGATGGATGCGGGCGCCTTGGGCCAGAAAGCCAAAGCAGGCTTTTTCAAAAAGGTGGGCCGCGATATCCTGCGTTTTGATGCAGACAAAAAAGACTACGTCCCAGCAGGCGAGAAATCTGACGAGGTCTATGCCCGCATGCTCAAAAAGCCAGCGGCTGAGCGCCTGAAACTGCTGCGTGCCAGCGAGGGCAAGCAAGGCCAGTTTCTGTGGGCCGTCCTGCGCGACGGCTTCCATTACGCGGCCATCCATCTGCAAAGCATCGCCGAGACGGCCCGCGACGTGGATTTGGCCATGCGCTGGGGCTTTGGCCTCAAGCAAGGCCCGTTTGAGCTCTGGCAAGAAGCCGGTTGGCTCGAAGTAGCCCAGATGGTCAAGGAAGACATCGACGCTGGCAAAGCACTGTGCAAAGCGCCTTTGCCAGATTGGGTGTTCAAAGGCCCGGTGGCTGACGCAGGCGGTGTGCACACTGCCGCAGGCTCGTGGAACCCTGCTACCCAAAAATTCGTGCCCCGCCACAACCTGCCCGTGTACCAGCGCCAGCACTTTCCCGAGAACGTGTCGGGCTTTGCACAGGGCATTGGTGCAACCGCCTTTGAGACCGCTGGCAAGACTCTCTTTGAAGACGCCGCCATCCGCCTGTGGACACTCGATGGTGATGACAAGCGCCCGTCTGGCACGGGCGTGGTGATCGCCAGCATCAAAACCAAAATGCATGTCATCAGCATGGACGTGATGGCCGGCCTGGAAAAAGCCGTGGAGCTGGCCGAAGTCGACTACCAGGGTGTGGTGATCTGGTCGGGTGACGAGCCGTTTTGCGCCGGTGCCGACCTGCAGGGCATGTTGCCCGCCTTCATGAGCGGTGGCGTCAACCTGCTTAACGAAGCGATGGCTGAAGTGCAGCGCGTCATGCTGCGCCTGCGCTATGCCAATGTGCCCGTGGTCAGCGCAGTACGCGGCCTGGCACTGGGCGGTGGCTGCGAGCTGGCGGTCTACAGCGCCAAGCGCGCCGTGGCCATGGAAAGCTATATCGGTCTGGTGGAAGTCGGCGTGGGGTTGGTGCCCGGTGCCGGTGGCCTGACCTATATTGCACGCCGCGCTGCAGAGAACATGGCGAGCAGCAATAGCAAAGACCTGCTGCCCTTCATTACCGAAGGCTTTACCAATGCCGCCATGGCGAAGGTAGGAACCAGTGCCATTGAGTCACGCAAGCTGGGCTACCTGCTGTGGAGCGACCCGATTGTGCCGAACAAGGATGAGCTGCTGTTTGTCGCCATCAACGAAGCCAAGGCCATGGCCGCTTCGGGCTACCGCGCGCCATCCCGGCGCATGTTCCCGGTCGCTGGCCGCAATGGCAAGGCCACCATCACCGGCTCGCTGATCAACATGCGCGACGGCGGCTTCATCAGCCAGCATGACTTCCATATCGCCACCCTGATTGCCCATGTGGTCTGTGGTGGTGACGTCGAAGCAGGTACCCTGGTGACCGAAGACTACCTGATGACCCTGGAGCGCCAGGCCTTCACCAGCCTGCTGACCATGGCCAAAACGCAGGAGCGCATCATGGGCATGCTGTCTACGGGCAAGCCGGTGAGAAACTAATAACCTTGCGGGACAGACCAACGGCCAGCGCGCAGCGCCCCGTTGCTCTGTCCTCAACTGATCAGCTCCCCATTCCCCATGCAAACTACACCCCCCAACCGCCTGCAACGCCAGCTGAGCCGACTGAACGAAGTACCCGCGTACTTTCGCCCCTGGTTCCAGTCCGTGCTGCTGGGACGTGCCGTGCCCTACACCGGCACCTCCAAGCTGCACTATGAAGTCATGTCGCCTGAGCAAGTCGTCATCTCCGTGGCCAATCGCCGCAAGGTGCAAAACCATATCGAAGGCGTGCACGCCGTGGCCACCACATTGGCTGCCGAAACCGCGACCGGCATGGTGATGGGCATGAATGTGCGTGACGATTGCGTGCCTGTGGTCAAAGACATGCGGGTGCAGTTCAAAAAGCGCGGCATGGGTGCCATGCGCGCCGTGGCCACGCTGACCCCTGAGCAGCGCGCCTTGATACACAGCACTGACAAGGGCGAAGTTACGGTCGCTGTCGTGGTTACTGATGAATCAGGCAACCAGCCTGTCGAATGCGAATTTATCTGGGCCTGGATTCCCTCCAAGCGCCCTGCCAAAGTTGCCGCCCCCAGCGCGGCATAAATTCATTGATCAAGTTAAACAAAACCCCTCACCAGGTTTAAAGGAATACCACCATGGCCCAACAAGTTCAAGAAGCCTATATCGTTGCCGCTACGCGCACGCCCATCGGCCGCTCGCACAAAGGCTTTTTCCGCAACACGCGCCCGGATGATCTGCTGGCAGCCGTGCTGCGCAGCGCGCTGGCGCAAGTGCCTGGCCTGGACCCGGCAACGATTGAAGACGTGATCTGCGGTTGCGCCATTCCCGAAGCGCAACAGGGCCTGAACGTCGCCCGCGTGGGCGCGGTACTGGCAGGCTTGCCCAAGAGCGTGGGCGGCATCACCGTCAACCGTTTTTGTGCCTCAGGCATCAGCGCCGTGCAGATGGCCGCCGACCGCATCCGCGTGGGCGAGGCCGATGTGATGATTGCCGCAGGCACTGAGAGCATGAGCATGGTGCCGATGATGGGCAACTCGCCCAATCTGTCGCCCAGCATTTTTGCTGACACGGACAATGTAGACAACTACGGCATCGCCTACGGCATGGGCCTGACGGCAGAAAAAGTGGCCACGCAGTGGAAGATCAGCCGACAGGCGCAGGACGAGTTTGCCTACGCCTCGCACATGAAGGCACTGGCCGCGATGAAAGCAGGCCACTTCGCCAACGAGATGACGGCCGTGGAAGTGACCGAGCGCAGCGTGGACCTGAGCACCGCCGAAGTCAGCACCCAAACCCGCAGCGTCAATCTGGACGAAGGCGCACGCCCTGACACTACCGTGGAAGGTCTGGCCAAACTCAAAGCCGTGTTCTCTGCACGCGGCTCGGTCACCGCAGGCAACAGTTCGCAGACATCGGACGGCGCGGGTGCGTTGATTCTGGTCAGCGAGGCCGCGCTCAAGCGCTTCAACCTCAAGCCGCTGGCCAAATTCAGCAGCTACGCCAGCCGCGGTGTGCCCCCGCACATCATGGGTATCGGCCCGATCGAGGCGATTCCTGCTGCGCTGAAATACGCTGGTTTGAAGCAGGACGATATTGACTGGTTTGAACTGAACGAAGCCTTTGCTGCGCAGTCGCTGGCCGTCATCAACACACTGGGCCTGAACCCTGCCAAGGTCAACCCCATGGGCGGCGCGATTGCCCTGGGCCACCCACTGGGTGCTACTGGCGCGATCCGCGCGGCCACTGTCGTACATGCACTGCAACGCAACCAGCTCAAATACGGCATGGTGACGATGTGCGTCGGCATGGGGCAAGGCGCAGCAGGGATTTTCGAGCGCGTATAAAGCCCTAGCAGCACACACTCACACCGATAGCCCCGCAAGGAAAACCTTCGATGACACATAAAGGGGCATGTCTGGTGATTGGTGCAGGCGATGCCACCGGAGGCGCCGTGGCAAGGCGCTTTGCGCGCGAGGGCTATATTGCTTGCGTCACACGGCGCAGCCTGGAGAAATTGCAGCCTCTCAAGCAACAGATTGAGGCTGCGGGTGGCACATGCCACGCTTTTGGCAGCGACGCACGGGTGGAAGAAGAAGTGATCGCACTGGTCGACCAGATCGAGCGCGAGATTGCACCGATCCAGGTGCTGGTGTTCAACATCGGCGCCAACTCACCGAGCAGCATCCTCACCGAGACGGCACGCCGCTACACCAAGATGTGGGAGATGGCCTGCCTGGCGGGGTTTTTGATCGGCCGCGAGGTAGCCAAACGCATGGTGGCGCGCGCGCCGCAGTCAGCGGACTCCACTACAGGGGTTCCACATCAAGGCACCATCATCTTCACGGGCGCTACGGCCTCGCTGCGCGGCAGCGCGCATTTTGCGGGCTTTTCTGGCGGCAAGATGGCGCTGCGGGCGCTGGCCCAGAGCATGGCGCGCGAGTTGGGTCCCATGGGTGTGCATGTGGCGCACACCATCATCGACGGTGCCATTGACACCGAATTCATCCGCACCCAATTCCCTCAGCGCTACGCCCTGAAGGATCAGGACGGCATCGTCAACCCCGATCACATCGCCGATGCCTACTGGATGCTGCACCAGCAGCCGCGCGATGCGTGGACCCATGAGCTGGACCTGCGTCCTTACATGGAAAAATTCTAGGCATCCACCGGAGACCCTGCCATGGCAAAAACCTTTGATTTTTACTTCGACTTTGGCAGCCTGGCTTCGTACCTGGCCCACACCCAGCTACCCAAGATCTGCGCAGACACTGGCGCAAGCGTCAACCTGCTGCCCATGCTGCTGGGCGGTGTGTTCCAGGCCACGGGCAATGCCTCACCGATGAGCGTGCCTGCCAAAGGCCGCTATGTCTATACCGACATGAAGCGTTTTGCCGATGGCTATGGCGTGCCGCTCAACATGAACCCGCACTTTCCCATCATCACTACCACGCTGATGCGCGGTGCCACCGCGCTGCAGATGCGCAGCGATGCGCAGTTGCAGACCTATATGGACGCCATCTACCAGGCTATCTGGGTTGACGCGCAGAACATGAACGAACCCGCCGTGGTGGGCGCTGTACTGGCCCAAGCTGGCTTTGACCCTGTCGCCTTGGTGGCTATGGCCAATGAGCAGACCGTCAAAGACCAGCTAAAGTCGGTAACGATGCGTGCTGTAGAGCGTGGCGTGTTTGGCGCACCGACGTTTTTTGTCGGCGAGCAGATGTTCTGGGGCCAGGACCGCATCGAATTTGTCAAAACCGCCCTCAGGGCCTGAATACAATACCTCTATGAGCGACATCCTGATTCACCACGACAGCGGCATATGCACCATCACTCTGAACCGCGTGGACAAAAAGAACTCCATCACCACCGCGATGTACCAGGCCATGGCCGATGCCCTGGCTGCTGCGCAGGGCGACGACGCCACGCGGGTGGTGGTGTTTCAGGGGCACGAGACGATTTTCAGCGCAGGCAATGACATTGCCGATTTTCTGAACAACCCGCCTGCTGGCCAGGACAGCCCCGTGTTCAGGTTTTTGCACGGCATCGCCAGTTTCGCCAAGCCCATTGTGGCTGCGGTCAGCGGCCCGGCGGTGGGCATTGGCACCACTTTGCTGTTTCACTGCGATCTGGTGTATGCAGGCGACAACGCCGCTTTCTCGATGCCATTTGTGAACCTGGGCCTGTGCCCCGAGGCCGCCTCCAGCCTGCTGGTGCCGCAGATGCTGGGCTACCACCGCGCTGCCGAGGCACTGCTGCTGGGCGAGCCGTTCATGGCCGAAGCCGCGCTGGAAGTGGGCTTGGTCAACCGCGTGGTGCCACCTACAGAGACCAATAACTACGCCCAGGCAGTCGCCCGCAAGCTGGCGGCCAAGCCCCTGTCTTCGCTGATCGAAACCAAACGCCTGATGAAGAAAAACCAGGGCAGTCTGGTCGCCCAGGTGATGACCGAAGAAGGCGCCAGTTTTGGCCGCATGCTGCGCGAGCCTGCGGCGCGCGAGGCGTTCGGTGCGTTCATGGAAAAGCGCAAACCCGATTTTTCCAAAGTCTGATGATTAAAAAAACCGACCCCAGCCTGGTCACGCTAGAGCCTGAATTTATCGCCGCCATTGTCGATATTTTTGAAAACAAAGTGGTTTTCAACCGCACCCTGGGCCTCAAAGCCCTGGCCACCAGCGCCACTGAGGTGACTGCCACTATCCACATGCGCCCTGAGCTGGTTGGCCACTACGCCTACAACCGCGTGCACGGCGGCGTGATCAGCGCCAGCCTGGACACCATTGGCGGCCACGCCGTGATGGCAGCCATGGGCGCACGCCATATCGACGAGCCGATTGCCAAGCGCCTGGAACGTTTCAACAAACTCGGCACCATCGACCTGCGTATTGACTACCTGCGCCCTGCCATCGGCGAGATATTTACCATGCGAGCCCAGGTGCTGCGCCTGGGCTCACGCGTGGCCAGCACCCGCATGGAGTTTCTGGCTGCGGACGGCACCCTGCTGTCGACTGGTGCTGCCGCCTACATCGTCTCCTGACCATGCGCCATCGGCGCAACAGGCAGCGCCTTGTCTGCCAGTGCCAGCCCGCAGCGCAGGGTCAGCACCCGTGATTTGTAAGTGTTTTAGGCCTGCAGCCCTTTAAAATATCGCGGGAGCAGCTATTAAAATAATAGCATTTACTTCATCTTGGTTTTTCCATCCGGCGCGTTGATAATGAGGGTCATGGAAACCAAATGGCTTGAAGATTTCATCAGTCTGTCTGAAACCCGCAGTTTCAGCCGCTCGGCGCAGCTGCGCCACGTCACGCAACCGGCGTTTTCGCGGCGCATCCAGTCGCTCGAATCCTGGGCAGGCACCGATCTGGTAGACCGCAGCAGCTACCCCACCCGCCTCACCCCCGCAGGCGAGACGCTGTACAGTCAGGCGCTGGAGATGCTGCAAAGCCTGCAATCCACCCGCGCCATGCTGCGCGGCCACGCCTCGGCAGGGCAGGACGTGATCGAGTTTGCCGTGCCGCACACCCTGGCCTTTACGTTTTTTCCGTCCTGGGTGTCCACCCTGCGCGAGCGTTTTGGCCCGATCAAAAGCCGCCTGATCGCGCTGAATGTGCATGACGCCGTGCTGCGCCTGGTCGAAGCCAGCTGCGACGTGCTGATCGCCTATCACCATCCGTCCCAGCCCTTTCAGCTGGACCCCGAGCGCTACGAATATGTCGTGCTGGGCACCGAGACCATCGCCCCCTATGCGCAGGCCGATGCCCAGGGTGCGCCTATATTTGCGCTGCCGGGGCGGCCTGCATCACCACTGCCATACCTGGGCTACGCGCCCGGCGCCTATCTGGGCCGCGTCGTGGACTTGATCCTCAAAGAAGCCCCCACGCCCAACCATCTGGACCGCGTCTACGAAACCGATATGGCCGAAGGCCTCAAGGTGATGGCGCTGGAGGGCCATGGCATTGCGTTTTTGCCGCAAAGCGCGGTGAAAAAAGAGCTGCGCGCCAAAAAGCTGGCCTTGGCGGGCGCGGGGCTGGAGATGTCCATGGAAATTCGCGCCTACCGCGAAAAACCTGTGGTCAAAGATACTGGCAAAGCGCACAACGAGCGCGCCACCAAGCGCACCGCACTGACCCTGTGGGACTATCTGGCAGACAGCACCCAGGCGAGCAAAAAACGCAGCGCCTGAGCGCCAAATCCAAGGGAAATCCCTTGGAAAACTTTATGCACTCCTTGCATATTTGTCTAGGAATAAAAAAAATGCATAGTTTAGCTGCCAAACAGCATTAGCTTTTCTGCCTGCTGCGCACTACAGTTCGCCCAGTGTAAAACTTCAGGGCAACACCATGAGCGCAGACCATACGGCCACTTTCCGGACTGAACATGATTTTTTGGGCGAAAAGCAAATTCCTGCCCAGGCCTACTGGGGCGTTCACACCGCCCGCGCGGTAGAAAACTTCCCCATCTCCGGCACAGCCATCTCGGCCATGCCTGATCTGATCCGCGCCTTTGGCCTGGTCAAAAAAGCCGCTACCCGCGCCAATGCCGACCTGGGCGCACTGGACCGCAAACGCGCCGCCGCCATCATCCTGGCCTGCAACGAGCTGATCGAGGGCCATCACCTGAGCGAGTTTGTCGTCGATGTGATCCAGGGCGGAGCAGGCACCTCCACCAATATGAATGCCAATGAAGTGCTGGCCAATATCGCGCTGGAAAAGCTGGGCCATGAGAAAGGCCGCTACGACGTGCTGCACCCGAACGACCATGTCAACGCCTCGCAAAGCACCAACGACGTCTACCCCACTGCCGTGCGCATTGCGCTGTGGACTGGCATCGAGCGCCTGCTCGGCTCCATGGCTATCCTGCGCTCAGGCTTTGAGGCCAAGGCGCTGGAGTTCAAGGACATTCTCAAGATCGGCCGCACCCAGCTGCAGGACGCCGTGCCCATGACCCTGGGCCAGGAGTTTTTGACCTATGCCGTCATGATTGGTGAAGACGAGGCGCGTTTGCGCGAGGCGCGTAGCCTGATCGAGGAAATCAATCTGGGGGCGACAGCCATTGGCACCGGCATCAACGCACCCGCAGGCTACGCCGAGCTGGCCTGCAAATTCCTCGCCGAAGAAAGCGCCATTCCCGTCGTCAAATCGCCCAACCTGATTGAGGCCACCCAGGACACGGGCGCGTTTGTGCAGCTTTCGGGCGTGCTCAAGCGCATTGCCTGCAAGCTCAGCAAAATCTGCAACGACCTGCGCCTGCTCTCCAGTGGCCCGCAGGCGGGCTTTGGCGACATCAAGCTGCCTGCGCGCCAGGCAGGCTCTTCCATCATGCCCGGCAAGGTCAATCCGGTGATCCCCGAGGTGATGAACCAGGTAGCGTTTGAGGTGATTGGCAACGACATCACGGTCACCATGGCTTCCGAGGCCGGGCAGCTGCAGCTCAATGCCTTTGAACCCATCATGGGCTGGAGCCTGTTCAAAAGCATTTCGCACCTGAGCCAGGCGTGCCTGACGCTGCAACACAATTGCGTGGCAGGCATTGAGGCCAATCGCGAGCTGCTGGCCAAGCGCGTGCGCGAGTCGGTCACGCTGGTCACTGCACTCAACCCGATCATCGGCTATGAAAAATCCGCACTCATTGCCAAAACCGCCATTGCCACAGGCATGCCGATTGCTGAGGCGGCGGAAAGCCTGGGCATCATGACACGCAGCCAGCTGGAGGCCTTGCTGGTGCCCAACAAGCTGACCCAGCCCTTGCGTCTGGGTGCGTAATTGCGTCAGATTGGCATCTATTTGACCTTTGCGTTGTAAATTCTCTGGTGTATAGCCTGTGATTTACCGATAATTATTTCGTACTTTGTATGGAATAACTATGACTATCAACTCTCTTGGTAAGCTGGCCTGTTTGACATTGGCGGGAAGCTTGTTGTGCAGCGCAGCCTGGGCGCAAAGTGGCCCAGTGCTTGACCGCATCAAATCGGGTGGCAAACTGGTCATCGCCCATCGCGAAGGTTCAATACCATTTTCTTATTACGACGCTGATAAAAAACCCGTTGGTTACGCCATTGATCTGTGCATGAAACTGGCACAAGCGGTGGGCGCCCAATTGGGCGTTAAAAACGTGCCAACCCAATTTCTGGCTGTTACCCCGGCCAATCGGAT
This sequence comes from Polaromonas sp., assembly GCA_013297865.1. Classification (GTDB taxonomy): domain Bacteria; phylum Pseudomonadota; class Gammaproteobacteria; order Burkholderiales; family Burkholderiaceae_C; genus JAAFIP01. The sequence goes on along the minus strand of JAAFIP010000011.1, from coordinate 39,370 downwards.
TGACACCATTGCGCTAGGCAAGGCCGATATGGAGTGTGGTGGTACGACCAATACCAAAGAACGCCGTGAAAAAGTGGCTTTCACCGTACCGCATTTTATTACCGGTGTACGTATGCTGGTCAAAGCCAATAACAAAGCTGAACGCATCGAAGAACTGCGCGATCAGACGATTGCTGTAACCAAAGGCAGCACCGCCCAGAAAGCCGTGGACACTGCCAATAAAGAACGCCTGATGGGGCTGAAGCTCACCGAGGTTGCTGATCATGCGCAGGCGGTAGACCTCCTGGAAAAAGGCCAGGTTGCCGCTTACATGACGGATGATGTCATTCTCTACAGCTTGGCAGCAACGCGTCCAGACCCAAAATCACTGAAGGTTGTGGGTAAATTTCTGACCATTGAGCCCCTGGCCATCATGCTGCCGAAAAGTGATCCTGAATTCAAAAAGCTTGTGGATACCGAGATGCGGCGGTTGATCAACAGCCGCGAGATCTATCCAATCTATGACAAATGGTTCAATCAGAACATCCCGCCCAAAAACACTAACCTTGCGCTTCCAACTAGCTACTTGCTACGTGATTTCTGGAAATACCCTACCGACATCGTGCCTTAAACCTTGGGCTGGTACCCATCGGCTCGATACAATCCGTTTGCTATTTATGCACTAACTGCATAGTTAAGCCACTGTTTCGCGGGTATACCCGCAAGCTGCAAAAACTAAAATCTCGTTGTTGAATAGTTAGTGTTTAGTTTTATTCCTCTTATGCTTTATTTTCTGGAGAAATTATGAAAAAGCAATTGATCGCTTTAGCCGTATTGGCTGCAACCACCGGCAGCGCCTTCGCACAAACCGCATCCACTCTGGACAAGGTCAAGGCCTCTGGCGCTATCACCATGGGCGTGCGCGAGTCTTCGGGCGCGCTTTCGTACACCCTGGGTGATGGCAAGTTCACCGGCTTCCATGTGGAAGTGTGTCAACGCATCATTGCAGACGTAGAAAAAGCTGTCGGCAAAAAACTGGAAGTCAAATACCAGACGGTGACCTCGCAGAACCGCATTCCTCTCGTGCAAAATGGCACGGTGGACATCGAGTGCGGCTCCACCACCAATAACGCTACACGCCAGAAAGACGTCAGCTTTCTGAACACCACCTTTGTGGAAGAAGTTCGTATCGCTGTGAAGGCCAACTCAGGCATCACCAGCATTGCCCAGCTCAATGGCAAAAACGTCGCAACCACGACAGGCACCACCTCGGTGCAAACCCTGCGCAAGAACGAGCGCGCTACGGGCGTGGATTTCAAGGAAGTGTTTGGCAAAGACCATGCTGACAGCTTCCTGCTACTGGAAACCGGCCGTGCAGATGCCTTTGTGATGGATGGCGCCATTTTGGCTGGCAACATTGCCTCGTCCAAGACCCCTGCTGACTTCAAAATTGTGGGCGAAGTGCTGTCTGTAGAGCCCATTGCCATCATGATCCGCAAAGACGATGCCGCCTTGAAGAAACTGGGCAACGACACCATCGCAGGCATGGTCAAGTCGGGCGACATGGCCAAGCTGTGGGACAAGTGGTTCGTGCAGCCAATTCCTCCAAAGAACACCCGTGTGGGTCTGCCCGTGTCGGAAAGCACCAAGACCGCTTGGGCCAATCTGAACGATAAACCCATGGAAGACTACGCCAAGAAGTAATTCAGGCGCAGTTCTTGCAAACCCTGCCGTATGCGGCCAGCTGCGGCGGGGTTTTTTTCATTGCGTGGCTTTTGTTTTTTGAGCTGGCGTGATACAAATGCTTGTATCTGGAATATCGAACATCTATAACGAGGAGAGACTATGGCTTGGGATTGGCAGACTTTCTGCAAAGAGACCACATCAGGCGATATCATCGCTGGCTGCTTCGGCAAAGGCGGCGACCAAACCTACCTCAACTGGATTTTGTCCGCCTGGGGCTGGACACTGACAGTGTCGGCGTTCGCGCTGATCGTTGCTTTATGCATGGGCCTGCTTATGGGCACCCTGCGTACACTGCCCAATTCGCCGTGGCTGGTACGCTTGGGCAATGCCTGGACCGAGCTGTTTCGCAATATCCCACTTTTGGTGCAGATCTTTCTTTGGTATTTTGTGATCCCGGCGATTTTCCCGGCGCTTAAAACGGTGCCTTCGGTAGTGCTGGTAGTGCTGGCACTGGGCTTTTTCACCTCTGCGCGTGTGAGCGAGCAGGTGCGCTCAGGCATTCAGGCGCTGCCGCGAGGCCAGCGCTACGCCGCGATGGCTGTGGGCTTTACCACACCACAAACCTACCGCTATGTACTGCTGCCCATGGCACTGCGTATCGTGATACCACCGCTGACCTCTGAGTCCATGAACATTATCAAAAACTCATCGGTGGCTTTTGCTGTGTCGATTGCCGAGCTGACCTTCTTTGCCCGCCAATCCGGCGAAGAAACCTCGCAGCCAGTGCAAATGTATTTGGCCGTAACGCTGCTTTACGCCATATCGGCATTCAGCGTCAATCGCGTCATGGGGTTTATTGAAAAGAAAACCCGCGTACCTGGCTTTGTCGCTGCGGGCGGCATGGGCGGAGGGCATTGAGATGGGCAATTTAGACCTCAGCTTCTTCGACTGGAGCGTTATCGGCCCCTTCGTCACCAAAGGCTTGATTTTCAGCCTCTGGCTCACAGTGGTCGCCACGATCGGCGGCATTGTGTTGGGCACATTTTTAGCGCTGATGCGCCTGTCAGGCAAACCTTGGCTGGACATTCCTGCAGCTGCCTATGTGAACACCATGCGTTCCATCCCCCTGGTGATGGTACTGCTCTGGTTTTTCCTGCTGATTCCATTTGCGATTGGCAGGCCGCTGGGCGCGGAAATGAGCGCCATCATCACCTTCATTGCTTTTGAAGCGGCGTATTTCTCAGAGATTGTGCGTGCTGGCATCCAGTCGATTCCACGCGGGCAAATTCATGCCGGACAAGCCGTGGGCATGACTTACGGACAGAACATGCGCATAGTTATCCTCCCGCAGGCTTTCCGCAACATGCTGCCCGTGTTCCTTACGCAGACCATCATTCTGTTTCAGGACACCTCGCTGGTCTATGCCATTGGCGCGTACGACATGCTCAAGGGTTTTGAGACAGCGGGCAAAAACTATGGCCGCCCTGTCGAAGCGTATCTGCTGGCCGCAGTGGTGTATTTCCTGATGTGCCTGGCGCTTTCATTCGCTGTGCGCAAACTGCAACAAAAAATCCAGATCATTCGCTGATCACAACTGACACATTGGAGAACAACCATGATTGAAATCAAAAACGCATCAAAGTGGTACGGCAAGGTGCAAGTGCTTAACAATTGCTCCACCAAAATCAACAAAGGTGAAGTCGTTGTGGTCTGCGGCCCTTCAGGCTCAGGCAAATCCACCCTGATCAAAACCGTCAATGCCCTGGAGCCCATTCAACAAGGCGAAATCTGGGTGGACGGCATCGCAATCCACGACGCCAAAACCGATCTGCCCAAGCTACGCTCCAAGGTGGGCATGGTGTTCCAGCACTTTGAGCTGTTTCCCCATCTGAGCGTGACCGAAAACCTGACGATTGCGCAAATCAAGGTATTGGGACGCACGCCCGATGAAGCCAAAACGCGCGGCCTGAAAATGCTCGACCGCGTCGGCTTGATGGCTCACAAAGACAAATTCCCCGGCCAACTCTCAGGTGGTCAACAACAACGCGTAGCGATTGCCAGGGCTCTGTCCATGGATCCCATCGTGATGCTGTTTGACGAGCCCACTTCGGCACTGGACCCGGAAATGGTCGGCGAGGTGCTGGACGTGATGGTCAAGCTTGCGCACGAAGGCATGACCATGATGGTGGTAACCCACGAGATGGCCTTTGCCCGCAAGGTCGCCAACCGTGTGATCTTTATCGATGTGGGCGGCCATATTCTGGAAGACTGCAACAAGGACGAGTTCTTCAACCATCCAGAGAATCGCCAGACACGGACCAAAGATTTTCTATCAAAGATTCTGCAGCACTGACCAAGTTTGCTGCCGGCTTCTGGGTTGGGTACGCCCCGGCACTGGGTGTAAACAGCTCCGCGGCTGTCCCCCGGCCTTCGGCCTCCTCCTTGATGCCGCTGCGCCGTTCACACCCAGCGCCGGGGCAGCGAGGCGGGCAGGCGGGCAGGATGGAAGAGCACTCGCTACGTGAGCAGGAAAAATTAGTGAACGATATTCGGCGGTGGATCGCCCGCCGCTTCGCAAGAGCTGGTCGATGGTGTACTCAGCGCAGCGGCATCAAGGAGGAGGTGGCGGCCCTAGGCCGCCCCGGGGGACAGCCGCGGAGCTGAGTACGCCATCGGCCAGCTCCCGTACAAAACAATGAGTGCACCGCCTGTAAAGAATGCATACAGCATGATAATTCGGTCCAAAAGCGATAAGGTCAAAATTTGAGCTTCAGTTTTGGGACAATACACGCTATGACCGCACAAACCACCCCCAAAGAGCTCACCATCACCCGCCCCGACGACTGGCATCTGCATGTGCGTGATGGTGCGGTATTGCATTCGGTAGTGCCGCATACGGCAGCGCAGTTTGGCCGGGCCATCATCATGCCCAATCTGAAGCCCCCTTGCAGCACCGCCGCGCAGGCACTGGCTTACAAGGCACGCATCCAGGCAGCCGTGCCTGCGGGGGTGCAGTTTGAGCCTTTGATGACACTGTATTTGACCGACAACCTGGCCGCCGATGAAATTGCACGCGCCAAAGACGCTGGGGTAGTGGCGGCCAAGCTGTATCCCGCAGGTGCCACGACCAACAGCGATGCGGGCGTCACCGATATGCGTAAAACCTACAAGACCCTGGAGGCCATGCAAAAAGCTGGCATGCTGCTGCTGGTGCATGGCGAGGTGACAGACAGCGAGATTGACCTGTTTGACCGTGAAGCGGTATTTATCGATACCAAGCTGATTCCGCTGCGCAAGGACTTCCCCGAACTGAAAATTGTGTTTGAACACATCACCACGCTGGATGCGGCGCATTATGTGCGCGATGCCGACAAGTTCACCGCAGCCACCATCACTGCACACCACCTGCTGTACAACCGCAACGCCATTTTCACAGGCGGCATCCGGCCCCATTACTACTGCCTGCCGGTGCTCAAGCGTGAAACCCACCGCGTGGCCCTGGTCAAGGCAGCCACCAGCGGCAACGCCAAGTTTTTCCTGGGCACCGACAGCGCCCCACACCCGGCCCACCTCAAGGAGCATGCCAGCGGCTGTGCAGGCTGCTACACGGCACTCAGCGCCATCGAGCTGTACGCCGAAGCGTTTGACGCCGTGGGCAAGCTTGACCGGCTGGAGGGTTTTGCCAGTTTCCATGGCGCAGACTTCTACGGGCTGCCACGCAACCAGGGCAGCATCACCTTGCGCAAAGAGAGCTGGACTGTGCCTGAGACCTTGCCGTTTGGGGACGCCACGGTCAAGCCCCTGCGCGCAGGAGAGACGCTGGCATGGCGTCTGGTGTAGTGGTTTGTCTGCCTTTTTTAGATATAAATCGCCCTCTAGCCCTTTAGAATATCGCGGGAGCAGCTATTAAAAATATAGCAAATAGCCTCTCTGATACCACCGAGTTGTGCAGCCAGCTGCAGCGCATTGACTGGTCTGCGCCGTGGTGGCAGCCGTGGCGCGCTGTGGGCCAGCGTGTGGCGCAGCGCGTGCTGTCGGGGCACAGTGTGGCCCAGGCCCTGAATGCCGAGCACCCGCCCTTGCCCTGCGTGCCGCAGGCGGCGCTGCCCGAGGGCGTGGCCTACGAAGCGTTTATTTTTGACACCCAGCAGGTGCCCACGCGCGATAACCTGCACGATTTTTTCAACGGCCTGGTGTGGACCGTGTTTCCCCACACCAAACGGCGCCTCAACCAACTGCAAGCCCAGCAGATCAGCGCCAGCGGCGTGCAGACCACCCGCGGGCCGCTGCGCGATGCGCTTACGGTGCTGGACGAGAACGCTGCACTCTGGGCCGTGCCCGCGCACTCCGATGGGCCTGTGCTGGAGGCCTTGCGTGCCAAGCAGTGGCAGCGCGCATGCATTGACCTGCGCGCGCAGTGGGTGCCCGGGCAGCCCGTGCTCTTGGGTCACGCCTTGCTGGAAAAACTGGTGTCGCCCTATAAATCGATTACCGCGCATGTCGTGGTGGTGCACCAGTGCGCTGATGGGGACCATCTACCCAGTCTGGACCAGGCCCTGGCCAGTCAACTGAGCGCGCAGACCCTGGTGCCCAAGCCTTTTATCCCCCTGCCCATCATGGGCGTGCCAGGGTGGTGTGCTGACAACCAAAGTCCTCAGTTTTACCAGGATTCACAGGTTTTCAGGCTGCCAAAACCCTAAAAAATCTAGGACAGAGCCCCTGCGCACTTGATTTCCGCCCATTTGACCCTACCATTTGGCGCATCGGCGCACCTTCGTGGGCTGTTTACTGATTTTTCTATGAAACGCATTTTCTTGTTTCTTGCAACCAACCTCGCCGTCATGGTGGTGTTAGGCCTGGTCACCAGCCTGCTGGGGCTGAACCGCTTCATGGGCCCTGGCGGGCTCAATGTCACCACCTTGATGCTGTATTCGCTGGTCATCGGCTTTACAGGCGCGTTCATCTCGCTGCTGATCTCCAAACCCATGGCCAAATGGAGCACGGGCGCGCGCGTGATCGAACAGCCGCAGACCCAGGACGAAGTCTGGATCGTGGAGACCGTGCGCAAGTTTGCTGACCGGGCACAGATCGGCATGCCCGAAGTGGCCATCTATGAAGGCGAGCCCAATGCGTTTGCCACCGGCGCGTTCAAGAACTCCTCACTGGTCGCCGTGTCTACCGGCCTGCTGCAAAGCATGACCAAAGAAGAGGTGGAAGCTGTGATTGGTCACGAAGTGGCCCACATCGCCAACGGCGACATGGTGACGATGACCCTCATTCAGGGCGTCATGAACACCTTTGTCGTGTTCCTCTCGCGCATCGTGGGCTATTTTGTCGACAAGGTTATCCTGAAAAACAGCAACGACGGCCCCGGCATTGGCTACTACGTCACCACCATCGTGATGGACATCTTGCTGGGCTTTGTAGCTGCCATGATCGTGGCCTGGTTCAGCCGCCAGCGCGAGTTCCGCGCCGACGCTGGTGCCGCCACCATGATGGGCCAGCCCCGCTCCATGCAAGCTGCCCTGGCACGCCTGGGCGGCCTGGCACCTGGCGAGCTGCCCAAGAGCATGGCCGCCATGGGCATTGCGGGCGGTCTGGGCAAGCTGTTCAGCACCCACCCCCCGATGGAAGAGCGCATCGCAGCACTGCAGAATTTCCAGAAATAAGCGCTATCCACTGCAAGCAAAAAGCCCGCAGCATGCGGGCTTTTTGTATGGCTGCGTGATATTTGGCTTACAGCAGATCGTCCGCCACATGGGGCTTGGCCAGCACGCCCACCACCAGCGCGCCAGGCCCTACGTTGACCGAGCCGGTCATGGACATCTGGGTCAAGTGCACCAGAACACCCTTCTCCTGTGCGAATTCCTTGAGCTGCTTGAAGCTTTCCATGCGTTCGATGCTTTTGAGCGCGCCGCTGTAGGAAAAGCACATATGGCGTGACAGCAGCAGGTCCTTTTTGATCATGCGCAAGCCCATCTCCACCACGGCCTCGCGCGCCTTGAGCTTGCCCAGCTTGCGACCTACCGGCTCGGTCTGCCCCATATGGCCACGCAAAATCGGGGTGATGGACAGGACTTTGGCCGCAAAGCCTGCCAGTGCGCTGACCGACTTTTCGCCCTTCAGCGCCGCGCGCTCCAGAATGTAGCTCACCTCGCCAGGAGCCATGTAGGCATAGGTCTGCGCCACGGTCTGGCGCTGGCGGTTGATCACATCGGCAATGCCTGCGCCCTTGTCCACCCAGTCCATCAAATCCATCACCTGCGCGCCATAGCCAGCGAAAAAGGCCTGGCTGTCCACGCAATCTGCCTGCAACACTTCGACTTTGCCAGCGCGCGCGCGCAGGGCAAACGACTCCCGCCGCGCTGTGGCCACTGCCATCCTGGCGCGCTGGAAGATGGCGCTGCGCGAGGAAGCAACAAATACGCCCAGCATCTGGTCGTAGTTAAGCGCCAGCTGCGTGTTGAATGCAGCCACCATCTCTTCCGTGGTCATGGGCTCTGAGCGTCCATGCACCGCCTTGGACGAATGCAGCGACTCGCGGAAAAACTGCTGCGTTGCCGCAGGCTCGCGCCGATCTACGATGTGCTTGTCGTCAACAAAAACATTCACCGGCAGTAGACGCAACTGCGGATGTGAGAGCATTTCAAAAGGCAGATCGCAGGATGCGTCGGCCACCAAACAGAAAGTGGGATGGGACATAACAATAGCTTTGGATAGGGCGCGGACAGACCGCAGCCGCGCGCCCGGTGGGCACGACAATCCGCAATGATGCCCGCACTGACAGCCTCCAACTGGTAAAAACACGACAAAATCTGCCAAACCGGTATTAGTGCCATGGCGCTCTGTGACAAACTTGCAGCCAATGCAGCGATAATCCGACGGTGAAGCCCACTAGACCGCCGCTGGTGCCGCCTGGGAAACCTGGCACTGGAGGAAGGTCCGGACTGCATAGGGCAGCGTAGGAGTTAACGGCTCCCCACCGTGAGGTGAGGATCAGAGCAACAGAGACGAGCCCATTAAGTTGGGGTGAAACGGGCAATCTCTACGCGCAGCAATACCAAATAGGCACACTTTGAGGCGGTCCCGCTGAGTGTGCGGGTAGGTAGCACCGAGCCGTCAGCGTGAGCTGCGGCCCAGAGGAATGGCGGTCACATTGGCCTGTTGCAAGACAGGCCAATGCACAGAATCCGGCCTATCGGTGGGCTTCACACTTTTTTCAGCGTTACCATCATGGCCATTGATCTGGAAGGACAGTCTATGCCCCTGAGCCTCATTCACCACCTCCATGATGACCATCACCGCTGCTCGTGGTGCGGCCAAGGCGATGCGTTTGCCGACTACATCCACTACCATGACCATGAATGGGGCATGCCTGTGGCCAACGAAACCCGACTGTTCGAAAAAATCGTGCTGGAGGGTTTTCAGTCGGGCTTGAGCTGGATCACCATCCTGCGCAAGCGCGATCATTTTCGCCAGGTGTTCATGGGCTTTGACTTTGAAAAGGTGGCCCGCTTCACAGACCAGGACATTGAACGCCTCGTGCTGGACCCGGGCATCATCCGCCACCGCGGCAAAATCGTCTCAGCCATCCGCAACGCGCAGTCTGTATGCGACCTGATCGACCGCCAAGGCCCCGGCGCTCTGGCACGCCTGGTGTGGGCGCATGAGCCCGCTGCCAAAACCCGGCCTGCCAAAATCACCCCCGCTGTTGCCAGCCGCCTGACCCAATCGGACGAATCCCTGGCCCTGAGCAAGGCGTTCAAAAAGCTGGGCATGGGCTTTGTTGGCCCCACCACCATGTACGCCTTCATGCAGTCCATGGGCTTGGTCAATGACCATCTGGAGGGTTGTCAGCACCGCAAACAGGTAGAGTCAGCGCGAAAAGACTTTCAGCGGCCGGTGTGAAGGCTGCGGCAGAGCGTTGCAGACCAAGCTTTTATCGATAAGCTCCTCGCGCTATGGTAAATCGCTGCCGCGATGGCGAGGCCAGCTATCCGATAGAGCCTTGTCCGCCTGCCTGACGCGCCATGTGCACCTGGTGCAAGGTGATTTTTCTCACCTCCATCTGACTGGTCTCAATATGGGCGTGCAGCAGCATGGCGGCCTGGTCGCCGCGCTTGCGCTGAATCGCCCTGAGGATTTTGGCGTGTTCCTCGTAAGTGGCGTCGATGCGCGCCTGCTTGGTAAAGTCAAGCCGCCTGATGATGCGGATGCGGTCTGTCACGTCCTGGTGCACCCGCGCCATCTCCAGATTGCCAGCTGCAGCAACCAGCGTGCAATGAAAAGCTTCATCCCATTGGCTCACCTGCACCGTGTCTGCACTGCGTTGCGCTGCCGGCACCAGCCAGATGGACGCCAGCTCGCCCAGCAGCGCACGATCCACCGTGCCTGCGTGATGCAAGCCGTCTTCGCACAGGCGGTGCACGGCGGTGGTTTCCAGCACCATGCGCAGGTCATAGAGCTGTTCGAACTGATCGAAGTCAAACGGCAATACGCGCCAACCGCTGCGAAACAGCACTTCGACGTAGCCCTCCTGCTGAAGTCGGAAAAGCGCCTGACGCACTGGCGTACGTGATACGCCCAGCCGCTCACTGATTTCGGTTTCGGTGAAGCGGTCGCCCGGCACGAGCTTGAACTCACCCACATCGCGCTTGAGCTGTTCATACACCTCATCGGCGCGGGAGCGGTGGGCTAAGGTATCGGTTCCCAGGATCGGACGGGAGATGACGGTATGCATGGGTTGAAACTCTATCAGAGTGGTGGTGAACCCTGTCAGTCCAATACTTGCAGCAGGCCCGTGCTCGCTGCAGTCCAGCCCACAATGCCGCCCTGCGCATGCACCATCTCGATGGTTTGCGCCTTGAATTGGGGGAAATAGCTCTCGGTACAGTCCGTCAGCAGCAGGCTGTCATAGCCGCGGTCATTGGCCTCGCGCATGCTGGTCTGCACACAGACTTCAGTGGTCACGCCCATGAACAGCAAATGGGTCATGCCATGCTGTTGCAACATATCATGCAAAGCCGTGGCGTAAAACGCACCCTTGCCTGGCTTATCGATCACGATTTCACCAACCACAGGTGCCAGCGCTGCAATGATCTGATTGCCGGGCTCACCGGCCACCAGGATGCGCCCCATCGAGCCTACATCGCCAATGCGCAGGCTGGGGTTGCCGCGGTTGCGCTTGGCAGGCGGGCAATTGCTCAATTGGGCATCGTGTGCTTCACGGGTATGGACGACCAGCCCACCCGCCTTGCGCCAAGCTACCAGTACCGCCCGGCAAGTGGGCACGATGGCCGAGAGCAGCGACACATCGTTACCCAGCGTCTGGCCAAAACCGCCTGGCTCGATAAAGTCGCGTTGCATGTCGATGATGACCAGCGCAGTGCTGTGCAACGCAAACTCGAAAGCAAATGGCTTGGCATCGATTTTCATGTCAATGGTTGCCTCCCCCCATGTGTGCCCCCAGTACATGCCTGTCGGCCTGTGCTGCGCTGACTTCAAACACCATACGCCCCTCGCTCATGACGATAATGCGGTCCGCCAGTTCCAGCAGTTCGTCCAGGTCCTCGCTGATCAGCAGCACACCCGCGCCACGGGCACGCACCTCACGCAGCCGGGCGTGAATCTCCCGTACCGCTGCAAAATCCAGTCCGAATACTGGATTCGCCGCTATCAGCACATTGATGTCACCCGCCAGCTCGCGCGCCAGCACGCTGCGCTGCACATTGCCGCCCGAAAGACTGCGGATCGGCGCGCGCTCTCCTTGTGTCTTGATACCGTACTCTGCAATCCATTGCCGCGCACGGCTGCGCCACAAAGGAAAGCGCAGCACGCCGCCCTGCTGCAATGGTGCTTGGTCAAAATCCCTCAGCGCCATGTTTTCGGCCACGCTCAGGTCGCTCACACAGGCGTTGCGCAAAGGTTCTTCGGGCAGGCTGCGCACTTTGAGCCGGTGGTTTTCTTCACGCGTAGCAGAGTACGGCTCTCCCATCACGTTGACCTGCCCAGACAGGCGTGCACGCTGTCCCACCAGCGCCTCCATCAGCTCGCGTTGCCCGTTGCCTGACACGCCTGCTATACCCAGAATTTCGCCTGACTGCACAAAGAAATCCACGCCACGCACCGCCAGCATGCCGCGATCTCCCAAGGCGGTAAGACCTTTGATCTGCAACACAGTGGGGGAGTTTTTGGCTCCTTCCTTGCTATCTGAGTGCATGGATTTCAATGGACCTTCCGTTGCTGTGGACGATGAACTATCCGCAGCATGGCCTGTTGCGGCCATAACGGCGCTGGCCTCGCCCATCATGGCCTGGGCCAGCATGATGGGCGTAGTAGCGTTGACCATGCAGTGGTGCACGGCTTTGCCACGGCGCAGTACAGTGACGGCATCTGCATAGGCCATCACCTCACGGAATTTGTGGGTGATGATGATCACTGTGCATTGACCGCTGCGGGCAAACTCGCGTACGTGGCCCAGCACCTCGTCGGCTTCCTGCGGTGTGAGCACCGATGTGGGTTCATCCAGAATCAGCAGGCGCGGCTTGAGGAAAAGCTGTTTCAGAAGTTCAAGCTTTTGCTTTTCGCCTGCCGCCAGTTCCTCAGGGCAGGCATCCAGATTCAGGCTGAATGGCGTGGTGGCGAGGAAAGACTCAAGCTCAGCGCGTTTCTTTTTCCAGTCGATCAGCTTGGGGACCCTGTCCGCTGCCAGCAAAAGGTTCTCTGCCACCGTCATGCCCGGTGCCAGGGTGAAATGCTGGTACACCATGCCAATACCCAGGGCACGTGCAACCACCGGGTTGGCTATATCCTGCTCGTGCCCATCAATCATGATGCTGCCTTCTTCGGCCTGCTGAAAACCCGCAATGCACTTGACCAGTGTGCTCTTGCCTGCACCATTCTCACCGAGCAGTGCATGCACTGTGCCAGGCGCAATCCTCAGGCTCACCTGGTCCATGGCGGTGAAGCTGCCGAAACGCTTGGTCAGGCCATAGGTCTCCAGCGCGAGTGCTCCGGTTGCGCTCTTTCGCGGCGGGATGAGCTGGGACATACTCACGCGATAGCCTCAAGTACGGCAAGCGACGTGGCATGCGCCCCAAACACACCGCCCTGCATCGTGATCATCTTGAGTGCAGCGTCGTGGTTGCCCTGCTCGGTCGCAGCGGTGCAGTCAGACAGCAGCAGGCACTCGAAGCCCCTGTCATTGGCGTCGCGCATGGTGGTGTGCACGCACACGTCGGTGGTGATGCCAGTCAGAATCAGGTTGTCAATGCCCCGCGTACGCAAAACCAGTTCCAGATCGGTCGCATAGAAGGAGCCTTTGCCTGGTTTATCAATCACCACTTCGCCCGGCAGTGGCGCCAACTCAGGAATGATCTCCCAACCAGGCTCGCCCCGCACGAGGATACGGCCACACGGGCCAACGTCACCGATGCCAATGCCATGGGTGCCAATTTGCTGGGATCGCCAGCGTTTGTTGGCAGGCAGGTCTGTCAGATCGGGGCGGTGCCCCTCGCGGGTATGTATAAGCGCGTAGCCCGCGCTGCGCATGGCGGCCATCAGGGTCTTGAGCGGCGCAATAGGCGCCCGCGTGAGCGAGATGTCATAGCCCATTTTGTCCACATAGCCACCTGCACCGCAAAAGTCAATCTGCATATCGATGACGACAAGTGCCGTGTTGTCCGGGCGCAGATCACCGTTCCAGGGCCAGGCATAGGGATTGGCTTGTATTGGGCGTGGCATGGTGAGCGGCCTCAGGCGACTTTCTTCATCGGCACGGGCATCGCGTCGGGCACCAGGGGATGGGCCTGCGGACCCACATAGCTGCGGCTGGGCGGCGCGAAGCCGCATGAAGTGCCGTCGGTCACCTGCACACTCCACGGCAGCTTGTAGCGGCCTGCGACCATGTCCTGCATGTAGGTGTAGGGACAATCCTGTGCCCCCCCTTTTACTGCCACATAGCCACGGTGGTAGAGCTGGTAGATATTGTTTTCCACGCCCCAGCCGCTGCGCGCCTCCCGCACCAGGTCCGGCCGCAATTCGGCGGTGATGATTTCATCAGGCCGCCCGCCGCCCTGCACCATCACTGTGCCGTCGAAATTGCAGAACATGCCTTCGCCCATCGAGTCGAACGTGCCGTCGCTGCCGCACATGCACACATTGGCGGTGCAGGCCAGGTTGCAGAACGCGTTGGCCTGGTTGGTGATCTGCCAGGCATGCCGGATTGGTGCGGTGTAGCCAGCAGTGCGGATAATGATCTCCGCGCCTTTGTAGGCTGCTTCGCGTGCCATTTCGGGGAACATACCATCGTGGCAAATGATCAGCGCAATGCGGCTGCCGTTGGGGCCATCACACACCGGCACGCCCAGGTTGCCCGGCTCCCAAGGCTCCACCGGCACCCAGGGATGCAGCTTGCGGTAATAGAGACGGATGGCACCTGTGTCGTCAATGATCAGGCCACTGTTGTATGGGTTGCCGCCGGGGTTGAACTCCATGATCGAGAAACAGCCCCAGATATGGTTGTCGATGCAGGCCTGCTTGAACGCCGCCACTTCACGGCCGTCCAGCGAACACATGATGTCCGGGTTGGTGTCCATGCTCAGGCCATGTAGCGAATACTCAGGAAAAACGACCAAGTCCATCGTGCCCTGATTGCGTCGCGCCTTGGCCACCAGGTCGCAAATGCGTTGTGTTTGCCTGGCCAAATCAGCCGGGGTTTGCACCACCGGCAGTTGCAGTTGGACCAGACCCATCACTACGCCGTGTTTTGATTTGTTCAGACCGCCGAGACCGCTCATGATGTGTTCGCTTTCTATCGTGTGGATGACAATTCGCCTGGGCTGCCCTGCGCCACGCTGCCCCTCTTGCAGGTCAGCACCAGAATCAACAAGGTGAGCACATAGGGCACGGTGTTAAACAGGTGGTAGCCCCAGCTGATACCCGCCGACTGCAAGGCCGGACCGATCGCCCCTGCACCACCAAACAGGGCCGCAGCGCCAATGCAGCGCAAGGGACTCCATCTGGCAAAAATCACCAGCGCTACGGCGATCAAGCCCTGACCGCTGGAGATGCCTTCGTTCCAGCTGCCCGGATAAAACAGGCTGAGCGAGGCCCCACCCAGCCCGGCAATCATGCCGCCCAGCGTGGTGGCCAGCAGGCGGATGCCACCGACGGAATAGCCCAATGCGCGTGCCGCATTGGCCGAGTCGCCGGCCATGCGCACCAGCAATCCATAGCGGGTATGTTTGAAGCCCCACCACAGCACTGCGGCCAGCAGCAGACCCAAAGGCAGCAGCGCATTGACCTGCAGTGCCGAGCGCACGGCAGAAGAACTACTCCACAGCCCCAATTCAATGGCCGGGATCTGCGGTGCCTGGGGCTGGATCAGGGGCTTGCCGAAATAAAAGGCCAGCCCTGTGCCCAGCAGCATCAGCGCAATGCCAGTTGCCACATCGTTCACGCGTGGCAGCGAACACAACAGGCCATGCAGGGCCGCCAATATGCCACCCGCCACCGCACCCGCCAGCACGCCCACCCAGGGCGACCCACTGAGGTAGGCACCACCGAAGGCGCACATGGCAGACAGCACCAGCACGCCTTCCAGCCCCAGGTTGATACGCCCGGATTTTTCAGTCAAGCATTCACCCAGACTCACGAACAGGAACGGTACACCCACCCGCAGCGCACCACCAACGATGCCCGCCATCAGTGCAATCCACTGGTCAGCTGTCATGGTGCCAACACCGGGTCGGGTTCAGGCGGGCGCAAACGGCTCAGGCGCTTGCCGACGGTCCTCCAGTCCACATCACGCAAGGCTTCACTGGCCAAGATCAGCACAAAAGCGATGCCTTGCAACACCAGCACTGACGCATCGGGCAGCCCAAGGCGACGCTGCAATAAACTACCTGCGGCACCAAACCCACCAAACACAATGGCCACCGGAATGATCGCCATCGGGTTGTGACGCGCAATGAATGACACCAGAATGCCCGCATAACCGTAGGCCGCAATCAGCGAGGCATTGGCGCTGGTATGCACTGCGGCCACCTCCACGGCACCCGCCAGGCCTGCACAGGCACCACCCAGAGCACATGCCAGCACAATCAACTTGGAGGCTGGCAAGCCCACCAGCTGGGCCGTACGCAGATTGCCACCGACAACGCGAACTGAAAACCCCGATGCGGTCCAGCGCAGCCACAGACCCAGACCTACGCAGGCCAACACCCCACACACCAAACCCCAATGCACATCAGAACCCATGATGCCACCGATGCGCATGCCCTCAGGCAAAGCAAAGGTGGAGGGCTTGTTCAAGCTCGATGGATCGCGCAAAACACCTTCCACCAGGTGCTTGAACAGACCAATCGCTATGTAGGCAAGCAGCAGGCTGCTGATCGTCTCATTGACGCCGCGGTATTGGCGCAGCCATCCCGAAAAGCCCACCCAAAGTGCACCTGCGAGTGCGCCTGCGATACATACTACCCATGTGCCCAGCATATTCGCAGGCAGGGGCAGCAGATATGGCAAGGCTGCACAGGCCAATCCGCCCAACACCAGAGCACCCTCGCCACCAATGATGACGAGGCCTGCGCGTGCGGGCAGAGCAACGCACAACGCGGTGAGCATCAATGGTGCGGCGCGCTGCAAGGTGTTTTGCCAGGAGAACCAGTCACCAAACGCACCCTTGAAGAGCAGCACCCATACCTGCAGCGGATTGACGCCCGCCAGCGCAACGAGACCACCAAACACCAGCAATGCTGCCAATATGGCAAACACTGGCAGGGCAATGTCATTGACCACGTTGCGCATGTTATGGGCAGTAGGTAATTGGAGGGCTCGCACCCTCCTGGAACAGATAAAAGCCAGTCACCCGAAGCGGGCAGGCCACAAGGGTCAAATACTTCCGATGACGCCTTCGACGAGATAGTTCATGCCTTCCAGCGTCAGGTCGGTCTGTTTGAGTGACTTGCCAGCAGGAATGATCTCCTTGCCTTTGTTGTCTTTGAGTGGCCCCTTGAAAATGTCAAAGCTGCCCGCCACCATCTTCGCCTTGACAGCATCTGCGTCTTTCTTAGCAGCGTCCGCCACCATGGGCCCGTAGGCCGACATCTTGACGTAGCCCTCTTTCAATCCACCGCGTATGAAGTTAGGGTGTGGTTTGCCGCTGCGGGCAGCGTCCACCAAAGTGGTGTATGCCGTGAGCCAATTCCATTCAGCACCTGTCAGGTAGGCATTGGGTGCCAGCTTGGCCTGCGAAGCGTGATAGCCACACACCATTTTGCCGCGCTTGGCCGCAGTCTCGACAACCACCTTGGGGCCGTCCACATGCATGGTGAACACATCGCAGCCCTGGTCAGCCAAGCTGTTGGTGGCCTCGGCTTCTTTCACGGCCATGGACCAATCACCCGTGAAGATCACGTTGCAGGTGATGCCGGGCTTGACCGAGCGCGCACCCATCAGGTACGCATTGATGTTGCGCAGCACTTGCGGAATGGGCTTGGCCGCCACAAAGCCGATCTTGCCACTCTTGCTCATGTGCCCGGCAATCACGCCATTGAGGTATTGACATTCGTCAATGTAGCCAAAATAGCTGCCCGTATTCTTGGGGTGCTTGCCGTCGGTCCACATACCGCCGCAATGGGCAAAACGTGCCGCCGGATACTTGGCTGCAATCGCCAGCATGTGCGGATCGAAATAGCCAAACGAGGTGGGGAACAGCAGGGAGGCACCATCCTGCGCGATCATGCCCGTCATGGTCTTCTGGACGACGGCGGTTTCGGGTACGTTCTCTTCTTCCACCAACTTGATGCCTGGCATCTTCTTGAGTTCAGCGGCGGCCTGGGCCTGGGCTTGGTTGTAGCCGTAGTCATCGCGCGGGCTCACATAGATGACGCCTACGGTCATGGGTTTTTGCGCGTGCGCATGTTCGCTCCAGGCACCTAATGTGCCAGCAGCCGATAACGCAGCCAGGGATTTAAGGGAGTCGCGACGGTTCAAATGGCTCAGGCTCATGGTTTTCTCCGATAGGGTAGTCATCGAGGGTGAGGGTTAACAATGAAAACGCTTCAAAACGGTGCAGGCAAAAACCTGCGTATTTTGAATACAAGAAGGTATGCATAAAGTGTGCCGGGTCGATTCAAATATCCAGCAGGCTCACATGCGCGGCCACCACGCGCCAGCCTGCTGGGGTGCGCACCCAGGTTTGGCTCTGACGGCCTGTTTTGCTGCTGCCAACCCGCTGAAACTCCAGGTTGGCGGTGGCGAAATCCCGCCCATAGGTCGTAATCACCGTCTTCAACACGGCTCGCGCCAAGCCCACGGCGGGGCGACCTGCACGAAAGTCGCAGATAGCGTCATAGCCATACAGGTTTTCACTCACCCCGTAGCGCAGGGTCAACGGGCTATCCCAGAACAATTCATCCAGCACAGCAACGTCGTTGCTCACCAAGGCGCGTTCATAGCGGCTGCAGGCCTGCTCCACTTCTGCCAGAACGTCAGGAAGATTGATGTCCATGTCGATTGCTCACATTCAAAAATTGACCGGCTGCAGATGTGCCACCCCAGCGTT
This sequence comes from Polaromonas sp., assembly GCA_013297865.1. Classification (GTDB taxonomy): domain Bacteria; phylum Pseudomonadota; class Gammaproteobacteria; order Burkholderiales; family Burkholderiaceae_C; genus JAAFIP01. The sequence continues at coordinate 21,138 of JAAFIP010000011.1, read as the reverse complement.
CTGAAGTACCTGCGCGACGCGCAAGACCAGATCTTCACGCCACGGCGCCGCAATGATCTGCACGCCGATAGGCATGCCTTCAGTGCCCGCAGGCCACATCGGCGCAGCCACCACAGGGCAGCCTGCAAACGAGATCGGTTGGGTCAGCAAGCCCATGGAGGGCCTGCAGGGCTGCTGCGCGCCGTTGATATCGAGCCACTCGGTCCCTATGGGCGGTGCGCTCACCGGGGTTGCAGGTGCCAGCAGTACATCCCAGTGCTTGAAGAGCGCATTGACACGATCGCGGTAGACACGGCGAAAGCGCTGCGCACGCAGATACCACGAAGCAGGCTGCAGGGCACCCGAGATAAAGCGGTCCACCGACAAGGGCTCAAAGTCTTCCGGGCTAACGCGAAGATCAGCCAGATGCAGGCTGCCGCCTTCACTGGCAGTGATGATGAATGCCGCAGCACGCCCCAGTGAGGCATCAGGCCAATCCACCAGATCCGATGCACCCAGCGTTTTTGCTGCCAGCATGGTCGCCTCACGCGCAGGGGTTGTGGCGTTGTCATGAAAATAGCCACCCAGCACACCGATGCGCAGGCCCTGGGCGCCCAGCGGTAGGCTGCTGGCAGTGGGCTGCACGCGAAGCGCGTGGCAACCGGGGTCCATCGCATCAGGGCTTTGCAGCATGTCATAAGCCAAGGCCAGGCTTTGCACCGAATCAGCCAACGGTCCGAGATGGTCAATGCTGTGCACAAACGGGTAGCTGCCGCGTCGCGACAGCCTGCCGAATGTGGGCTTGAGCCCCCACACACCACACAGGGATGACGGCACCCGGATCGAACCATTGGTGTCAGAGCCCAGTGTGATGGGCACCTGAGAGGCTGCAACAGCCGCAGCCGAACCTCCGGATGAGCCGCCTGCAATGCGCGTCAGGTCGTGCGGATTGTGACAGGGGCCGTAATGGGTGTTTTCGGTGGTAAAGCCGTAGGCGTATTCGTCCATGTTGAGCGAGCCCACCAACACTGCGCCAGCGGCCTTCATGCGCGCAATCAGAAAAGCGTCTTGCGCCGCTGCAGCATGGCTGCGGTTGACTTTGGAGCCTGCCAGTGTGACCTCGCCCTGCACATCGAACAGGTTTTTGACAGCATAGGGCACGCCAGCCAATGGGCCCAGCGGCTCGCCGCGTTCGCGCTGTGCATCGACAGCATCAGCCTCCTGACGGGCGCGTAGATAGCTCTTTTGGGTAAATGCATTGACGCTGGCATCAGTAGCCTCAATGCGTGCAATGCTCACTTCAAGCACTTCGCGCGCGCCCACATCGCCAGCTGCGATAGCCTGGGCCAGCTCGAAGCCTTTCATGGTTTCCAGCGTTGTTGCGGTGTTATTCATGGCTTTACATCACCATACCCATCGGCCGGAAAGGCTGCGCTCTTGTATATTTCAGCCAGCTCGTGCTCAGGCGACAGCGGCGTGTTGTCCAGCAGGCTGGCCAGATGCGCCGAGCGCAGCAGATGCACCGCTACGGCTTTAACCCGATCTTCATCCAGCGGCAGGCCTTGCAGCTGTGCACTGGCCTTCACATACGCCAGGGCGTCCTGCTCTGTCATCTGCGCACCTCCTGCTGGAAGATATCAAGACTGCGCTTTTTAGTGCTGATGAAACTGGGCATGGAGAGAGTCTCCACGGTGCGTGGCCTCGCATCGTCGTAGCGCAGAATTTCAGCCACCTTGGTGGGCCGCTTGGTGAGCAGCAGCACTTCGTCGGCGAGATAGACCGCCTCTTCCAGATCGTGCGATACCAGCAACATGGTCGTGCCCGTGTGCATAAACACTTCCTGCAGCTTTTCGCGGATGAAGAGTGTCATCTCATAGTCCAGCGCGGAGAAAGGTTCATCCAGAAACAGAACCTCGGGCCTGGGTGCTAGCGCCCGCATGATGGAGGCCGTCTGCTGTTGGCCACCCGAGAGCTCGTAAGGATAGCGGTTCAGGTCAAACTTCACATCAAACGACGCCACCAGTTCCGCCATGCGGCGATCCACATGGGCCTTGGACTGGCCTTCCAGTTTGAGCGGATAGGCGATGTTGTCGATGGTGCGCATCCAGGGGAACAGCGCCTCGCGGTAGTTCTGAAAGACGTAGCCGATCTTGGTGTCCTTGAGGCTCTTGCCATCAAACAGGATTTCACCCGAGTCGATCGGCACCAAGCCTGCAATCATGTTGATCAGCGTGCTCTTGCCGCAACCGTTCGGCCCAAACACCGAAACGATCTTGTTCTTGGGAATGTTCAGGTCAAAATTTTCATACAGCGGCCAGCCTGCAAAATATTTGGTCAGGCCGCGGATAGTGATGTGCGTGCCAGCCGGGCCAGGCTGGAACTTCGGCACAGGCACATCAGCCACGACAGGTGCGTTCAGAACTTCGGTCATCTGCCACTCCAGTGCACGATGCGGCGTTCGGCCAGCAGAAACAGCGTGTTGAGCGCATAACCCAATGCTCCGGCCGCCAGGATGGAGGCATACATGTCTTTTACATTCATCACTTGCTGTGAGTTGATGATGCGGTTGCCCAGCCCGCTGTCAGCGCCAATGAACATCTCGGCCACGATGACGATCACCAGCGCCATGGAGACGGCAGAGCGCAGGCCTACGATACTGGGCTGCAGGCTTTCCCAGATCAGCACATCCTTGAATACCTGCCAGTTGGAAGCGCCCATCACTTTGGCGGCCATCACGCGCTGCTTGCGCGCGTTGATGACGCCGTAGGCACTGTTGAACACCACAATCAGAAAAGCGCCAAATGCCGCAATAGCCACCTTGTTGACATCCGAGATACCGAAAATCATCAGGAACAGCGGAATCAATGCTGATGATGGTGTGGAGCGAAAAAAGTCAATCAAAAACTCCACGCTGCGGTAGGCTTTTTCGTTGCTACCCAGCAGCACGCCCAATGGCATACCGACCACCGCTGCAATCATGAACGCCTGCACTGTGCGCCATACGGTCACCAGAAAATCCTTGAGCAAAGGCCCGCCGGCCAGCCCGCTGAGCAGGGCGCTCAGAGCGTCTGCAGGCGGTGGCAAAAGTATCGGTTTGATAAAGCCAAAGCGCACCGACAGATCCCACAGGATAAACAGCAGCACAGGCCCGACGAAAGGCAAGGCCTTGCCCCACTGCGATGGGCGCGGCACCCCCGTCGCGCCCTGCGACGCGGGAGGCGACCAAGGCTTGCTCGCAGAGGCCACATGCGGCGCGGCTGACTGCACGGCTGCGGTGGTGTTGTCCATGCCGCTCATCCCTTGTACAGCATCGAGTCGACCATCAAGCGTGAGGTAAAGATGCCTTTCTCGCTGAACAGGTCAAAGAATTTCTGGAAGTGGGCAATGTCGGCGGGTGTGAATTCGTTGTACATGGTGTAGGCCGCCAGAGGCACCTCACTGGTCAGTGGGCCTTCGATGGCGGTATAGCCCTTGAGATACTGGCGCGCCTCTGCCGACTTGGTGCGCACATAGGCCACACCTTTGCCGTAGGCGGCGATAAATTTTTTGGTTTCTTCCGGGTTTTTCTTGATGAAAGCGGAGGTGAGCGAGGCTGAACCCCCGAACCATGGCGCATTGGGGTCGCCCAGCACATAGCGCGAAATCACGCCCGCTTCCAGCACGCGCGTCGTGCCGTTCAGACGGCCGATGGTGCCCGTGGGCTCCAGGGTGTAGCAGGCATCAAGCTGGCCTGCCGCCAAAGCAGCGACGTGCTGGCCAATCGGCAGTTCCACCACCGTGGCGCCAACGGCACCACCGCGCTCCAGAATGGTTCTCGCCAGCGTCATGTTCTGGATGCCAGGGCCTGAGCCTACGCGCTTGCCCTTCAGGTCGGCCATGGTCTTGACGGTGCTTGCGGTGGGCACGATGACCTCGTCCAGCACATTTTTCACATTGCTGGGGTTGGAACAGAAAATCTTGAAAGTGCCGGGCGAGGCGATTTCGCCAATCGCCAGATTGCCAGAACCTGTGCCGTTGGCACTGCCATCGCAGCGGTCGGCCAGCATGCCTTCCATGATCTGCTGCGCCCCCGCGAACTTGAGCACCTCCACGTTCAAGCCGGCTTCCTTGAAATAGCCCAGTTCCACGGCAGCGTAGAACGGCAGTCCGGCAGCGATCGGCCAGTAGCCAATACGGATTTTTGCGCCGGTCTGGGCGCGCAGCAGTGCTGGTGCACCGAGTGTGCCAAGGCCTGCGAGGGTGGCTGCACTTTTGACGAGGGTGCGACGTGTGGTCATGGTGGGTCCTTTAGATTGAAACCGTGGATGGGAGGGATTGAAGATAGGCGCGCCAGCCGCCAAAATGCGAAATATCTGTGGCATCCGTCAGGGCCTGCGGCTCGCACAGAAAGCCCTGCACAGTGCTGCCATCAGCGAGCTTCAGAGTGCCAATACCCAAGGGCGCAGCAATGAGTGCGACGAAGGAGCCATAGCAGTCCATCGGCATCTGCCAGAGCTCAACGGCAATCGCTGTGCCGCCACCAGGCTCTACACGCAGCAGCCCGGGTTTGGCTGGCGTGGTGCCCTTGAGCGCGTAAAAACGGTAGTCGGGCGCCGTGAAGGTTTGTGCCACCATCGTGGCTCCGCGTTCGGTCAACTGCCAGTTCAATGGCATACCCGACAGATGGGCACCCACCACAGCCACGGTTACTGTGCTGGAGGGCTTGAGTCCGGCCATCGGCACAGGATCTGGCAGTGATTGCCCTGTCGCGCCCTGTGTCAGCCCTGTGGCATGGTGATAGCGTTGGCCCAGATCGGCCAGTTGCCAGTCACTGCCGCAGGGGCCGATCAGCGTGATACCAAAGGGCAGCCCATCGGCACGCAGGCTGCTGGGCACCGATATGGCGGCATAGTCCAGCAGGTTGACAAAATTGGTGTAAGCGCCCAGGTTGCGGTTAAGTGCCACCGGGTCTGCTTGCATGTCGGCTATCGTGTAGTGCGTGGGCGCGGTGGGCACCAGCAGTACATCCATGGCGTCCCACATGGGTGCGGCACGTTGTGCAAAAGCGCGTAACTTAAGCTGCGCCTCGTACAGATCGGCAGCGCTGTAGCTCCGGCCGCCCGCCAGAATGCTCCGTACTGGCTCGACGATGTTGTCCTCATGTGCATCAAAAAATTCGCGTATCGCCGCATAGCGCTCTGCCACCAACGCACTTTCATACAGCAGCGCGGCAGCGCCTGCCAAAGGCGCAAAGTCCACGCTGACCTGCACGCCGCCCATATCACGCAGCCGCTGCACGGCCTGCGCGAAAGCAGCCTGCGCCAGATCGTCACCAAAGAACTGCAGCGTGGACGGCACGCCAAAGCGAAACTGTTTGGGCCAGGCTGTCGTTGCCAGACTGAGCTGGCGCGAAAACGGGTCTTGCGGGTCATAGCCCATGGCCGCCTGCAACACACTGGCCGCTGTTGCCACCGTGAGGGCAAAAATGGACACGCAATCAACGCTTTGCGCTGCAGGCACCACGCCGCGCGCACTGATCAGGCCTTTGGAGGGCTTGAGACCCACGATATTGTTCAGCCCTGCGGGTACCCGGCCCGAGCCCGCTGTGTCCGTACCCAGCGCAAAGTCCACCTGACCCGTAGCCACCACATAGGCCGACCCCGAGCTGGAGCCGCCTGATACATGCGCCTTGGAGAAAGCATTGGGCACGGCACCATAGGGCGAGCGCGTGCCGTTGAGCCCACAGGCAAATTGGTCCAGATTGGTTTTGCCATGCAGCGATGCACCGGCATTGAGCAGTTTGTGCACCACAGCAGCATGCGCTGCGGGCGTGAAGCTGTAGGCGGGGCAGGCTGCGGTGGTAGGCAGCTTCAGGACATCCATATTGTCTTTGACCGCAAAGCTCAGGCCCGCGAGTGGACCCTGTGCTGCACCTGGCAGGGGTTTTGCCAAGTGAGTGATCCAGGCTTGCGGCGCCAAGCCTGGTGCTTTAGCCGCCGCAAAATGTGCTGCCACCTCACTGCCTTGGTCCGAAATTGTGCTTTGCACCATCTTTGAGCATCCAAACTTGTATCCAAGATGCAAGGCAAAGAGCATGCCAAAGGCAAAGAGTGCTGCATGCGCCCATGACAAAAAGATGACTGTATGAATCGAAAAGTAACTTGTTAACTTTTTTAATTACTAATTAGTATTTATTTATACTTTAGCGTATATTTCGATCCGCGGAGGGTTTCATCCACCGTTTGCCAGGCTCACAACTTCAATGCAACCGTGGCCCATGCAGACACATCCGGAGATTAATATGCAACAAACTTTTCTGAAATGGGTCGCGGTGTTAGGCACCGCCTCACTCTTGGCAGCTTGCGGTGGCGGCGGGGGCGACAGTGCCGCGCCGGCCAGTGCTCCAGCAGCAGACAGCACCGTAGCGCAAACCGTGTCCACCCAGCAAGACCTGTCTACGCTGAAAGCAGCGGTGCAGTTTGTCGACGAGGGCAGTGACGACAAGCTGATGCCTCAGATGGAGGCATCAGGCGAGATGACCATGTTTGCCCCGAGCAACGCGGCTTTTGACAAGCTGGCCGAAGAAATGATCGGCCCCGGCAAAAAGGGCAAAGACCTGCTGACAGACGAATACAAAGACGATGTACGCGACATCATCAAAAACCACATGCTGGTGGGCCAGGCGGTCAAATCCAGCATGAGCATGAACAAATCCATGTCCACCAGCCTGGACATCAGCGCCACGATCAACATCACGATCGCCAATGGCGTGCTGACCATCACCGATGGCCAGGGCCGGGTCTGCAAAGTCACGCTCAAAGACCTGTTCACCGGCAACGGCATCGTGCACATCATCGACTGCATCCTGATGCCGCCCAAGCCGATGCTGGGCAAGTCGATCGTGGCGGTGGCACAGAAAACACCCCAGCTGTCCAGCCTGGTCGCTGCACTGGGCTTTGCCAGCAACGACAAGGACCTGGTCAAGCTGCTGAGCAAAAAAGGTACCTACACCGTATTTGCACCCACCAACGATGCGTTTGATGCACTGGCTGCAGAACTGCTGGGCGCAGGCAAAACTGCCAAAGACCTGCTGGTTCCTGCCAACAAAGACCTGGTGCGCGCCGTGCTGCAATACCATGTGCTGGGCGCGGTGGTGAAAAAGGCCGACATCCCTCTGGGCAAGCCGATTGACCCGCTGCTTGAGGGTAAGGACTTCTTCAAGATCGACGCCGTGGGCAGCAAAGTCATCATTACCGATGGCCGCAACCGCACTTCAGAAATCACGGCAACCGACATCCTGGCCAAAAACGGCGTGGTGCACCTGATCAACAAAGTGATCCTGCCTGCAGACAAAAACATCGTGCAGACCGCCGTGGCACTGGCGCCTGAGTTCAGCATCCTGGTGGAGGCCGTGGTGGCCGCAGGCCTGACCGAAACCCTCTCTGGCCCCGGCCCGTTCACCGTGTTTGCGCCCACCAACGACGCTTTTGCCAGCCTGCTGGCCGAGCTGAAAATCAGCAAAGCCGATTTGCTGGCCAACAAAGATCTGCTGGTCAAAGTGTTGACCTACCACGTTGTCCCGGCCCTGGTGCTTAAAGCCGATGTGCCTGTGGGCACTGCAATCAAGACGGTGCAAGGCGATACCTTCACCGTAGATGCAATGTTCAAGATCACCGACCAGGCCAGCCGCAAGAGCGCGATTATCAAAACCGACGTGCTCAACAAAAACGGCGTGATCCATGTGATCGACAAGGTGATTTTGCCCAAGCTGTAATGCCCAGGCCACAGGAACCCTAGCCTGCGCTGCATGCGTAAGGCTACACAATTTTCAGGGCCTGCCCTAGCCCTGCACCGGCTGCCAGATGATCCCGCAAGGATGATCTGGCAGCTATTTTTTTTATAGCTGCTCCCGCGATATTCTATTGGGCTGAGCCCGGTTTTTATACTAAATCATGGATGCGGTGACTTGTAACAGCCCACACCACGTATCATCTGTTGAAGTTCCACACTGGTTGATGCATACAAGGACACCGTGACCATGCACTCGAGAGACGACTTTACAAGTCTGTTTGAAATGCTGCCCGTTGCAGCCTATCGCACCAACCGCGATGGCCAGATGACCCGCGCCAATGCGGCACTCATACGTTTTCATCGCTCTGGCAATGAAGAGCAGCTGCTGGCCGCCGCTAACGATACTAGCCACAACTGGTATGTGCAACCTGGCCGGCGCGCCGAGTTCAGAGCCCTGCTGGAGGCAGAGGGTCAGGTGACCAATTTCGTATCGCAAGTCGTGCGCCCTGGTTCAGACAAAGATGCGCACGATCTGGTGTGGATCAGCGAGAGCGCGCATGTGGTGCGCAGCGCAACAGGCAAAGTGCTTTACTACGAGGGCATTATTGAAGACATCAATGCCCGCAAGCTGGCCGAGGATGCGCTGCTGGAAAAACAGGCGCAGCTGACAGGGCTGATCAATGCCATCCCCGACAGCATCTGGTTCAGCGACACCCACAGTGTGTATCTGCTGTCCAATGCATCGCATGCCCAGCAGTATGGCCTGCGCCCGGAAGATATTGTGGGTAAATCCAATCTGCAGCTGTTTGGTGCCGAGACAGCGGCCCGCTACGAGAAAGGCGATGCACAGGCCATGGCGTCTCCCACGCCTACGGTGTTTGACGATTATCTGGATAACCAGCAAACGGGGCGCAGGCAGTATTTTGAAGTTATCCAGGTGAGCATCCGCGATGGCGCAGGCAAGCCGATTGGTCTGCTGGGTATCGCCAGGGATATTACCGTGCGCAAAGAAGCGCAGATGGCACTGATGGAGGCCAAAGACGCTGCCGAGGCAGGCAACCGTGCCAAGGCAGATTTTCTGGCCAATATGAGCCACGAGATCCGCACGCCCATGAACGCGGTGATCGGCATGTGTGACCTGCTGCTGGACACCCCGCTGGACGAAACCCAACGCGAATTTACCAACACCATCAGCACCAGTGGCGAATCACTGCTGGCCTTGATCAACGATATTCTGGACTTTTCCAAGATCGATTCTGGCCACCTTGAGCTGGAGCATGTGCCCGTCAACATCAACGAATGTGTGGAAGGCGCGCTGGACATCACGGTCGGCGCGGCCACGTCCAAGAACGTGGAGCTGCTCTACTGGATTGAGCCCGATGTGCCGCGCGCCGTGTTTGGCGACAGCACGCGTCTGCGCCAGGTGCTGGTGAACCTGATCAACAACGCCATCAAGTTCACCGCCAAAGGCGAGGTGGTGGTCACCCTGGGGCAGCGCACGTCAGCCGATGGCCAGAGCCTGCTGCATGCCTCGGTCAAGGACACCGGTATTGGCATTCCTGCGGACCGACTGGACAAGCTGTTTCAGGTGTTCAGCCAGGTGGACGCATCGACCACACGCCATTACGGTGGCACGGGCCTGGGGCTGGCGATCTGCAAACGCCTGATCAACATGATGGGCGGGCGCATCTGGGTAGAGTCGGTGTTGGGCGAAGGTTCGACCTTCCAGTTTGAAATCCCCTGCCTGCCCGTGCCCGCAGGGCCGAACGCGTATGTCCACAAAAAATCCATCGATCTGCATGGCCGCCGCGTGCTGCTGGTGGACGACAACGCCACCAATCTGATGATACTGACCAAGCAGACCAGTCGCTGGGGCATGCAGCCCAAGGCGGCATCGTCTGCTGCGCAGGCCTTGGCCTGCGTGGATGCAGGCGAGCTGTTTGATGTGGCCATCCTGGATATGCAAATGCCCGTGATGGACGGGGCCATGCTGGCCGAGCAGCTGCGCAAGCGCGTGAACACAGCCCACATGCCGATCCTGCTGCTCACGTCCATGGGCATCCACGGCCCCAAAGTGGCTGATTTGGGTGCTGTGCAGACGCTGAGCAAGCCTGCCAAGTCCGCTGTGCTGCTGGACACACTGTCGCGCCTGCTGACGCCTTTAGCGCCTGTAGCTGCTGCCCCCGCAACGCCCTCGCCTGCATCGCCATTGCTGGGTCATCGCCATCCGCTGAGGCTGCTACTGGCTGAGGACAATCTGGTTAACCAGCGCGTGGCAACGCTGATTTTGAAAGGCCTGGGCTATACGGTGCAGATTGCAGGCGATGGTCAGCAGGCCGTGGATGCGATAGCGCAGGCCTTTGCCCACGCCGAACCGTTTGAGGTGGTGCTGATGGATGTGCAGATGCCGGTCATGGACGGCCTGCAAGCCACCAAAGCGTTGCAAGAGCTCTACCCCGCAGCGCTTCGGCCTTATGTTATTGCGATGACCGCCAACGCCATGGAAGGTGACCGCGAAGCCTGCCTGGCCGCTGGCATGGACGACTATCTGAGCAAACCCGTGCGCGCTACCGCCTTGGCAGAGGTGTTGGAGCGGGCCGCCCATGCGCTGAAAGAACGAGATTAGTCTATCAATTCGCTACTTTTTTGATAGCTGCTGCCGCGATATTCCATTGGGCTGGGCTTGGTTTTTATATATAAAATAATGGCTTGCAACCTGCCTAACCCTGAGAACTACGGAGACACCATGAAGAGACTATGCACCATCGCCGCTGTGGCGGTATGGAGCCTGAGCGCCACTGCGCAAGACAGCTTTCCCAGCAAACCCATCACCCTGATCGTGCCGAACCCGCCCGGCGGCCTGGTAGACACCTCAGCGCGGCTGCTTAACGAGCCGCTCACGCGCATCATCGGCCAGCCGGTGGTGATCGACAACAAAGGCGGCGGCAGTGGCAACGTAGCCTACGGCACGGTCGCCAAGGCCAAGGCCGACGGCCACACCTTGCTCATCTCGTATTCGGCCTACCACGTGGGCAACCCGGTGCTGATGACCAATCTGCCCTGGGCCGCCAAAGACTTCACGCCCGTGGCGCTACTCACAGTAGCCACCAATGTGATCGCCGCGCATCCCAGCGTGCCTGCCAACAACCTCAAAGAATTCTCCAGCTACATCAAAGCGAACCCCGCCAAGCTCAACTACGCCAGCCAGGGCAATGGCTCGCTGTCCCACATCGGCACCGAGATCTTCAAGCAGCAGATTGGCGGCTTTGTCACACACATCCCCTACCGCGGCTCTGGCCCCGCCATCCAGGACGTGCTGGCCGGCCAGGTGCAGGTGTTTATCACCACGCCACCATCGGTCATGCAGCATGTCAAGGCAGGCAAGCTCAAGGCCTTTGCCGTAACGGGCGACAAACGCCACCCCGGCCTGCCTGATGTGCCCACCACGGCCGAAGCAGGCATGCCCAAGTTCCAGCTCGAAGCCTGGGTGGGCCTGTTTGCCCCTACAGGCACGCCTGCGCCTGTGATTGCCAAGCTGGCCGCTGATGTGAAGCGCGCCATGGAAGCGCCTGAGACCAAAACCCGCGCCGACGCGGCGGGCATTGAGGTGCGCTACCTTGGCCCCGAGGCTATGGGCAAGCTGCTGGCCAGCGAAACCGAGTATTGGGCCAAGGCCATCAAGGCCGCCAAGATCACGCTCGACTGAAGACACCATCGAGATATGTGCGGTTATTCACACAAATAGCCGCCCATCGCCTTGGGCAAGCTTCTGAATACCCTATACGGGGTATATGCGGGGCGCATGTGCACTCCTAGAATGAATCGTACTAAACGATGCATACAGGGGATCACCATGACGTCTCTCAACACTTCCACCCAGCGCGGCCAGCTGGCCAGTTTGTTCTTTGCCGTGGCAGTAGCAGGCAGCCTGGCGGCCTGTGGGGGCGGAGGCGGCGGGGGTGATGCACCTGCAGCCACTGCAGCGCCTGCTGCCCAGGCACCCGCACAGCCTGCGCCTGCGCCCAGCACACCGCAAGACTCTCAACTGGTGCTGACGCTGGCGACACCATCGTATGCCAACGGCACCATCACCACTGCAGGCGCAAGCTTCACCCGCGAATCACGTCCGGGCGACACCTCCTCTGGCAACCAACCCTACTGCGCCATCACGGTGGACAAAGCCACCAACGGAGCCAACAAATACCAGATCCAGGTGTATTTTCTGGTTGCGGGCGGCGCGGTCACCAATGTCAGCATATTTGATGATCGATTCAACCTGCCCACCACCTATGGCGGCAACGCCATCAACCCTGCAGCCAGCGTGGTAAGTGTGGAGCCACTTTTGAAATACGTGAACTTCAACAACGCTGTCGTGAATGACCCCGCACTGGGCACCACGGCCACCGTCAACGGCAGGCTGTATTTTGGTGTGCCCAACAGCACCGATGTCTGCGGCAGATAGCCTGAGTCACCACAAGCCCCGCCACCAGCCGCCGCATACAGGCGGGCTGCCCCGTAGCAGATAGTATTAAGTCACGTTAGGCACCAAGGGCTGCTGCGAAGCCCGGGCAAGGCCGTACAATGGTTTTCAATGGCCTGGCGCCTCCTGAAAGCTCACGCACGTGACCACTGTCGTATTTGCAGACCTTGTTAACAGCACAGGCATCTTTGAAAGCCTGGGCGATGCCAAAGCCTCGCAGTTTGTCACCCAGCTAACCACCCATGTGGGCAAAATATTCACCGACTACCGTGGCCGGGTCGTCAAGCTGCTGGGCGACGGCTTGTTTGTGGTGTTTGAGCACGAGGCCGATGCGCTAGCCGCCTGCGTAGTAATCCAACAGCAGCTGCAAAACCAGCCCATCCACCCGGGAGACCTGCCCCAGGTCGTACAGCTGCAGCTGGGCGTGGAAAGCGGCGATGTGGTGGAGATTGACGGCGACTGTTTTGGCGAAGCCGTCAACAACGCCGCGCGCCTGGCCGACCTGGCCGGTGGCGCGCAGATCCTCACCACCTTGCGGGTCTATGACGCGCTGCCCAGCATGCTGCGCCAGCAGCTGATCAGCCTGGGGCCGCTGTTCCTGCGCGGCAAGGCCGACGCCACTGACGTGTTCAGCGTGCAATGGCAGCAAGAGGCTGACAGCGAAGTCACCGTCATGGGCGCCGCGCTGCAGCATGCCGCAGGCAGCCGCCGCCTGAGCCTGGTCTTCTCGCCCAGCGCTGGCGGCGATGTGCGCCAGAGCATCACGCTAGACCCACCCCACGGCAGCGCCCAGCTAGGCCGCTCGTTGCAGAGCACCAGCGGCTTTGGCATAGCGCAGCAGATCCATATCCATGACAACCGCGTCTCGCGCCTGCACTGCAGCGTGCAGTGGCGCGGCACTCACTGGATCGTCAGCGACGCCTCCAGCTATGGCACCTGGGTCTACCTGGGCAACGAAATCAACCCCGTCGTGCTGCGCCGCGGCGAGTGCCAGCTGATCGGCGCAGGCCACCTCAGCCTGGGCTGCGAACGCCACGCCCCCGGCGCGCCCGTGGTGCGGTTCAAGCTTGACAGCGGGTTTTAGATGCTATATCTTTAATAGCTGCTCCCGCGATATTCTATTGGCTTGGGGGCGGATTTCACTATAAGGAGACACGCATGAACACCCTCTCACGCCGACACATCCTGCACACAGGTGCATCCCTCGCAGCGTTAAGTAGCCTACCCGGCGCAGCCCTGGCCGCCATGGGGCCGAACGACAAGTTTGACCTGCTGATCCGCAACGCCAACGTGATGGACCCGAGCCAAAACCTCTCTGGCAAGCGCGACATCGGCATCCGCTACGGGCAGATCGAAGCGATCGAGGCCACGATAGCCCCCGAGCGCGCGCAGCGTGTGATGGACGCGGCTGGCAAGCTGGTGACCCCCGGCCTGATAGACCTGCACTGCCACACCTACCCCTACGGCAGCGCCATCGGCATCCCCGCCGACGAGCTGATTGCCCACCAGTGCACCACTACCGTAGTGTCGGCAGGCGACGGCGGGGCAAATAACTTTGCGGCCTTTCGCCGCTTTGTCGTGCCAGCGTCGCGCACGCGGCAGTTTGCCTTTGTGCACATCGCCGTGGCGGGCCTGGCCGGCTTTCCGGTGCCCGAGCTGTTCAACATTGACTACGCCGTGCCCGAGCTGGCCGCGCGCGCCGTGGCCGAGAACGCCGACATGGTGCTGGGCGTGAAGGTGCGCATGAGCGAAAACGTGGTGGCCCGCCACGGCATTGAACCGCTGAAACGCGCCATCAAAGCCTGCGAGCTGTCCAGTGTGCCCGCCAAAGTCATGTGCCACATCGGCGGCGTGGCCGATCAGGCGCTGATGTCGCAAATCCTCGACCTGCTGCGCCCCGGCGACGTGCTGACGCACTGCTACTCGGGTGCGCCCAACAATGCCGGTATGGGCACCAACATCGTGCAAGACGGCAAGCTGCTACCCGCCGCGCTGGCCGCCAAAAAGCGCGGCGTGGTGTTTGATATCGGCCACGGCGGTGGCAGCTTTGACTACACCATCGCCGAAGCCGCCATCCAGCAAGGCTGCCCGCCCGACACCATATCAAGCGACGTGCACGTCTTCTCCGCCAACACCCCCGGCATGCCCTACCTGCCCTGGGTGATGAGCAAATTCATCGGCCTGGGCTTTAGCATGGGCGAAGTCATCAGCATGGCCACCGCAGCCCCCGCCCGCGTGATTGGCCGCATCCCCAAGCACGGCACCTTGCAGCTGGGCGCACCGGCTGATTTGTCGATCATGGAAATCGTTGAGGGCGCGGTGTCGTTTGTCGATACGCGCAATAACAAGCGCGACGGCAAGGTGTATTTGAAGCCTGTGGGCACCGTGGTGGCGGGCGTGGCGTCGGGGCGACCTTATCAGGCGCCGTTTACGGTGCGGTGATGGCCCTGGCTGTTAAGCGGCCTTCACTTCCTGTCCAAACTTTCTTGGGGGACACTGCTCTTCCGATTTCTCAACCGCACCCGATCGCAACGAAGGCCTTGGCGCGATTAAAGCTTAACGTTGAGTTAAATGCTATATGTTTAATAGCTGCTCCCGCGATATTCTGTTGGGCTGCAAGGCTATCTCATCAATATGGATTAGATTTCATGCTTTTCACCACGCAAAGCCGTAGATGATCTTTTCTAGCCACGTCTGGCGTAGGTGAAGCCACAACGATTCCATTTCTGATATGCAACTAAGTTTGACATAACGTAACGGAATACGCAAGAATAGAAAAAACCCGGTGGGTTGCCCCACCGGGTTTTTGGATACAGAAAAACCTTGCGGTAATTCTTTATTGCAGCAACGGATCTCACCCCGGATTACTACAAACCACAGTTTAAGGCAGTTTTTGATGAATCACAACTCAGTAGCAGCAGTTTCTCAAGATAAAGGCTATGGACCGTTAACTTTTGGCTTTGATATCGGCATGGCTTCTGTAGGCTGGGCAGTGCTTAATGAGACGCGTATCGTGGCATTAGGTGTGCGAGCTTTTGATGCAGCGGAGCACCCGAGAGAGAAAATCCCACTCAATGCTAAACGCCGCATGGCGCGTGTGGCCAGAAATCGCATCGCGCAGCGCGCCTGGAGGCTCAAACGCCTAATGCGGCTTATGCGTGACATAGGGCTTGTAGAAAGCGCCGATGCAGAACGTGAACTCGGGAAAATTCCCGCAATCGCAGACCGCAACGACATCTCACCTTGGGCATTGCGTGCACGAGGGTTACGCGAACGCCTTGGCCCCACCGAATGGGCACGTGTTCTTTACCACCTCGTTAAGCACCGCGGATTTGCATTGTTGCGTAAAGTCGAGTTGAACAGCGAATCCACGACAATCCCTACTGAGCGCGGGGCAGGTGCAAACGGCCAATCCTCCCCTAACGCAAATACACGTCGTGAAGTGGAGGGTTTGCAACGTGGCTTAGCGCTTACTCATGGAGCTTTACGAGAACTGGCACCCCATTTCAAGACAATAGGTAACATCTTTTGGTGCGCATCCCAACCGGAAGAGTCACTGTCCCCGATGGATCGCAAACACCTTGAAAAGCTTGACCCCGTATTGCGTAAAAGTTTGCGTCAAGCTATCCGCAATAAGGGTGACAGCTATGCTCATGCCAGTTACCGTGCAGACCTACGGGACGAGTTGCTAGAGTTATTCGCGGCGCAAAGGTCGTTCGGGAATTCGTTCGTAGATACTGCATTGTCCCCCGCTACAACGCGACTTGAAACTGTACAAGTACTCAATACGAAGCGTGATGTTTCCAATGTGTTTTGGGAACAGGTGCTAGCGCTGTTTGATTTGCAGCACCCCCCTATCACCGAACGTCAAATGAGCCAGATGATTGGTAAATGCGAATTTGAACCAACCCAACCAAGAGCGCCAAAAAATAGTTACGCCAATGAGCGCTCCACGTGGCTGCAAAAGCTGAACAACTTAGAAATTCGCAGCGATGGCAATACACGCCCCTTAACTTCCGAAGAACGTAGTTGCCTGATCAATCTGCCGTTTGAGTATGAAACGGTTACCTACGCGCTGTGCCGTGAAGAGCTTGTCAAGAATTGCCTGTTTCCAAGCAACTGGCGCGAGGCAGCCTTCAGTGTTTTGACCTATCGGTCAAAGGTCGCAAAAAACGCTGGATGGGTTTATGTCGTTGATGATACGAGCGCAGACCGCATCCCGCTGCACAAGTATGGCATTGACAAATCGGTGCCAAAGCAACTTGTGAAACAACGCAAGGAAGTGATCGGGAAGTTGCTAGAGCGCTTAGAGTTCGGCTCCGTTAACTTCGGCGAAGCACGACGGCTGCTGGAAGTACCACAATCCTTGAAGTTTCAGATTGAGCATACTGATACGCAGCTTTTGACAGATCACGATGAAGCAAGCGAGCAAATACCCTTTCACAACACCCCCGACAGACTTCTATGCGCCAACACTCTGATTAAGTGGATAGCCAGCGGCGAGGTACGAAGCAAGAAACTCTCTGCGGCCCTAATGAGGAGTCTTGACCAATTAAAAGTCGGCGGCTCTGTTGCTACTTTTGAACAGCTTCGGGCACGAGCAATGAGCATTGACCCCAAACTGCGTGGGTCGTTTGAAGTGACCAGACAGACCAGTTTCGTGGTTGAAATTGAGAACGAAGAACATACTCAAATCCCGGTGGTTTTTGAAGGGGCGCAAGCCATCGAAGATGAACCTTTCGTTTCGCTAAAGGGCTGGCACAAGCTAAAGTACGCCCTGGCGAAACCTCATCCTGATCTTTGGGAAGAATTTTGTACCGCGTACAAATTGCCCGAGAGCCAGGCGGGAAAAGTTGCAGCGTCGCAGATTGATTCCATCATGACAGCTCTTTCCACATGTGCAACTGACGCTGAAATCACCGAGAAACTGAAAAGCGATGCGGGAGTTGACCCTTTACACATCGATTCACTGCTCAATGTATCTGTCAGCGGGTTTCGAAATCTAAGTCTCCTTGCATTGCGAACAATTCTTCCGCATTTGGAATCTGGGGCCCAATACAGCGGGGCATGCGCGATGGCCAAATACGATCATGCGAAACCAGGGGGGCCGAAAAAACGTGAGCTTTATTTGCCACCCCTGCAAACAATTGCTTTTGAGCGCTACCGTCACGGCAACCCAATACCGACCAAGACTGAACAGCGCTACAAAGACCTGAAAAATCCGATTGTCGCCCGAAGCTTCAATCAAGCGCGACTGGTATTGAATTCACTTGTAGAAAAGTACGGATCACCCACTTACGTTGCAGTGGAACTCGCTCGTGACCTTGCAAAATCCGGGGAGGAACGCAACAAGATCGAGAGTGACCAGGAAATCAATCGTAAAAGAAACACCGCAGCACGCGCTGCGTTTATAACGAGTAGGGCCGATGCGGCCTCTCGCCTTAAGCAGCCGTTACCCACACGAGAGGAAGGCACTTTTGCACTCAAATTCAAACTTTATAAGGAACAAAATGGACAGTGTCCTTACACCGACGGTGACGACAGCCACAAACGCATTGACCTTGACAGACTGCTAACTGAGGGCGAATACACACAGACTGATCACATCTGGCCGCGTTCACGCGTTTCTGACAACAGTCTCAAAAATAAGGTATTGGTTAAGGCGGGAGCAAATCAGGATAAGCTAAATCGTACTCCCTATGAGTGGTTCGGTCATGATGAAGCGCGTTGGCTGCGATTTGAAAAATGGGTTCAAGCACAACAGGGAATGAACAGCGACAAAAAGGCACGACTTTTAGCCAAAGAACTCGATGACGATGAATTTTCAGCAAGGAATCTTGTTGACACTCGATATATCACCCGGCTTTTTGCGAATATGGTGCGCAACCATCTGATTTTCGCAAATCAATCACTGAATGCAGGACAAGACATATCACCTGATGACACAGGAATGGACAGGCTGAACAAATTTTTTGCTAATTGCGTTCGTACCCCTCAAGGGAAAGTCACTAGTTTTTTGCGCTCCCGATGGGGGTTGTCTAAGGATCGCGAGTCGAGCGACCTACATCATGCAATTGATGCTGCGGTTGTTGCCGCGTGTTCCGTCAAGCTGATTCGAGATGTCAACAACTGGCATAGTCGCGAAGAAGCCGAAACTGGGCGGTATGCACGCCAAAGCAATGGCTGCTACTTGGACAGAAGCACCGGCGAAATTTTGACTAGGGAGCAGGCACTCACGAAAGGACTAATCTTCCCTGAGCCATGGAATCATTTTGCCAAGGAGTTGCTAGCAAGGCTATCTCCTGACGGATGTACTTACGACACTACGTGCAATCGCAAATATGACTTTTCCAACTATCCGGCGAATGAGGCTGTCGCCGTCAAGAGCGTGCTGGTGTCGAGGCTGGTTAGATCGGCAAAAAATGGTGAAATCCATGATGCAAATCCAGTGGGTATGTCGGCATCTTGGATACAAAAGCGAATTCCACTGAAGCAGTTGACACTAGAAATACTTGATGAAGCACGCCTGCCCGTGGCGTACAAAGAACATAACAAAGGACTGATTGCACAGCTGCGTGAGCGACTGCAACAGCATTCGGGCGATGCCGAGAAAGCCTTTGCAGCCCCTTTAGACTGGCTACCCAAAAAGGCTAGTGGCATGCAAGCGATTCGCCTGCCCATCATGGTAAAAAATGGCAAGCATTTTCAAGAAGCCCCCGCACAATGCCTAACGGAAGCACAAGCCTATAAGCGAGTTGACCTTGAAAAACTAACACTCAAGCACCTGACGGTTGATAAGCTCGGAGAGCAGTATTACCGGCGCAATAAAGTGTTGTTTGACGCTTTGCGAGAGCGTTTGGAACAGTTTGATGGAGACGGAAAGAAGGCATTCACCACAGAATTCCGCAAACCCATTCACTCTAGGCCGCGCAAGCCTGGTGTTGCTGCGCCAGAACAAGGCCCCGTGGTTCGCTCAGTAAAACTGCCAGTGCCTGCTAATTCTGGAATACGGGTGCGAGGTGGCGTTGCTGGTTTAAGCGCAATGCGTTGCGTGCACGTTTATTGGACGGGTCAAGCATATTTTTTTGAGCCTCAATACCAAGCGCACGCAGAAAAAGTCTTCGGAGTGGTCACCGCTCCCACTCAAGCCGTCAAATTATTCGCTCTTCGTAAAAACGACCTGATAGAAGTTTTACGCGCCGATGGTTCGCGTGTTTTTGGGTATTTTGTAATGTTCGAAGCCAACGATGGACGGCTGACAATTCGCAATCATGACCGACCCGGCACCACCAGAAAGAAGGCGGCCGAATCAGACATGGTTAACGAATTTATTGGCGAAGAAAAAGAGAGTTCCAGCACTTCAGACCCCACCCTGCATCGATTTTCCCTCAGTGCTGTGCGCGTCCTTCGCAAATATAAGGTTGGCGTATTAGGTGACTATTCCGAAATCTTAGTACCTCAAAAGCATGGTCTGGCGTAGCGTCATCATTAGCCAACCAGCTAAGCTTAAGCGCGAGCACTTCGCGCTCTTGGTGGAGCAAGAGCAGTCAGCTCGCGTACCTTTTGAAGACATTGCGGTGATTGTGTTGAACAATCGTGAAATTACCCTTACTCACCCCGTTCTGTCTGCCTGTGCCGAATACGGCATTGGCCTATATGCCACTGGCGATAACCACCAACCCAGCGGTGTATTCCTGCCTTTTCAAAGCCACAGCCGTGCCACGCGCATGCTGCGCTTGCAATTGGATTTGGACAAACCCACTGGCAAGCGCGCATGGGCTGTCATTGTGCAGGCCAAGATCAACAACCAAGCGTTTTGCATGAAGACGCTGAACGCGGGTGACCATGAACGGCTGGGGTCGTATTCACGCCGTGTACGCTCTGGCGACACAGGCAATATGGAAGCACAGGCAGCGGCCTATTACTTTCCGCAAATCATGGGGCGTAGCTTTCACCGCAGCCAAGAGGTGTGGGCTAACGCTGCGCTGGACTACGGTTATGCCGTGATGCGCGGTGCCTGTGCACGCGCGTTGGTAGCACACGGCATGTTGCCTACGATTGGCATTTTTCATAGCAGTGAACAAAACGCATTCAACCTAGCTGATGATTTGATTGAACCCTATCGTGCCGTGGTGGACTTGCACGTAGCCACCAGTCGCAAAACAGACGAGTCTGTTGATCTGAGCCCAGCAGACAAAGTGGCTTTGGTAGGTCTGCTGAATGTTGACGTTGCCATGCCGCGCGGCGTGATGAGTGTGTTGTCATCCATCGAACAAGCAGCCGAATCGTTGGCTCGGCTCTACGACGGTGGCAGCGAACAAGTACTGGAAATGCCCAGACTAATCGGCTTAAATCAGCACAGGTATGAGATGTAGCGGCACACAACCATGAGCCAGAATACGAGGCGTTTCATGCGAATGATGGTCTTATTTGATCTGCCCACGGTGACCAAAACCGATAAGCGCGCCTACACTCTGTTTCGCCGCTTTTTGCTCAACGATGGTTACGACATGATCCAGTATTCAATTTATGGCCGCATTCTCAACGGCAATGATGCCGAAGAAAAGCACATGAAGCGCCTGGTGGCAAATCTACCTTCTGAGGGCTCAATACGCGTTTTAACCGTGACAGAAAAGCAATATGCCAGCATGAAACTGTTGGTGGGCATGCCTCTTTTTCAGGAAAAACAGGTAAATGCCAGTCAAATCGTACTGTTTTAGGTCATTTTTTCAAGACGAAAACCCGCGCCAAGCTAAGCCTGGCGCGGGTTTCGTGGGGGTCAGAGTGTAGCAATCCGGGGTGAGATAGGGAGCTACAACCCGCCAACGCTGCGCCTACTTGTCCAGCAAGAGTGTAGCAATCCGGGGTGAGATAGGGAGCTACAACATGGGTGCCCAAGCTGTCCAAGT
>JAAFIP010000010.1 GCA_013297865.1 Polaromonas sp. | reverse complement strand
CAGCATCAGCTTCACGCAGAAACCCAATGATCTGCTCTTCTGTGAATCTCTTCTTCATCGTCCAATTTCCTTTCAAGGCTAATTGGACTCCGAATCGCGGCGTTGCTGTTTATTGGGGGCAGGTCACATCGCTAGCAGAGGTCGCGGCGCAACACAGAGTCTGCTGCGCCGCGTTAGGAGTACAGATCTCTTTCCCCTGGGGGCCAGGGCATGATGGGTCCGCACACGTTGAGAGGTATGGCTCTGGGTACAGATACATCGTTACCGAGCGCGGAAGCACTCTTGAAACCCGCTACATGGAAGACGCAGAGGAAGTTGTGTACTGGCTCATGTCGGACGTCGTGTTCGGTCTAGCGTGTGACTTTGAAGTGAAGAACAGAGTCAGAGGGCGCAGCTTTCGTCGGCTGTTATTCGCTAAAGAGGTCGAACTCATGTCGCAGGTCAACCTCATGTGGGGAAAGCGCAAGCAGGAGGAGATTGATGCAATCCTTACAAAGAGTCCCTACGATGACGCGCATGAGGGCTAACCCCTCCATCGAGCGGACAAACAACGGCGGGCGGCCTTGTGCTGTTTGCCGAAGCCTGTATACGCCGTTGTTTGCCGCTCATATCGAACGTTAAAGCTTATCGTATGACCGACGCTGCTCGCACCGACAACAACACGATTGCTGCCCTTCGCCGTCTTTGGAATGAATGGGATCCAATAGGCGTTGTTTCAAGCACTGTGGATGATGAATACAACGGCTACATCGAACCAACATTCCAGTTGCTCCAAAGAAATGCAACAGCCGACGAAATCTCACACTATCTTGAGTACGTGGTTGGGGAACACATGGGCATGGGCGAAGAGGGGGTCAAGCATGCAAATCCTGCTGCGTTCACGGCGCGCTTACAAGCGTGGCACCTCACGCGCGGAGACGTTCGCCATGATCTTTAAAACGTCGGCCTACAGGCGACAGCCCGCAGCCGCGCCTGGCCTCTAACGTTATCCTTCATGACCTCAGTTACGATCTACACGCCCAGCGATGAAGAAGTCCGGTATGGCCTGCCGCTAGGCCGTCGGCTGCGCGAATTCAACTACAAGCATATTGGCGAGTATCCGGAGTCGCAGGTTGTCTGGCTAAATGCGAAGGACTCCAACGGAGTCGCAATTGGTGGAATCCGAGGCACTGTTCTCATGTACTGGTTGCGACTTGAATTCCTCTGGGTTGACGATGCATTTCGGGGAGCCGGAGTGGGTAGCAGGCTTTTGGCAGAGGCAGAGGCTCGTGGACGCGAGCTTGGTGCCAAGAATGTAGGTCTTGAAACCTTCGAATGGCAGGCGCCGGATTTCTACCGTAAACAGGGCTACGTGGAGGCGGCGCGCCTGGAAAACTATTTCGACGATCGCGATTCAGCATTCATGAGAAAGGTGCTGTGAATGTTAGGGATAACAAGCAGCCACATCCGCCCGCTTGCAGCGTCGGCTGAGCGGCGGCGTTAGGCATCACATGGTCAGCAAGATGCTGGGTTTAAAGAGAGGCACAGTCCAAGTGGTGCCATATGATCTACGATGGCCAATACTCTATTCAGCGGAAGTCAATCGCCTTCGCGAAACCCTCGGGGAGAGAATCGGTCGTGCGGAGCATGTTGGGAGCACAGCAATTCCTGGTGTTGATGCCAAGCCGATTATTGACTTGGTGGTCGCTGTAAGTGATATCGAAGCAGGCGCTGCACTGGTGCCTGAACTAGTGTTACTCGGCTACGAGCACAGACCAGAAGATTCATCTTCCGAGCGAATCTTTCTTGCATGCGGACCTCGAGCTTGTCGAACTCATCACCTGTCACTCACCACAGAAAATTCACCGTTCTGGGTCGAGAAAATGCTCTTTCGAGATTACCTACGTGCAAATCCGGCAGTAGCCCTGGAGTACTGCAATCTCAAACGGCAACTTGCGGCGCGCTTTTCTGAAGATCGGCGAGCCTACACCGCTGCCAAGCTTCCATTTGTCCAACAAGTGCTTTTACTGGCCAAAGGTGATGCCTAACAAGCGGATCGAGCCGTCGGCCTTAAGCTCGCTTCGCTGGCCCAAGGCCCCCTTCGCGCTGCCCGCTCCGGCGGCTGCTCAAGCTAGTCCTTAGGCGTCGCAAGCCCCGACCAGCCCCTTCCTCCGGAACCTCGGCTGTGCTAAACTTTCTGCAGGCATCGGTCCCATGCCTCCCTCTCTCCGCTGGGGAAGTATTTTTCGTACTGGGTAGGCTGCCTGCAACTTCAACCTTTGATTCGACCTATCGCGTAAGGAGAGCGCGCGAACACGGTCGCACATCGGAGGATTTATGAAGCTTTCTGCGCCAATCTACATACTCAAGCAACAAGCGAAGGCCTTGTCTGACAGAGACAAGGTTCGTCTGCATATCGCGCTCGACAAAGTCGCTGCTCGCGAAGGGTTCAAGGCATGGAGTCACCTAGCGTCCACCTGGCAACGCCAGGACACCAGCCGCTCGACGTATGACCAGTTCAACAAGGGTGACCTGATTCTTGTTGGCTCGCGCCCAGGTCAGGGCAAGACGCTGCTGAGCCTGGCGCTAGCTGTCGAAGCGATGACCCGCGGCAACCGTGCCGCTTTCTTCACGCTTGAAGCCACGCCAGTAGAGGTAAACAAGCTACTGGGGGCGATTGGCCGCGACGCAAGCGAGTTTCGAAGCCAGTGGCTGCTGGACACTTCTGAGGACATTTCCGCTGGATACATCGCACAGCGTCTGGCGAATGAGCCACCAGGTATGCTGGTGGTCGTCGACTACCTTCAGTTGCTCGATCAGCGGCGTGACAAACCGAACTTGGACGCGCAGGTGCGGCAACTGAAGGCGTTTGCAAGTTCCAGTCAAACTATGATCATTTGCCTGTCTCAAATCGGGCGGGAGTACACACTGTCGTCTAAGGCATACCCATCCATGGAGGACGTGCGGTTGCCCAATCCAGTGGATCTTTCGCTTTTTGATAAGGCTTGCTTCATGCAGGATGGGAAGATGCAACTGCACCTCACCAGCTCCGCCGGCGCCTAACTCGAACGTTAGGCGTAGCCACCGCACATGCCACAAGTTCGCAACCTCCCTCTGCGCTATCGGTTCCGACCGTGGCGCTTGGCAGAGTTCATTTTCGCTCTGGCCTGGGGAGTTGCGGCACTTATGGTTCTCAGCTCATCTCAGCCAATGGCGTGTGGGAAGGCCGGGTTGGGTCATGCAAGGTGTCTTAGGCGGCTGGCGGTTTGCAGATCGTTTGTAGCTGGTTTTAGGGTGCTTTTGTAGGTTAAATCGGCCTCCAGGCCAATAGAATATCGCGGGAGCAGCTATAAAAAATGTAGTGAATTCATGGAATGTAGATCACAAGTGGTTAGCACATGCGCTGCATCCAGCAGGCTGGCTGTGCTGCGTTCTGCAATAATCATTTAAAACCGATGCTACAAGCCATTATTAGGAGTATGTGATGCTCAGATTAGATTGCTACCGCACTTATAGACCGCAAGTTTTGCGGTCTACACTACCTTAGGCATCAGGCGATGCGTGCGCTTTTCGGTCTATCTATCCTGCTTTTTAGCATCGCTGCGCAATCAGCAAATGCGCAACCCACCATTCAGCACACCCTTTACAGGCTTGGTGTGGAGATCGCGGCTAATCCTTGCGACACTCAAGCACGCAAGACGGTGAAGCAAGTTCAGAATCAGTTCGAAGAGAAAATCCTGGATGAACGGGTAACTATTCGCTGTAAGAACTTGGCGCTTGTCAAATACAGGGCGAAGTCGCACATACCGCCTCACGAAATTCTTGAATCTCTCTCCTTGAATGCACCGCATGCAAAGCTGCCAAAGGAGGTTGCTCCCGGGGCCACACGCGGCGAGGTTCTGGCATTCGCAGGAAATCCATTGGAAAGCACTCCCGACACACTCCAATACCTGCTAAACGACGAAGGCCCTGACCAGCAGACTGTCGTGTTCAAGTTCACCAGGGGGAGGCTAGCCTCCGTAGCATGGTCATGGAGCAGTCACTGATGCCTAACGCTTCCATCGATAGGACTTGGCCAGGCAAGCTGGATCAAGACTTTCATCTCAAACTTTGGGGTTTATAGAGATGCTGCATCGTTTTTCAAAACTTCTGATTTTCGTGCTGGCTGTTTGCACGCTGACGAATTTTGCGTCGGCTGAAGAAATTCCCTCAATCAGAACAACAACGGCCGATCCCTTTTCTTCATGTGGCTTGCTGAAGAAAAACCTTCCTCGCGATATTAATAAAATTCGGGCGATTGCAAAGCTCCAAAGTAAAAAAGTCGAGTCCTGTGCTGACTATGCTGGTGAACCCCCTGAAAATTGCACCGCGCACTTGCTCACCTTTTCCGGTCTAGACCTTACGGTACTAGATTTTGAGAGTGAGGCAACACCAGTTGCGGCCACCATATCCAATGCAAAATGGAACCTGCTGGGTAAAGTCAGAGTTGGTCAGAAAACTGAAGTATTGGAAAAACACTATGGGGTCAAAATACCGCAAAACATATCCCCAGTAGAGCTTAGGGGAGAGTGCGCGCCTATTATCGTTTGGCATTCTGGTGGTCGTGTAACAAAAGTTTCGTTGCCTTGCCATGCTTGTGACTAAGAGTAGCCCCAACCAGTTATTCGAAAGCGGGGCGACACCGATACTTGATTCCTCCGTTGGGAGATGGCAGAAAGGCTGTGCCTTTTGCCATCACTCGTATTGAATGTCAAACATCAAGATCCTAAATCATGCCAATGAAAACTGATCCATTAGCTTTAACACTTAAGCTACTTAAAGGCTTTGGGACGCTGCGTACGCGCAAAATGTTTGGCGGTACGTATATCTATTGTGATGATCTTTTTATTGCCACCATTCACGATGGACTGCTTTATCTCAAGGCAAACGCAAGTACGGCCGATGAATTCATCAGACGCGGTCTGCGGCAGTTCTCGTATCCGAGGGATGGAGAAATCGCAACCTTGCAATATTATGAAGCGCCAGCAGAATTTTTTAGCGATCCTTTGGCGACGAGGAAATGGGTAGAACTTGCGCTCAAGGCAGCGAAGCAAGACGCTGCCAGGAAAACGCGCACTAAATAATGTCTAACTCTGCAATGAAGGCGACACCACGGAAGAATTGTCTCTGGGCCTAGTTACCGGGCGGGTAGTGCCTTATCTTTGTTGTTAAAACATTCAATATGAAGCATCGAATTTCTGCCGGCGTTATCGTTGAGAACGACAACCGAATCTTGCTGGTTCGCCATACGAAGCAGGGCGAGTACGACTTCTGGGTTGCTCCAGGTGGCGGCGCAGAGGGAACAGAAGATCTGCTCAGTGCAGCCAAGCGCGAAGTCTTCGAGGAGAGTGGCCTTCATGTTGAACCTCTGCAGCTTGCCTATATTGAAGAGTTCTCAAACTCTCATACACGCGAATGCAAGATTTGGTTTACCGGGCGTCTGCTGGGCGGAACGATTAGCACCTCGGCCCCCGAAGCGACACGGGAGCATATTACTGAGGCAGCGTGGCTTAGCAGGAGCGAGTTCGAAGGGAAAACCGTCTTTCCTCCCATGCTTCACACTGAATACTGGAAAGATCGAGAAAATGGGTTTGCCTTTGCTCGTTACGTTGGGCTTCGTGCAATGGAGTTTTACTAACCATGCTCTTATCCATCAAGCGTACGAACCCTTGCTATATGGACTCTTAGAATGTAAATTGATGCCATGGCAATTAATGAAAGCACATTGCGTCTGGCTGGTTTTCCTTAGCGCACGCCACATGGAGTGTTTCCGATCTTTCAGAAAGTGATCTTCTCTGTCCGCTCGTTTTTATAGAAAAAATGACGAAATTGGCCAACCTCTTGCTAGCGCAGAAATCAATCGTCCGCGTTACGGGCAAGGTAAGTATCTTTCTTCTGCGGGGCGAGTGGGGTGAAGACATCGAACAACTGCTCGGTCTCAATAATGGCAATCGCGTCTGGGTGTCTGCAGCCTGTGGCCAGTCCTGCACTGTTGACCAAGCTACGCTGGTGCTAATGGAAGCCGCCTGGCTAAGTCTTCAGAATTAGCGGCACGAGCATATCGCTCGGTGTCATCAATAAAATCGACCTTTAGGCCAATAAATTACTGCAGGAGCAGCTATTAAAAACTCAGCAAACACATGGCAAATGTAACTTGCACGGTGTTCTCTTACTGAATACCCTGCGCTATGCTCGTATAGCGTGTGCCCTATGCCATACGAATACCGTATTACACTAGATTCAAATGTCACAGTGGCCTGGTCACGCTGGTATCATAAGTTGTGGGTTAAAGTTGTAAGTGGCAGAAATGCTGCTTAACAGACTCGCCGTACTGACAAGCAACAGGAGTTTGCCGTCAAGTGTTGCCTATTGGTAATCTCCAAGATTAGAGGTGCATGGCAGCGCCAGGAGTCAACATGAAGGTCCTGAGAATCGTTACCAATGTGTTTACGCAAAACCCCGTACAGGCGGATGCGTTCTATCGCGATGTTCTCGGTTTGGATCTGGCCATGGACCATGGCTGGATTCGTACCTATGCTGGAAAGGCCAAAATGGCTGTACAGGTCAGCTTTGCCAGTCAGGGAGGTTCCGACACTCCTGTGCCAGATCTGTCCATCGAAGTGGACGATCTAGCCGAGGTGCTAAGGCGCGTGCAAAGCGCGAATATTCCACTTGAGTATGGACCGGTCAGCGAACAGTGGGGGGTTCGGCGATTCTATGTGCGCGATCCCTTGGGCAAGCTCATCAATGTCTTGCAGCATGAGTGAATAAATGCGCTCTGATTAAATATCCATGCAGATCGTCTATTGGCAAGTCACCAAAACATTGGTGATATCTTCAGAGCGGCTGTTGATGTTGCCAGTACCTTGGGTTACCACGCACAGCTGACCTGCTGGCAGGGTTTTGACTCTGACGTCGTATCTCTCGCCAATCACCAGGCGCTTGTCAAACCTGAATGTTCCGTTTTGGGTGACCAGGATGGTTTCGTCATTATTGTTCTCAAGCGCCACAGACTTGCCGCTACCCAGGCCACTCACAGTGCCGCCTACATACGCTACAAAGTCACCATTGCCGCCACCACAGCCCAGTAGTGACAGGGTCAAAAGTGTTGCTGGCAGGCCAATCAAGATGTTTTTAAATTTCATGCGTACCTCTTCTTTCCGTTGTGTATTGTCCAGAGCAGACTGTTGAACCGCCACAAGTGTCGGGTTACAGAACCACTAGATTCTGGTTTAGCTCTCCAATCAGCATACCCTCGCTTGATAGGCATAAGCTTAGCGCATGCTTAAGATTTTGCCAAATGGAAGTAAGATCACATTACAGTGAGTAAGCAGCGCGGCTGAGGTTCTGGTTGAGTACCTGCATCGACCGCTCTGCAAACTGAGCTTATAAATTCACAAAGGAGCCATCTTGTACGCACGTCTCAATATCGCCTCAGTGATCTTTTTCCTTCTCACTGGCTGTGCAACAGCGACACTGGGAGACAAAACTGCCGAAGCTGAACTTAAACGTTTCGCGGGCAAAGATGCGACCGTCAGCCTCTATGTCTGCCGCGAAGACAATTTCAGCGGTGGCGGCATCGGCACAGAGGTGTTTGTCAACGGAAACAGTATCGGATCACTCAAACGCAACACGTTTGCTCATGTTGAGCTAGCGCCTGGCGACTTGAGCGTCTTCCTGCGTCGTATCGGCATTGGTCACGCCGGGGGCGACAGCGGGGCACTCAAGGTCAGCGCTAAAGCAGGGGATGTGGTGTTTGTCTGGGCCGGGCCGGCCGGCTTCATGGGGCCGTTAACTGTTGATAATTTCCCGTCTACTGCAGAGGCACATGCTTGTGTTCAGAAAGCAAGCTACGCAGTGAAGTGAAATAGCCAGCACATAAGGCTCCTTACATACACCGTTTGCACTACGGTGCGAACATACAGATATCACTCGTTCACTCAGACTTCACCGATTGGCCAGCACTGCTGGAGCTTCAAACCCGAGTCGAACTGACAGAAAACCACACTGCCTTTGGTGCCCTTGGGTTCGAGAAGGTGGCCGAGACAGCCCATCCAGGTTACAGCAGGCCTACCAGCATCACCATGCGCAGGCGGGTCTTTGACTCAGCGCAGTAGCAAGTCGTTAGCTTTGATCTCGCAGGTGCAATGTGTAATCAGAACTGGGACAGATTTGCTTTTTTGGCCTCACAAGCTATAGTAAAGAGGATGCTTTTTCCGCTGCGCTAGGTCTGCAAAGCCTGCGGCCAAAAATAAAAGGGTGGCAACTTCGCTTTGTTTGTTCGCTGATATCGATCGCTGCTCAAATATGCCCCGCCTTGCCCTGCTGCCTGAGCGACCTCATGTGGGACCAATGAAGCCGGTCTCCACCGCCAAGACGACCCAGTCTACGCTTGCCTCGGGTCAGCTGGCCCTTACCATTGAGCACGACGTGATACGCGGCGTCACACCGCCGATGCTTCGCTGGTGGTTTGAAAACCTGGGCCATACCATGAGCTACAAGGGGCAGACCTATCCACGCTATTTGCTGTGGCATCCGCGCGATCACATTCACTGGGAGCTGGCAGCACGCGCGCCCGGCGGCGGTACGGGCAAAGGGGCATCGTTTCGAATCGTTGAGGCGTTTGGGGCCAATCCTGACTACTATGTGGACTCGACCGAGTATGTGGAGAAGCTGGACGACGAGGGGATTTCTCTCGTGCGCCGAGAGCTGGGCAGTGAGATATTCCGGCTTGAGCATCGCTTCGGTGCGTCGCCGCTCGGCGCAACCTACCGCTCGCGCATGGTGGTTGGCGCCAGCGCTGGACTCATCCGCCCGTTGTTCAACCGAGTCGTGCGGCCACGTATATTTTCTGATGCCATGGGCACTGCCTGGTTGTTGCACAATGTCGAAGAAGTCAGTATGTTTGAAAACATCCTTCCTGGACTGTATGCGGCCAGGGGCAGTAATACCTGATACCAATGACCACCATCCATTCCCACTTCACAGCCGTCAACGGCCTTCGCATGCACTATCTGCGTGGCGGTGAGGGCATGCCGCTGCTGCTCTTGCATGGCTGGCCTGAATGGTCGCATGTCTGGCGGCCGGTCATGTCGCGGCTGGCGGGCCGGTTTGACCTGCTTGCGCCGGATTTTCGGGGCTTTGGTGATACGCAAAAAACATCGCTGCAGCCTGCCAAGGACGCTACGCCCGATGCGCTGGCTGCCGATATGCTGGCTCTGGCCGACCAGTTGGGCCTGGAGCGCTTTGGTATCGTGGCGCATGATGTGGGCGGCTTTGTGGCCCAGGTGATGGCCCGGCGCGCACCGCAGCGTGTGCAGGGGCTGTTCTTTTTTAACTGCGCCTACCCCGGCATCGGCGCGCGCTGGGTGGAGCCGCGTCACCTGATGGAGACCTGGTACCAGTTCTTTCACCAAATGCCCTGGATAGCCGAGCTGGTGGGCTCGTCGCGCGAGGCATGTCGCATCTATATTGCAAACTTCCTGCGCCACTGGTCGCACCGCAAAGATGCTTTCGACGCGGAGCTGGAGCTGTGGGTAGACAACTTCATGAAGCCGGGCAATCTGCAGGGCGGCTTCAATTGGTATCTGAGCAACCACGAGGGTCGCATGGCCGTGATCGAAGGCAGCGCCATGCCGCCCCCGCCCATCCACACGCCCACCCGCATCTTCTGGGGCGAACACGACCCGCTCTTCAAGCAGTCGTGGACAGACCGGCTGCCTGAATTTTTCACCCAGCTGGAGCTCAGCTTCGCCCCTGATGCTGGCCACTTTGTGCACTACGAAACGCCTGATCGAGCGTCCGACGAGATAGGTCGGTTTTTTGACCACATTGCCACAAAGCAAGCTAAAGTACAACGCATGAGGATTGACTGACCATTTGATCAATACATCAGCCGCAGAAAGCCAACATGCCGCTCTGGATAAAAGTCACATTGGGTGTTGTTGTGTGCCTGGCCTCACTGTTTTGGCTGGCCTATTCAATGCAGGCGCGGGCGGTTTTGGCAGCACAAAATGATCTGGAAAACAGGGCACGGCGCGAGCCAGTGCCTTTGACTGCGCCCCAGTCGCTGGACAGCTTGCCACCTCCGGTGCTGCGCTATCTCAACCATGCACTGCCTGCGTCTGCCCGCGGCCTCAGACTGATTCGGTATCAACAAAGTGGCATGTTGCGCACGAACCCGAGCAAGGATAGCTGGATGCAGTTCACCGCTTCCCAGCTTGTCGGACCGAAGACCACCGAGTTCATTTGGATTGCGCGTGCGCAGGTTGCGCCGCTAGTGCATGTGCAGGTCAGGGATTCGCTGGTGGCTGGAACAGGATCGGGCCAGGTTGCGCTGCTGTCTGCCATACCGGTTGCCTCGGCTGGTGGAAACTTGGAGATGAATTCTGGCTCGCTTCACAGGTTTCTTGCAGAAGCAGTATGGTATCCCTCGGCCCTGCTGCCATCACCTCAGCTGAAGTGGACTCCTCTTGACGACTCTCGGGCCGTTGCTACGCTGACGGATGGTGCGGTATCGGTATCGCTGGAATTTCGCTTCAATACCGACAACGAGGTTGCCAGCATCTACACGCCAGGCCGCTGGGGTTCGTTTGAGGGGGGATACAAGCAAGTAGCCTGGGAAGGAAAATTTCGTAACTATTCCAGGCGAAACGGAATATGGGTGCCCAATGAAGGTGAAGTGGGCTGGTACACGGATGGCCAGTGGCATCCAGTCTGGCGAGGTACAGTAGAGCCGACGTCCATGGAATTTCAGTAATAACTGCCTCTCCAATATCATCCACGTTTGTGAAACCAAAGCAGGACGCGTATTCGCAGGATTGCCCCATGACAGCAACCGACACCCGCTCAGATGCAAGAAGCATCTTCATCGCCGCAAGCCCGGCCCAGGTGTTTGCGGCAATGAGCGACGCTGACCGAGTCGCCCGCTGGTGGGGGCCTGAGGGCTTTACCAACACCATTGACCAGTTCGACTTCTGGCCCGGCGGCACCTGGCTGCTCACCATGCACGGGCCTGATGGCAAGGACTATCCCAACGAAAGCCGCTTCACCCACATTGTGCCTGGCGAGCACTTCGAGATCGAACACCTGTCTGGCCACCACTTCATTCTGTCGATTGAGCTAAAACCGTTCGAGCAAGGCACCCAGGTGCATTGGCGTCAAACTTTCGACACGGTTAATGACTATCTGCAGATCGCCGAATTAGTCGCAGCCGCCAATGCGCAGAATCTGCAGCGACTGGCAGCGGAGGTTTTGCGCGCACGCGGCAATGCTTGAGCGCTACAGCAACATCTTTTTACCAAGGAGAATCTTATGTCCACAAGCCCCCATGCCCTGAGCTGGTTTGAAATTCCGGTAACCGATTTTGCCCGCGCCAAAACGTTTTATGAAAAAGTGCTGGGGCTGAGCATCGCGCCGATGGTGATGGGGCCTACCACGATGGGTTTTCTGTCTTCGGACCCGAATGCTGTAGGGGGCGCTATCGTGCAGGGTGGTGACGCCGTGCCGTCCAGGCAAGGCACGCTGGTCTATCTTAATGGGGGTGATGACTTGGCGCCGATGCTGGCCCGTGTGGTTGGCGCAGGCGGCTCGGTGGCCGTACCCAAGACCGAGATCGGCAACGACTTTGGCTTCTTTGCGCACTTTGTCGACACGGAAGGCAACCTGGTGGGTCTGCACTCGATGAAGTAAGCTGTCCAAGGGGCGAGCGCTGCATTTTGCGTTTTTTCGTTGCGCTGCTATGCTATGGCTGCTTCATCCCCACACCGCACTCACGGAGATACACCATGCGCCGCTTTTCCATCACCTGTCTTGTCGTCACTGCCCTGGTTGCCGCACTGTCTGGCTGCGCTGCGCCGGGCGCGGGTGGGCAATGGACCAAGCTGATTGACGCAGGCAAGGGGATCGAAAACTTTAACCGTGTGGACGAAGCCAACTGGAGCGTGGTAGACGGTGCCTTGCAGGCCACCGAGGGCGGCAAGGTGGCGGCCTATCTGGTGTCCAAGGCGTCTTACAAAGACTTCATGCTGCGCGCAGAGTTCTGGTCCAGCGACGACGCCAACAGCGGCATCTTCGTGCGCTGCCAGGAGCCCGGCAAGATCACGGATGAAAACTGCTACGAAGCCAATATTTTTGACCAGCGGCCTGACCCTACCTACGGCACGGGCGCAATTGTAAAAGTGGCCAAGGCACCTGACCCGATGCCCAAAGCGGGTGGCAAATGGAACACCTACGAAATCACCGCCCAAGGCACGCGGTTGGTTTTGGTGCTCAACGGTGTCAAAACCGTGGATGTGAAAGATGACAAGCTCGCCAGCGGCCCTATCGCCCTGCAGTGGGGCCGCGGCACTATCAAGTTCCGCTCGCTGGAAATCAAGCCGCTGTAAGCTAAGAAGCGCCCACCAGGGCGCTTCTTACTTTTTATTGGGTGATCACATCCGCGCCCGCAGGGGGCTTGAAGGTGAATGTCTCGGCGGGTAGCGCCGGGTTGAGGTCCAGCTTTTGAAACTTCAGCACCGAGCGCTGGCCAAAATTGTCCACGATGTCCAGCGTGCTCAGCTCGCCGCCAGGCATTTTGAAGCCCACGCGGATGCTCTGCACCGAGCCTTCCTTGGCTTTGGGTGTGGCCACCACCCAGCTCGCGC
Source organism: Polaromonas sp. (assembly GCA_013297865.1). Lineage (GTDB taxonomy): Bacteria > Pseudomonadota > Gammaproteobacteria > Burkholderiales > Burkholderiaceae_C > JAAFIP01. Next base: position 150,575 of record JAAFIP010000010.1, on the reverse strand, counting down.
CATCCGCATCGGGCGCGGACTTGAGGCTGAAGTGCTGCTCCAGGCTTTTGAGATCAGGCGATGACGCGATGATGGCCGCTGGCGTGCTGGCCAGCATGGCGGCCTGCTTGCTGGCGGTGACCTGGTTAAGGTCTGTGTCATACAGCCACAGGGTCTGGCCATCGGCCACGATGGTTTGTTCAAACGGCTTTTTGTAGACAAACTTGAAGCGGCTGGGGCGCGCAAACTCAAATGTGCCGCTGGAGTTCTTCAGCTTGGGCACCTGGCCCTCGCGCGCTGGCGAGGTAACGGTCTGGCTGAAGTCGGCGCGGCCCGTCTTGGTGGATTTGAGGAAGTTTTCAAGGCTTTCCATGCCCCCAGCCCAACAAAATGTCGCGGGAGCAGCTATTAAAAACGTAGCAATCAAATGTTTCAAACTTGCATCCTTTGCACTCAGTCGTTACGTCCCTGCACCAAAATTTCACGCTGTCCCCGGCCGTTCATGGCGGTGACCAAGCCAGCCTTTTCCATTGCTTCAAGCAGGTTGGCCGCTTTGTTATAGCCAATGCTCAAATGCCGCTGCACCAGTGAAATACTGGCCTTCTGGTTTTTCAGCACAATCTCTACGGCGCGGTCATACATCGGGTCTTTCTCACCGCTGGCGCTCTCGCCGTCCAGGTTCAGACCGCCCTCGTCGTCGGTAGTTCCGCCTTCCAGCACGCCTTCGATGTAATTGGGCTCGCCTTGCTCCTTTAGATACGCTACAACGCGGTGCACCTCTTCGTCGCTGACAAAGGCACCGTGCACGCGAATGGGCAGGCCGGTGCCGCTGGGCATGTAGAGCATGTCGCCCATGCCCAGCAGGGCCTCTGCACCCATCTGGTCCAGGATGGTGCGGCTGTCGATCTTACTGCTGACCTGGAAGGCGATGCGGGTGGGAATGTTGGCCTTGATCAGGCCGGTGATCACGTCCACGCTGGGGCGCTGGGTGGCCAAAATCAGGTGAATGCCAGCGGCACGCGCTTTTTGTGCCAGGCGGGCGATTAGCTCTTCAATCTTTTTGCCCACCACCATCATCAAGTCAGCCAGCTCGTCGATCACCACCACGATATGCGGCAGCCGCTCCAGCGGCTCGGGGCTGTCCGGTGTGAGGCTGAAAGGGTTGTAGATGAACTCGCCGCGCGTTTTCGCGTCGTCCATCTTGGCGTTGTAGCCTGCCAGGTTACGCACGCCCATCTTGCTCATCAGCTTGTAGCGCCGCTCCATCTCCATCACGCACCAGTTCAGGCCGTGCGCGGCCTGGCGCATGTCGGTCACCACCGGGGCCAGCAGATGCGGGATGCCCTCATAAACGCTCATCTCCAGCATCTTGGGGTCGATCATCAGCAGGCGCACATCGCGTGCCTCGGCTTTGTACAGCAGGCTCAAAATCATCGCGTTGATACCCACCGACTTGCCTGAGCCGGTAGTGCCCGCCACCAGCACATGCGGCATTTTGGCCAGATCGGCCACGATGGGGTTGCCGATGATGTCTTTGCCAAGGCCCATCGTGAGGAAGGACTTGCCTTCGTTGTACACGCTAGAGCCCAGGATTTCTGACAGCTTGATGGACTGGCGCTTGGCGTTGGGCAGCTCAAGCGCCATGTAGTTTTTGCCGGGAATCGTCTCCACCACGCGGATCGACACCAGCGACAGCGAGCGCGCCAGGTCCTTGGCCAGGTTCATCACCTGCGAGCCTTTGACGCCGGTAGCAGGTTCGATCTCGTAGCGCGTGATCACAGGGCCTGGCATGGCCGCCACCACCCGCACGTCCACGCCGAAATCCTTGAGCTTTTTCTCGATCATGCGGCTGGTCATCTCCAGCGTCTCGGGCGAGACCGTCTCCTGGCGCTGCTGCGCCTTGTCCAACAGGTCTACCTGCGGCAGCTTGCTGTCGGGCATGTCGCTGAACAGTGGCTTTTGCCGCTCTTTGGCCACGCGCGCGCTTTGCGGCACGTTGACCAGCACATCCACCAGCGTGGGCTCTACCTGCATGCGCGGCGCTGCGGCGGGCACGATCAGCGGCGCAGGGTGCAGCTCTTCGATCTCGGCACGCTCCACGTTGACCACTTCCTCGCGCTCTCGCGCAGCCTGCGTGCCCATGGCGATGTCCTGCGCCACTTCGCGCTTTTCGCGCCGCTGCTCCCACAGGCCATAGCACCACGCCCCAATCCCGTCGGCCCAGTGCGCCCAGGAAAATCCAAACGCCCAGGCAGCGCCAATCACCACAGCAGCAATACACACCAGACCCGAGCCGGTAAAGCCCAGCCATTTAAGCGCAAAGCCCCCGACCAGATAGCCCAGCACGCCGCCGGCATGCCCCGGCAGGCGCACCTCAAAGCGGTACAGGCGCGACCACTCCAGTGCGCAGCTGGCCAGCAGCAACAGCACCAGACCACACCAAAACAAAGCGCGCGGCGACAGGCCCGCAAAGCGCGAAGGATGGGCTGCAAACGATTGGTGCTGCCCACTTGCTCCGCGCAGCCACTGCGCCAGCGAAGACAGCCACACCCTCAGCGAGGCCAGCACCGCCCACCAGACCGAGTAGCCCAGTAAATAGTAGCTGCTGTCAGCCATCCAGGCGCCCAGCCTGCCGCCCCAGTTGCGTACCGCATTACCAGCAGACGAACCCGAGGTAGACCAGGCCGGGTCAGCGCTGGTGTGGCTGAGCAGAGCGATCAGCCAGAAGACCAGCACTACAGCGCCGATGATGACGCCGATTTCGTGGGCGAATTTGCGCACCACAGGCACCCCGCGCTGCGTGTCTTGCTGCGCTTGGTGACGGGTTTGGAGTGTGTCGAGAGAGTAAGTCATTGCTAGTGTGCAAGCTTACCCTATCTCGTGTGGCCGCCGCAGGGGCCAAGCGCTGCAGCAACAGCTGTTACAGCGCGGTCGGGGCAAGGCGCGTTAGCCCAGGCTGCTCAGGCGTTCCTTGATCAGCACGGAGTTGTTGTCCATGGTCTCGATATAGCCACGCTCTTCGAGATCTTTCATCACGCGGCTGACCATCTCGCGCGACGCGCCCACCATTTTGGCCAGGTCCTGGCGCGAGACTTTGTCGCGGATCACCGACTGACCTTCTGCGTCCTGCTCGGACGCCTCGATCAAGGCGCGGGCCACGCGGCCATACACGTCCATCAGGGCCAGTGATTCGATCTTGCGGTCAGCGTGGCGCAGGCGTTGCACCAGGCCTTTCATGACCGCATAGGCCATAGAGGTGTTCTCAGGCAGGCAACGGGCAAACTCCACCCGGCCCAGCATGAGCACATCGGTCTGCACCTCGGCGCGCACACTGGCGGAATGGGGCTCATTGTCGATCAGGCTCATCTCGCCGATGTAGTCGCCGGGGCTGAGGTTGGCCAGAATCACTTCCCGCCCGCGGGTGTCGGTGGTGAGCACCCGGGCACGACCTGTCAAAATGATAAACAGTGCATTGGATTTCTTGCCTTGCTCCACAATCAGCTCGCCACGCTTGAAACGGCGCTTGATCACTGCATCAGCCACCGACTCCGCCTGGCTCGGGGTGAGCATGGAAAACAGCGGTACGCGGCGAATCAGCTCAAGATTGGATAACATCGACATTTTTATAACCCTCAAATAATTTTTCAGCGCCTGACACTAAAATCATTGTCATGCAAAGACAATGCGCACAATGTCACGACTTTTTGCGAATTTCAAGCCAGTAATGTGCATTTGCCCTTGAATTTGCACCGTACAAGCCCGAACTCTACCCTAATCGTGGCAATTTAGCCACATCTTCCGCTACAGGTTTTCCTTCATGAAACACGCCAAAGTGCTGATTTTGGGCTCCGGCCCTGCGGGCTACACCGCTGCTGTCTATGCGGCACGTGCCAATTTAAACCCCGTGCTGATCACTGGTATCGCCCAGGGCGGCCAGTTGATGACCACCACCGAGGTGGACAACTGGCCTGCCGACGTCCACGGCGTGCAAGGGCCAGAGCTGATGCAGCGATTTCTGGAGCATGCAGAGCGTTTCAAGACCGAAATCATTTTCGACCACATCAATCAGGTCGATTTCTCCAAGCGCCCTTTCACACTGACTGGCGACTCGGGCACCTACACCTGTGATGCCCTGGTCCTGGCGACAGGCGCTTCGGCCAAATACCTGGGCCTGCCCTCGGAAGAGGCCTTTATGGGCAAGGGCGTGAGCGGTTGCGCCACTTGTGATGGCTTTTTCTACCGTGGCGAGGTGTGCTGCGTGGTGGGCGGAGGCAACACGGCGGTGGAAGAGGCCCTGTACCTGTCCAACATTGCCAGCAAGGTGTACCTGGTGCATCGCCGCGACAAGTTCAAGGCCGAGCCGATTTTGGTAGACAAGGTCATGGAGCGCGTCAAAGAGGGCAAGATAGTGCTCAAAACCTTCAACACGCTTGATGAAGTGCTGGGCGATGCCTCGGGAGTGACGGGCATCCGCATCAAAAGCACTGTCGATGGCAGCACGGAGGATCTGACGCTCAAGGGCTGCTTTATCGCGATCGGCCATTCGCCCAATACCGATATTTTTAAGGGCCAGCTGGAGATGCAGGACGGCTATATCGTGACCCAGTCAGGACTCAAAGGCATGGCCACCATGACCAGTGTGCCCGGGGTGTTTGCAGCCGGTGACGTGCAAGACCATGTCTACCGCCAAGCAATCACCAGCGCAGGAACGGGCTGCATGGCCGCCCTGGATGCACAGCGTTTCCTGGAGCAAAATCCAGCATAAATCGGGCCAAGCAGGCTGGCTGCAGGCCTTCTGGGGCCTCTTGCGGGCTGCAAATCCCGGTCTTGGGGAGCACGGCAGTTCAGGTTATAATTGAAGGCTGTCCTGAAAATGGACAATAGAGACCGCTGGCGGGCAGCAACAGCTGCCCAGCAGAGCGAGGTGCGGCTTAGGCCGTTAATTTGACTTCCAAGGAGTGCTTCCAATGGCACGCGTCTGTGATGTGACGGGCAAAAAGCCCATGGTAGGAAACAATGTTTCCCACGCCAACAATAAAACCAAGCGTCGTTTTATGCCTAACCTGCAATACCGCCGCTTTTTCGTCGAAACCGAAAACCGCTGGGTGCGCCTGCGCGTCACCAACGCGGCTTTGCGTTTGATCGACAAGAACGGCATTGATGCTGTGCTCGCAGACCTGCGCGCACGTGGCCAAGCTTAATCCCCAGGAGAACTATCATGGCAAAAGGCGGACGTGAAAAAATCAAGCTGGAATCCACTGCGGGTACCGGCCATTTCTATACCACTACCAAGAACAAGAAAACCATGCCCGAGAAGATGCTGATCAGCAAGTTTGATCCTAAAGCTCGCAAGCATGTGGAGTACAAGGAAGTGAAGCTGAAGTAATAGCAGCGCACTGCATAAAAAAACCGCCTTCGGGCGGTTTTTTTATGGGCTGGTGGACTCACTGTCACTGCAGTTCAAGGGATGCTGATGGATGCTGCAGAACATTTTTAGCTATATTTTTAATAGCTGCTCCCGCGATATTCTATTGGGCTGCAGCCCAATTCAATGCATATTTTGCGTATCCCCATCGCCCGCCAGCTCATCGGGGACGGGCACGGCGCTGGGTACGCGGAAGGACTCGCTGGCCCAGGCACCCAGGTCATGGTCCTTGCAGCGCTCACTGCAGAAGGGCCGCCATTTGTTGGACGGCGCAAAGATACTGTCACCCTTGCAGCTGGGGCAGGTGACTACTGGCGCGGGTTTGGAGGCAGGCGTGGGTGTGCTCATGGCCAAAGCTCTCGGTGTCAGGAGCACAAGGTCAGCTCAAAGCTGGCGTCTTCATTGCTGACCATCGGCAGCTTGTCTTCACCAACCTCGCGCAGCAGACGCACCGACACCATCAGGCGGTTGCCGCTGATTTCGGGGATGATGCCGCGGCTGGGGTCGATACGCAGGCGCATCAGCTGGAAGCTGCGGCCTTGGGGCAGGGTCTGTTGGTACTGGCCGGCAGTGGCCATCACTTTCTGCGGGGTGCCGGTGTCGCGCATCAGCTTGAGCAGCAAGTTGATGCACTGGGCCAAAGGCCACAGGGTAGAGGCCCAGCGTGTGAGGTCCGTGCGGCGTTTGTCCACGCTGTGGTGCTGCCAGTGATAGTAGGCTGGCAGGTCAAACTCGCAGGTGCCTGCCGGGATGCCGATGCGGCTGCGCACGCTGACCACCCATTCGTTGTCGTTAAGCGCATTGCCTGCCTTGCCTGACTGTCCATTGAGCCCGGCAAAAGCATGCTCGAGCTGGCCGATCACTTCGTCCAGGGCGCTTTCCGCAATGGCAGGGTTGCCGCGGTAGGCGTTGAACTGCTGCTTGTGCTTTTCCAGATCTTTGAGGATGTCCGATTTGAGGTCAGAGCGCGAGCCGACCTCGATGATTTCAAACACCGTGGCAAAGGCAAAGTGATGGTCCAGTGCGGACTCGCGGGCCAGCAGGATCCCCAGGCGCTCGAACAGATGCTCAAGCCGCAGATAGGTGCGTGCACGCTCGTTAAATGGGTATTCGTAAACTATCACTCGGGGTACTTTCGCAAGCCGCCATCATAGCCCGAAGCGCTGGGCTATCTGGCGCACCAGTGCCTCCAGTGCAGGAATATCCAGCGTATCGTTGAATATGACCATATCCGCTGTGGCCAGGCGCTGCTCGCGCGAGGCCTGCGCAGCCATGATGTGTTGCACTTGTTCACGCTTTAAACCACTGCGTTGCATAACGCGCTGAATCTGTGTTTCGGGCAGGCAGTCAATCACCAGCACCGCGTCCAGCGCAGGCCGCCAGCGTGTGGATTCGGCCAGCAGGGGAATGTCCAGCACGATCAGCGGCGTTCGGGCTGCCACGGCAACACTTCGCTGACGTGCAATCTCCTGGGCCACCAGCGGATGAATGATGGCTTCCAGCCGCGTTTTGGCTTCTGGATTGGTGAAGATGAGTGTGCGCATGGCATCGCGGTTCAGGCCGCCATCTGGTGCGACCATCGACGGGCCGAATTCGCGCGCAATGCCGGGCATGGCCGCGCCACCTGCAGTGCTCGTCTGGCGTGAGACAGCATCTGCGTCAATCACGCAAGCTCCGCATCGGGCCAACATGGCGGCTACCGTGCTTTTGCCGCTGCCAATGCCACCTGTCAGGCCCAGTTGAAAGCTCATGGTCAAGCGCTGTGGCTATAAACCTACAAAACGCAAAATCGACTGCGGCCCAAATACCAGGGCTGTGAGGCCTGCGCCTGCCAGAAAAGGCCCAAACGGAATGTAGCCGCCCTCGCGCAAGCCGCTGGAAAACTTCATTGCGATGCCCACAATGGCGCCGATCACCGAAGCCATCAAAATGATCGGCACCAGCGCCTGCCAGCCAAACCAGGCCCCCAGGGCAGCAAACAGCTTGAAGTCACCGTAGCCCATGCCCTCCTTGCCGGTCACCAGCTTGAAAGCCCAATAGACCAGCCACAGCGACATGTAGCCACCCACCGCGCCCCACAGCGCATCAGGCAGCTTCACAGAGGCGTTCCAGCCCAGCGCAGCGACGATCAGCCCCAGCCACAGCAAAGGCAGGGTGATGTCGTCGGGCAGCAGGGTGGTGTCCCAGTCAATGCCCGCCAGTGCGACGATCGCTGCACAAAACAGGCACCAAGCTGCCGTGGCAGGTGTCCAGCCCCAGCGCAGGGCGCAAAACAGGAACAAGGCCCCGGTCAACAGCTCCACGCCGGGGTAGCGCAGGCTGATGTGTGTGCCACAAGAGGAGCATTTACCGCGCAGCGCCAGATAGCTCAATACAGGGATGTTTTCATACCAGCGGATCATGTGCCCACACTGAGAGCAGCGCGAGCGTGGCACGACTAGGTTGAACGTTTCAGCCACTGGGGCTGGCGTATCCGTTTCTGTGCGAGAGAGCTCGGCACATTCGGCAGCCCACTGGCGCTCCAGCATTTTGGGCATGCGGTAGATCACCACATTCAGAAAACTGCCCACCAACAGGCCCAACACGCCGATAAAACCAGCGTCTACCCAAGCCGGCTCCAGCATTAAACCACCTGGCCGAGTTTGAAAATAGGCAGGTACATGGAGACCACGATACCGCCGATGATGGTGCCCAGAAACACGATGATGATGGGCTCCATCAGGCTGGACAGACCAGCCACCATGTCGTCCACTTCGGATTCGTAAAAGTCAGCCGCTTTGCCCAGCATGTGGTCAATGGAGCCCGACTCTTCACCAATTGCGGTCATCTGGATCACCATGGAAGGGAACAGGTTGGCATTGGTCATGGCCGCAGTCAGCGAGGTGCCGGTAGACACTTCCTGCTGGATGCGGGTAGTGGCATCGGCATACAGGGAATTGCCCGACGCGCCGCCCACCGAGTCCAGCGCCTCGACCAGGGGCACGCCCGCGGCGAACATGGTGGAAAGCGTGCGGGTCCAGCGGGCGATACAGGACTTTTCAATCAGGGTGCCAAACACCGGCACTTTGAGCAGCAGGCGATCCATGAATTTCTGCATGGTTTCATTGCGCTTCCAGGCCTGCATGAAAAAATAGCCGCCGAAGCCGATGGCACCGAAAATCAGCCACCACCACTTGACGAAAAACTCGCTCATGCCGATCACAAACAGGGTAGGGGCGGGCAGGTCAGCGCCAAACGAGGTGAACACCTGCTTGAACGACGGAATCACGAAGATCATGATGATCGCCACCACCACAAAAGCCACCACCACTACGGCGGCAGGGTACATCAGCGCCGACTTGATCTTGGATTTGATAGCTTCGGTCTTCTCCATGTAGACCGCCAGGCGGTCCAGCAAGGCCTCCAGAATACCGGCAGCTTCACCGGCTTCCACCAGGTTGCAATACAGGTTGTCAAAGTACATCGGGTGTTTGCGGAAAGCCGCAGACAGCGAGGTACCGGTTTCCACATCCAGGCGAATGTCGTTGAGCAGTTTGGTGACGCTGGGGTTGGCGTTGCCGCGGCCCACGATATCAAATGACTGCAGCAAGGGCACACCGGCTTTCATCATGGTGGCCAGCTGGCGGGTGAAGATGGCGATGTCTTTGGGCTTGATTTTCTGGCCCGAGCGCATGCGGCGCTTTTTGATCTTGGTGGCCAGCACGCCCTGGCGGCGCAGCGCTGCCTGAACCTGGTTTTCGCCTACGGCACGCTGCTCACCACGCACGACTTTACCGTTGCGGTCTTTGCCTTCCCATTCAAAGACAAAGTCCTTGACGTCACTTTTCTTAGCAATAGTTGCCATACTGTCCTCGTGGTTCGATGCGCGTCAACTCACAGCGTGCTGCAGTGTTCATGTGTTGGCTTATTGGTTGGTCACGGCAATGACTTCTTCCATTGACGTGAGGCCCTGTTTCACTTTGAATAAACCCGACTGGCGCAGGCTGCGCACACCCTCCGCCTCGGATTGCTTGGCAATGTCAATGGCGCTGGCGTCGGCCAGGATCAGGCGCTGCATGTCTTCGCTGATCGGCATCACCTGGTAGACGCCCACACGGCCTTTGTAGCCGTTGTTGCAGGCAGAGCAGCCCACGGGGCGGTAAGGTGTCCAGCTGCCATCAACTTCTTCTTCCTTGAAGCCTGCCTGAATCAGGGTCTCGTAGGGGATATCAGCGGGTTTTTTGCAGTTGGGGCACAGCCGCCGTGCCAGGCGCTGGGCAGTAATCAAAATCACGCTGGAGGCAATGTTGAATGGAGCAATGCCCATGTTGCGCATACGGGTGAGCGTGGTGGGCGCATCGTTGGTGTGCAAGGTGCTCATCACCATGTGGCCTGTCTGGGCCGCCTTGATGGCGATGTCGGCGGTTTCCAGATCGCGGATCTCACCGACCATGATCACATCGGGGTCCTGGCGCAGGAAGGATTTGAGCGCTGCCGCAAAAGTCAGGCCAGCCTTGTCGTTCACGTTGACCTGGTTCACGCCAGGCAAGTTGATTTCGCAGGGGTCTTCCGCCGTGGAGATGTTGACGCCAGGCTTGTTGAGTAGGTTCAGGCAGGAGTACAGCGAAACGGTTTTGCCCGATCCCGTAGGCCCGGTGACCAGTACCATGCCATAGGGCCGCTCAATAGCGCTGAGCAGGCGTTCTTTCTCGACGGCGTCATAACCCAGGGCATCGATGCCCATTTTGGCGCTGGACGGGTCCAGAATACGGATCACGATCTTCTCGCCAAACATGGTGGGCAAGGTGCTGACGCGGAAATCAATCACCTTGTCACGGCCCATCTTCATTTTCATGCGGCCATCCTGCGGCACGCGCTTCTCGGAGATGTCCAGCTTGGAGATCACTTTAATGCGCGAGGCCAGCTTGTCCTTGATGGCGATGGGTGGGGCAGATATCTCGCGCAACTCGCCGTCAACCCGAAAGCGCACGCGGTAGGTGTGCTCGTAAGGTTCAAAGTGCAGGTCTGACGCCCGCATGTTAAAGGCATCAATCAGCATTTTCTGCAAGAACTTGACGACCGGCGCATCTTCAACATCGGTAGTGCCAGCATCGACATCTTCCTCTGCTGCCACCTCCATCGACATGTCGTCGAACTCAAAATCCTGCGACACGATGCTGTCCATGGCCTCGCCAGCACTCTGCGTGGTAGTGTCTACCAGCTTGGACAGCTTGTCGTACTCAGCGATGACCCAGTCAGTTCCCATTTGGGTGGAGAACTTGATTTTTTCAGCGCCGACTTGGTCAGAAGGGTCGGCCGTGGCCACTATGAGGCGGTTGTTGCGCTTGCTGAGCACCACCACCCGCAGGCTATGGCAAATCTTGGGGTCCAGCAGGCCTTTGGGCAGGCGCTGCGGATCGATAGCGTCCAGGTCCAGCATGGGCGCTGCGAACGCCACTGACATGGTGTGGGCCAGGTCAGTGGCCGAGACAACGCCCGAGCCCGTCAGCTCGGCAATAAAGCTGCTGCGGTTGGCTTGGGACTTGCGATAGATGTCTTCAGCCGTTTTCTGCTGCAGCTTGCCCGCCATCACCAGCGCGCGGCCAAGCCCAGGCAGGGCCACCAAGGCGGTTTGCCCAAATGCGAGATTAGCAGGGGTGTCTACAGCGGCCATGCAGTGTTTGTAAGAAAAAGTGGTTATTTCAACCTAAGGATACAGTATTCCCGCATCATCGCTGATACGCGCTTTTATGTAAACCAGAGAGCGCCCTGCCCATGGCATGGTCGGGGTGAGAGGATTCGAACCTCCGGCCTCTACGTCCCGAACGTAGCGCTCTACCAGGCTAAGCTACACCCCGAAAAAACCGTCGGGGTGTTAGCAAAGACTACACCCGGCGGTCTAATAGCTGCGCTGCCAATTGTAGCAACGCTGCTTTAAAAGGGTTGTTTGGCAACAACGCCAGGGCGTCTATGGCCCGCTGGGCTTCCTGAGCGGCCGCCTGGCGGGCCAATTCCAGGCTGCCTGAGCTGTGCACGATCTGCAGCACCTGCTGCAGCTGGTCCAGCCCCCCCGATTCGATGGCGTGCCGCACAATGCCAGCCTGCTCGGCAGGCGCGCGCTGCATCGCAATGATCAGCGGCAGGGTGGTTTTGCCTTCGCGCAGGTCGTCGCCCAGGTTTTTGCCCATCTCGGCAGCATCGCCGTCGTAGTCCAGCACGTCGTCAATCACCTGGAAAGCGGTGCCCAAAGCCTGGCCATAGGTGGCGCAGGCCTCTTCGGTGGCAATGTCGCTGCCAGCCAACACGGCAGCCAGGCGGGCGCTGGCTTCGAACAATTTGGCGGTTTTGGAGCGGATGACGCGCAGATAGCCGGCTTCATCCAGCGAGGCGTCGTGCATGTTCATCAATTGCATGACCTCGCCTTCGGCAATCACATTGGTCGCCTCGGCCAGTATTTCCATCACCCGCATCTGGCCGCTGTCGACCATCATCTGAAAGGCCCGGGAATACAGAAAATCGCCCACCAGCACGCTGGCGGGGTTGCCAAAGGTCTCATTGGCAGTGGAGCGGCCCCGGCGCAGGCTGGATTCGTCGACCACATCATCGTGCAGCAAGGTGGCGGTGTGGATGAATTCCACCACGGCGGCCAGGTTGAAACGCTGGGTTTTGTCGCAGCCCAAGGCACCACACATCAGCAGCAGCAAGGCGGGGCGCAGGCGTTTGCCCCCGGCGGAGATGATGTAACGCGAGACCTGGCCTACCAGTGGTACGCCGGAATCCAGGCGCTGGGCAATGACTTTGTCAACCTCGGCCATATCGGCGGCAATCAGCTGGAGGGTGGAGGAGGTGACAGAGGGAAAGACGGACAAGATAGTTCTGACTATGAATAAAATTCTGTCAGATTATAGGAAGAGCTGGCCTGCCCCGATGCCGCAGGGGAAAGAGGATGGACTCAATTTGTCAGTGATTGCTAACCATGCTATAATCTAAGGCTCTGCGGAAATCCGTCTGCAGACACTCATTAGACATTCACTCCTAAGAGGTTCTTATGTACGCGGTCGTAAAAACCGGTGGCAAACAATATAAAGTTGCTGCTGGCCAAAAATTTAAAGTAGAACAGATCGCTGCGGACGTAGGCCAAGAGATTGTGTTGGATCAGATTCTGGCGGTCGGTAACGGCGCTGATTTACTGATTGGCGCACCTTTGGTTCCCGGCGCAGCTATCAAAGCCACCATCGTGGCACATGGTCGTGGTGACAAGGTACGCATTTTCAAAATGCGCCGCCGCAAGCACTACCAAAAGCGCCAGGGCCATCGCCAAAACTTCACCGAGCTGTTCATTGCGGAAATCGCTGACGGCAAAGGTGGTGTTACCAAGGCTGACGCACCTGCAGTGATTGCAGCGCCCAAAGCACTCGTGTCTGCCACCAAAAATGGCAAAGACGACATCGAGCTGATCGAAGGCATTGGTCCAAAGATTGCCAAAGTGCTGGCCGACAACGGCATCACCACTTTTGCAGCGCTTGCAGCTGCCAAAGCGGACGACATGGCTGCCATGCTCAAGGCATCGGGTGGTCGTTTCAGCGCTGCCAGCGCAGGAACCTGGGCTGAACAAGCCGCTTTGCTGCGCGATGGCAAAATGGACGAGTTCAAGAAGCTGACCGACGAGCTCGTCGGTGGCGTTCGTAAATAATTTTTTTGGAGCTTTGAAATGGCACAGAAAAAAGGCGGCGGCTCTACGCGAAATGGTCGGGATTCCAAGCCAAAAATGCTCGGTGTAAAAGCTTTCGGTGGTGAACTCATCACCGCTGGCTCGATCATCGTGCGCCAGCGTGGCACCAAGTTCCACCCCGGCAACAATGTGGCCATGGGCAAGGACCACACCTTGTTCGCTTTGGTAGACGGCAATGTGTCGTTTGGCCAAAAAGGTGCGCTCAACAAGCACACCGTGAACGTCACGGCTGCAGCGTAAGCTGTCAATTGCGCGTGGAGGCGCAAGCCTCCAGCGAAGGAGCCCCGCCAGTGCGGGGCTTTTGTCTTTTGCAGATTCTTTGAACGCAGAGGACGCAAAGAATCCGCAGAAGGCGCAAAAGAGAGAAAATATCTTTTTGGTTTTTTCTGCGTTTTTTGCGTAATCTTCGCGTCCTCTGCGTTCAAAACTCTTATCCTTGTCCTATGAAATTCGTTGACGAAGCCTATATCGACATCGCCGCAGGCGATGGGGGGAACGGCTGCGTCTCGTTTCGCCACGAAAAATACAAGGAATTTGGCGGCCCCAACGGCGGCGACGGCGGGCGCGGTGGCCATGTGTGGGCCATTGCCGATGCGGCGCTGAACACCCTGGTGGACTACCGCTTTTCGCGCCGTCACGAGGCCAAGCGCGGCGAGCATGGCATGGGCAGCGACATGTTTGGTGCGATGGGCGATGACATCACGCTCAAGATGCCAGTGGGCACCATCATTACCGACGCCGAAACGGGCGATGTGCTGTATGAGCTCTTGGTGCCGGGCGAAAAAATCATGATTGCCAAGGGCGGCGATGGCGGCTTTGGCAACCTGCGCTTCAAGAGCGCAATCAACCGCGCGCCACGCCAGAAAACCATGGGCTACCCCGGCGAGCGCAAAGAGCTCAAGCTGGAGCTCAAGGTGCTGGCCGATGTGGGCCTGCTGGGCATGCCCAATGCGGGCAAATCCACCCTGATTTCGGCGATTTCCAACGCGCGCCCCAAAATTGCCGACTACCCCTTCACCACGCTGCACCCCAACCTGGGTGTGGTGCGCGTAGGCCCTGAGCAGAGCTTTGTGGTGGCCGATGTGCCCGGCCTGATTGAAGGCGCCAGCGAAGGCGCGGGCCTGGGCCACCAGTTTCTGCGCCATCTGCAGCGCACCCGCATCTTGCTGCACATGATCGACTTTGCGCCTTTTGATGATGCGGTAGACCCGGTCAAGCAGGCCAAGGCCATCGTGGGCGAGCTCAAAAAATACGACGACGCACTGTACAAAAAACCGCGCTGGCTGGTGCTTAACAAGCTGGACATGGTGCCCACCGAGGAGCGCGAGGCCAAGGTCAAAGACTTTGTCAAACGCTATCGCACGGCCTTAAAGATCAAGGCTGCCGATTCACTGCCGGTGTTCCAGATTTCTGCGCTCACGCGCGAGGGCTGCGAGCCGCTGATCCAGGCCATCATGGCCCATGTGCGCAGCATCCAGCAGGCCGCTGCAGAGCCGGAGTACATTGACCCGCGCTTTGCCGCGCAGGCCGAGTCGGACGCCGCCCTGCAGACCGACCCTGAAGACCCGCGCTTCAAGCCGCTCTAGCCGCGCTGTACCCGCAGCGGGGCTGCAGCAAGCAATACACGCAGGTCGCAGCAGCACAGCAGGCTAAAATCCTGATGCTTATCTGTGCAGGCATTCTCAGGTAGTTGCTATAAGATTAATAGCTGCTCCCGCGATATTCCAGGGCCTTGGAGCCCTAAAACCCTTATAAATGACGTGCATTTCCATGAACCAGCAGTCCACCGACCTCTTGCGTAACGCCCGTCGAATCGTGGTGAAAGTGGGCTCCAGCCTGGTGACCAACGAAGGCCGTGGCCTGGACGAAGCGGCCATTGGCCTGTGGTGCGCGCAGCTGTCCGCACTGGCGGCTGACAAACGCGAGGTGGTCATGGTCTCTAGCGGGGCGATTGCCGAAGGCATGAAACGCCTGGGCTGGACGACTCGGCCCAAGGAAATCCACGAGCTGCAGGCCGCCGCCGCTGTGGGCCAGATGGGCCTGGCCCAGATGTACGAAACCAAGCTGCGCGAGCACGGCCTGGGCAGCGCCCAGGTGCTGCTGACCCATGCCGACCTGGCTGACCGCGAACGCTACCTCAATGCCCGCTCCACCCTGCTGACGCTGCTGCAGCTGGGCGTAGTGCCGGTCATCAACGAAAACGACACGGTGGTCAACGACGAAATCAAGTTTGGCGACAACGACACCCTGGGCGCCCTGGTGGCTAACCTGGTGGAGGCCGATGCCTACATCATCCTCACCGACCAAAAAGGCCTGTTCACCGCCGATCCGCGCAACGATCCAAATGCGAAGTTTGTATCCGTAGCCAAGGCAGGCGACTCTGAGCTGGAAAAAATGGCGGGTGGTGCAGGTTCGTCCATCGGCAAAGGCGGCATGATCACCAAAATCCTGGCCGCCAAGCGCGCAGCAGGCTCGGGTGCCAGTACCGTCATCGCCTGGGGGCGCGAGCCCAATGCCCTGGTGCGCCTGACACAAGGCGAGGCACTGGGCACCTTGCTGGTCGCCCAAACCGCCAAAAACCAGGCCCGCAAGCAGTGGATAGCCGACCACCTGCAGCTCGCTGGCGGTGTGCTGGTGGACAACGGTGCGGCGGCCCGCCTGCGTGAGGGCAAGGCCAGCCTGCTGCCGATTGGCATGGTGGGGGTGACGGGCGAGTTCTCGCGCGGCGACGTGATCGCCATCATCGATGCGCAGGGCCAGGAGATTGGCCGTGGCCTGGCCAACTATGCCAGCGCCGAAGCCCGCTTGATCTGCCGCAAAGCCAGCGCCGAGTTTGAAGCCCTGCTGGGCTACACCGGCGAGCCAGAGATGGTGCACAAGAATAATCTGGTGCTCAAAAAATAAGTGTTTTAGGCCTTAAGGCCAATAGAATATCGCGGGAGCAGCTATAAATTAAATAGCAATATTCCGCAAATATCCTGTCAATACCCGCTCAAGGCCGGATGTATTCGGTCTGGCGCACGCTGCGCACCACGTCGCGCACCGAGTTGGCGGGGGTGCGGCCCGTACACAGGCCCTGGTTGGCCAAACGCAGCGCGTGGGAGGAGATCTGGCCTGACAGCGGTCGCCACTGGGGATCGGTGCTCAGGCTCCAGCCGCTGTCATTGTGGTAGCGGGCATAGCTTTTCCATTCGCCTGTAGCGCAGCGCACAGCTTCGTACATGGCGTTGACAACACCACTGGGAGACTGGGCCACCACCACATAGCGCACAATGCCGTCGTTGGTGATTTTCATGGTTTCGGGGTCAAAGCCCCATTTCAGCGTGGAATTGACCGAGCCGTCAAACGGCACCAGGCGCTTGAGCTCAAAGCTCGGCGGCGGGGGCGCGTCAGACTCTTTCCAGTCCGGGTTGTCGATGAGGCTCTGTGACCAAGCCAGCGTGCTGAAGCCCAGCCACAAGCTGAAGAGCAAAGCCCACTGGCGTATCTGCGTTAACCAGGTGGGCAGACGGCTATCAAGGCTCATGGCTGGTGGTGGAGATATCGCTGCTGTGGTCATGCGAAGGGTCGTCATGGGCGTGGACGTCCTGCACGCGCACCTGCAGGCTGCCATTGGGCGCGCTGGCGGCAGCCCCGAAACTGGCCGCGGTCATGCCATAGTCACTTTGCGGATTTGGGTCAAAACTCGCGCCCGGCGGCAGCTCCATGGCGTTGAAATGGTGGTTGCCATGGTCATCGTCATGGCCATAGCCCAAGCCGTTGCCTGTGCTACGCCCCATGCCATAAGGCCCCCGGTTGCCAAAAGTGCGGCGCTGGTAGCGCGAATCTCCGCGCGAGCCTGGCAGCTCATCGCGGCTGTGGCCATCATGGCGCGGTATGAAGCGCGACAGCTCGGTCAGCGCCATCTCGTAGACGCCGCGTTTGAACTCCACCACCACATCCAGCGGCACCCAGTAGTCGTTCCAGCGCCAGGCGTCAAACTCAGGGTGGTCGGTGGCGCGCAGATTCAGATCGGTGTCAAAACCGACCAGCTGCAGCAAAAACCAGATTTGTTTCTGGCCACGGTAATGGCCGCGCGATTCGCGGCGGATAAACCTGTCCGGCACCTCGTAGCGCAACCAGTCCCGGGTGCGTGCCACGATGCGCACGTGGTCGGGCTTGAGGCCCACCTCTTCGTGCAACTCGCGGAACATGGCCTGCTCGGGGTTTTCACCCCGGTCAATGCCACCCTGCGGAAACTGCCAGGAGTGGGTGCGGATTCTTTTGCCCCAAAATACCTGGTTTTTCTGGTTGAGCAAGATGATGCCGACGTTCGGGCGAAAGCCGTCCCGGTCAAGCATAATCAACTCCAAATTTTTAAATTAAGTTCATTATGCACGTCGTGTTGCCCAGCGCAACCCTCTGTTGCATTTTTTCTGAGCCATCAGCCCTGTTTTACGAAACCCAAGCCCCATGAAAGCCAGCCAGTTCCTGATCTCCACCCTCAAAGAAGCCCCTGCCGACGCCGAAATCGCCAGCCACCAGCTCATGACCCGCGCCGGCATGATCAAAAAGCTCGGTGCCGGCATCTACACCTATATGCCCATGGGCCTGCGAGTGATCCGCAAGGTGGAAGCCATCGTGCGCGAGGAGATGAACCGTGCGGGCGCCATCGAGTGCACCATGCCGGTGATCCAGCCGGCCGAGCTGTGGCAGGAGACCGGGCGCTTTACTACCAACGGCCCCGAGCTGCTGCGCATCAAAGACCGTCACCAACGCGACTTTATCGTGCAGCCCACCAGCGAAGAGTGCGTCACCGACATTGCGCGCCAGGAATTTAAAAGTTACAAACAGCTGCCGAAAAACCTCTACCAGATCCAGACCAAGTTCCGCGACGAGCGCCGCCCCCGCTTTGGCCTGATGCGCGGGCGCGAGTTCATCATGAAAGACGCCTACAGCTTTGACCGCGACGAGGCGTCTGCCAAGGCCAGCTACCAGGTGATGGCCGATGCCTACCGCAAAATCTTTGACCGCTTTGGGCTGAAGTACCGCGCTGTGGCGGCCGACAGCGGCGCCATCGGCGGTGACGCGAGCGAAGAGTTTCAGGTGATTGCTGCTACCGGCGAAGACGCGATTGTGTTTTGTCCAAACAGCACCTATGCCGCGAACATGGAAAAAGCGGAAGCTGCCGCCCCCGGCCCACGCGGCGTTGCGACCAAGGCGATGGCTAAAACGTCCACGCCCGGCAAGAGCACCTGTGAAGACGTGGCAGACTTACTGAATGTGCCCATTCAAACCACTGTGAAATCTCTCGTATTAGCAACGGACGAGTTAAACGATAAATCCGCAGTTATAAAAACACAAATTTGGTTATTGTTGGTGCGGGGCGACCACGAAATGAACGAAGCTAAAGTAAGAAAACTACCAGGATTATCGGATTTTCGTTTTGCTAACGAAGATGAGATTAAAGCTTATTTTGATACTAGGCCAGGATATCTCGGACCGGTTCCTTCATCACAACTTGCATCTCGGATGGCGCCAAATAAACTTGCTCAAATATTGAACCATTCTGAGCTTAAAGATAAAAATGATAGGCGTGTAAAGATTGTTGCTGATCGAGAGGTGGCAATAATGAGTGATTGGGTTTGTGGTGCAAATGAAGCAGGATATCATTTGACTGGAGTCAACTGGGGGCGTGATTTACCCGAGCCCGACCACGTGGCCGATATCCGCAACGTGCTTGAAGGCGACGCGTCACCCGATGGCAAAGGCCCATTGGCCATCGAGCGCGGCATCGAAATCGGCCACGTGTTCTATCTGGGCACCAAATACTCCAAGGCCATGAACGCCACCTTTCTGGATACCGACGGCAAGCCCAAGCCTTTTGAGATGGGCTGCTACGGCATCGGCATCACGCGCTTGCCCGCCGCCGCGGTAGAGCAAAACCACGATGCCAAAGGCATCATCTGGCCCGACGCGCTGGCCCCGTTCACTGTCGTCATCTGCGCTATCGACCCTGGCCGCAGCCCAGAGACCAAGGCCGCTGCAGAAACGCTGTATGACCAACTGATCGCTGCAGGCGTGGATGTGATTCTGGATGACCGCGGCGAGCGCCCCGGCGCCATGTTTGCCGACTGGGAGCTGATCGGCGTGCCGCACCGCGTGACGATTGGCGATCGTGGCCTCAAAGAGGGCGTGGTGGAGTATCTGCACCGGCGCGATTCGTCCAACGGCGTGGCGGCGAGCAAAGTGGCGGTAGCCGATATCTTTGCGCACGTCACGCAAGCCCTGCAGCTTTGATGCATACACGCCTGGCCAAGCAACGTGAACCATGGGTCGATGGATTGCGTGCGCTTGCTGTGCTGGGCGTCTTTGTGGTCAACGCCATGGGCTACCCGTTTTCGCCCAACTACCCGCTGTATTTGGGCATGCCGCTGCCAGCCGACTCCACGCTGGCCTTGGTGGTGCATGGTTTTCTGGTCGCGCTGATCCAGGGCAAAGCCTGGCCCTTGCTATGCTTTCTGTTTGGTTACAGTTTGGCCAGTATCGCCTTGCGCCTGCGCGCTGAAAACCGCTTCAGCAAGCCGGCTTTGCGGGTGCGCTACTGGAAGCTGTTGCTGCTGGGTGTGCTGCATGGCACGCTGTTCTATTTTGGGGATATTCTGACCATGTATGCCTTGTGTGGACTGATCGCCAGCCGATGGGTGCTGATCAGGCCCCGCAAGCTGATCAGAGTTTTTAAAATACTCTCCATTGCGCTGGCTCTTTTGGTCTTGCTGATGCTGGCGAGCGGAGTTTCTCTGGCGCTATTGCCCCAGGCCCAGAGTGACGCCATCGCCATGGATGCGGGGCTTTTCAGATTTTTTTCTGCTGCAGATATGTTTGCTTTCTGGTCTTTGAATGCCCGTGCGTATGTTTCGCACCAAAGCTATGGATTGATTTTCATGCCGCTGTTTCTGTGGCTGACGGTGGCGGGCGTGCTGGTGCGGCGGTTCCGGCTGTTCAGCGCTCAGCGCCGTGCGAGGGTTTTTTGGGCTAATCACCTCGGTGTCTGGCAACTGTGCGTGGCCTTGCTACTCAATGGGGTGCTGGGCTATCTGTCCACGCAGTACCACGGCATGACGGTCGCTCAGTACAACAGTTTGTCCGCTGTGGTGGCATTCAGCCTGCTTCCCGGTGTATGGCTGACGGCTGCGCTGGTGGCATGGGGCATGCGACACTGGCACACCACAGGGTGTGTGCCGCGCTGGATCGTTTGGCTGGCACCCGCAGGCCAACTGACCCTGGCCATGTATCTGTCGCTGTCTATCGCGCTGGCACTGAGTAATCAGGCATTCCTGGGTATTTCGGGCAACACACTGGCGTCGCTGCTGGTGGTGCTGTCCATGTGGATGGCCGCTGTGGTGTTGGCGCGCATGGCCAGTCAGCGTGGCCTGCGGGACCCCATCACGCGCTGGCTGTCGCCCGCCCTGCAAGCCCCTCGATCGTGAGCCTGACTGTGCAGCCTGTTTATCAAGCAAATCGCCGCCTAGCCCTTCAAAATATCGCGGGGGCAGCTACTATTTTAGTAGCAAATCCTTGGCTGGCGGGCAGTGCTATCGCGGGCGGCCAGCTGGAGGAGCCACTGGCAGACTCGGTGCGCTCAGCACTCAGCGCAGCGGTTAACAGCACAGCGCCGCCCATTCCCGAGTTCAGCAACACCGAAGCGCGGCTGAAGTATCTGCGCTGGCTCGGCGAGATGAGCGAGCGTCTGAAAAAGAAAAAACCAGACTTCCAGACCCGCAAGGATTTTCTGCAGACGGTTTGGTATGAAAGCAAGCGCGCTGGCATCGACACCACCATGGTGATGGGCCTGATCACGGTGGAGAGCAATTTCCGCAAATACGCCGTCAGCCGCGTAGGCGCGCGTGGCTACATGCAGATCATGCCGTTCTGGGCGCGCGTGATTGGCGATGGTGATGCCAGCAAGCTGTTTCACATGCAGACCAACATCCGCTTTGGCTGCGTGATTCTGCGCCACTATCTAGAGCGCGAGCGCGGCGACACTTTCATGGCGCTGGGCCGCTACAACGGCAGCCGGGGCAAGGCCGAGTATCCCAACGCAGTCAATGCGGCCAAGCGGCAGTGGGAATGGAAAGAATAGCCGTGACCGAGCTGCCAAAGCGCTGAATGAACCTTTGGGGTCTGGGCAGAGTCCTTGTGCTACCCAGATCGCTGGCTAGCTTGCGCCAGATCATGCGGTGAAAGGCACAGCCATGCCAGGCTGCCAGCCTTCGGTTTTGCCGGGGTTCATCAGTCCGTGGGGATCGGCAATTTTCTTGAATTCGATTTGTGCCGAGTCAATGGTCTTCATGCCACCGCCTTCGATGGTGTAGACATGGTTGTCCAGCACTGCGCAGCCATCGGCTTCAAATTCGCCAATGATCTCGTACAGCCTGTCCTTGTCAAAGTAGGCCACCAGCGGCAGTCCAAACACCACGGGGCCGTTGTGGTCGCGGGCGAACTCGTGGTGCATCAACACCTCGTCGCCCCAGCGCTGCATCTGCTGCGTAATTTGCGCAATATCCAGGGGCCATGCATGGATGGTCTGCAGGTTGGTCCAGCTGCGGTCAAGGCGCAGCGCCATCAGCGTGGTGTGGTTCCAGCCGCATTCAAAAGCAGGAGGCAAGCCTGCATCTGTCAGCGCCTGCTCCGTCATGGCCATGGTCTCCTGCCCACCGTGCTGCACCACCATGGCCCGCCAGCGCTCCAGATAGTCGGGGTGGATCATGCTGAACACGGCATCACGGTGCGCTGGAAAGCGCGCACCAAACTCTTTTTCATAAAACGGTGAAAAACGGCGTTCCACGGCGGTGATCAAAAACGCATCCATCAATTGCTCATTGGGCCTAGGGTTGCCACCGATGGAAACGGTTCGGCTGATGGCATCGGTGGCTGCAACGCAAAGCTGCAGTGCCTGCGGGTAGCCATCAAACAGCGCAATATGGTGCACCCAGTCCACAGCGGGTTTCAGGCTTAACGTCAGCTCGGTCATGATGCCGTTGGTGCCAAAGGCGTGGTGCACCTTCTGGATATCGGCGTCCGTCAGCTCAATCACGCGGGGCTGTGCCTCCAGTGTCACCACCTTGATGCGGGTCACATTGCCCGGGTCTTTCAAAATGCCATTGCGAATAGACCCCGCGCCACCGTAGCCTCCGCCGACAAAGCCGCCAATGGTGGCGATATCGCGGGTGCTGGGGTACATCAGCAACTCTTGCCCGCCGCTGACGCATGGGTCAGCGCGCACTGCACGCTCCAAGTCCATCATCAACACACCGGCTTCGCATCTCACTTGGCCGGGTCGGATGGACAGCACGCGATTCAAGCCGGTGATGTCAAGAA
The DNA here is from genome assembly GCA_013297865.1 of Polaromonas sp. Taxonomy (GTDB): domain Bacteria; phylum Pseudomonadota; class Gammaproteobacteria; order Burkholderiales; family Burkholderiaceae_C; genus JAAFIP01. Next base: position 128,100 of record JAAFIP010000010.1, on the reverse strand, counting down.
TCACGCCACCTTCCAGCGGCACGCATTGGCCGTAGTTGCCAGTGCCGCCGCCGCGCACGGTCAGGTTGATCTGGTGCTGGCAGGCGGCTGCGGCAACGCGGATCACCTCATCCTGATCGCGCGGCTTGACCCACACTTCACCCAGCTTGTCGCCCAGGCTCTGCTGCAAGAGCGGGCTGTACCAGAAGTAGTCTTTGCTTTTAACGCTCAAGGTGTGGTTTTCCTGCGTGCAGTCAATACCCTCGATAGCAGCAAGAAAGGCGCGCAAGTGTGCAGGGTGGGTCATTTTGTCAATTGCTCCCAGACCCGCAGCTTGCCGGGGTTAAGCAAGCCCAGCGGGTCAAAACGACGTTTGAATTCAAGTACTTGAGGGTCCAGGTTGTGTTGCTTGCCATCTTCCACCACATACACATGGGGGTTGTTGATGTGCACCCCATGCTGGCGGTAGATCGCCATGATCTCGTTGAGGCGCTCTTCGCTGCGGTAGCGGACGATTTGCAGGCCACTGCAATTGAAATCCCCGTCTTTGTTGCGCAAAAACTCCAGGTGCATCATCACCTCGCCCGAGAGCAGTTTTTCAAGTGCCTTGACTTGCTCCATATTGCGCGAGGGCGTAAAGCTGCTTTGGATATAGGTCAGGCTCTTGTCGATTTTCAGGGCGTTGAGGGTGGTGTGGTTCCAGGTAAATTCAATCAGCGTGCGGTTGCTGGCGCGAATGTCTTCGGCTGTTTTGCGGTAGCTGATGTGACCGCTATGTGCTTTGACCATATCGGCCATGCCTGCTTCAGACTCCGGCGCAAGCACCAGCAGCACGGCATGGCATTGGGTGGGCAAAAACTCAGCCAGCGCAGTCATGTACTCGGGTATCGGCGCTGCCAAAAAGCACACTTCCTTTTTAACCATGCCCGGGGCACGTGAAAAGCGGTTGGCAAACTCCAGGGCATCATCAAACTGGCCAAACACTGCAATGCATTCCATCCAGGGCCGTGCGGGCGCCAACGCTACTTCAAGCTCCAGCACAATGCCGTTGGTGCCATAGGTATGGTGCAGCTGCATGGCGTCGGGTCCGCGCAACTCGGTGATTTGCGGTTCGGGTTCGACACTCATCACCCGCACACCCAGCACGTTGCCCGGCGCTGCAACCGGGCCATAGTTGATCGACCCGACTCCGCCAAAACCACCACCAAACAAGCCCCCCAGGGTGGCGCTGCGAAAGGTCGAGGGCATCCAGCGCAGTTCGTATCCTGCCAATTGGGCCTGCGTATCGAACTGGGCCAGGCGGATACCCGCCTGCGCCCTGCCTACTGCGCCTCTGGCCCAGCAAAAAGCACTGTAAGCGCTCATGTCCAGTATCAAACCGCCCTGCAATGGGGTGCATTGCCCGTAATTGCCTGTGCCACTGCCGCGCACCGTAATGGGCGTTCCCGTGCGTGCGCAGCTGGCCACAACGCGGCGTATTTCTTCCTCGGTGCGCGGGCGTACTGCTATGTCGCCACGTTTGCCATCCAACTGGCGCTTGAGAACCGGGCTAAACCATGCAAAGTCCTGCGACAGCCGGTCGATCCGTGCTGGATCGGTGATCCAGTCCAAATCAGGCATTTCTTCTGGCAATTGCGCGGCTGCAAGTTCAGTGTGGATCATGTTGGCGTGCATCGCGTTAATCGTGGGAGGTTTCGCTGGCATGCCAGTCGCCCAGCACCCAGCGGGACAGCCAGGCCATGGCTGCAAACAGGGCCACACCCGTCAATGAAATCAACAGCAAGGCCGCAAACATGCGCGGTATATTGAGCTGAAAACCCGCCTGCAAAATCTGGTAAGCCAATCCCGCGCCCGAGCCGCCAGTGCCCGCCACAAACTCGGCCACCACTGCACCAATCAATGCCAGCCCGCTGGAGATACGCAGACCACCAAAAAAATAGGGCAAGGCACTTGGAATGCGCAGCTGGAAAAGGGTTTGCAAGCGCGTGGCACGGTTGAGCTTGAAGTAGCTTTGCAGATCGGGCTCGATGCTGCGCAAACCCAGTGTGGTGTTGCTGATGATGGGAAACAGCGCCACCAGTGTGGCGCAAATTACCATGGAGGCAGTGGGATTTTTTACCCAGATGATGATGAGCGGTGCGACGGCCACGATGGGGGTGACCTGCAGCAGCACGGCATAGGGAAACAGCGTGGTTTCAATCGGCTTGCTTTGCACAAACAAAAACGAAACCAGCACGCCCACTACCGCTGCCGTGATGAAAGCCAACAAGGTGATCTTGACGGTGACCCACAGCGCCAGAATCAGGGTCAACCAGTCCATGTAAAGCGTCTTGAGCATCAACCAGGGCGAAGGCACCAAGTAGGGCGGCAGCTCGTAAGCCACCACCAACCCCTGCCACAGGGCAATGACAAAAATACCGAAAAGCAAGGGGTAGACCACGCGCTGCACCGCAGGCTGGGCTAGCAATGGGGTGCTGCCAGGCTTCGTTGCCATCATCTCACTTCTTCATGCGCTGCGCTGGCCAGCAGCAGGCTGTCTTGCAGCTCTTTGGCATACACGCTGAACTGTGGCGACACCATAAAGTCGGCCGTGCGCGGGTAGGGCTCGCTGATGCTGAACTCCTGCACCACCCGGCCCGGTCTGGCGGCCATCATGACTACCCGGTTTGACAGAAAAACAGCTTCGTGGATCGAGTGCGTCACGAAAATCACGGTCAGTTTTTTCTTGCGCCACAAATCCAGCAGATCGCTGTCCAGCTTATGCCGGGTGATTTCATCGAGCGCACCAAATGGCTCGTCCATCAGCAGCAAGTCAGGTTGCACTACCAGTCCGCGCGCAATGGACACCCGCATTTGCATGCCCCCCGACAGTGCACGCGGCAAGGCATTGGCAAACTTTGACAAGCCCACCAAGGCCAGCGCATCGGCTACGCGTGCATCCGCTTGCTTGCTGTCCATGCCCGCCAGCTCCAGCGGCAGCCTGACATTGCTCTGCACGCTGGCCCAGGGCATCAAGGTGGGGGACTGGAAAACGAAGGCCATTTTCCGGCCAGTGTGCTCCAGCTGTTCTACCGGCTTGCGCCAGAGCAACAGCCGCCCATCGCTGGCGTCCAGCAGGCCCGCCACCATTTTCAGCAAGGTGCTTTTGCCGCAACCAGAAGGCCCAAGCAAGGTCACAAACTCACCTTCTTCGATGCGCAGATTGACTGGCATTAACGCCCGCGTGCCATTGGGATAGGTCTTCTCTGCTGACAAGACCTCCAGTGCAGGGGGTGGGTCTGGCTGCTTCTGTATCAGCTCCTGGTCTGGATGGTTCACGGTGGTGTTCGCCAAAACCCAAGCGGCTGCATCAAGGCATGACCTTGGTGTCTTTCATGAAGGAAAAATCATAGGCCTTACCGATCTCCACCTTGGCCGGATCAATCAGCTTGGCGCTGACGAGGAAGTCGTAGCTGGCTTTGGCCCGCGCTTCCGTCATGGCGCCAATTCCCAGTTTGGCCGCATCGCCTCCGGTCAGCATGCCGGTTTCCTTGAGCTTGGCCACGCTGTAGCTCAGCTGGTCGTCGGTCATGCTGGGGTTATCCTTTTTGATCAGCGCGTTGCCAGGCGCGGGGTCAGCCAGATAACTCTTCCAGCCTTCGGCGGAGGCTTTGACAAAATCGGCTACCGCTTTTTTGCGGTCAGCGATGGTTTTCTCCATGCACGAAATGGTGGTTGCGTAAGCAGGATAGCCCTGGTCGCTGAACATCAAGGCGTTGGCTTTGACGCCAGCCTTCTGGATGGCAAAGGGCTCAGAAGTCAGATAGCCTTGCTGCGCCACGTTTTTATCCGCGACGAAAGGCTGGATGTTGAAGGTGTAAGGGCGCGTTTGCGCATCGGTGAAGCCGTACTTGGCCTTGAGCCATGGCCAATAGCCTTGGTTGGCAGACGCCGCAATCAAGATGGTTTTGCCTTTGAGCTCTTCGAATTTGGTAATCGGGTCATGTGCGATGAGCACCTGGGGGTCTTTTTGAAACAAGGCCGATACGGTGGTCACAGGTACGCCGCTGGCACGCACTTGCATCATCTGCAAATCGCTCGAACCCATCACGCAGTCCGCCTGGCCTGCTGCCAGCAGCTGCAAATTGTTGACTTGCGGGCCGCCCATTTTGATGGTGACGTCCAGCCCGTATTTTTTGTAGATGCCAGTGGCTACAGCCTGGTAGAAGCCACCATGCTCGGCCTGCGCATACCAGTTGGTCATGTAAGTGAACTTTTCTTGCGCCTGAACACTGGCGAATGCGCCCAATGCGAGCAAGCCTAGACTGAAACGATGTGCAAAAGACATGGTTGACTCCAGTAAAAGTTGAGATGGCATGGGTGGATTGCAGGTTTCATGCCAGGTCGGCCTGTACGTGACCGCTGTGGTGCATGCGGCTCCAGGTAGGCTCGTCACGCGCTGCCCAGCGCAGTGCATGCAGCTCGGTAATCGCTGCGGCCCAGCTGTTGGCCAGGGATTCCAAAATGGCATGCCCTTGCTCTGCTGTGGCGGCCAGCGGGTCGCCAATGATGCCGCTGGGGCCAAAGTCCCGCGCAGTCCATGCGCAGGCAGGTCTGCCGTCGGGCGACAGCAGCTTGGAGGGGAACTCTGGGGGAAAGTTGCTCACAGCATGGGCCATGCGCACGGTGTCAGGCGCCAGCGCCAGCATGATGGCGGTCTCGCCATGGCCCGCATGCATGGCCAGTTTTTTCTCGCGTTCTGACATGTACTGGCCCGCCACATTGGGCATGCGCCAGGTCGAATGGGGCACCACGATGTAGTCACCGTGTCGCAGCCGCATTTCACGCGCAGACATTTCCATCACCTGGGGCTGGCCTCCATGGCCATTGACGATCAGCAGCTTGCGAAACCCCGCGCGGTACACCGACTCGCCGATCTCATTCATCGTAGCCAGCAGGGTTTCGCCCGTCAGGGTGATGGTGCCAGGAAAGTGCAGGTGTTCTTCGGATTTGCCATACGTAATGGGCGCCATCGCAAAAGCAGGAATATGGGCAGGCAGCCGCGCCAGTGCGTGGCCCACCACACCGCTGCAAATCACCGTGTCCACAGCGCAGGGCAGGTGGGGGCCGTGCTGTTCGGTGGCTCCTGTAGGCAGCACAATGACAGTGTTTTCCTTATCAGGCAGCTGGGCAATTTGTGTCCAGCTCAGGTAAGGCAAAAAGCGGTGCGGTGGGATGTAGCCATGCAGCATGGTGGGGTCTTTATAAAAATCTGATGACCAGTAAAGAGGATGGTGCGCAGGAATCTGGAGGGGTGAACATGCCAGTTGTCAGGCAAAGCGCAGCATCGCTCGGCTTACTTTGGCCTTGAAGGCACTCAGGCGTTCGGGTGTGGCTACATTCATGTGGTACTGGGCGTAATAGTCGGTGCGTGCACGGCCCCCTGTGAGCAGTTTCAGATAGCGTGTGATGGATTTGCGTGGCGGGTCACCCATCAAGAGTGCTGTCCAGCGCGGGCGGCCATAGGTCACCACAGCGGAGATGCGCCTGATATGGGTCAGTGCAGGCTTGACGTTTTGCGGATCGCTGATGTCAAAGGCCACACCGGGCATCAGCACCCGGTCAAAAAATCCCTTGAGCATGGCCGGCATGCCGAAGCACCAAGTTGGAAAGCAGAACACCAGGCTTTCTGCCCACAACAGGCGGTCCACATAGCGCTGCACGGGAAGGCGGTTGCTGGGCACGTCGTGGTAGCCCAGGCGCTCGGCGCGACTGAGAACGGGATTGAAATCTTCCGCATACAAGTCGCAGTCATCGACCTCGTGGCCCGCAGCCCGCAGATTTGTGAGCACTTCCTGGTGCAGTGCTGCGTTGTAGCTGGTTTCCACGGGATGGCTGTAGATGACTAAAACGCGCATGAAATGTGCCTGAAGTTAAGTTGGCAGTGGTATGAACGCCACTTGGGTGCGGCTGCGCCTGCACAGTGCTGCTGCAATACACATGCCAGCGAACCCTTGGTGTCATGCACCGAATAGGGCTGTATCACAGCAAGATGCCTGCGCAGGCGCCTCTTGGCCGCGCTGCTGCGAGTGCGCAACACCTGATGCGATGCCCGTCGCAGCAGAGCGTATTGCAGCCACTAGCGCACACTTACGATGCATCAGACGCACCTGGTGCGTGCATGAAAATTTGTCACAAAATTTTTCTGCAGATGGCACATTAGTTGCAGAGATCGTTTCCCATATTCCATTTTTAAGGCTGCATGTATGAAAATGTTTTTCAAATATTCCAATGCATCGAAATTCTTGCTGTCAGGTGGTTTGCTGTTCTTGCTGGGCGCTTTGTCGGCTTGCGGTGGTAGTAGTTCTGGGGAAGCTGTGGCGCCTGTGGTGGCAGCGCCACCTCCGCCCCCGTCTGCGCCCGCGACCATGCTGGTCGGCAACACGCGGGGCAATAACGTGGTCAGTGTGGATCGGGCGACGGGTGCCTACCTCAAAGACTTCATCCCCCCAGGTGCTGGCGGCTTGACGGACCCCGACGATCTGACTTTCGGCCCTGATGGCAATCTGTATGTCAGCAGTGGAACCAATACAAGCGGGCAGATACTGCGCTACGACGGGAAAACCGGCGCATTCCTGGGTGTGTTTGCCCAAGGCAGTGGCATGAAGCGGCCCTATGGCAACGCGTTCGGCCCCGACGGAAATCTGTATGTGGCCAGTTTCCGCAGTGACCAGATTTTGAAATTCGATGGCAAGACTGGGGCCTTTATTTCCGTGTTTGCCAAAGGAGACGGCACGGCGGCGGGCTTGCTCAATGGCCCGAACGACCTGCTGTTTGGCCCAGGTGGAAAGCTCTATGTCACCACCCAGGGCAGCGTAGCCGATGGCACGGGCAGCATCACCTACAAATTCGACAGCCAGGTACTCAGTTACGACGTCGCCACAGGTGCTGGAGAGGTATTTGCGCCAGCACCCACACCTACACCCAATGGCGCGGGATTTATCAGTCTTTTGGGCCTGGTGTTTGGCCCGGACGGGCTGCTCTACACCAGCGATTTTGGTGGAGGTATCCGCAGCTACAACACAGCAAGCAAAGCGCTGGTGCAGACTATTGATACCGGTAAACTGTTTGGTGGATCAATCGCCACGACGGTGGGCAACATGACTTTCGGCACCGATGGCTCGCTGTACGCGCCAGTGTTCAATGGCAACTTTGTAGTCAATGGTCTGGCCAAGTGCACTGTGGCGGGCACCGGTAGCTGTCAGTTGCTTGCTACCAATAACCTGAATTTCGTCAGACCCATCGGCATCGCAACGCCACCACCCTGAACATCCAGTGCAGAGTGCAAGAGGTCAAGCCTTTAGCTTTTCCAAAACCCGATATGCGGCTGGCTGCATTCGTCCAACAGAACTGGGCCGATGCACTCAATCGCTCGGGGTGATGCGTCAAACACATCGCGGCATGACAGCTGCGCGTCTTTCTGCTCGGCGACTTCACCCCGAAATACCCGAAGCCGCACTGCATCAATGCCAAAAACCACCCGGCCTATGCCAGACCAGAAAATTGCGCCTGCGCACATCACGCAGGGTTCGGCAGATGAATACAGGGTGCTGCTGGCCAGCACCTCGCGGCTGACCTGTGGGCTGAGCTGGCGCACCGCATTGGTTTCTGCGTGGCCCGTGCAGTCGCCTGTTTCGCTGGTGTTGCAGTAGGCCTCCATCAGCACCTCGCCCGCGCTGGACACCACCACCGCACCAAAAGGCCGGTTGCCGCGTTCGCGCGCTGTGAAAGCCCAGCGGTTGGCATGGCGAATGAAGTAAGCATCTTTGGGACTCAGTTCTGTGGCGGGGGGCAGTGGGTTCATGGTGTTTTGCTTGGAGTATCTACTGCTACAGCATGCAGCGTGCCATCTGGCACCCAGTACACACCTGGCGCGCTTTATGCTGCATAATTTTAAGTTGGCAAGAGTAGAAGCGTTCAACCAACCCAGTGACAGCCAGGTCGCAGGCGGTGGTGGGAAATTGCTCTTGAAACTCCCTTTTTCAGGAGCGCTTCATGCTGGTCACACAACAGCCCATTCTTCGCAAATTCTGGCATGCCGTTATGCCGCTGACTGCGCTGGCAGACGGCCCCAGGCCATTTACCTTGCTGGGTGAAAACATCGTGGTTTTTCTGGATGCTGAGGGCCAGCCAGCTGCCTTGCGCGACCGCTGCTGCCACCGCACGGCCAGGCTGTCCAAAGGCTGGTGCGTCGATGCCCAAGGCAAGGCCTGCAAGCAGGGCAACATCCAGTGCGGTTACCACGGCTGGACCTATGCGCCCACAGGGCAAGTGATCCGCATTCCGCAGTTTGAGGCAGGTCGTGCCATCATGGCCGACTATAAAACCACCGCTTACCACGCCACAGCCCGCTACGGCTATGCCTGGGTGTCGCTTGAAGAGCCTTTGGCTGATATCCCTGATGTGCCCGAGTTTGCAGACCCTGCGTACCGCACCATCTTTCAGTTTTACGAGCGCTGGCAAACCAGCCCGATGCGTGCACTGGAAAATTCGTTCGACAACGCACACTTCAGTTTTGTACATCGAGCGACCTTTGGCGTGGCCGCCAGCCCCAAACCCAGCAAATACGCTCTGGTGGAAAACGACACCGGGTTTTATGCCGAGACGGTGATTGATGCGGCCAATCCCGAGCGCTTCCAGCGCATCAGCGGTGTGAAGGAAGCGATCACCACACGCCATATGCGCAACGCCTATTTTCTGCCGTTCTCGCGACGGCTGGACATTGAATATCCTTCAGGCATACGCCATATCATCATCAACTGCTTTACGCCCATAGACGATGGCAACATCATGCTGTGCCAATGGCTGTTTCGCAACGACACCGAGGCCGACTGCCCTGCGCAGATGCTGATGGATTTTGATGCCGAGATCACCCGCGAGGACAAGGATATCCTGGAGTCCACCGATCCAGACGCCGTAGTGGACCCGCGCCGTCGCGGCGTTGAATACTCCATGGATTCAGACCGCCCCGGCATACTGATACGCCGCAAGCTGATGGAATTGTTGACCCGGCATGGCGAATCTGAAGTGCATCGGTGACATGAAATGCTATATAAAAAATATCTGCTCCCGCGGCTTTTTATTGGGCTGGAGGCTGATTTGCCTCTTATTTTTTCAGATAGCCACCTCTTAACTTAATGCGGGCGTTGCTACGCCCTGTGGCAGACCCGCAAAGCTCAGTCGGAACATATTGTTCTCGGGGTCTGTGATCACAGCCTGCCATTGACCGTAGTAAGTCGGATAGGGCGTTTTGATAACACGGCCACCCAGCGGTGCGGCTTTCAAGCTCAGGGCATCCACTTGCGCACAGCTGTCCAGCATGAACGTGGCATAGGCTGTGACTGGGCTGGTTTGCAGCCCTGCTGGCGCACGGTCTGCCACGCCCAGCAGCGCATAGGCGGGCGCTGCATGAAAGCCCAATTCAAATCCATCGGCCTGGATGCACCGATAGATCGGCGAACGGCTCGCGGTTGCCTCAGGCAGGCCGAGCAGGGCCGTGTAGTAAGCCAGCTGTGCCTGCATGTCCCGGCAAAAAAGACTGAAGTAGAGTTTCATGTCGCTGTATGGATCTTTGGCATGCTGCAGACGGCTAGCTGCTCATCGCATAGGTTTTTTGGTACATCTGCTTTAAATGCTCGCCCGCCGTGCAGGGTTCAAACAGCGGTTTGTCACCCGCTGCCAACGTGCCGGGCACGGCTTCAATACGGGCCAGGTAGTCAGGCTCGTAGAAAAACGGAATCGAATAGCGCGCTGCACCGCCAGACAACGTGTTGCGCACCCGGTGCAGACTGGAGCGGTACAGGCCGTTGGTCCAGCGCGGCATCATGTCGCCCAGATTCACGATGAAGCTGCCTTGCTGCGGCGCAGCGGCCAGCCAGCTGCCATCGGGCAGAGCTACTTCAAGCCCACCGTACGCGTCCTGCGCCAGCAGAGTCAGCGCTCCCCAGTCTGTGTGCGCGCCAGCGCCAAAGGTGCGCTCATCGGCATCTGGTGGATGCGCTGGATAGCGCAGCATGCGCAGCGTGACCATGGGGCTTTGGCTGGTGGCGTCAAAGTATGTTTCGGGCAACGCCAACGACAGCGCCAGCAACTGCATCAAGCGCCTTGACAGCGCGAGCAGGGCCTGAATGTAGGTCTCGCATTGGTCAGCCGCATGGGGTATTTCGCTGGGCCACTGGTTGCCGCCGTAGGTTTGGTAGCCCGCCAGCACATAGGGGTGGTCTGGCGGGTAGGTCATGCCACAGTAAAAGCACTCGTTCAGGTCGGGGCGGGAGGAGGCATCCAGTGTTTGTGCGCCCAGCGCTGTGAACCCGCGCATGTTTTTGGAGTTGCGCGCTGACAGCGCCTGGCGGGTGGCCAGCGGCAGGCCCAGCAGCTGGCGCGCCAGCTCGAACTGCTGGCGCACTAGTTCAGCGCTGATGCCATGGTTGTGTACATAGAAGAACCCTGTCGCCATGGCAGCAGCGCGCAGTTGCTGGGCCACCTCGGCGCTGCGCGCGCCGTCACTGGCTAGCGCCGCGTGCAAGTCAATGATGGGGATCTTCATCTGGCTTGAGGCGTTGGCCTGCACCGATGATGGTGACGGCTTCGTCAGGCCTTGAGCTTACGCTCTGCTGCGCTGGGCAGAAATTTATCGGTCCAGATGTCAGCCACGGTCAAACCAGGCTTGAGGCCCAGCGCACTGATGGTTTCGTCCAGTGTTGCTTGCAGGCGCGCGGGTGTGGCTGCGCCCCAGCCGTTGGCCAGGGTGTCCGGTGTGCGCATCGAGCCGTCGGCAATCAGTTTCAGGCGTTCAAACTCAATGACTTCGGGGGCCAGCGGCTCGCGCGCCTTGATGGCAGCGCCGCCTGCTTTGGGGTCGGCAATGGCCTCCACCCAGCCGCGCGTAGTGGCCTTGACGAAAGCGCGCATGGCGTCGGGTGACTCGACCAGGCTTTTCGGGTTGGCCACCAGACCGTTGCCATAAGACTTGAGGCCCAGCTCGGAAAAGCGAAACACGGTGAGCTGCTCAGGCATGACGCCGCGCGCCTTCAGGTTGAGCAGGCCGGTGAAGTAAAAATACGCCACACCATCAAAATCGCCTTTGACAAACCGTGTGTCGCCAATATCGGGCGCGACGTTTTCCCACTTCACGCTGGCTGCATCAAAGCCCTGCGCCTTGGCAAATGCCGGAAAGAGCTTGCGCGAGGCGTTGAACGGCTGGCCCAGCAGGGTTTTGCCCGCCAAATCAGCGGGTTTTTTGATCGGGCCGTCCTTGCGCACCATGACCGAGTTGGGGTTCAGGTCGTATTGAATGGCCACCGCGGTCAGTTTGCTGGCAGGGTTGGCGGTGTTGAACTCGACCATGGTGGACAAGTCTGCCGAGGCCACGTCGTAAGCGCCACTGGCGACCAGGCTGATAGCCGCAGCCGAGCCATTGCCGGTGTCAATGGTCACGTCCAGGCCTGCATCTTTGTAGTAGCCGCGCTGCTGCGCCAGCAAGAACCCCGCGCCGGAGGCCTCAATTTTCCAGCCCAGATTGAACTTGAGCTTTTGCAGGCTGCCCTGCGCACGAACAAAGGGCGTTGCGGCGCACAGCGCCATAGCGCTACCTGCCGCCTGAATCAGTGAACGACGTTGCATCTTGGTCTCCTGGGGCTGAACTGGAGGGGTAGCCCGGTGTACAGCCATGCATCGCGGGCAGGCTGGGATAGGAGCAGTTTTTATGCCAAGTGCATATCAGGCAGCAGGGAAAAGTGCAATCAGCCGCCCAGCACCTTCTGTAGCTCACCGTTCTCATACATCTCCATCATGATGTCTGAGCCGCCCACAAATTCGCCTTTGACGTAGAGTTGGGGGATGGTGGGCCAGTTGCTGTATTCCTTGATGCCCTGGCGCACTTCCTGGTCTTCCAGCACGTTGACCGTCTGGATGCCCTTGGTGTCCACGCCACAGGCTTTCAAAATCTGGATCGCACGGCCAGAAAAGCCGCACTGTGGAAAACTGGCGTTGCCTTTCATAAACAGTACAACGTCGTTGGATTTCACTAACTGGTCAATGCGTTCTTGGGTATCGCTCATGGTCTATAGCTCCTAAATCTGTCAATGGGTGTAATTATCGCAGCCTCAGCCACTGGCCGCCGCTGCAACGTTCAATCTGGGCCAGGTCGTGGCGGCTTTCAACGCTGCCAAAACCCTGGTTTTCAAGCAGCAGGCGCACGGCGGCAGCCTGGTCGTGGCCGTGCTCCAGCAGCAGCCAGCCGCCTGGGCGCAGCTGCGCTGGGGCGTGGGCGATGATCTGGCGGATGTCTTCCAGGCCGTCTGTGCCCGAGGCCAGCGCCTGCAAGGGCTCGTGGCTCAGTGCGGCCAGGTGGGGGTCGGCGGCGGCGATGTAGGGCGGGTTGGAGACGATCAGGTCGAACTGCTGACCCGGCACGGCGTCCAGCCAGCTGCCTTGATGGAACTGTACCGGTAGCTTCAAGTGAGCTGCGTTGGCGCGGGCTACCTCTAGCGCATCGGCGCTGGCATCGGTGGCGTGGACTTGGGCGGCGGGGCGCTGTGACTGTATGGCCAGCGCGATGGCACCGCTGCCGGTGCCCAGGTCGAGCACACTGCGGGGGACTGCGCCTGGCGCGGCGTCAGGCGCGGAGTCGGGCAGCAACTGCAGCGCCCAGTCCACCAAGGTCTCGGTATCGTCCCGCGGGTCCAGCACGCGATGGTCAACTGCCAGCTTCAGGCCATAAAACTCTTTGTGGCCCACGATATAGGCCACCGGCTCGCCAGCGCGGCGGCGCGCGCACAGCGCGCCGTAGGCGTCGGCCTGCAATGTGTTGATGGGGTTGTTGTCATTGGCCACCAGCCAGGCCATGTCGGTGGTGGATTTGCCCAAGGTGTGCAGCAGCAGCATGCGCGCATCGACTTTGGCCATGCCCAGTCTTTGTGCGCGCAGCAGGGCCACTTGTACGGTGCCCAAAGGCTCGGTGGACTTGGCCGTCGTAGCCTGTGGCACGGGTGCAGGGCGGGGCGCTTTGGCAAACGGCTTGGGCGCGTTTTTGTTGACGCTGGCGTAGCCTGCGCGGGGTTTAGGGCCTTTGGCGATGGAACGTGCCATTATGTGTCCTGGTGTGCCATCAGTGGCTGCCCACTTCCAGCTCGGCCAGTTGCTCAGCCTCGCGGGCATGCAGCAGCGCCTGCACTGTCTCCTGCAGATCACCCTCCATGATGAAGAGCAGCTTGTACAGCGTGAGGTTGATGCGGTGGTCGGTCATGCGACCCTGGGGGAAGTTGTAGGTGCGGATGCGGTCGCTGCGGTCGCCACTGCCGATCAGGCCCTTGCGCAGCGCCGCGTCTTTGGCAGCGCGCTCGCTGCGGTCTTTTTCCTGGATGCGCGCGGTCAGCACCTTCAAAGCAGAGGCTTTGTTGCTGTGCTGGCTGCGTCCGTCCTGGCACTCGGCCACGATGCCGGTGGGCAGGTGGGTGATGCGCACGGCAGAGTCGGTTTTGTTGATGTGCTGGCCGCCCGCGCCACTGGCACGGTAGGTGTCAATGCGCAGGTCAGCCGGGTTGATCTTGATGGCCACGGCTTCGTCAGGCTCTGCCAGCACGGCCACGGTGCAGGCGCTGGTGTGGATGCGCCCTTGTGTCTCGGTGGCAGGCACACGCTGCACGCGGTGGCCGCCGCTCTCGTAGCGCATCTGGCCGTACACATTGTCGCCCTCCAGGCGGATCACTACTTCCTTGTAGCCGCCCAGCTCGCTGGGCGACTCGCTCACCACTTCGCAGCGCCAGCCCTTTTTCTCGGCAAAGCGCGTGTACATGCGAAACAGGTCGCCCGCAAACAGGGCAGATTCGTCGCCGCCTGTGCCTGCGCGGATTTCGATAAAGCAGTTGCGCGCATCGTCCGGGTCTTTGGGCAGCATCAGGCGCTGCAGCTCGTCTTCCAGCTTGACCAGCTCGGCCTCGCTCGCTGCGATCTCATCGCGTGCCATCTCGGCCATGTCAGGGTCGGCCAGCATCTCGCGCGCACCTGCGAGGTCTTTTTCCAGCTGCTCGTAGCGCTTCAGGCGCCCCGCCACAGGCGTGACATCGGCATGCTCTTTGGACAGGTCACGAAAAGCCTTCATGTCAGCCATGATGTCCGGGCTGGCCAGCAGACGCTCCAGGTCTTCCAGACGCTCGGCGTATTTTTCAGATTGGGTACGGAGAAAGGGTTTCATACAGATTCAAGGCAGACAAAAACTAGACAATTGCTACTGATTTAGTAGCTGCTCCCGCGATTAAACAGGGCGCTAGAGGTCGTTTTTGCTGTGGGATTGGGACAGAAACAGGCGGCTGGCCGCTGCCTTGGCGGTCTCGCGCTGGGCTTGGTCGGCTGCGTTGAGCTGGCTGTAGGTGCTGTGCAGCATTTTTTGCGTCAGGCCGCGGCTGAGGGCTTCGAGCACGGCATCGATATTCTCGCCTTTGGCCAGCAGCTTTTTGGCGCGGGCGATCTCCAGCGCGCGCCATTCGTCGGTCTGGGCGTTCAGCTGCTGGATGAAAGGCACGCTGCCGCCTGCGGCGCGCTGGTCCATCCAGTGCATGAAGTCCACCACGCCCGCATCGACAATGGCCTCGGCCTGCGCCACAGCTGCCTGGCGGCTGGCCTGGGCGGTTTGCACGGCGCTGGCCAGGTCGTCTACGGTGTAGAGGTAGACATCTTCGAGCGCTTTGACCTCGGGCTCGATATCGCGCGGCACAGCCAGGTCCACCATGAAGATGGGGCGGTGTTTGCGCGCTTTGACGGCGCGCTCTACCGCGCCCAGGCCGATGATGGGCAGTGTGCTGGCGGTGCAGCTGACCACCGCGTCAAACTCGTGCAGGCGGCTGGGCAGCTCGGCCAGGTGCATGGTCTGCGCTCCGGCAAAGCGTGTGGCCAGGGCCTGGCCGCGCTCGATGGTGCGGTTGGCAATGACAATGGAGCGGGGGTTTTTGGCCGCAAAATGCGTGGCCGCCAGCTCAATCATCTCGCCTGCGCCGACAAACAGCACGCGGATTTTGGACAGGTCTTCAAACAGCTGCCCACACAGGCGCACAGCCGCTGCAGCCATGCTGATACTGTGCGCGCCGATCTCGGTGGTGCTGCGCACCTCCTTGGCCACCGCAAAGCTGCGCTGAAACAGCTGGTGCAAGGTGCTGCCCATGGCGCCTGCGTCTTCAGCGGCGCGCACAGCGTCTTTCATCTGACCCAGAATCTGTGGTTCGCCCAGCACCATCGAGTCCAGGCCCGAGGCGACGCGAAAGGCGTGGCGCGCGGCCTGGTCTTCCAGCAGGCTGTAGGTGTGGCCCTGCAGGGCCTGGGTGCTCAGGCCGCCGCTGGCAGCCAGCCATTGCAGCGCATCGTGCGACTGCACGGTATGGCTCACGCCATAGATTTCGGTGCGGTTGCAGGTGGACACCAGGGTCAGCTCCGGCTGGTCTGCACTGGAGCTGGCCGTGTTTTTGCTCTGCAAAGCCGTGCGCAGGCCCGCCAAAGTGGGCGAAAGCTGGTCCAGCGCAAACGCAAATCTGCCGCGCACGTCCAGCGGCGCGGTGGTGTGGTTAATGCCAAGAGCCCAAACAGACATGGGGTGATTATAAAATGTGCTGGAAAATCAAATACTTAAACTCACAATTGACACGTTTTCTGGCTGGAATTGACACCCAGCGGTCTTACTGACGGGCTATCTCACCACACTTATGGGCTTTTTCGACGCGATCAACCATGTACTGAACTTTCTGGCGCCCGCAGCTGCGGTGGCGCTGGGGGTGGCGCTGGGAGCCCATTTTTTAAAGGCTAATCGGCCTCTAGCCCAACGTTTTATCGCGAGAGCAGCTATCAATTTTATAGTGTGCACGGGGGTGTTGCTGGCAGGACTGGTGTTTTTCGGCCGCGACGGCAAGATGGCTACCTACCTGGCCATGGTGCTGGCGTGTGCCAGCGTGCAATGGATCGTGCTGGGCGCCTGGCGCCGCTAGCACCTCACCAGTCCACCAGGCTCAAGCCCAGGCTCAGCACGGTGCGCTTGCGGTTGTAGTCAATCAGGCTGTCGCCAAACCCGCTGAATACCTGGGCGTGCCAGCGCAAACCGCTGTTGACGCTGCCAATACTGCGCAGGTATTCCAGCCGCAGCGAGCCGCGTGCCTCGCGCTTGAGGGAGTGGCGCAGGCTCAAACCCAGGGTGTGCGTGGTCTTGTCATTGCCCGAGCCACTGCCAAAGCTCCATTGCCCGGTCAGCTCGGCACGGCCAATGTAGTCGCTGATGTCGGGGTTGTCGTCTTTGGCGGGGTTTTCGTCAATGCGCTGCCAGGCGCGTGACTGCAGTGTAAAGCGGTCGCCATTGCCCGCAATCTTGTCTGCCGCCACCATCACATAGGCGCGGTTCCAGCTGCGCGAGAGTGGCTGGCTCTGGCCGTTGGACTGGTGCACCAGGCCCACGCCGCTGAGCCGGTAGGTCCAGCCAGCAGGCAGGGACAGTGCATGCGGAAACACATAAATCAGCTCAGGCTCGTGGTCTGTGGCGCGAAAAGGGCGTGATATGCCACCATTGAACAGCTGCCAGTAGCTCTGCTGCGAATAGCCAAACCAGATCGAGTCACGCAGCTTGTCGTCATCGCGGCGCAGCAGCCCCGAGGCGATTTTGGTGCGCACACTGAGGTTGATTTTGAGTTCGCTATTTTGGTACGTTGTGGCGGCTGTGGGCGCAGAACGTGTGGGTGAGCTGGGTGAGGCATTGACATGGTCTGCGCTGGTCAGCGCCAGGCTCACAGGCCGATAGCCGCGGATTTCCAGGCTGTCGCGCGCGCTGGCATGCTCCAGGTCCCAGAAGCGGGTGATCTCGCTGGGCTGGGTGGCGGCGCGCTGGGCGGCCGTCAGTGTGGCAGCGGGGGCTTCAGGGTTGGGCGCGGGCGGCAGCGTGGCGGTGGTGGCGGTGCCGGGCACGCTGGAGGCAGCGCTGGTGGTTGTACTGGCTGGTGCAGCAGTTTGCGGCGCGCGTGGCGCCGTGCCGCTGCGCAAAGCCCAGTTGTCATAGCAGGCCAGGCGTGCGCTGCTGTCGGCAATCTCAGCGCAGGCGGGCAGGCTGGGCTGCGCGCTCACACCTGCGCTCACCAGCAGGGCAGCCAGGCTGCAAAATCGTGCGGTCTGAGTGATAGTCATGGTCAGGGGGTCTTATTGCCTTGGGCCAGCAAAGGGTCCAGCGTGACACGCAGCTTGCCATCCACCACTTTGACATCAGCAATGCCCATTTTTGCCAGTTTTTCTGCCTGTGCATTTTTGAAACTGTAAATCGGTGTGCGTTGCAGGCTCGCCTGCGCCAGCACCGAGCCGTATTGCATCACCAGATTGCTCACATTGGCTGACATGCCTTGCATTTTGAGGTCCTGGATGCGCGTGTCGTCCAAAAATATTTCACCGCTGGCGGCCTGGTAGCGCGGCTTGGCCGACACCACCGCGGTGCCTGTGATAGGCTGCTGCAGCAAACTCACCGTGGTATCAAAAGCCATGGTGATGCGGTCCGAGTTCTCCAGCAGCGACACCTTGGGGTTTTGCAGCTTGATGCACGAGACGGGGGTAGGGCAGTTTTCCTGCGGAAACTTGGGTGCGATCGCGCTTTGGAGCTGCGACGCAGAAAAATCCAGTGTGAGCTTGCCGTCGTTATAGCCACAGGCGCTCAGCCAGACCATCAAGAAGAGAGATAAAAGTAGTCGCTGCATGGGAGGCCATTATGCAATGCCCAGAGCGGCAACTGTGTCTGTTGGTATGCGCTGCCCATGCTGCGGCAGCGGCAAGGCAGGAGGGCAGCTAGGCGATGCGCTTGCCTGAGCTGGCGTCAAACTGGTGCACCCGGTCTGCGCGGGGCAGCACATGCAGGGTTTGGCCAATCTGTGGTGCTACGGTGCCTTCGTCGGCACGCACAATCAAAAACTCATCGCCGATCTTGCAATACAAAAGCCGCTCAGCCCCGAGCATTTCGATGGACTCTACGGTTACCGGCCAGCCCTCATTACCAATGTCCAGATGCTCCGGGCGGATGCCCAGGATCTGGCCCGCCTGGCTGCCAGGCACGTTTTTTAGCAGGTTCATCGGCGGCGAGCCAATGAAGCTGGCGACAAAGGTGCTGGCAGGGCGGTGGTACACCTCGTCAGGCGTGCCAAACTGCTCGACATGGCCGCCATTAAGCACCATCATGCGCTGGGCCAAGGTCATGGCCTCCACCTGATCATGCGTAACGAACAGGCTGGTAATGCCCAGCTCGCGGTGCAGTTTCTGGATCTGCAGCCGCGTGGAGGCGCGCAGCTTGGCGTCCAGGTTACTCAGTGGCTCGTCAAACAGAAACACCTGTGGCTTGCGCACAATGGCGCGGCCCATGGCCACACGCTGGCGCTGCCCGCCCGAGAGCTCGCGTGGCTTGCGCTCCAGCAGATGGCCCAGCTCCAGCATGGCGGCGGCCTTGTCTACCCGCGTCTTGATCTCTGCCTCAGGCACCTTGGCAATCTTCAGGCCATAGGCCATATTGGTGAACACACTCATATGCGGGTAGAGCGCGTAGTTCTGAAACACCATGGCAATGTCCCGCTCGGATGGCTCCAGGTCATTGACCACTTTGCCACCAATGCTGATAGTGCCCTCACTGATCTCCTCCAGGCCCGCCACCATGCGCAGCAGCGTGGACTTACCGCAGCCCGACGGACCCACGATCACGATGAACTCACCATCCCTGAACTCGGCACTCACCCCATGAATCACTTGATTCGCCTTGGGGCCTTTGCCGTAGCGTTTGATGATGTTGTGTAGTTGTATGGCTGCCATGATTTTTAACCTGGAATTTTAAGATCGAGCTTCCCAAATGCAGAACTTCCGGACGCGAAGGGCGCGAAGGTTGCGCGAAGGACGCGAAAGAAGATAAAAAATACAAAAATTAAGAAAAGATATTTTTGTAATTTACTTTACAAACAATGGTGCGTGTGGAGACAAAAAAACTTGGTATTCATTTTGAATCTCTTTTTCGCGTCCTTCGCGTAACCTTGGCGCCCTTCGCGTCCGGAAGTCCGCATTAAAACTTCAAATAAATCACTTCTCCGTATCCACCAAGCCCTTAACAAACCATTTCTGCATCAGCATCACAACCAGCGCAGGTGGAATCATCGCCAGCAGGGCGGTGGCCATGACGACGTTCCATTCGGTTTGGGCGTCGCCGCCAGAGATCATGCGCTTGATGCCGATAACTACCGGGTACATGTTTTCGTTGGTGGTGATGAGCAGGGGCCAGAGATATTGGTTCCAGCCATAGATGAACTGAATGACAAACAGCGCCGCAATCGATGTGCTGGACAGGGGCACCAGCACATCCTTGAAAAAGCGCATCGGCCCAGCGCCGTCCATGCGGGCGGCCTCGGTCAACTCTTCAGGTACGGTTAAAAAGAACTGGCGGAACAAAAAGGTGGCTGTGGCCGAGGCGATTAGTGGCACGGTAAGGCCTGCATAGCTGTTGAGCATGCCCAGATCAGCCACCACTTTGTAGGTGGGCAGGATGCGCACCTCCACGGGCAGCATCAAAGTGACGAAGATGGCCCAGAAGAAAAACATGCGAAACGGAAAGCGGAAGTAGACGATGGCAAACGCTGACAGCAAGGAGATGGCAATCTTGCCGAGGGCAATAACCAGCGCGCTGACCATGCTGACCATCATCATCTGCCCCACAGGGGCTTTGGAGCCGTTGCCACCGCCCGTCCCGTTCCATGCAGCGGTGTAGTTTTCTACCATGTGCGTGCCCGGCAGCAAAGGCATGGGTGCTTTGACAATTTCTTGCACGGTGTGGGTGGACGCCACAAAGGTGAGGTACAGCGGAAACGCCACCACCAGCACCCCCATGATGAGCACGATATGGGACAGGGCAGTCAGCCAGGGGCGGCGTTCAACCATGCTGCGCTCCAGCGCAGAGCCGCCGCGCCGGGCCGCCCCAAGCAAGGCTGCGCCCCCTCGGGGGGCAGCGTAGTACACGAAGTGACAAGCGTGGGGGCATTAATAGTTCACTTTCTTTTCCACAAAGCGGAACTGCACCACAGTGAGTGCCACCACGATCACCATCAACACCACCGACTGCGAGGCCGAGCCACCCAAGTCCATCGCCTTGAAACCGTCGTAATACACCTTGTAGACCAGAATGGAAGTGTCTTTGCCCGGTCCGCCCTCGGTGGCTGCATCGATGATGCCAAAGGTGTCGAAAAACGCATAGACGATGTTGATCACCAGCAGGAAAAAGGTGGTGGGTGACAGCAGCGGAAACACAATCGTCCAGAAGCGTCGCCAGGGGCGCGCACCATCAATGGCGGCAGCCTCAATCAGCGACTTGGGAATGCTCTGCAAGCCGGCCAGAAAAAACAGGAAGTTATAAGAAATCTGTTTCCACACCGCTGCCATGACGACCAATGTCATGGCCTGCCCGCCGTTGAGCAGGTGGTTCCAGTCAATGCCCATCAGCCGCAGCCAGTAGGACACCACGCCCACACTGGGCGCAAACATGAACAGCCACAGCACGCCCGCCACTGCGGGGGCCACTGCGTAGGGCCAGATCAGCAGGGTTTTATAGGCCAAGGCCCCTTTGACGATGCGGTCCGCAAAGACAGCCAGCACCAATGAAATGCTGATACCCAGCACCGCCACCAGGGTAGAAAAGAGCGCCGTGGTGTAGAACGAGGCCAGATAGGTAGGGTCGTTCCACAGGTTGCGAAAGTTATCCAGCCCGACAAACTCCACCGAGGTGCCAAAGGCATTGGACTGCTGCACCGACTGCAGCAGCGCCTGTGCGGCAGGCCAGAAGAAAAAAACTGCAATCACCACCACCTGCGGAGCTATCAGCGCCCAAGGCAGCCATGACGACCTGAAAACTACACGTTTGTCCATGAAAGCAGTTTAATCCAGTCTTCCGACAGCAGTGGGATTACTTGTTGGCCTTTTCAAAGCGCTCCAGCAAGTCGTTGCCACGCGAGACGATAGAGTCCAACGCTTCTTTGGAGGTTTTCTTGCCTGCCCAGACCTGCTCGAGCTCTTCGTCCTCGATAGTGCGGATCTGCACATAGTTGCCCAGGCGGATGCCGCGTGACTTGTCAGTCGTCTTGCGGATCATCTGGTTCACGCCCACTTCGGTGCCGGGGTTCTTTTGGTAGAAGCCGGAGTCCTCGGTCATCTTGAAAGCGGCGGTGGTGATGGGCAGGTAGCCAGTGCGCTGGTGCAATGCGGCCTGCACATCAGGCTTGGACAAGTAGCTGAAGAACTGGGCAATGCCTTTGTATTCATCAGATTTTTTGCCCGACATCACCCACAGACTGGCTCCGCCAATCACGGTGTTTTGCGGTGCGCCAGCAACATCAGGGTAGTAGGGCAGGGGAGCGAGCGCCCAGCTGAACTTGGCGTTCTTGGCTACGTTGCCGTAAAAACCGGTGGACGTCGGCATCATCGCGCATTCGCCAGAGATGAAGCTGGCTTCCGGGGTGTTGGAGCGACCTTTGTAGACGAACAAGCCCTGCTGTGCCATGTTGGCCAGGTTGTCAATATGGCGGATGTGCAAAGGCGAGTTCACTTTCATGCGTGCATCTGCGCCCTGCATGCCATTGCCTTTGGTGGCAAATTCAGCGTTGTGCCATGCAGAAAAGCTCTCCAGCTGGGTCCAGCCCTGCCATGCTGTGGTGAACGGGCACTTGTGGCCGCTGGCCTTGAGCTTGGCGGCTGCCAGGGCCACCTCAGGCCAGGTTGCTGGGGGCTTGGTGGTGTCGATACCAGCGGCTTTGAAAGCGTCTTTGTTGATATAGAAAACCGTGGTGGAGCTGTTGAACGGGAAGCTCAGCATTTCGCCGTTGGGGGCGGTGTAATAGCCAGCCACAGCAGAGACAAAGGTTTTGGGGTCAAACTTTTCACCGGCGTCTTTCATCATTTTGCCCACCGGCACGGTCACGCCTTTGTTGGACATCATAGTGGCGGTGCCTACTTCAAACACCTGCAGGATGTGGGGCGCATTGCCTGCGCGGAAGGCTGCAACGGCTGCGGTAAACGACTCGGTATAGGTCCCTTTGAAGGTGGGGACGATTTTGTAGGCCTTTTGCGATGCGTTGAAATTATTGGCAAGGTCGTTGACCACCTCGTTGTTGACGGCGGTCATGGAATGCCACCACTGGATCTCGGTTTGGGCGGCGGCCGACACGGATGCGGCGGCAAGGGCTAAAGCGGTTAAGCGCAATTTCATGGAAAACTCCGGGTATGAACAGTTAACAAATGGAAACGGACAAAGCAAAGTGACAGTAACACTGCAATATGACTGTCATATTAAATCCAGCATCAAAGCGCCGGGGTAGCGGGCTTTCCACTAGCCCGGTGGGCTGGGGCAAACCACGCTCTTTTAGCCTGCCAGCCCCACAAAGACGTTTTGCACATCGTCGTTGCTGTCAATGGCAGCCAAAAAGGCCTCAACCTCTTCCAGCTGGGCGGCAGTCAGGTTGGCCGGGTCGACCGGGTTTTTGGGCTTGTAGCCCAGCTTGGCGGACAGCACGGTAAAGCCCTGTGCTGGCAACGCGCGGCAGACAACATCCAGATCGGATGCGTCTGTGATGAAAATGGTGCTGCCAGCTTCTTCACCAGCTTCCACATCCTGCGCACCGGCTTCGATGGCCGCGGTTTCAGCGTCTGTGGTGCTACCTGCTGCAGGCTCAGCCTCGATCATGCCTACATGGTCAAAGTCCCAGCTGACCGAGCCGCTGGTGCCCAGCTGCCCTTTGCGAAACAGCACCCGCATCTCGGGGGCGGTGCGGTTGAGGTTGTCGGTCAGGCATTCCACCATCACGGCCACCTGGTGCGGTGCAAAGCCCTCGTAGATCACGCGTTCAAAGTTCACCACTTCACCCGTCAGGCCCGCGCCTTTTTTAATGGCGCGCTCCAACGTCTCTTTGGGCATCGACACTTTGCGTGCCTGCTCCACCACCAGGCGCAGCTTGGAGTTGGACGCCGGGTCGGCCCCGCTGCGCGCCGCCACCATGATGTCTTTGGCCAGGCGGCCAAACAGTTTGCCCCTGGCGTTGGCCGCCAATTCCTTGCCCTTTGCTTTCCACTGCGCACCCATGGCCTATATTCCTTCAAAAAGTGCTAGATTGTGGCATGCCGCGCAGGCGGTATCGCATAGGTACCCGTAGCGTGCGCCACCATATCGGGGCTGCCCTCCGAGTAGATCGACACCTCGCCAATGGCCAGTGTTTTGCCCAGCTTGATCAGCTTGCAGTGGCCCAGGATGTCGCGGTCTGCCGCAGGCTTGCGTAAAAAGTTGATGTTCAAACTGGTAGTTACCGTCAGCGGCACAATGCCAATCTGCGCCAGTATGGCCACATACAAAGCCACATCTGCCGTGGCCATCATCACCGGGCCTGACACCGTACCCCCCGGCCGCAGCTCGTCCACCCCCACGCTGTGCCGCACGATGGCCGACATCGGGCCGACTTGCTCTACCGTGGATTTGCTTTGGGGGAAAGACTGTTTTAAAAATTCGGCTATTTGCTCTTTGGTAACCACGGATTGCCCCATATTTTTAGTTTCAACTGGATATGGGTAATTTAACTCATAAGATGCAAAGCACCTGCCTGACTCAGACTTGCTCAGGCCACCAGCTTTCGCCAGCTCAGTGAGCTGGCGTCACGCTGCGACTGCCAAACATTTGCCAAACAGGAAGAATCTTCTGCGCATTAGAGTGCATTGAGATTTGCCAACTCAACAGGTAGCTGTGTCCAATATGATCAGCTTGTTGCAGGCTACTCTGACACCCACTTGTATGGGTTTACTTTTCTTTCACTGTAATGACAATCGATCCGTACCAAGCGGCCAGGTCTTCAATGTCCTTGTCCGTCAAAGTTTTGGCAATGACGGCCATCACTTCGTTAGAGCGCTTGCCGTCGCGATAATGTTTGAGCTGCTCCACCATATAAATTTCAGGCTGCCCAGCCAAGTGGGGGGCATTAGGCAACTGGCTGATGCCTAACGGACCATGGCAGGTGATGCACATCCCTGCGCGTGCCTTGCCAGCTGCAGCATCGCCCGCGTGACTAGGATGAAGACTGGCAGCCAGCACCATGCCGAGCGCTGCTGGCCAATGGCGAATACCGTATCTTTCCATAAGATTCATCATGACATTCTTTCAAAAAAATGGGCGCGTGTCCTGCACACGCGCCCCGTATAAATAACCCAATAAGATTTATTCAGAATAGCTGATGCGGTAAATTGCACCTGCAAAATCGTCCGACACCAGGATCGAGCCATCCGGCAGGTTGGCTACGTCAACGGGGCGGCCACGGTACTGACGGGTCTCGTTGTCCAGCCAGCCGTCGGCAAACACCTCTGTCTTGTCGGCAGTACCGTCAGCCTTCAAGCTAGTGAACATGATGCGCGCGCCGATTGGATTGGTGCGGTTCCATGAGCCATGCTGGGCCGAGAAGATGCCGCCTTGGTATTTGGCAGGGAACTTCTTGCCGGTGTAGAACGCCATGCCCAGGTCAGCGGCATGGGCGTCCATGTACACCTCTGGGTCGGTGATGTTGTTGGGCAGCGGGTCTTTGTCGTAGCCATGCTCGGTGATGCGCGTCTTGCCTTGCTTCCAGGGGTAGCCAAAGAATTGGCCGGCCTTGGTGATGCGGTTGATCTCACCCGCGGGGATGTCGTCACCCATACCATCGGTCTGGTTATCGGTAAACCATAGCGTGCCGTCTTTAGGGTTGAAGTCATGGCCCACAGAGTTGCGGATGCCCGTGGCATACACCTCGCGCTTGCTGCCGTCAAAGGCATTCATTCGCACCATGCCGCCAATGCCCACTTCGTTGTACAGCTTGATCTTGTCGCGTGGCTGCACGTTGTGCGGCTGGCCCAGCGACACGTACAGCATGCCGTCTTTACCGACGCGGCAAACGCGCGCTCCGTGGTTGTAGCTTTCTTCTTCCACAGGAATCAGCTTGCCTTGTGGCACCACTTCAATCACCGCCACATCCGGGCCTTCATAGAAGAACTCGGCAGCGGGGAAGTTCAAAATACGGTTGTGCTCAGCCACGATCAGGAAGCCGTCCTTGGTCCAGCACACGCCGTTGGGGTTGGTAAATTTCAGCGAAGGTGCAAAGGATTTCACCTCGGTGGCTGCAGGGCCACTATTGCGGTTGGTCACTGCCCAGACGGTAGTTTTGCGGGTGCCGACAAACAGCATATTGGTAGACGGGGCCACGGCCATATGGCGTGCATCTGGCACGATGGCGTAGAGCGAAATCTTAAAACCTGGTGGCATTTTGATGCGCTTCAAGTTTTCCTTGATCGCTTCAGCGTTGGGCCCAGTTTGCGGCACCAGCGGGATGTTCAAATCCGTCGTGGCGACGCGCATTTGCTTGAGTTTGTCCAGGTTGGCTTGCGCCCACACGGTGCTTGCAAATACAACGCCCATCAGAGCGCCCATTACTGACAATACATGCTGCTTCTTAAACCTCATGATGACTCCTAATGTTTAATATTTGATGAAGGCAATAAAATCGCAACGGAATGTTTAGATACGTACTGCCCAAGTAAATATTGCCACTGTGAAAGTCCATCAACTGGCGCCTTGGTGACAATCCATTCGCCAGCAGTCGCGTCGGTGTCAATTCTTGTAACAATATACAGCCACGCTAGTTGAGCTTACCTATTAGTGGCGTTTCCAGCACCGCGACCTCCCAAACGATGCCAACGGGGGCAAACTGGATATTTTTGTAATCAATATTATTTTTTATTCGTCTCGGGGTGCTTCGATAGCACTATTGCGTGGTGACGAGCCGTCACGTTTTTTAACAAATCGGTAGATGCGCGCGCCACCAGGCCGCTCAACGAAAAACCCCTGCAAGGCTCACGCCTTGCAGGGGTTTGGTGTTTACGCGCTCAGGCGCTCTTCAGACCCTTATGGCCTGAAGAGCTATCCAAGGATTACATCCCCATATCGCCCATACCGCCCATGCCACCCATACCGCCGCCGCCCATGCCGCCGCCGGCTGGGGCGTCGTCTTTCGGGGCTTCGGAGACCATGCACTCGGTGGTCAGCATCAGGGATGCTACCGAGGCTGCGTTTTGCAGTGCGGTGCGGGTCACTTTGGTGGGGTCCAGGATACCCATTTCGATCATGTCGCCGTAGGTGTCGTTGGCAGCGTTGAAGCCGTAGTTGCCTTTGCCGTTCAACACTGCATTGACCACCACAGAGGCTTCGCCGCCTGCGTTATACACAATCTCGCGCAAAGGCGCTTCGATGGCGCGCATCACCAGCTTGATACCGGCTTCCTGGTCAGCGTTGTCGCCTTTGATGGCACCAGCGGTTTGCTTGGCACGCAGCAGTGCTACGCCGCCGCCAGCCACAATGCCTTCTTCCACAGCTGCGCGGGTAGCGTGCAGTGCGTCTTCTACGCGGGCTTTCTTTTCTTTCATTTCGACTTCGGTGGCAGCGCCCACCTTGATCACGGCCACACCGCCAGCGAGTTTTGCAACACGCTCTTGCAGTTTCTCGCGGTCGTAGTCGCTGGTGGCTTCTTCGATCTGCACGCGCACTTGTTTGACGCGGGCTTCGATGTCAGCAGCAGCACCTGCACCGTCGATGATGATGGTGTTTTCTTTGCCCACTTCGATGCGCTTGGCAGAACCGAGGTCAGCCAGGGTCACTTTTTCCAGCGTCAGGCCGACTTCTTCAGCAATCACTTTGCCGCCGGTCAGAATGGCGATGTCTTCCAGCATGGCTTTGCGGCGATCGCCAAAGCCTGGGGCCTTGACTGCAACCACTTTCAGGATGCCGCGGATGGTGTTGACCACCAAAGTTGCCAGGGCTTCGCCTTCGACTTCTTCAGCAATGATGAGCAGCGGACGGCCAGCCTTGGCAACTTGCTCCAAAATCGGCAGCAGGTCGCGGATGTTGCTGATCTTTTTGTCGAACAGCAGTACAAACGGGTTGTCCATCAAAGCAGACTGCTTTTCTGGGTTATTGATGAAGTAGGGCGACAGGTAGCCACGGTCAAACTGCATGCCTTCAACCACGTCGAGTTCGCTTTCGAGCGACTTGCCGTCTTCCACGGTGATCACGCCTTCTTTGCCCACTTTGTCCATCGCGTCAGCAATGATCTTGCCGATGGTTTCGTCAGAGTTGGCAGAAATCGAGCCGACTTGGGCGATTTCTTTGCTGGTGGTGGTGGCTTTGGAGGCCTTCTTCAGCTCGGCGACCAAAGCAGTCACTGCCTTGTCGATACCGCGCTTCAGGTCCATCGGGTTCATGCCGGCGGCTACATATTTCATGCCTTCGCGCACGATGGCTTGAGCGAGAACGGTAGCGGTGGTGGTGCCGTCGCCAGCGATGTCGCTGGTTTTGCTGGCCACTTCTTTGACCATCTGCGCACCCATGTTTTGCAGCTTGTCTTTGAGTTCGATCTCTTTGGCTACCGACACACCGTCTTTGGTGACGGTAGGGGCGCCAAACGAGCGCTCGAGCACTACGTTACGGCCTTTGGGGCCGAGGGTGACTTTCACTGCGTTGGCCAGGATGTTGACACCCTCGACCATGCGGGCGCGGGCTTCGCCGCCAAAAATTACGTCTTTTGCTGCCATGTTAGGCTCCTAAATAAGGGTTAAATCGGCTGCCAGCCCAATAGAATATCGCGGGAGCAGCTATTAAATTAATAGTGAATTGAATGCTGAAAGGGGAGTTAATCAGTTGGGGACAGAGCAAACGGGCGCTTTGCGCGTCGTTTGGGCTGTCCCGCAAAGGGATTACTTTTCCACCACAGCAAACAAATCTTCTTCTTTCATGACCAGCAGTTCGTCGCCAGCCACTTTGACGGTCTGGCCGCTGTATTTGCCAAACAGCACGCGGTCACCGACTTTGACATTCATGGCGACCAGCTCGCCTTTGTCGTTTTTGCGGCCTGGGCCTACAGCCAGGACTTCGCCCTGATCAGGCTTCTCAGCGGCTGCGTCGGGGATGACGATGCCAGAGGCAGTTTTGGTTTCGCTGTCGACGCGTTTGACGATCACGCGATCGGCCAATGGACGTAGTTTCATTGCATCTCCTAAAGATTATTGCAAGGGTTGAGAGAAATTCAGAACACTTAACCGTAAGTTAGCATTCACAAACTTAATGGACTGAAGTGCTGCAACAGTATTGTTAGCACTCCTGTCCAGAGAGTGCTAATCATAAGGGTGTTTAGTGACGTTTTCAAGTCAGCGGCCGCAAAAAACCCTATTCCAGGGCAAAACCATCCCGTCTGCAGGCCAGGCAAGCGCCAAATGCGCCGGACCTGGGCGGCGTGAGGATGTCGGCTTTCTGTTGCCTTACATGTGGTGCCAGAGGCAGTTCTTCACAGTTTGGCGGATTAGAGCAAGCCACCTTCATAGAAACACCATGCAGCAGCAATAGCATCCATACCAGCTTTTACCGAAGCGTTTTTCGCATAACCCATGCACAACTATGAAAAGGTACACCATGCTCTTTAATAATTTGCCCCGTCGGGGCACGCTTGCCGTGCTGGCCAGCCTGTCTTTGACCTTCGCTGCCTGCACCCCCACCCCCGAGACCATCAAGATCGGCGTTGCCCAGCCCCTGTCTGGCAACCTGGGCGGACTGGGCAAGGACATGCAAAACGGCGTGCAATTGGCCATTGACGAGATCAACAAGAAGGGATTTACCTTCGATGGCAAATCTGCCAAGTTTGAGCTGGTATCAGGCGATGACAAGGCACAATCCGACGAGGCTGTCAAAGTCGCGCAGCAATTGGCCGACTCGGGTGTGGTGGCAGTGATTGGCCATTTGACCTCGGACGCCAGCATCAAGGCTGCCCCCATCTATGCCAAAAAGAGCATTGCCCAACTGGCTATCTCGACCAATCCCCAATTCACCGAACTCGGCCACGCCACCAGCTTTCGCCTGGTAGCCAACGACAGCATGCAGGCCCGCGCAGTAGGCAGCTATGGCGCCAACCAGATCGTCAAAACCAAATTCGCCGTGCTGGACGACGGCACCGGGTACGGCAAAGGCCTGGCAGACGCCGCCGCCAAGCTGCTGGAGGGCCGCAAAACCATCGCCCTGCGCGAATCATTTGACGACAAGACCAAAGAGTTCACCGCGCTGGCCGCCAAAATCCAGGCCGGTGGCATCGAAGTGATACTCACCACGCTCAATGATTTCCAGGTGGTGGCCTTGATCGATGCGCTGGAGAAAGTCAACTACAGCAAACAAATAGCCATCCTGGGCACCGACAATCTGAAAACTGCAGACATGGTCAAACATGCTTCCAAAGTAGCGTCGATGTATGTCACCTCCCCCGTGCAAGACGTGGGCGAGTCGCCAGGCGGCGCAGCGTTTTTATCGCAGTACACGGCCAGCTACAAAACCCAGCCCGCTTATGGCAGCCACTACAGCTACGACGCCATGCATATGGTGGCCGCGGCCATCAAGCGCGCAGGCAGCGCAGAGCCCGCAAAAATCACCCAGGCCCTGCACGCCATGGACGGCTTTGCCCCCGTGACAGGCCCCATGCGCTGGACAGAGCAGGGCGAGCAGAAGCAAGGCCAGGTGGGGGTGTATACCGTGCGCGGAACGCAGTGGGAAAGAGTGGTGCGTTCGGACAAGTGGTAACGCTTAGCGCTGCGCAACAGGTGCGATAGGCGGTTCTTGATTAATCGTAGGCGATAGTTGGTATCGACGAGAAAATGTTTGGCGAACGCGCTTGGACTTTAAGAAATACAAAGACCAAGCTGCGTAAGCTACGCTAATTTTTACCAGATCGCCCCAGTCTTTAGTTGTCACTTTAGGAGCAATTGCTGGAATACACAAAGCCAAGAATAAATCCACAGTCAATATGAAAATACTGTAAAACCATAGGGCAATAATGTTGCGTGGCAGGCTGCTTCGGCGTTTGAAGAACAAAACGAAGGTGAGTCCCAGCCATACAACGAGTCCGATATTGGCCACCAGCTCGAATGCCATTATTGGTGCCCACATTGGATGGTAGGCTTCGCTTGTTGAGCTGGTGACGTTGAGCCAAGTATCAGTCTGATAGTTAGGCAAAATTTCGGCAATAGTCATAAAAGATCGACTACTGGAAACAACCAGGCTAATAAACACTACGACAAGCCACCCTCCCAGCCCCTGCAGTGTGGAGTCATAAGGCTGAAGTGCTGGCCACGGCTCTGGGTCCCAGCGATAGAAACGCCGCGCCAAGGCTATAAAACACAATACGGCAGTAAAACCTACCACAATGGCAGCCCAATAAGGCTGATTGTTGGCAGCAGGGGCAGTAGGGGCAGCTGTAGAGCGGCTCAAGGTGTAAATGGTGGCTTGTCGCGCTTTGTCCAAATTGGCAGAATAACGTCCTACATCTGCAGGCTGGATGTGATTGAGTCGTGTCAGGTATCGATCTTTCAACACAAGCTTGTTATCATTCCACGCCTGATCACGCCGAAACTCAAAGGCTTCGTCAGTGACTTGGGTATTGCTTGGCTCCATATCCCACTTTCCAGGCAACAACACTTCTGTTGTGTGCTCGATATCTACGGGATGCAGTAAAGAAAGTGGTGACTCGCGGACAGTGGAGTTTGGTTGCCGTAGATAGTCTCGCAGTTCAGGTGTTTCCAAGGTGCTCTCAAGATGCAGGCCATCTTTGGATCGCAACCAAAAATCTTTGATCTGATAATTTTCGACGAGAGTGATGCGGTTGGAGTCATCTTCTTCTTTAATTTCCAAAGGAGCAGCTTGCACTAAGCCTGGATAGTATCTGGCGTAGTAGTTCAGATAACGCTTTTGCAATTCATCCTTGCTGGTTGAAGAGAGGGTAGCGCGCAGCGAGTTGGCAGCAGCGCCTTGAACTGTGGTGGTTGCAATGTACCGTACTGGCTTATCGTAGCCTTCACTGGCGTCAATGGCGATGTGCAATCGACGCAACAGCAGCAATGCTTTGTCGCCTGCCATGGGAGTCAATGCGGTTGTTCCGGGGCTGATCACAAGCGCAGGACCATAGTCCACTTCCACCAAATGACTTAAATCACCGGGTTGAGGTGAACGTGTGGGATCAATCCACACATCTTTGCCATTGACTCGTGCGCGTACAACAACATGGTTAAAGCTGCTGGGTGATGGCTGCCACGTTTCAATACCACTGCGCAGTTTGGTGTGCACCAAGGCTGGGGCAGCCTCTATGCCCAGCGCACGAAGTAGTGCTATGGTCAGAAGTGATTTATCCTTACAGTCACCAAAGCGGCGTTCCAATACCAAAGCGGGTGGACTGGGAGCATGGGAGCTTGTACCCACCTCAATGCCCAGATAGCGCACTTCCCGCTGCACAAAACGCAGCACTTCCACGAGCTGCTGGTCAGCGCCGGTAAATTGGCGAGCAATTTTTGCTGCTTCTGCCTGCACGTTGGGGCTGGTCTTTTCAGGCAATTTGTATAGTGCAAGCGCCCATTGGGCCACCGCTCCCCAGTCCTTGAATTCACCCCATTGGACAAAAGGGTACGGATCGAACCATGCCGGGGTGTCGCTCTCGGTTTTGAGAGCTGCCACATTAGGCAAATCCCAGCGGTACTCTGTATGGGTGGCAGTTTCAACGACTTGTGCTGCCGCTGCCTTGTTGTGATGCTGAAAAAATAACTCTCGCCCTTTGGGCCACACCAATCGCGCATATATTCTTGCTACTGGAACAGCCCACTGCATATCAAAAGAACCGAAGTGTCTCTGACCAAATACTGGGTTGACACCTTTCACGCTGTAAGCGTACTCCACAATATCGCCAACACGTATATCGCTGAGTAGGATGGATGCAGTTTTGCTTCCATCTAAGATCAACGCCTCCAACTCTCTCTCGCGCTGCAATACTCTGATCGAGGCATTGCGGAGTTTGGATATCACCTGCCCATCGCGCCTGACGTTGACAGTGTGCAGGATCAGTTTTTGATAAGACGGATCGAATTCAATATCAATATTGGCGATGGACTCTACCCCCTGCCGGGTGACAGCTTTGGTAGCGAAGTGCCTGTAAATTGTGCGTTCACGGCCGTCTACGCGCACTTGGTTGTCAGTAATCAGGTAGTAAATACCCTTGGAGATTTGCTGATCAGGCGCTTTTGCAGCATCGTCAGGCGCTATGGTCTGAACCCATCCAGGTACGGGCGCAATGCTGTAATCTTTGCTTTGGGCAAGTGCCTGCGTATGGTATGCCAACAAGAAAAACACGCAGAAAACGCTACGCAGCATGGTTATTGAGTCTCTTTTCGAGCTTTGTGTAACAAGTTACAGTAGTTTAAATCTACAACTGGAAATAAAGCCATAGTAGTTTTCACGTGATGGCCAGGGTGTCATAAAAAAACCACCCGAAAGGCTACTCGGGGTATTCACGAGTTGATCACTTCACACCTTGCCAAAATCCCGCAGCCTTTGGCTGAGAACGCGTTTGTCTTTGGCGTTTTGCGCACGCCACACCTTGCGTGCCAGCTCAATGAATGCATCCTCGGCAGGTGAAGGCTTTTGATCGGGGTGTTGTATATCGAGCCAGCCTGCAGGGCGCTTGCACAGCGCTTCTACTTGCGCTGCGGTTTTATTGCCAATGGGCCTGCCCGATTTCATCTGGCTGAGCATGCTGGGTGACACCTGGATGCGCTGGGCAAAAGCCTGATCAATGCCTTTGGTGGTGGTGCCACTGGCGACTAATTCTTCTGCAAACTCTTGTAGCAGTGCGAGCAAGTTAAGTCTGCGTGTAACGGATATATTGGGTGTTGACTCAGAGGCTGTGGCCATAGCAGTGTGTAAATTTTGCAACGCAGGAAATAGTTATTATCGCAGGCTGTTGACAGTATAGTAAAGTTTCTTTACAGTACAACACATCGCATTTTCAAACCCTATTTTTTCAATTCAACCACTGAGACCATCGTGATTACGCAAGCCAATTTCATCTGCGCCATGCCCCAAGCCGGCAATGGCATAGCTGCGCCTGCGCTGTCTCATGGGCATCAGTGTGAACGATCCATGCAGTCGCAGTCACTGCGAGGCAGTTCGTTGATTGCTGATGTGCTTAAGACGACGCGTTTGTTTTGGGCTTGTGAGTATGACGATCGCCATTTTCCGGGGGGAGCCAGCGCCTAGTGCTGTTCCCATCAATCTCTTACCCAAGAGGCCCGGAATTCGCAAGAATCCGGGCCTTTTTTATTGCCATTGAGCAGTGATCGCGCTGCCAAGGTGCCCATGAATCTATTCAACGGAGCACATGATCATTAACAATTTGTACCAGAGCCACGCCAGTACTGGCTGTGCGTGAGTTCTAAAGATTTTTCATTTCGGGTGTGCCTGCACAACACTACGCGGCGCAGTCGTGGGAACGATGCGTGGGATGTGCGGGCGTTGGATACAACACCCGTGCAGCGAGAGAACCCGGCTCAGTATCATGCTGACCGATCGCGTGCAGGCACAGCCGAAATGGAAAATAAATTTTGTCGTGTTCGTCTAGTGGCTCAGGACAACGGGTTTTCAGTCTGTTAAACAGGGCATCGAACCCCCTACACGACTCCAGTTTGCGGGATAGGGGAGTCTGGCCGTCCCTGTCGGTCTCATAAGCCGAAGATCGTGAGTTCAAATCTCACTCCCGCTACCAACCAAGAAGTGCAGCGCTTGAATGCGTTGTGTGGAAACCGGCTGCAAAGATAGGGCAGCACCGGAACCCGTAACCGGAATGATCAATGGAAGATTGGCAGAGTGGTAATGCAGCGGCTTGCTAAGTCGTGGTCGGCAACGTCCCGCAGGTTCGAGTCCTGCATCTTCCGCCAGTTATTTTCAGTCCAATAGCTCAGCGGTAGAGCGCCGCCCTCATAAGGCGGTGGTCGGTGGATCGTACCCACCTTGGACTACCAAATTTTCGCCTCGTTAGCTCAATTGGATCAGAGCACTGGTTTACGAAACCGGGGGTTGCACGTTCGAATCGTGTGCGAGGCACCAGTTTATTTTTGCATCGTTAACTCAGCG
The DNA here is from genome assembly GCA_013297865.1 of Polaromonas sp. Classification (GTDB taxonomy): domain Bacteria; phylum Pseudomonadota; class Gammaproteobacteria; order Burkholderiales; family Burkholderiaceae_C; genus JAAFIP01. Next base: position 94,067 of record JAAFIP010000010.1, on the reverse strand, counting down.
GTAGAGTGCCTGCCTGTCTAGCAGGAAGCCGCCGGTTCAATCCCGGCACGGTGCGCCATTTTTGCCGTGATAGCTCAGTTAGTAGCGCGCAGCGTTGAAGGCGCTGGCGTGGTGGGTTCGATTCCTGCTCACGGCACCATAAAAGGAAGTTTGGCAGAGAGGTTAATTGCCGCAGTCTTGAAAACTGATCGGTCGGGAGAACCCCGGCGCGTGGGTTCGAATCCTACAACTTCCGCCAGTATCAGTCGCGTAGCTCAGTGGCAGAGCAATCGCTTGATAAGCGATAGGCCGTTGGATCGTTCCCAACCGTGACTACCAATTTTTCATTTCTATAAAGGAGTTACCGATGTTTCCCCAAGTCCTCCAGCTTGACATGCAAGGCACGCCGCAGGCTTGGATCTCGGTGGAGCATGCGGCTGCGCACTATGCATGCGATGCAGTCGTGTGGTTTGATGGCGAAAGCCCCTTGGCTACTTTGCGCGGCGGCTTTAACGTGGCGCGTGGTGTGCAGTCGGTGTTGGATATTCACCCCATCATCGCCGTGCGTGGCGTGCCCAAGCGCAATTTGTTTGATGTAACGCCCAGTTTCAGCAAAGCCAAGCTGCTTAAGCGTGACCGCCACACCTGTGCCTACTGTGGACAGGTGTTTGCCGAGCGCGACTTGCAGTGTGAGCACATCTTGCCGCTGTCGCGCGGAGGTGCCTGGTCATGGACTAACCTGGTGGCTGCCTGTGGGGCCTGCAACGGCCGCAAAGCCGCCAGAACACCTGAGGAAGCGCGCATGCCTTTGCTGTATTTGCCCTACACGCCCAGTCGGTTTGAAGACTTTCTGCTGGTGGGGCGCAATATTCGCGTCGATGTGCATGACTGGTTGGCCGCTCGGCTGCCACGCGGCTCGCGCCTGAACTGAGTGCCTCTGCCCATGAAAAACGCCCACTGTTTTGCAACAGTGGGCGTTTTGCTTTGAGCTGAAGTAGGACGTTTGCGGTGACGTCTTGGTCAAGTTGACTTGGAAGATTACTTCAAGCCAGCCGCTGCGCGCAGCGCTGCCGCTTTGTCGGTGCGCTCCCAGGTGAACTCGGGCTCTTCGCGTCCGAAGTGGCCATACGCCGCGGTTTTTTGGTAGATCGGGCGCAGCAGGTCGAGCATCTGGATGATGCCTTTGGGGCGCAGGTCAAAGTGCTCGGCTACCAAGGCAGACAGTTTGTCGTCCGACATGACGCCTGTGCCTTCGGTGTAGACGGTGATGTTCATCGGCTTGGCCACACCAATCGCGTAAGCCACCTGGATCTGGCACTGCTTGGCCAGGCCCGCAGCGACGATGTTTTTGGCTACATAGCGGGCAGCGTAGGCGGCTGAACGGTCCACCTTGGAAGGGTCTTTGCCGCTGAAGGCACCGCCGCCGTGCGGGCAAGCGCCGCCGTAGGTGTCCACAATGATCTTGCGGCCGGTCAGGCCACAGTCGCCCTGTGGGCCGCCGATGACGAAACGGCCCGTGGGGTTGATCAAATAGCGGGTGTCTTTGGTGATCATGTCTTTGGGTAGCACGGGCTTGATCAGCTCTTCAATGATGGCTTCGTTGAAGCTGGCTTTCATCTTGGTGGCCGACTCAGACTGGCTGGGGTCGTGCTGGGTGGACAACACCACCGTGTCGATGCTCACGGGTTTGCCGTCCACATAGCGCATGGTCACCTGGCTTTTGGCGTCGGGGCGCAAAAAGGGCAGCTTGCCGCTCTTGCGCAGCATGGCCTGGCGCTCTACCAAGCGGTGTGCGTAGTAGATGGGCGCGGGCATGAGCTCGGGGGTTTCGTCGCAGGCATAGCCAAACATCAGGCCCTGGTCGCCTGCGCCGATGTTGAGGTGGTCGTCTGACGCGTGATCCACGCCCTGGGCGATGTCATTGCTCTGCTTGTCATAGCAGACCATGACCGCGCAGCCTTTGTAGTCGATGCCGTAGTCAGTGTTGTCGTAGCCGATGCGCTTGATGGTGTCGCGTGCCACCTGGATGTAGTCCACATGGGCGTTGGTGGTGATCTCACCAGCCAGCACGACCAGACCGGTATTGGTCAGGGTTTCGGCGGCCACACGGCTGCGCGGGTCTTGCGCAAAAATCGCGTCCAGGATGGCATCCGAGATTTGGTCGGCGACCTTGTCGGGGTGGCCTTCAGAGACAGATTCAGAGGTAAACAGAAAATCGTTCGCCATTTAGATAAACTCCATAATTGATATCAGTAGATAAAACCGCGTTGCCGCGACTTTGAACCTGATGGTCTGGAGCCCTTGGCGAACGCTTTAGCAGTCTTGTTTTACATCGCCCCGCAAGTAGTTCATAACTCGGCGATGAGCCTATTTTACCTAAATTGATCCGTCTACTTTTTACACTCTGTTCCACTCTGCCGCTGTCGGTCCTGCATGCGCTGGGCACTGCGCTGGGCTGGCTGTCGTATGCGCTGTCGCCTACCTACCGCCAGCGTTTTATCCTCAATGTGCAGCAGGCTGGCCTGTCGCGCGCGCAGGTGTCCGGCGCAGTGGCCCAGTCGGGCCGCACCCTTGCCGAGCTGCCGCGCCTGTGGATGGGCAAGAGCGCGCCTGTGGTGTGGGACAGTGTGGAGCTGATCGATGCCGCGCACTGTACCGGCAAAGGCCTGTTGCTGCTCACGCCGCACCTGGGCTGCTTTGAGGTGACGGCGCAGGCCATTGCCCAGCGCTATGCGCCGCAGGACCGCGCCATTACCGTGCTGTATCGCCCTGCGCGCAAGGCCTGGCTGCAGGACCTGGTGGCCCAGTCGCGCGATCGCCCGGGGCTGCGCACTGCGCCCACCACCTTGGCCGGTGTCAAAACCATGCTCAAGGCGCTCAAAGCCGGGCAGATGGTGGGCCTGCTGCCCGACCAGGTGCCGCCCAAGGGCCTGGGCGTGTGGGCCCCGTTTTTTGGCCGCGACGCCTACACCATGACCCTGCCCGCGCGCCTGGTGCAGCAAACCGGCGCCAGCGTGCTGCTCATCTGGGGCGAGCGCCTGCCGAGGGGGCGGGGCTTTTGCGTACACTTGCGTCCCATGCCTGACACCCTGAGCGACGACCCCAGCACCGCAGCCCGCCAGATCAACGCGGCCATGGAGCAGCTGATCCTGGAAAAACCCGCCCAGTACCTGTGGGGCTACGCCCGCTACAAGCAGCCTGCCAGTGCGCCGCACAGCAGCGCCGCAGTGAAAGACACGCACTGATGGTGAACCTGCTGTCCCAGCTGGGCATTGTCTTCATGCGCCTGCTGGCCTGGCTGCCGCTGCCGCTGGTGCGCGCGCTGGGCTGGCTGATGGGGTGGATGCTGTATGTCCTGGTGGGCGCACGGCGCAGGGTGGTGCATGCCAATCTCAAGCTGTGCTTTCCAGAGCTGTCCGACAGCGCCAGGACGGCCCTGGTCAGGCAGGTGTTTGTCTATTTCGCGCAGGCCTGGCTGGACCGGGGCTGGCTGTGGCACGCCAGCGCCGCGGTGGTCAGCCGTCGGCTGAACTTTACCGGCGCGCTGCAGGAGCTGCAGGGCAGTACCCCCACCGTCATTTTGGCCCCCCATTTCATGGGCATGGACGCAGGCGGCTGCGCCCTGATGCTCAACACGCCGCGCAAATACACCTCGATTTACACCGACCAGGCCAACAAGGTGGTGGACGCCTGGATGCTCAAGGGCCGCCAGCGCTTTGGCGTGTCGCGCCTGTTTGGCCGCGCTGACGGGGTGCGCGAGATTGCGCAGTCGATCAAGCAGGGCGAGCCGCTGTATCTGCTGCCGGATATGGATTTTGGCGAGCAGGGCACGCTGTTTGTGCCTTTCTTTGGCACGCCCGCTGCTACGGTGCCCTCGCTGTCGCGCTTTGCCCGTCTGGGCGGCGCCAAGGTGGTGCCCGTGGTCACACGCCTGACGCCCACGGGCTACGATGTCTGCGTCATGCCCGCCTGGCAGAACTTTCCTACCAAAGACGTGCAGGCCGACACGGCGCGCATGAATGCTGAAATCGAAGCCTACATCCGCAGCATGCCTGCGCAGTACTACTGGGTGCACAAGCGCTTCAAAACGCGTGCTCATGGACGGCCAGAGATCTATTAATTGCTATTAATTAAATAGCTGCTCCCGCGATATTCTATTGGTCTGCAGCCAGATTACCTTATAAATTTCTCAATCGCAGCAGCCACCAGCGCGGGCTGCTCATGCACGATCCAGTGGCTGGCGCCCGGCACACGCTGTACCTGCAACTGCGCGATGTAATCCTGCAACCCGTCAATCAACGCGGGGGGCAGCGCAATATCGTCCATGCCCCAGACCACCAGGGTGGGCAGGCTCACGGTGAGCATCTCGCGCGGCAGGGTGATGGCGCTGGCACCGGGGTCGCTGGCGGTAGGGGGGCGCAGCGGCGAGGCGCGGTAGAAGTTGCAGCCGCCTGTGAGGCCATGGTCCCACAGCGCGCGGTACTGCGCCTTGACGGCATCGGTCAGCCAGGCCTGTGGCCCGTTGGCGGCAAATCCGTTGGTGAAAAACTCCCACAGACGGCGGTAGTCGTCCTGTGCCAGCAGGGCCTCGGCATCGGGCCGGATCAGAAAGTTCATGTAGGCGCTGGCCGCCTGCTGCGCGGGGCTGTCCCGCAACTCGCGCAAGAAGGTGCCAGGGTGCGGTGAGTTGATGATGCACAGCTTGTGCAGCAGCTGCGGTGCCTGGTTGGCCAGGCTCCAGGCCACCGCACCGCCCCAGTCATGCGCTACCAGCGCCGCCAGCGGCGCGCCGGGCGACTCCAGCGCGATCAAGGCCGCAATGTCCTGCACCAGATGCTTGGCCCGGTAGGCCGACACATCGGCCGGGGCAGAGGATTTTTCAAACCCGCGCAGGTTGGGCGCGATGCAGCGGTAGCCCAGCGCCGCAAAATGCTCCAGCAGCGTGTCCCACACAAAAGCGCCCTCAGGAAAGCCGTGCAAAAACACAATCACGGGCCGACCTGCAGCCCCGCTGCTACGGCAGCTGAGCGTGATGCCGTGCGGCAGGCTGAGCATACGGTGTTCGATCATGGATTTGTCTCCTGGACATAGGAATTAAACACTATCATTTCAATAGCTGCTCCCGCGATATTCTATAGGGCTGGAGCCAGATTTTTTGCATAAAAAGGCATCTGTAAGCTAGGGCAGCGACTGCACAAATTGCGTCACGGCCTGCGTCACCTTCTCGGGTTGGTCGCGATGCGGTGAATGTCCACATTGCTCCAGTTTTAATAGCTGTTCCCGCGGATTTTTATGGGCCTCCAAGCCCTTTTCATCTAAAAAATGGCTGCGCAGCGCATCCAGCTGCGCCATCGTGCCATAGGCGTCGTCATGGCCCTGGATGCCCAGCAGCGGGCAGCGGATGGTCTGGCATGCCTGCTCGATGTTGAAACTGGCAAAGGCCTCGCTCAGCCACACATCGTTCCACTGCCAGAAGGCGCAGTCCACGTTAGCATGGTAGCGCGAGAGCTTGCTGCGCAGATCGGTGGTTTCGTAGGCGGTGCGCGCTGCGGCAATGCTGCGCAGGCTGAGCGCTTCGACAAACAGATGCGGCGCCATGGCAATGCAGGCGCTTGGCGCAAAGCGGCTGGCATACAGCAAGGCGATGGTGGCACCGTCCGAATGCCCCAGCAGCACCGGGCGCTCTACACCGCATTGGGCCAGCAGGGCGGGCAGCACCTGCCAGGCCTCGTGGTGCATGTAGTCGGCGCGCAGGCGGCCTGCTCCACGCACATCGGGCACCGGGTCAGACTGGCCGTAGCCGCGGCGGGAATAGACGATGCCCGCGCGGCCCGTGGCGGCGCACACCTGGGCCGGAAAATCACGCCACATGGCCACCGAGCCCAGGCCTTCGTGCAAAAACACAATCGGCGCCAGCGCAGCGCTGCCAGAGATGCGCTGGCACTCCAGCGATACGCCGTGGACAAGGATTTTTTCCATACACCGCATTGTGGCGCAGGATCAGGGCGCAGCAGGGCTAATGCGATACAGGCGCGACAGGCCCTGCAGCGCCGCCGTGCGAAAGCTATGCAATCTGCAGTGTTACTTGTGCGCAGGGCCTGCCTTGCAGGGCCCAGCGGGTACACTACAGGGTTGCGGGCTGTGCTGTTTCAGGCATGAGCCCAGCGCTATTTGTTGTATGGGATGTGATGTTGATTAGCCGTTTCAATCTGGGGCTTGCCAGCCTGCTGTGCTCTTTGGCTGTGTGGGCTCAGGCCAGCACTGTTGCCCATCCCATTTTCGTGCTCAATTCGCTCGATGCCAGCATCAGCGTGATCGACCCTGTCACCTGGAGCGAAACACAGCGCCTGCCCACTGGCAAAGAGCCGCATCACCTGTACCTCACGCCTGACGAAAAATCGCTGATCGTGGCCAACGCAGGGGGTGATTCGCTGCTTTTCCTGGACCCCAAAACCGCCCAGGTCCAGCGCACCATCAAAGGCATTCTGGACCCTTACCACCTGCGCTTCTCGCCCGACATGAAGTGGTTTGTCACGGCCGCTAACCGTTTGAACCATATCGACATCTACCGCTGGGACGGCAGCGCCTTGGCGCTGGCCAAGCGGATTGCCACCAGCAAAACCCCCAGCCATCTGTGGATCGACAGCAAATCCACCACCGTCTACAGCAGCATGCAGGACAGCAACGAGCTGGTGGCGGTAGACCTGGCCACCCAGACCATCCGCTGGCGCACCCCCACAGGCGAGATGCCTGCGGACGTGTATGTCACGCCGGATGACCGCTTCGTGCTGGTGGGCCTGACCGGCAGCGACAGCGTGCAGGTGTTTGACGTCTCGGGCCGTGAGCCCAAGCTGTCCAAGACCATCAAAACCGGCCGCGGCGCGCATGCGTTTCGCGCCGCGGGCGACAAGCGCCATGTGTTTGTGAGCAACCGCGTGGCCAACACCATCAGCAAGATCGACACCCAGACCATGGAGGTGGTGGGCAGTTTTGCCGCGCCCGGCGGGCCCGATTGCATGGATGTGTCGGCTGACGGAAAATTGCTGCTGGTGACCTCACGCTGGGCCAAAAAGCTCACCGTGATTGACATCGAGAGCAAAAAAATTGTCAGGCAAATCAACGTAGGACGATCACCCCATGGAGTCTGGACACTTGACCACGCAGGCCGGCAGTAAACGCGCCGCACCAGCACTTGCCCCGCTCAAGGCGGTGTGCCTGATCGCTGCCTGCGCCCTGTCGATGGGCGCGCAGGCCCAGTTGTTTGGCAAGAAAAAGACCGAGGCCGCGCCGCCTGCACCCCCGGTGGCTCCTGCGCCCAGTTGCGACAAGCCGCTGTACCTTACGCTGGACACCGGCCATATGGAGGTCGCGCCCCTGATGGCCGACATCCTCAACAAACACCAGGTCAAGGTCACCTTCTTTGTGGCCAACGAGCGCACCAAAGACGGCAAGGACAGCATGAGCTTTGAGTGGGGCCAGAAGTTCTGGGCGCAGCGCGGCCAGGAAGGCCATGATTTCGCCTCCCACACCTGGGACCATGTCTATTGGAAGGGTGATGTCAAAGGCATCGCCCCGGCCTTTGTGGTGCAGCCCAGCGCGGGCGGTCTGGCCGGACGCAGCTTCACCTGGGAGCCCAAAAAATACTGCGCCCAGATTGACCAGGCGAAAGAACGGATTGAAGAATTCACCGGCAAAAAAGCCCTGCCTGTGTGGCGCGCGCCCGGTGGCAAAACCTCGCGCAAGCTGCTGGAGGTTGCCGAGGCCTGCGGCTACAAGCATGTGGGCTGGGCGCCTGCAGGCTTTTTGGGTGACGAGCTGCCCAGCGAGAGCGCCAGCAACGACGCGCTGCTGAAAAAAGCCCTGCGCGACATCAAGGCAGGCGACATCCTGATGGCCCACCTGGGCATCTGGAGCCGCAAAGACCCCTGGGCCCCAGCCGTGCTGGAGCCGCTGATTGTGGGCCTGAAAGAAAAAGGCTTTTGCTTTACCACCCTGCGCCACCACCCCGACTACAAGGCCTGGTATGCCACCCACCCGCTGCAGTAGCGCAGCCAGTGCCCGATGATCGACACGGTGGTGAATCTTTTTGCGCAAGTGCAGCAGGGGCTGTTTGAGGCGGTGGTGCAGCCGCTGATGTTCCACCTGGGGCTGGGCGCGCTGCTCGAGGTGGGGTTTGAAGGCACGGGTTGGCTGCTGGTGGGCATCGTGCAGATAGTCATCATCGTGGCCGTGCTGGTGCCGATGCAGCGGCTGTGGCCAGTGGAGCCGGTGACGGACAGAGCCACTATCCGCACCGATGTGCTCTATACCCTGATCCACCGCCTGGGCCTGTTTCGTGTGGCCTTGTTTTTCACGGTGGACCCGCTGTTTGACATGGCCTTTGGCGCGCTGCGCCAGCAGGGCATCAGCGGGTTTCATCTGGACCAGGTGCTGGGCATCTCGGGCAACGCGCTGCTGAGCTTTGTGGCGTATCTGGTGGTGCTGGACCTGATTGCCTACTGGATTCACCGCGGCCAGCACCAGTTTGGCTGGTGGTGGAAGCTGCACAGCCTGCACCATGCCCAGCGCCAGATGACGGTGTGGAGCGACAACCGCAACCACCTGCTCGACGATGTGATTGTGGACACCATCCTGGTGCTGTCAGCGCAGATCATCGGCGTGGCCCCCGGCCAGTTTGTGGCCCTGGTGGCTTTTTCCCAGCTCAGCGAAAGCTTTCAGCACGGCAATTTGAAGATCTGGTTTGGCCCCATCGGCGAGCGCCTGTGGGTCAGCCCGCGCTTTCACCGACTGCACCATGCGATTGGCATTGGGCATGAGTCGCCTGGTAAATTGAGCGCCGCCGGGCCGCCCCAAGGCGCGAAGGCCCCCATGGGGGGCAGCGCAGCACACGAAGTGGCAAGCGTGGGGGCCATTCTCGGAGGACACAACTTCGGCGTGTTGCTGCCTTGGTGGGATTCGCTGTTTGGCACCGCCAACTACGAAAAACGCTTCGATGCCACCGGCGTGCGCGACCAGGTGGAGCAAGGGCGCGACTACGGGCGCGGCTTCTGGAGCCAGCAATGGCAAGGCCTCAAGCGCCTGGCTGGGTTTGCATAGTCTTTTTGCGCTTTTAGCGTTAGCTCCTACCTCAGCCCTGCACCGCCACCGCCCTTGTAACCATGGCCCGCTTCATCCTCATCAACACCTCCCATGCTGGCAACGTAGGCGCCGCCGCGCGGGCGCTCAAGGTGATGGGGTTTGACGAGATGGTGCTGGTGGCGCCGCGCTGGGCCAATGTGCTGCGCCGCGAAGAGACCATACAGCGCGCCAGCGGGGCCAATGATGTGCTGGACAAGACCCGCATTGTCGACACTCTGGACGAAGCGCTGGACGGTGTGGACCATCTGTGCGCCACGGCGATGACCGCGCGCGACTTCGGGCCGCCGACCTACGCACCCCGAGCGTATTTTGAATTGCTACAAAAAAGAGAGCTGCTCCCGCGATATTCTATTGGGCTGGAGGCCGATTTGGTGCATAAAACAGTGCCTGCACAGCCTGCAGAGCAGCCCCACGCACTGCCTGCAGCACCCCGCATGGCCTTTCTGTTTGGCTCCGAGCGCTTTGGCATGAGTAATGAAGATGTCTACCGCTGCCACGCGGCGCTGAGCATTCCCACCAACCCGCAATTCGGCTCGCTCAACCTGGCCAGCGCGGTGCAGCTGGTGGCTTATGAATGGCGTCAGGCGCTGGGCGGCTTTGCGCTGCCGCTCAGTGACAGGCCTGCCGCGCTGGCCGATGCGCAGGCCGTTGGCGGGCTGCTGGCGCATTGGGAACAGGCCCTGGTACATCTGGGCTATCTGGACCCAGCCGCACCCAAAAAGCTCATGCCGCGCCTGAACGCGCTGCTCAACCGCGCCCAGCTGCGCGAGGAAGAAATCCACATCCTGCGCGGCGTGGCCAAAACCCTGCTGCAGTCCACACCACCAGTGCACGCACGGCGCAATTCCGACTAAAACAGTACACTATCTGCATGTTTTCACGACTGCGCTCCGACATCCAATGCATCCTCGACCGCGACCCGGCTGCCCGCAGCACTTGGGAGGTCCTCACCTGCTATCCCGGCCTGCATGCGCTGGTGCTGCACCGTCGTGCCCACTGGTGCTGGACGCACGGCTTCAAATGGCTGGGCCGCTTTATCTCGCATATCGCGCGCGGCCTGACCGGCATCGAAATCCACCCCGGCGCCAAGATCGGCGAGCGCGTTTTTTTTGACCATGCCATGGGCGTGGTCGTGGGCGAGACCGCCGAGATCGGCGACGGCTGCACGATCTACCAAGGCGTCACCCTGGGCGGCACCTCGCTGTACAAAGGGGCCAAGCGCCATCCCACCCTGGGCAAGGACGTAGTGGTCAGCGCCGGGGCCAAGGTGCTGGGCGGCTTTGAGGTAGGCGACGGGGCCAAGATCGGCAGCAACGCCGTGGTCATCAAGCCCGTGCCTGCAGGGGCCACGGCCGTGGGCATCCCGGCGCGCATCATCCCGTCCAAAGACGGCCACAGCGCCGATGTCACCAACAGCGAGAAGAAGTTTTCTGCTTACGGCATCACGCTGGAGGACGACCCGCTGTCCACCGCCATGCGCGGCCTGATCGACAACGCCAGCGGCCAGGAGGCGCAGATTGCGCTGCTGTGGCAGGCGATTGAAAAGCTCTCTGAAGCGCAAAACACGGTGCCCGACTGCGTGCCCGACAACGCCGCCAAGCAAGACCAGTTCACCGCGAAAAAACTGGCCGACCTGGTGGGCAAGTAACCCTGCGCGGGACGACTACACGCTGTCCAGCACCGCGCGCACGGCTTTGAGATAGCTGTCAAACATCTGCAGATTATTGTGCCCCGCCCCGGGGATCAGCACCAGGCGCGCCTGCGGCGCTAGCTTGTGCAGTGCCAGGCTGTGCGCATGCGGAATCAGCTCGTCCTGCTCGCCATGGATCAGCCACAGCGGACTGCGGATGCGCGAGACTGCCTGGTCCGTATGCAGCCGGTAGCGCACCAGCGCATGCGGCACGATAGGATAGTGCTGCGTGGCCATCTGCAGCATGCTCTGGTAGGCGGAGATCAGTAGCGTAGCGTCAGGCGGCTTGCCCTGTTCAGCCAGCTCCACGCTCAGGCCGGCGGCCAGCGCGGTGCCCAGCGAGCGGCCCAGCAGCACCACTTTTTTGTCGGCATACTGCGGCGCAAAATGTTGCCACACGGCGCGCACATCGCTGCGCAGCTGGGCTTCCGAGCTGATGGCGCCCGTGCTTTTGCCATAGCCGCGGTAGTCAATCATCACCACATCCATGCGCGCCTGGCGGTAAAACTCTGGGTCGATAAACCAGGTGCTGACATCGCCCCCATTGCCATGCAGAAAAAACACCACACCCTTGGCACCAGGGGTCTGCAGGTGCAGCCCCGACAGCTGCGCGCCCGGCACTGCCACCGTCACCTCGCGCACATCGCTGTGGCGCGACAGCACATAGTCCGCAGGCAGCACGGTGGGCTGGAACAGCAGCTTTTCCTGCTGGAACCACAGCCAGGTCATGCCAGCGGCATACAGCGCCAGCACACTGCCAGCGATCACAATCAAAAGGGTTTTCATACGGGGCATGGTAGCGCGTTGGGGGTGGTGTAGGGCGGTGTGTGGCAGTGTGGGCTGGATAGATTTACTTTTGCGACATACCAGACACAGTCTTTCTTGCCATACTCTACGCATGACAAGGCAATGCAGATTCAGACACAGTGCATTCGCAGCGAGCCTGCTGGCTCTGGCAGCGGTATGTATCGGCACTATCCCGTTGCCTAGCCTGGCCCACGGCAGCGCCCACACTTTGCCCCTGGGCGACGGCAAAATCAGCCAGACCCCGCAGCGCGGCTATGTAATGGCCTGCAACACCCGCTTTCCCGGTGGCGGTGGCGCGCACCGCGCGGGCGAGTGGATCAAGGACGGCTACTGGGACCCCAAGGCCAAGCCCGTAGTGGAAGGCCAGGTGCTGTGGCCCAACGCGCAGATCAGCGTGACGCTGGAGGGCACAGGCACGCAGGCCCAGCGTGTGGTGCGCGCCAACAACCTGCCTACGCATGCCAGTGGTGAGTTCCCCATCCGCCCCGGCAGCACCGCCTATGCCTATGACCGCAACCCCAACCGCATCGCCGAGCGCAGTGTGCTGCTGCGCCTGCCCGCCCAGCCCACCATGGCCGCGCAGCCGGGCTGCGTGCCGATGGGCATGGTGGGCTTTGCGCTCAGCGGTGTGGCGATATTCAACGCCTTTGACCTGGCAGGGCGCGATGCACCGGCTTATGAGATCCAGGACAGCTGCAACGGCCACCCCGAGCGCAACGGCAGCTACCACTACCACGACTACTCTGCCTGCCTCAAAGACCCGCAGGGAGATGCAGGCCAGCACAGCAGCCTGATGGGCTATATGCTGGATGGTTTTCCCATTTTCGGCCTCAAAGGCGAGGGCGGCAAAGTGCTGACCAATGCCGACCTGGACGAATGCCATGGCCATACCCATGAGGTGGAAATCGATGGCGAAAAACGCAGCACCTACCACTACCACTTCACCAAAGAGTATCCGTACACCTTGGGCTGTTTTCGAGGTTCTGTAGGCACGAAGCGCAACTGATGGGGAATTTTTGCGCAAAAAGCATTTTTTTTCACTTTTTGTCCTCGCCGGGCTTCTACAAGTCATTAAGCTGCATGCCTGCGCTTCCATTCTGGGGGCAATGGTAACGACGGATCACTTGACCGTCTGGAGATTCTGACTATGCACAACCTATCCACTTCCCTATCCGCCATGCGCAAAGCTGGCCTGGTACTGTGCAGCGCACTGGCGATGGTGCTGTGTGCAAACCAGGCCCATGCTCAGGTGCTGGGCACGGGCGCGACCTCGGTGCGTGAACTCATGGCCAGCTGGTCGGGCCAGTTTGGCGTGGCGTCTGGCGGTGTCAGCTATGAAGCCAGCGGTTCGTCTGTGGGCGTGGCGCGTGCCACCGAGCAGAGCGTGGACTTTGGCGTCAGCGATGTGCCCCTGACTGCGCCCGCGCTGCGCCAGGCAGGTCTGCGCCAGGTGCCCCTGGTAGGCGCTGCCGTGGCGGTGGTGGTCAATTTGCCTGAGCTGGGCGGCAAAACCATCAAGCTCAATGGCGATATATTGGCTGACATCTACCAGGGCTCCATCACGAGCTGGAACCACTCGCAGATCGCTGGAGCCAATCCGGGCGTGAGTTTGCCCAACAAACCCATCGTGCCTGTCTGGCGCGCGGACGGCTCTGGGCAGTCCTATATTTTTTCCGGCTATCTGTCGCGCGCCAACAGCAAATGGCGTCGCAGCATCGCTGCAACGAATAACCTCAACCTCAGTCACGGCAGGGGCGCACGCGGCGGTGCGGCTTTGATCGACATGGTGAAAGCTACACCTGGAGCCATAGGCTACGACGCGCTGGGCGCTGCGCAAAAAGCAGGCCTGGTGGTGGCAGAACTGGTCAATGCGTCCGGCAAGAGCATTGCCCCCAGCGCTGCATCGATTGCGGAAGCCATGGAGCGCGCCGTGTGGGCGCAGGACAGCAACTCGGCCGATCTGGATGGTGTGGCAAGTCCTGGTGCTTATCCGATGGCTTCCATTGCCTACGCCTTGATGCCTGTAGCGCCCAAAGCGGGCCGCAAGAGCGCGCAGCCTTTTGTGCAAGCCGCTGTCGCGCAAGGCGATGCGCAGGCGCGGCAGGCGGGTTTTGTGCCCTTGGGCAACGCAGGCAAAGGCGTGGTGGCGGGTCTGCGCTAGGGCCTGTTCACACTACTTTTTACTCTGCTCCATTTTCTTGGCCAGTTCTTCCATCTGTTTGGTCAGAGCCTCCATGTTCTGCATGTCGATTTTCACCTCGCCCTGAGGGGTTTTGATGGTCAAGGCGGCGTCCTCGGGTTTGCCGGAGGCGCTGGGGGCACTTGCCGCGCCAGGCGTGGCGGTGATGGTGGCGTTGCCTTTGGGGGTGTTGATGGTGATCTCACCCGGTGCGCCACCCGCGCCCATGCGCAGCCCACCGACCGGTGAGGGCATGAATAGGGCGCTCAGACTGCCGATGACGACACCCAGCACTATGCCGCAGATGGCCACCACCACCATGTAGGGAATGGTTTTTTCCTTGGGGTTTTTCATCAGCACGGGCAGGCCCAGGTAGAGCAGGTACAGGCAGTACAGCGCTGCCAGCAGGCTGAGCATGCCCAGCGCAGGCAGGATGCCCAGCACGCCCGCCAGCATCATCGGCGTGCTGCCAAAGACCACCAGCTTGAGGCCCTGGACCAAATTGCCTTGGCCACCGAACGTGGGGGCCAGTGCGCTGATCAGCCAGCCCAGCACCCCCATCATCACCAGGGTCAGCACATAGCTGGTGACCATCATGGCCAGGCCGCTCATGAGCGGAATACGAAAGCTAAAGCCCATGCCCCCGGCGCCCACTATAGACAGGCCAATAAAGTTGGCCACCGCAGGAATGGCTGCCAGAATCAGCAGATAGGGCACAAACAGCGACTGGGGCGTGTGCTGCTCCTGGTCAATCACGGGCCAGGTCTCGGCGGGGCTGAGGGTAATACTTTTGGCGCGCTCGATCAGGTCCATGGCGGCTCCTTGTAGTGGGTTAAATGGCAGCACAGGGCTGTCAGCGGGTCTGCTGCAGCCCCTGTACACCGCTAAGACGAACCAAAACGCGCCTTTTATCAAGCCCGCCAAGGGGCTATCAATGCCCGTGGGCCATGCCGCTGACCAGTGTGACCAAAGCAATGCCCACCGCCAGCCAGGCCACCTGCGCTACCGTCTGGCGCAGGCTCAGGCGTTTTTGCAGCTGGGGGATCAGGTCGGCCAGGGCCACATAGATGAAGCTGCTCGACGCCACCACCAGCAGATAGGGCAGCAGGTGCTGCAACTGCTCTACCAGCACATAGCCCACCACGCCGCCCAGCACCGTCACTGCGCCGGCTGCACTGAGCTTGGCCAAGGCTTGGCTTGCGCCCTGCTGGGCCTGGCGCAGCACCACCAGGTCGCCCATATGGTGCGGAATCTCGTGCACCAGCACCGCCAGCGTGGCAGCCACGCCCAGGCGCAGATCAGCCATATAGGCCGCAGCAATCAGCACGCCATCGCCAAAGCAGTGCACGCTGTCACCCAGTAGCACGGCCCAGCCGCCGCTTGAGATGTTATGGGCGTGGCCCGCGTGGCCCGCGTGGCCCGCGTGGCTGTCGCTGTGCGGGTGCGCAGATTCGTGAGGATGCGGGTGCGCGTGCCCATGTGCGTCTGCATGGGCATGACTGTGTGCGTGTGCGTGCGCGTGGCTAGGCTCTTCCTGGCCGTGGTGGTGCTCATGGCCGTGGTGGTACAGCTCCGCCTTGTCGAGCAGAAAAAAGAAAATCAGCCCCGCCAGCAAGGTGGCAAACAACGCGTGTGCGCCTGCCTGGCTCTCAAACGCCTCGGGCAGCAGGTGCATGAAGGCGGTGGCCAGCAGCGCGCCCGCGGCCAGGCTGAGCAGGTGCTGGGTGTAGCGCGCAAGCACGCCGTAGGTCAGCAGGCCCGCAATCCACACGCTGCCAATGCCTGCGCACAGGGTTCCAAGAATGATGGCTAGGAGATTCATGTACTATGATTTTAATAGCTGCTCCCGCGATATTCTATTGGGCTGGAGCACGAAAAGGCATATAAAAACCGCCCGAAGGCGGTTGTCTGGGGGCAGACAGGGCAAGTGTAAACCGCCTGCCTGCCTTATTAGCCTACACCGTCTGTCAAGCCCCCCGCGCTGGGCGCAGCGCAAAGGCCCGGCCTGGGTGCTTGTTTCAGGCTACGCCGTTGGCCTTGAACCAGTCCAGCGCGCGCTTCCAGCCGTCATCTGCAGCCTCCTTGCGGTAGCTGGCGCGGTAGTCGGCGTGGAAAGCGTGCGGCGCGCCTTCGTAGACCACAAAATCCGACTTTTTGGCCGCCGCGCTGCCGTCCTTGAGCGCGGCCTTCATTTTGTCCACGGTGTCCAGCGGAATACCAGTGTCCGCGCCGCCATACAGCCCCAGCACCGGGCCGTTGAGGCTGCCTGCCACATCGACCGGGTTCTTGGGCATCAGGTCGTTGGGCGCGCCTACCAGGCGGCCATACCAGGCCACGCCGGCCTTGACGTTTTTGCTGTGCGCGGCATACAGCCAGGTCTGGCGGCCGCCCCAGCAAAAGCCCGTCACCGCCACTTTGCTGGTGTCGCCGCCATTGGCACCAGCCCAGGCCACCATGGCGTCCAGGTCGGTCATCACCTGGGCATCGGGCACTTTGTTGACCACTTCCTTGATCAGGTCGGCAATCACGTTGTACTTGGTGGGGTCACCTTGGCGCGCAAACAGCTCAGGTGCAATCGCCAGGTAGCCCATTTTGGCAAAGCGGCGGGCCGTATCGGCAATGTACTCATGCACGCCAAAAATCTCCTGGATCACCAGCACGATGGGCAGATTGGTTTTGCCCGCGGGTGCAGCGCGGTAGGCAGGCACCTTGAAGCCGCCTACATCGACCACAAACTCACCAGCCACCAGGCCATCGGCTGACGTCTTGATGGCTGTCTGTGCCACAGCTGCGCCCACGGTGGCAGCGTAGCCCACACCCAACGCGGCTTTCAGGGCCGTGCGACGGCTGGCGGTGTGGCCGCTGCCATCGCTGTTGAGCAAGGATTGGGTATCGGCCAATTGATTTTGGTCTGTCGAACTGAGCATAGGTGTCTCCTGGACAAGGATAAGGACAAGGGTGGGGGAGTGGTTTAGACTTGGAGTATCGATCTTTTGGTGTGTCCTGTGCAAGCACAATGGCTTATCCAAGTGTAAACACCCCCTGGATGATGCCCTAAAGCCACCGAAGTTCCCTATTCAATCCCTCAGGAGAAACCCATGCCCACCATCCGCGTTGAAATGCTCGAAGGCCGCACCCCCGAACAGAAAACCGCCCTCGTCAAAGCCCTGACCCAGGCGGTGGTAGACAGCCTGGGCTCCAAGCCCGAGTCGGTCGATGTGCTGCTCTACGACATCGCCCGCCAGCACTGGGCCACTGGCGGCGTGCAATGGTCCGAGAAAAAATAGCATGCCTATTTCTGACGATTTAAGCGCCGGCCGCGGCAAGGTCATGCCCGAGCCGGGCGCTGCCGTGACCAAAGGCAAGCGCGGTATGAAAAAAGGCTACTACGTGCGCGGCGTGTTCGTGGCCGAAGGCAGCGAGCTGGACCTGGAGCTCAAAAGCGAATTCGCCAGCAGCCGCACCGTGGCCAAGGAAGAAAGCACCGAGCTGCAAAAGCTCGGCGAACAGCTGCTGACCCTGTCAGCCGCCGCCATCGAAAAGCTCGACCTTCCAGAAAAACTGGTGGACGCCGTGGCCGAGGCCAAGCGCATCACTAATTTTGAAGGCAAGCGCCGCCAGATGCAGTACATCGGCAAGCTGATGCGCCGGGTTGAGCCCGAGCCCATCCGCGCCGCGGTGGAAGCGGCCAAAAGCGGCAGCGCCCAGGACACGCTGGCCCTGCACCGCGCCGAGCTGTGGCGCGACGACCTGATCGCCAATGACGAGGCCCTGCCGCGCTGGATTGCCCAGCACAGCGCCGACAGCGGCGCCTACGACCTGCAGCAACTGCGCGCCCTGATCCGCCAGGCCCGCAAAGACCTCAAAGACGGCAAGCCCGGCGAAGCCCCGCGCCAAGGCCGTGCCTACCGCGAGATTTTCCAGCTGGTGCGCGCTGTGCTGCGCGAAGCCAGCGACGTGGCCGCAGACGCACAGGACACTGAGCCAGACTGACCATGTCATTTCATGCTGTGGAGCCTTATGGGTAGATTGAACTGGATTGCGCTGTTGTTGTGGGTCTGTCAAGCGGCCACAGGCCATGCCATGGTGGTAGAAGCCCATGGCAACACGGTGTATGCATCGGGGCCCGTCAACGACGATGTGCGAAGGTTTGAAGAGGCTTTTGCCAAAGGTGGCATCACCACTGTGGTGTTCGTCAATTCGCCAGGCGGCGATTTATATACCGGCCTGCGCGTGGGCCGCCTGATCGCCGACAGGGGCTACAACACTGTGGCTGCTGGCAGCTGCATATCGGCTTGCTCCATCATGTTCATGGGCGGCAAGGAGCGGCGGTTTTCCGATGTCTTCAGGCCCGGTCAGACCTTTGTGGGCATTCACGGGGCGCACGACAGCGCCACCAAGCAGATCATTCCTGTTTTGCAGCCGCAGATTTATGCTTTCTACAAGCTCAATATGGGCGACAAGTTCAACTCCAGTGTGATGAACCAGGCGCTGTATGACATGCAGGATGCCGGCTCTTTGCTGCGTGTGTATGACCCCGTTCGCAGCCCCAAAACCGAGCCTTACCATTGCGTGTCCAGCCAAACCCCAAGAGACAAATGCAGCGTGTTCAAGGGCATGGATGCCAGCAGCCTGGGTGTGATCACCCACACCGATCTGGTCAAGCTGGACTTGCCCGCAGCATTCAAAGTGGCGCCCTCACTGTTTGGCAAGCCGCTGGAAACTGCAGTGCCTGATGTCAATGCACACTACGCCGAGCTGGCGCAGCGCCATTGCACGACGGACACTTGCAAAACCAACACCGCCGCGCAAGCTGCACGCCCCGAAAACCGCGCTGTGGCCTTGCCCTCTGAAGGCCCGGGTTTGGGGTTTGCTTCCAATGCAGACTCGCCCTTGTCAGCCCTTGTTCGTGCGGTGTACAGCTGCAACCATATCACTGGGCAAGCGGTCAGGCTGTGCGAGCCAGAACTGGTGAACCAGTACGACGTCAGGCCTTACTACAGCAGCTCCAAAGCCGCCCATCAAGAAGCACTGGCCAAACTCAAACCCCCTGCAGCCAAGTTTTATGCCGATGAGGAATATGGCGGTGGGTTCAGCAGCGCCAGCAGCCTGCGCACTGCGATGTTCAACGACATCACGCCACAGAAAGTCGATGGTGTCGCCACGGTCGGCACGCAGGAGCTGGCGCGCATGATGGTCTCGCCCACACCGCCCGTGCTGGTGGACGTTGTGGGTTCCTTTCAGAGCATTCCCGGCTCACAGGCCTTGTTGCACGGGGGGCATGCACAGGACAACGCGGCCCAGGACGCTGCATTTGAAAAACGCTTTGCGGCGCTGCTGGCATTGCTGGCACCCGATCAGGCCAAGCCAGTGGCGTTTTACTGTGGCGGACGCAGTTGCTGGCTTTCGGTGAATGCTGCATTGCGGGCCAAAAAGTTAGGCTACACCCAGGTGCTGTGGTACCGCGGTGGTATTGATAGCTGGAAGGCCGCTGAGCTGCCACTTGCGCCCGGTGTGCTGCGTGCAGTGGCCAATTGAGAATTCACAACGACCCATCATGACCTACGACCCCATCACCATCGGCATTGTGTCCGTCAGCGACCGCGCCAGCACCGGCGTGTACGAAGACAAAGGCCTGCCTGCGCTCAAGGCGTGGCTTACCAGCGCCTTGAAGAACCCGATTAGCTTTGAAGAGCGCCTGATTCCTGACGAGCAGGCGCGCATCAGCCAGACCTTGATTGAGCTGGTGGACGCAGGCTGCAGTCTGGTGCTGACCACGGGCGGCACAGGCCCTGCGCCACGCGATGTGACCCCTGAGGCAACCTTAGCCGTAGCTGACAAAGTGATGCCTGGCTTTGGCGAACAGATGCGCCAGATCAGCTTGAAGTTCGTACCCACGGCCATTTTGTCGCGCCAATGCGCCGTCATTCGTGCAAGAAGTCTCATAATCAATTTGCCCGGTCAACCCAAATCCATACAAGAGACGTTACAAGGCGTACAGTCTGGGGAACAACAGACTCCAGGGATATTTGCGGCTGTGCCGTATTGCGTGGATTTGATCGGCGGACCTTACATCGAGACCCATGAGGCGGTGTGTAAGGCCTTTCGGCCCAAGTCTGCGCTGCGCGCTACTGCGGCTGGCTAACAGACAAATTTTGTGAGACACAAGCGATGAAGAACACTGTGATGGTGACCGGCGTGGTGCGTCGGGTAACGATGGTAGCCTTGGCCTGCGCCGCCATGGGCGCAGCCCTGCCTGGCGCCTGGGCGGCTGGCATGACCGAGCCTTTTGTAAGCTACACCGTCAAGAGCAATGACACCTTGCAGGGCCTGTCGCGCACGCTGGTCAACGACCCCAAAAAATGGGGCGAGGTGGCCCGGCTCAATGGCCTGAAAGACCCTAACCGAATCTACCCCGGCCAGGTGATCGACATTCCCAAAAGCCTGCTGAACTTGTCCTCGCAGCCGCGCGTAGAGTCCACGGGCACCGTGCTCAGTGTGCAGGGCGATGTCATGGTCAGTGGCCAGAAAGTCCAGGCCGGCGCACCCGTGCCCGAAGGCGCGCGCCTGCAGACCGGCCCCAACAGCTCGGCTGTGGTGATGCTGGGCGATGGCTCGCGCCTGCAGCTCATGCCCAAGACCCTGGCTGATGTGGTCAGCCAGCACGGCTACGCCCTGCGCGACCCCAGCAGCAGCGCCTCCACCACCTGGTTTTCCGGCGCGATTCGCCTGGTCGAAGGCGTGCTGGACACCCTGGCCAACAAACAGGCCATGCGCGCCACGCCACTGCAGGTCAGCACCCCTACCTCGCTGGTCGGCGTGCGCGGCACGCAGTTCCGCGTCGCCTATGAAGACCCGGCCAGCGGCATGGCCCGCACCGAAGTGCTCGAAGGCAAGGTCCGCACCGACAACGTGACCCAGAAAGTGGGCGCCGATGTAGGCGGTGGTTTTGGTGCGGCTATTCGCCCCCAGGACCGCGAAATCAAGATCGTTGCGCTGCTGCCCGCGCTGGCAGACGCGCAGCTGCCCGCCGAGGTGCTGCGCACAGCCAGCACCCAAAACGCCCAGTGGACGGTGGGCACGCTGCCTGGCGCCAGCAGCTACCGCGCGCAGTTCGCAACGGACGACAAGTTTGCCCAGATCCAGAGCGATGTGAAATCGGCCACCCCCGCGCTCGATCTGAGCGCGCTGGCCAATGGCAAGTACTACGCCCGTGTCCGCGGGGTAGACCCTGCAGGCATTGAAGGTTTTGATGCCGTCAAACTCATCGAGATCAAGACTTTAGTGGTGTCGGTCTGGCCCAAGGAGATCGCTATCGGCGCGCTGGCAGAGTATGTGCCCAACGGCGTGCTGCTCAAGGTCTACAGCAAGAGCCCTGACCTGCCACGCCAGCTGACCGCCCAGGTAGCCAGCGATGCGGCATTCACCCAAAACGTGCAAACCGCCACGGTCGGCCCCGATGCTTCGGTGCTGCTGCCTAGCGTTCCGGCAGGCCAGCGCAGCTATGTGCGCTTTAGCGCCGCAGGCGTGAACAGCCCGGTATATGCCATGGACATCCCCGGCAACTGGGGCAGCACGGTGCTGACCCTGGCACAGGCGCTGCAGCCTCTGCGCTGAGCGGACAAAGCGTTGATCAGCGGACAGCTACTATGAAAATAATAGCTGCTCCCGCGATATTCTATTGTGCTGCAAGCCATTTTGGTATATAAAAACGCCCGCTGTAGCCAGGCAGCGCGCTGCTTAGCTGCTGAACAGGAAGTTCATCACGTCGCCGTCCTTGACGACATATTCCTTGCCTTCGGCGCGCATCTTGCCTGCGTCTTTGGCGCCTTGCTCGCCTTTGAATGCGATGTAGTCGTCAAAGGCAATGGTCTGGGCCCGGATGTAGCCTTTTTCAAAGTCGGTGTGGATCACGCCGGCCGCCTGCGGCCCGGTGTCGCCCACATGGATGGTCCAAGCGCGCACTTCCTTGACGCCTGCGGTGAAGTAGGTCTGCAGGCCCAGCAGCTTGAAGGCCGCGCGGATCAGGCGGTTCAGGCCCGGCTCTGACTGGCCCAGCTCCTGCAGGAACATGGTTTTGTCTTCATCGCTCATCTCGCTCATGTCGGCTTCCATCTTGGCGCAGATGGCCACCACCGGGGCGTTTTGCGCTGTGGCATACGTCGTCAGGCGGTCCAGGTAGGGATTGTTCTCAAAGCCGTCTTCTGACACGTTGGCCACAAACATGGCGGGCTTGGCGGTGATGAAGAAAAACTGCTGCAGCAAGGGCTTTTCTTCCTTGCTGAAGTCAATCGTGCGCACCGGCTTGCCTTCGTTGAGCGCGGCCTGGCATTTCTCCAGGATAGCCACCAGCTTGATCGACTCCTTGTCGCCCGAGCGGGCGGTTTTGGTGACGCGGTGCAGGGCCTTTTCCACCGCATTGAGGTCGGCCAGGCACAGCTCGGTCTGGATCACCTCGATGTCGGAGATCGGGTCGACCTTGCCCGCCACGTGGATCACGTTGTCGTCGGCAAAGCAGCGCACCACATTGATGGTGGCGTCGGTCTGGCGGATATGTTCGAGAAACTTGTTGCCCAGGCCTTCGCCTGTGCTGGCGCCAGCCACCAGGCCGGCAATATCGACAAACTCGACAATGGCCGGCACGATGCGCTCGGGCTTGACAATGTCGGCCAGCTGCGCCAGGCGCGGGTCAGGCAGCTCCACGATGCCCACATTGGGCTCGATGGTGCAAAAAGGATAGTTTTCTGCGGCGATGCCCGCTTTGGTCAGGGCGTTAAACAGGGTTGATTTACCTACGTTGGGCAGGCCTACGATGCCACACTTCAAGCTCATGATGTCGATTCCAGATAAGGGCCTAAGTGTATGCGAATTAGGCCTGCGGGCCGCAGGCGCTGGCCCCTAGAGCCAGGCTGTCAGAAATCGTAGTTGGCACCCACTGCCTGGCCCACGCGCAACACCTGCTCCAGGCCGCTGCGAATCGCTGCATTCATGCCAAAGGTCACCGCGCCGTCTACCCGAGCATCCTGGCGGTAGCCCTGCAGCGTGTCGCCCACCTCAGGGCTGGGGATGGCGGTCAGCGGGTCCACATTGGGCATCGGGCAGCGCGGGCAGGGCTTGACCAGGGCCAGCTCGACGGTGCTGTCAGCGCTGATGTGCAGCGCCTTGACGCGGTCTTCATCATGCGCATCCACACCAGACAGCACGATATTGGGCCGAAACCGCTGCATGGTCACTGGGCTGTGGCCCTGCGCAGCCAGGCGCGCGTTCAGGCCGTCCAGCGAGGCCTGGCTGGCCACCAAAATCGGGTAGCCATCGCTGAACTGGTTGAGTGCGTCCAGCTCCTTCGTCCATTTTTTGTTGGACAGGCGGCGGTGCTCGGGGTCAAAGCGCGCCAGGCGCAGCTTCATGGCCCGCTGGCCTGCGGGCAAGTCCTGCGCCAGAAAATCGGTAAACCACTGCGCCGCCACGTCGCCCATGTCATAGGCGGCGCACTCCTGGCCCCACACCGACACACGACAGGGTTGCTCCACGGCGTCCAGCGCGATATGCAGGGCCAGCATGCCCGGCGCGCGCAGCACTATCTCATAAAGCTTCATCGTAGGCTGGATCAGGCACATGCGCGGCAGCTCGCGCTGGGTGACAAATTCGCCGGTTTCGTCCACCACCATCCATGCCCGGTCAAACTCCAGCCCGGTGTCGGTAAGGATGACCTCCTTGAGCTCAACGCCCGCGCAGGATTTGACAGGGTAGATATACAGGTTCTGGATGCTGGCTTGCAGCTCGAAATCAGGCTGTGACATGGTGTGGGGCAAAGGTGTGGGGTCTTGGACGGGAAGGATAAGACGCTATTGTGCCGCCTTCTACAATGCAGGGTATGGCAATTGACGTATGTATTCGTGGCGCAGGCGTGGTGGGCAAGACCCTGGCTCTGCTGCTGGCGCGCGCGCGCATTCGCGTGGGCCTGGTGCAGACGGCTGCGCCTGTGCAGCAGGACATCCGCGCTTTTGCGCTGAACGCCGCCTCGCACAGCCTGCTGGAGAGCCTGCGCGCCTGGCCAGGCAGCAGCTGCGCGGTGCAGCGCATGCAGGTGGCGGGCGATGAGGGCGGCCTGGTGCAGTTTGACGCGCTGCAGCACAACGCCAGCGCACTGGCCTGGATCGTGGACGCGGCCGACCTGGAGCAGCGCCTGCAGACCGCGGTGTCCTTTGCGCCCGAGATCAGCGTGCTGGCAGCGCCTGAGCCTGCTGCATTGACGGTAATTTGCGAAGGACGCGCCAGCGCCAGCCGCGAGGCGGCAGGCCTGGCCTACGCGCAGCAGGCCTACGACCAAAGCGCCATTGCCGCCACGCTGCACACCGAGCAGCCGCACCAGGCCACTGCCTGGCAGTGGATGCGCGGAGATGCGCACGGCGGCGAGGTGTGTGCCCTGCTGCCCCGCGCTGCGGGACACCACGGCGCATCGCCCGATATGTCACCCCCCGGCGCAGACCTGCCAGCACCTGGCCATGGCCATTCGGGGAACTCTGTAGCCTTGGTGTGGTCTGTACAGCATGAACGAGCCCAGCAGCTATTGGCCATGGACGAGCCGCAGTTTTGCGCAGCCTTGCAAGAGGCCTGCGGCGGTGCGCTGGGTGCCATGCGCTTGACCAGCCTGCGCGCCACCTGGCCCCTGTATTTGTCCCAGGCCAGCCGCTGGGTGGGCGTGGGTCTGGCAGGCCAGCCGCAGGCCGCGTGGGCGCTGGCGGGCGATGCCGCCCATGCCGTGCACCCGCTGGCCGGGCAGGGCCTGAATCTGGGCCTGGGCGATGCCGCCGAGCTGGCGCGCGTGCTGTCTGACAAAGAATACTTCCGCAGCTACGGCGACGCACGCCTGCTGCGCCGCTACGAGCGCGCCCGCAAGGGCGATGCCGCTGCGCTGCGCGTAGCCACCGACGGCCTGCAGCGCCTGTTTGCCATGGATGATGCGCGCGCACGCAGCCTGCGCAACTGGGGCATGCGCAGTTTTGACGCGCTGTCTCCGCTCAAACGGCTGGTCATGCGCCAGGCGATGGGCGCGTAAACTGCGCTACAGTACCTCCTAACTATCCATACTCCTCCTGATCTTGAACGAAAGACCGTCCACCATGCGATTAACCACCAAAATCCTGGCTGCCGTTGCGATTTGCGCGTCAGCCCTGGCCGCTTTCGCTCAGGAATCCGTGATCCGCAAAAACCTCATGGAGCGGCTGCCCAACCTGCCCAAGATCGACGAAATCACCAAAAGCTCCATGCCCGGCCTGTTTGAGGTGCGCGTGGGCGGCACCGACGTGTTCTACACCGACGCCGAAGGCAACTACCTGATCCAGGGCAACCTGATCGACACCAAGGCCAAGCGCAACCTGACCGAGGAGCGCATCGCCAAGCTCACCGAAATCGACTTTGACGCCCTACCGATCAAGGACGCCTTCACCATCGTGCGTGGCAACGGCAAACGCAAGGTGGCCGTGTTTGAAGACCCCAATTGCGGCTATTGCAAACGCTTTGAGCGCGATCTGCAAAACGTCAACAACGTCACCGTGTACATGTTCCTCTACCCCATCCTGGGCCCCAGCTCCACCGAGCGCAGCAAAAACATCTGGTGCGCCAAAGACCGTGCCAAGGCCTGGACCGACTGGATGGTCAAGGACGCAGACGCCCCTGCTGGCACCTGCGATACCGCTGCCCTCACGCGCAATGTGGAGTTTGGCAAAAAGCACAAAATCACTGGCACACCGACGCTGATTTTTGCTGACGGCAACCGCGTGCCCGGCGCCATCGGCGCAGCCCAGGTAGAAAAGTTTTTGGCCGAAGTGAAATAAGCTTCGCAGGCGCTTGCGGGCGCTGGCATGTGGCCAAGCACTGGTGCCAACGCTGCTCCATCACTTTATGGTTACTATCAATTTAATAGCTGCTCCCGCGATATTTTATTGGCCTGCAGCCATTATTTCTTTATAAAACATGCCATCCAGCATTGACAGCAGCCTCTCTGCACCCTCGCTGCTTGCGCGCAGGCTGGGCTATGCAGGCCTGCTGCCTTTTGTGGTGCTGGCTGCGCTGCTGTGGATCGTGCGTGCCGATGTGCAGGGCTTTGTGGCGATTGCGCTGGCAGGCTATGGCGCGGTGATTGCGTCGTTCCTGGGCGGGGTGCACTGGGGCATTGCCGCGCGTTTGCCTGCGCAGCAGGCGGGCTTTCACTACGCTTGGGGTGTTGCACCCTCGCTCATGGGCTGGGTGGCTGTGGTCATGCCCGCCTATGCCGGGCTGCCGCTGCTGGGGCTGATCCTGTCGGCCTGCTATGCGGTGGACAGGCGCAGCTATCCGCAGGTGGGCTGGAGTGCCTGGCTGGGCATGCGCTGGCATCTGACCGTGGTGGCCGTGCTGTCCTGCCTGCTGGGCGCGGCAGTAGCCTAAAGCCAGGGGCCCAGCACATGCCTGAAGGCCCCGAAATATTCCTGGCAGCGCGTGCGGTGCACGCTGCCGTGGCGCAGCAGCCCAGCCATCTCACGCTGCACTACGACAAGCTCGTGTCCAAACAACGCAGCCTGCGCGGTGTGCCCATCACGCGGGTGCATGCGCGCAGCAAGGCCATGTTGACCGAGTTTGCCAACGGCGTAGTGCTGTATTCGCACAACCAGCTCTACGGGGAATGGGTGGTGCACAGCCTGGACGAGCCCTTGCTGGCCAAACAGGTGCGCCTGGTGGTGCGCACCGCGCGGCACCAGGTGGTGCTGTACAGCGCAACAGATTTCGCTTGGCTGCGCGCAGGGCGCGAGCATGAGCACCCGTACATCGCCAAGCTGGGCCCTGAGGTGCTGGACGCGCAGGTCAGCGCCGCGCAGATCGCGCAGCGCCTGGCGCAGTTTCCGCGCCGTGTGATTGCCGATGCCCTGCTGGACCAGCATGTGCTGGCCGGGCTGGGCAACTATCTGCGCGCCGATATTTTGCTGGTGGCGCGGGTGCACCCGCTGCGCACTATCGCCGCCCTGTCTGCTGCCGAGCTGCTGCGCATTGCCAAAGCCTGCAAAACCCTCACCCAGCGCAGCGTGCAGCGCGCTGGCGTGGTGCGGCCCTGGGCTGCCTACCAGGCCTCGCGCAGGGCAGGCCTGGGCTATGAGGCGGCGCGGTTTTATGCCTTTGACCGCGAGGGTGCGCCGTGCTGGGGCTGTGGCACACCGATTGTGCGCACCACCCAGGGTGGGCGCGGACTTTTTTACTGCGCGGTGTGCCAGACCTGATCGGTGTCCAGACCTCGTGTGCCAAGCCTGGCGCACAGCGCAGCGAATCGCGCCACCTGGCCTGCCTCAGCCCACGCCGCGCAGGCCCGCCTGGCGAAACGTCAAGTTGTAGCGCAGCGCGCTGTCCTTGGGCAGGGGCCGCACGCCGTGGTAGACCAGGCGTGAGCGGCCACCCCAGACCATCACATCGCCATCGTGCAGCGCTATCGAGCGTGTGGGGCTGCTGCGCTGCAGGCCGCCCAAGATGAATTTGCAGGACGCGCCGATCGACACCGACACTATCGGCGCGCGCAGATCACGCTCGTCCTTGTCCTGGTGCAGGCCCATGCCCGCGCCGCCGCTGTAGCGGTTGATCAGGCAGGCATCGGGCGCAAACTCCCTCCAGCCCGCTGCCGCCGCGGCTTCGCGCGCCAGCTCTGCAAAGGCCGCTGGCATCGCAGGCCAAGCCAGCCCTGTCTCGGGGTCGTGGGGCAGGTATTGGTAGCCCTGCGCGCTGCTGTGCCAGCCCAGGGCGCCGCAGTTGGTCATCGCAACCGCCATGGTGTGTCCGCTGGGCACGGTCAGATGGCGAAACGCCGCTGCTGCTGCCACAGCGTCAATCCCCTCACGCAAGGGCTTGCCCAAGGCCAGGCCTGACAGCAGCCAGATATCGGGGCCAAGTTCGATGGGGGCCGTGGAAAACAGCATGCAGCGATCATAAACACCAAGCAGATACACCCCAGGAACGGGTACTGCGGCGCGAATGGTTTATTCTTCACCCCTATGGTCACACGTTCTACTGCCTCCTCTGCCTGTGCTGTGCATTACGCTATCGACGCGTCCGATGTGCATGCGCATCTGTACCGCGTCACGCTCACGATTGCCAAGCCCACCAAAAACCAGCGCCTGTCGCTGCCGGTTTGGATTCCGGGCAGCTACATGGTGCGCGAGTTTTCCAAGCATCTGCAAAAGCTCAGTGCAGCGCAGGGCGGCAAGGCAGTAGCTTTGAGCCAGCTGGACAAATGCAGCTGGCAGGCCACCTGCAGCAGCACGCAAGCCCTGGTGCTGCGCTACGAGGTGTATGCCTACGACAACTCAGTGCGCACCGCCTGGCTGGATGCGCAGCGCGGCTTTTTCAACCCCACCTCGCTGTGCCTGCGCGCCGAAGGCCAGCAGGGGCGGATACACCATCTGCAGATCAACACCATAAAGAGCATCGCAGGCTGCGCCATCTACACCGGAGCCAAGGCGCTGAAGGTGGACAAAAACGGCGCAGGCACCTACACCTTTGCCGACTATGACGTGCTGGCCGACACACCGTTTGAGTTGGGCAAGTGCTGGAGCGGCAGCTTTGTGTCGCGTGGCGTGCAGCATGAGCTGGTGGTGGCAGGCGCGCCGCCCAGCTTTGATGGCAAGCGGCTGCTGGCAGACACGCACAAGATTGTCGATAGCGAAATGGCCTTCTGGCATGGGGCCAAGGGCACACCGCCGTTTGAAAAATACGTTTTTTTGCTCAATACCGTGGACGACGGCTATGGCGGCCTGGAGCACCGCAACAGCACCGCACTGATCTGCAACCGGCGCGATCTGCCGCGCCTGGCGCAAAAGAAAACGGCCGACGGCTACACCACCCTGCTGGGCCTGATCAGCCACGAATATTTTCACACCTGGAACGTCAAGCGCCTGCGCCCGGCAGAGTTTGTGCGCTACCAATACCAGAGCGAACAATACACGCAGCTGCTGTGGTTTTTTGAGGGCTTTACCAGCTACTACGATGACCTGCTGCTGCGCCGCGCGGGCCTGATCGACAACGCGCAATACCTCAAACTGGTCAACAAAACCATCAACCAGGTCATGCAGACCCCGGGCGCGCGGGTGCAAAGCGTGGCGCAAAGCAGCTTTGATGCCTGGGTCAAATACTACCGACAGGATGAAAACACGCCCAACGCCACCGTGAGCTACTACACCAAGGGCGCACTGGTGGC
Organism: Polaromonas sp.; assembly: GCA_013297865.1. Lineage (GTDB taxonomy): Bacteria > Pseudomonadota > Gammaproteobacteria > Burkholderiales > Burkholderiaceae_C > JAAFIP01. The sequence goes on along the minus strand of JAAFIP010000010.1, from coordinate 65,057 downwards.
CATGTGTTTTGACCTGGCCTTGCGCCAGGAAGGCAAAACCACGCTGGATCAGGTGATGCGCACGCTGTGGACACGCTGCAAGGCCGGGCCGATGAGCGAGGCCGATTTTGCCGCCGTGCTGGCGCAGCGCGGTGGCCGCAGCTTTGCGCAGGAGCTGGCGCAGTGGGTGCACGGCACAGGCGATCTGCCGCTAAACCAGCTGCTGGCGCAGCAGGGCGTGCAGATTGTGGAAGACAAGCCGCAGCTGGCACAGCGCCTGGGCCTGCGCGTGGCTGAGGGCAACGGCAAGGTGGAAGTAAAAGTCGTGCTGCGCGGCGGCGCGGCCGAGCAGGCGGGCTTTTGCCCCGGCGACGAGTGGCTGGCGGTGGGCACACAGCGCGACGCGCTGTGGCGCCTGGCCAAATTGGAGGACCTGCCGCTGTATGTGGCCGAGCGTGCAGGCAAAGACACGGCGCTCTTGGCACTGGTCTCACGCGACAAGCGCCTGCACACCCTGCGCCTGAGCTTGCCACAGGTAGAGCGGCCCGACCTGGCCACCTGGGTGCTGCGTGTGGGCGACGCGGCGCGTGTGGACGCATGGCTCGGTGGCTGACACGCCGGATGCTGGCACGCCTGGCAGTGGCCCTGCTGCTGGCCCTGGCAGCGCACAGCATCGCCCTGTGGATTATTGCGCAGCAGATTGCTGCGATGGGCAGCGTTATCAAGCCCCAGACCGATCCGCTGTTTACGCGGCAGATCACCCAGCAGGGCGCGACTGAGCTGCCCGGTGCAAGCCCTGCGCCTGCTGCAACCGCAGTTTTACAGCCTAAACGGCGTGCAGCCCAATCAAATATCGCGGGAGCAGCTACTAAAAGTGTAGCAATTGAAACGCCTACTCAGGACATTACTGCGCAGCAGAGCACCCCCTCACCGACGCCTACCGAGTTGCTTGCACCGGCCACGCCCACTGACGCCGCGCTGCCAGAGTCCACGCCAACCGCAGCGCTGTCACCAAGCGCCACTGCCACCGTCACTGCCCCAACCAGCACCGCTGCAGCGCAGTCTGCCGCGCTGGCCCTGCAAGGCGAGTGGCCCGGCGACACGCGGCTGAGCTACCAACTGGGCGGCTACTACCGGGGCGAGCTGTTTGGCGACGCGCAGGTGCAGTGGACGCGGCCTACCGAGACCGCGACGGCATCGATGACGGGGGCAGACGCAGCCTCGTCCGGCGCAGTTGTGCCCAGCGACAGATACCAGGTGCGCATCGACATCAACGTGGGCGGCCTGGCCCGTGTGCAGATGCTCAGCCAGGGCCGCGTGCGTGCGGCGGGGCTGCAGCCCGAGGCCTATGAAGAGGTGCTGCCCAGCAGCCGGCGCAATGTGCGCCTGACAACCAACGAGGTGCTGCTGATGGACGGACGCAGGCTGCCGCGTCCCCCTGAGGACATGGATGGCGTGCAGGACACGGCCAGCCAGTTTGTCGAGCTGGGCCACCGCTTCAGCACCGGCCGTGCGCGCCTGGCCAAGGGCGAGGTGGTGCGCGTGTGGCTGGCCCGCCCGGGCGGGTTGGACGAGTGGGTGTATGACATCGGCGCAGCAGAAACCCTGTATCTGCCGCTCTTGGGCGCCGTGCAGGCCTACCATCTGAAGCCACGCCCGTTGGCCAGGGCGCGCGGCACCATCGTGGCCGAAATGTGGGTAGCGCCCAGCCTGCAGAACCTGCCGGTGCGCATCAAGATCACGCTGGATGCACAGAGCTATCTGGATCTGACGGTCAAGAAAATAGAGCAGCGCTGAGTGCCGATGCGCGCAGTTGTCGCGGTGCAAAGCTGCAATGGCCCGGCGCCTTCAGCGCTGCCGACGCGCCTTCAAAATGCGCGGCAGCACCAGGATAGCCACAATCACCACCAGCAGGGTCAATGAGCCGGGCCGCTCGACAAACACGGTCCACTTGCCTTCGCCAATGCTCAGCGCGTTGCGCATCTGCGCCTCGGCCAGCGGGCCCAGAATCAGCCCCACCACCACCGGCGCCGTGGGAAAGTCAAAGCGGCGCATCAGCACACCCACCAGGCCAATGCCATACAGCAGCAGCAGGTCAAACGCGCTTTGGCGCATACCATACACACCCACGGTGGCAAAAATCAAAATGCCAGCGTACAGATAGGCCTTGGGGATTTTCAGCAGCTTGACCCACAGGCCCACCAAGGGCAGGTTCAACACCAGCAGCATCACGTTGCCAATATAGAGCGAGGCGATCAAGGCCCATACCAGGGTGGCCGAAGTCTGAAACAGCTGCGGCCCGGGCTGGATGCCGTAGTTCTGAAACGCACCCAGCAAAATCGCCGTGGTGTTGGAGGTGGGGATGCCCAGGGTGAGCAGTGGAATCAAGGTGGCGGTGATGGCGGCGTTGTTGGCGGCCTCCGGCCCGGCCACGCCTTCGATGGCGCCCTTGGTGCCAAAGTCTTCTGGATGTTTGGAGAGTTTTTTCTCAGTGGCGTAGCTTAAAAAAGTGGGTATCTCGCTGCCGCCTGCGGGTATCGTGCCAAACGGGACGCCAATCAGCGTGCCGCGCAGCCAGGCGGGCCAGGAGCGCTTCCACTCGGAGCCGGTCATGTGCACCTTGCTCATCGGGTTTTGCGTTTCCTGCTCGCCACCCTGGTAGATCACCCAGTACAGCGCCTCTGCCACGGCAAACAGGCCCACGGCCACCAGCACGATCTCAATGCCATCCAGCAGCTCGCTCACGCCGCCCGTGTAGCGCACCTGGCCAGTGATCTGGTCCAGGCCCACCAGGCCCATCGCCAGGCCGATAAACAGCGCGGTGATGCCGCGCAGCGCACTTTTACCCAGCACTGCGCTCACGGTGCAAAAGGCCAGTACCATGAGCAGAAAATACTCTGGTGGCCCCAGCTTGACAGCATGCTCTGCGATCAGCGGCGAGGCAAAGGTAACCACCACAGTGGCAATGGTGCCCGCGACAAACGAGCCGATGGCCGCCGTAGCCAGCGCCGCGCCTGCGCGCCCGTTCTTGGCCATTTTGTTGCCTTCCATGGCGGTGACCATGGAGCCCGATTCACCGGGGGTGTTGAGCAAAATGGAGGTGGTGCTGCCGCCGTACATGGCGCCGTAGTAGATGCCAGCAAAAAAGATCATCGACGCGGTGACATCCACCTTGGTGGTGATCGGCAGCAGCATGGCCACCGCTACTGCCGGGCCAATGCCGGGCAGCACGCCCACCGCCGTGCCGATGACACAGCCTAAAAAAGCCCACATCAGGTTCATGGGCGTGATGGCGGTGGCAAAGCCCGCCATGAGCTGGTTCAGGATATCCATGGTGTTGTTTTAAATCCAGCCGGTGCTGGTCAGGCCTGGCAGGTTGATGGCGAGCAGCTTGCTGAACATCCAGTACACCGGAGCGGCAATACACATGCCGATGGCTGCGTCGCGCAGCCAGGTGATGGCGCGCCAGTCGCGCTGGCCCTGCGACAGGTGCAGGCCGCGCACCGCCAGCACAAAACACAGGCTGCAGCTGAGGATGAAACCAATACTGGTGATCAACGCTGCATTGAGCACAATGCCGCCCGACACCCACACAAAGGGCACCCAGTTGCCCTGGGCTGCGCCCTCGGGCGCATCGCGGTGGCGAAAGCCGCCCGAGCGCGCCTGCGCCACCAGCAGCACGCCGCAGACCATCAGCACTATTGCCACCACCCAGGGTAGAAAATTAGGCCCCACACCCGCGTAGCCCGCTTCAGACGAAATCATCGTGGCACCAAATGCGATGCCAGCGCCCAGCACCGTGGTGCCCACGCCTATGGCCGTTTCAAGAGCAGAGGAGGACCATGCCATAGGGTGTGGCGCAAACAGTGCTTACAGCATGCCCGACAGGTGCATGGTGGCGCGCAGGCTGGCAAATTCGTAATCGACGAATTCATCAAACTCCTTGCCGGTGAGCAGCGCGGAGGTCCAGTTGTTTTTCTCCAGCGCATCGATCCAGGCCGGGGTTTTGGTGGCGCGCACCACCAGCTCGGTCAAGGCCTTGCGCTGCTCCGGGCTAAGGCCTGGGCCTGCGTAGACGCCGCGCCAGTTGCCCAGCAGCACGTTGTAGCCTTGCTCTTTGAGGGTGGGCACGTTGATGCCTTTCAAGCGCTTGTCCGAGGTCACGCCAATGGGCAGCATCTTGCCGGTGTTGATGTATTCGGAAAACTCGCTGTAGCCGCTGCCGCCAACGGTGACGTTGCCGCCCAGGATAGCTGCTGTCGCCTCGCCGCCGCCACGGAATGCGACGTAGTTGACTTTCTTGGGGTCCACGCCTACATCACGTGCCAGCATGCAGGCGGCGATGTGCTCGGTGGAGCCGCGCGAGCCGCCACCCCATTTGACGCTGCCAGGGTCTTTTTTCATCTGCTCGACCACGTCCTTCATGGTTTTGAACGGCGAGTTGGCTGGCAGCACAAACACGTTGTACTCGCTGGTCAGGCGGGCAATGGGAGTGACTTTGTCCAGGCCCACGGGGGGCTTGCCGGTGATGATGCCGCCTAGCATGACCGCGCCCATCATCATCAGCGAGCTGCCGTCGCCCTTGGCGCTGTTGGCAAACTGGGCCAGGCCCAGCGCGCCAGCTGCGCCACCTTTGTTTTCGTACTGCACGGTATCGACAATCTTGCCCTCAGTCAGGGCCTTGCCCAGCGCGCGGCCGGTGCTGTCCCAGCCGCCGCCGGGGTTGGCCGGGATCATCATTTTCAGATTGGTTGCGGCGCGCACAGACAGGGGCAGGCTGCCCGCAGCGGCCAGGGCGATCAAAGACTTCAGAAAATCATCACGACGCATGGGAAACTCCTCAAGAAAACTGTACTGTAACGATGATGCATGCCCTGGCTGTCAACCGGCTGTCGAAAATGCCTAGGGAAAGTGCTAGGCTACGCCCCATGAAGGTGCTGTTGATCGAAGACGACGCCGCCATGCGTGCCACGCTGGCGCGTGCACTCACGCGCAAGGGCATGCGGGTGCAGACCTGCGCCGACGGTGCCCTGGCGCTGGACGCGTGGCTGCAGGCGCAGGCCGACGTGGTGCTGCTGGACCTGAGCCTGCCGCACCGCGACGGCCTGCAGGTGCTGGGCGACGCGCGCGCCCAGGGCCTGACCACCCCGGTGCTGATCCTGACGGCGCGCGGCACGGTGGGCGACAAAATTCTGGGCCTGAACTCGGGGGCGGACGACTATCTGCCCAAACCGTTTGACCTGGATGAGCTGGAGGCCAGGCTGCGTGCGCTGGTGCGCGCCGCAGAGCGCAACACCGAGCACATGGCCCATCAGGCCAACGCAGGGCCCGCTGCCGACCAGCCCAAACAATGGGGCGCCCTGCGCTGGGACAGCGAGAGCGGGGCTTTTTATGTGCAGCAGACGCCGCTGGAACTGAGCGCACGCGAGGGCGCCATGCTGGCAGGGCTGTTTGACAGGCCCGGCCAGGCGGTGGCCAAGGAAAAGCTGTTTGAGCGTGTGTTTCCGGGCGCGCAGGATGTGCAGTACGAAGCGATTGAAGTGGTGGCCTACCGGCTGCGCAAAAAACTCCAGGGCAGCGGCGTGAGCCTGGTGACCCTGCGCGGCTTGGGCTATCTGCTCAAGCTGGAGAGCTAAGCCCATGCCGGGCCCTGCCCTAGCAGCCCGCGCCATGTCGCTGCGCCGCCGCCTGCTGTGGGGCATTTTGCTGCCCGTGTTGCTGCTGGTGCTGCTCAACACCTACAGCCTGTACACCCAGGCCCTGCAGGCGGCCAACACGGCGTATGACCGCACGCTGCTGGCTTCTGCCAAAACCATTGGTGAGCAGCTGGAGATCGAAGGCCCCAGCAGCGCCCCGCGCGTGGTGTCGCGGCTGGCGTATTCGGCGCTGGAGGCTTTTGAGGCCGACAACCGAAGCCGCATGTTCTATCGCGTATCGGGCCTCAGCGGTGAGCTGGTCTCGGGCTTTGAGAGCGTGAAGCTGTGGACGGGGCGTATTCCTGACAATCCGCCCTATGCCGCCTTGGTGGACTTCTACGACGACACAGTAGAGGACACACCCGTGCGTGTGGCCGTGCTGCTGCAGCCGGTGGCGGGCGTGCAAAGCACGGGCATGGCGATGGTGCAGGTGGCAGAGACGCTGGAGCTGCGCGAGGCGCTGGCGCGGGAGATATTGCTCAGCACCCTGTGGCGCCAGGGCCTGCTGCTGCTGGTGATAGCGGCGGTGGTGGTGTGGGTGGTGCAGCGCGCGGTGCAGCCCGTGCGCGCGCTGAGCGCCGACATCAGCGCGCGGGCCGACAACGACCTGGGCGCTTTGCCCACCGACACCGCGCCGCGTGAGCTGCAGCCGCTGGTGCAGGCTACCAACCAGCTGATGCAGCGGCTGGCGCACCTGCTGCAGCACCAAAAACGCTTTGTGCGCGACACTGCACACCAGCTGCGCACGCCACTGGCCGTGCTCAAAACCCAGACCCAGTCTGCCCTGCGCGGCGATGTCGACCCACGCACCGCGCTGCAGGAGATTGGCAGCACGGTAGAGCGCGCCACTGCCCTGGCCAACCAGATGCTGTCACTGGCCAAGGTGGAGCAGCTGGTGCAGCAGGGCGATGCGCCTGTGACGCCATGGTCGCAGGTGGTGCGCGAGCTGGCACTGGAGATGGCGCCGCTGATGGCCGACAAGGATATTGATTTCGACATCGAAACCCAGCCTGCGGGCGTGCGCGCCCACGACTGGATGCTGCGCGAGCTCAGCCGCAACCTGCTGCACAACGCCATCAAGCACAGCCCCAGCGGTGCAGCACTGTCGGTGCGGATGGTGGTGGACAGCACGACAGCCGAGCTGGTGATAGCAGACAGCGGCGAGGGCATCAGCGAGGAGCTGCGGGTGCGCCTGTTTCAGCCCTTTTCTGCGGGGTCGGTGCAGACCGGCTCGGGCCTGGGCCTGGCCATCTGCGCAGAGATTGTGCAGGCGCTGCAGGGCGCTATCAGCCTGGACAACCGCATTGTGAAGGCCCAGGTGACGGGGCTGGATGCCCGGGTGCGGCTGCCGCTGGCCTCCTGAAGTCTATTCAGTTGCTATAAATTAAATAGCTGCTCCCGCGATATTCTATTGGCCTGCAGCAAGATTTGTTTATAAAAATGTGCTTCAGGCAGCGCCTGGCGGCTATTTGCCGCGCAAATCCAGCACGCGCTTGGCCTTGCCCACGCTGCGCTCCACACCGCCTTCGCTGCGCAGGTCAATTCTGGCGCTGGAGCCAATAAAGGTTTTGATGTCATGCGCCAGCGCGGCAGATGCTGCCTGCGCGGCCGGGCTGTCTATGGCCATGCCAGGCTGCGTTTCCACCGCCACGGTCAAAGAGTCCAGCGGACCTTCGCGCGACAAAATGCACTGGTAGTGCGGGGCGAGGGCGCTTTGCTTGAGGATCAGCTCTTCAATCTGCGAGGGGAACACATTGACCCCGCGCACAATCATCATGTCGTCGCTGCGCCCGGTGATCTTCTCCATGCGCCGCATGCTGCGCGCTGTGCCCGGCAGCAGGCGGGTAAGGTCGCGCGTGCGGTAGCGGATGATGGGCAGCGCCTCTTTGGTCAGGCTGGTAAACACCAGCTCGCCCATTTCACCATCGGGCAACACCGCGCCCGTCTCCGGGTCAATGATCTCGGGGTAAAAATGGTCTTCCCAAATGGTCGGGCCATCCTGCGTCTCAAGGCATTCATTGGCCACGCCGGGGCCAATCACCTCGCTCAGGCCATAGATGTCCACGGCCTTGATGTTCATGCGCGCTTCAATCGCGCGGCGCATATCGTTCGTCCACGGCTCGGCACCAAACACGCCAATGCGCAGGCTGGTGGAGCGCGGGTCAATGCCCTGCTTCTCCAGCTCGTCCGCAATCGCCAGCATGTAGCTGGGCGTGACCATGATGATGCTGGGCTTGAAATCCATGATCAGCTGCACCTGCCGCTCGGTCTGCCCGCCACCAAAGGGCACCACCGTCAGGCCCAGCTTCTCCGCCCCATAGTGCGCCCCCAGCCCGCCGGTAAACAGCCCGTAGCCATAGCTCACATGCACCATATCCCCCGGCTGCGCGCCCGCAGCCCGCAGACTGCGGGCCACCATGCTGGCCCACATATCCACATCGTTTTGCGTATAGCCCACCACGGTAGGCTTGCCGGTGGTGCCGCTGGACGCGTGGATACGCACGCACTGCTCGCGCGGCACCGCAAACATGCCAAACGGGTAGCTGTCGCGCAGGTCTAGCTTGGTGGTGAAGGGAAACTTGGCCAGGTCCTGCAATGTCTCGCACTGGTCGGGGTGCACACCGGCTTTGTCAAACTTGGCTTTGTACACGGGCGAATTGGCGTAGGCATGGCGCAGCGTGGCCTGCAGGCGCTTGAGCTGCAGGGCTCTGAGTTCTGCAATGGGGGCTTTTTCGATGGGTTCTAGAGGGAAGGTTTTCATATTTTCTAAACTTGGTTGGTAGGTTTAGGTTAGAAATCGGACATCCGGGTACCAAACTTCCGAATACCAAACATCCGAAGACAAAACATCCGGACGCGAAAGACGCGAAGGTTACGCAAAGGACGCAAAAGGAATACCGAAGAAGAAATTAAAAAAACAATAATAAATTTAATCAAAATTAAAAATTAAATTCGAATTTATTTACATCGCTTTTTGATCTTTAGCTGCAGTCCATTTTGGTATTTATTTTGTCTTCTTTCGCGTCCTTTGCGTAACCTTAGCGTCCTTCGCGTCCGGAAGTTCGGTATTTAAAAAACGTAAGCTAAACAATAGTGCCAGCAATCTGCGCAGACTTGCCGCGAAACATCGCAATCACTTCGCCATGCTGGTTAGTCACCCGCATATCGTAAATGCCATGCCGCCCCGTGAGCGTTTGCTCCACCCCGACACAGGTCAGCACATCACCCAATTGCCCCGACTTTAAAAATTCAATCGAGCACCCCGCCGCCACCGCCACCTTGTTATGCGAGTTGCAGGCAAACGCAAAGGTCGTATCCGCCAGTGTAAAAATAAACCCGCCATGGCAAATCTGGTGCCCGTTCAGATGCAGCGTCTTCACCTCCATCCGCACCACCGCCCGCCCCGGCGCGCACTCCAGCAGCTCCATCCCCATGGTGTCTTTGCTAGCCGTGTCCACCGCCCACATGGTTTCACCCACGCGGCGCGCGAGGTCAGTAGCTTCTTTTTTAATGGGGTCAGATGACATTTAATTCCTTTGAAACTTAGTTTCCCTTGAAGCTCGCGGGCCGTTTTTCCAGAAAAGCCTTCACGCCCTCAATGTAGTCATGTGTGTTACCCAGCGTACTTTGCTCATCGCGCTCCAGGTCTAGCTGCTCATCGAAGCTGTTGGTATGGGCGTTGCGCAGCAGGTGTCGGGTGGTGACCATGGCTTTGGTGGGCATGGTGGCTAGCTTGGCGGCCATCTCTAGGGCGGCGGCTACTGGGTCGTCGGCTACGTCCCAGATCAATCCCCATTCTTTGGCTAGGGGCGCGGGCAGTTTGTCGCCCGTCATGCACAGGGCCATGGCGCGGGCTGTGCCTAGGCGCTGGGGCAGTATCCACGAGCCGCCAGAGTCGGGGATGAGGCCGATTTTGCTGAAGGCCTGGATGAAGCTGGCCCCAGGCGCGGCGATGGTGATGTCGCAGGACAGAGCATACGACGCGCCTGCGCCTGCGGCTACTCCGTTGACGGCAGCGATGGTGGGCACGCGCAGCGCTTGAAAGCGTTGGGCGGTGGGGTTGAAGTAGTCGTTGATCACGCCGCGCGGGTTGGCACGTTCGACCATGCTGCGGCCCTTTGCATCGGTGCCTTCGGAAAAATCAAACTCGGACAAATCCGCCCCGGCGCAAAAGCCGCGCCCGGCGCCGGTGATGACGGCGGCGCGGATGTTTTGGTTGGCCTCGATCTTGTCAAACGCAGCCCACAGCTCGCGGTGCATTTGCTTGGTGAAGCTGTTGAGGGCGGTGGGGCGGTTTAGGGTGATGAGGGCGATCATGGTGTTGCCCGTGCCGCGCTCTTCGTACAGTATGGTGGGGTCGGTGCTGGTGTGGTCTGCCATGGCTTATCTCCTGTCTTGAAATTTACCACTAATTTTGAGTTACCTGACCGGGCGGTCGGTGAATTTTTGGCTGTGTTTGTCTTGGCTCTTTGTCGCTGAGCTCGCCGTGGCACTTGGTGTGCACAGCTCCGCGGCTGTCCTCCGCCCTTCGGGCTCCCCCTTGATGCCGCTGCGCTGTGCACACCAAGCGCCAGGGCTGCGTAGGGGGAGGGTTAGGGCGGGACCGTGGACCGCAAGGCACTTCGCGAGAACAGGATGGTGGTCGAGGTAAGGCGGTGGATCACCCACCTTGGTCGCGAGAGCTGGTCGGCGGTGTGCTCAGCGCAGCGGCATCAAGGAGGAGCAGGCGGCCCTAGGCCGCCGCGGGGGACAGCCGCGGAGCTGAGCACGCCGTCGGCCTGCTCCCGTACAAAACCAAAGCGTGCTCAAAGTGGCGCCACCTGCCAGCAACCGCACAAAACTGAGCGGGTGTCTTCGGCCTGATGACCAATAAACCAAGGCAAGACGCGCTAAGATAACCCACATGACCTACGAAACCATCCTCACCAAAACCGAAGGCAAAGCCGCCATCATCACCCTCAACCGCCCCAAACAGCTCAATGCCCTGAACGGCGCGCTGATGGAAGAGCTGGGCACAGCGCTCAAGGGCTACGACGCAGACCCCGAGATCGGTTGCATCATCATCACCGGCAGCGAAAAAGCCTTTGCCGCCGGGGCCGACATTGGCGCCATGGCCACCTACACCTTTGCCGATGTGTACAAAAACGACTACATCACCAAAAACTGGGAAACCATCCGCTCCATCCGCAAACCCGTGATTGCGGCAGTGAGCGGCTTTGCGCTGGGCGGGGGCTGCGAGCTGGCGATGATGTGCGACTTCATCATTGCGGCAGACAACGCCAAGTTTGGCCAGCCCGAGATCAAGCTGGGCATCATCCCCGGCGCAGGCGGCACCCAGCGCCTGCCGCGCGCCGTGGGCAAAGCCAAAGCCATGGACATGGCGCTGACCGGGCGCATGATGGACGCAGCCGAGGCCGAGCGTGCAGGGCTGGTCAGCCGCGTGGTGCCGCTGGACAAGCTGATGGAAGAGGCGCTGGGCGCGGCGCTGATGATCAGCGAATATTCGCAAATTGCCGTCATGGCGGCCAAAGAGTCGGTCAACCGGTCGTATGAGGGCACGCTGGCCGACGGCATCATGTTTGAGCGCCGCTTGTTCCACGCGCTGTTTGCCACCAGCGACCAAAAAGAAGGCATGGACGCATTTGTGGCCAAGCGCAAGGCGCAGTTTACCCACCAGTAAACAGGGCCGGTAAAGCGCGCCAGTAAAGCGCTGAAAAGATTTTTCACTGCGTTTAACCCCTTTGTGGCGTGAGCCCCGTTTCAACACGGGTCACCACACACAAGGAGTTTTTATGACAGTGATCTTCCAGCGCACGCGTTGCCAGCGCGCCAGTGTTTTAGCCCTTTGCGTAGCTCTGCTGCTGCCGCAGGGCGCAAGTTTTGCGCTGGAGCCTGCGCTCACAGCAGCAGACTTTGCCAAGTTTCCTGATTTCCGCACGCAGCCTAACTTTCATGCGCCCACGGCGCAGCACTGCAAGCGTCCCGTGCAGACGCGCGAGACAGGCACCCAGCCACAGATCGCGCAGCGGCCGCACGCGGTCGACAAAGACACTACCGCGATGCTCGTGCCGGGCAAGGCCTTGTCCAGAGCGGGGTCGGCGCCTTTGGTGGCTGCCCCCGCACCCGTACCTGCACCCGTACCTGCCCCCGTAGCCGCAGCACCTGCTGCTCGGTCAACCGAGCGCGCCCGCACAGCGGAAGCTCTGGCCTATGAGGCTGCCCCCAGCAGCAAAGGCGCAGCCGCCACCGGCAAAGCCGCCGTCAAGCCTGCCGCCAGCATTGAAGTACAGCCCGCGCAAAACAACACCGTCACCGCAGGCGTGGTGGACGACAACGCCGACTTTGGCGAATACCTGGCTTTTCGCAAGCGCACCCCGGTGGAGCACCGCGCGCGTGATGTGACCGAGCGCTATCTGCTGCAGGTGCGCGACAGCGCTGACAAGCCGGTGCACGACGCGCAGGTGCGCATTGCCAGCCCCCAGGGCCACGCCATGTGGGCGCGCACCGACACAGCCGGCCAGGTGTGGGTGCACCCCAAGGCCTTCATCCCGGCGCAGGAGCAGGCCAGCGTGCTGGACGTGCAGGTGCAAAAGCTGGCCTTCAAAGCCCAAAGCCAGCTCGTGCGCGGCCAGAAGAGTGCAGTGGACATCAAGCTCGATGGCCAGTCGGCCAACGCCAGGGCGCAACTGGACCTGGTTTTTCTGATTGACGCCACGGGCTCCATGGGGGACGAGATCGACAAGCTCAAAGCCAGTCTGCGCAGCATCGTGAGCGACATTGCCAAGCTGCCCAGCCAGCCGGACCTGTGCCTGGGCATGGTGGCCTACCGCGACAAGGGCGATGCGTTTTTGCTGCGCAGCCACGACTTTACCAACGACGTCAACGCCTTCCAGGGCGTGCTCAATGCCCTGCAGGCAGGAGGCGGCGGTGACACGCCCGAGGCCATGAACGAGGCGCTGCATGACGCCGTGCACAACCTGAGCTGGCGCGGGCAGGGCGCCACGCGGCTGATGGTGCTGCTGGCCGACGCTCCGCCCCACCTGGACTACGGCACACCCCACTATGACAATGACATGATGGCCGCCTTGGGCAAAGGCATCAAAATCTTCAGCGTGGGCGCCAGCGGGCTGGACAAACAGGGCGAATTCATCCAGCGCCAGATCGCCCAGTACACCGGCGGGCGCTTTGTCTTCCTCACCTATGACAAGGCCACCAACCCTGCCAGCGGCCCGGGCAAAGAGACGGTGCATGATGTGCAAAACTACTCGGTAGACACCCTGGACAGGCTGATTTCGCGCCTGGTCAAGGAAGAGCTGGCAAGGTTGTAACTTCAGCGCCCGGCCCCCAGGCAGCCCAACGCAAGCCGAAAAATGCGTTAAAATACTGGGTTCTGGTGCTATAGCTCAGCTGGTTAGAGCGCAGCATTCATAATGCTGATGTCGGTGGTTCAAATCCACCTAGCACCACCAGATTTAGCTTGCGGTCAGTGGTTTGCAGCGTTGTAAAAGGCTGACTGTGCAAGTTGACAAACCAAGCACTGTGCCCCACAGTGCTTTTTTGTTGCCTGTTTTATTGCCTGTTGTGGAGCTCTCTAGTAGCCTGCAGTCAGGCTTCACAAGCGCCTTGCTTTAACCACAGCCTCTGGATGTACACCATGAACCGCTGCCTTTCGCCATCTGATCGCCCACCTAATGCTACACATTCTGTAGCTGCCCCCGCGATATTCTATTGGGCTGGAGCCCTTTTATCTGTCTATTTAGCGGCCGCGCCACTGTCTGCCGCGCATGCACAGAGCGACAACGCGCTGCCCGTGCCCGACCAGGTAGTGACGCCAGGCAGCTTTGTGGGGCGGCAGTTTCCGCCCAACGCGCTGCGCGGGCGCATGAAGGTGCTGCAGGGCGCTGAGATTGTGATTGACGGCAAACTGGAGCGCCTGTCGCCCGGCGCGCGCATCCGCGGGCCGCAGAACACCCTGGTGATGACAGGCGCCATTGCAGGCGAGGAATATATCGTCAACTTCGTGCGCGACGCCTACAACAACATCCACCAGGTGTGGATACTGACCGCGCTGGAAGCCAAGCAGAAGATCAAATCTGGCACGCCAGAGAGCAACATCATTTTCAGCTCTGACGCTGACAAACCCAAGGTAGACGACGGCAAAACGCCGTTCGACAAGCTGCCCAAATACAAGCAGTAAACCGCGCCAAGCGCAGCCTGCGGCGCTGCGCTGCAGGCCCGTGTCACGCGCCAATAGCGCCGTTTTATATGCTAAATCAGCTGCCAGCCCAATAGAGTATCGCGGGGGCAGCTATCAAAAATATAGTATCAGGAATTGCACCATGAGCAAAAAAGTCTTTATCAAAACCTTTGGCTGCCAGATGAACGAGTACGACTCGGACAAAATGAGCGATGTACTGCATGCTGCCGAGGGCTATGAAAAAACCTCCAACGTGGACGAGGCCGACCTGATTTTGTTCAACACCTGCTCGGTGCGCGAGAAGGCGCAGGAGAAGGTGTTTAGCGACCTGGGCCGCATCAAACACCTGAAGAAAAAGGGCGTGAAAATCGGCGTGGGCGGCTGCGTGGCCAGCCAGGAGGGCGCCGCCATCATCGCCCGCGCGCCGTATGTGGACGTGGTGTTTGGCCCGCAGACCCTGCACCGCCTGCCCGAGCTGCTGGCCAAAGGCGTGCGCGAAAAGCGTCCGCAGGTGGACATCAGCTTCCCCGAGATTGAAAAGTTCGACAACATGCCCCTGGCCCGAGTGGAAGGCGCCAGCGCCTACGTGAGCATCATGGAAGGCTGCTCCAAATACTGCAGCTACTGCGTGGTGCCCTACACCCGCGGAGAAGAGATCAACCGCCCGCTGGAAGACGTGCTGGTGGAGGTGGCGGGCCTGGTAGACCAGGGCGTGAAAGAAATCAGCCTGCTGGGCCAAAACGTCAACGCCTACCGCGGTGTGATGGGCAACACCGCAGAAATCTGCGACTTCGCCACCCTCATCGAATACGTGGCCGACATCCCCGGCGTGGAGCGCATCCGCTACACCACCAGCCACCCCAACGAGTTCACCCAGGCGCTGATCGACGTGTACGACAAAGTGCCCCAGCTGGTCAACCACCTGCACCTGCCTGTGCAGCACGGCAGCGACAAAATCCTCTCTGCCATGAAGCGCGGCTACACGGCTTTGCAATACAAAAGCACCATCCGCAAACTGCGCGCCATCCGCCCCGGCATGCGCATGAGCAGCGACTTCATCGTCGGCTTCCCCGGCGAGACGGAGGACGACTTCAACAAAATGATGAAGCTCATCGACGACATAGGCTACGACAACAGCTTCAGCTTCATCTACAGCCCCCGCCCCGGCACGCCAGCCGCCAACCTGCACGACGACACGCCCCACGACGTGAAACTCAAACGCCTGCAACACCTGCAAAAAGTCATCGACGACAGCACCGATGCGATCAGCAACGAACTGGTAGGCACTACAGTGCGCATCCTGGTAGAAGGCCCCTCACGCCGCTCCAGCACGCAAGCCCCCGAACTCATGGGCCGCACCGAATGCAACCGCGTAGTCAACTTCCCCGCAAGCAGCCAGGCCATGCGCATGGTGGGGCAGATGATGGATATTGAAGTGACGGAGAGGTTGGGGTATTCGCTACGGGGTAGGGTGCAGATGGCGGATGAGACGCTATTGACTGTGGGTCACAGCCACGACTAATTGGCTGTTAATAGCACTAACAAACGGTCGACATTCTTAATACATCTATGAATTCAAGCTTGAATCGATATTCTTTAAGTGTACTTTTCGGCATGCTTTCTGCCTACTCAACTGTGTTTGCTACGTCGCCGGTTGCTATGCCCATACTTCCCAAAACTTGTTTTTCTTTTCACAAAAACTCTGCAAAGCTATCAAAGCATGCGAATGATGATTTAGCCAGTTTTATTCAAAAGCGCTTTACTACCACTGAGAAATTATCCTGGAATAAACCCATTGATATTTTTATCTACTATCCATCAAAACTGACGCAAGCAGTAAGCCTCAGTAATCCAGAAAAATCAACGATAGACCTGCCATCAATTGAACTAGCCATGCTAAGGCGTGCTGCAGTCATTAAGGCTATTGATGATAATAATCTAGTGATAGAAAAGGGTCGTTGGCAGCCTTATGTAATACCCAGATGGATTGATCAGCTAGAACCCTTGCACGACGCTTGTGTGAGGTAGTCAAGGGCTTTCTTCCATTGCGCATATAAATCGAGTCACATAGAATTTGATTTTCATGAGCACTTCAAAGGTAGTCTCTGTGATCATCCCGCCTCGCAAATCAATGCGCTCCGCTACTCAAAGAAGTGCTATCGAAACAATGCAGACCATTTGGCTTGAGACGATCACTAGAGGTAACCAGCAGATCGCTAAGGGACAGGTGATGTCACTCAAAGAGGCTTTTACTAGTGTACGGCGCAGTTGCCGGAATCGGCCAGTGAGCAAATAGCCTGTGTGAAGCGCGTGTCTTCAACCCCCGGTCGACTGGGTGAAGGAATGGGAGCGTATCCACGGAAAAGCGTAGCAAAGGCGTGGGGAAAGTCTTTGAGTCGCTACTGAGGTAGACGCGTGTTTTGCGGAGCTTTTACGGGGATATGTCCCATTCCCCGTCCAGCTACGCCAGCGCTACAGAGCCGCAGGCTAGATGTCTTCAAAAACTCGTATCAAGGGAGTGAATGTATGTGCAACTGTCCATTGATTGCGTGCAAGCCAGGCGGCCGGATTTTTCTTCGTTGGCTGATTGCAGCGAGCATAGTTGGCGCGACGTTTTACTCCTTGGCTGCAGACACCGTAACCAAAACCGAAACTCCACCCAAGGAAGCTGAAAAAATCACAGCAGACAACGTTAATCTGAGCGTGCAGCAGTTTTTCAAGTCGTATACAAGCAATTCTGCAGAGGAGCGGAAGGCTGCTGAAATCTATCTGCTCGGTGTGATAGATGCAACCGAGGGTACAGTGTGGTGCGACTACCGAACCTTCAAAACAGACACCTTGCGCGAGCGCATCTTTATTGAGTTCAAAAAACTGGATGAACGTCAATCCCAAGCGCGCGCATCCAAGATGATTGCCGGTGTTCTTGCTAAACGTTATCCATGTGGGAAGAGAAAACAATAAAATAGCTATTAATTCAATAGCTGCTCCCGCGATATTCCATTGGTCTAGCGGCCTAAAACATATAAATTCTTGAATCCCTGCAGCGCTGCCTGGTAAGCGGCTGCGCCAGCTTCTTGCAGGTCGCTGTGCTTTGCGCCTTCGATGACTAGCCATTGTTTGGGCGGGTTGGCGGCGTTGAAGAGCCGTTGGCCTAATGTGACGGGCACAGTGGTGTCCGCGCTGCCGTGCAGCATCAAGAGTGGCGCTTGCACCTTGGCGATTTTGTCGATGGAGGCAAAGCGCTCGCTGTTCAGGCCGGTCAGCAGCCGCCCCACCCAGCTGACCTCGCCCGCTATATCGGGAAAGCTGGTGAGGGCCGACTCCAGGATGAGCGCGCCGTAGTCCGCGGGCGCTTTGAGGCGGCTGGCCATGTCTACCGCCACGCCGCTGCCCATGGAGTGGCCATAGATCACGCGTTGGCTGGCGCGCGGCTCGCGGCGGCGCAGCTCTTCAAAGGCCAGCGCTGCGTCTTGCAAGATGGTTTGCTCTGAGGGGATGATGGCCGTGCTCAGGCCCCAGCCGCGATATTCCACCGCCAGGATGGCAAAGCCCGCTTCGCGCAGCGCGTCGATCTTGGGCAGGTTTTGGTACAGATTGCGGAATGTGCCGTGGTAGTAGAGCAGGGTGGGGGCGCTCTCGTCTGCGTGCGGCAGCCACCACATCTCGATGCGCTGCAGGCTGGGCTGGCCACGCTCGTCAAGCAGGGGAATGTTCACAAAGTAGCGCTCATCGCCTGCGCGCAGGCCGGCAAAGTCTGCGGGCACGCCTGGCGTGGGGCGGTAGATCAGGTTGCGCTGCGTAGTGTCCAGCCAGGCGCAGCCCGTGCTGCCAAACAGCGAAAACGCCAACAAAGCCGCAAAAACCGCGCTAAAAACGCGCTGGAGGGCTGTTACACGCTGCCTAGCCGTTACACTGCTGACCCATTGCATGACGCATTTTTGAGTAGTAACCATGAACCGATTCATCCACCTTGCCGTTTGCCTGACCGTAGGCCTGATTGTGGCGCAGTTCACCCCACAGGCGCTGGCCCAGCAAAGCCCTGCGCCGGCGGAGACCAAGCCCAAGCTGAACCTGATGCTCAGCCCCTACACCAAGCACTTTAACGCGGATACCGAACACAAGAATGTGGTGCTGGTGGGGATCGAGCGTGAGCATGCCAACGGCAAGCTCGATGGCTTGGCGCTGTTTAGCAACTCATTTGGCCAAGAGAGCGTGTACCTCTACCCCTGGGGTGGCGTGTACAAGTCGGTCTTTGGTGTGCAGCCGCTGTCGTTCAAATGGACCGCGGGCCTGCTGTATGGCTACAAAGAGCCCTATGAAGACAAGGTGCCATTGAACTACAAAGGCTTCTCGCCCGGTGTGATCTTTGGCGTGGCTTATGAGTTCAAGCCTGGCTGGGCAGCGCAGGTGAACATCCTGGGCACTGCGGGCATGATGATTCAGCTGAACGTGCCGCTGAACTGATCACGCAGCTAGCTTGCAGACTTAGAGTGCTATATTTTTAATAGCTGCTCCCGCGATATTCTATTGGCCTGGTGGCCTAAAACATCTCTAAAAGAGGCAATCCAAAGGCTAGAAAGGCAGCTTGGGCATGCCGCCCATGCCACCCATGCCCTTCATGCCGCCGAGCTGCTTCATCATCTTCATCATCCCGCCGCCCTTCATCTTTTTCATCATGCCCTGCATCTGCTCAAACTCTTTGAGCAGGCGGTTGACCTCCTGCACCTGCACGCCCGCGCCCGCTGCAATGCGGCGCTTGCGGGTGGCCTTGATCAGGTCGGGGTGACGGCGCTCTTTGGGCGTCATGCTCTGGATGATGCCTTCCTTGCGCTTGATGTCTTTTTCAGCGCGCTGCATGTCCGCTTCGGTGGCTTTGGCCGCCATCTGCGTGGGCAGTTTGTCCAGCATGCTGGACAGGCCGCCCATCTGCTTCATCTGCTGCAGCTGCGCCAAAAAGTCTGACAGGTCAAAGCCGCCGCCGCTTTTGATCTTGGCGGCCATCTTCTGCGCCGCCTCCATGTCCACGCCCGCAGTCACCTGCTCCACCAGGGCCACGATATCGCCCATGCCCAGGATGCGGGTGGCAAAGCGCTCGGCGTCAAACACCTCCAGCCCGTCGATCTTTTCGCTGACACCGGCAAACTTGATCGGCACGCCGGTGATCTGCTTGACCGAGAGCGCCGCGCCGCCGCGCGAGTCGCCGTCAGTCTTGGTCAGGATGATACCGGTCAGTGGCAGGGCGTCCTTGAAGGCGTTGGCGGTGTTGATCGCGTCCTGGCCCTGCATGGCGTCCACCACAAACAGCGTCTCCACCGGGTTGAGTGCGGCGTGCAGCTGCTTGATCTCCAGCATCAGCGCCTCGTCAATCGCCAGGCGGCCTGCAGTGTCGACCAGCAGCACATCAAAATAATGTTTGCGCGCATAGTCCAGCGCGGCGCGGGCGATGTCCACCGGCTTTTGATCGGGGCTGCTGGGAAACCACTCGGCGCCAGCCTGGGCCGTCACTGTTTTGAGCTGTTCAATGGCGGCGGGGCGGTACACGTCGCCCGAGACAGTCAGCACTTTCTTTTTGCGCTTGGTAATCAGGTGCTTGGCCAGCTTGGCCGTGGTGGTGGTTTTGCCTGCGCCTTGCAGGCCCGCCATCAGGATCACGGCCGGTGGCTGGGCGGCCAGGTTGATGTCGGCCACATAGCGCTGCATGCCGTCGGGCGAGCTCAGGTCGCCCATGGTGGCGGTCAGCTCGCGCTGCACCACACCCACCAGGGCCTGGCCGGGCTTGAGCGAGCCCACCACCTCCTGGCCCAGGGCCTTGTCTTTGACGCGAGCGATAAAGTCGCGCACCACGGGCAGGGCCACGTCGGCCTCCAGCAGCGCCATGCGCACCTCGCGCAGCATGTCCTGCACATTGGATTCGGTGATCCGCGCCTGGCCGCTTAAGGTTTTGACAAGGCGCGAGAGTTTATCGGTGAGGGCTGAGGCCATGGGGTTCGGGGGTCAGGTTGGGGCAGAGCTTTGCACGCAGGCGCTGTAACGGGGCATTTCTGGCAGCGTAGGGATGCCATGCACACCAGGTGCTGAAAGTGCTAAGCCCGGGGTACACTTCTGGCATGATTTTATCTGCTGTGTCACCCGCCGTCTGGCTGCTGGGCATTTTGGCTGTTCTGGCCTATGTGCTGCCCGTGGTCTGGCGTGGCATGGGTGCGCAGGCGGTGCGCGCGGCGCTGCTGGCGGCCTGGGCGCTGCATGGCGCGGTGCTTGCCACGGGTTTGTTTGGGCTGGCAGGGCAAACCGGTGTGGGTGCAAGCTTTGGTTTTGGCCCAGCGGTCTCGATGACGGCCTGGCTGGTGCTGACGGTCTATGCGCTGGAGAGCCGTTTTTATCCGCAGCTGCATTCACGCAAGGCACTGGCTGTGCTGGGCGCGGCGGCCGTGCTGCTGGGTCTGGTGTTTCCCGGGGCGGTGCTCAATGGACGCACTTCGCTGTGGCTGCCGCTGCACTGGGCGCTGGGCATTGCCTCGTATGGCCTGTTTGCGGCTGCGGTGGTGCACGCTTGGCTGATGACACGCTCGGAGGCGCAGATCCGCCTGGGCGCCGCAGGCCCGGTGGACGAAGCCCAGCAGGTCGGTCTGCCCTTGATGACCCTGGAGCGCCTGATGTTTGCCTTTGTGATGGCAGGCTTCATGCTGCTGAGCGCGACGTTGCTGGTGGGCTGGCTGTTCAGCGAATATCTCTACGGCCAGGGCGTGGCCTGGAAGTGGAACCACAAAACCATTTTTTCGGTGCTGTCGTGGATCACCTTTGCGGTGCTGCTGTGGGGCCGCTGGCAATGGGGCTGGCGGGGCAAGCGCGCAGTGCGTGTGCTGTATGCTGGCGCAGCGCTGCTCTTGCTGGCCTATGTCGGCTCCCGTTTTGTGTTGGAGATTATTTTGCAGCGTGCACCATGAAATACCTGACTGTTCTTTTGGTGCTGGCTGTCGCATTCTGGCTTTGGCGCAGCAACCGCAAAGCCGATAAAGTGCCGCCGCCCAAGCCGTCTTCAGCCAAAGCGCCGGGCACGCCACAGCCCATGCTGCGCTGCGCAGCCTGCGGCCTGCATCTGCCGCAGTCTGACGCGCTCACTGGCCGCCAGGGTAGCTACTGCAGTGCGGCCCACCTCAAGCAGCTGGAGGGCGGATGAACCAGGCGCAGTCGCTGTGGACTGAGTCAACCCATGCGTTTACGGCAACTGGTGTAGAGGAGGGCTTGCCCAGGCTGTGGCGAGGCTTCATGGCGGCGCGCATCGTGGTGGCCACGGTGCTGCTGCTACTGATGGTGTTTTTTCAGATCATGGGTCCCACGCCACCTGCGTTGGCCCTGTTCATGTCGATTGGGTATCTGGCCCTGACATGGTGGGTGCGCCTGGCAGGCAAGCCGCGGCGGCCGGTACAACAATTTGACCCGCAATGGCTGGTCACTGTGGGCGCCGATGTGCTGGTGTTTTCCACCCTGCTGTATCTGCAGGTGGGCAGCATGAATTTCACGCCCCTGTTTGCGCTGCCCGTCTTGCTGGCTGCGGTGCTGGGGCCGCTGCTGCTGGCCTTGGGCACTGCGGCTACCGCTACGGTGGTGTTGCTGGCAGAGGCCTGGCAGTTTTCCATTCTGGGCGGCAACGATGTGACCACGCGCTACCTGCAGGCCGCCATCACGGGCACGGGGCTGTTTGCGGTGGCCTATCTGGCCAACCAACTGGCCGTGCGGCTGGCACGCCAGGAGCGCATTGCCCGCAGCAGCTACATGGCCGCGCGGGTGCAAACCCAGGTCAACCAGTTGGTAATTGATTCGCTGGGTGACGGCATTTTGGTGGTGGATGCTAGCGGTGTGGTGCGTACGGCCAATCCCGCCGCGCGCGCCATGCTGGGGCCTCGCACGCAGTCTGCAGGCAGCTACGACAGCACCGCGCAGATCGTGCTGCTGCCCCATACCAGCTTCGACCTCACAGCCTACCCCGCCTGGCGGCCGTTGCTGGACCTGGCCAACCGCACCCTGGTCAATCTGCGCCCCTATGAGCGCGAGGTGTCTATTGTGGACACGGCGGGGGCTACCCAGCGTCTGCAGGTGCGCACCCAACTGGCCATGGCCAGCCACAGCGGCATGCATGATGCGGACACGATGTGTGTGCTGTTTCTGGAAGACCTGCGGGAGATGGAAGCCAGGCTGCGCACCGACAAGCTGGCCGCCATGGGGCGCATGTCAGCGGCCGTGGCACACGAAATCCGCAACCCGCTGTCGGCCATCACGCAGGCCAATGCCCTGCTGGCCGAGGAGCTGACTTCGCCAGCGCACCAAAAGCTCACCAGCATGGTGCAGCACAATGCCAAGCGCCTGGCGCGCATCGTGGATGATGTGCTGGATGTCTCGCGGGCCAAGCCCCTGGCTGCGCCGTCCCAGCATCTGCCAGAAGCCGAGCAGATGATCCTGTCGATATGCCGCGACTGGGCTGCACAAAACGGCTGCGGCGAGCAGCTGCGCCTGCCGTTCAGCAAGATCAGCAGCACGGTACTGTTTGAAGAAGACCATCTGCGCCGCGTGCTGGTCAACTTGCTGGACAACGCCTTGCGCTACGCCAGCAAATCGCCAGCAGCCATCGAGGTATTTATCCAGTCACCCCAGGCCCAGGACAGCTACAGCGAGAGTGATCCGCCCGAGGCAACCAGCCTGCGCCTGGCGGTGTGGAGCGATGCGCCTCCGATAGAGCAGGGCGTGCAGCGGCATCTGTTTGAGCCGTTTTTCAGTTCGGAAAGCCGCTCCAGCGGCCTGGGCCTGTACATCTGCCGCGAGCTGTGCGAAAGGCACGGCGCGGTGATTGGCTACCAGCGCAGCGCGCGTGCTGAGCACAGCGATGTGGGCGCGGGCCAGGCGGGCAATGAGTTTTTTGTGCAGATCAAGGCGGTTTCCAGCCGCGTGTCGTTTGAGTTCGTTCCGCTCTAGAATCTGGCCATGGCTGCAAGCAACGAAACTGATCGCCCCACCATCCTCGTCATTGACGATGAGCCTGATCTGCGCACACTCTATGAGTTCAGTCTGGTGCGCGAAGGTTATGTGGTGCACACCGCAGAGACCGTGGAGCAGGCCCTGCAGGCGCTGGGGCAGCAACGCTTTGATGCGGTGATCTCGGATATGCGTTTGCAGGACGGGCTGGGCCTGGATGTGCTGCGGTTTTTAAGCCAGCAGCAGCGCAGCGAACGCTGCGTGGTTATCACGGCCTATGGCTCTGCCGAAAATGCGGTGGAGGCGCTCAAGGCAGGAGCGTTTGACTATTTGACCAAGCCTGTGGACCTCAAGCAGTTTCGCAGTGTGGTGGCCCAGGCGGTACGCTCTTCGCAGTCGGGCCTTAACGGTGCATCGCAAGCCCAGCCGAGCCCGTCTGCCCCGGTGCAAAGCCCGAATGCAGACCTGATCGAGGACGATAACGAGCTGACCGTGGAGCAGGCGCTGTGCGCGCCACCCGCCCCGGCCAAGGTGCCGCTGCCAGTCGCATTGCTGCGCATGGTAGGCGACTCGCCCACCATGCGCTCGGTGCGCGAGCGGGTGCAGAAAGTGGCCCGCAGCATGGCGCCGGTGTTGGTGCGCGGAGAGTCAGGCACGGGCAAAGAGCTGGTTGCGCAGGCGATCCATGCCTGCAGCCACCGTGCAAGTGGCCCGTTTGTCGCGGTGAACTGCGGCGCCATCCCCGAGCAGTTGCTCGAAGCAGAATTTTTCGGTGCGCGCAAAGGCGCCTACACCGGCGCAACGCAAGACCGCGAAGGGTATTTTCAGGCAGCGCATGGCGGTACCCTGTTTCTCGACGAGATTGGCGACCTGCCCCTGGCCATGCAGGCCAAGCTGCTGCGCGCTATTCAAGAGCGCAGCGTGCGCGCCTTGGGCGGCACCCAGGAGGAGGCGGTGGATACCCGCATCGTCAGCGCCACCCACCACGATCTGGCAGCCCAGGCCGCCAAGGGCCTGTTCAGACAAGACCTGTATTACCGTCTGAATGTGATCGAGATTGCCCTGCCTGCACTGCGGGACCGGCGCGAAGACCTGCCCCAGCTTACCGAGGCTTTGCTCGCACGCATTGCCGCCGACAGCGGCCAGGCTCCGCGCGCAGTCTCCAAGGCGATGATGGCAGCCTTGCAGCGCAGCCCGTTGACCGGCAATGTGCGTGAGCTGGAAAATATTCTGCATCGCTCGCTCGCACTGTCCGAGGGTGATGAACTGGAGCTGGAAGACGATGAAATGCTGGTGTATGGGGCCGACAGCGAGCCGCTTGTATCCAGCGCCGACAGCCTGGCCGTCACCTCCCCAGCGGTGATGCCCAGCGATCTGCAATCGCATCTGGACAATCAGGAAAAAGCCATTTTGCTGCAGGCACTGACCGAGTGTGGCTTTAACCGCACTGCCGCTGCAGCGCGCCTGGGCATCAGCCTGCGCCAGATCCGCTACCGTATGGTGCGCCTGGGCATTGATGCGCAAGTGCCCTCCAATGGTGCCTAGGGCGGCTGCCATGGCTGGCGACGCGCACTGGGACGCCGGCTGGTACCGCCCGGCGCAGCATCTGGCCTCGCCCAATTACGGCCCACGACCTGAGGCCACGGCTGTGGATGTGGTGGTCGTGCATTCCATCAGCCTGCCTCCCGGCGAATATGGCACAGACCAGGTGCAGGCTTTGTTCACCAACCGCCTGGACTGGGATGCACACCCGTACTTCCAGTCTATCCGCGGCATCCAGGTGTCGTCGCATTTTTTCATCACGCGTTTGGGGGCGCTGTGGCAGTTTGTCAGTTGCGACGAACGCGCCTGGCATGCAGGGGTTTCGGAGTTTCAGGGGCGCAATCAATGTAATGATTTTTCCATAGGCGTTGAGTTGGAAGGCCTGGAGGGAGGGCGCTTTGAAAGCGCGCAGTACACAGCCCTGGCCCATCTGTGTAAAGCACTGCGCCAGCGTTACCCGATCTCCGCTGTTGTGGGCCATGAGCACATCGCCCCGGGGCGAAAGCAGGACCCCGGCGCAGGGTTTGACTGGGCCAGACTGGCGCAAAGTGTTGCGTGGGAACCGCAAGCCTTCCCCTTTTTGTCTGGTGAAAACCCAAAAGCCTAATGCCCTTGCCCGGGCCATGCCATTGGCGATGGCAAACCTGCATGCGCCTTTGCAGACCAAAAACGCGCCCAAGGCCCATGCTTATTAGGCCTTTGTATTTCAATGCAACAGGCGCGCGCTTTGGCTTGCGTTGACCACCTGCCAGTGTCTTGCAAAGCACGGAAATCGACCCCATATTCGGGTATTTGCTAGCTTATATGTAGCGTTTTTTTACCAATAGTTGATGCAAACGGGTTGGTAGCGCGATACACTACATCTAGTGTCTTGCTATCTGCCCGCACACTAGATATAGTGTCTGCTGGAAGCAAAGCAGCGTATTGGGGGAGGTCTTCAAAGTCTCAGATCTTCCTTGCGCAGCCGTCACGCCATAGAGAATGTAGTATCCATAAAAGCCAAGCCAGAGGAAACAATGCAAACCGTCACCCTTACCGAATCTTATGCGCCATCATCGCCATCGGCAGCCAGCGATCCATCGCGTGGTGTAGACCGTCCATTGCCCGGATCGGGCGTGTCGCAAAACCTTGCGCAATACCAGATCATCCGCCGCAATGGCGCAGTTGTGCCTTTTGAGCCGGGCAAAATCACCGTGGCCATGATGAAGGCATTTCTGGCGGTGCATGGCACCCAGGGCGCTGCTTCAGCCAGCGTGCGCGAAACGGTAGAAGGCCTGACACAGTCGGTCGTCAAAGCGCTGGTGCGCTCACGCCCCAGTGGTGGCACCTTCCATATTGAAGATGTGCAAGACCAGGTGGAGCTGGGCTTGATGCGCGGCGGCTACCAGGAAGTGGCGCGTGCCTATGTGCTGTACCGTGAGCGCCGCACCCAGGAGCGCGCCAAACAAGCGCCTGCTGCTGTTGCAACTGCGCCTGTGCTGCATGTGATGGATGGCGGCAAGCGGGTAGCCCTGGATATGGCCAAGCTGCAGGGCCTGATCGAGTCGTCCTGCGCAGGCTTGGGCAAAGACATTACGCCAGCGCCGATTCTGTCGGAGACCCTGCGCAATCTGTACGACGGCGTGCCCGTGGATGAGGTCTACAAAGCCTCCATCCTGGCTGCCCGTACCCTGATTGAAAAAGACCCTGACTACACCTACGCGACATCTCGCCTGTTGATGCACACCATCCGCAAGGAAATCCTGGGTGAAGAGGCAACGCACGATCAGATGGGCGAAAAGTACCCTGAATACTTCCCCAAGTTCATCAAGAAGGGCGTGGAAAACGATCTGCTGGATGAGCGCCTGCTGCAGTTTGACCTGAAAAAACTCGGTGAAGCACTCAAGCCTGAGCGCGACCTGCAGTTCGACTACCTGGGCCTGCAAACCCTGTATGACCGCTATTTCCTGCATGTGCGCAAAACCCGCATTGAAATGCCCCAGGCTTTTTTCATGCGTGTGGCCATGGGTCTGTCCCTGAATGAGATCAACCGCGAAGCACGTGCTGTGGAGTTCTATGAGGTGCTGTCCTCGTTTGACTTCATGTCCAGCACGCCCACGCTGTTCAATAGCGGTACCCTGCGCTCGCAGCTCTCCAGCTGCTATCTGACCACGGTCCCTGATGATCTGGACGGCATCTACGAATCGATCAAGGAAAACGCCTTGCTCTCCAAGTTCGCTGGCGGCCTGGGCAATGACTGGACGCGCGTGCGCGCTCTGGGAGCCCATATCAAAGGCACCAATGGCGAATCACAAGGTGTGGTGCCTTTCCTCAAGGTGGTCAACGACACCGCAGTGGCTGTGAACCAGGGCGGCAAGCGCAAGGGCGCAGTCTGTACTTATCTGGAGAGCTGGCACCTGGACATGGAAGAGTTCCTGGAGCTGCGCAAAAACACTGGCGATGACCGCCGCCGTACGCACGACATGAACACCGCCAACTGGATTCCCGATCTGTTCATGCGCCGCGTGATGGAAAAAGGTGAGTGGACCCTATTCTCGCCCAACAATGTGCCCGACTTGCATGACAAATTCGGTGCTGACTTTGAAAAAGCCTATGTGGCTTATGAGGCCAAAGCGGCGGCAGGCGAAATCAAGCCTTTCCGCAAAGTGCAGGCGGCCGACATGTGGCGCAAGATGCTCACCATGCTGTTTGAGACAGGGCATCCCTGGATCACCTTCAAAGACGCCTGCAATGTGCGCTCGCCCCAGCAGCACGTCGGTGTGGTGCACTCGTCCAACCTGTGCACCGAGATCACGCTCAACACCAGTGATACCGAAACGGCAGTATGCAACCTGGGCTCAGTCAATCTGGTGCAGCACCTCAAGGACGGCAAGCTGGACCACGACAAGCTCAAAAAGACCATCACTGTGGCCATGCGCATGCTGGACAACGTGATTGACATCAATTACTACGCGGTGAAAAAAGCGCGTGACTCCAATATGCGCCACCGTCCGGTAGGCCTGGGCCTGATGGCTTTCCAGGACAGCCTGTATGAGCTGCGCGTTCCTTACGCCAGCCAGGCAGCTGTGGATTTTGCAGATGAATCGATGGAGGCTATCTGCTACTACGCTTACTGGGCATCTACCGAGCTGGCTAAAGAACGCGGCCAGTATTCAAGCTACAAAGGCTCTCTGTGGGATCGCGGCATTTTGCCGCTCGACACCCTGGACCTGCTGGCCAAGGAACGTGGCGGCTATGTGGAAGTGGACCGCTCCGCCAAGCTGGACTGGGACGCACTGCGCAAGAAGATTGCCCAAGACGGCATGCGCAACTCCAACTGTGTGGCCATTGCGCCCACCGCGACCATCTCCAACATCATTGGTGTGGACGCCTGCATTGAGCCCTGCTTTGGCAACCTGTCCGTCAAGTCCAACCTGTCGGGTGAGTTCACCATCATCAATGGCTATCTGGTGCGCGACCTCAAGCGCCTGGGTCTGTGGGATGACGTGATGGTGGTAGACCTCAAGCACTACGACGGCTCCCTGCGCCCGATTGACCGCGTGCCTGCCGAGATCAAATCCCTGTACGCCACGGCGTTTGAGGTGGACACCACCTGGGTGATCGAAGCCGCTGCGCGCCGCCAGAAATGGATTGACCAGGCGCAGTCACTCAATATCTACATGGCCGGTGCCTCAGGCAAGAAGCTGGACGACACCTACAAGCTGGCGTGGTTGCGTGGCCTGAAGACGACCTACTATCTGCGCACTGTCGGCGCTACACATGCAGAGAAGTCCACCGTCAAGGCAGGTAACATGAACTCGGTGTCTTCCGGCACGGTCAGCGGTGTGGGCGCAGCAGCTCCTGCAATGTCTGCGCTGGACGCAGCGGCGGCTGCAGCGCGCGCGCAGATGAGCGCAACGCCTGCCACTGACATCAAGTTCTGTGGAGTGGATGACCCAACCTGTGAGGCATGCCAGTAAGCAAATAGACCACGGCAATCTACGGCAGCACTGCAAAAATCCGCGGATTTTCAGTGCTGCTAAAAACATAGCTTGTTCGCATATATGCACTCTTACGATGCAAAACAGCAACACAATCAAACCGCGCAGTGAGTAAACGCTTTGCATTTTGCAAGCTCTGCTCTCATAATTGAAGTATTGGAATAATTTATGTTGACCTGGGACGAAGAAGTTAAACCCGCGCTGCCATCCGCAGCACAGGGCGCAGTTCAAAGCGCAGTATTCAGTGGCTCTGTAGAAAGCCGCTTGGATCAGTTTCCCCCGGCAGTTTCTCAAACTCCCGTTCGCCGCCTGCTTGATGATGGCGCACCTGTACCGGTATCTGCGCCTGCAGCCACTGTGCAAGCCGCTTCCTCTGCCACTGCCAAGCCTGTGGCCCAGCGCGTGAACGCCGCCGACAAGCGCATCATCAATGGCCAGACCGATGTCAACCAGCTCGTGCCCTTCAAGTACAAATGGGCTTGGGAAAAATATCTGGCGACCTGCGCCAATCACTGGATGCCGCAAGAAGTCAACATGACGCGTGACATTGCGTTGTGGAAAGACCCTAACGGCCTGACGGAAGACGAACGTCGCCTGATCAAGCGCAATCTGGGCTTTTTTGTGACCGCTGACTCATTGGCGGCCAACAACATCGTGCTGGGCACCTACCGCCACATCACTGCACCTGAGTGCCGCCAGTTCCTGCTGCGTCAGGCCTTTGAAGAAGCCATCCATACCCATGCATACCAGTACATCACTGAGTCACTGGGCTTGGATGAAGCGGAGATTTTCAACGCTTACAACGAAGTGCAGTCCATCAAGGACAAAGACCAGTTCCTGATCCCGTTTATTTCGGTGATCTCGGATCCCAATTTCAAGACTGGCACACACGAAGCAGACCAGACCTTGCTCAAGTCGCTGATCGTGTTTGCCTGCCTGATGGAAGGCCTGTTCTTCTACGTGGGCTTTACCCAGATCCTGGCTTTGGGCCGTCAGAACAAAATGACCGGCGCGGCCGAGCAATACCAGTACATCCTGCGTGATGAGTCGATGCACTGCAATTTCGGTATCGACCTGATCAACCAGCTCAAACTGGAAAACCCGCATCTGTGGACATCAGAGTTCAAGGCGGAAATCAACGCCCTGTTCATGAAAGCCGTCGAGCTGGAATACCGTTATGCCGAAGACACCATGCCCCGTGGCGTGCTGGGCCTGAACGCATCCATGTTCAAGGGCTATCTGCGCTACATCGCCAACCGCCGCGCCACACAGATTGGCCTGGAGGAGCTTTTCCCCGGTGAAGAAAACCCCTTCCCATGGATGAGCGAGATGATTGATTTGAAGAAAGAGCGTAACTTCTTTGAAACCCGGGTAATTGAATACCAATCGGGTGGCGCTCTGTCTTGGGATTGAACCCAGCTACATGATAAGTCAGACGAAATTCCAAACCCCCATCACCACGCCAAAGAGTGTGGCATGGAGGTTTGTTCCCCCATTCAGCGCGCTGGGCATTTTGTCCAACGCGCTGAATCGCTTTAAGCGTCCAACATGCTTAGAGTGCATTCCAAGTTGAAATCTCAACTAGATCTAGGAGAATGAAAATGGCAACTGCGAAAAAAGCACCGGCTAAAAAAGCCGCAGCAAAGAAACCAGCAGCGAAGAAAGCTGCTGCCAAGAAACCAGCAGCAAAAAAGGCTGCTGCTAAGAAGCCAGCAGCGAAAAAAGCTGCTGCTAAGAAGCCCGCTGCTAAAAAAGTAGCGAAAAAAGCTGCAGCGAAAAAGCCAGCAGCGAAAAAAGTAGCGGCTAAGAAGCCAGCAGCGAAAAAAGCTGCGGCTAAGAAGCCAGCGAAAAAGGCGGCGGCTAAGAAGCCTGCTGCCAAAAAAGCCGCTAAAAAAAAAGTAGCTAAAAAGCCTGCTGCGAAGAAAGCAGCGAAAAAGCCTGCTGCCAAAGCTGCGAAAGCACCCGCTGTCGCTGCCCCTGCTGCTCAGACCACTCTGAACCCGCAGGCCGCATGGCCTTTCCCGACAGCGAGCAAGCCTTAAACCGCTTGACGCATGTCAATCAGCCCAAAGTCGCAAGGCTTTGGGCTTTTTCCATGCCTGAGGACAATGGCTGGACAATTGAGAGGCCAGGCGCAGACAACAGACTAGAAGTAATGCTGCCAGTCACCAGGGAAGAACCACAACAGCCCTGCAGTCATGGTCAGGTAGCGCAGGAATTTGCCAATCGCCATGTACAGCAGGCAGGGCCAGAACGGGAATTTCAGCCAGCCTGCCACTGCGCATAGTGGATCGCCGACTGCGGGCAGCCAAGACAGCAGGCATGCCTTGGGGCCAAAGCGCTCCAGCCATTGCAGCGCTTTGATATGCGTAGGGTGCCCCTGGTATTTATTGACGACCTGGTGCGCGCCATAGCCCATCCACCAGTCCACTGCGCCACCCAGGGTGTTGCCAGCGGTGGCTACCAGGATGGCCGGCCAGAACAGCTCGGGATTGAGTTTGACCAAGCCAAACACCACTGGCTCAGAGCCCAACGGCAGCAGGGTCGCTGAGATAAATGACACCACAAATACCGTGCTCAGGCCATATTGCGGCAGCGCAAGCATTTGTAGCAATTGATTTATCCAGTCGGCCATACGGAAGGAGTATACTCATGCCTCTTTTTTCAGCAGTTTAGTTGTACCGTATTTCCCTGCTTTCACTATGTTGTCCCCTGTATCCATTGGCCCCATCACCGTGCCGAACAATGTGTTTGCTGCGCCGATGGCCGGGGTGACAGACAGGCCGTTTCGCCAACTGTGCAAATCGCTGGGTGCGGGCTATGCGGTCAGCGAAATGGTGACCTCGCGCAAAGACCTGTGGCATAGCCTGAAGACATCGCGCCGCGCCAACCACGACGGTGAGACACAGCCCATTGCGGTGCAGATTGCCGGCACCGATGCACAGATGATGGCCGAAGCCACGGCCTACAACATCGGCCATGGCGCCCAGATCATTGATATCAACATGGGCTGTCCGGCCAAAAAAGTATGTAATAAATGGGCAGGCTCCGCGCTGATGCAGGACGAAGGCCTGGCGCTGGAAATCATTGAAGCCGTCGTCAAGGCTGCCCAGCTACACCATGTGCCAGTCACCTTGAAGATGCGCACGGGCTGGTGCCAGTCGCATAAAAATGCGCTGTCGATCGCGTTGGCTGCGCAAAGCGCAGGTATCCAGATGCTGACCATCCATGGCCGCACGCGAGAGCAGGGCTACCAGGGCGCAGCCGAGTACGACACGATTGCTGCGGTGAAAGCGGCGCTGCGTATCCCTGTGGTGGCCAATGGGGATATCACCAGCCCTGAAAAAGCGCGCGCTGTTTTGCTGGCAACGGGTGCAGATGCTGTGATGGTAGGCCGGGCAGCGCAAGGCAGGCCCTGGATTTTCAGGGAAATAGCCCATTACCTGGCCACAGGCGAGCATCTGGCACCGCCTTTGGTGGCTGAAGTGCGCCGTTTGCTGCTTGCGCACCTGCAGGAACATTACACGCTCTACGGCGAAGTCATGGGCGTGCGCACTGCGCGCAAGCACATTGGCTGGTATGTGCGTGCATTGCCCGGTGGTGAAGCGTTCAGGCAGATGATGAACGCCATAGAAGATACGACAGAGCAAATGCGCGCAGTTGCACAGTATTTTGACGTTTTAGCCGATACGATGGATAGGCTGCCCGTGCAGAGCGCCAGCCAAGAGACAAACAACGAACAAGCAGTAGCAGTATGAGTAAAAAACAAATCGAAGAGTGCATACGTCAGAGCCTGGAGGCCTACTTCAAGGACCTCAAGGGCACCGAGCCCAGCGGTATGTACGACATGATGGTGGGCATATTGGAAAAGCCCATGCTGGAGGTGGTGATGCGCCAGGCCAATCACAACCAGTCCAAAGCAGCCGAGTGGCTGGGCCTGAACCGCAACACGCTGCGCAAAAAATTGCTGGAACACGGTTTGCTGTAAACCGCAGTTCACTGTGTATATCCCCCTGTTGACTTTGAGGAAGCCGCCATGCGCGCATTGATTTCTGTATCTGACAAAACCGGCGTTGTGGAGCTGGCCAAGGCGCTTGCGGCTTTGGGCGTGCAACTGATTTCCACAGGGGGCACCGCCAAGCTGCTGGCCGATGCTGGCCTGGCAGTGAGCGAAGTGGCGCAGGAGACAGGCTTTCCGGAGATGCTGGACGGCAGGGTAAAGACCCTGCATCCCAAGGTGCACGGCGGCTTGCTGGCGCGCCGTGATGTGCCAGAGCACATGGCAGCGCTCAAGGAGCACGCCATTGGCACCATTGACCTGCTGGTGGTGAATCTCTATCCTTTTGAAGCCACCGTGGCCAAGCCCGGCTGCAGCCTGGAAGATGCAATCGAGAATATCGATATCGGCGGCCCAGCCATGGTGCGCAGCGCCGCCAAGAACTGGAAAGATGTCGCGGTGCTGACCGATGCGTCGCAGTACGCAGGCGTGATCGACGAAATGAAGGCGCATGGCAGTGTGTCGCGCAAAACCAAGTTTGCCCTGTCTGTGGCCGCGTTCAACCGCATCAGCAACTACGACGCGGCCATCAGCGACTATCTGTCCTCGCTCAATGAAGACGGCAGCCGCGCGCAGTTCCCGGCGCAGTCCAATGGCCGTTTTGTCAAGCTGCAAGACCTGCGTTACGGCGAGAACCCGCACCAGAGCGCTGCGTTCTACCGCGATTTATACCCCGCCCCTGGCTCGCTGGTGACGGCCAAGCAGTTGCAAGGCAAAGAGCTGAGCTACAACAATATTGCCGATGCCGACGCGGCTTGGGAGTGTGTCAAAAGCTTTGACAGCCCTGCCTGTGTGATCGTCAAGCACGCCAACCCCTGCGGCGTGGCTTTGGGCGCCGATGCACTGGAGGCGTACAGCAAGGCATTCCAGACCGATCCCACTTCTGCTTTCGGAGGCATCATTGCGCTGAACTGCACGCTGGACGAGCGTGCAGCGCTACAGATTTCAAAGCAGTTTGTGGAAGTGCTGATGGCTCCGGGCTTCACACCACAGGCGCTGGAAGTGTTTAAATCCAAGGCCAATGTGCGCATCCTGCAGATTGCCTTGCCAGAAAAGGGCGGCACTACTGCCTGGGCGCAGGGCCGCAATGCACAGGATATCAAGCGCGTAGGCTCGGGCCTGTTGATCCAATCTGCAGACAACCATGAGCTCAGCCTGGCCGACCTCAAAGTGGTCACCCAGCTGCAGCCCACGCCGCAGCAGTTGCAAGACCTGCTGTTTGCCTGGAAAGTAGCCAAATACGTCAAGAGCAATGCCATCGTGTTTTGCAAAGACGGCATGACCATGGGCGTGGGTGCAGGGCAGATGAGCCGTCTGGACTCGGCGCGTATCGCCAGCATCAAGGCCGGGCATGCCAAGCTCAGCCTGCAAGGCACCGCGGTGGCTAGCGATGCATTTTTCCCCTTCCGCGATGGCCTGGATGTCGTGGTGGATGCCGGTGCCAGCTGCGTGATCCAGCCCGGAGGCAGCATGCGCGACCAGGAAGTGATCGATGCGGCCAACGAGCGCGGCGTCGCCATGGTCTACAGTGGCGTGCGGCATTTCAGGCATTGAGATCTTGCTTGGTTCCCCATGAATAGCTATGTTATTGATAGCTGCTCCCGCGATATTCTATTGGCCTGGAGGCCGATTTTGTTGATAAAAAGCACAGTTGCAGCGCTGCGCAGCTCTCAGGGCTGTGCACAACACAGGCTTGCTGTGGGCCAACAGCAGGCACTGCGATGAGCGCTTCACTCGCCTGCCGCTCGCACTGCGCCGCATGTTGCATTGCGCCGTCCATCAGCTCTGCCATTCCCGGCATGCCTTTGGGCAAGCCCGCCGGGGTGCGCTGTGTGCAGCTGGACGACACGCTGGGCTGCAAACTCTTTGGTCAACCCAGCCGCCCTGCAGTTTGCCTATCGTTGGCTCCCTCGCTGGAGATGTGCGGCAGTACGCGTGAAGAAGCCCTATTTTTCCTGAGCAGACTGGAGCAGCTCAGTGCACCAGATCAGGCTAAACAAGCAGAAAAAATAGTATAAAAACAGGCTGCAGGCCAATAGAATATCGCGGGAGCAGCTATTTAATCGATAGCAAAACGGCTCCATAACCCAGTTTACAGGGTGGCAAACACCTCGGCTGCGGCCTGCACCGTGCGCTCAACATCCTGCGCGCTATGCGCCGAGCTGACAAAGCCCGCTTCATACAGCGCGGGTGCGAAATACACGCCGCGATCGAGCATGCCGTGGAAAAATTTGTTGAACAGTGCGCTGTCGCTGCGCATCACCTGGGCGTAGTTCTGTGCCAGCTCGGGCAGCAGCAAAAAGCCGAACATGCCGCCTTGGCAGTCGGCGCTCCAGGGCACTCCTGCAGCAAGCGCTGCGCTGCGCAAGCCGTCAGTCAACTGCTGGGTGCGTGCCGACAATGCCTCGTAGAAACCGGGCTTCTGAATTTCCTTGAGCGTCGCCAGGCCGCAGGCGGTGGCAATCGGGTTGCCGCTCAAGGTGCCCGCCTGGTACACGGGGCCCAGCGGCGCCAGCTGCTCCATCACTTTGCGCGAGGCGCCAAAAGCCGCCAGTGGCATGCCGCCGCCAATCACTTTGCCCAGCACAGTCATATCGGGCACGATGCCCAGCACCTGCTGCGCCCCGCCCAGGCCCACACGGAAACCCGTCATCACCTCGTCGTAGGCCAGCAGCGCACCATGCTCAGAGCATAGCTGGCGGCAGCGCAGCGCAAAGGCGCCGCTGGAGCGGATGAAGTTCATATTGCCGGCAATAGCCTCCACCATCAGGCAGGCGATGTCTTTGCCATGCAGTGCGAAGCAGTCTTCCAGCTGGGGAATGTTGTTGAACTCCAGCACCAAGGTGTGCTGCACTGCTTCGGGCGGCACGCCGCCGCTGCTGGGGTTTCCAAAGGTAGCCAGGCCCGAGCCCGCCTTGACCAGCAGCGCATCGGAGTGGCCGTGGTAGCAGCCTTCGAATTTGATGATTTTCTTGCGCCCTGTGGCGCCGCGCGCCAGGCGGATCGCGCTCATGCCCGCTTCGGTGCCTGAGCTGACCAGGCGCACCATCTCCATCGAGGGCATGAGCTTCAAAATTTCTTCAGCCAGTTCCACCTCCCGCTCAGTGGGTGCGCCATAGGAAAAGCCTTCCAGTACAGCCTTTTGCACAGCCTCCACCACGGCCGGATGGCCATGGCCCAGGATCATCGGGCCCCAGGAGCCGATGTAGTCGATGTACTGCTTGCCGTTGGCATCCCAAAAATAAGCGCCCTGGGCACGCTGCACGAAGCGCGGCGTGCCGCCGACGGCTTTGAATGCACGAACAGGCGAATTTACGCCGCCAGGGATCACGGCTTGGGCGCGGGCGAAAAGGGTTTGGTTGTGGTCAGTGAGCATCTTGGTTTTAGTGTTTGGTATCGGAAGTCGGCATGTCCAGGGTTTGCAGCACCCGCATCTCTTCATCGCTCAGTGGTGTTTCTTCCTCGTCGGGTTGTGCCCAGAACATGCGGTCCGGTATCACATGGCCCATACCGGGTCTGAAGCCCGCATCCAGGCTGCGGTCCAGAAACACCAGGGCCTCGTGCGTTGCTGCCACCAGGTCATCGCCATTGGCCAGCAAGGCAGCCAGCGCAGCGGAGAGGGTTTCGCCCGCGCCGATGAAGGTCGCCTCAAAACGCTCAAACTTTTCGCCGCCCAGCACCGTCTCAGGCGTCGCCAGGACGTTGTCGATAAACTGGTCGGCCAGTGGGATGCCCGTTACCAGGGTGTAGGGCACACCATAGCCTGCAGCGGCTTTGGCCAAGTCGCGCGCACTGGGACTGCGCTCACTGCTCCAGTCTGGAAGCAGCCAGCGCCACAGGGTACTGTGGTTTCCTACCAACACTGTAACCTGGGGCATCATCAGCTCCGTGAAGGCGTCTAAATAGGTATCGGTCTCGCTGTCGGTCCACCATGACAGGCTGGGCATATAGGCAATGACTGGCACGCCGTCGTAGTCTGCAGCGATCTGCGCCACCACACTGACCGTCTCAGGTGAGCCCAGAAAGCCGACCTTGATGGTCTGCACCGAGACATCTTCCAGGACCGCACGCGCCTGGCTCTCCACGGCGTCTTCGTCCAGTGCAAAGTACTCCAGAATCTCGCTGGTGTCGCGTGCATACACCCCTGTAGTCACAGGCAGGGCATGTGCACCGACGCAGGCCACGGCCAGCACGTCAGCAGCTGTACCCATAGCGCCACTGGGGTCGCTGGCGTTGAAAATCAGCACGCAGGCAGTGGCGTCTTCGTCTTGGGGCTCATCAGGCTCAGTGGGGAGCAGACTGTCAAATACAGAGGTTGGGCTGGGGTTTGCCATGGGGTGTGCACAAGCCGAAAACGGATCAAAAAGTACAAAAACGGGCTTGCTGTAGATACAATGGTCTCATTCTATCTAATGACTTTAAAACGTAATGACCGTGAGTGATAACAACAAAACTTGGATGTGTTTGATTTGTGGCTGGATCTATGACGAAGCCACCGGAGCGCCCGATCATGGCATCGCGCCAGGTACCGCATGGGCCCTCGTGCCCATGAACTGGACCTGTCCAGAGTGTGGGGCCCGCAAAGAAGACTTTGAAATGGTGCAAATTTGAGTTACCCTTTAGGAATACGCGCTGTTACAACTGTACACATGCAAATCTATTGGCCATCATGCCCTAGGAGCAAGCCTTGAGTGCCGCCCCATCTGGATACAAAGTGCTGGTCATTGACGACAGCAACACCATTCGTCGCAGTGCAGAAATCTTCCTCAAGCAAGGTGGCCATGATGTCATGCTGGCTGAGGATGGTTTTGACGCACTGTCGAAAGTGAACGATTACTTGCCACATTTGATATTTTGCGATATTTTGATGCCCCGACTGGATGGATACCAGACCTGCGCCATCATCAAACGCAACGATAAATTTGCCAACACACCGATCGTCATGTTGTCATCCAAAGATGGCGTGTTCGACAAGGCACGTGGCCGCATGGTGGGCAGTCAGGAATACCTGACCAAGCCCTTTACCAAAGATCAGTTGTTACAAGCCGTCCTGCAGTTTGGCAGCGCGGTTCAAGGAGTGTAGAAATGGCTATTCAGAAAGTGCTCGTCGTTGACGATTCCAAAACCGAAATCATGTTCATGACGGATTTGCTGACCAAAAACGGCTTCACTGTGCGCAGCGCCGAAAATGCTGAAGACGCGTTTCGCAAGCTGGCCGAAGAAAAGCCCGATTTGATCCTGATGGACGTGGTGATGCCCGGCCAAAACGGTTTCCAGCTCACACGTGCCATCTCGCGTGACCCGCAATTTGCCGATGTGCCGATCATTATGTGTACCAGCAAAAACCAGGAAACCGACCGTGTCTGGGGCATGCGCCAGGGCGCGCGTGACTATGTCACCAAGCCTGTGGATGCCAACGACCTGATGGCCAAAATCAAGGCCCTGGGTTAAGCCAAGACACACAGGAAAGACACTTCTACATGGCCACCCGTAACCGTCAGGCGCTCAGAGACTTGCAGACCCGCCTTGCTGGCAGGCTGCAGCAGGCGCGCACCGAAGGCGTGTCTGCCAGCTGGCTGGCGGTGGAGGCAGCAGGGCGCTCCATGCTGTTGCCACTGGCGCAGTCAGGCGAGATTTTCCCCCTGGCAGCAGTGCAGTCGGTGCCCTACACACGTGAGTGGTTTCTGGGTGTAGCCAACCTGCGCGGAGGGCTGTTTGGAGTGGTGGACTTTGCCAGCTTTGTCACAGGACAGGTGCCTGTGCGCCGTTCGGACTCTGCCCGCGAGCAGGCCCGTCTGGTGGCGCTGAACCCGGCTTTGGAAGTGAACTGCGCCATCTTGATCGACCGCTTGAGCGGTCTGCGCAATGCGCAGGATTTCGTGTCCCGTGAAGACACCGCAGCAGATGCACCGGCCTACTTTGCAGGCACGTATACCGACCGTGCTGGCAAGCAATGGCAGGAAATCAATTTGCAGGCCATGTCCAGTCAGACAGATTTTTTGAGCATCACAGCCATGTGACGAGTCACCCACATCATCGTGTTCAACTGCCCTATTTATTTTTGCTAGCGCGACCTCTTTCAGAAGGCCTTCACTATGTCATCTAACCGCTTTTCCCGTCTCTTCAAGCCAAACGCCCCGTCGGATGAACCATCTTTTCTGCCTGATGCCAGCATCAATCCTGATGGCGCCATGTCTATGGATGCCACAGGCGGCATGATGGCGATGGACATGAACGCGCTGCGCGGTGATGGCTTCGGCGGCAGCGTCATGGCTGACAGTCCCGGTGCGGCAGTGCAGGATACTGAGAAAGTCAGCGTACCGCTGCTGGGTTCGCGCACTATCGGCCAACACCAGCGTATCCTGTCGATATTGCTGGTGATTGCACTGGTCATGCTGGCACTGGTGACGCTGTTTGCGCTGAACCAAGCCGGTAAAGTGGCCCGCCAGGTGGCGGCCACCGGAGACTCGGCAACGCAATCGCAGCGCCTGGCCAAATCGGTATCCCAGGCTTTGGTGGGCAGTGCGCAGGCCTTCCCTGACGTGCGCGAGAGCTCGGAAATTCTGGCTAAAAACGTACGCGGCCTGAAGAACAGCGACAGTGCATTGAACATTGATGCGGTGGAATCGGGCCTGCAGGAAGACGCTGACAAGCTGTTGCCTCTGGTGGACCGTGCCGAGAAAAACGCTAAGACCGTGATGGATCAGCAGAAGATTCTGACCCAGGTGGGCAGTGCGCTGCGCGCCATTAACCGCCAGTCCTCTGACCTGCTGGAAGTGGCCGAAACCGTGTCGTCGCTCAAACTGCAGCAAAATGCTCCAGCGGCTGAAATTTCTGCATCGGGCCAGTTGGTGATGTTGACGCAGCGTATCGGCAAGTCAGCCAACGAATTCCTGACGATGGAGGGTGTGAGCCCGGAAGCCGTGTTTTTGCTGGGTAAAGACCTGAACTCATTCAAGGAAATCGCCCAAGGACTGCTGGAAGGCAGCCCAGAACTGCGTTTGAATGCATCCAAAGATGCGCAGACCCGCGAGCGTCTGGACGCATTGCTCAAGCTTTATGAACAAACCCGTGGCCAAGCAGGCGCTATCTTGGGTAACCTGCAGGGCCTGGTATCGGCCCGTGAAGCGCAGTCGGCCATTATTGCGGACTCTGAGCCCCTGCGCCGCCAGCTGGAAGACATGCAGGGCAGACTGTCCTCACAAACCGGCTTGAGCCCCCTGGCAATTCTGGCGCTGGTATTGGCAGGTTTGCTGGCGCTGGCTGCTGCGGCAGGTCTGGCTTTTGTGCAACTGCAGGACAGCCGCAAACGCCAGGGTGTTGCGGAAGCGCAGCGACTGATGGCGGAGGGTCAGGAGCAGGAAGCCAAACGTGTCAACGATGCCAACCAGGCAGCTATTTTGCGCTTGATGAACGAACTGCAATCGGTCGCTGAAGGCGATCTGACCCAGGAAGCCACGGTGACCGAAGACATTACCGGCGCCATTGCCGACTCGGTGAACTACACGGTGGAAGAACTGCGCTCACTGGTAGGTAACGTGCAGAACACGGCGACCCGCGTGGCGCAAACCACTGCAGCGGTGGAAGGCACTTCCACCGAGCTGCTGGCGGCCTCTACCGAGCAGCTGCGTGAGATTCGCGAAACCGGCCAGTCGGTGCTGGAGATGGCCGGCCGCATTAACCAGGTGTCTGCACAGGCCCAGGAATCAGCCTCTGTGGCGCGCCAATCCCTGGTCGCTACCGAATCCGGTTTGGCGGCGGTGCAAAACGCCATCGGCGGTATGAACTCCATCCGCGACCAGATTCAGGACACCTCCAAACGTATCAAGCGACTGGGCGAATCGTCCCAGGAGATTGGTGAAATTACCGAACTGATTTCCGATATTACCGAACAGACCAACGTGCTGGCGCTGAACGCTGCCATCCAGGCGGCCTCCGCTGGTGAAGCAGGCCGAGGCTTCTCGGTGGTTGCGGAAGAGGTGCAGCGACTGGCCGAACGTTCTGGTGACGCTACCAAACAGATTGCCGCGCTGGTGAAAACCATTCAGACCGACACCCAGGATGCCGTGGCCGCTATGGAGCGCTCCACGCAGGGTGTGGTGGAAGGTGCCAAGCTTTCTGATAACGCGGGTACTGCACTGTCAGAGATTGATGCGGTGTCGCGCAAATTGGCCGAGCTGATTGAGCAGATTTCACAATCCGCCGCACG
The DNA here is from genome assembly GCA_013297865.1 of Polaromonas sp. Taxonomy (GTDB): domain Bacteria; phylum Pseudomonadota; class Gammaproteobacteria; order Burkholderiales; family Burkholderiaceae_C; genus JAAFIP01. Next base: position 24,430 of record JAAFIP010000010.1, on the reverse strand, counting down.
CGAGGCAGACTCTGCCAACGTGGTGGCTGGCAACATCCAGCACATTTTTGCCGTGACGGAGCAAACGGGTGAAGGTACCCGCTCAACCGCGCAGCAGGTGCGCGACCTCAGCCGCATGGCGGAAGAGCTGCGCCAGTCGGTGTCACGATTCAAGATCGGCTAAGCGAAACCAGGTTCGGCGCACACGGTGTGATGCGCTGAACACGTATTTATCACGAAGATTAGGGCGTTGTTATCCATGCAAAACTTCGATACTGCAACGGCTTCGCCAGGGGTAGATGTCCAAGCCAACGATCTGGGGCCCCTGGCTTGGGTTCTGGACGAGCTGCGCAAATCGCTGGACACCGCCACCAAGGCATTGCGCCGTTATGTACGGGATGCCGAGCAAGCCCGCGGCTCCGATCTGGCCACCGTGGACACAGGCCAGTTGCGCATTTCCCGCCAGCAGATCCACCAGGCGGTGGGCGCATTGGAAATGACCGGCTTCAGCGGTCCCGCCATCGTACTGCGCAGCATGGAGACAGCGGTACAGAAATTTATCAGCCGCCCTGAGCTGTGCACCGAAGCGGCGACTGCCAAAATTGAGCGTGCCAGTTTTGCGTTGACCGGTTTTCTGGAAACCGTGCTGGCAGGCAAGTCGCAGACCCCTGTAACCCTGTTTGAGCAATACGCCCAGGTGCAGGAGATCGCAGGCGCAAGCCGGGTGCACCCTGCAGATCTGTGGACTTTTGCGTGGCGTTGGGCCGAGGTGGCAGATACTGGCGCTGAGCCAGTCGCTATAAATGCGGATACGCGTGGCAGATTCGACAAAGCGGCTTTGATGGTTATCAAATCCCTGGACATCCCATCGGCTGCAGATTTGGCCAAACAGTCTGCCTCCATCGCGGTGGCTACTGAGGGCGCAGCGCAGCGTGAGTTTGCGGTTTTCTGGCGCATCGCTGCGGGCTTTTTTGAAGCTATCGCCACCAGCAGCCTGGTTGGTGATGTGTATGTCAAGCGCACGGTCTCCCGCATACTGATTCAGCTGGCTACGCATGCCAAAGGCGATATGACCGTCTCGGACCGTTTGGCCCAAGACCTGCTGTTTTTCTGCGCACAGTCGCAGCCCAGGACGCTGGCTCCCCTGCTCGGCGAAGTGCGTATGGCCTACGGCCTGGCCAGCTATACCCCGGTCGATTACGCCAAGTCTCCATACGGCCAGTTTGACCCAGCCTTGCTGGTACAGGCGCGCAAACGCATTACAACGGCCAAAGAATCCTGGTCCAGCGTCACTGCAGGTGACATGGGCAAACTCAAGGCTGTACAAGACCAGTTCAATCTGATTACTGACTCCATTTCCAAACTGCTGCCCACAGGGCAGGCGCTGTCCAAAGCGCTGATGGGTGTGGCCGAAACCGCGGCCAGGACCGGGCAGACACCCGAGCCTGCGCTGGGTATGGAAGTCGCAACCTCGATTCTCTATCTTGAAGCAGGTTTCGAGGACTTTGACCCGAACGACCCGGCATTGACCGAGCGCGTCAACCATCTGGCGCAGCGCGTGGAAAACGCCCGCAATGGTGCGACCAATCAATCGCTGGAACCCTGGATGGAAGAGCTGTACCGGCGCGTCAGCGACCGCCAGACCATGGGCAGTGTGGTGGGCGAGCTCAAGATGTCGCTGGGCGAGCTGGAAAAGTCCATGGACCAATTTTTCCGCGACCCGCAAGACAAGGCACCGCTGGCCAATGTGCCGTCGCGCCTGTCGCAGATGCGCGGCGTGCTGTCAGTGCTGGGCCTGGACCAGGCTTCCCAGACCGTGCTGCGTATGCGTGACAGCATAGAGCAGATCATGGTGACGCAGATCGATGATGAGCGTGCCCGCGCAGCAGGCACCTTCGACAAGATCGGTAACAACCTGGGCGCTTTGGGCTTTTTGATCGATATGCTGAGCTACCAGCCAGCGCTGGCTAAAAAGCTGTTTGTGTTTGACGAAGAGCACGGTGAACTCAAGCCCTTGATGGGTCGTGTCAATACGCCGATACCACTAACCGAAGAACATGCGCCTGCAGTATCCGCTGCGCCGGCAGCCAATGTGGTTGCTTCCTCTGCCGTTCCTGCCGCTGCCGCCGCTGCAGTCGCAGCCATGATTGCCAGTGCCCAAACCGGCAGCGCCCAATCTGCGCCTGCTGCAAGCCCTGCGCAAGACGACCTAGGCGACGATGCAGAGCTGCTGGACATTTTCCTGGAAGAGGCGCGTGAAGTTATTGGCAACGGCCAGGCCGCGGTCGATGCTCTGGTGACCGACCCGAGCAATCTGGCCGACATGACCACCTTGCGCCGCGCCTTCCATACGCTCAAGGGCAGCTCCCGCATGGTGGGGCTCAATACCTTTGGCGAAGCAGGCTGGTCCATGGAGCAACTGCTCAACTCTTGGCTGGCAGACCAGAAACCGGCCAACGAGGCCCTGTGCAATACGTCCTCCCAGGCCTTGTCAGGTATGGCCCGTTGGGTTGAAGATATTGCGGCTGCCAATGCCAGTCACTGGACTGCAGCCCCATTCCGCGCCAGCGCCGATGCATTGCGCAGCCACGGTGAATTCCTGCCCTTGCAACTGCCCGAGTTGCCAGCATCGTCCCCCGTTCCTTTGCAAGAAGTCGAAGTCATCAGCGCGCCAGAGATGCTGCCCACACTGCCTGAAATGGCTGCGCAGGCAGACCAGGCACCGATGGATCTGAGCTTTGATCTGGATGCCACGCTGCCTGATGTACCTGTGCTGGCAGTAGCTACCGCTGCTGTAGCCGCTGGAGCAGCGCTTCCCAGCCTTGCAGCAGCATCGGCTGATCCGGCGCCAGCGCCTGCTCTGGATGAAGACTTCACCTTTGATCTGACCCTGGATGAGTTCGAGGCCCATGACGCGCCCGCAGCTTCTGCAACCGAGCCAGGCGCTGACATGCAAGCGCTTGAGCAGGCACTGGCGCAGGAGATTCCAACATTCGAAGTTTCAGATGCGCCTGTTGCCGCGGCCCAGGAGGCTTCTGCCATCGACATGGTTGATGACTTTGATTTCGATCTGAGCGACGCCGCCACCATTACTGTAGACGATGGCGCGTCCCATCTGGAGCTTGTGCAAGCTTCACAGCCTGAGCCCGCTGTGCCTATGCCAGAGATCGCGGACATCAGTCTGGACTTGAGCGAAGACGTGGTGATGCCTGCGACCGACGAACTGATCAGCGCCGATGAGTTGGCCGCTTTTGAGCGCGCCATGCAGGAGCAGGATGCCCTGATGGACGGTGCAGACCTGTCAGCCCCATCGGCTGCGCCTGAACTTGATGCGTCAGATCAGGCTGCTCTGGAGCAATTCTCTGCATCAGCAGACGCCCATGCGGCGGAGAAATTTCTGGAGCCTGCTACCGAGCGTGTGGACTTCAACAGCTATGCGACCCAGCCCATGGCCTACACACCAGAGCCTGAACCCGAGCCTGTGGCAGACCTGGGCTTTGATTTGGGCAACTTTGGCAAACCAGCTGCTGTGGCAGCGGTAGCCGGTCTGGCTGGCGCAACTGCCCTGTCCTCTACAGGCAGCTCAGTGGCGCCCTTGCCGTCCAGCCTGAATTCAGGCATGGCATCACTGGCAGCCGACGACCAGTTCAAGGCGATTGGGCCATTGCGTATCAGCCTGCCCTTGTACAACGTCTATCTCAACGAAGCTGATGAATGGTCGCGCCGGCTGGTCAACTGTCTGAGCGAATGGGCCATGGAGCCCTCTCAGCCGCTGCCCAACGACGCAGTGGTCTTTGCGCACTCCCTGGCAGGCAGCTCTGCCACGGTAGGCTTTGGTGCACTGTCGGGCCTGGCGCGCACCATGGAAGATGCCTTGCAGCATGTGCAGAACATTTCTGACGATGGTTCCTATTCTGCGCACAGCTGCGCTGCAGATTTTGTTGCCGCTGCCGAAGAAATCCGCCGTCTGCTGCACCAGTTTGCTGCGGGCTTGCTGCGTGAGCCTATGGCTTCTGTAGAACAGGGTCTGCAGCGCTGTCTGCGTGCGCCTGAGGCAGTCACTGTTTTCCACAGCTTGACTGCAGCAGCAGATTCGGGGTTCGTCAACCTGGACTCCGATAGCAGCTTTCATCCACCGGCTTCTGTGGCGCCAGTGTCCTCAAGTTTTGCGTCGCTCTCTGACGCACCCAGCGTTACGGTCATTGCCGCTGCCACGGCCGCTGGCCTGGCTGCCAGCACTGTCACCTTGACAACACATGCACCAGCCGAGCCTGTTGCAGCACCTGCCATGCAGGAGCCTGAGCCAGCGCCTGTTGAGCTGCCTGTCCAGTCGTATGCTGAACCCATCGTTGCCTACGAACCTGAACCAGAGCCCGAACCCGTGCCAGAGCCTGTGGTGGATGTGGTATCTGCGCCAGCCGAACCCGTGTTTATCCCCGAAGCACCGACGCAGGTGCAAAAAAGCTTCCCCGTGTTGGGCGTGGCCGCGGCAGGTCTTGCCAGCGCCGCGGTACTCAGCGTGGTGCCCCGCAGCCTGACGGAGCAAGAGGCGGAAGATGAGATTGACGTAGCCGATGCACTTGACCCCGATCTGTTCCCGATCTTTGAAGAAGAGGCGCTGGAGCTGTTTCCGCAGCTCGGCGGTGCCTTGCGCCAATGGACTTCTCGCCCCAACAACACCAGTGCGCGTTCCGAAGTGCTGCGCGGCTTGCACACGCTCAAGGGCAGTGCACGCCTGGCAGGTGCCTTGCGTCTGGGCGAACTGGCCCACCGCATGGAGTCGTCCATCGAGCAAATGCCCGAGGAGGCCACCACAGCCCAGCTGGAGCCATTGACGGGTCTGCTCGACGGCATGCAGGCTAATTTTGACCGCCTGCGCCACCCGCAGGATGCTGCTGCCCCGGCAGTCAGCGCCGCAGCGCCAGTGCCAGCCACCACGGCGCCAGTGGTCGACCTGAAACCCGTTGCCAGCACGGCGCCTTCCGCACCCGTGCTGTCTGCGCCTGTGCTGACCAGCATGGCCCCGCTGCGTGTGACCCCTGCTGCTGCGGGATCGGTGTCCGCAGCACGTTCCGTAGCAGGCAACCAGACAGTGCGTGTACGCTCACAGCTGCTGGACCGCCTGGTCAACCAGGCAGGTGAAGTAATGATCACCCGCTCGCGCTTGGAAGCCGAGCTGGGCCAATTGCGTGGTTCGCTGGGTGACTTGACGGGTAACCTGGACAAGCTGCGTCTGCAGCTGCGCGATATTGAAGTACAGGCCGAGTCGCAGATGCAGTCTCGCATGGCGCTGGCCAAGGAAACCAATGCAGCCTTCGATCCGCTGGAGTTTGACCGCTTCACCCGCGTGCAGGAGCTCACCCGCATGATGGCCGAATCGGTCAACGACGTGGCCACTGTGCAACGCAGTATCCAGCGCACCGTGGAAGCCACCGAAGACGACCTGGTTGCCCAGGCACGTCAAACCCGTGAGCTGCAGCGCGATCTGCTGCGCACCCGCATGGTGGAGTTTGAAGGCATCTCCGAGCGCCTGTACCGTGTCGTGCGCCAGGCTGGCAAAGACGCCAACAAGCAGGTCAAGCTGGACATTCTGGGGGGCTCCATTGAGATGGACCGTGGCGTGCTCGACCGCATGACCCCCGCGTTTGAACACTTGCTGCGCAACTGCGTGGCCCACGGCATTGAAGCAGCCCAGGCCCGCGTGTCTGCAGGCAAGGATGCCAATGGCCAGATCACCATCAGCTTGCACCAGGAAGGCAACGACATCTCGGTTGAGTTCCGCGACGACGGCGCTGGCCTGGACTTGACACGCATCCGTGAGCGTGCCCAGGCCCAGGGCCTGCTCACCAACGAGCAGACCGTGGACGACAACGAAGCTGCCAACCTGATTTTCACACCAGGCTTTACCACCGCCACGCAAGTGACCGAGCTCTCTGGCCGCGGCATCGGCATGGACGTGGTGCGCTCGGAAGTACTGGCGCTGGGTGGCCGTATCGAGACCAGCACCTCAGCAGGCCAGGGCACCAACTTCAAACTGGTGTTGCCACTGACCACGGCGGTGACGCAGGTGGTGATGCTGCGTGTGGGCAACCTGTCGGTGGGCGTGCCCGCCAACCTGGTAGAAACCGTACGCCGCGCAACCCAGAAAGATCTGCAGGCCGCCTATAACTCTGGCCGCTATGACCTGGACGGCACGGCCTTGCCCTTCTTCTGGTCGGGCGCACTGCTGCAGCACTCGCGCGCCAGCGATGCCGTAGCAGGCAAGACCATTCCTGTCATCGTCTTCAGCAGCGCAGGCCAACGCATCGTGGCCCACGTGGACGAAGTGCTGGGCAACCAGGAAGTCGTGGTGAAAAACCTTGGTCCCCAGCTCTCACGCCTGCCCGGTTTGGCTGGCATGTCCGTGCTGGCCTCGGGTGCCGTGGCCCTGATCTACAACCCGGTTGCTTTGGCTGCAGTGTATGGCGAGCAGGCACGCTCGCTCAGCGCCGACAAGGCCGAGGCCCATGTGCTGGCCGATGGGGTAACCGATGTGGTCGCACGCGATCTGTCGGGCGACGCGGCCCCGGTGGTGCCTCTGGTGCCAGCCAACCCGGCCTCGGTGTCTGCGCCGCAGATTCCGCTCATCCTGGTGGTGGACGACTCGATCACGGTGCGCCGTGTCACGCAGCGCCTGCTGCAGCGCGAAGGCTACCGCGTAGCCCTGGCGGCAGACGGCCTGCTGGCCCTGGAGCGCCTGGCCGAGGAGCTGCCTGCTGTCGTGCTGTCGGACATCGAGATGCCGCGCATGGACGGTTTTGATCTGGTGCGCAACATCAAAGCCGATCCGCGCCTGGCAGGGTTGCCCATCATCACCATTACCTCGCGCATTGCCGAAAAGCACCGCGAGCATGCAATGGCATTGGGCGTGAACCACTATCTGGGCAAGCCCTACTCTGAAGAAGAGCTGCTCAGCCTGATTCGCCGCTACACCACAGAGCACATGCCAGCGTAATGCGCTGTGCAAGCGCAGGCCTCGACCTGCGCGCTCATGCCTACTGGCTGACCTTTTTCACCACTGCATAACGCTGCAAAGTCAGCGCACGCGCTTCGTCGTGCTTGACCACGCGATGCGGGTAGTCTTTGCCCAGCTCCACACCTGCAGCCTGCAGCTCCAGCGGCTTGGCATCCCATGGGGCATGCAGCGCGCTGTTGGGCAGCTTGGCCAGCTGCGGCAGATAGCGGCGAATGAACTTGCCCTGCGCGTCAAAGCGTTCGCTCTGGCTGCTGGGGTTAAAAATACGAAAGTAAGGCTGCGCATCGCAGCCGCTGCTGGACGCCCACTGCCAGCCCCCGTTGTTGGCGGACAGGTCAAAGTCGTTGAGCTTCTCGGCAAAATATCGCTCTCCCCAGCGCCAGTGCAGCCCCAGGTCCTTGGTCAGAAAACTCGCCACCACCATGCGCAGGCGGTTGTGCATATAGCCGGTCTGATTCAGTTGCAACATGGCAGCGTCCACGATGGGATAGCCCGTGCGGCCCTCACACCAGGCCTTGAACAGCGCCTCTGCTTTGGGCCCGCGCTCCCACTGGATGGCGTCATAGTCGCTCTTGAAACTGCCACGCGCCACCTGCGGAAAATTGGCCAGGATCTGCACATAAAAGTCACGCCAGATCAGCTCACTGAGCCAGATCTTGGCACCCTCGCTGCCCGCCAGCACCCGCTGGTAAGCAGTAGCGCAAAGCTTGCGGATGGACACCGTGCCAAAGCGCAGGTGCACGCTCAGGTAGCTGGGGCCTTTGACGCCAGGGTAGTCGCGCGTCTCGTGGTAGCTGTCCATGCGGTCAAAAAAGTCCTCAAACAGCGCCCGGGCTCCGCTGCTGCCGGTGGGGATGCTGAGGGTGGACAGATTGGTTTTCTCAAAACCGATGTCTGCCAGGCTGGGTACGCTCTGTGCATACTCTGCAGGGGCAGCTTGCAGCGACTGGGCATGGGCCTCGCAGGGGTAGGGCCTCAAGCTGTCATCGGTGAGTTTTTTGAGCCAGGCATTTTTGTAGGGTGTGAACACACCATACGGTTTATTGCCCTGGGTAAGCACCTCTTCGCGCTCAAAAATCACATGGTCTTTGAATGTGTGCAACGCAATACCGTCTTTGTGCAATGCGTCGCGCACCAGCGCATCGCGCACCAGTGCTGTGGGCTCGTAGTCGTGGTTGGTAAACACTGCGCCAGCGCCAAACTCTTTGGCCAGGCGCGGAATCTCGTCTCTAGCCCAGGCGTGCCGCACCACTAACATGGCTTGCTTGACCTTGGGCTGCAGCTTGCGCAGTTGGCCATCCAAGTCGACCAGCGACTCACGGATGAACTCCACGCGCCGATCAGCGCGGGGCAGTGGGTCCAGGATTTCCTGGTCGAACACGAACACGCAAACGACCTTCTGGCAGCGTTGCAGGGCGTGGCAAAGTGCAGCGTTGTCGTCCGCACGCAGATCGCGGCGAAACCACATGAGACCGAGGGGGATAGTGGAGGGCATGTTGCAGGAGTATGTAAGTAGTACCTACTAGTGTGCCGTATTTTCAATACTTGCTCGGGGATTGGGGATTGTGAGCTGTCAGCCGTGAGCCAAGAGCCGTGAGCCAAGAGCCAAGAGCCGTGAGCCAAGAGCCAAGAGCCAAGAGCCAAGAGCCCTGGGCAGAAAACTGAGACATCTGCTTGGTACGCCGGTGAAACCGTTTTGAGCATGAGAGTAGTTCACAGGGGTTTGTGTACGCCCGACTGGGTCTATCTTGCCCGTCCTCATACTGGGGTACCAGAAATCGGCCGGGCAAGACAGCCCCAGCCGTGCAGCAAAAATGGTAGAGCGCTACCCGTAGTCGCCGGGCTGTCTTTGTGTTCAATACCGGTAGTGCGCTACCGTGTGTGAAGGCGATAAAGCGTGTGCCGAACGACCGATTTCTGGTACTCCAGTATGAGGGCGTTTGGCATACGCTTTGTCGCCCGCAGCCACACTGGCTAAGCAATCAACGCTAAGTCAACCCACACCCTATCCAAGCAGTGACAAACCGCAAAACCAGCTCTTTTTATAAGCTAAATAGCCCTCCAGCCCAATAAAAACCCGCGGGAGCAGCTACAAAAATCATAGTGACAAGAAACTCCCACACAAGACACTGTTACAAGCCAACGAGCGCGTAAAATCATGGTATGGCTTCCGAGCAGCACCCCATCAACCTGACCCACCACTTCCTGATCGCCATGCCCGGCATGGAGGATGCTACTTTTGCCAAATCTGTGGTCTATCTGTGCGAACACACCGAGCGCGGTGCTTTGGGCATAGTCATCAACAAACCCAGCGACCTCAAGCTGCCGACCCTGTTTGCCAAAGTCGACCTGCCGCTGCGCCGCGAAGACCTGACCAACTCCCCCGTGTACGACGGCGGCCCCATGCATACCGAACGCGGCTTTGTGCTGCACGAACAGCAGACCGCCAGCAGCGTCACCTTTGCCGACATGCAGGCCGTGCCCCTGACACCCCATGATGGCAGCGTGCCCGTGATCAACGCCGGGGGCGACACCGTCAGCGACGACCAGGTGATTGACGACAAACCCTCGTTCTACGCCTCGTCCATGATGATCCCCGGCGGGCTGGAGATGACCACCTCCAAAGACGTGCTCGAAGCCCTGTCCAGCGGCGCCGGGCCACGCAAGGTGCTGATCTCGCTGGGCTACTCATCCTGGGGCGAAGGCCAGCTGGAGAGCGAATTGGCCGAGAACGCCTGGCTCACCGTAGGCGCTGATGCCAGCGTCATCTTTGATACGCCCGTAGAGCAGCGCTACACCAAGGCGCTGGGCCTGCTGGGCCTGCAGGAATGGATGATCTCTCCCGAGGCGGGGCACGCATGAGCGGGGTGGCCGCCATGACGACATCGGTTTCAGCCGCCCACCAATCTTTTCTAGCCTTTGACTTTGGCACCCGCCGCACAGGCACGGCAGTGGGCAACCGCCTGACCCGCTCGGCGCAGGCGCTGAAAACCATCCACGCCGAAGGCGACGCGCGCTTTGCGCCGATAGCCCAGCTGATCCAGCAATGGCAGCCCGACGCACTGGTGGTGGGCGTGCCGCGCCACCCCGATGGCAATGCCCACGACATGACCCAGCGTGCCCAGCGCTTTGCGCGCCAGCTGGCTGGCCGCTTTCATTTGCCGGTGCACGAGGTGGACGAACGCTACAGCAGCGTAGAGGCCGCGGCCCAGGGCGCCAAAGATTTGGACGCCGAATCGGCGCGTATCATCCTGGAACAATTTTTAAGGGACATTCCATGAGTGCGTTAATGCTCAATGCGCCGGCTTTGTATACGGAGCTACTGAAGGGCGTGCGCAGTTTGCGCAGTGCCAACACCCAACTGGTGGGCATCACCTCGGGCGGCGCGTGGCTGGCGCAGGCGCTGCACAAAGATCTTGGCCTGCCGGGTAAACCTGGCGTGATCTCGTCTGCCATGCACCGCGATGACTTTGCCCAGCGCGGCCTGGCCAGCAGCGCGCAGACGCAGATTCCGTTTGATGTGAACGGGGCCGACATCATCTTGCTGGACGACGTGCTCTACACCGGGCGCACCATCCGCGCGGTGCTCAACGAGCTGTTTGACTTTGGCCGCCCGGCCAAGGTGCAGCTGGCCGTGCTGGTAGACCGCGGTGGCAGGCAGCTGCCGATCGAGGCCAGCTTTGCTGCGGCCCGCGTGGCACTGCCGCCAGAGCAGCAATTGGCCCTGGCGCGCAGCGACGACGGTACGCTGAGCTTTCAGGTGCACAGCAGCGCCAAACCCTAAAACACACAACAAAAGAGGCACACCACAATGCTCTACAAACGCAACCCGCAGCTCAACAAAAACGGTGAACTGATCCACCTGCTGTCTACCGAAGGTCTGCCCAAAGCCATTCTGACCCACATCCTGGATACCGCCGCCAACTTTGTGAGCGTGAGCGACCGTGAAGTGAAAAAAGTGCCTTTGCTGCGCGGCAAGAGTGTGTTCAACCTGTTCTTTGAAAACTCCACGCGCACCCGCACTACCTTTGAGATCGCAGCCACGCGCCTGTCAGCTGACGTGATCAACCTGGACATCGCCCGCTCATCCGCCAGCAAGGGCGAGTCCCTGCTGGACACGATTGCCAACCTGAGCGCCATGGCTGCTGATATTTTTGTGGTGCGCCACAGCGAGTCGGGCGCGCCCTATTTGATCGCCCAGCATGTCGCGCCGCATGTACATGTGGTCAACGCAGGCGATGGCCGCCACGCCCACCCTACGCAGGGCCTGCTGGACATGTACACCATCCGCCATTACAAAGGCGATTTTTCCAACCTCACGGTGGCCATCGTCGGTGATGTGCTGCACTCCCGCGTGGCCCGCTCGGATATCCACGCGCTGACCACCCTGGGCTGCGCCGAAGTGCGCGCGGTAGGTCCCAAAACCCTGGTGCCTGGCGACCTCAGCCAAATGGGTGTGCGCGTATGCCACACGCTGGAAGAGGGCATCAAGGATGCTGACGTGGTCATCATGCTGCGCCTGCAAAACGAGCGAATGAGCGGCGCGCTGCTGCCTTCGAGCCAGGAGTTTTTCAAAAGCTTTGGCCTCACGCCCGAGAAGCTGCGCCTGGCCAAGCCCGACGCCATCGTCATGCACCCCGGCCCGATCAACCGGGGTGTGGAGATTGCTTCTGATGTGGTGGACGGCAAGCAAAGCGTGATCCTGCCCCAGGTGACTTTTGGCATCGCGGTGCGCATGGCGGTGATGAGCATTGTGGCTGGGAACGAAGCATAAATTTCAAGCGTACATTGAGGACACTACAAGAATGAAAATACTGATCCAAGGCGGCCGTGTCATCAACCCGGCCAGCGGTTTCGACCAGGTGTGTGATGTGGCCATTGCGGCGGGTCGCATCTTGGCTATCCAAAACATTCCTGCCGACTTTGCGCCCAGCAAAACCATCCAAGCTGCAGGCTGCATCGTTGCCCCCGGCTTGATCGACCTGTGCGCCCGCCTGCGCGAGCCCGGCTATGAGCACGAAGGCATGCTCGAGAGCGAGCTGGGCGCGGCGGTGGCAGGCGGCGTCACCTCCCTGGTCTGCCCGCCCGACACCGACCCCGTGCTGGACGAGCCGGGCCTGGTGGAGATGCTGAAGTTTCGCGCTGAAAAGCTGCACCAGTCGCGCGTGTTCCCCTTGGGTGCGCTGACGCGCAGCCTGCAGGGCGAGGTGTTGACCGAAATGGCCGAGCTGACCGAGGCGGGCTGCGTGGGCTTTGGCCAAGCCGAGGTGCCGCTGGCCAACACCCAGGTGCTGCAGCGCGCCATGCAATATGCCGCCACTTTTGGCTACACCGTCTGGCTGCGCCCGCAGGAGCTGTACCTGGGCAAGGGCGTGGCCGCCAGCGGCGCGCTGGCCACGCGGCTGGGCCTGGCCGGCGTGCCTGTGGCAGCCGAGACAATTGCGCTGCACACCATTTTTGAGCTGATGCGCGCACTGGGCGGCAAGGCGTCTGGCCCGCGCGTGCATCTGTGCCGCATCAGCAGCGCCCAGGGCGTGGAGCTGGTGCGCGCCGCCAAGGCCGAGGGCCTGCAAGTGAGCTGCGATGTCAGCATCAACTCACTGCATCTGACCGAAAGCGATATCGGCTACTTTGACAGCCGCGCCCGCCTGAGCCCGCCACTGCGCCAGCAGCGCGACCGCGACGCTCTGCAGGCCGCGCTGGCCGACGGCACCATCGACGCCCTGGTCAGCGACCACAACCCTGTCGAAGCCGATGCCAAAAACCTGCCCTTTGCCGAGGCCGAGCCAGGCGCCACCGGCCTGGAGCTGCTGCTGGGCCTGGCGCTCAAGTGGGGCGAGGCCCGGGGCCATAGCCTGGCGCAAACGCTGGCATGTGTCACCAGCCAGCCTGCCAAAGTGCTGGGCGCGTCGCTGGGCACGCTTCAGGCGAGCCTGGGCCAGCTGGTGGCTGGCGGTGTGGCCGATGTGTGTGTGTTTGACCCCCAGGTGCAGTGGAGCGTGGGCAGCGATGTGCTGACCAGCCAAGGCAAGCACACGCCGTTTGCGCACGACATGGGCGGCATGCAGATGCAGGGCCAGGTGCGCTGTACGGTGGTGTCGGGGCATGTGGCCTATGAGTTCAAAGCATGAGCTCACAGCATAAGGGCGCATGGGCTTTGCAGGCCCTGGCTGGTTACAGCGCACGCACCGCAGAGATTTTTGGTATAGTCAATTACTATTAATTTTATAGCTGCTCCCGCGATATTCTATTGGCCTACAGCCCGATTTACCTCTAAAAAATGCAACGATTGCTGATCCAATTGCGCGCAGTGCTGATCGCGCTGCGCTGCGTGGCACATCTGCTGCATGGCATGTACACCATTGCCACGCGCTTTAGCCCCAGCACACCGCAAAGCAACGCGCAGCATGTGGCCCAGTGGGCGCAGCGGTTTTTGCGCATCCTCAAGGTAGACCTGCGCACACAGGGCAGCCCCGTCACCAGCGGGCCGCTGCTGGTGGTGGCCAACCATATCTCCTGGCTCGACATTCTGGTCATGCTGGCGGTGCAGCCGGTGCGCTTTGTCTCCAAGGCTGAGATCAAGCGCTGGCCGCTGATCGGCTGGCTGGCTACCAATGCAGGCACGCTGTACATCGAACGCGCCTCGCGCCGCGACGCGCTGCGCGTGGTGCACCATATTGCCGAAGCTTTGCATGCCGATGTGGACGCCTCAGCCAACAGCCAGGTCACCAGCATCATCGCGGTGTTTCCTGAAGGCACCACCAGCGACGGCTCGGTGGTGTTGCCATTTCATGCTAACCTGATCCAGGCGGCCATCTCAGCCCACGCGCCGGTGCAGGCCGTGGCGCTGCGCTACCAAGACCCTGCCACTGGCCAGTTGAGCCTTACACCCGCCTATGTAGACGATGACACCCTGCTCACCTCGGTGTGGCGGCTGCTGTCCTCGCCCAGCGTGCAGGCCATGGTGTGTTTCACCGAGCTGCAGCACGCAGGGCAGCGCGACCGCCGGGCCTGGGCTGCCGATCTGCAGGCTACGGTGACGCAGGCGCTGTCACGCGGCTGAGGCTTGGCTGCACTGTCGATGCTGGCGCGAGACAACGCGCTTACTGTGCAGGTGATGGCAGAGGTATTGCGATGGTTGGCGATGAAGACTGCGGCGCAGAGGGTGCTGTGGGGGAGGGTGGAAGCGGGGATGTAGATTGCAAAGCAGGAGGCTGCGCAATCAACGTCGGTCCGACGGGCTGGTCGTCCAGGCCCAGGCTGATGATGCCTCCGCCCAGTGCCCAGTCGCTGTAGCGCCAGTTGCCGTCTATTTTGATCACGTCAGCGGGCGCAGCCAGCTCTTTGACGGGCACATTCTTCAGCGCATTGGCCATGAACTCAATCCACGCGGGCAGGGCCAGCGATGCGCCCGAGGCATGGCTGCCCAGGCTGCGTGGGGTATCGTAGCCCAGCCACACCACAGCCACCAGGCCGGGCTGAAAGCCTGCAAACCAGGCGTCCACCACGTCATTGGTGGTGCCTGTTTTGCCGTAGAGGTCGGGGCGCTTGAGCGTAGCCTGGGCGCGGGCGGCGGTGCCTGAGCGGGTGACTTCCTGCAGCATGGTGTTGGTGATAAAGGCGTTGCGCTCGCTGATGACGCGCAGGCTTTCGTTGGGTGCGTAGCTGGGGGCTTTGAAAATGACCTGGCCTTTGCTGTCGGTCACGCTGCGGATCAGCGTGGCGGGCAGCAGGTAGCCGCCGTTGGCCAGCACGCCGTAGGCGCTGGCCAGCTGTAGCGGCGTGGTGGCGCCGGTGCCCAGGGCCAGGGTCAGGTTATCGGGCTGGCGCTTGATATCAAAGCCAAAGCGGGCCGTCCACTCGCGCATCGCCGGTGCGCCCAGCAGCTGCACCAGCCGGATCGTGACCAGGTTTTTGGAGCGCGCCAGTGCCTCGTGCACACTGATGGGGCCATCGGTGCTGCCGTCAGAGTTGCCCGGGTCCCAGTTGCCCACATTGGCGAGCGGCATGTCGTTAACCAGGGTCTCTGGCATTACACCGTGGTCCAGCGCAGCGGCGTAGATGAAGGGCTTGAAGCTGGAGCCGGGCTGACGCCAGCCCTGCGTGGCATGGTTAAACTCGTTTTGCACGAAGTCAAAGCCGCCCACCAGGGCGCGCACTTCGCCGGTAGCAGGGTTCAGCGCCACCATGGCCCCTTCGGCTTGAGGCCATTGTGTCAACAGCCAGCCCTTGCCTTGCTGCAGCACCCGCACGATGGAGCCGCGCCCAATCGCCAGCGCCTTGCTCGCCTTGGGCCCCAGGCCGGTCTGCACCAAACGCAGGCCAGCTTTGTCAATCTTGATGACCTCGCCCGATGCCAACACTGCGGTGACCGCGCTGGGGCTGGCTGCAGTGACGATGGCGGCGCGCAGGTCTTCGTCGTCATCAATATCGCTCAGCGCTTGGGCGATGGCTGGGTCGTCGTCTGCCAGCTGGGCAGGCAGGGTTTCGTTGCCTTGGGGGCCGCGCCAGGGCTGGCGCTGCGCATGCTCAATCAACGTGCGGCGCAGGGCCTGGTAGGCGGCTTGCTGTTCTGCGGCCACCAGGGTGGTGACCACGTCAAAGCCCTGGGTGTAGGCCTTCTCACCAAACTGGGCAAACACCTGCTGGCGGGCGGCCTCGGCCACAAACTCGGCATGCAGTTCTTTGGTGTTGGATTTGCGTATGACGAGTTGCTCTGCCTTGGCTGCTTCGTACTGCGCCTCGTTGATCACGCCTTGCCTGAACATGCTGGCCAGCACAATGCGCTGGCGTGCTTGTGCACGCTCCAGATTGCTCAAGGGGTTTGCATGCTGCGGGTTTTGCGGCAGGCCCGCCAGCATGGCGCATTCAGCGGGGCTGAGCGCAGCGAGGGTTTTGCCAAAATAGGTTTGCGCTGCTGCTTCAAAACCATAGGCGCGCGATCCCAGGTAAATCTCGTTCATGTACAGCTCCAGCACCTGGTCCTTGCTGAGCTGCGACTCAATGCGCAGCGACAGCAGCGCTTCCTTGAACTTGCGTGAGAATGTGCGCTCGCGGTTGAGCAAAAAGGTGCGCGCCACCTGCTGCGTGATGGTGGAGCCGCCCTGGATGCGGCGCACCGTGCCGCCAGAGACCACCGACACCACCGCCCGCACCACACTGATGGGGTCGACGCCGCGGTGCTCGTAAAATCGCGCGTCTTCGATGGCGACCAGGCTGTCTTTCATGAGCTTGGGGATCTGGTCGATGCGCTGGTACACGCGCCGCTCGCTGCCAAAGCCCCCTATCTGCACACCGTCGGAGGTGAACACGCGCAGGGGCTGCTTGGGCTGGTAATGGGTTAGCGTGTCCAGATCGGGCAACTGCGGGTAGACCACCAGCGTGGCCACGCCCAATGCCACCACACCCAGGGCCAATGCAGCAGCCAGCGCTTTGACTATGCGCATGGGCCAAGGTGGAGACAACAAGCGTTGAAGCAGCGAGGTGGGCGGTGCGGTGGTGTCTGAGGGCATGCAGTGCTAACGTGAAAGTATGCTGCAATTATCGCCACAACATGCACTTCACGCTGGTTTCACACAGTTCACATGTGTTCACAACCGCAACGCCGAAGGCCTTGACGACCCTGCTGGCAGCCGTAGTGCCGAAATATCAGGCTGCCATCATTCGTTTGATCGATTCGCTCAAGTGATCTGCCAGTAGTCTGACACGCCGAGCCATGTGCGCCCGGCTGGCGAAATATAAATGCACCGGTATGCTGGGCAGTTTGTAGCGCTCCAGCAGTATTTTCAAGTCTCCCGATGCAATGTCTTTTTCTACCAGATAACGCGGCACAGCGGCAATGCCTTGGCCCTGGCGTACAAGATCCACGACACCTTCCATTGAATTGCAAATGGTGTTCAATCGTTCGGGCACCACGGCGACACGCTCACCTTTAGTTTCGAATTTCCATGGATACAAGCTGCCACTTCCCGGGATGCGAAAGCCAATGGCGGGACAGGCTCTAAGTTTTTCCGGTGTTTTAGGTGTTCCCAGCGTGGCCAATAGATTGCTGGAAGCCACCAGCACTACGGGCAGGGTGCCCAAACGCTTGGCGACCATGCTGCTGTCGGGCAGTTCTCCCATGCGGATGGTCAAGTCCAGGCTTTCCACAATCAGATCATCCAGTCCATCAGCCAGCAATACCTCCACTCGCACTTCAGGATATTGAGCGCGAAACGCAGGCAATGCAGGCAGCACAAAATGCCGCCCCAATGCATGGCTGACAGACAGGCGCACATCACCTGCCAGGTTGCCACTTTGTGCGCGCGTGCTTAGCAAGCCTGCGCGGATGTCAGCCAGCGCCGGAGAAATGCGCGCAATCAGCGCCTCGCCATGCTCTGTCAGTACCACCTTGCGTGTAGTGCGCCTGAACAACTTGGCGTCAACCTGAGCTTCCAACTGCGCAATCATCTGGCTGACCACGGCACGGGGTAAACCCAGCTTGCGCCCGGCCTCGGAAAAGCTGCTTTCCATGGCCACCGTCTCCAGGGTGCTCAGTGCACGTAGCGTGATCAATTCGATTGTCTTCATTTTGAATACAGTTTGTAATTTATTTGCTATCTTATCAAAGACGATGCTGCTGCGTAAAGTTCATCCATCAACAAAGGAACACATCATGTTTAACGCACCAACTAGTTTAAAAACCGCTTTGGTCACAGGCGCTAACCGCGGCATTGGCCGTGCCATTGCGCAGCGTCTGGCTGCGCAAGGCTTTCACGTCCTGGTGGCAGCGCGAGATGCAGAAAAATCGGCCGAGGTCGTCCGCACCATTGAAGCCGCTGGCGGCAGTGCTGAGGCCCTGGCGCTGGATGTGGCAAGCACCGCATCCATTCAGCAAGCCGCTAAAGCACTGTCGGCGCGTTATACCAAGCTCGATGTGCTGGTCAACAATGCAGGTATCTTCCTGGGCTACAGCGACTCCATCATGAGCGCCCAGCAGGCAGATATTGACCAGTCGATTCAGGTCAACGCCTTTGGCCCACTGCACTTGACACAAGCGCTGTTCCCTTTGCTCAAAGCCGCAGGTGGTGCACGTGTGGTCAATGTGTCCAGTGCTGTGGGATCCATCAGCGAGATGGTCAACCCAGCATCCATCTATGGCGCCACCGAAGGAGCACCGTACCGTCTGTCGAAAACACTGCTCAATGGCGTAACGGGTCTGTTGGCCAAGGCCTTGCGTGATGACGGTATCAAGGTCAATGCCATGTGCCCCGGCTGGACGCGCACCGACATGGGCGGCGCGGATGCACCCAACACCCCCGAGCAAGCCGCACTGGTGGCGCTGCGCCTGGCTACCTTGCCCGCTGATGGCCCCACAGGCGGTTTCTTCAACGAGTCAGGTGTTGTCCAGTGGTGACCAGCTGTGCAGCCTGGTGCATTGCGTCCGTGCGGATGTGATGTGCCACCTGTACTGATGCCACCCTATTTTTTGTTCTTTCTACCAAGGAGATTTTTATGATGATGTCTAAATTGCTAGGCGCTATGGCTGTTTTTTTGATGCTGCTGTGTCAGCAGACCACGGCGTATGCGCAGAACGGCCCCAGTGAATGGACCAGTGCACCATGTACTTCACTGGCATTGGGCCCTACACAGGATATATCCCATGTGCAGCGCATTTACCTGTTTGGACCACAAGGCCACACCACGCAGTACAAATTCTTTGCAGACGGCCAATGCAGGCAGCCTTTGTACAGCTTTGTCTTTATTGGCGGGGTTGAAATGGGTGGTCCAGTCAAAGACGTGGCTGATGCGGTGGAGGCCAAAGTGACTTTCAGCAAAATCCTGTTTACCCTGGACAGCCCCCGCGGCGCGCAGGCGGCCAAACAGTGCGCAGACGGTAAATTTGAGGTGGCGGTGCAGCGCGATGTATCAGGCAGCAGCTGCCTGTTCATGAAGCCTGTGCAAAGCTGCGGTGTCGATTACGATATCGTCAAAATCAAAGACGGCATGGCAACCCCGGGGTTTCGCACGGCTGATATGTGCAAACCCGAAGGTCGCCCTACCAAGTTGCAGAGCGTAGGTGCCAATTTCCTGCAGCAGTTTTAGCAGCTGCTTAGTGCGCTGCAAACGTCACCACGTGATCCACCTCGGGCTTGATGCCAATCCATTCGCCCAGCTTGTGGTCGTGGTGGCTGGGCACATGGGCCATCACGGTTTCGCCGGTTTTGAGTTTTAGTGTGTAGAGAAATTCATTGCCACGAAAGGCCTTGCGCACGATCTGCGCCTGCACGGGAGAGGCGTCGTCGTGGATGATATCGTCGGCGCGCAGCAGCACATCCACCTCGCCAATTTGCAGCGCCTCCAGCACCGCAGGGCTGATGTCGTGCAGCTCACCCAGAGGCGTGACGACGTGTTTGTGGATGCCGCCGTCTTCGCTGTGCAGCTCCACCTGCGCCTTGGCAAACACGCCGTGGCCAATGAAGTCAGCCACAAAGCGGGTGGCAGGGCGGTGGTAGAGGGTGTAGGCATCGGCCCACTGGTGCAGCGTGCCTTCGTGCATCACGCCAATCACATCGCCGATGGCAAAGGCCTCGAGCTGGTCATGGGTGACAAACAAGGCCGTGGCACCTGCGGCTTTCAAGATGCCGCGCACTTCGTGGGCCAGGCGCTCGCGCAGGTCCACGTCAAGATTCGAAAACGGCTCGTCCAGCAGCAGGAGCTGCGGCTTGGGTGCCAGCGCCCGGGCCAGCGCCACACGCTGCTGCTGGCCACCCGAGAGCTCATGCGGATAGCGGCGGCGCACATCGCCCAGGCCCACCAGGTCCAGCACCTCGCCCACGCGGGCCTGGCGCTCTTTTTTGGGCCAGTCATAAATGCCAAAGCCCACGTTTTGCCCCACATCCAGATGCGGGAACAGGGCGTAGTCCTGAAATACCATGCCCACGCGCCGGTCTTCGGGCGCAATCGACCGGCTGACCGTGCTGACCGTGCTGCCTGCCAGCACAATCTCACCCGCGCTCAGCCGCTCCAGCCCCGCCACCGCGCGCAACAGCGTGGTCTTGCCGCAGCCGCTGGGGCCAATCAGCACGCCAATTTGCCCCGCAGTCAAGCCAAACGACACGTCAGCCACGGCGCTGTGCGCACGGCCAGGGTATTGGACGCCGAGGTGTTGTAAATCCAGGAACATGCGGGGATTTTAAATGAATATAATTCTCATTTAGATTGACGTGTATTTATTGGGTAAATCACGTGAGACATGAAGATATAAGACAGGACGCGAAGGACGCTAAGGTTACGCGAAGGACGCAAAAGGAAAAACCAAAAAAAGATAAAGAAGAAAGGGAAAGAAAATGAAAATAAAAAATTCATTTTTGAATTTCTTCAAACAACGTCAACACTGAATTTTGGTATTTTTTGACTTCCTTTTGCGTCCTTCGCGTAACCTTCGCGCCCTTCGCGTCCGGAAGTTCCCTCCCCCTTAAAGCATAAAAAAACGTTCCCATTAGTGCACCGCCTAGCCCAGCTCCCCCTCCTGCTTATTGCAGCCCTCATCGTGCTGCCGGTGCTGGCCGTGTTGGGGTCGGTGTTGCAGGTCGATGCCGAGAGCGGGCAGATCCTGGTGGAGATGGCCCGCACGGTGCTGCCGCAGTACGCGCTCACGTCGATTGCGCTGTGCCTGATGGTGGCTGTCGGTGTGGGCCTGCTGGGCGCGGCTACGGCCTGCGCGGTGACGCTGTTTGACTTTCCGGGCCGTAAAACCTTTGAGTGGGCGCTGCTGCTGCCCATTGCCATGCCTGCCTATGTGGTGGCCTACGCGTACACCGACTTTCTGCAATACGCAGGCCCTGCGCAAACCTTCATCCGCAGCGCGCTGGGCGTGCAGGGCCGCGTGCTACCCGAGGTGCGCAGCCTGGGCGGCGCGGTGCTGGTGTTTGTGGTCACGCTGTATCCGTATGTCTATCTGCTGGCGCGCGCTGCACTGGCCGAGCGCGCCACCTTGCTGATGGAGGCTGCGCGCCTGCTGGGCGCGCCGCTCAAGCGCCGCATCAAAACCATCGCTTTGCCACTGGCCCGCCCGGCCATTGCCGCTGGCGTGGCGCTGGCGCTGATGGAAACCCTGGCCGACTTTGGCGTGTCCAGCTATTTCGGCATCCAGACCTTTACCGCAGGCATCTACAAGGCCTGGCTCGCTATGGACAACCGCATTGCGGCTGCGCAACTGGCAGTATCCTTGCTGGTGATCGTGGCCGTGCTACTGAAACTGGAGCGTCATGCACAGCGCAAAATGCGCTTTGCCGCCAACAAGGGCGCGCGCGCAGGCAGCGCCGAGGCGCGGCCCGTGGCCCTGCGCGGCAGGCATCTGCTGGCCGCGTGGCTGGTGTGCGGCACGCCGGTGTTGTTGGGCTTTGTGCTGCCGGTGTTGTTCATGTTGCGGCCTTTGATGGCTGGCTGGGGTAGTGCCGATGCGCCCTTGCCATGGGCAGCCTTTGGCGCATGGGCGTTCAACAGCGTCAAGCTGGCCAGCCTGGCCGCCGCATTGGCAGTGAGCATGGCTCTGGCCATGGCTTTCACGGTGCGCCGCTCGCCCAATGTGCTGTCGCGCGGCGTGGTGCAGCTTGCAGGCATGGGCTACGCCGTGCCGGGTGCGGTCATCGTCGTGGGCCTGCTCATCCCCGTGGGCGCGCTGCAGGCCGCGCAGCCCAGCTGGGGCGTGGGCTATGTGGTTACGGCCACTGTGCTGGGTGTTGTGTGGGCCTACCTGGTGCGATTCAGTGCCGTGGCCCTGCAGAGCATCCAAAGCGGCTACAGCCGCGTGCCTCTGTCCATGGACGACAGCGCCCGCACCCTGGGCGTCACCGGCCTGGCCCTGATGCGCCGCGTGCACTGGCCTTTGCTGCGCCGCTCTACTTTGGTGGCTACTTTGTTGGTCTTTGTCGATGTGATGAAAGAGCTGCCTGCTACTTTGGTATTGCGCCCTTTTAACCACGATACGCTGGCGGTGATGGCCTATCAGCTGGCGCGTGATGAGCGGCTGGGCGAGGCTGCGCTGCCTTGTTTGGCGTTGGTAGCTGTGGGCCTGATTCCAGTCATGCTGTTGAGCCGCAGTTTGCGTGACAAGGCGTAGTTTTATAAGGCTTTTGGGCTGCCAGGCCAATGGAATATCGCGGGAGCAGCTATTGATTTTTTAGTGTTCTGGTTGTTTTTTGTTGTCTTTAACAGCCCGCTGCAAAGCTTTTGTAGCTGAAGTTCACCCTGGACGGGCGATGGGACATGTCGCTGCAAAAAATCTCCGAAAACACGCGTCACCGTAAGCAGTGACTTAGAGATGGTCACCGCGCCTTTCTGCGATTTTTTCATCGACACGCTCCCATCGCTTCACCCTGGCAGATGCTTGAAGATGTGGAGTTTAATTTGAGACGCGCGAAATAAGAACGCTCGGATGTCTGAACAACTGGGCGCAATTCAGTGCGATTAATGACTTAGCACCGAAATTGCTTCCTGGCATTTTCAATAGCTTCTGGCTTCAGTTTAGCCATCGTTACATTGTCTATAACGTTGACCTCTTCTCGAATGAGCAGAAGGCTACCATTTGCTTGTTCCTGCCAAACCACATAGCCACAGTGAAGCGCTAGGTTTGGATACTGGCTCGAATAGTCTACAGCAACGTACAACCCAGGACCCGCCCTAGGAGAATCTTTGTACCAAGTAATGGCTCTAAGCTGCCTGCCTTCTACTTTTCCTGACTTGATGTTGAATTCATTCAATATTTGTTTAAAACTGTCGAAAGGAAGATTTTGCTTCTGCCGCGGCGACAGCTGACTGTACGCGTCTTCAGCGCGGCCGCTATCCTTTGCTGCGAAGTATTCCAAAGTTGTTTTTCCAACAATGTCTTTTTGCTCTGGTGTTGGTCGCCAGTTAGGTTCAGTGGCCGGGGGAGCAACGTTGTGGATTGGTTGCGCAGATGGGTCGACTTGAGCGCTAGCACATGTAGTGAACCATGCAATTAACGAGAAACACAAAAGGGCAAGGATTCGCATTGAAATACTCTAAGTTAATCTATCAGGACCATAAACAATCTTCATTGCATTGTAAGCACGGTTTTACGAAAGGTCTGTGAAACCGACCGCTCGCTTACCGCTTGCTTGGGAGGACAAATATTTCCCATGCCTTTAAAGTATTGCAGGTATTGATTTAATCAGGGCTCAGGCTATAAAGATTCATCAAGAGTTGTTATTGAATTTATAGTAAAACATTTGCCTTTACTTTAGGATGCAATCTGTAAATATGAATTTAAATGATCTAAGACCCCTGCATGAAGAAGCGGGCAAGTCACTGTTATCCAAATGCTGCAAAGATATATTTCCTTGCGATCTAATTGCTCTTACTGTTTTGAATCGATCAGTTGTTCTAATAAAAGGATTTGTGCAAATAACAGCTAGCGGTGGATACATGTGTGCTGCTGGAATTCTAAGAATGCAATTAGACAATCTGCTGCGATTTAATGGAATTGCTTTAATGGCTGATCCACATGAGATCGCTACAAAAATCTACGAAGGTCAGGAGCTCAGGAAAATTAAGGATGATTTAGGTAAGCCTATGAATGATGCTAGGTTGCAAGAAATATTTGCTATCAAAAACCCATGGGCGAAGGAGATATATAAGTTGGCCTCGGGATATGTTCATTTTTCACGGGAGCACATTGCATGGTTTCTTACTGCTTCGCCAGAAACAGCATCTGGAACTAGGAATTTCTGCATCGATGAGGATGAAAAATATGTGGATGATAGCTACAAAGCTTCATTACGTGAAGCTTTTATGACAATAAGCCGCGGGGTTCCACGCATGGTTAATGAATGGGCAAAAGAGCGACATCGATGTGGTAGTAACGACGAATTGAAGAAACGATTTTCGCAGCGACAATGAAATTCGAACCAACGGGTGCTGAAAATGCCTGGAACATGCAAATGCCAAACTCCCCCTTTCAGTTATCTTGACTATGAGATAACCGAATTAGGAAACGATACCAATGGAGCCGAAGTTTCGCTTCAGAGATGCAAGCTTTGCAACCAGGTTTGGTTGAAATACCTTATTGAGGAGCCGCATTACAGCCGTTCTGGTCGTTGGTGGCGTGTTCCTATGTCTCAAGACCAACTCAGATTAATTCACGTAGACAGCGCACGAGGATTCATACTGCAGCAAAAACAGTGTTTTGTCGGTGGAAGCTTTTTTAATTCGACGGGAAAGATTTATGACGCTCCCATCGTCATAAATTAAATTTTTCGTTGATCTTTATCAGTAATTGAATGGGCTTTAGATTCATAGTTAAGCTCCTATGACCTGCCCCCAAGATCAGCTACGCATTGATTCAGAGTCCGGGGATGCAATCGTACTTGATTGCGAGGTTGATGCGCTATGTGCAGCATGCTGCACATAGCGCGCGGCAAACACGGCTGGAGG
>JAAFIP010000001.1 GCA_013297865.1 Polaromonas sp. | reverse complement strand
CCTGCTTTGCTTGAAGGGTTGGTTGATTGGGCGTTGATGACTTAGCTGGTGTCGCTACGGGCGACAAAGCGTATGCCAAACGCCCTCATACTGGAGTACCAGAAATCGGTCGTTCGGCACACGCTTTATCGCCTGCAACCAAGGTAGCGCACTACCCGTAGTCTTCGGCAAGCCGTCGTGTTCAATACCGGTAGCGCGCTACGGTGGTCGCTGCACAGTGAGGTGTTTGTCAGCCGACCGATTTCTGGTACCCCAGTATGAGGGCGGATGACAAACACCTCACTGTGCGTACAAAGCGAAGCCATAGCCCGGCACCCTCAGCACGTCAAGCGCCTAACCAGAAACGCTGCAGTATGTATGTGGCAAACCTTGCCGGCATCGGATCACATGACGGACAAACAAAAAAAGCCGTCAGCGTTGCCACTGACGGCTTGGACTAGAGACTTGCGGCAGTTATTGTTGCTGCTGCGCTGCTGCCTCGAAAGGCAAAGTCATGTTGCGCAGATCGCGCTTGGTCTCTACCAGCACCAACGGGCTGTCGTCAATCACTAAGGCCGGTGGGCGCTCGCGTGGGATGTGCGTTGGCTTGGGCTCGGCGGCGATCTGGGCTTGCACTGCGGCGATCTTGTCGGGGTTGGAGTTAACCCACTGCAGACCGGAGCTGTTGGCTACCTCGGCCATGTCGTTCAGTGGCAGCGCGTAGCTGGCCACCTTGGGCATGGCGCGCGGAGCGCTTTGACCGTTTGCCTGAGCAACTGGCCTGGCTGCTGGTGCAGACACCGGGGCAGATACAGGCGCAGGGGCATAAGCGGGACGCTCAACTGCGTAGGCAGCAGGTGCTACGTTTTCAGTAGCTGCTCCCGCGATATTTTCCTGGGCTTGAGCCGGATAGGGGCCTGAACCATTGGCCTCGCTCTGGCCTGCATCGCTGCGTTCACGGCGTTCACCGCGCTCGCCACGGTCACGGCCGTAACGGTCACGTGAACGGCGCTCGCGCTGTTCACCTCCATCTGCTCGACGTTCGCGGGGTTCGCGACGCTCGCCGTCCTGGCCCTCAGCGCGCTCTGCGCCTTGTCCGTCGGCTTGATGGGCTTGGCCAGCGTCGGCTGCGCCGTTGCCTGCAAACGCCATGGCGGCGCCTGCGGCAACTACGCCAGCAGCAGCTACGCCTGCGCCTTGCATGTCGGTGGTGCCCTCTGTGGGAGCGCCGTTGTCGGTGCGCTCACCGCGTTCACCGCGTCCACGGCCTCGGCCACCGCGCTCGCCGCGTTCACGGCGACCGCCTTCGCGTGCTTCTGGGCGGGTGCCTTCACGGCCTGCGTCGCCGCTTTCTTCGCGGGCAATGCGCTCGGCGCGCTGGGCAGCGCGTTGCTCGGCGCTTTCCTGCAAAGCAGCTTGGTCTGCTGGTGCATGGACTGCGCCGTTGGCTAGTGCTTCAGGGTTCGGGGCATCGTTGCGGGGGGCGCGGTCACCACGTTCGCCGCGGCCACGGCCACCGCGTTCACGGCGGCCTTCGCCGTCGGCGCGGGGCTCGCGTGCTTCCTGGCCTTCGCGGGGGGCACGGTCCTCACGGGGTGCGCGGTCCTCACGGGGTGCGCGCTCTTCGCGTGACGCGCGCTCTTCACGCGGGGCGCGGTCGCCTTCGCGTGCAGGACGGTCACCGCCTTCGCGGGGAGGGCGGTCGCCGCGGGGTCCACGGTCGCCATCACGGCCACCGCGTCCACCACGGCCACGTCCGCGGCCTTCGCGCTCGCCACTTTCGCTGCGTTCGCCGCTGCGGCCACCGTCGCGGCGGACATCGCGGCCTTCGCTGCGGCCTGCGCGCTGTGTGTTGGCAGCGTCGTCTTTTTTGGCTTCCACTACGGTTGCTGGTGCGGGGGCATCGCTACCGCCAAACAAGCCTTTGATCCAGCCAAAGAAGCCTTTGCTGGCTGGCACGGGCGCAGCCACCACAGGTGCAGGGGCTGCCACAGGGGCTGCAGCAGCGGCTGCTACTGGCGCGGGCCTGGGCTCTGCCATGGGCGCTGGTGCGTCGGGCAGCACACCTTTGATCACGGGGGTCTGCCGGTTGGTAGGCTCCTGTGAGCGGCGGGTGACGGTGGTCGGGTCTTCCATCTCTTCGGCCAGTTTGTAGCTGGCCTGGATGTTGTCCAGACGCGGGTCGTCGTGCTTCAGGCGCTCGAGTTTGTAGTTGGGTGTTTCCAGCGTTTTGTTGGGCACCATCAGCACATTGATGCGCTGCTTGAGTTCGATCTTGGCGATCTCGGTGCGCTTTTCGTTCAGCAGGAACGAAGCCACTTCCACTGGCACCTGCGTCAGCACGGCGGCGGTGTTGTCCTTCTGCGATTCTTCCTGGATGATGCGCAGGATCTGCAGCGCGCTGGATTCGGTGTCGCGGATATGGCCCGAGCCACCGCAGCGGGGGCAGGGGATCGATGCGCCTTCGCTCAGCGTTGGACGCAGGCGCTGGCGGCTCATTTCCATCAGGCCAAATTTGCTGATGGTGCCAAACTGCACGCGTGCACGGTCTTGGCGCAGGGCGTCGCGCAGGCGGTTTTCCACGTCGCGGCGGTTGCGGCTTTCTTCCATGTCAATAAAGTCAATCACCACCAGGCCGCCCAGATCGCGCAGGCGCATCTGGCGGGCCACTTCGTCGGCGGCTTCCAGGTTGGTGCGGGTAGCGGTTTCTTCAATGTCACCGCCCTTGATGGCGCGGGCGGAGTTGACGTCCACGCTGACCAGCGCTTCAGTCTGGTCAATCACAATCGCGCCGCCAGAAGGCAGCGTGACGGTGCGGGCGTAGGCCGACTCGATCTGGTGCTCGATCTGGAAGCGGCTGAACAGAGGCACGTCATCGCGGTAGCGCTTGACCTTGCTGGCATGCTCGGGCATGACGTGGGCCATGAACTGGTGCGCCTGCTCGAAGATGTCGTCCGTGTCGATCAAGATGTCGCCCACGTCGTTGTTGAAATAGTCGCGGATGGCGCGGATCACCAGGCTGGACTCCTGGTAAATCAGGAAGGCGCCTTTGCCGCCTTTGCCTGCTTCGTCGATAGCAGACCACAGCTTGAGCAGATAGTTCAGGTCCCACTGCAGCTCGGGCGCGCTGCGGCCGATGCCGGCGGTGCGGGCGATGATGCTCATACCATTGGGGTATTGCAGCTGGTCCATCGCTTCCTTGAGCTCGGCGCGGTCATCGCCTTCGATGCGGCGGCTGACGCCACCGCCGCGCGGGTTGTTGGGCATCAGCACCACGTAGCGGCCTGCCAGCGAGATGAAGGTGGTCAGTGCTGCGCCTTTGTTACCGCGCTCTTCTTTTTCCACCTGGACAAACAGCTCCTGGCCTTCCTTGATGACCTCGTTGATGCGGGCCTGGCTGGGCGAGACGTTGCTGGAGAAATACTGCTTGGAGATTTCCTTGAAAGGCAAAAAGCCATGGCGGTCTTCGCCGTAGTCCACAAAACAGGCTTCCAGCGAGGGCTCCACGCGGGTGACCACGGCTTTGTAGATATTGCCTTTGCGCTGTTCGCGCCCTTCGATTTCGATTTCGTAATCGAGCAGCTTCTGGCCATCGACGATGGCCAGGCGTTTTTCTTCCACTTGCGTGGCATTGATCAGCATGCGTTTCATGCGTGTTCTCCTAATGCAGCCCCGGGGGCCGCGTGCTTTCAACAGACTCTTTGCGAGTCAACTTGATGCCAGAGAAGACGTGAACAAAAGACGGTTGGAATTGCCGTAGGTCTGCCCGCCGCGCTTTACGAGCGCAGCCGCAGCACAGGCGCGGGGAGTGGGGTGAGTAGCTTGGGAGAGTGATTAGCTATCATTGTGATAGCTGCTCCCGCGATATTCTGTTGGGCTAGAGGCCGATCAGGCATAGAAAACGCACCCGCCAAAGCAGTCATGAACCGCTTAAGGACAGTGTGCATCAGGGCCAGCAGAAAAATCATCTCAACGTCAGTCCGTGCGACCAGCTGGTTTGAAAAGGGCCAGCCGCACTTGGGTATTCCGTAACAGTGTCTAGTTATTCATTCGTCAGCTCGACTGGGACAGGGTTTGCGCCGCTGGCAACTTGGGCTGCCGGGCCTACGCATCTGCCGTGCCAGTGGCATCGACCTCTAGGGTTTTGCGCAGTGGAGGCACTTAGGCAGGGTCTGAAACCCCTATAAATCAACCACTTAAACGCAATAGCTAGTGAAAAACATTATAGGCTGGAAAGTAAATGATTTATTTTGTTTCTCGTAAATACCTTTGTATTCATTTTTTGTCTCGATATGGGAATGTGAGATAGGAATATAATCTTCCCATATTAAATTCCCATGAAGGGGTATGCCATGCACGCAGTTAACGTCAGTACCTTGAAAAACAACCCCACGCAGGCTTTGCAGTGGGCCGCACAGTCTCCTGTGTGGGTGATGAACCGCGACCGCCCGCAAGCAGTGATCACGGGGGTGGATAGCGCAGGGGGAATGGATGCGCCGCACGTCAAACTGGCTATGGCCGCAGCATTGTTCAAAGACGGTGGTTTGTCGTTGGTGCGTGGTGCCAAACTGGCAGGCTGCAGCTTGGGTGAGTTCATGCGCTATCTGTCGATGCACGGCATCCCGGTAATCGATATGACCGAAGAGGAAGCTGCGCAAGAAATAGCCAACCTTGACGCATGGCTGCAAAAGTAACCGTCATTGCTGACGCCAGTCCGTTGATTGCGCTGGCGATGATTGACAGGCTGGCCTTGCTGCCCCAGCTGTTTGGTACGGTGAAAGTGGTGCACACGGTTTGCCAGGAGATCATGACCGGGCAATTTGACAGCAACGAGCGCAGCATTGCACATGCTGTTGAGCAGGGCTGGATTCTCCCGGTGGCAGACGTCGCGCCTGATCTGGGCAGCATGCCTGTCGAGGCGGTGTCAGGTTGGCGCTATCTTGACCCTGGCGAGGCGGCCAGCATCAGTCTGGCTTGGAGTGCAAGTGATACCCACTCGGTGTTGATCGACGAAACAGCCGGGCGCAGCATGTGCAGCATCTTGGGGCTGCCGTTCCTGGGGACGGCAGGCATGCTGGGTTTGGCTAAAGCCAATGGCCTGTTTCCCAGTGCCAAAGCAGAGTTGGAGCGCTTGCATGCAGCAGGGTTTTGGATATCCGCCAATCTGGTGCGGTTGGTGCTAGCACGTGTAGGTGAGGCTTGAAATGACTGCAACGACAGCATCTGCCCCTCCCGCCGTCACCCTCGTCAGCGTTGACGCTTCGAGCGAAGGTCAGCGGCTGGATAATTTTTTGCTGCGCGAGCTCAAGGGCGTGCCCAAAACCCATGTCTACCGCATCATCCGCAGCGGCGAAGTGCGCGTCAACAAGGGCAGGGCGCAGGCCGACACGCGGCTGGCGCTGGGCGATGTGGTGCGGCTGCCGCCGGTGCGCGTGAGCGAGAAAATTGCGCAGAAGCAAAACGCACCTGCGCCTGCGCGCAGCTTTCCGATTCTGTTTGAAGACGAGCATTTTCTGGCTATCGACAAACCGGCGGGGGTGGCGGTGCATGGTGGCTCGGGCGTGAGCTTTGGCGTGATTGAACAGCTGCGCAGGGCACGGCCCGAGGCTAAATATCTCGAGCTGGTACACCGGCTAGACCGCGAGACCAGCGGCATTTTGCTGATTGCCAAACGCCGCAGCGCGCTGGTGCATCTGCAGGAGCAGTTCAAAAACCGCGAAACCGGCAAAACCTATCTGGCGCTGGTGCAGGGCGCATGGCCTGCGAGCAAAAAAGTCATCGACCAGCCGCTGCACAAGTTTTTGGTCAATGGCGGTGAAGACGATGGCGAGCGACGTGTCAAGGTGGTGGGCAAGAACGACCCCAACGGCATGCGCTCCATCACCTTGGTCAAAATCGCCAAGCCGCTGTCAGTGAAGTTTGCGACCGGCGAAGTCAAGGCGTTCACCCTGCTGGAGGTCACCATCAAAACCGGCCGTACCCACCAGATCCGCGTGCACCTGGCCAGCAACGGCCACCCGATTGTGGGCGATGACAAATACGGGGATTTTGAGCTGAACAAACAGCTTGCCAAGCAGAACTTCAAGCGCATGTTTTTGCATGCCTGGCGGCTGGTGGTGACGCATCCGGCTGCGCAAACAGAAATGAATCTTGAGTCCAGGCTGCCAGACGACTTGGCCCTCTCCTGGGGTCTTCAATAAACGCGCAGCGGTGAATGCCGCCGTTGCATACGTTTTATTCAGAATAAACAGTCACCATGCGCCTGCTCTATCTCCACGGTTTCCGCTCTTCCCCACAGTCGGCTAAAGCCATGACGATGCATTGGCACGTGCTGGCGCACAATGCAGCGGTGCCAGCGGGGCAGCGCATCACCTGGCATTGCCCGCAGCTGCCGCCGTCGCCACGGCTGGCGATGCGCAAGATCATGCGCTGGGTGCAATCGGGTGGCAGTGGGCAGTCGCTGGTGGTGATTGGCTCGTCGCTGGGTGGGTTTTATGCTGCGCTGGTGGCGCAGGCGACGGGCTGCCGCTGTGTGCTGCTGAACCCTGCCGTGTATCCAGCGCGGGATTTGACAGCGTTTATTGGCCGCGTGACCAACTGGCATGACGAAGGCGGCTATGAATTTACCCAACAGCATGTGGACGAACTGCGCGCCATGCAGACTACCGCCTTCACACGGCCGCAGCGTTACATGGCCATCATCAGCAAGGGTGACGAAGTGCTGAGCTGGCGCGAGATGACGGCGCGCTATCCTGCAGCGCACATGCGCCTGCTGCCACGCAGCGACCATGCGATCAGCGAATTTGATGGCATGGCCAGTGAGGTGCTGTCGTTTGTGCTCGCCTCGCAGGCCAGGACGCGTAAGCCACGGCTGTAACGTAGACATCGCGCACTGGCGCCTGACCTGTCACAGGGCCTGAGTAGAATCAGGTCATGCCTTCAACAACTTCTTCACGCCGTTTTGATTTGATCGCCTTTGACTGGGATGGCACCCTATTCGACAGCACGGCGCTGATCGTGCAATCCATCCAGAACGCCGTGCGCGATGTCGGCGGCACGGTGCCCACGCGCGAGGCCGCGTCGTATGTGATTGGCCTGGGCTTGGCGCAGGCGCTGGCCCATGCCGCACCCGATGTACCCAAAGACAGACACCCCGCGCTGGGCGAGGCCTACCGCCGCCATTACGGCGCCATGCAGGACGAGATCAGCCTGTTTGAGGGCACCATGCCCATGCTGCAGGCCCTGCGTGCACGCGGGCATTTGCTGGCCGTGGCCACAGGCAAGTCGCGCCGCGGGCTGGACGAGGTGCTGCGGCGCACTGTGGACGATACCGTGCTGGCGCAGCTGTTTGAAGCCAGCCGCACCGCCGACCAGACCGCTGGCAAGCCTGACCCGCTGATGCTGCACGAGCTGATGGCCGAGCTGGACGTGCCGCCCGAGCGCACCTTGATGATTGGCGACACCACGCACGACCTGGCACTGGCGCGTAACGCGGGTGTGGCCAGCGTGGGCGTGAGCTTTGGGGCGCATGACCACCAGGCATTTGCCGAGTTTGCGCCTTTGATGGTGGCTCATAGCGTGGGCGAGCTGCACGACTGGCTGCTCGTGCATGCGTAAGCAGACCTGGCCATGAAAGAGCGCATCATCCCCGTGGCTGTGCAGTCTGCTGCAGTGCAAGGGTCTGCATCCGAGGTGCCATCGGCAGAACGCATAAGCCTGTGTGCCAGTGCAGACCTGGTTGACGGCGCGCTGGCCGTGCCGTTTGATGTGGTGCTGGCAGGCCAGTCATGCCGCGCCTTTGCCATCCGTTTTCAGGGCACGGCGCATGCCTATCTCAACCGCTGCACCCATGTGGCCATGGAGATGGACTGGCAGCCCAACCAGTTTTTTGACGACAGCGGCCAATGGCTGCTGTGCAGCACCCACGGCGCGGCTTATCAGCCCGGCACGGGCGCATGCGGCGGCGGGCCTTGCACGGGTGGATTGGTAAAAATTAACCTCACAGAGTCTGACGGCCTGGTCTACTGGCATACTGCCTATAACCTGAAAGCACCCGAGTTTTGATATGAGCAATGAACCCACCCCACCACCTTCATCCCCCGATGAGACTCTGGCCGGTCTTTTAAAGCAAAATCAGCCGCCAGACCAACAAAATATCGCGGGAGCAGCTGCTAAAAACGTAGCAAATAGCAACTCCTCCAGCACCCCTGGCTGGGAGCGCGCCACGTTGGAAAAGCTGGCTTTTGCAGCGCTGAACGAGCAAAAAGCCGCACGCCGCTGGAAGACCTTTGTGCGCCTGGCCTGGCTGGTGTTTTTGATTGCCATGGCCTGGGTCGTGCTGCGCCCTGAGAGCTCGGGCGTAGGCGCAGACATGACCTCGGCCCACACCGCCGTGGTGGAAATCCGCGGCGAGATCAGCGCGGGTAGCGAGGCCAGCAGTGATGCCATCCTGCCCGCCCTGCGCGCAGCGTTTGAAGACGACGGGGCCAAGGCCGTAGTGCTGCTGATCAACTCGCCCGGCGGTAGCCCGGTGCAGGCCGGCATGATCAACGACGAGATAGAGCGCCTGAAAGAAAAGCACAAAAAGCCCGTCTACGCCGTGGTGGAAGAGACCTGCGCCAGCGCCGCGTATTACATCGCCGTGGCTGCGGACGAGATTTTTGTGGACAAGGCCAGCATTGTGGGCAGCATTGGCGTGCTGATGGACAGCTTTGGCTTTACCGGCCTGATGGACAAGCTGGGCGTGGAGCGCCGCCTGATGACGGCGGGCGAGAACAAGGGCTTTTTAGACCCCTTCAGCCCACAGACCGACAAGCAACGCGCCTATGCGCAGCAGATGCTCAACCAGATTCACACCCAGTTTATTGACACGGTGAAAAAAGGCCGCGGCAAAAAGCTCAAGGAAACGCCCGAAATGTTCAGCGGACTGTTCTGGAGTGGCCAGCAGTCCATCGAGCTGGGCCTGGCTGACCAGCTGGGCACGCTGGACTTTGTGGCCCGCGAAGTCGTCAAGGCCGAAGACATTGTGGACTATACCCGCCGCGACAACGTGGCCGAGCGCCTGGCCAAGCGCTTTGGTGCGGCACTGGGCGAAGGCACTGTCAAAGCGCTCAGGAACCTGCCGCAGCTGAGATAGGGTTTTGCAGCGTAACCCTAACGCGCAACCCGCACCTCGTACACAGGCCGGTCTTTGGCCTTGGATGAATGGGCCTGCACGCTCAATGTCTGCGTGTCAGCCTTCCACGACAGTGGCGCTTGCGTGTACGGGTCGTGCAGGGCAGGGCCCAGCTGGGCCACAAATGCAGCCACCTCTGTCGGTGGCACAGACTTCAGCACGATCTGGCGCTGCACTTCGGTCAGGCGCAGCAGTGCGTCCAGGTCGTGCATGCGCAGGCTATAGTCGCTGAAATTGGGCGTGGCGGTAGACACCAAAATCTCGCCGATGGGGTTGATCAGCGTGCGCGGGCTGAACCATGAGAAGCTGTTTGCCTGCGTGCGCTGGGCCTGGCGTTCCAGCAGCTCTTTAGCGGGCAGGGACTGGGTCTGCAACACCGTGTCGAAATAGCTGCTCACGCGGTTGACCGTGGTCTGGGGTTTGTAAACCAGCCGTGTGGCGTTCAGACTTGTCAGCAAAGGCGCCTGCGGCTGCAGCAGAGCCTGGGGGTTCATCAACAGCCGTGACAGCATGGCAAACTCCGAGTGCATTGGCCACTGCATCGACAGCTGGGCCGCGCTCAGCGCCTGGGTGGCGGCGCTGATCTGCGCTGCATACGTGTTAGCTGCCAATGGATAGGTGCTGATGATCTCGCTGGCCAGGCGCGCCTGCTGGGTCACCAGGCTGGCTGCAATCATTTTTTCCACCAGTGATTCAGACTGCGCCAGCACGCTGCGCCAGTACTTCGCCTCTTGCGCCAAGCGGGTCAGCCCGCGCTCCTGCGTGGCGGGGGCCTGCATGTCCAGCGCGGTGCGCATCAGCGCAAAGCGGGCTGCCTGGGTCAGGGCTTTGAACTCTATGGGCGACTCGAACACCATGGTGAGCGGCTGCTGGAAATACGCATAGGTTTTGAGCTGTTCATAGCGCTGCAGCAGGCTGGCATGCTCTGTCTGCAGCAGGCCGATCTGGATGGCACTTGCCTGGTAGGCCTTCAGGCAGGGGCTGTCCACCAGAGAGCACACGTTTTTGTCCAGCATGTTGCCCGGCAAAATGAGGCTGCCCAGCACGCTGCTGATGGCGGGCACGGTGGCGGTTGTGTTGGGGTTGGCCAGGCGCGCTTCAATGGCTGCATTGTGGGCCGCCTGGTAAGCCAGGCCTGCGGCATAGGGGTCAGCCTGGGCGGTGATGCCCAGGGCGTAGAGCGCGCCGTTTTGCTCGGCCGGCACTCTGGCAGGCAGGCTGCGCAGTTCTTCCGCGCGGGGCGACAAGCTCTGGTCGGGCCAGAAAAACATCGCGGCCAGCACGATGACAGGCACGGCCACCAGCGCGGCAGCGCCGTAAGCCAGTATGCGCAGAAAAGAGCGTTGGGTTGACATGGTGCAGCAGCCTCACAAGCTTGGGTGCGAAAGGTATAGAGCATAAAGCCTGCTTTGCAGGAAATTGCAAAGCGTGAGCGCTACGGTAGCCTCCCGACCTTGCTACACTTGTCTGCTATGCATTCGCTGCTGCTGAACAAAGGTTAGGATGAATACCGCTGCTTTGAATACGCCCACGCCTGCTGCGGTGCCGCTGCACCAGGACGCCAAGGTGATGGGTCTGGTGGGCCTGGCGCATGCCAGCTCGCATTTTGGGCACATGCTGCTGCCGCCAATGTTCCCCATCTTCATGCAAGAGTTTGGGCTGAGCTTCTCGCAGGTGGGCGCGCTGATGACGGTGTTTTTTGTGGTCTCGGGCCTGGGCCAGGCGATGGCGGGGTTTTTGGTGGACAGGGTCGGTGCGCGGCCGGTGTTGTTTGCCGCGCTGGCCACGTTCTGCGCGGCCTGCGGCGTGGCCTCAGTGGCGACTGACTACAGCTGGCTGCTGGCCGCAGCGGCGCTGGCGGGCCTGGCCAACTCGCCGTTTCATCCCGTGGATTTTACCATTTTGAACCAGCGCGTTTCCGGGCCGCGCCTGGGCCATGCCTTCAGCGTGCACGGCCTGACCGGCAGCCTGGGCTGGGCCTTGGCGCCGCCGTTTTTTGTGCTGATGCTGGCTGTGTCTGACTGGCGCAGCGCCTACCTGGTGGCTGCGCTGATCTATGCCGCTGTGCTTGCCGTGATGCTGTTTAACCGCAGCCAGCTGGCTACCGAGATTGTGGTGCGCCACACTGATGTGTCCACCCCGGCGCCGCACATGCTGGGCTTTATGAAGCTGCCTGTGATCTGGTGGTGTTTTGGATTTTTCCTGCTCTCTACCATGACCCTGGCCATGGTGCAGAGTTTTTCAGTGTCATTGCTGCAGGCGGTGCATAAGGTCAGCTTCAGCACGGCCACTGCCACCTTGACGGCTTATATGCTGGCCAGCGCGGTAGGCATCTTTGCCGGTGGCTTTGTGGCCGCGCGCTTTGGCCGCTACAGCGACCGCGTGGTGGCCTGGTGCATGACGGGCGGCGCACTGTGCATGGCGCTGGCAGCCACGGGCGTGCTGGGCGCTGCGGGCTCGATGGCGCTGCTGGCTGCCACGGGCTTTGCCATTGGTATCGGCGGCCCCAGCCGCGACATGATGATCAAAAAAGCCACGCCCAAAGGCGCCACCGGGCGGGTCTATGGCCTGGTGTACTCGGGGCTGGATGTGGGCTTTGCCATCTCGCCCATCATTTTTGGCGCGCTGATGGACCGCAGCCTGTACACCGCCACCTTGATGGGCGGGGCTTTGGTGCTGCTGCTGTCGGTGGGCGCGGCCTTGGCTGTGGGGCGGCGCACGGCGGTGTAAAGTGTGTCACAGCGGCGCAGCACAAGTCACAACTAGCTACAAAATAAATAGCTGCTCCCGCGATATTCCATTGGGCTGCAGCCGTATTTGGTTACGACTCTTGCGTAACGAAGGGCCTTTGTAAGCAGCTTGCGCCCTACCATTAAGGCTTCGCAATTTACCTATGGAGCATCTACACAATGGCACTGCAATCCCCCTTCTTCAGCAACTCCAAGCGTGACCTGGACCACGCCCTGTCCTCCACCACTGCCAGCGGCTCGGTGCGCAACACCAGCGTGCCCTCAGCCCCTGTATCGACGCCCACCAGCACCCCTGTGCAAACGCCAAGCACTTCGCATGCAGAAGACCTGAGCAAGCCCGGCGAAAGCAAGCTCACTGTCGGCCCCAACATCAAGCTCAAAGGCGTCGAAATCACTGACTGCGACACCTTGGTGGTGGAAGGCGCTGTCGAGGCCACCATGGACTCGCGCGTGATTCAGATCGCACAAAGCGGATCGTTCACGGGCTCGGCCGAGATCGATATTGCCGAAATCCGCGGCGAATTCAATGGCACGCTGACCGTGCGTCAGAAGCTGATGATCTATTCCACCGGCAAGGTCAAAGGCAAGATCCGCTACGGCAAGGTCGTCATCGAAGAGGGCGGCCAGCTCTCGGGTGAGATCGAGTTTGGCGCGGCCGGTGCCTCGCCCAAAGCTGCCGGTGCGGGCAGCTCCAATGTGATGGGGCTCAAAGCCGCTGCTTAGTCGCGCATAGGCCATCCACACAGGCCATCGCTAGGGTAGTCCACTAGGGCACAGGTGCCGCTGATCGCGCGCGATTGGCGGCACAATGTGCCCTTATGACTCGCACTTCTTTACCCACAACAATCACCACATCCTCTCCCCGCCTGGCCGGGCATCTGCTGGTCGAATGCCTGGTGGCTCAAGGCGTCACCCATGCGTTTGGCGTGCCTGGCGAGAGCTATCTGGCCGTGCTGGACGGCCTGCACGCCCAGCGCGAGCACATTCGGTTCATCACCTGCCGCCAGGAGGGCGGAGCTGCCTTTATGGCTGAGGCTGTGGGCAAGCTTACCGGCAGGCCCGGCGTCTGCATGGTCACCCGCGGCCCCGGTGCTACCAATGCCTCCATCGGCGTGCATACCGCTTTCCAGGACAGCACACCCATGCTGCTGCTGGTGGGCGACGTGGGCAGCGACATGCGCGACCGCGAGGCTTTTCAGGAAGTGGAGTACCTGAGCTTTTTCAAATCGATGTGCAAACGTGTGGAGCGCATTGACGATGCACGCCGCATTCCCGAATACATCGCCCGCGCTTTTGCCACCGCCATGAACGGCAGGCCTGGCCCCGTGGTGCTGGTGCTGCCCGAAGACATGCTTACGCAGACCGTAGACGCCGCGCCGCTGGCCAGGGTGGAGCCCGTGCAGGCCTGGAGCGATCCGGGCGCATTGCGCAGCCTGCGCGAGATGCTGCTCAAGGCGCAGCAGCCGCTGGTGATTGCAGGCGGTGGCGGCTGGACGCCGCAGGCCGCGCAGGCGCTGCAGCGCTTTGCCGAGAACTGGCAGCTGCCCGTGGCTAACGCGTTCCGGTTTCAGGACACGTTTGACAACCACCATCCGCTGTACGCAGGCGACGTAGGCATCGGCATCAACCCTGCCTTGGCCCAGCGCGTCAAACACAGCGACCTCATCATCGCCATCGGCCCGCGCCTGGGCGAGATGACCACCAGCGGCTACACCCTGCTGGCTGCGCCGTGCCCGCTGCAAAAGCTGGTGCACATCCACGCCAGCGCCGAAGAGCTGGGCCGCGTCTACCAGGCCGATCTGGCCATCTGCTCCACCATGAATGCCGCAGCGCGCAGCCTGGAGGTGTTGACCGCCCCCGTCACCGTGCCCTGGGCCGCCCACGCCGCCCAGGCCCATGCCGACTACCTGGTCAACACGACACCCCAGGCCTTGCCCGGTCTGCCATGGGACACCAGCGGCGGGCCGGCAGGCGCCATCAACATGCCACAGATCGTGCAGACCCTGCAAAAGCATCTGCCCACCGACGCAGTGCTGACCAACGGCGCAGGTAACTTTGCCAGCTGGCTGCACCGCTACTATGTCCACCACGGCCTGGCCAAAGGCCACAAAACCCAGCTCGCACCCACCAGCGGCAGCATGGGCGCGGGCGTGCCCGCAGGCATCGCCGCCAACATCGCCACCGGCCGCACCGTATTCACCATTGCAGGCGACGGCGACTTTCTCATGACCGGCCAGGAGCTGGCCACCGCCTCGCAGCACCAGGCCAAAACCATCGTGCTGCTGCTCAACAATGGCAGCTACGGCACCATCCGCATGCACCAGGAGCGCGAATACCCCCAGAACGTCAGCGGCTCTGCCCTGGCCAACCCCGACTTCGCCGCCCTCGCACGTGCCTACGGCTACGCTGGCGTGCGCATCACCCACACCAAAGAGTTTGAAGCCCAGCTGCTCGCCGCGCTACAGCGCAGCCAGGGCACCGTGATCGAGCTGATGATCAGCCCTGAAGTGATCAGCACACGCGGCACTTTGTCGGCCATTACGCAGAAC
The DNA here is from genome assembly GCA_013297865.1 of Polaromonas sp. Taxonomy (GTDB): domain Bacteria; phylum Pseudomonadota; class Gammaproteobacteria; order Burkholderiales; family Burkholderiaceae_C; genus JAAFIP01. The sequence goes on along the minus strand of JAAFIP010000001.1, from coordinate 401,766 downwards.
GCGCTGCGCAGCAAGGTTTGATGTCGAGAATCATCCAAAGAGAGATGAATGCTATTTATTTAATAGCTGCTCCCGCTGCATTCTATTGGCCTGCAGGCCTAAAACACTAATAAATCCGCTCAGGAACCTGACAAATGCTCTGGGCCAAAGCTGTGGGGCAGCAATTGCTCCAGGGTCAGCTCCAGCAGCACGCCTTGCGCGTTGGCGATCAGTACGGGCATGTCGCCGGCTGCAAATTCGCGCAGCTTCTGGCGGCAGCCGCCGCAGGGGGTGACGGGGGAGTCGGCTACGCCTACCACCAGTACGGCCACAGCCTTGCGGCCTCCGGCCATGACCATAGCGCTGAGGGCGCCTGCTTCGGCGCACAGGCCTTGGGGATAGGCGGCGTTTTCTACGTTGCAGCCTGCGTGGATGCGGCCTTGCTCGTCGAGCACGGCTGCGCCGACCAGAAAGCGCGAGTAGGGCGCGTAGGCTTTCTCGCGCGCGGCCAGCGCTGCGGCCAGCAGGGCGTCTTGGGTGGATGGTGGAATCTGCATGAGAGGTGCTCAGCGAGTTTTGATATAGGGCGAGCCCAGCGCCTTGGGCGCAATGGCCTTGCCAATAAAGCCTGCCAGCAAAATCACTGTCAGCAGATACGGCAGGGCCTGGATCATCTGCACCGGCACTTCGCCCACGCCGGGCAAACGGGTGCCCTGCAGGCGGATGGAGACCGCATCGAGAAAACCAAATAGCAGGCAGGCCCACAGCGCGCCCACAGGATGCCATTTGCCAAAAATCATTGCCGCCAGCGCCATGAAGCCGCGGCCTGCAGTCATGTGCGGTGCAAAGGCCGCGTTTTGTGCCAGCACCAGATAGCAGCCTGCCAGGCCGCACAGCGCGCCATTGCCCATCAGCGCCAGATAGCGCACGCCTGCCACCGACACACCTGCTGCATCCACCATGGCGGGGTTCTCGCCCACGGCGCGCAGCCGCAGACCAAAGCGGGTGCGAAACAGCAGCCACCACACCACAGCCACCAGCGCCAGCGCCACATAGACCAGGATGTTGTGGCCCAGCAGGGGAATGCTGGTGACGGCTTTGAGCCGCACCGCGTCACTCACCGGGGGCGTCTGCCCGCCCTGGGCAAACCATGCAATGCCCAGCACCACGGTCAGGCCTGCAGCAATGATGTTGATGGCCAGGCCCGAGATCACCTGGTTGCCATGGTAGGTCACGCAGGCAAAGCCATGCAGGCACGACAGCGCCACGGCCACCGCCACGGCAGTCAGCACGGCCAGCGTGGTGGACTTGGTGCTGACGCCCACAGCAGCGGCCGCAAAGGCCGCAAACAGCATCTTGCCTTCCAGGCCAATGTCGATCACACCTGCGCGCTCGGCCAACACACCGGCCAGTGCACAGAAAATCAGCGGCGTGGCCAGGCGCAATGACGAGGCAATGATGTCCAGCAGCAGCGCGCTATCCATGGGCCACCTCGGCTGCAGGCGCAGGCCTGGCAAAGCGCTGGTAGAGCCGGGCAATTAACGGCGCGATGGCATAGGCCATGGCGCCCGAGAACAGCACGATAAAGCCCTGCAGCATGACCACCATGTCTTTGGTGAAGTCCTTCACCTCAAACGCCACCTCTGCGCCGCCCTGGAAAATCACGCCAAACAACAGGCTCGACAGCACAATGCCCACCGGGTGGTTGCGCCCCATCAAGGCCACAGCAATGCCGGTAAAGCCCGCGCCCGCTACAAAATCGGGCAGCAGCTTGCCATGCACGCCTGCCACTTCGTTCATGGCCACCATGCCCGCCAGCGCGCCTGATACGCCCATGGCGATCAGTATCTGTTTTTGTGGTGTGATGCCTGCATACACTGCTGCGCCCTGGCTGGCACCGCTGGCGCGCAGTTGGTAGCCGATGCGCGTTTTCCACAGCAGCAGGTATACGCTGATGGACGCCACGATCGCCAGCAGCACGCTTAGGTTCAGCGGCGAAGAAGGCCACTCAATGCCCAGCCATGCCAGGGCTGTGTGCATTCCCGGCAGCTTGGCGCTGTCGGCAAACACGGCGCTTTGCACATTCATCTCGCCTGCGGGCTTGAGCACATTGACCAGCAGATACACCAGCAGGCTGCTGGCCAGAAAGTTGAACATGATGGTAGTGATCACGATATGGCTGCCGCGGTATGCCTGCAGATACGCCGGGATCAGCGCCCAGACGCAGGCAAACAGCATGCTGGCCACCAGCATGAGCGGCAGCACCATCCAGGCGCTCAGATGCGGCGCCAGCCACAGCGCCAGCAGGCTGGCACCCAGCCCGCCGATCATGGCCTGGCCTTCGCCGCCAATATTGAACAGGCCGGCATGAAAAGCCACCGCTACTGCGAGGCCAGTAAAGATAAAAGTGGTGGCGTAATACAGCGTATAGCTCAGGCCGCGCTGCGTGCCCAAAGCGCCTTTGATGAGTGCGCTGATGACTTCAATGGGGCTTTGGCCCACCAGCGCCACCACCAGGCCTGCAGCCAGCAGCGCGATGCACAGATTGAGTACCGGCACTACGCCGATATCGATCCAGCGCGGCATGTCCTGTGCGCCGCTGCTCATGCGCTGACCTCAGCGGCTTCGCTCTGGCTGTGCTGCGACACCATCAGCAGGCCCAGGTTCTGTTCATTGCACTCCTGCACCGGCAGCTCGCCCGTGATATGCCCATGGTTCATCACAATCACCCGGTCGGACAGCGCCAAGATCTCTTCAAGCTCGCTGGACACCAGCAGCACAGCGCAGCCCTCGTCGCGCAGGCGGCGCAGCTGGCCGTGGATGAATTCAATCGCGCCAATATCCACGCCTCGCGTGGGCTGGCCCACCAGCAGCACTTTGGGCGACTGGTTGAACTCGCGCGCCAGAATCAGTTTTTGCTGATTGCCGCCAGAGAACTTGGATGAACCCAGGCGCGGATGCGGTGGGCGCACATCAAAGCGCTGCATCAGCGTGTCGGTATCGCTGAGCATGGCGCGGGTTTTGAGCCACAGGCCCTGGCTGTAGCTGGCCAGGCGCTCATAGCCCAGCACCGCAGACTCCCACGCCGCAAACGGCATGACCAGGCCGCGCTCGTGCCGGTCTTCGGGCACATGGGCCAGGCCCGCGCTGCGTGCAGCCTGCGGGTTGAGCCATGCCGAGCTGGTGTAGTGCAGGCCGCCCATTTGCAGGCTGCCGCCACTGGGCTTGCGCATGCCACTCAAAATCTCCAGCAGCTCGGTCTGGCCATTGCCTGCCACACCCGCCACGCCCACAATCTCGCCCGAGCGCACCTGCAGCGACACGCCGCGCAGCCGCTGCACGCTATGCAGGTCGACACAGCGGATGTCCTGCGCACGCAGCAGCACGGGTGCGTCGCTGCTGAGCGCTGCGCGCGCCGCCGGGGGGCGCAGCTTGCGCCCCACCATGGCCTCGGCCAGTTGCCCTACTGTGGCGCCCTGGGTGGGGCACTCGTGCACCACCTGGCCTGCGCGCATCACCGTGACCTGGTCGCACAGAGCCAGCACCTCGCGCAGCTTGTGGGTGATCAGGATGATGGTTTTGCCTTGCTCACGCAGGCGGCGCAGCACGGCAAACAGCGCGTCGGTCTCCTGCGCGGTCAGCACGGCAGTGGGTTCGTCCAGGATGAGGATGCGCGCGCCCCGGTGCAGGGCTTTGAGGATTTCCAGGCGCTGGCGGTCGCCCACGCTCAGGTCTTCTACCAGCGTGTCCAGCGGCACCTGCAGTCCCGTGTCCTGCATCAGGGCCAGCAGCTTTTCGCGGGCCTCCTGCTGCGAGCGGCGCAGGTCAAAATACGGCTCCACGCCCAGCAGCACATTGTCCAGCGCGCTCAGAGTGTCTACCAGCATGAAGTGCTGGTGCACCATGCCAATACCCAGGCGGATGGCCTCGTCCGAGTGGCGGATGCGCACACTCTTTCCTTCCACTTCGATGCTGCCGCTGTCCGCTGTGTAAAAACCATACAGGATCGACATCAGGGTGCTTTTGCCAGCGCCGTTCTCGCCCACCAGGCCATGGATGGTGCTGGGCTGCACGCTCAGGTTGACGTCGCGGTTGGCATGCACGCTGCCAAAACGCTTGTTGATCGACACCAGGCGCACTGCAGAATGCGAAAGCCGCTCTGCAGCGGGTGCAGTGCGGCTTTCGTCAGGGGTAAGGGATGTTGTCGTCACGCTCGAAGCGTAGCACAGACGCTGTCCATTCCAACCGTAGGCTTACTCACATTTATTGGCAGCCATGTAGTCAACCACCTTGACTTTGCCGCTGATGATGTCGGCCTTGGCGGCGTCCACCTTTTTGCGCATGTCGGCAGACACCAGCTTGTCATTGTTGGTGTCCATGGCGTAGTCCACGCCGCCTTCTTTCAGGCCCAGGGCGCTGATGCCGGGGGTGTGGTTTTTGGCCACGTTGTACACGGCCACGTCCACGCGCTTGAGCATGGAGGTGAGCATGGTGCCGGGCTGCAGGTGGTTCTGGTTGCTGTCCACACCGATGGCCAGCTTGCCAGCGTCTTTGGCGGCTTGGTAGACGCCAATGCCGGTACCGCCAGCTGCGGCAAACACCACATCAGCGCCTTTAGCAAACTGGGCCTTGGTCAGCTCGCCGCCACGGCCTGGGTCGTTCCAGGCTGCGCCGGTGGTGCCGGTCATGTTGGCAAAAGTCTCAACTTTGGGGTTGGCAAACTTGGCGCCTTGCTCGTAGCCGCACTGGAACTTTCGGATCAGCGGAATGTCCATGCCGCCGACAAAGCCGACTTTGCCGGTTTTGGAGGCTTGAGCGGCCATCATGCCGACCAGGAAGCTGCCTTCATGCTCGTTGAACACCACAGACTGCACATTGGGCTCTTTGACCACGAAGTCGATGATGGCGAACTTGAGTTTGGGGAATTCTTTGGCGACTTTCTGGATGCTGTCGCCCTGGGCAAAGCCAATGCCGATGATCGGGCTGGCACCGCGCTCAGCCATGCGGCGGATGGCTTGCTCGCGCTGGGTGGGGTTGGACACTTCAAACTCCAGATAGGGCTTGCCGGTTTCTTTTTTCCAGCGCTCGATGCCGTTGTAGGCGGCTTCGTTGAAGGATTTGTCAAACTTGCCGCCCATGTCAAACACGATGGCAGGCTGTGCAAAGGCTGCGGTAGCGGCCAAAGCGGCTGCGGCGACAATGGTGGAGCGCAAGGAGATTTTCATAGCATTAAGTTCCCAAAAAAATGAACACGGTTCCCCGGGATGGGTAAGCAGTAATCATGCCTTAATGCAACGCGTCTTGCCAAGGCGGGTTATCCTGTAGGCCGTAAATTAGAGAGATAACCCCATGCTGGATAAGGAAAACCCTTTGCCTGTCAACGACAGCGTTTGGCAGACCCTGCCCAAAGTGCTGCTGCACGAGCATCTGGATGGTGGGCTGCGCCCTGCAACCTTGCTGGAATTGTGCCAGCGCAAGCGAATCAGTTTACCTTTGGACACAGCCCAGCAGACGCCTGAGGCCGTAGCACACTGGCTGCAGGGCAACGCCCAGTCGGGCAGCCTGGAGCGCTATGTGGCAGCGTTTGCGCCCACCGTGGCGGCGATGTGCGATGCACCGTCATGTGAGCGTGTGGCTTTTGAGGCGGCCGAAGACGCCGCCGCCGACGGCTGCGTGCTGGCGGAGTTTCGCATGGCGCCGCTGCTGCTCCAGCCGCACGGTCTGGCGCCCGAGGCGGCTGTGGAGGCGCTGGTGGCGGGCTTGCAGCGCAGCGGCCTGGCCTGTGGCCTGATTGTGTGCGCGATGCGCACTGATAGCGTGCAGGAGGTGGAGCGCGCCGCGCGCCTGGCGGTGCGCTACGCGGGGCAGGGCGTGGTGGGTTTTGACTTGGCGGGGGCGGAGTGGGGCTTTCCTGCCACGGCGCACAGCCGGGCCATCGACATCGCCCGCGAGGCGGGCTTGGGCATCACCTTGCACGCAGGCGAGGCAGACAGCGGCGAGCGTGTGCTGGAGGCTATCGCGCTAGGTGCCACGCGCATCGGGCATGGGGTGCAGATTGCCCTGGGCGAGCACGCCGCACAGCACATGGCGCAGGTGGCCGATATGTCGCAGCCCGTGCATTTTGAAGTCTGCCCCACGAGCAATACCCACACGGGCGTGTGCCAGAGCCTGGCCGACCATCCCTTGCCCGCTATGTGGGCAGCAGGGCTGGAGCTGTCCATCCATACCGATAATCGGCTGGTCTCAGGGGTGTCACACAGCCAGGAGCTGCAGCGGGTGCACCAGGCGATGGGATGGTCGGTGGAGCGCGTGCTGGCGAGCATGCAGGCGGCAGCTAAAGCGTCTTTTCTGCCCTCTGCACAGCGCATGCAGGCGCTGGAGCAGATCCTATCCTACGGTATGGATGCTATAGATTAAATAGCTGCTCCCGCGATATTCTATTGGCCTGGAGCCCTGAAACACTTAAGAAATGTCGAAATGGTGGATGCCAAACTGGCCGGTTTTGACATCTGCAAAAAAACGATCCAGGGTGTCGCGCACGGTACGAAAAGCCAGCGCGTCCCAGGGCACCTGGTCTTGGGTAAACAGGCGCGCTTCCATGGTTTCGTGGCCAGGGTCAAACACATCGCTGAGCAGCTTGGCGCGGTAGAAAAAATGCACCTGTCCCACGCGCTCGACATTGATCAGGGTGAACAGGCTTTGCATCTCGATCTGCGCGCCGGCCTCTTCATGGGTTTCGCGCTCTGCGCCCTGTGCTGTCGTCTCGCCCAGCTCCATGAAGCCCGCAGGCAGCGTCCACAGGCCTTTGCGTGGCTCGATATTGCGCAGGCACAGCAGCACCTGCAGCCCCTGGGGGCCTGACCACACGGGGATGGTGCCCACCACATTGAGCGGGTTTTCATAGTGCACGGTGGTGCAGCTGCTGCAGACGGCCCGCGGTTTGGTGTCGCCATCGTCAGGCAGGCGGTAGACCACGGCAGCGCCGCAGGATTTGCAATATTGGATAGGCGCGCGAGGGTACATGCCTTGCAGTGTACGCAAAAAAACAGGCTCCCGAAGGAGCCTATGCATTAGCTGTATGAAACAGCTGCGGGGTAAGGGCCAAACGGCGGTAGCGTCAGGCCTTCTTGGCGGGGGCCTTGGCAGGCGCGGCGGGTGCAGCGGCGGCCTTGGTGTGCTTTTCGATCAGGCTGCGGGCCGTGTCGAGCAGTTTTTGGCCATCGTAGCCGCGTTTTTTCATGTCTTCCATCCACTCCACCTCGATCAGGCGAGAAGCACGGCGGAAGTTCTGGGCCTCCTGTACATCTACCGTGGTAATGGTGTTGCCGCGGTCAGCAGCCGACTTGCGGCCTGCGGCGTCGCCCGCCTGCTGGGTTTTGCCCAGCCAGCCAGAGGTGGCCATGCCCGAGTTGTCATCAATCACTTTTTTGACATCAGGAGGCAGGGCGCTGTATTTGGCTTTGTTCATGGCCATCACAAAGGTGGTGGTGTACAGCGAGCCGCCGGCGGGGTCGAACTCGGCGTGGAACTTGGTCAGCTCATGCACCTTGACTGACGGCACCACTTCCCACGGAATCACGCAGCCCTGAATGGTGCCTTTGGACAGTGCATCAGGAATGCCTGGCAAAGGCATGCCCACAGGCGTTGCGCCCAGGCTGCCCATGAGTTTGGTGACCTGGCGTGTTGGGGCGCGCATTTTCAGGCCCTTGAGGTCGGCAATCGACTTGATGGGCTTGTCTACGGTGTGGATCACGCCGGGGCCGTGCACTTGCAGCGCCAGCACCTGGGTTTCCTTGAACTCGTCTGCAGCGACCGTCTGCACATATTCCCAATAGGCTTTGGAGGCCGCTTCAGCATTGGTCATCATGAACGGCAGCTCAAAGGCCTCAACGCGGGGGAAGCGCCCTGCGGTATTGCCTGGCAAGGTCCAGATGATGTCCACCACGCCGTCGCGTGCCTGGTCATACAGTTGCACTGGCGTGCCGCCCAGCTGCATGGCAGGGTAGCCTTCAAATTTGATGCGGCCGTTGGACTCTTTCTCGACCTTGTCCATCCAGGCTTTGTGCATGTTGAGCCATACATTGGACTGTGGTGCCATGAAAGTATGGAACTTCAAGGTGGTGACCTGTTGGGCAAAACCGGAGATGGCGCTGCCGCCAATGGAGGCGGCGATACCGGTTTTCAGAAGGGTGCGACGTTGCAGCATGTCAAAAAGCTCCTAAGGATGAATGGATAAGAAGATAACGCAAGACAGTGCAAAAGGTTGAGCGGGCTAACCCTGAAAACACTGCGCAAGGGGTTTTTATTGCATGAACCTCAGTACATACAACGAGATCATGGGGAAAAATAGCAGCAGCAGGGTGCGCAGCGTGTCGCTGATTAAAAACGGCATCACGCCCCGGTAGCTCTCGGCAATCGGCACCGGGCCATGCACGCTGGCTTTGCCCTTGATCATGCCGTTGACCACATACACATTCAGGCCCACCGGCGGGGCCAGCATGCCAAAGCCCACGGTCATCAGCACCATGATGCCAAACCAGATGGCGGTGTATTCCTTGCTCATGCCAAAGTCCAGCGCCATGATCATCGGAAAGAAGATCGGCACGGTCAGCAAAATCATCGACAGCTCATCCATCACTGCGCCCAGCACCACATAAAACAGCATGATGGCGGCCACCACCATCACGGGTGACAGCCCCCAGCTGCCAACCACCTGGGCCAGCTGCGCAGGCACTTGGGTCAGCGCCAGCGAGGCGTTCATCAGGTCAGCGCCCAGGAAGATCAAAAAGATCATGGCCGAGCTTTCTGCCGTGGCATAAAAGCAGTTTTTGAACTTGTCCCAGGTCATCTCCCGCTTGGCCAGCGCTGCGATGAAGGTGGCAAATGCGCCGACGGCAGCGCCTTCGGTGGGGGTGAAAAAGCCGCCATAGATGCCGCCAAAGACGATGACGAAGATCGCTGCAATCGGGCCAATGCCCTTGAGCGCTTCGATGATATTGGTGTTGGCCACCCGGTCATGCTCGGGTGCCTGGCCAGGCACCACGCGCACATAGATGCCGATGGCGATCATGTAGCCCAGCATGGCGATGATGCCGGGCACCATGGCTGCGGCAAACAGTTTGGCGATGTTCTGCTCGGTGAGGATGGCATAGATCACCAGCGGCACCGAGGGTGGAATCAAAATGCCCAGCGTGCCGCCTGCGGCCAGCGTGCCAGTGGTCAGGCGGCCCGAGTAGCCGTGTGAGCGCATCTCGTCGTAGGCCACATTGGTAATGGTGGCTGCTGTGGCCACCGACGAGCCGCAGATGGCGCCGAACGCGGCGCAGGCCAGCACCGCGCCCATGGCCAGCCCGCCCTTGAAGCGGCCCATCACGCCGGCAGCAAAGGTAAACAGGGCCTTGCTGATGCCGCCTTGGGTGGCAAAGTGCCCCATCAGGATGAACAGCGGGATGACCGACAGGTCGTAGCTGGCAAAGCGTGCGTAAGCCTGGTTGTTCAAAAAGTTAGACAGCGGCCCCCAGCCAGCCTGCATCACATAGCCAATGCCACCAGCGATAAACATCGTCGCCGCGATGGGCACGCGCACCGCCATCAGCACCAGCATGATGCCGAAAATCATCAAGGCAAGTTGAATGGCGCTCATACAGCCAGCTCCGGGTTGTCTTCAGTGGCGTCATCGGCGAAGCCAAACAGGGCCTGGGTCAGCGCAATCAGGGTGGTGATTGCCAGAGGGGGCACCATGGCGCTGAAGACAATCCACTCGGGAAACCCGAGCATCATGGTGCCACTCTGGCTGGTCCAGGCGTTCATGCCGCCCAGCGCAGTACGCCATGTCATCAGGCCCATCACCAAGGCCAGCATGAATGCGCCAAAGCGCTCCATCAAGGCCTGGCTGGAGGCAGAGGCTTTGGTGGTGAAAAAATCCACCATGATGTTGCCTCGGCGGATCTGGCACCAGGGCATGAACAGCGCAATGGCCGCGCCTGCGGCAGCGCCGGAGAGCTCAAAGTCCCCCACAATGGTTTTGCCAATCGTGTCGCGGCCGATCACGCTGACGACGGTCATCAGCGTGATGAAGATCAGCAGTAGCCCGGCGGCGATGGCGCACAGCTTGGCGAGTTTGTCGAGAATTTTCATGGTCTGTGATTACCGCGTAATACTATCAATTCAATAGCTGCCCCCGCGGTCTTTTATTGGGCTGGAGGCCTAAAATGCCTTAAAAATCAGACCACTTTGACCGTGATGCTGATCAAACCAGCCACGCTGCCGACCATGGTGTCCCCGCTGACCACCGCGTTCACGCCTTCGGGGGTGCCTGTATAGATCAGATCGCCGGGCTGCAGTTCCCATGCGGCAGACAGGTGCTCGATGGTTTCGGCCATGTTCCAGATCAGCTTGCTGACATTGCTGCGCTGGCGGTCAGCGCCGTTGACCTGTACGGCCAGCTCTGCGTTGACGATATCGCCTGCCTGCGCTGCAGGGGTGATGTGGCCAATCGGGGCAGAGTGGTCAAAGGCCTTGCCAATGCACCAGGGGCGGCCGGCTTTTTTCATCTCGCCCTGCAGGTCGCGGCGGGTCATGTCCAGGCCCACGGCGTAGCCAAAGATGTGCTTCATGGCGTCTGCAGCCTTGATGTTTTTGCCACCAGTGCCAATGGCCGCCACCAGTTCGATCTCGTGGTGGAAGTTTTTGGTCAGGCTGGGGTAGGGGATGGTGCCGGTTTCGCCGGGGTTGATCACGACGATGGCGTTGGCAGGCTTCATGAAGAAGAACGGCGGCTCACGGCCGGTAAAGCCCATTTCCTTGGCATGCTCTTCGTAATTGCGGCCCACGCAGTAGATGCGGTTGACCGGAAAGCGCTCTGCGCGGCCAACGACGGGCACGCTGACAACGGCGGGGGGAGTGAATAGATAGCTCATGCGGGTAGTCTTTCTTCTCTGTGGATGCCCAGTGCTTCGTGCACCGGGCGGTCGGAATAACTGAACAGTACGCAGCCTGCGCTGCTGCTCAATCGCAATGTGTGCCACGAAGGCACCACAAAATGGTCACGCGGGCCAAATTTCAATTGTGCCTTGCCGTGGTGTGATTCGATATACGCAATTCCCGAACCTTCCACCACGCTGAACACGGCTCCGTCAGTCTGGCGATAGGGCTGGCCCTTAAAGCCTGCAGGCAGGCGCTGCATGAAGGTGCCCAGGGTGGGCATGGCCCAGCCGCCGGTCAATGGGTTGGTATAGCGCAGCTTGACGCCATCCCAGGCGTCGATCGGCGCATCGCGCTCGAGCTGGTGCAGCGCGTCACGCGTGCGGGCGTAGGGGTAGCTGAAGATGGGGCTGGTTTTGCCGTAAGGCGAGCTGCTGCGCACCGGGGCCATGTTGTGGCCAAAGCGCGCCAGGCTGGTGCCTTCAGGGGTTTTGATCTGCTGCATGGCGGCGCTGCCGTTTTCTGCAAAGCCCGCATCGAAAAAGCGCAGCATGGGGATGTCCAGCCCGTCCAGCCACACCATGGGGTCTTGGGCCTCGTGGCCGTGGTCGTGCCAGGTCATGCTGGGCGTGATGATGAAATCGCCAGGCTGCATGGTGGTGCGCTCGCCGTCCACGGCGGTGTAGGCGCCTGAGCCTTCCACAATAAAGCGCAAGGCCGACTGCGTGTGGCGGTGGCTGGGGGCCACTTCGCCCGGCAGGATCAGCTGCAGGCCCGCGTACAGCGACTGGGTGACTGCGCTGTGCCCGCGCAGCGCAGGGTTCTCCAGTATCAGGACGCGGCGGATGGCCTCCTGCGCGGTGATGGCTGCGCCAGCGCGCATAAGGAAAGGGCGCACATCAGCATAGGTCCACAGTGCTGCCACGCAAGGGGTTTGCGGCTGGGGAGGCACCAGTGCGTGCAACACCTCCCACAGCGGGGTGAGGTGGTGTGGCGACATGTCGGCATACAGCTGCGCGCGATCGGGGTGGTGTGAGGGGTGGTTCATATGGCTACTTCCGGGCGAAAAAACACACCATCCTTGCGCAGGGCAGTCTGCAGCGTTGCAGGCCCAAGCTGTGCGAAGTCAATGGTGTCGGTGGCTTGCGTGTTGCGGCACATCATCGCAGCGCCAGTGCCTGCAGCCTGTCCCATCACGAAACACGCGCCGCTGGCGCGCGCAGCACTTTGCCCTTCGTGGGACATCGACGCGCAGCGGCCCGCTACCAGCAGATTGGGCACATGGGGAATGGTCAGCATGCGCCAGGGCAGGTCATTCACGGCATTTGCTGCGTCACGCGGAAACGCCCAGTCAATACCCCCATTGCGGTGTATCTCCATGGGCCAGGCGTTCACGCCGATGCTGTCGTCAAATCGTGCGCTGCCCAAAATGTCTTCGCCCGTCAGCTGGTAGCTGCCCTGCACACGGCGCGACTCGCGCACGCCCATTTGCGGCGCAATGTCTGCGATGGTCGCGTTTTCAAAACCTGGTACTTCGTTTTTAAGAAAGTGCAGGTAATCGGCCACCTGCGCGCGGCCATCAATTTCGCCTTGCGAGAGCTCGCGCGCATCCACGGCGTTGACCGCCTTGCCGTGCGCATTGCGCACCTGCGTGACGTTCACGCGCCATTCGCTGGGGTTTTTCTGCGGGCGCACGATAGCCCCTTCGCGGGGAAAACGGTACACGCCTGGCTTGTTTTTGGCGGCCTGTTCCATCAAGGTGTTGATGGCCTTGAAATCGCCGATAGCCGCCATCGCCCGTGCGCCATCGACATGGCCCACCCGGAACATGGTGCTGGGGAACAGCCCGCTGCCCGCACCATCGCCAACTTCAAACGGTACACCCGCATAGGCCGCAATATCTGCATCGCCTGTGGCGTCGATGAATGCACGGGCCGTGATGGCCTGGCGGCCTGATTTGGTCTCCACAACCAGGGCCTGCAGATGGCTGCCATCGTCGTCTTTGATGACCGATGCGACCCAGGCGTGGAACAAAATCTGCACACCCGCTTCAGCCAGCCACTGATCAGCCGCCAGCTTGTAGCAGGAGACGTCATACGAGCGCACCCGGATGCGCCCTTGCATGCCGTCCTGCGGCGTATTGAGGCCGCCCAGTGCGTCGATACGGTTCAGCAGCTCACCGACCACACCGTGCACCACAGGCTGCATTTGACCGTCAATCACGCCGTACAGCCCCGCAAAGTTGGTCACGCCTGCGGCAGTGCCCATGCCGCCAAGAAAGCCATAGCGCTCCACCAGCAGGGTAGATGCGCCATGGCGGGCGCTGCTGACTGCCGCTGCCAGACCTGCAGGGCCACCCCCGGCCACAATCACATCGTAATGTCCGAATACTGGGAGCGCGCGTGCGCTTTCATGCAAGGTCTGTGGGGTGGCGGCCAAAAGGGTTCCTTCAGGGGCTACTGGTCAGACTTGATGCCACGCGCCAGGATGATGCCACCCAGGATGGCGGTTTCGCTGGCGACGCGTTTTTGCAGGCCCTCGGGAGAAGTGCCCACCGACTGCCAGCCTTGGTTGAACAGTTTTTGTCGTGTGTCTGCTTCGCGCACGATGCCGGGCACTTCTGCGATCAAGCGTGCACGTGCAGACGCTGAGAGCTTGGCGGGGCCGACCAGTGCGGTCCACACTTCGAGGTTGAAGTCACGCAGGCCTGCATCTGACAGCGAAGGCAGCTCGGGCACCAGCGCGCTGCGGCCGCTGGCAGTGACGCCAATGGCCTTGAGTTTGCCTGCGCGCACCTGCGGCATGGCGATGCCCGGCGGCAGCAAGGACATCTGCAGTTGTCCGCCCAGCAATGCATTCACCACCTGAGGGTTTCCTGGAAACGGAATATGGATAGCACTGATGCCACCCGTTTTCGACTTGAGCCATTCCATGCCCAAATGGCCTACCGTGCCATTGCCCGGAGAGCCGTAGTTCCATTTATCTGCTCCACTGCGAGCGGCGGTAAAGAAGTCCGTCCCCGAGGGCTGGTTGGGCGTGGTGACCAGCACCAAGGGTGCCGTGGTCAGCAGGGACAGGTAGGTAAAGTCCTTGGCAGGGTCAAAGGCAAGGCCTGGATTGAGTATTTTGGCCGAGGTCAGGTTGCCGTTAATGACCAGTCCCAGAGTGTGATCGTCAGTGGCTTTGGACACAGCATCGGCCGCAATATTGCCCGAGGCACCTGGTCGGTTCTCGACGATGACAGGTTGGCCGAGTATCCGGGCCAGAGGCTCAGCCAGTGTGCGGGCCGCCAGATCGGGCGAAGAGCCGCCCGGGAAACCCACCACAATGCGTACCGGCTTGGTGGGCCAGGGGGTAGTTTTTTCGGTGTTGGCAGCAGACCTGCGGGTTGCGTTTTGTGCTTTGGCGTCTGTTGCTGCCGTGCCCGACAACAGGCCCGCAGCTGCAGACAGGATGAAACTCAAAGTCAGGGAACGCATAGGTAAAGCGTGGTTCATGAAAAGATACTCCGTAGTTGTGGCTCGGATTATCAGGCCTTGGAAGCAAACAGCGTGTTCGGGTCTATACCGTCATACATCCATTTGAGTCCGGCAAACCCCGCGCTTTCGCTGCCGCTTTGGAACATGCTGTTGCGCAGCTCGCGCGCCGCGCCGCTGGCGTGGTAAATGTCGCCATACATGCGTGCAGTCAGCTGCACGCGTGCAGTACGCAGATAGCGCTTGTCCTGGTATTGCAGAAAGGCGGATGCAAAATCACCCTTGCTGTGCTCCAGCGCTTTGCCCAGCACGACAGCGTCTTCAATCGCCTGGCCTGCGCCCTGGGCCAGGTATTGCAGCATCGGGTGGGCCGCGTCGCCCAGCAGCGTCACGCGGCCTTGACTCCAGTTTTTCACTGGTTCACGGTCACACAGCACCCACATTTTCCAGGCGTTGATCTTGCCCAGCAATGCCTTGACGGTGGGGTGTGCATTTTTAAAGCGTTCGGTCAGTTCGTTGGCATCACCAAACGTGTCCCAGCCTTCATCGTATTTATTGCTGTGGAACACGGCCACCAAATTGAACAGCTCGCCGCGGCGCAGCGGGTAGGTCACCAGATGGGTTTTTTCGCCGCCCCACAGCTGCACTTCGTCGTTCCATAGTTCAGGCGGTACGTCTTGTTTTTTCAGCACGGCGCGGTAAGCGATGTGGCCGCTGACACGCGGCTTGCCGTCGCCTACGATGGTTTGGCGGATGTTGCTCCACAAGCCATCGGCGCCAATAAGCGCTGCGCCCTGCAGGGTCTGCCCGTCGTGAAGCTTGACAGTCACACTGCCGGCATCCTGGGTGAAGCTGTCCACCTTGGCATGGGTACGCAGGCTGATGCCAGCTTCTGCGCGGCAGGCATCGAGCAACACATCATGCAGGTCCTTGCGGTAAATCACGCCATAGGCAAAGCCGCCATAGGCCGCGCGCGCTGCATCGCCCATCTGCACACGCACGATCTGCTCGCCGGTGCAGACATCGCGCATGCCCATGGCAGGCGGGAAGTAGGCCTGCGCATTGATTTTGTCAGTCAAGCCCAGATAGGCAAACATCTTGAAAATATTGGGACCCAGCTGGATACCCGCGCCGATTTCGCCAAGCTCGGGGGCTTGTTCCAGTACGGTAACGCCATGGCCCATGCGGGCGAGCACCAGGGCTGCGGCCAAGCCGCCGATACCGCCACCGGCGACCAGAACAGGGTGTGAAGAAACAGAAGACATGGGCATAATAATAAGTATGCATATGATATGCATGCATAGTATTTACCCTGAGATTGCATGAGCAAACTGCCCCTACACTTACATCAGCTATGCCAAGCTTTGATTTCACCCATGCTCCTGGTCACCTGATCCGTCGCGCGCATCAGGTCTCCATTGCCCTGTTTGCGCAGGAAACCGCTGCGTTTGAAGTGACGGCGGTGCAGTTTGCAATACTGCAGGCGCTGATAGACACGCCTGGTGCTGACCAGATCACCATTGCACAGTCGGTAGCGCTTGATGCCGCAACATCGGGCTCGGTGATTGGCCGCCTGGAGGTGCGTGGCTGGTTGCGCCGCGAGGCAGACCCGCTGGACAAGCGCCGCAAGTTGCTTTGGCTGACTGCTCAGGGCCGCAAGGCGGCCAACCAGATGAAAAGCCCGGTGCAGAAAGTGCAGGACAAGCTGCTGGAGCCACTTAGCGAGGATGAGCGGGTGCAGTTGCTGGCGCTGCTGCGCAAGATCAGCAGGCTGTAATCACACATGCCCGGTGCGCGGCATGCGCCAGCGCTGCGCAGCAATGGCGCGCTTTTGAAGACAGAGCAGGGCGCGCAAAGCGGCTCGTAGTAGCGCCTGCAGACAACAGTGGGACAATACGCCCCTATGCACCCAGAACAAATCCTCGCCGCTTGCACCGCTTTGGTTGGCCAAGTCGTCAAATTCGATCATCCTGCTGACGCCGTCGTCTCGCGCTTTTTCAAGGACAACCGCAACCTGGGGCCGCGCGAACGCGCGACCCTGGCCGAGACCGCTTACAACGTGCTGCGCAAAAAAGCCCTGTACGACGCCTTCGCGCTCGGTGCCCCCAAAGGCAGTGGTGCGCGCGAGCGCAAGCTGGCCATTCTCGGGTTCTTCGGTCCGCGTGATTTTGTCAAGGCCGCGCTCAGCGACCCAGAAAAAGCCTGGCTGGATGCCTGCGATGCGACCAACCCTGCCGACCCCGATTCGGGCCTGCTGGAGCTGCACCGCCACAATCTGCCGGATTGGCTGGCTATCGCACTCAAAGCCCAGTTAAGCGATGACTTCTGGCCATTGATTGACAGCTTTAACACCGCTGCCCCGCTGGACATCCGTATCAATACGTTCAAAACCAAACGCGAGGCGGCGCAGAAAGATCTCTCGCGTGAAGGCATCAAGGCACTGCCTACCCCGTATTCACCTTGGGGCTTGCGCGTACAAGGCCGTCCCAATGTCAGCAAACTCAAGGTCTTCACCGATGGCGACATTGAGGTGCAGGACGAAGGCTCCCAGCTGCTGGCCATGCTGGTGGATGCCAAGCGCGGCGAGATGGTGGTGGACTTCTGCGCCGGGGCAGGGGGCAAGACCCTGGCGCTGGGCGCCATGATGCGCAGCACCGGCAGGCTGTATGCCTTTGATACTTCGGGCCACCGTCTTGATGCGCTCAAGCCGCGCGTGGCGCGCAGCGGCCTGTCCAATGTGCAGACTGCGGCCATTGCACACGAACGTGACGAACGCATCAAGCGCCTTGCAGGAAAGATCGACCGGGTGCTGGTTGATGCGCCTTGCAGTGGCCTGGGCACCCTGCGTCGCAACCCGGACCTCAAGTGGCGGCAGAAGCTGGGCGATATTGCCGAACTCAACGCCAAACAGACGGCCATTTTGCAAAGTGCAGCGCGTCTGCTCAAGCCCGGTGGACGCCTGGTGTATGCCACCTGCAGCGTGCTGCCCGAAGAGAACGAGGCGATTGCGCAGGCGTTTTCTGATGCAAATAAAGATTTCACCCCTCTTGAATGTGGCGAACTCCTGACCCAACTGAAAGTCGAAGGTGCACAGGCTCTGTGCAGCGGATCACCCGATGCGCTGGCACGCTACTTGCGCCTGTGGCCCCATCGACACAGTACAGATGGCTTTTTTGCAGCGGTCTGGCAGAAGAATGCTTAAGACTGGGTGTAACAACAGTAAGCCGCGACAGACGGTAGCGCGTTGTCAGCCTTTAATTAGGCTATTGCTTTAAAATAGCAGTATAAACGTGTTACAAAAATAACAAATCGTTGGAGCTACCTTTTATTTAAGGATTTTCATGTTCGTTTTTGATTCTCCCGTGTTCAACGCAGTAGTTCAATGGCTTGCACACGGCATGTGGGATCTGGCTTGGTGGCAGATCGTGCTGTACGCTCTGTTCACCACACACATCACCATCGCATCAGTCACCATCTATCTGCACCGCCACCAGGCGCACCGTGCGATGGATCTGCACTGGCTGCCCACACATTTTTTCCGCCTCTGGCTGTGGCTGGGCACGGGCCAGGTGACCAAGGAGTGGGTCAGCATCCACCGCAAACACCACGCCAAATGCGAAACCATTGACGACCCGCACAGCCCTCAGGCGCATGGCATCAAAAAAGTGTTTTTTGAAGGCGCAGAGCTGTACCGCGCAGAGTCCAAAAACCAGGAGACCCTGGCCAAGTACAGCCATGGCGTGCCTGACGACTGGCTCGAACGCAACCTGTACAGCCGCTACAGCTGGCAGGGTGTGGGCTTGATGTTGATCATCAATTGGGCGCTGTTCGGTGTGGCAGGCACGGCAGTTTGGGCTGTGCAGATGGCCTGGATCCCTGTCACTGCCGCTGGCATCATCAACGGCATTGGCCACTACTGGGGCTACCGCAACTTTGAAGCACCCGATGCGTCCACCAATATCAGCCCCTGGGGCATCATCATTGGTGGTGAAGAGCTGCACAACAACCACCATACCTATCCCACCAGCGCCAAGTTCTCGGTCAAGTCTTATGAGTTTGACATTGGCTGGGGCTACATCCGCGCATTGGAAATGCTGGGTTTGGCCAGCGTGAAGAAGGTGCCTCCCAAGCTGCAACTCGGTGCCATTCAGCCCGTGGCTGATGAAAAGACGCTCGAGGCACTGATCGCCAATCGCTATGAAGTGATGGCAGGCTATGCACGCGAAATGCGCGCTGCCTGCGCCCGCGAGATCGACACACTCAAGGCCAAAAAAGGCGACCTGTCCGTGCTGACCACAGCCAAGCGCTGGCTGCACCGTGATGATGACAAAGTTCCCCAGTCGGCCCATGCGCACCTGGCGCAGGCCCGCGCTGCCCACCCTGTGCTCGACAAAATGGCCACCATGCGCGACGAGCTGCGCCATATGTGGAGCAGCACCACCCACAGCCGTGAGCAGCTGGCTGTTGACCTGCAGGCCTGGTGCAAGCGTGCCGAAGAAAGCGGCATTGCCGCGCTGCATGAGTTCTCGCTCAAGCTGCGCTCTGCACGCGCATAAACATTTTCTGCCCTCTCCATAAGCCGCTTTCGAGCGGCTTTTTTGTGTGTGCTGCCAGACTCAGCTGCGCGGGTTCAGCAAACGCTCGCTAGGTTGCGCCTTGGCCAGAAGCCGCTGCAGCGCCCGATCGTGAATGCCCTCGCGCAGCAGTCCATCGTAGGTTTGCTGTGCATAGTCCAGCGTGGTGCCATACCTGCCGCGTGCTTCCCTGAAAATCTGCGCGTACTGCGTATCGCTCAGGTTGCCGCAAAAATTGGGGCTTTTGCGTGACAGCGTGAATGCCAGCGCACGCACGCTGCCCTGTGCGGTGGTGCAGCTCAGCCAGCGGGGGTCATACACCCCCGTGGGCATTTCGCGTACCCACAGATGCTCCAGCGCAGCGCTGGCCTGCGCGCGTGGGATATGAAACACCACGCCTTGGCAGCTGCCGCCTGGCAGCATGGCAAACACCAGGCCAGGGCACTCGGGCGAGCCCCGGTTGACGCGGCTCCACATATGCAGCGCCCGGTGCCATCCCTGCACGCGCGCCAGATGGCGCTGGGTGTAGTCAAACTCAGGGCGCCAGATCAGTGAGGCATAGCCAAACACCCATAGCCCGTCGTGTTCGCCGCCCTCAGGGGTGTTGTTGCGCCAGTCTTGCAGGGTGCGCTGCAGCATCGGTGCGGGGTCTCTGACAGTGAGGTGGGAGAATGTCATCGTGCTCTGTTTACAATACACCTTGTACTTTATTGGAGTTTTTCATGTTTTCGCAAGATGATGACAGCACGGGCGTCGTAATGGGCGTGGTTTTTGGCGTAATTGCCTTGGTGATCAGCTTGATCATTGGTATCACTATTTACCAGAAAAACAAGGCCGTCAAGGCCCAGACGGCCACTGCCGCTGTGGCTGCACCTGCAGCAACGAATATGCCTGCGGCTGGCGCTGCAGCCGCAGCAGGTGCCACCCAGGCCAAGAGCGATGCCGCGATGGACGCAGCAGCCCGCGCAGCCGCAGGCGCTGCTGCCGTGGTGGTGGAGAACGGTGTGGTGAAGTTCTTCTTTGCTTCCGGCAAATCCGAACTGCCAGAAGGCGGCCCCCAGGCGCTGGTAGATATCATTGCTGCTGCCAAAACGGGCAAGAAAGCCGTGGTCAGCGGCTATGTGGACAGCACAGGCAGCGCCGCACAGAACAAGGAGCTGGCCAAGTTGCGCGCATTTGCAGTGCGTGACTTGCTCAAGGCTTCTGGCGTGGCAGAGGACAAGATCGAGCTCAAAAAGCCTGAGGACATCCAGGCGGGCGCAGGGGCTGCGGCGCGCCGCGTGGAAGTTACGCTGCAATAAGCCTGCTTGGCGCCTCCATGCGAGGCTGCCCAACCAACCGCCCCTGCGTAGTCGCAAGGGCGGTTTTTTTACGCGTTTTGTTCCTGGTTCGTAACCGTTGGCTGGACGCAGAGGCTCAATCATCGTATGATTGGGGTGTAATTTAATTACAAACCTTGTCGCCATTAAATCGGTATTCTGTACATTCTTGCCCCAAAGTCCTGCCATGACATTGCACCCTACCGTGTTGGAAGTCACCCAGCGCATTACCCGGCGCAGCGCAGCCACGCGCGCCGCCTATCTGCAGCAGATAGAAGCTGCTGGACGGCGCGACCGTGGCGCAGACCGCATGGGCTGCGCCAATGTAGCGCACGCTTTTGCAGCCATGCCTGCCAACGATAAATTCAAGGTGGTGGCGCAAAAAGCCCCCCATATTGGCATCGTCAACGCCTACAACGACATGCTTTCGGCCCATGCGCCGCTGCAGCATTACCCGGCCTTGGTCAAAGACGAAGCGCGCAAGCTGGGCGCAACAGCCCAGGTGGCTGGCGGCGTGCCAGCGATGTGCGATGGCGTGACCCAGGGCACACCCGCTATGGAGCTGAGCCTGTTTAGCCGCGACACGATTGCCATGGCCACCGCGGTGAGCCTGAGCCACGATGTGTTTGACGCCGCGCTGATGCTGGGCGTGTGCGACAAGATCGTGCCGGGCCTGCTGATAGGGGCGCTGCATTTTGGCCATTTGCCCACAGTGTTTGTGCCTGCAGGCCCGATGACCAGTGGCCTGAGCAACAACGACAAAGCCAAGGTGCGCGAGAAAGCCGCGCAGGGCCTGGTGGGCCGTGCCGAGCTGCTGGATGCCGAGTCCAAGGCTTATCACGGCCCTGGCACCTGTACCTTCTATGGCACAGCCAATAGCAACCAGATGCTGCTCGAGGCCATGGGCCTGCATGTGCCGGGCACGGCCTTTATCAACCCCGATGAAGCCACTGGCGCTAATGTGCGTGAGCTGCTCACGCGCGAGGCCGTGAAAACCGTGCTGGGCGCTGCGCGAAACCAAGCCCCCATCGGCAAGATCGTGGATGAGCGCTGCATCGTCAACGCCATGGTCGCTCTGCTGGCCACGGGCGGCAGCACTAACCACTTGATCCATTGGGTGGCTGTGGCGCGCAGCGCGGGCATCAGCATCGACTGGGATGATTTTTCGGCGCTCTCAGACGTGGTGCCGCTGCTGTCGCGGGTGTATCCCAACGGCAGCGCCGATGTAAACCAGTTTCAGGCGGCTGGCGGCCCCGGCTATGTGATCCGTGAGCTGCTGGACGCAGGCCTCATGCATGCCGATGTGCTCACCGTGGCCAGCAGCCTGCGTGACTACACCCGCAAGCCCGCTGTCACCGCACAAGGCCTGCAATGGAGCGATATTGGTGCCAGCCAGGACGACACGGTCGTGCGCCCCGCCAGCGCGCCGTTCAGCGCCACGGGCGGGCTCAAGCTGCTGCAGGGCAATCTGGGGCGCAGTGTCATCAAAGTGTCTGCGGTGCCAGATGATCGCCATGTGATAGAAGCGCCTGCGCGCATTTTCGACAGCCAGGAGGGTATGCTGGCCGCCTTCAACGCGGGTGAGCTGGAAAAGGACGTGGTGGTCGTGGTCCGATGGCAAGGCCCGCAGGCCAACGGCATGCCCGAGCTGCACAAGCTCACTCCCCCACTGGCGGTGTTGCAGGGCAAGGGCTTCAAGGTGGCTCTGGTCACCGACGGGCGCATGAGCGGCGCATCGGGCAAGGTGCCCGCCGCCATCCATGTCAGCCCCGAAGCGCTGGCTGGTGGCCCGCTGGCCAAGCTGCGTGATGGCGACATGGTGCGCCTGGACGCACCTGCCGGCACGCTGCAGGCGCTGGTGAGCGAGGCGGAGTGGGCGGCACGCCCTCTGGCGGTGATGACCGCTGCACAAACCCAATCCAACGGCCTGGGCATGGGCCGTGAACTATTTGCCTTGATGCGCCGCAACGCATTGGCTGCTGAACAAGGAGCATGTACATGGCTTTGAAGCCGTTTCCCACAACACTCACCGCGCTGGACGTCATGCGCGACGCGAGCGTCATCCCGGTGATTGTGCTCAATGACGTGCAGCATGCCGTGCCGCTGGCGCGTGCTTTGGTGGCAGGCGGCATCCGTATGCTGGAAGTGACGCTGCGCACCCCGGTCGCGCTGGAGTGCATTGCCCGCATTGCCCAGGAGGTGCCCGAAGCGGTGGTGGGCGCAGGCACGGTGCGCAGCACGCGCGATGCGCAGGCCGCCGCCAAGGCAGGTGCCCGCTTTGCGGTCAGCCCCGGCTTTACGCCTACGGTGGGACAGGCCTGCCAGGACGCGAACCTGCCGCTGTTGCCCGGCGTGGCCACCGGCAGCGAGATCATGATGGCGCAGGAGGCGGGCTACACCCAGCTGAAGTTTTTCCCTGCCATGCAGGCCGGCGGCCCGGCCATGCTCAAGGCCTGGAGCGGTCCGTTTTTTGATGTGCAGTTTTGCCCCACGGGCGGAGTCAGCGAGGGCAATGCCAAAGACTTTCTGGCCCTGCCCAATGTGGTCTGCGTCGGCGGTTCGTGGTTAACGCCTGCGGACGCCGTGGCAGCGCACGACTGGGCCCGCATCACGGCCCTGGCTGCTGCTGCAGTGACCTTGAAAGCCTAGTTTTGATAGTATTTTAGAGCTGCAGACCAATAGAATATCGCGGGAGCAGCTATTATTTATATAGCATATGCATTGCTATAAAGGCGCTGCATTTGTCTGCAGCCAGCCACTTTAGCGTAGCGCGGGCGCTGGCAGGGCCAGCTGGGCTTGCTGTGCAACCCGCACACAGTCCTTGATGTGCTGCTCGCCCAGATAGCGGATGGCGGCGTAGCCCACCATGGCCGATACCGCTTGCCCAGCCAGCGGCACAAACTTGGCGGCCTGCGCTGCGCTCAGGCGCACACCAATGAGCTTGGCGGCCTTGAGCACCAGGTCTTTGGTGATGAATTTGCCCACCAGCACCGTGCCCGTCAGGGCGATGGCTTTTTGCACTTTTTCGCGCTTGCTGGGGTCCAGCTGGTCCAGCTGCTGAGCGCTCAGGCCAAACTCAGCGTTGATTTGCGGCAGCAGGCGTGAGAGCAGGGCGGCATCTACCGCCCAGTCCAGCCCGGGCACAGGCACCGCGCTGGCAAAGCCTGCCACCAGCGCGCGCTTGTTGAGCATTTTGCGCGAGCGCTGTATGGCGGCGATGTAGTCGGCGTTGCCGCCTGCCATGGCTGCGGCCGAGGCGGCAGAGGAAGTGCTAAAGGGTCTGACCATGCGTATTGCTCCTTATAAGTGCTCAACGCATGGCACGGGTTCGGGGTAGACGCGGGTTCAGGCGGCTGGCCCGTCAGAGCCCGAACCACCCGACTTGCTTTTCACGAAACCATAGATCACCAGCAGTATCACGGCACCGACGACAGACGCCAGAAAGCCCGCTGTCGCGCCTGCCTTGTACCAGCCCAGGGACTGGCCGACAAAATTGGCCAAAAACGAGCCTGCAATACCCAGCACGGCCGTCATGATCCAGCCGAGCTTGTCGTCACCAGGTTTGACGGCGCGTGCGATAAAGCCCACGATCAGGCCGATAAAAATGGTACCGAGGATTGATAGCATAAGCTTCTCCAGATTAGATTGAATGTAGTGTTATGAAAATGCACTGCAGTTGCAGTAGCTACACTTTACACTGAGTTGCAAGCACCGGGCAAACAGGCCATGTTCGCCCCACGGGGCACATCACGCATGGGCTTCGAGCGTTTCGCTCATGGCCAGCCACTGCTCTTCGGTCTGGGCCAGCTGCGCATCCACGGTTTTCAGCCGCTTGGCGGCCTGGGCCAGCTCCGCTGCAGCCTGGGTTTGGGCCAGCTGGGCATGCAGCGCAGCCTGCTCAGCCTGCAACTGGGCAATCAGGCCTTCGGTCTCGAGCTGTTTTTTCTTGAGGTTTTGCAGCGCGGCCTTGGACAGTGCTGGGGTTTTGTCTACAGGCGCAAGTGCTGGGGCGGCTGCCAGCGGCGGGGCTGCGGCCTGTGCGGCCAGTGCATCGCTTTTGGCCAGCTCGCGCAGGCGCTTGGACTCGTCCAGCAAATACCGCTGGTAGTCGTCCAGGTCGCCATCAAACGGTGCCACCACGCCCCGGCCTACCAGCCAGAACTCGTCGCACACGGCGCGCAGCAAGGCCCTGTCATGGCTGACCAGCATCACCGTGCCCTCAAACTCGTTGAGCGCCATGCTCAGGGCTTCGCGCGTGGCCAGGTCCAGGTGGTTGGTCGGCTCGTCCAGCAGCAGCAGGTTAGGGCGCTGCCAGACCATCATGCACAGCACCAGACGGGCTTTTTCGCCGCCGCTCATGGTGCCCACGGCCTGCTTGACCATATCGCCGCTGAAGTTAAAGGCCCCCAAAAAGCCGCGCAAATCCTGCTCGCGGCCCGACTCACCCGCAAAGCCCGCTGCCGCGTGCTCTTTGGCCAGGCGGATCATATGTTCCAGCGGCGTGTCCTGCGCGCGCAGCACGTCCAGTTCCTGCTGCGCAAAATAGCCAATGCGCAGACCTTTGCCTTCGGTCACGGTGCCCGAGAGGATATTGAGGTCGCGCGCAATGGTTTTCACCACGGTGGATTTGCCTTGCCCGTTAGCCCCCAAAATGCCAATGCGCTGCCCCGCCAGCACCGACTTGTTCACGCCGCGCACAATGGTTTTCACGCCTTCATCGGTGTGGTAGCCAAAGCTGGCATCGGTGATGGCCAACATCGGGTTGGGCAGGTTGGCAGGCTCTTTGAACTCAAAGTTGAAATCTGCGCTGGCCAGCATCGGGGCCACTTTTTCCATGCGTTCCAGGGCTTTCACACGGCTTTGCGCCTGTTTGGCCTTGCTGGCCTTGGCCTTGAAGCGGTCAATAAACTTCTGCAGGTGTGCAATCTTGTCCTGCTGCTTGGCAAACGCGGCCTGTTGCAAGATCATTTGCTGCGACTTGAGCTCTTCAAACGCGCTGTAGTTGCCGCCATAGCGGTTGAGCTGGGCGTTGTCGATGTGCACCGTGGTGGTGGTTACCGCATCCAGAAACTCGCGGTCGTGGCTGATGACGATCATCGTGCCCTCATAGCGCTTGAGCCAGGCCTCCAGCCAGACCAGTGCGTCCAGGTCCAGGTGGTTGGTGGGCTCGTCCAGCAGCAGCAGGTCGCTGGGGCACATCAGGGCGCGGGCCAGCTGCAGGCGCATGCGCCAACCGCCAGAGAAGCTGTTGACCGGCTGCTCCAGCTCGTGGGTCTGAAAGCCCAGGCCGAGGATCAGGGCCTGCGCGCGCGGCACCGCATCGTGCTCGCCCGCATCGGCCAGGTCGGTGTAGGCATGGGCAATGGCCATGCCTGCGTCCATATCATCGGGGTCCAGGGCGTGGGCCGTCTCGGCTTTGTCCAGAATCTCGCGCAGCTCGGCCAGGCGCGTGTCGCCACCCACCACATAGTCGGTGGCGCTCTCCTCGGTCTCAGGCATGTTCTGCTCGACCTGGGACATGCGCCACTGCACCGGCTTGTAGAAGTCGCCGCCGTCTTCGTGCAGGCTGCCGTTCAGCAGGCCAAACAGGGTGGACTTGCCCGCACCATTGCGGCCCACCAGACCGACTTTTTCGCCGGGGTTGATGGTCAGATTGGCGTCGCCCAGCAGCACTTTGGCACTGCGACGCAGGGTAATATTTTTGAGGGTGATCATGAGAGGCCCAGCAGCAAACGGCTGCCAAGGCTAAAGGCGTAATTATCGGGCAAATGCCTACTGGCTGGAGCCGCTATTTCTGCGCTGTTCTTCCTGCTCGCGCCGCTCTACGCACACAGGATGGTTCTGGAATATGGATTTACTGCATTGATCAGTGAGGCAACTGACCATGCCAAATGTGCCGCGGCTTGCACACGCCTCTCTGGGCCCGGCCGCAGCGCTGTCAGCGGCGCGCGGAACAGCCACTGCCGGGGCTGCAGCAGGCGCAGGCGCAGGCAACGCCGCTGAGCTGGCCTGTCCAGGCGAGCTGGTGAGGCCGCTGATTGGTGGATTGGTGGTGGACAGCGGGGCGGGGTCGGCGACGGTCACGGTTTTGGCGTTGGCCTTGGCTGCAGAAGCTGCCAGCCGGGCTAGCATTTTCGCGGTCATGGTGGCCGTGGGCGAGGTGGAGGTGGAGGTGGCTGTGACGCTGAGCGTGACCGAGCTCTGGCTTGGGCGTGCAGTGGTTGCTGCAGTGACAGTTTCGCTTATCGTGCTCAGCATCGGGGTGCTGGTCAGCGTGGGCAGGGCTTGTGTCGGGCTGGCCTCGGGCGTGGTGGGCAGCGCGGCTGAGGCGGCCAAGGCGGGCGTGCTGGCGCTGTTGGCTGCCAAGGAGCTGTCAGGCGCTTTGCCAGAGCCCATCCACAGCCAGGCACCGATGGCGGCTGCCGCGATCACGGCGATGCCGACCAGCATGCCAGCTTTGCTGCCTTGCTTGGCGGCTGGTACGGCGCTGGCTGTTATCACTGCATCAGCATCTGCATCGGCAGCATGCAGGGTAGCGATCGCGGGTGCTGGCTCAGCAGCAGGCGTTAAAGGGGCAGGGCTTGAAGCGGCTAAAGGGGCGGGGCGCGACGGGGGTACCACGATGGCAGGGGCTGCAGTCAGGGCGGCAGCGCTTGCGGTGGCTTGGGCGGTCAATGGCGCAGGCCGGCTTGGGGTGCCGCTGTTAGAGCTTTGGCTGCCCGGGGCTTTGAGCACGACTGGCTTGGGCAAAATGACCGTGGTCATGTTTTCCGGCAGCTCTTCGTCATCGGGCGCAGGCTTGGGCGGCTGGGGCTTGGCAGGCACAGCAGCCTGCACTGCAGGCGCTGGCGCAGAGGCTGGTGTGGGTGTTGTCGCAGCCTTGAGCGGAGACGTGGTTTCCAGGTCATCTTCCAGCACAGGCTTGGCGGGGATAGCCAAGCCAGGCTTTGGCGGAGTGACGGCAGAGGCGGCGGCAGGGGGGACTGCGGGGGTGAGGGGAGCTGGAGCTGACGCAGTGAAGGCTGGCGAAGGTGCAGAGACTGGCGCTGGTGGCACTGCAGGAGCAGGCGAAACAGCAGGCGCGGGTACAACGGCAGGGGCAGCGACGACAGGCGGCACGGGCGCTGCAATCGGAGCGGCAACAACCGGAGCAGCAACGACCGGAGCAGCAACCACAGGCGCAGGCTCTGAGCCTGGCATCGGTGTCATTGGCAGCGGGAAGGTGGGGTCTGCACCCTTTGATGCTGGCTTGCGGTCATGCGAGCGGTACAGCATCGTGATGTCGTCAGCCAGCTCGATGGACTCCTGGCTGGCTGGAGGCATCGCATTGGGCGTGGTCTGGGTGCTGTCGTACGGCGACAGGCCCTGGCCGGCTTTGGCGTCGGCAATGCGTTTGAGTCTGCGCTTGGCGAGGTCGGCATATACACCTTCCGGGAAACGCTTCAAAAAGCCTTCCAGGTCGTGCACATCATTGCTCTCTTTGACGTCTTTCCAGTACACCAGCTCCAGTTCCTGGGTGATGGTGCTGCCGCCTGACATGCTGGCGCCGCTCACGCTGGAACTGCTGATGCTGGCCGTAGAGCCGCTGCGCTCGTGGGCACTGGTGTTGTGCTGCTCAATGGTTTTGAAGGGGTTGGCGCTGGGTGTGATGGTGGGGTCGGCGCGGCGGGCGGCAGCCTGCAGGGCAGAGGAGAAGTCTTGCGCACTTGTAAAGCGCTGGGTTTTGTCTTTGGCCAGCGCGCGCGCCACCACCGCGTCCAGGGCCGGTGGCAGCATGGGGTTGACGCTGCTGGGCGCTGGCGGGTTCTGGGTGGTGATTTGCTGGATGATGGAAAAATAGCTTTCGCCATCAAACGGGCGGCGGTCAGTCAGCAGCTGATAGAGCACCACGCCTGCTGAGAAGATGTCAGACGCTGCGCCTACCGACTGGCCTTCTACCTGCTCGGGCGACATGTATTTCAGGGTGCCCACCATGCCGCCTTGCGTGCGGGTGGCCTCGCCAGAGTCCTGGATGCGGGCCACGCCAAAGTCGGTCAGCTTGACCCGGCCATCGTCCTCGATGATCATGTTGGCGGGCTTGATATCGCGGTGGATGATCTTGTTCTGGTGCGCATAGTCCAGCGCCGCCAGCAGGTCGCGCATCATGCGCACCGACTGCTCCAGCGAATAGCGCTGGCCAATGTCAAGATAGTGCTTGAGGTCTTCGCCTTTGACAAACTCCATCACCAGAAACGGCGTGTCGCCATCGCGGTCGGAG
The DNA here is from genome assembly GCA_013297865.1 of Polaromonas sp. GTDB lineage: Bacteria > Pseudomonadota > Gammaproteobacteria > Burkholderiales > Burkholderiaceae_C > JAAFIP01. Next base: position 373,238 of record JAAFIP010000001.1, on the reverse strand, counting down.
TCGTATACGCTCACAATGTTGGGGTGCTGCAGGCGGGCGGCAGAATGCGCCTCGGTGCGAAAACGCAGCTCGTATTCAGCCGCCTCGGCCTTGCCCAGGCTGTCCACACGCACGGTTTTGATGGCTACCCTGCGGTTGAGGTTGGGGTCGCGCGCCTCGTACACCACGCCCATGGCACCCTTGCCCAGTACGCGCGTGATGTCGTAGCGACCTAGTTTCTTAGCAGTGAAAGCGCGATCCGGCATGAAATGTGTTTTAACCCAGCAGCGTGACGGTACGTCACCAAGGGAAACATTCTACATTTGGACCACTCCGAATGCTTTCAATCTTCTCCCCTGTACGTGGATTTTGTCACGATACGGCTCGAACTGGATGTTTACAGTGTGTAACCAACGCTTCGCGTGTGATCAGCACCACAGCATCCTCCCCCGCAGAGGTGTCCATCCACATCACTTCTAGCTGGGGAAAGGCCTGCTCAAAATAGGCCCGCTCGTTGCCAATCTCCAGCACCAGCACAGCCTGCGGTGTCATTTTGGCGGGCAAATCGCGCAAAAGCGGGCGGATAAAGTCCATGCCATCGCTGCCGCCTGCCAGCGCTATCTGCGGCTCAGCCAGATATTCTGCAGGCAGCTGCTGCATGCTGGCGCTGTTGACATAAGGCGGGTTGCACAGCACCAGGTCATACGGGCCTGGGCACTGGGCCAGGCCGTCGGAGACCAGGGTGTGCACGCGTTGCCCCAGCGCATGTTTGTCGATATTGATCTGCGCCACCGCCAGTGCGTCGGTGCTGATGTCGGCCGCCTGCACCTGCACATCGGGGTACGCCATGGCGGCCAGCACGGCCAGGCTGCCATTGCCTGTGCACAGGTCCAGCACCTGGCGGGTGTGGGCGCCCAGCCAGGGGTCGATGCTGCCATCGGCCAGCAGCTCGGCAATAAAGCTGCGCGGCACAATGGCCCGCTCGTCCACATAAAACGCCACACCCTGCAGCCAGGCCTCTTGCGTCAGATAGGCAGCGGGCTTGCGGGAGTCTATGCGTGCTCTCAAAATAGTAGCTGCCCCCGCGATATTCTGTTGGCTTACAGCCTGATTAGCCACTGAATCTAGGTCGTCAATGGGCAGCTTGAGCGACCACAGCACCAACCAGGCGGCCTCGTCAAACGCATTGGTCGTGCCATGCCCATAGCCCACGCCTGCGGCTTCTAGCTGCTGGGCGCTGTGTTCAATCAGTTCAATCACGGTCATGCAGTGATTGTACGGACGCCACCTTGGTTGAAATGAATTCACGCGCCAGGCACCTTTCTTCAGCCCAGCGCCAGCCGCAATATGTCAAGATGATGACCTATGAGCCCACAAAACCTGCTTGACCACTACGACACCGCCCAGCTCTGGGCCACACTGACCGATCTGGACATGCCCACCGCCTACCAGCGCGCCCTGGCCGTGCGGGCGCTACGGCTAGCGCGCGGCGAGCAGCCCCGCGGCTACAAGATCGGCTTTACCAACCGCGGCATCTGGCCGCGCTACAACGTGTTTGCGCCCATCTGGGGCACGGTCTATAGCAGCACGCTAAGCTTTTGCGACGGCGTGGGCGCCATCGCGCTGCAGGGCATCAGCCAGCCGCGCATTGAGCCCGAGGCGGTGTTTGGCCTGCGCGCCGCGCCGCCTGCAGGCGCCAGCCTGGAGCAGCTGTTTGACTGCATTGACTGGGTGGCCCCGGGCTTTGAGATTGTGCAGTCGCACCAGCCGGGCTGGAAGTTTGCCGCGCCCGACGCCATTGCCGACGGCAGCCTGCATGCGCGCCTGCTGGTGGGCAGCAAAGTGCCTGTGCGAGAGATAGCGCCCAACGCGCAGGCCCTGTGCGCAGCGCTGACCGCCGCCACCGTGCGCCTGAGCCAAGACGCCAGCGTGGTGGACAGTGGGGCGGGGGCAGCCGTGCTGGACGACCCGCTGCATGCGCTGCTGCATTTTGTGCACGAGCTGCGCCAGTGCCCCGGCGCGCCTGCGCTGCAAGCCGGCGATGTGATCACCACCGGCACCTGGACCGACGCCTGGCCCGTCAGCCCGGGCCAAACCTGGGCGGCTGACTTTGCTGCGCCGCTGCCGCGCCTAGAGGTGCAGTTCAGCTAAGGTAAACGGGGCAGGGCTGCCTCAAGCCTTCACATGCTGCGCAAAAAAGCCCATGGTGCGCTCCCAGGCCAGCTTGGCTGCTGCCGCGTCAAAGCGCGGCGTGGTGTCGTTGTTAAAGCCGTGCTGTGTGCCGGGGTAGATATGGGCTTCGTGCTTGATGCCCGCTGCCTTTAACGCGGCTTCATAAGCAGGCCAGGCTGCGTTGATGCGCTCGTCAATCCCTGCAAAGTGGATCTGCAAGGGCGACTTTACTTTTGCCGCATCTGCATTAGCCGGGTGGTTGCCATAAAAAGGCACCGAGGCGGCCAGATCAGGCAGGCGTGTGGCCAGCATATGCGCAATGCCGCCGCCATAGCAAAAGCCCGTCACGCCCACCTTGCCGCTGGTGTCGGCCCGCGCCTTGAGCCAGCCCACTGCGGCCACAAAGTCTTCGCGGGTTTTGGTTTGGTCCAGCTTGGCAAAAGCCTCGCGTGCCTTGTCTTCGTCGCCCGGGTAGCCGCCCAGCGGCGTGAGCGCGTCGGGCGCAAAGGCCATGTAGCCGTCCAGCGCAATGCGCCGGGTGATGTCTTCGATATGCGGGTTGAGCCCGCGGTTTTCGTGCACTACCAAAATAGTGGGCAGCTTGGCCGTGCCCGCGCTGGCCGGGCGGGCCAGATAGCCTTTGACCGTGCCCGTGCCTTGGGGTGATTCAAAGCTGACCGTCTGAGTCTTGAGCCGTGCATCGTCCTTGGGCACCACCTGGCCGCGCGCAAAGTCGGGGCTTAGCGCGGCCAGCAGGCCCGCAGCCGTCACACCCGCCTTGGCAAACTTTTCAGCCCCGCGCAAAAAGCCGCGCCGGTCAATGCCGCCGTGCACATAGGCATCAAACAGCACCAGCAGTTCTTGGTCAAAATCTTGCGCTGTGAGGCGGGGGGAAGAAGTGCTCATGGTCTAGCTCCTGTGGATGAAAAATTAAACCCAGTCAATACAAATCGGGCTTTGCTAGGGCTGCAGGTGTGGTCAAAGCTTCACGCCTTCTTGGGCTAGCCGCTCCTTGACGCGGCGCTGAATCTCTGGCGACATGGCTTGCCCCCAGCGCGCTCCTGCCTGCACACTGTCTTGCATCAACTGGGGCTGCACAGCCAGCAGCTTTTGGCCCACGGGCGACTGGTAAAACTGCGTGAGCTGCTGGATGTCCTCCAGGCTGTAGTGCTTGTCGAAAAGAACGATGAATATCTGCTTCAGTGAAGGCATGTTTTCTTCAATGACACCGCTGATCACACCCGGCAACACATCCAGTGCCTTTTGCTGCACATTGGGCTGCGCATTTTTGATGGACTTGGTGATTTCGGCGACATACAGGCCGCTCATTTGCTGGGCAATGGCCAGGCTGTTGCTGGCCGCGATGAGCTGCTCAATGGCGGCCCGCTTGTCTGCAGGAATGGTTTGGGCCAGGCTGGCTTGCACCAGGCAGGCCATCATCAGCAAACCAGCGAACAATCGGCGGAGTAAAAACATGGTGAATTCCTGGTGGGTGGGTGGAGAAAACAGCGTGTTGTTAGTTACTATCTTACTTTGAGTACGCCATTTCAAGGTATTTTTATGTCTTCACTGCCCTTTGCCGCCCGCCTGGACCAAGTCCACACCTCCGCCATCCGCGAAATCTTCAAGCTGCTGGCCCGCCCGGGCATCATCAGCTTTGCGGGCGGCTTTCCTGACCCGGCGCTGTTTGATGTGGAGGGCATCCGCGAGGCCACGGGCCAGGCCCTGGGCGACGCCAGCGCGGGCGCTGTGCTGCAATATGGCGCCACCGAAGGCTGGGGCCCGCTGCGGCAAGCCGTGGCCACGCACATGGCAGGCAAGGGCATCAGCGTGCAGCCCGACGGCCTGATCACCACCACCGGCAGCCAGCAGGCGCTGGACCTAATCGGCAAAACCATGATCAACCCCGGCGACAAAGTCATCGTCGAAGGCCCCACGTTTTTAGCCACCATCCAGTGCTTCAAGCTCTATGGCGCAGACCTGGTCAGCGCCCCCATCGACGCCGACGGCGTGCGCGTAGACGAGCTGGAAAAGCTCATCATCCAGCACAAACCCAAGCTCGTCTACCTCATCCCCAGCTTTGGCAACCCCAGCGGCGCCATGCTCACCCTGGAGCGCCGCAAAAAGATCGTCCAGCTGGCCGCACAACACCAAGTGCTGATCGTAGAAGACGACCCCTATGGCGAGCTCTACTTTGGCAGCCCACCGCCCCCCAGCATCATGGCGCTAGCCAACGACGTGCCCGAGGCCAAGCCCTGGCTGGCCTACTGCGGCAGTTTCAGCAAAGTCCTCTCACCAGGCATCCGCGTAGGCTGGATGATCGCCCCGCCCGAGCTGCTGGCCAAAGCCACCATGTGCAAACAGTTCAGCGACGCCCACACCAGCAACCTCAGCCAGGCCATCGCCGCCAACTACCTGCAGCTGAAAGACGGCAACCAAACCCGCCTGGACAAAACATTAGCCGTCGTGCGCAGCACCTACGCCCAGCGCGCCCAGACCATGGCCCAGTGCCTGCAGCGCGAGCTAGGCAACGCGCTCACCTACACCCAGCCCCAAGGCGGCATGTTCTTCTGGACCCGCCTCACCGGCCAGCCCACCCCCGGCAGCAACACAGCCACCAGCCAGGACGCCACAGCCTACGCCAAACGCGCCCCCGACCACGGCATAGCCTTCGTGCCCGGCGCACCGTTTTTTGCGGTGAACCCAGACACCGCTACGCTGCGGCTGAGCTATGCGACTTCGGATTTGGGGAAGATAGAGGAGGGGGTGGGTAGGTTGGCTAAGGCGTTGCCTGTATGACCTCGAAAGTCGATACTCCTAGTCGCGGCATCATTCCCAAGCCCGAAAACCTTGCATCACTGGTATTTGCGATCCGTGGCGAGAAAATTTTGCTCGATGCTGATCTGGCCGACCTTTATGGCGTGGCCACCAAGGTGCTGAATCAGGCCGTCAAGCGAAACCTCGAACGGTTTCCTGCAGACTTCATGTTCCAGCTCACATCAGAAGAGTGGGAGCGTATGAGGTCACAAACTGTGACCGCATACCCCGCTGGCACCCCTATGCGGTCACAAACTGTGACCGCATCCCGACGCAACGTTACCGCCTTACCCTACGCTTTCACCGAGCAAGGCATAGCCATGCTGTCCAGCGTCTTGCGTTCACAACGCGCGGTCGAGGTCAACATCGCCATCATGCGCACCTTCGTGCAGCTGCGCCGCCTGATGGACTCTAACCGCGACCTGGCGCGAAGGATTGATGCCATGGAAAAGCGCTACGACGAGCAGTTTTCAGCTGTCTTTGACGCTATCAAACAATTGATTGCTGACGATCAGGCCAAAAAGGCCAAGCCCAGCCGCCGCATTGGTTTCGTCTGATTGAAAGTGGACTTGACTAAAACTATGACTATCTGATGTTGTGAACAACCATTTTTCTAGTCGTTTGTGGCGTGCTTCAAGCTTAGCCTGCTGCAAAAATAAATTCAATTTGATGATGTTCGGGCTGAGATTGTCAATTGATAAAAACCAACACAATGACTCATGCCCATCACTTCGACTATCCCTGTTTAAAAAACAGAGTTTTCGTTATTGTCGTGGCATGATTAGGTCTTAACGCCGCCTTCTGGTAGCTGAAACAATAAATGAAAAGTTAAATATACAAAAGGACTCAGATGACAAAAGAAAAACCAGCTGCTTTTCAAATGGCAATTCAGGGTGGCATGCTTGAAGCATTAGGAATCAACATGTACACCACTCTTGGTAAGTGCTTAGTTGAATTCGCTGCTAATGCATATGACAGCGATGCACCCAAGGTTGAAATTTTTATTCCATTTGATGAAATAGATAAGGGCCGCACAGAATTAAAAGCCCTTGTTAAAGCAACGAAAGCTAACACAAAAATTGCAGCGGCGAAACAAAGTGAATCTGAACCTGTAATTGCAGCGACCTCTACTGGGGCAGATCTTTTCGGATCAATGGCTGTTCCAGACTTATCAATGTTTAAGCTGACTTTGGCAGACTCTATAGACATAAGAATTAAGGATTATGGTCACGGCATGAGTCCGCGGGACGTTGCCGAAAAATTTCTTCCAATTAATCGGCATCGTCGTATCGATACAGTCGGGGCTGAGACATTACTGAAATCGGAAGGGGGAAAACGGGCGGTTATGGGAAGAAAGGGACTTGGTAAATTAGCTGGTTTTGGGATTGCAGAAAAAGTCTCAATCGAAACTAAGCGTAAAGGAGATTCGTTCATAACGATATTTGAGCTGGACGCATCAGTTTTATCTAACGCTCCCAATTTAAGTGAAATACCCATACCGGCTAAATATGTCGACGACTTTGACGTGGATAGGAGCGGTACAACCATCATACTCAGATGTCTCAAGCCCGATGCTGTAAAGTCATCTGTTGATAAAATTTCCGCTACGTTAGCAGAGGCGTTTTACGGGATTGATAAAGCTGATTTCCTTGTCAATTTGAATGGCGTAGAAATTGAGGCGCCTGCGGTTGAGTACGACTTTATCTATCCTAGTGACGCGGCGAAAACCGGCGATTTGGTCGAAGATTTTGTGAATATTCCCGATATCGGGACATTGCCAATTAAGTATGCTGTTAAGTTTCGTAAGCCAGGGCAGCACTTGGCTGCTGGTAAGCGAGGTGCACGGATTTACTGCAATAAGCGCTTGGCCGCTGGCCCATCACTTTTCAAGCTTGGCACAGGCATGCACAACTTTCACGGACAAGATTACCTTGAGTGCATTGTTGTTGCGGACACTCTCGACCAACTTGGAGTTGATTTTGTAAATACCAATAGGTCTCAATTGAGAGAGGACAATGATGTAGTTGAGGCTGTTCTAGGACATATTTCTGACCTTATGAAGGCTTCTCTTGCTGCCCACTCTAAGCATAGAGATAGTAAAGTCAATGAAGAAATAAAGCAGACTGCCAATGGAAAAATGATGAGTCAGATTATTGACAATCTTCCAACGCGCAGCAGAGCACCCGCTGGTAAATTGTTAAAGACAATAGCCTTGCGATATGGCACTGACAGCGTAGAGTTCAATGAGTTGGCACCCTTAGTAGTCCAGTCAGTAAATGCCGGTGAAACACTTATTCGTCTAATTGAGCTACAAACAGATCCTCAAACGATTAATCGTGTTGCCGTTGAGCTAAAAGAGTTGGCTGAAATTGAACGCAGCGACTCTTTAAAGTTATACAGGGGTAGAAAAAATGGAATCATTGCTTTGCGTAAGTTGATTGAGCGTGGAGAAGAGCTTTGGAAAAAGAAAGGAATTGAGGTTGAGCTACAGCAACTTTTTAAAGATGATCCGTGGCTTATTAAGCCGGAATACTCGCATTACCTGACAAGTGATCAGTCTTTAAATACATTGGCAACAAAACTTGCAAAAACAATTGGTGTAGACAAGTTTGCTCCAATTGTTGATCCAGATGGCTCGATTGATGCGGAGAGGCCAGATTTGGTCTTTGTCATGTCAGATTCAGCTTCACCTCATGTTTTCACGATTGTGGAGTTAAAGTCACCTACTATCCCGCTTAGCTTTGCACATTTAACTCAGTTAAAAAAATACATGCGAAAGATAGAAGCCTTTATTTCTACTGAATTGAATGGTGTTGCGAAAGTCAATGGCTACTTGATTGGTGCGATGCCGGAGGCTGACACTCGGAACGATGACGAGCTCATGCTTCTTGCTGATATTAAAAAACGTGCATCCAATGAACAATGGGAAGTCATCGGATTAGAGCAAGTCCTTGACAGGGCTCAACAAATTCATTCCGATGCAATTGAGTCGTTTGAAAAAGACGAGTTAGCCGCATAACAGAATGCCGATGTTTTCACGACTTGGCCTGCCCACTATAACGTGTGTATTTAACGGCATCTATTAATGTCAATCACTGTTTTTGCCAGACATTAAAACCTTCCGCTGGTAGGCTGAGTTCTGTTGATGATTTCAGCGATTGCATGCCTCAGCGCAGCTTTCTCTTCTCCGAATAACTTGCTATTTATCAATTCGACAAGATCCGCTTCGGATATCTTGAGTTCATTATTTTTTTCAAGTAGATTCATACATTGCATCAAAAGCTTTGCTGGTGGATTGACTTGTCCGGTCTCATATTTACATATCAAGGTTTGTCGGCTTTCCATTTTTTTGGCAAATTCCCTTTGTGAGCATGACAAATGAGCTCGTGCGGCTTTGATAACTTCTTTCGGGCTATTAAACATTTTCTCTTGCATAACCAATATCTTATCAGGTATGATTCAATTTATGAATCAAAAAACACTCCATTCTGTGGATTTATTTTCTGGCGCGGGTTTGCTAGGCTATGCTTTTCGCAAGCAAGGTTTTTTTGCAAAGCTTGCTGTTGAGGCTGATGCCCGTGCGGCACAGACATTCAAAGAAAACGTGGGTGCTGATCGAATGACGGTTGATGTCAGGGCCATTGTTAAAGGCATAAATTGCGATGTCATTGTTGCTGGGCCTCCTTGCCAGGGATTTAGTTCTCTGGGAAAAAGAGATGCTTCAGACGAGCGAAATGAATTGTCTCTGTGCATAGCTGACTGGGCTAAGGCGTGTAAACCATCTGTAGTTTTAGTGGAAAACGTCCCATTGTTTCTAGAGTCGCAGCATTTTGTAATGTTGAAAAGTAAGATGAAAAAGATGGGATATGAAAGTACAGAGTGGGTGCTGAATGCCGCAGACTTTGGAGCAGCTCAGCGTAGAGTTCGCGCTTTTATCGTGTTCTCAAAAATTGGAATTCCATCGAAACCAGATCCAACAGTTAAGAAGCATCGAACTGTTCGAAGTGTTTTTCGAGGTCTATCGCTGGAGCCTGATGACACGGGCATGCATGTTGCGCCTAAGCCTAGTAAGCTGGCCCTTGATCGATTTAAGTTAATACCTGAAGGAGGTGATAAGCGTGATGTAATGAATGCCTCACCTGAAACATGCCCTCCGTCTTGGAGGCGTATTGGTAATCAAGCTACAGATGTGTGGGGGCGCATGCAATATGACAACCCGTCTAATACGCTTCGCTGTTCTTTTCAAAATGCTTCAAAAGGACGGTACGTGCATCCAACTGAAAATCGCGTATTGACTTTACGCGAAGGAGCCCGTATCCAAGGAATACCTGATCGATGGAAATTTCACGGCGACAGATCATCTATTGCACGGCAAATCGGAAATGGTGTACCAATACCTTTGGGTAACGCCGTTGCCCAAGCTATCCGTCAACTTTTTTAGTCTCTGTATGTGCACACAATTCCAGCCCTCATATATCCATTGAGCCGATTAGTATTAAAAATAGTTCATCCACCACCTTGGTCTACTCCACCGAAACCGGCCGTATCTGCCCTGATTGCAGCCAGCCGGTGGCCCAGTGCCAGTGCGTGGCCAATAAGCGGGCCCAGGCTGCGGCCAACAGTGCGGCGGCGGATGGGGTGCTGCGGGTGCAGCGCGAGACCAAGGGGCGAGGTGGCAAGAGCGTGACGGTGGTGCGTGGCTTGGGGCTGGATGCTGTGGCGCTGGGCGCTTTGGCTAAACAGCTCAAAGCCGCCTGCGGGTCGGGCGGCACGGCCAAAGACGGGGTGATAGAAGTGCAGGGCGACCATGTGGCCACGGTGATGGCGGCGCTGGGCAAGCTGGGGTATGTGGTGAAGCGCTCCGGGGGCTAGATGAAGGCTGTTTTATAGGTATTTTAGGCTGCCAGGCCAATAGAATATCGCGGGGGCAGCTATTAAATTGTGAGCATTTAAAGTGGCATGTTGTCATATCTGAGCAGCAGACAACTGCCATTGCAGGCGCTCAAGCCATCTCCAGAGACACTTTGCACCCAGCACGGGTGGCCAGCTCGATCAGCATGTCCAGGCTGAATTTGTCCCATTTGCCGCGCACCAGGTCTGACACGCGGGACTGGGCGATGCGCAGCTCTTTGGCGGCCTGGGCCTGGGTCCAGCCGCGTTTGGCGATTAGCAGCTCCAGGTCGCACATGAGCTGCGAGCGCATGCCCAGTACGACGGCTTCTTCGGCGGAAAAGCCCAGGTCAGTAAACACGTTGCCTGAGCCGGTGGTGATTTTTTCTTTCATACGTCGTTCTCCATTTGCTTGTAACGGCGAATCGCCAGATCAATGTCAGACTTGGCCGTTTCACATTTCTGACGGAGGTCACGTGGGAAATTAACCAAGTCTTCCAGGCTGTTGCCTATGAGTCTCATTATTCTCGTGAAAACTGAGTATATAAATTTATTGATAATGCCGTTGCTAATTCTTTAGAAAGCCGCCTGCGGGTCGGGTGGCACGGCCAAGGATGGGGTGATCGAAGTGCAGGGCGACCATGTGGCCACGGTGATGGCGGCGCTGGGCAAGCAGGGGTATGCGGTGAAGCGCTCTGGGGGCTAGATGAAGGCTGTTTTATAGGTCATTTAGGCCGCCAGGCCAATAGAATATCGCGGGGGCAGCTATTAAATTGATAGTAATCTGACTGTCATACTCTGAAGCGCATAGTGCGCAATAATGCATTGGCTTGCTACATCAAGGACCAGAAGATGAAAAACCATATCGCGGCGACGGTGCTGGCTGTGCTGGGTATGACGGTGGCCTGCGCCTATGCGCAAGACTACGCACGCGAGGCGCGCTATGCGCAGGAGGTGGTGTCGGGCCTGGTGGTGGGGGATGCGGTGAACATCAAGGCGGCGTCGGGGCGTGAGTTTCTGGGCCTGTACACGCGGGGTGCGCAGGGCAAGGCGGCTATCGTGCTGGCCCACGGCGTGGGTGTGCACCCGGACTTTGGCCTGATAGGCCTGCTGCGGGCCAAGCTGTCAGACCTCGGCTACACCACGCTGGCCATCCAGATGCCAGTGCAGGGCAAAGAGGCGCAGGTGGGCGACTACTACCCCACGGTGTTTCCCGATGCGGCTGACCGCCTGGCCAAAGCGGGCGACTGGCTGCGCGCCAAGGGCCATGCCAACGTGGTGCTGCTGTCGCACAGCATGGGCGCGTGGATGGCCAACGAATATCTGGACAAAGCCCATGAGACCACACCCTACCAAACCTGGATTGTGATGGGCCTGACGGGCAGCTATTCATGGGGTATGCGGCGCTACACGCTGCCCATATTGGACCTGTATGGCGAACAAGACATCGCCCCAGTGCTGGGCGCAGTGGGGCGGCGCAAGCTGGCCTTGAAGGACTCTAATGGCTCCCGGCAGGTCAAAATAGACGGGGCTGACCACCACTACACCGGGCGCGAGGGCGCCACTGCCGCGGCTGTCGATACGTTTTTGCGAGAGCTCGCCGTGTTATCGAAAGGGCGCTCATGAGCCACTCTGCATCTTGAAAAAACGCCATACCATCGTCATTGGCGGTGGTTAGAGCTTGGTGCTGGAGACCTCGCGGGCGCTGGCAAGCGCGGGGCGGCAGCGACGCTGGCGGATACGCAAGCCATGCTTATTGAAGCCAAACAGGCCGCCAGGCCAATAGAATATCGCGGGAGCAGCTATTATTTTAGTAGCGTTTAGAACTATGGACTGCTGCTTGTCTGCTGGGCAATAATGGGGTGTTTGCTTACAAACCAAGAAAGGGCTGGCTATGAAGGGTAATTTTGCAGCGATTGTGCTGATCGTGGTGGGGGCTTTGTTTTTGCTGAGCAACCTGGGGGTGCTGAACTTCAGCGTGGTGGAGGTGCTGCGGGTGTGGTGGCCACTGGTGTTGATTGCTGTGGGCGCTGCGCTGTTTTTGATGCCGCGCGACAAAACGGACAGTGACGGACGGCGCTGAGCGTTAGCGCAGTGGGAGGCGCGGCCACTACTTGCCAGTCAAGGCGTCGGCCTTTGCAGGCGGGCGTGAATGGGCATAAACTCAAGTGCATTCACACCCCACCAGGTTGCCTGCCATGTCACTGTCATCCGCTGCTGCACCCATCACCTCCGCCTTCGGCGCGCGCACCACTGCGCTGGAGGCCGTTAAAGGCATATCTTTGAAAGGGCGCAACGCCATCGTCACTGGCGGTGCGTCGGGCCTGGGGCTGGAGACCTCGCGGGCGCTGGCGAGCGCGGGGGCCACGCTGACGCTGGCGGTGCGCAATCAGGCACAGGGCCAGGCGGCGGCGGATGCGCTGCGTGCCGAGCACCCGGGTGCGCAGGTGCATGTGGGCCTGCTAGATTTGAGCGATCTGGCCAGCGTGGGCATGTTTGCACAGCAATGGCTCTCTAGTGGCAAGGCGCTGGACATGTTGATCAACAACGCTGCCATCATGGCCTGCCCGCTAACGCGCAGTGTGCAGGGCTGGGAGGCGCAGTTTGCCACCAACCATATGGGGCACTATGCCTTAACCACGGCCCTCATGCCTGCCTTGCTGCAGGCGGCTGCCCACATGGGCGATGCACGCGTTGTGTGCCTGAGCTCGTCGGGCCACAAGATCAGTGGCGTGGAGTTTGACGATATTCACTTTGAGCGGCGCGAGTACCACAAATGGAAAGCCTATGGCCAGGCCAAGAGCGCCAATGCGCTGATGGCGCTGGGCCTGCATCTGCGCTATGGCGCGCAGGGCATCACGGCCAACGCGGTGCACCCTGGCGGCATCATGACAGGGCTGCAGAAATTTTTGCCCATGGAAGAGATGCGTGCCCTGGGCTGGCTCAAGGCTGACGATACGCCGCTGGATATTTTTAAAACCCCAGAGCAGGGCGCGTCCACCAGCGTGTGGGCTGCCACCGCGCCGCAGATCAAGGGCCACGGCGGGCTGTATCTGGAAGACTGTCGCCAGGGCGTGCCCACCATACCCGGTGACCGCGTATCAGGCTTTGCCCCGCATATTGCTGACGCCGCAGCGGCCGAGCAGCTGTGGGTCGTGTCACAGCAGATGCTGGCAGCGTGAATGAACCCGGAAGACCTGCAAAAACTGGTGACGATGGAGATGCCGTTTGGCAAATACAAAGGGCGTTTGATTGCAGACTTGCCGGGCAACTATCTGCACTGGTTTGCGCGCGAGGGCTTTCCCAAGGGCGAGCTGGGGCGACTATTGGCGCTGATGCGCGAGATCGACCACAACGGGCTGAGCGAGCTGCTCACGCCGCTGCGCAAGAACTCAGGCTGAGTGCTGCAGCGTGGCACCCGCTGCGCGCCGCCGCCGCGTCGCCAAAGCATCCACAACGCATCCACAACGCATCAACCAAACATCAACCAAACATCAACGCGATGGCCGCGCAAACCGCGCCACACATGCCCACACCGTCAGCGCCACGCAGCCTGCCAGGCCCAGCCATTTGACGCCAGACGCCGCGCTCATGAGCAGGCCGATGATCCACTCCAGGCTGGGCACATAGGGCGTGGGGCCGATGGCGATCAGGCCGAGGGTCAGCAGGTTTTCCAGCACATCGCCAGCCAGCATGCACGCGCCAGCCATGCCCAGGCGGTTGAGCCAGCGGGGCGGCGCGCTGCCTGCGCGGCGCGCACCTGCCAGAGTAGCAAAAGCCCAGCTGATGGCCCGGCTGAGCAAGTAGCTATAGGCCACAATCAGGCCAAAGTCCACCAGCACCGCGCGTGCCGGGTGGGCAAAGGCGGCCAGGCCGCTGCTGGGCGGCTGCAGATTGACCAGCCAGGCAAGCTGCCAAAGTGCAAACTGATTGTTGGCCTGCTGCACCTGCGGCAGGGCCAGCAGCGTGCTCCACCAGTGCGGCCCCTGCAGCTGCTCTGCAGGCACCAGCAAGCCACCCGCCACAGCCCACAGCACCACGCATAGTAGTGCAGCCAGCAGCAGCGCACCCAGCGAGCGCCGCTGCGCCCACTCGCTGTCTTGTGGAAAGCGCAGCGCGTTGCTTGCTACCGTGGGCGACTCGACAGGGCGCTGCGAGACAACGTGGGGCTGCTGGGGCATGTGAGGTGGCCGCGGCATCTCGCGCACGGTCATGCCCGCCAGCGCCCACCAGGGCGTGCTGTACAAAGCGCTGTGAATGATCTTGCGCGGTGCGCTGGCCAGCGGCGGCTGCATGCGCTGGGCCAGCCGCGCAATGATCTGGTCAGGGTCGGCCTGGCCAGTGGCGGGGCTGAGCAGGGCGCTGTCCAGGCGCAGCCCGCAGCCCACTGACTCCTGCACCATCCACAGCAGGGCCTGCTGCGACAGGCCCGCCTCGTGGTTTTCGTAGCTGCCGCCTACATCGCTGTGGCAGCCGCTGAACCATTGCTGCGCGATGCTCTGCTGGTGGGCCGCGTAGTCGTAGCCCTCTTCGATAAAGTACTGGCGCGGCTTGAACTTGTGGCGAAACTCGTCCAGCGCCAGCGCGTGGCGCACATGGTGAAAGCGCTTGCCCACGATGGTGGGTGTGGCGGTAATGCGCCGGCGCAGCATCGGCGCACCTACCGACTCCACCGTGTCCCACACCCCTACAAACCACACACTGGGCTTGCGCGCGTCGCCGCTGGTAAACAGCTGGTTGATCTGCGCTTTAATGTGGTCATAGCTGCTCTGGTAGCGATCGCGGTCCAGAAAATACACATGCAGCAGCGTGGGCACCATCACCTCCATCTCGGGGCGCAGGATGCCAAACTGGGTGATCAGCCCGCCCAGGCTGCGCGCAGTAAACGCGCCGCGCGAAAAGCCGTACAGAAACAGCTGGTCGCCGCTTTGCCAGTGGCGCATGACAAAGCGGTAGGCCTCAGCAATGTTTTCATAAATGCCGCTGCCAAAGGCCAGGCTGGATACGCGCTGCACCTGCTGCTTGATCTCATCGAACGTGGTGGCCTCGGGCAGCAGGCCCGCGTTGCCCACACCGGGGTCGTAGTAGAGCAGCTGTTGGTTGCTGTCGGGCGCGAGCAGCTCGCATAGCTGGGCCACGTTGGTGTCATTGCGTCGCCCGGTCAGGTTGTTGCTGGTGCCATCGCAGCAGATGATGAGTTGCCTGGCCATGTGCTCCTCTGCAGCGCCTACAGGCGCTTGGTGGCACATACTAGAGCATGCGCCGGGCTTTGTCATCACCCTTTTGGGTGAGCTGCTTGCGCTTACACAGTGCCCAGCATCAGCACATCCACCAGGTCGCCTACGGTGACGTTGGCTTGGTGGTGGTGCAGCACGATCAGGCCGTTGGCTTGCACCATGCTGGAGAGCACGCCAGAGCCTTGGTTGCCGGTGGTTTTGACCTGTAGCGTGCCGTCTGGCGCGCGCGTGACGGTGCCACGTTGATACTCGGTGCGGCCAGGCTTTTTGCGCAGTGGCTCGCTGCTGCGGGCCTGCAGGTACAGCGGGGCGCTGCAGTATTTGGCTGGGTTCGCGCCCATCATGCGCAGCAGTGCAGGGCGCACAAAGGCCAGCATGGTTACCATCACCGCCACCGGGTTGCCAGGCAGACCAAACAGTACAGCACTATTATTTTGATAGCTGCTCCCGCGATATTCTATTGGCCTGGAGGCTGATTTCTCTGCTAAAACAGGCTCTGCAGCGGGCTTGGCGATGCGCCCCACAGCCATGGGGCGGCCTGGGCGCATGGCGATCTTCCAGAACGCCACGCCGCCGCCTTCCACGCCTGCGCCCAGCTTGCGCATCATGGCTTTGGTGAAGTCTGCTTCACCCACGCTGACGCCGCCGCTGGTGATGATGGCGTCGGCCTGCGCGGCGGCCTGCATGAAGGCGGCCTCCAGCAGCACCGGGTCATCGCGCACCACGCCCATGTCAATCACCTCGATGCCCAGCTGGGTGAGCATGCCGTAGACGGTGTAGCGGTTGCTGTCGTAGATGGCGCCTTCGCGCGGCGGCTCGCCCAGGCTCAGCACTTCGTCGCCCGTAGAAAAATAAGCCACCTTGAGCTTGCGCAGCACGCTGACCTGGGCAATATTGATGCTGGCCAGCAGCCCGATGGCGGCGGGCGAGAGCAGCTCGCCCTGGGTCAGCGCGGGCGCGCCCTGCATCAGGTCTTCGCCACAAAAACGCCGGTTGTCGCCCGTGCGCAGCACGCCGGGTGCAATGCTGATCTGCTCGCCCTGCACAGTGCACAGCTCTTGCGGCACCACCGTGTCCAGGCCCTGGGGCATGATGGCCCCGGTCATGATCTTCACACACTCGCCCATGCCCACGCTGCCTTGCCAGGCCTTGCCTGCCAGCGCGGTGCCCACCACCTTGAACTGGCTGGCACCCGCAGTGCTGAGCTGCGGGCCGCTGAAGGCATAGCCGTCCATGGCCGAGTTGTCGTGCGGCGGCACGTTGATGGGCGAGACCACATCGCGCGCCAGCACCCGCCCCAGCGCTGCAAACAGGTCCACCGGCTCTGTCTCCTGCACGGGCGCTACCAGCTGCGCCAAAAACGCATTCACACTGTCGGCTGACAGCGCGTTGGGGTCATAGCCCTGCAGTTCAGAGGCAATCTGGTCGATACTTTTCATGCGGTGATTATCGCCGCAGCCGCCAGAGGCCAGCGGTATTAAAAAGCGTAGCGCAGACCGATGGCCAGAAAATTGGAGCCGACATTGCGCGGCGCAATCAGGCCATAGGCACCCGAGCGATGGTGGATGCGGGTGACCAGGCGCAGCCGATCGTAGCTGCGCAGCTTCCACTCAAAATCGAGCAGCAGTAGCAGTTGGGTGCGGTAGCGCTTGTCGGGGTTGTCCTTGGGGCCGTCTTCATAGCTGGGCCGGCCAAAGGCGTGCGACAGGCCCAGGCCAAAGGCGGTGTTGACTGCTACCGGCCCCAGCTCCAGGTCGGTGGAGCGTATCGTGTAGGCCAGGCCCGCTTCCACATGGCTCTGCAGGCCATGGTGTTTGGCCACCACCAGCTCGTAGCCTTGGGTCACATCGTTCCATGGCGAGTTGTTGAACAGGGCGTAGTTTGCGCCCAGGGTGCCCAGGCTCTTGCCCAGCGACAGCGCGTTGAGATAAGACGGCTCCCAGCGCACATTGCCGCCGAACACGGCCTTGGGGATGCCCAACAGATTGTGGTTCACGCCCTGGGCGGTGTAGACCATCACAGAATCAAACGGGCCTTCGGAAGGGGCCTGCTTCTGGGCCTGCGCAAACACGCTGAAGCACAGCAGGCTGCTGCCGGCGATGGTGATGAGGGAAATAGGCTTGGAGGGCATGCGCATAACTTATAAAGATGAAAAATTATAAACACGCAGGCCTTGGGCCAGGTAACTAAGTGCCCGACCGCTGTCGACGGCTCGTATCCCCACGGCGCTGGCAATGTTTACACGTCTGGGGCATGATGTGTCTATGTGCAAGTTCTGGCGCAGGAGTCTTACATCATGCCGTACCAACCGCTGTCACACCCCATTGTCTCTGCCCACACCCCGCTTGATGCGCAAGGCTTGCGCTCCTGGCCCAGCCGACGGGCCTGCCTGACCGTCGCCCTGGCTGCAGCACTGGGTAGCGCGGCGGCATATGCCCAAAGCCCAAACACGCTAAGCAACGAAGACGAAAAAGCCGCGCGCGATGTGGTGGCTGCGCAGCTGGCGGCGTTTGCCGCAGACGATGCCAACAAGGCCTTTGCCCTGGCGGCCCCCACGATCCAGCAGATGTTCAAAACCCCGGCCAACTTCCTGGCTATGGTGCAAAACCAGTACCCCGTGGTCTACCGACCAGCCACCGTGGTGTATTTCAAGCCTGAGACCCAGGGAGAGACCATCATCATCATGCGGGTGCAGATGACCGACGCCAAAGACGTTCCCTGGATGGCCATCTATTCGCTACAGCGCCCCGCCGCAAAAGACAAGACCAAAGCCTGGCGCATTGCAGGCTGCGTGATCACTACCAATGTGGGGCGTACCACGTAGCGTGGATGGCCCTGGTGTGAATTGCTCGGTGTGCGGCTGCCTGGAGTGAGCCAGGCTTACACGCCCTGTTTCAAGCTCGCTTCAATAAACATGTCCAGGTCGCCATCCAGAATCTTCTGGGTGTTGGAGGTTTCTACACTGGTGCGCAGGTCTTTGATGCGGCTTTGGTCTAGCACGTAGGAGCGGATCTGGTGGCCCCAGCCGACATCGGTTTTGGTGTCTTCCAGCTTTTGCTGCGCTTCCTGGCGCTTGCGCATTTCAAAGTCATACAGGCGCGAGCGCAGGCGCTTCCAGGCCACGTCGCGGTTGCCGTGCTGTGAACGGCCGTCCTGGCACTGCACCACGATGCCCGTGGGGATGTGGGTCAGGCGCACGGCAGAGTCGGTTTTGTTGATGTGCTGGCCGCCTGCGCCGCTGGCGCGGTAGGTGTCGGTGCGCACATCGGCGGGGTTGATGTCGATCTCAATCGTGTCGTCGATCTCGGGGTAGACAAACACCGAGGCGAACGAGGTGTGGCGCCCGCCCGAGGAGTCAAACGGTGACTTGCGCACCAGGCGGTGCACGCCGGTTTCGGTGCGTAGCAGGCCAAAAGCGTATTCGCCTTCGATCTTGATCGACGCACTGCGGATGCCCGCCACGTCGCCAGCAGACTCGTCATCAATCGATGCCTTGAAGCCCTTGCGCTCGGCATAGCGCAGGTACTGGCGCAGCAGCATGCTGGCCCAGTCGCAGGCCTCGGTGCCGCCCGCGCCGGCCTGGATGTCGAGAAAGGCGTTCAGCGGATCGGCAGCCTGGTTGAACATGCGGCGAAACTCCAGCTGCGCCACGATGGCTTCGATCTTGGCAACTTCGGCTTCGATGGTGGCCAGGCCTGCCAGGTCGTTGTCGTCCTTGCTCATTTCAAAGAGCTCGGTGTTGTCGGCGATCTCGCTGTCCAGGTTGGCGATGACCAGCACTACACCTTCGAGGGCTTTCTTTTCCTTGCCCAGTTCCTGCGCGCGCTTGGGGTCATTCCAGACTGCGGGGTCTTCCAGCGCGGCGTTGACGTCTTCTAGCTTGCGCTGTTTGGACTCGTAGTCAAAGATACCCCCGGAGGTCGAGGGTGCGGGCCGCCAGGTCCTGCAAGGCGGTGCCGATTTGGTTGATTTGTTCTGCGTCCATGGATGTGTCCAAAATGAAAATAAGGCGATAACTCAGTGCTGTGGCCGCTGTGGGCTGCACGCAACCCGCTATTTTCGCATTTTGTGGGCTGCGTGGGCGCTGCGCCTTGGCGATTTACCGTCCAAATAGCGGTATGCTTTGTGCATGAACCTTGTTTTTGATGCTTTTTGGCGCGCCGCAGCCTATTGCCTGCACCCTCGGGTGATCGCGCTGTCGCTGCTGCCGCTGTTGATCATGGTGGCGATGGCGCTGGGGGCGGGGTATTTTTTCTGGGACGCGGCACTGTCTGCCGTCAACAGCGCGCTCTCGGGCAGCGACTGGGTGACGCGCATCTTTGGCTGGCTGGACAGCGCAGGCGCAGGGGGGCTGAAGGCCGCCATTGCGCCGCTGGTGGTGGTGCTGGCTGCTACGCCGGTGCTGGTGGTGGTGTCGCTGCTGGCTGTGGCGCTGATGATGACGCCTGCCATGGTGGCCATGGTGGGCGAGCGGCGCTTTGCCAAGCTGGAGCGCAAAAAAGGCAACGGCCTGCTGACCAGCCTGATGTGGTCGCTGGGCTCCACGGTGCTGGCGGTGCTGGGGCTGGTGGCGTCGATCCCGCTGTGGTTTATCCCGCCGCTGGTGCTGATCATTCCGCCGCTGATCTGGGGCTGGCTGACCTACCGCGTGATGAGCTTTGACGCGCTGGCCGACCATGCCAGCGTGGCCGAGCGCCGCGCCGTGATCAAGGCGCACCGCATGCCGCTGCTGGGCATTGGCGTGATCTGCGGCTATCTTGGCGCAGCGCCCACAGTGCTGTGGGCCTCGGGGGTGATGTTTTTGGTGTTTGCGCCGATTTTGGTGACGGTGGCGATCTGGATTTACACCCTGGTGTTTGCTTTTTCGTCGCTGTGGTTTGCCCACTACTGCCTGGCTGCGCTGAGCGCACAACGTGCCGAGGCCGCGGTTGCCGCTGCCATCCAGCCCAGCCCTGCGGCCGTGCCTGCCGCGCTGCCACCCGCCGCGTCTGCCGCGCCGCTGCCGCCTGACCCGACGCTGCCCGCGCCCGACAAGCTGTAGCGCCATGCTGTCCGCCATGCCACACCCCACCAGGCGCAGGCGATGAAACGCGGATGGATAGCGGCGCTGCTGCTGGGCTGCGCGGCGCTGGTGGCAGCGGTGTGGCTGGTCAAGCCCGTTGTGCTGGCGCTGGCCACCTGGGCGGCGTTGAATGTGTCTACTGGACAGAGCGCCACGCCGCCCCAGGCCGCAGGCACGCCGGTGTTTGTCAGCGCCAAAGATCTGGAGATAGCAAGCGATAGCGCTGTAGCCATGGACGCCACTGGCGCAGCCACGGCAGTGTGGACCACGGGCGACAAGATGTGGGCTAACCAGTACAGCCCTGGCCAAGGCTGGGGGCGCAGCCTGATGGTGGACAATGACCAGGCCTTTGGCAGCGACAGCGCCCGTGTGGTGCGCGTGGCCCCAGGCCATATGCTGGCCCTGTGGAACCGGGGCGATAGCGAAAAGCGCAGCGAGCGCCGCTATGGCGTGTGGAGCGCGGTGTCTACAGCGCAAGGGGCCTGGTCAGCAGCAGCGCCCGTAAGCGCTGCGCCCGCCGCCATGAGCACCCACCACCCGCGCATCGCCGCAGCGCCAGGCGACCAGGCCCGCAGCGCCGTGGCGGTGTGGATGGAGTGGGGCCAGGGCACAGGCCCTTCATCGCAACGCATCATGGCGGCGCTGTACACGGCAGACGCAGGCTGGGGCGCACCCGTGCAGATCAGTGACAGTCAGGCTGACCGCCCCGAGCAACCAGAAATCGCCATCGACAGCCAGGGGCAGGCCACCGCGGTATGGCTGCAAGGCTATGACGACAAGGTGTCTGGTGGATCGGTGACGCGGGTTTTCTACAGCACGCTGCTGCCAGGGCAGGCCAGCTGGAGCCGACCTGCCGTGGTGTGGGGCTCTGAGCCTACGGCCCGGGTCTCGCACGTGGTGGTGCACAGCCACGCGGCGGGGCAGGCGGTGTTGGCCTGGATAGAGAAAGAGGGCAAGTGTTCTGTGGTGTGGGCCGCGCGCTGGGGCAGGGTGGGCGACGGGGCAGGCTGGCAGCCGCCGCAGCGCGTTAATGGACCATGGCCACTGCAGGCTACGCAGCCTCGCACCGACGGCATGGACTATCCGTGTGCGATCAATGAGATCAGCTTGGCGGCAGACGCAGCGGGCAATGCGCTGGCAGGCTGGTCGGAGCTGTCAGCGACCTCGGTCAATGCCTATGCGGCCTACAGCCCTGCAGGCCAGGCCTGGCAGCAGGCGGTGGCCCTGCCTGAGAGCGCGGGCTCGTCTGCCAGCAACTTGCGCATGGACTTTGTCTCGCCCGGGCGGGCCGTGGTGCTGCACCGCTACAGCCAAGTCCGCCCTGACCGATCGCGCATTGCGGTGCAAAGCTTTGACGCCAGCAACGCAGCCAAGCCCTGGGGTGCAAGCCAGTCGATTGACTGGCCGGACGGCTCGGGCGCGTTTGGCGCGAGCCTGGCTGTGAACACCAGTGGGCAGGCGATTAGCTCCTGGCGTCAGAGCAACCAGCAGGACAACGGCATATCGGCCTACCAGTGGAAAGTGGACAACGCCCCTGCAACCGCAGGCAAATAGCCGCAGTAAGGGACAATAGCGGCTATGACTACACACAGCACTACACGCCCTGCTATCGGCCTGATCATCGTGGGCGACGAAATCCTCTCTGGCAAGCGCCAGGACAAGCACTTAAGCAAAGTCATCGAACTGCTTTCAGCACGCGGCATGGCGCTGGACTGGGCCGAGTATGTCGGCGACTCGCCTGAGCGCATCACTGCCACGTTGCAACGCGCATTTGCCAGTGGCGACATCGTGTTCAGCACGGGCGGCATAGGTGCCACGCCCGACGACCACACACGCCAGTGCGCTGCCAAGGCACTGGGCCTGCCGCTGGCGCTCCACCCCGAGGCCGAAGCGCTGATCCGCCAGCGCATGCAAGACCTGGCCAAGGAGCAGGGCACCGTCTACCAGCCCGACGCCCCCGACAACATCCACCGCCTGAATATGGGCATGTTTCCGGCAGGCGCGCAGATCATTCCCAACCCGTACAACAAGATTCCGGGGTTTACTTGCGCCGCATCGGGCGTGCAGGGCAGCGCAGTGCACTTTGTGCCCGGCTTTCCGGTGATGGCATGGCCGATGGTGGAATGGGTGTTGGACAACTTGTACGCCCATTTGCACAGCAAGCAGGCGAATGTGGAGAAGTCTGTGATTGTCTTTGGCGCGATGGAGGCGGCTCTCACGCCCCTGATGCTGCGCCTGGAGTCTGATTTTTCAGGCATCAAGGTGTTCAGTCTGCCCAGTGTGGACCACCCGCAGTATGGGCGGCATATTGAGCTGGGGGTGAAAGGCTCTCCAGCGGATGTGGAACAGGCTTACCCGATCATGCTGGAAGGATTGCACAAGTTTGGTGCAAAAACGGGTCCTGAATTGGTGCGTTAGGTTTTGCACTTATTTGGTGCATTTGGACGTTTGAAGCCTTTGGGCAGGCTTGCTCTATCTTGGCATTGACAGGCTTGGACCTCGCGGTCTGCGGCGCAGCATGCGCTGTACCCATGCGCCCCGGTCTTCGGGCCCTTCGGGCAAGCATGTGCAGTACTCAAATTGGGTTCTGGCTTTGTACTGTTTGGCTTGCTTTTGTACCCAATTTTCCGTGCTTCCAGCCCTCAGCCCTGATCGGGGCGCATAGGCACAGCGCACACTGCGCCGCAGGCATGGAAGGTGGGTTTGCAGCTGGTGTCTGGCTGATTTCCGTGCCGTTTTATATGCTTTATCGGTCTCCAGCCCAATAGAATATTGAGGGAGCAGCTATTAAATTAGGAGTGATGGTTGAATTAGTCGTCAACCCGGGCTATGACGTAGGCGTAGTCGCCTACCTGCGTGTCGTATCGAGTTTTGATCGATGCGAAGCGCCCGCTGCGCAGATCCTCGCGCAAGTGTTCGAGTCCTTCTTCAAGCTCAGTAGGTGAGGCCAGGTTGGCAAACGAACTGATGTTGGCGCGGATGGCAGGGTCCAAGTACACGTCAGGACGGTGCTTGCCGGAGTACAGGAACAGGTCTTCGAGCGCGTTAGTGACGAAGAACGGTGTGACGCTGATCGACTTGAACCCCGACCCCTGTAGGGCCGTGCGAATCTGCGCCTCTGAAGGCATTTTCTCGATAGAGCGGGCCATCATCTCTGGAAAGTAATGACACAGCCAGTAGCGGCGCATTTGCTCGGCCAATCCCGTAAAGATGACGAACGATCCGCCGCGAAGTGTTCTGCGGACTTCGGCGAATGGAGATTGAAGCTCAGGAAAGTGATGGACGGCCAGTGTGCAGATCGCCCCGTCAAAGGCTGCACAGGGAAAGGGAAGGGCGTCAGCGCTACCTTGGGTCCAGGCGATCTTGTCGGATTTGCCGCGTGCTTGAGCTAGCATGACCTCGGACACATCGATGGCACTCCAAGCCCCGCCCAGCGCACTGAGAGCGGCGGTGTAGTTACCCGTTCCGCAAGCCAAGTCGAGGTAAGCACCGGAGGGTATGACCTGAAGTTCTTGGGCGAGGGCTTGCACAATCGCTGGGTCAGCACGACGCGACCGCGCATAGGTGGTGCCGATGGAGTCGTAGAGCGTGGTCATCCTTAGACTATGGCTGAAAGTTCAATTGCTATAAATTAAATAGCTGCTCCCGCGATATTTCATTGGGCTGGAGCCATAAAGTATCTATAAATTACCCTTCGGAGGGTCAGTATGCGCAGGCACTCAGGGTAGCACGACCGCGAATTCGTTGGTGAAGCTACTAAAGCGCCCTGGCACTGCCGGGCTGCCCATGTTGGAGGTGATGGTGGCTGAGACAGTGTGGTTACCGACGGTGGCGAAGGTGACGGTGAATGTTGCGGGGCCTGAAATGCTGCCGAAATTGACCAGGAAGGATTTGGGGGAGAAGACAGCCATGGGATCGCTTGCACTCAGGGTGACGGTGTAGGAGCCCTTTTCGAAGCCGCAGCCGACGCTGATGCTTGCGCTGATGGGCACACCGGTTTTGACCGTCATTGCTGGGGCGGGCGCGGGCGCTGACACGGGGGGGCAGGCGGGATTGCTGGGGTCGGCGTAGATCAAAGTTTGCGCAACACTGTGCTGCGTGCCGATGAGCAAAAAGAACCCAAGGAATTTTTGAAAAATCAGCTTCATGTCAAACCCGAGTAGCTATGCAACATAGGTTTATAGCGAAACACTATGTATTTGTACAGCTGAATTCTAGTGAGCCCTGGTATGGGGTCCACGGTTTAATCGGTTTTCAAAAGCGGCATATGA
The DNA here is from genome assembly GCA_013297865.1 of Polaromonas sp. Lineage (GTDB taxonomy): Bacteria > Pseudomonadota > Gammaproteobacteria > Burkholderiales > Burkholderiaceae_C > JAAFIP01. The sequence continues at coordinate 348,810 of JAAFIP010000001.1, read as the reverse complement.
AATCCATTCGCTATGAATTAAATAGCTGCCCCCGCGATATTTCATTGGTCTGGAGCTATAAAACATCTAAAAAAAACACAAAACGCAGAATAAAAGCCCAGACAAGTCTCAAACCCCAGACTCTGCCGCGAAGTGCGAGGTGGTAGCAAGGGTGCTGGGCGCGTGATCGCGGCTCGCAGACGCGAGATCGACAAAAGCGATATGCGTCAGTAGCTAGCTGCAGCCACCGGCTTGTTGGCGTGCAAGACATCCACCACACTTTGCCCAATAGCCACCACATCGGGTGACAGTTTTCTGGCCTGGGCCATCTTGATGCCGCGCTGGATGGAGAGGGCGTAGGATTTATCGTAGCCAAATGACAGCCCGCCCGCTACGCAATGCACTTCGCTCTTGGCCTGCTTGAGCGCCGTGTAGAGCAGAGAGTCCAGATCGGCCAGTACCAGCGCAGGCGTGCTGGGTGCCAGGCTGTTGTGCATCTGCACGATGGTGTTGATCATGTTGCTGGCTTCCACGAAAGCGCCCTGGCGGCAGCTTGGCAAGATCGGCTTGCCTTGGTTGAGTGCCAGCACGCGCTGGATATCTGCCTCAGAAGGGCCTTTGTGGTCATGGCCGTGAGCGTGGCCTTTTGCAGAGGTGTTTGCAGACGCGGCCATCGCTGCAGAGCCATGCTGGCTCCAAAGCGCTACAGCCGCGCCAGCGATGCCAGCCGCGCAAACTAGCACTGCCCAGATGATGCGTTCCTTGAGCATGGCAGAGGCACTCACAGCCCCACCTTCCAGTTGGGGTACACCCAGGTGTCGGGGCTCGACGGCAGTGACCAGCGCATGTGCAGGGTGTTGCCTTGGGTGTTGGCTGGCATTTTGGCGTGCACCACGGTGATCGGGTGCCAGCCTGCGCGCAGGGCGAATGGGCGGTTGACCTGGAAGGTCACTACCTGGTTGGTCAGTGCGTTGTTGACGATGTCGTTGCTGTTGATAAAGGCCCAGGGCTGGCCCATGATCCAGGTGTCGCCAATCCAGACAGAGGTGCCACCACCGTTGCCCCACAACGCAAAGCGGTACACGCCATCATCGGGGGCATACACATAGCCACGGACCACGGTGGTGTCGCCTGAGGTGCTGGCACTTAAAAAGCTTGGTGCATCCAGCGTGGTGCTGGCCAACCTGCCAGAGCGGTTGGCATTGCCAGAGGGTACACCGTAGCGCAGCTGGTAGCTGGCTGAGTTGGTAAATACGCTGTAGTCAAAACCATTGGCGGCAGATGAGGCGGCAGCTTGCGCAGCCCGACCGACGACAGTGTTGGCTATAAACGCTGCGGTGATCTCGATCCTCTGGCTGGCCTGCGCACCCACGTAGCGCAACACGATCAGTCTTTGGGCTGCGTCATAAAAATACGCTGTACTGCCGCTGCTGCGCAAAGCGCTCAGGCTGCCCACTGAAGCAATGGCTTGCGCTCCCTGCATCATGCGGCTTGGCGTGCTGCTGGCGGGCAGCGCAATTTCCACCGTTTTGCCTGCTGACTCATCAAAGTTCAGGGTCAGGGTGGTGCCGTTCACGCCGCGCGCCTGATACTGGCGGCCATTGCCCAGCCAGCTTGCCGAGCCTTGCTCGGGCATGCTGTCGTCTTCCATCATGAAATACCGTAGATAGCTGATTTGTCCACTGGTCTCGACCAAGTCCAGGTTCTGGCTGGCATGCGCAATCAGCAGGCTGCTCATGGGGCAAATCACGGCAGAGGCGGCATTGTTGTTGGTGCAGCTGGCATCAAACAAGGTGGTGTCGGGCATCATCACCACCGAAGGCACGCCAGTGCCAGAGGCAGCGCCTGCGGGGTCCTTGAAGCCGTGGTTGGGCGGCTCGGCAAACTCAAAGCGGTCGGTGGGCGACAGCGTCAGTTTGGTGGCGGTGTTGACAAACTGAATTTGATCGAACTTGGAATTGGGAGAGATATTGTCGGCGTCCCACAGAATGCCTGTGCCTTGCTGGTTCATGATGGTGGCGTTGCGGATCATGGGCGAGCGCATGCCACCATGGTCGCTGCCTGCTATCTGAATGCCTGCCGGTGTGTTGGTTTTGACGGAGGCCACCATGCGTGGCGTGGGGGTGGTGTTGGCGCTGTTGCCCACCACGGTCACGCCGTCCACCACGCCGCGCAGCGCAATGATTCCGCTGCCGTTGTCAGCCACGATGGAGTTTTTCAGTACCGTAGCGCGGTCTTCCAGCCAGGCACCAGAGACGTTTTGGTAGCCAGTGTAGTTCTGGAAAATATGCTCAATGCTGGGGCTGGCTCCGGTGGTGACCATTAGGCCGTGGCCACGCGTGGCCTCGGGGTAGTTGATCTGGTTGCCAGTGACAAAGGTGACAAAGGTAGAGTGCGCCGTGTTGCCGTCAAAGACCATACCGCTGCCGTCCACGGGCGAATCAGGGGCAGGGGTAAACAAGTCTACAAAAAAGCCAAAGCCTTCCAGCACACCGGCCGAAATATTGTCACGTAACACGTTTTTACTCAGGCTACGTCCCCAAAATCCAGCGGCACGGCTCTCGCCCTGGGACGAATTGCCAAAAAACGGGTTGTTGATCGGAAAGGCAAAGTGCTGCTCCTCGGGCGTGCGCACCAGCACGCTGAGGTTGCGCGTCATCACATTGCCCACTTCATCGCCATCTTCTGCCCACACGAAGGCATGGTTAGGCACGTCATACGACACATTGGCATCGACCAGCACCTGACTGGTGGAGTGCAGCACCACAGCGCGCTGGAAACTCTGGTTGATGGCATTGGCAATCGCGTAGCTGCCCGAGCGGTCTCCTGCCTCATGCCAGTGAATCGGGTAGCGCCCCGGCAGGCCACGCTGGCCCATGCGCTGCAAATCCACACCAGAGACCTGTGCATGCCCGCCCGCCATCACCATGATGTGGCCGCCAAAGGCTATGGCATCAGAATCGGCAGCGCCGCGCACCACCAAGTTGCGTGAGAGCAAACCGATCGCGGGGCGCTGGTCCAGCGTTTTGTTGTTGAAGGTCTGCACCGTGCCAAAGCGCGGCTTGGCAAGCGCGGGGCTCACATCAATCTGTTTTTGATTGACGGCGGTGATGGTGAGTACCTGTGCGTCGCGCGGATCAATCGAGCCAGAGGCGATCACAACCTTGTCGCCCACGCGCCAGCTGGATGCATCGTCTTTCAGCGTCAGCCGCGTGCTGCCCGCGACGGCGTTGGCATCCAGCTTGGTCCAGGCCAGCCGGTTTTCGCCATGCAGCTTGAGCATGCCGCCAGACATCACGGCCAGATTCTTGGTGCCCATGCCCATGATGTTCTGGGTGATGTCGTTACCCCAAAGTTCAATCACGGCTTTGCGCGAATAGGGCTGTGCCTCGCTGCCAGCCTGCAAAGTTCCGGTGATGATGGTAAAGCGCGTGTTGAGCAGCACGCCATCGGTATCTGCAAAATTCAGGCGGCCCTGTATCCACAAGCCACCGAGCTTGGCTGTCGCACTAGCCAGGCTCACGTTCACATTGGTGGGGACCAACACCACATCGTTGTCTGTTGGCACGCGCTTGAGGTTCCAGGTGTCTGGGTTGTTCCACGCCCCGTTGGCTGCGGCAACGATAGTGGGCGGTGCCTTGCTGGTGTCCAGGCTGGTCGGACTGCCGATGGTCAGTGTCGTCAGCGGCGCAGATGTCAGCCCTGGCAAGCCTGTGAGAGGAGGCAACGGGGTATCTGACGTGCTTTGGCCCGCCGGAGACGTGGTGTTGGTATTGGAATCTTGCGTAGTGCCAGAACTGCTGCTGCTAGTGCCGCCACCGCCACCACCACCGCAGGCTTGTAAAAGTAAGATGCTGGTGACAATAAGTGCTTGGCGCCAGGCTGGAGGCTTGCCCATGTTCTTGTGCATGATGTAAGTCGTTTGAATAAAACTCGCTGGAATTTATCAGCACTTTTTAAAACAATACGTTAATTAATGTATCCAGAGCGTTCTGTGTTGCGCAATTCCATCTTTGGCGATGAGCTTGGGCTGCCAAACTGGAGTGGTCAAAATCCAATGTGAGCCTGGTTTTTCAAGCTTTTCGAGCACAGTGACCGCGTAGAATCTGGGCTCGATAGGTAGGGATTTGCTTATCCAGCAATCACCCAGCAGCGCACCGATGTGTAGCGCAACTGCATATGCACCAAAATAATGCATTGCACTATCGTGGTGCATAATCTAAACATGAGTATCTGAGCACGCAAAGTAGCTGAAAAATCGCGCACAATCGAGAGTTTCGTGTCGCGCTTTTCTTGCACTGTTATGTGGCACGTATTGTGCATACAGTCGAGCTGAGAGCAAAAACCTCGCATATTTTTTTCATCCAACCAACCAGGAGCACTTGATGGCCAAGACCGTCGCAGACGTAATGAAAATGGTGAAGGACAATGAAGTCAAATTCGTTGACTTCCGCTTCACCGATACCAAAGGCAAAGAGCAGCACGTATCCGTGCCTGTGTCTCACTTCGACGAAGGCAAGTTCACCGAAGGCCACGCCTTTGACGGCTCATCCATCGCTGGCTGGAAAGGTATCGAAGCATCCGACATGTTGCTCATGCCCGATGCCAACACCGCCAACATCGACCCTTTCTTCGAAGAAACCACCCTGTTCCTGAGCTGCGACGTGCTTGAGCCAGGCGACGGCAAGGCCTATGACCGCGACCCACGTTCGATCGCCAAGCGCGCTGAAGCCTACCTCAAGGCCTCCGGCATGGGCGACACCGCCTACTTTGGCCCCGAGCCAGAATTCTTCATCTTCGACGACGTGCGTTGGGGCGCTGACATGAGCGGCTCTTTCGTCAAGATCGACGAACAAGAGGCCCCATGGAACAGCTCCAAGAAAATGGAAGGCGGCAACAAAGGCCACCGTCCAACCGTCAAGGGCGGCTACTTCCCCGTGCCACCAGTCGACAGCACGCAAGACATGCGCGCCGAGATGTCGCTGATTCTCGAATCCCTGGGCATCCCAGTGGAAGTGTTCCACCACGAAGTGGCAGGCGCTGGCCAAAACGAAATCGGCACCAAGTTCTCCACCCTGGTGCAGCGCGCTGACTGGACCATCCTGCTCAAATATGTGGTGCAGAACGTAGCCCACGCTTATGGCAAAACCGCTACCTTCATGCCCAAGCCTATCGTTGGCGACAACGGCTCCGGCATGCACGTGCACCAGTCGATCTGGAAAGACGGCAAAAACCTGTTCGCAGGCAACGGCTACGCAGGCCTGTCTGACTTTGCGCTGTACTACATCGGCGGCATCATCAAGCACGCCCGTGCTCTGAACGCCATCACCAACCCCGGCACCAACAGCTACAAGCGCCTGGTACCTGGCTTTGAGGCTCCGGTCAAACTGGCTTACTCCTCACGCAACCGCTCTGCCTCGATCCGCATCCCGTATGTGGCCAGCGACAAAGCCCGCCGTATCGAGGCCCGTTTCCCCGATCCATTGATGAACCCCTACCTCGGCTTTGCGGCCTTGATGATGGCTGGCCTGGACGGCGTGGAAAACAAGATCCACCCCGGCGAAGCCGCCACCAAGGACCTGTACCATCTGCCTCCCGAGGAAGATGCAAAAGTGCCAACCGTATGCCACAGCCTGGACCAGGCGCTGGACTACCTGGACAAGGGCCGCAGCTTCCTGACCAAGGGCGGTGTGTTCACCGACAGCATGATCGACGCTTACATCGAACTCAAGATGCAGGAAGTCACGCGTTTCCGCATGACCACCCATCCGATCGAGTTTGACATGTACTATTCTCTGTAATCGCACAGAGTACTTAGGAAGTATTTGGTCTGTAATTAATTACAGTATCACGCAAAAAAGGACGATTGGTATCGTCCTTTTTTGTTTTGTGACAACAAGTTATTTGATGTTTCTGATAATTTACGTCATACTGTCAGACCAGCCTTTGATTGCAGCAATCTCGGAGCTTGTATGAATGATATGAAGCACTTTTTATCCCTGTCGCGTGTTGGTGCCGTGCGTGTGGCCGCCACACTGGCGCTGCCTGCGCTGCTTATGGCCAGCATGGCGCATGCGCAGGTCAAGACCGCCTACCGCTGCCCTTCGGTCAACGGCACCACCCATTTCACGGACGACAAAGTAGAGGCTGACCGCCTGGGCTGCACACCGCTCACCGGCGGCAATGTCACCGTTATCCAGGGCACCCGCGTGCAAAACGCAGGCGCAGCGCCTGCCGCACCTGCTGCTGCTGCTGGCCCGTCCGCCCCTGTGCGCGTGGCCAATGCGCCGCAGGCAGGCAGCCGCATTGATGGCGCAGAGCAGCGCTCGCGCGACTCAGACTCGCGCTCCATCCTGGAGTCAGAGCTGAAAAAAGCCGAAACCAAACAGGCCGAGCTGCTGAAAGAGTACAACAACGGTGAGCCGGAAAAACGCGGTGACGAAAGCCGCAATTACCAAAAATACCTCGACCGCGTGGCCGAGATGAAAGCCAATATCGCCCGCAATGACAGCGACATCGCTGGCATCAAGCGTGAGCTCAGCCGTATCCCGGTGGCCCGCGTCCAGTAAATCGGCCCGTGCCTAGCGTCCAAGAGCCCGTTTACGGGCTCTTTGTTTTTTGGGCGCAGGCTCAGCCATGGGCTGCCAGGTCGTTTGCACCGAATTGGCCCATAGCTTGCTACGATACTGACTTGAACACCCCAGAGACAAACCATCCGCCGCAGCATCAGGCCTTAGATGCCCTTGCCACACTGGTCGCGGTGGTAGACCTGCGCGGCACCGTGCAGTTTGCCAATGCTGCGCTGGAAGACGCGCTGGGCAGCTCGCGGCGCAGTATTGAAGGGGGCTTGCTGGCCGAGCACTTTGTCGAGCCTCACGCCCTGGAGCTGGCGCTGGACGGCGTGGCCAGCAACGCCTTTGCCACCCTGCGCTATGACGCCTTGCTGAGAAAAACAGGCGCTGAGCCCATCCCCGTGCATGTCATCATCGCGCACACCGAGCGCACGCGTGAGGTGATTGTCGAGATGCTGCCGCTGCAGCAGCAGACCAAGCTGGACCGCGAAGAGCGCTATCTGGACCAGGCGCAGGCCAACAAGGAGCTGATCCGCAATCTGGCCCACGAAATCAAAAACCCCCTGGGGGGTATCCGCGGTGCGGCGCAGCTGCTGCAGCTGGAGCTGGAGAGCAAGGAACTGACCGAATACACCCAGGTCATCATCCACGAAGCAGACCGATTGCAAACCTTGGTGGACCGGCTGCTGGCACCGCACCGCAAGCCCCATGTGGTGGCCGATGTGAACATCCACGAGGTGTGCGAGCGGGTGCGTTCGCTGATCGTGGCGGAGTTTCCCAAAGGCCTGCGCGTCGTGCGCGACTATGACACCTCGATTCCCGATTTTCGTGGCGACAAAGAGCAGCTTATCCAGGCTGTGCTCAACATCGCGCACAACGCCGCGCAGGTGCTGGGTGATCGCATGGCCGCAGGCGATGCGTGCATCACCTTCAAGACGCGTGTGGCCCGCCAAGTTACTTTTGGCAAGCGCCGCTATAGATTGGCACTGGAATTGCATGTTATGGACAACGGGCCGGGTATACCGGATGAGATCAGGGACCGCATTTTCTATCCGCTGGTGTCGGGCAGGGAAGGGGGTTCTGGATTGGGGCTGACATTGGCACAAACCTTTGTTCAGCAGCATGACGGATTGATTGAGTGCGAAAGTCAAAGCGGACGCACAGAATTCAAGATTTCGATACCACTGCATTGACCTGCAGTGACACAATATACACAGGACCTGAGGAACAGCATATGAAGCCCATTTGGATCGTAGACGATGACCAGTCCATCCGCTTCGTGCTGGAAAAGGCGCTGCTGCGCGAAGACCTGCCCACACGCAGCTTCACCAACCCGCGCGACCTGCTGACCGCTTTAGGCAACACCGACGACAACGACGCCGAGAACCTGCCGCCCCAGGTGCTGGTCAGCGACATCCGCATGCCGGGCGGCTCGGGCTTGGACCTGCTGACCAAGGTGAAAGAAAAGCACCCCGGCCTGCCCATCATCATCATGACCGCTTTCAGCGACCTGGACAGCGCCGTCAATGCCTTCCAGCGCGGCGCGTTTGAATACCTGCCCAAGCCCTTTGACATTTCCAAAGCCGTGGAGCTGATCCGCCGCGCAGTGGAAGAAAGCCAGCGCGAAGACGTGGCTATCGAGGCCATGACGGCAACGCCCGAAATGCTGGGCCAGGCCCCAGCCATGCAGGACGTGTTCCGTGCAATAGGGCGCCTGTCGCAAAGCAATGTCACGGTGATGATCACTGGCGAGTCGGGCAGCGGCAAAGAGCTGGTGGCCAAGGCATTGCACAAGCATTCTTCGCGCGCGCACGGGCCGTTTGTGGCCATCAACACCGCGGCCATCCCCAAGGACCTGCTGGAGAGTGAGCTGTTTGGTCACGAGCGCGGGGCCTTCACCGGAGCGCAGACCATGCGCCGGGGCCGTTTTGAGCAGGCTGACGCGGGCACGCTGTTTCTCGACGAGATTGGTGATATGCCTTTTGACCTGCAGACGCGGCTGCTACGCGTGCTCTCTGATGGCAGCTTTTACCGCGTCGGTGGCCACAGCGCTGTGAAGGCCAATGTGCGCGTGATTGCCGCTACCCACCAGGATCTGGAGAAAAAAGTGCAGGACGGCAGCTTTCGCGAAGACCTGTTTCACCGCCTCAACGTCATCCGTCTGCGCCTGCCTGCGCTGCGCGAGCGCCGCGAAGACGTACCTGCGCTGACCAAACATTTTCTGCAGCAGTCGGCCAAGCAGCTGGGCGTGGAGCCCAAGCGCATCTCGCCAGCCGCGCTGGAGCGCCTGTCGCATTTCAACTTCCCGGGCAACGTGCGCCAGCTGGAAAACGTCTGCCATTGGCTCACCGTGATGGCGCCTGCGCAGGTGATTGATGTGAAAGACCTGCCGCCCGAGGTGTTGGGCGAGGCCAGCGCCCAGGCTGCACATTTGCCTGTTGATGCTACTAAAAATATAGCTGCTCCCGCGGTATTTCATTCGCCTGGCGGCCTGTTATCCTCTGAAAAACCGGTGTCCACGGCCAGCCCTGAAGAGCGCAGCCATGCCACCGCTTCGTCCGCCCCCATCAGCATGCCGCCCGCCAACGGCGCGTGGGAGAGCGACCTGACCGCAGAGGCATTGCGCCTCTTGGCCAAAGACCAGGGCGATGTGTGGGATCAGCTTACCCAGCGCTTTGAGCGTCAGCTCATTGCCGCCGCGCTGTCCACCACGCGTGGCCGCCGCATTGAAGCAGCGGTCAAGCTGGGCATTGGCCGCAACACCATCACCCGCAAGATCCAGGAGCTGGGGCTGGACTAACCTCAGGTCCCAATCACGCCACCGTCTTTCTTGCGGATCACCACCGTAGACGACCGTGGCCTGCCGCCTGGCGCGTAGTCGGGCCAGTTGGAGAACTTGGCTGGGTCCTTCGGGTCGCTGCGGTCCGAGGCGTTCTCTCCGGGGTGCTGGATGTTGATGAACATGGTGCGCCCATCGGGGCTCCAGGTCACTCCGGTGATCTCGCAGTTGACTGGGCCCGTCAGAAAGCGGCGCATCTCGCCTGTGGCGGTGTCGCAGGCCAGCATCTGGTTGCTGCCCATGTTGACCAGCTCGCCTTTGTACATCTGGCTGGCATGCATGTCGGTCTGCACCCACAGCGTGCCACGCGCGTCAAAGGCCAGGCCGTCGGCGCAGGCAAAGAGGTCGCCCTTGATATTGCCTTTGGCTTCAAGGCGCTGGGCCGCCGGGTCACCGGCCAGCACCAGGTGGTTCCACTGCATGGTGGCCCCATCAAAGTCGCCCGTGTCTTTCCAGCGGATGATCTGGCCCATCACGTTGTTGGCACGCGGGTTGGCCGCGTCTACTGCGGGTTGGCCTGGCTGACCGCGTGAGCTGTTGTTGGTGAGCGTGCAATACACCCAGCCATTGCTCGGGTCGATGGCCAGCCACTCGGGGCGGTCCATTTTGGTGGCACCCAGCAGGTCGCTGGCCTGGCGGGCTTTGATCAGCACCTCGCCCTGGTCGGCAAAGCCGTTGGCCGCTGTCAAAGGCCCCTGGCCGTGCACCAGCGGCAGCCATTGGCCGCTGCCATCAGCATTGAATTTGGCCACATAGAGGGTGCCGTGGTCGAGCAGTTCGCGGTTGGCCTGGGCTTGGGTGAGAGTGCCACTGGCGGGTTTGATGGCATCGCGGCTGACGAATTTGTAGATGTATTCGTTGCGTGCATCTTCACCGCTGTAGACCACGGCGCGCTGGTCTTTGGTGACCGCTACCCACGCGCCCTCGTGCGCAGCGCGGCCCAGCGCGGTGCGCTTGATGGGGGTGCTGGTGGGGTCCATCGGGTCCACCTCGACCACCCAGCCAAAGCGGTTGGGTTCGTTGGGCGTTTTGCTGATGTCAAAGCGCGCATCGTGCTCGGCCCAGCGGGTCCAGCTGTCTTTGCGCAGGCCCCAGCGTTTCTGGTGGGCGTTGCTGTCATCGGTATTGCTGAAATAAAACGCAAAGTTCTCTTCGCCGCTGAGGTAGGTGCCCCAAGGGGTTTTGCCGCTGGCGCAGTTGTTCAGCGTGCCCAAAATGGTTTCGCCGCGCGGGTCGTCAGCGGTGCGCATCATGGCGTGGCCACGGCAGGGGCCGCCGATGGCAAACGGTGTGCTTGCCGTGAAGCGCCGGGCCAGGCGGCTGGGCCGCACCATGCTCCAGCTGTCACCTGACTGCTGCACTTCAATCACGCTGATGCCATGCGCCGCCTGGGCCTTGCGCACTTTGTCGGCGCTCCAGTTGTCCATGCCGCCCACATGCAAAAGGCCGTCGTCGGTGTATTCATGGTTCATCACCAGCAGGCCGCTGCGGGCACCGGGCAGTGCATAAAAATGCAAACCGTCATGGTGCATGCCCATTTGTACAGACTGGTCGGCAGCGCTGTTGCTGCCATCCATTTTGAAACTGGGCATATTGCCCGGCACGCCGATGGGTTCGCCCCATGCCGCCAAGGCGCTGGCTACGTAGCCCTCGGGTACGACCAGGCGGTCGGTGGTGTCGATCGGTATGGGCTTGAAGCTGATGCGTGGGCCTGAGCTGGCGGAGTTTGAGGGGGACGCACACGCAGCCAGCAGGGGGGCCAGCAGTGCGCTGGCTGCTGCGCCCGCGCCCCAGCCGAGCAGGGTGCGCCGGGCCGGGTGGCTGACCTCGTGGATGCTGGGGTTGGACGAGGTGTTGCTGTCTTCCATTGCACTGAAGTCTTTGGCCATGTGTGTCTCTCTTGGTTGGGAAATCGGATAACTTATCCACGCAATTATGCAGCCGCAGGCAGCGGACTTCTGCAGCGGTGTTTCGAAATCCTCAATGTGGGGCAGGGATCAGCAGGTGCTATATAAACTATAGCTGCCCCCGCGATATTCTATTGGCCTGCAGCCTTATTTAGCCAATAAACCGTTGACGGCATCCAGGTCTTGCGCTTTGAGCGTGCCATTGGCCTGGCGCAGCTTGAGGCCGCCCACCAGCACGTCGTAACGTGCCTTGGCCAGATCGCGCTTGGTCTGGAACAGCTGGCTTTGGCTGTTGAGCACGTCGATGTTGATGCGCACGCCCACTTGGTAGCCCAGCTTGTTGGCGTCCAGCGCGCTCTGGCTGGAGGCTTCGGCGGCTTCGAGCGCCTTGACCTGGCCCTGACCGGAGACCACGCCAAAATAGGCTGTGCGGGTGGCCTGGGCGATGGCGCGCTTGGCGCCCTCCAGGTCGTTGCGCGCCTTGTCTTCGAGCAGCAGGGTTTCCTTGACGCGGTTTTGCGTGGCAAAGCCTGCAAACAAAGGCAGGTTGAAAGCCAGGCCAACCGTGGCCGTGTTGGCCCGGTTGTTGGCACCGGGCACATTCAGCGTGCGGTTGATGCCGTAGCTGGCAGTAGCGTCCAGCGTGGGCTTGTGGCCTGCTTCGGCCTTGGCGGTTTCCAGCTTGGCCACGTCCAGGGCCAGCACTGCTGCCTTGATGTTGGGATGGTCCTGCTCGGACTGCAGCACCCAGGCATTCACATCATTGGGCACGGGGGCGGGCAGGCTCAGCGGCAGGGCTACGGGCTTGGGCTGGGAGTTGGCCTGACCCACCAATTGATCAAGCGCGATTTTTTTGACACGCAGGTCGTTCTCGGCGGCAATCTCCTGGGCGATCACCAGATCAAAACGTGCTTGGGCTTCGCGCGTGTCGGTGATGGTGGAGGTGCCTACCTCAAAGTTGCGCTTGGCCGAGGCCAGCTGTTCGGCCACAGCGGCTTTTTGTGCCTTGACAAAGGCCAGGCTGTCCTGGCTGGCCAGCACGTCAAAATAGGCCTGGCTGACACGCACGATCAGGTCCTGCTCGGCCACGTCCAGCGTGGTCTTGGCCAGCTCAATCTGTTTGTCGCCCTGAAGAGCCGTTGCACGGTTGGCCGGGCGGTACAGCGGCTGCGATGCGCTGACCGCAGCGTTTTGCGAGGTGGGGTTGCTGGTGGCAGAGCGCTGCGCGCTGGGGTTGCTGTTTTCGACATTCGAGCGCGACAGGCCAGCGCTCAGGCCAGCGGTGGGATACAAGCCTGCCTTGGCCTGCTCGGCCTTGGCCAGGTTGGCTTCGTACTGCGACTTGGCCGACTGGTAGGTGGCGTCATACGCGCGGGCTGACTCATACAGCTGGCTGAGGTTTTGCGCCATGGCTGGCGCAGAAAATAAGGCAGCAGCCAGCGCGCTGGACAGGGCGGTGCGTTGGAAGTGGTGAAAGCGGTCTAGGCGGGGAAAGCGAGACATGGGCATAACGATCCTCAATGAAATTAATAGCGTGGCACCGAGGGGTCAAGCTCAGCGCTCCAGGCGTCGATGCCGCCCGCAATGTTGACCACGTTGTCAAAGCCGTTGTGCACCAGAAACTGCGCCACCCGTTGGCTGCGTATGCCGTGGTGGCACAGGCAGGCAAGCGGCCGGTCGCTGGGCAGCTCGGCCAGGCGGGCAGGAATCTCCTGCATCGGCATGCTCAGCACATCAAAGGCATGTGCACCGTCGGGCGCATGGATACGGGCCGTGGTGTGTTCCCAGGTCTCGCGCACGTCCAGCACCAGCGGCACGCGGCCTTGCTGCTGCGTGGTCCACTGGGCGAATGCGGCGGGACGGATTTGCGCGATCATGGGGCAGGGTGCTGGCTTAGAAGCTGAACTTGGAGTCTTCGGCAAAGCCTTGCAGGCGCGGCGCGATGGTGTCCCAAGGCTGGATGGTCTGGGTGCTGCCGTCCTGCACTTTGGTGACAAAGGTGGCGCGCATCACCGGCTCCTGCCCCACCACAGCCGCCAGACGGCCACCGGGCTTGAGCAGTGCCACCAGTTGCGCAGGCACATGCGCTACCGAGCCCGACAGCACGATCACGTCAAACGGACCATCGACGCTCAGGTCCTTGGAACCATCGGCCACGCGGACCTCGCAGTTGTGGATGCCGGCTTTTTGCAGGTTGGCGCGTGCGCTCTGGGCCAGCTCGGGCACGATCTCCAGGCTGATCACGCGCTGCGCGCGGTGGGCCAGCAGGGCGGCCATGTAGCCGCTGCCTGTGCCGATCTCCAGCACCTTCTCGTGTTTGTGCACCCCCAGGTCCTGCAAAAAGCGCGCCTCGACCTTGGGCGAGAGCATGCTGGCGCCATGGCCCAGCGGGATGTCCATGTCCACAAAAGCCAGCGCTTTGTGTGCCAGGGGGCAGAAATCCTCGCGCTTGACCGTGGCGAGCAGTTGCAGCACATGGGTGTCGAGCACATCCCAGGGGCGGATTTGCTGCTCGATCATGTTAAAGCGGGCTTGTTCGATGTTCATAAAAATACTCATCCGGCTGAAAATTAGGGGGTTACTCCGCTGAGCGCGGCAAACTTTCCATTTTAACGGGGGCGACCACGGGCGCAGGCTTGCCTGCAAACATGCGTTTGATCCACTGGGCCAGGTCGTCCATATAGCAATACATCACAGGCACCACCACCAGGGTCAGCAGCGAGGAGGTGATGACACCGCCAATCACCGCCTGGCCCATGGGGGCGCGCTGCTCGGAGCCTTCGGTGAGCGCAAAGGCCAGCGGTACCATGCCAAAAATCATCGCCAGTGTGGTCATCAAGATCGGGCGCAGCCGCACCTTGGCGGCCAGGAGCAGGGCCTCGGCGCGCTCCAGGCCCTCCACGCGGCGGCCGTCTGCGTCTACCGTGGTCTCGCGGGCGCGGATGGCAAAGTCCACCAGCAAAATCGCGTTCTTGGTGACCAGACCCATCAGCATCACCACCCCGATCACCGAGAACATCGACAGCGTGGAGCGAAACAGCAGCAGTGCCAGCACCACACCAATCAAGGTCAGGGGCAGTGAGGTCATCAGCGCCAGGGGCTGCAGGAAGCTCTTGAACTGGCTGGCCAAGATCATGTAGATGAAAATGATGGCCAGAGCCAGCGCCGAGACAGCGTAGCCAAAGGACTCTGCCATGTTTTTGGTGTTGCCGCCAAACTGGTAGCTGTAGCCCGGTGGCATGGCAATGCTGTCCATCACCTTGCGCACATCGGCAGACACTTCACCAGCCGAGCGGCCATAGACGTTGGCGTTAAGCGCCACTTCGCGCGACAGGTCGCGGCGGTTGATCTGGTTGGGGCCGGTGGACTCGCGCACGGTGGCCACCTGGTTCAGGTGCACCACGCGCGTGCTGCCGTCCGTAGCCGAGGTGACGCTAAACGGCAGGCGCTCCAGGTCCTGCAGGGTGTTGCGTGCGTCTGGCGCCAGGCGCACATTGACGTCGTAGGTCTGGTCATCGCTGGCGCGCCAGTTGCCCACGGTCTGGCCCGCGACCAGGGTGCGCAGGCTGTTGCCGATCTGGGTGATGTTCAGGCCCAGGTCAGATGCTGCCTCGCGGCGAACATCCACTTCAATGGTGGGCTTGCTGGGCTTGACGCTCGAGTCCAAGTCGACCAGGCCGGGGATGGTGCGCAGCTTGTCCATGGCCAGCACGGTCAGGCGCTCCAGCTCCTTGAGGTCGCTGCCTTTGAGCGAAAACTCAATCTGCTTGCCGCCACCCACTGCGTCGCCGCCGACCGCGCTGGTCACCGTGATGCCAGCCACGCGCTGCAGCCGCTCGCGGATCTGCGCAGAGACCTGGTCCACGCTTTGCAGGCGCTGTTTGCGGTCAATCAGGCGGATGTAGATTGACGCATAGATCTTGCCCTGCGAGCTGCCGGTGTTGATGGTGGACAGGGTGTAGCGCACCTCAGGAAAGTCGCGGATGATGGCTTCGGCCTGGCGGGTCTTGGCCTCGGTGGCTTCCAGGGAGGAGCCTACTGGTGTGTAGAAAGTGACATTGGTTTCGCCAAAGTCGGCCTTGGGCACAAACTCGGTGCCCAGCAGCGGAATCATGAAAATACTGGCCACAAAGGTGGACAAAGCCAGCACCAGTGTGGTCTTTTTGAACTGCAGGCTCCAGCGCAGGATGCTTTGGTAGATATCTGACAGGCGGTCGGTGGCTTTCTCAAACCAGTGCGTCACGCGGCCAATGGTTTTGTCATACAGGCTCACGGGCGCATAGGGCTGGCCATGGCGGTCAATTGCCGGGTCGTGCCAGATGCTGGACATCATGGGGTCGAGCGTGAAGCTGACAAACATCGAGATCAGCACTGCCGCCACAATGGTGATGCCAAACTCGTGGAAAAACTTGCCGATGATGCCGCCCATGAAGCCAATCGGCAGGAACACCGCCACGATCGACATGGTGGTGGCCAGCACAGCCAGGCCAATCTCCTGCGTGCCATCCAGCGAAGCCTTGAAAGGCGTCTTGCCCATCTGCACATGGCGCACAATGTTTTCGCGCACCACAATCGCATCGTCAATGAGCAGGCCAACGCACAGCGACAGCGCCATCATGGTGATGATGTTGATGGTGAAACCAAACATGTTCATGAACAGGAAGGTGCCGATCAGCGCAATTGGCAGGGTCAAGCCGGTGATCACCGTGGAACGCCACGAGTTAAGGAACAGGAACACGATCAGCACCGTGAGCAGCGCGCCTTCAATCAGCGTGCGGCGCACGTTTTCAACCGACACGCGGATGGGGCGTGAGTTGTCCACAATGGGCTCAAGTTTCACGCCTGGCGGCAGCAGGGGGGTGATGTCGGTGATGGCTTTTTTCAGGCCATCGACTACATCGATGGTGTTGTCGTCCTGCGCTTTCTGTACCGACATCAAGAGCGTGCGCTGGCCGTTGTACAGCGCCAGGCTCTCTACCTCCTGCGCACCGTCTTTTACACGCGCCAGCATGCCCACGGTGATGGCCGTGCCCGCCTTGCGGGTGACGATGATGTTGGCAAAATCTTCCGAGCGCTGCATGCGCGCCTGCACCTGCACCACGCGCTCCTGCGTGAGCGAGCGCACGGCGCCCACGGGCAGGTCCTGGTTTTCGTTGCGCACGGCGGTGGCCACCTGGTCGGCGCTCACGCCGTAGGACTCCAGGGCCTGCGGGTTCAGGTAAATGTTGATCTCGCGGCGCGTGCCGCCAACCAGCGTGACCGAGCCCACGCCACGCACGTTCTCCAGGCGCTTTTTCAGCGTCTGGTCGGCCCAGTTGGTCAGTTCCACTGGGCTGAGGGCTTTGCCTTTGGAAGGGTCTGGCAGTACCGCGATGGACCACACCGAACGGCTGGACGGGTCAAAGCGCAGCACACGCGGCTCCTTGACCTCGGTGCGCAGGCTAGGGCGCACGGACGCGATTTTTTCGCGCACATCGTCTGCGGCTTTGCGGCCATTCATGTCGAGTGCAAACTCAATCACCACCACCGACTGGCCTTCGTAGCTGCGCGAGGTGAGGGCGTTGATGCCGGCAATCGAGTTGACCGCCTCTTCGATCTTTTTGGACACTTCGGTCTCGACAATCTCGGGTGATGCGCCCGGATAGTCGGCGATCACCACCACGACCGGAAAGTCGATGCTGGGGAACTGGTCAATCTTCAGGCGCTGGTAGCTGAAAATGCCCAGCACCACCAGGGCCAGCATCATCATGGTGGCAAAGACGGGGTTGTTCAGGCTGACGCGGGTGAACCACATGGTGTGTCTGCTCGCGGCTTATGGGCTGCTGGGGCTGGCCGAGGCGGCGGCTGCAGGCTTGGCCGCTGAGGCCATCTTCACCTTGGTGCCCTCGCGGATAAAACCTGCGCTGGCCAGAGTGACCTGCGTGCCTGCAGTGACGTTTTTCACCGCCACCATGGTGGTGCCCTGGGCGTCGCCGCGCGTGCCCAGCTCTACACTCTGGTGCACCACGCTGTTGCCCTGCAGCACCTGCACATAAGGCGCTGGCTTGTCGTTGCGCACGGCTGACAGCGGCACGCTCAGGGTCTGGATTTTGGCGGTGCCCAGGGTGCCTTGGGCAAACAGGCCCTGGCGCAGGCCCTGGGCATTGGCTACGCTCAAATAGACCAGCACACTGCGGCTGCCTGCCACGGCGCTGGGGTTGATGCGGGTGACGGTGGCGTTCACGCTGTCGCTGCGCCCCTCAAAGCGCAGCACGGCCTGCTGGCCCACGCGCACGTCGACCGAATCGGCAGCGCCCAGCATGGCTTCGAGCTCCAGGCGGCTCAGGTCAATGATCTCCACCACCCGCGCATCAATGCCCACGCGCTCGCCCGGCTGCGCGGTGCGCTGGGAAATGACGCCGCTGATGGGGGCCTTGAGCACGGTATCGTCCAGCGACTTGCGTGCCACGTCTACTGCAGCCAGCGACGAGGCATGGGTGGACTTGGCGGCAGCCAGGCTGGCGGCCGAAGTCTCCAGCGCGGTGGACGAGATGAAGCCCTGGTTGACCAGCGCCTTGTTGTTGTCGTAGGTGCGCTGGGCGATATCAATTTGTGCCTTGGACGCATCAGCGCTTTGCTGTGCCTGGCGCACCCGGGCCTGGTATTCGCTGGCGTCAATACGCGCAATCACCTGGCCTGCCTTGACGCTCTCGCCCTCGCGCACCGTCAGGCCCTGCAGTTCGCCGCTGACGCGGGCCTTGACCACGGCGCTGACTGCGGCTTTGAGTGAGCCTGAAATCGGCAGGCCTTCTGACAGCTCTACTACGCGTGCAACAGCCACGTCGCTGGCGGCCAGCTCGATGATGGACTCTGCCTTGGGCGCCGCTGCCTTGGCCTGCTCGGCCTTGCGGGCAGCGACCATGCGCATGCCAGCAGCCCCCAGCGCAAGTACGACAAGCGCTGCCAGCAGCCATTTTGCATATTTCTTCATAAGCTAAGGGGTCAAATTACTGTGTGTTGAAGCTTGGGTCCTGGCGCCGTGTGCTGCGCAGGCTCAGCGTGCTTGAGCAAGCTGTGTACCACCATGTCGGCCTGCACCGCCAGATAGCGCTCAGGGTCAATCTGCTGGTCACCTGTTACGCAGCAACCCATCGAGTGTTTCCAGGTCACCAGGTAGATCATGGGCGTGAGCACAGAGTACACCGCATATTCCAGGTCGACTGGGCGGAACTCGCCACGGTCTATGCCGCGCTGGATGACGGCGCGGATCAGGCGGTGGTTGGGCTCGATCACTTCGGTAAAGTAAAAGCTGGCCAGCTCGGGGAAATTGGTGGCCTCGCTCATCATCAGCTTGGTCAGGCCCGAGGCTTTGGTGGAGCCAAAGCTGTCCCACCAGCGCTGCATCAGTACGGGAATCAGCTGGGCAGTGCTGCCGGGAAATTTTTCAACTTCCTCAAAACCCTCGCCGATGCGGCCCGAAATGTTCTCGCGCACCACTGCCTTGAACAGCTCTTCCTTGGTCGGGAAATACAGAAACAGCGTGCCTTTGGACACGCCAGCGCGCTGGGCTACCTCTTCCGAGCGGGTGCCGGCAAAGCCTTTTTCGACGAACAGGTCCAGTGCGGCGGCCAGCAGCTCGCCAGGGCGGGCTTCTTTGCGGCGCTGGCGGGTGACGGCATCGGTGACAGGAGCAGAATTCACGACGGCTAAATTAATGACTGATTGGTTAGTAATGTAGCTGACCCAGCCGCTTCGGTCAAGCTATGTAAGGTAAAGCGCTGGTAAATGAAAGGCTTTGGATGTGGGTTTTAGTGAGGTTTTCAGCCCCAAACGGGGGCTAGGGCTGGTAGCCAGTCTATCGCGTCAATACCCCAGCGCCAGGCCCAGCATTTCCCGCAGGATCAGCCGTGAGTGGCGCAGCCCCTCCGAGCTGGGCAGCCATTCCAGGCTGGTAGCGTCTACCGCATCGATAAACCCCATGGGCGCAGGAGTTACCGTCATGCCCACCGCTTCAAACGCCCGGCGCGCGCGCGGCATATGCCAGGCGTGGGTGACCAGGGCGATGCGCTCTACGCCGTCTTTGCGCAGCAGGGTGGCGATCTGCTGGGCGTTTTCCCGCGTGTCGCGCGAGTTGCCTTCTGACCATTTCAGCGCAGGCAGGCCCAGCTGGGTCATCCAGCGCTGCACCGCCTGGGCCTCGGTGCCCACGTTGTCTGCCGCCGAGTGGCTGATGCCGCCGCTAAAGCCCAGCGGCAGCCCTGCGCTGCGTGACAGCAGGCCGCCATAGTGCATGCGCGCCACAGTGACCGACGAGGGCTGGGGGCTGCCGTATTCGCGGCTGCGTGTCTCGCTGCCGCCGCCCAGCACGATCACCGCCTGCGCCTGCTTGTCCCGCAGGGCAGGCCCCGCGCTGGCCAGGCTGATGCTGTCGTACTGCGGCATCAGATACTGAGCCATCAGCACCGCAAAGCCATTACAGGCCAGCAGCCACGTCAGGCCCACGCCAAACAAGGCGATGCCCGTCCCCAGACGGCTGCGGTAGCGCGACATCAGGCCCATGCCCAGCAGGATGATCAACAAGCCCACAGCCGGGGGCAGGGCCAGCACAGTCAGCCAGGGTTTGAAAAATGCAAAGTCCACAGCATGCTTTCAAAAAATCGATGCATGCAGTGTAAACGCAGACAGACCTGTTTACAGGTCATTTACTATTATTTTCATAGCTGCCCCCGCGATATTCTATTGGGCTGGGGGCTTAAAAGGCTTGAAAATAGAGTATGAAATGTGCTGACAGGACGCAGTAGGTGTGGCGTAGCCGCCTCCAAGCATTGACTGCAGCAAGACCTGAGGATCAACGGGGTGGCACAGGCTGAGCCAGCTCGTGTAAAAAATCGATCAGTTCATTCAGTTCATCGGGTACATCGTCTGCTGGGTATTGCTGCAGCCAGCGCGGGGCGGTGATGTCTGTGCGAGCGGGGGTGGTGTCTTGCTGGGCTTGGGCGGTGTCGGTCTGGGTGACCAGCTCCAGGGTGTAGACCAGCATGTCGGGCAGGGGGCGGGCGCTGCCCTGCGACAGGCTGGTGGCAGGCTGGGTGAGCAGGTGGTTGAGCTGCGCGCGGGGGACGTCGGGCAGGGTTTGGGGGTCGAGCGTGCAGCCGCGCTGCAGGCCTGCAAAGCCGCCGCTTTCGCGGTAGATCAATTGGGTGATGACCGTGTTCATACGCTGTTGATTTTAAAACCCCACGGCTTTCCAGGCGGCAGTGAGGGCCTGGTGCACGGCGCCGCCGCTGCCGTGCCGGGCCACCACGGTGCGGTCAGTGGCCTGCACCATGTCGGTAAACTGCGCGTCGCTTTTGAGTTGCAGCAGGGTGTCATACCAGGCTTGGCCAGCGGTCTCCCAGGCGTTGCCTTTAAGTGCGGTGGCAAATAGATAAAACGCGTGGTTGGGGATGCCCGAGTTGATATGCACGCCGCCGTTGTCGTCAGTGCCTTTGTACTGGTCGCGCAGGTGCTTGGGCTGCGGGTCGGTGCCAAAGTAGGGGTCGTTGTCGTAGGCCTTGTCGGCTTTGAAGGTGCGCAGGCTGCGGGCTTTGGCGGCCGGACCCATGATGTCTTTGCCTACCAGCCAGTCGGCGCTTGCCGCGTCGGTTTGGGTATGCCACTGGCGGGTCAACATGCCCAACACGTCGGCAAAATGTTCGTTGAGTGCGCCGCTTTCGTTCTGGTAGACCAGATCGGCGGTGTAGGTGATGACGCCATGCGATAGCTCGTGGCCCACCACATCGAGCGATTTGGTAAAGCGCGTGAACAGTTTGCCATCGCCATCGCCATAGGCCATCTGCTCGCCCGTCCAGAAGGCGTTATTGAGGTTTTTGCCCACATGCACGCTGGACACCAGGGCCATGCCCGCGCCGTCCAGCGAGTTGCGCGAGAACACCTGGGCGTAAAAGTCATACGTGATACCGCTGTAGTCATAAGCTTCGTTCACAGCGGGGTCTGCGGGCTCGGCAGGTGGCTGGCCTTCGCTGCGCACCAGCTTGCCCGGCAGGCGCGATGACCCGAGGTTTTGGGCGTCATAGATGTTGCGGGTTTTGCCCTGCGTTGCAGTGGACACCGCGCCGGGCAGGGGCGGCCCGGGGTGGTAGCCCATGCGCAGGGAACGCAGCTTGTTGGATTGACTGCGTGTTTTAGTCAACCAGGCGTTGATGTCTACCTCAGCAGTGACGTCCGTGCAATTGCTCAGGCAGTCCAGCAGATACGGCGGAATGATGCAGTGCAGGCCGTGTCTGCACACAGGGCGAAAAGGCGATGACATAAACACAGTTGTAGCACCGCAGCGCCAATCATCCAACGGGACTTACGTCTTGTAATCAACGATGCAACTGCGCTGCACAGTGTTAAGCATGTTTTCAGGCTCCAGGCCAATAGAATATCGCGGGAGCAGCTATTGAATCAATAGCAAATGTTTCCAGGTTGACTGTGTGGCGTTCAGGTGGAGGGCCGCTTGAGCTCAAAGGGTTTGCATGTGGTGGTCGCCACGCACACCAAGGTGTAGGCGCTCTCCGTTTGCGCCCACACTTCTGCGCGCGACACCGCATGGCTTTTGCCCACATGCACCGCATGGCCCAGGGCTATTAGGCGAACGCCAGTGGCAGGTGCGATGTTGTGCACCTCGTAACCGGTGGTGGAAGCCATCCAGCCTGCAGGCAAGGTGCAGGCCGCGGCGCTGACGCCCGCATAATCCGCCAGCATGCCGACGATGCCACCTTGCACAATCTGGCCGTCAAAAGTGAGCGGGCTGGTGATGGGCAGCTCAATCTGCGAGATGCCTGGCAGCGCAAAGCCCCGTACCTTCAAACCAAGCAGCTTGGAGGCGGGCATATTCTGAATACCTTGTACCAAGTCGTCTCGGAAACCGGGTGTGAGCGTGGGGGCAGTAAAGTCGGGCATGAGTGTGCTCCTGAATGCGCACTCGATCATTAACCAGCATATGCGCCTTCAGCAGTCACCCGCATGACATTGGGTTGAAAAACTTTTAAAAATAGCCTGCCGTCTTAGGCTCAATAAAACGCCTGCAGCCCCGTCTGCGCACGGCCCAGAATCAGCGCGTGCACGTCGTGTGTGCCTTCGTAGGTGTTGACGGTTTCCAGGTTGATCATGTGGCGGATGACGTGGTATTCGTCGTGGATGCCGTTGCCGCCGTGCATGTCGCGGGCCAGGCGGGCGATGTCCAGGGCTTTGCCGCAGCTGTTGCGTTTGATCAGGCTGATCATCTCGGGCACGGCCTTGCCTTCGTCCATCAGCCGGCCCACGCGCAGGCAGGCCTGCAGGCCCAGGGTGATTTCGGTTTGCATGTCGGCCAGCTTTTTCTGGATCAGCTGGTTTTGCGCCAGCGGGCGGCCAAACTGCTGACGATCCAAAGTGTATTGGCGGGCTGCTTGCCAGCAGAACTCTGCTGCGCCTAATGCGCCCCAGGCAATGCCGTAACGCGCCTTGTTAAGGCACCCAAACGGGCCCTTGAGGCCGCTCACATTGGGCAGCAGGTTGGCCTCGGGCACAAACACGTCGTCCATCACAATCTCACCGGTGATGCTGGCGCGCAGGCTCATCTTGCCTTCGATCTTGGGGGCTGTCAGGCCCTTCATGCCTTTTTCGAGCACGAAGCCGCGGATGGCCTCTTGGCCACCCACCTTGCCATCGGGGTCTTCCAGCTTGGCCCAGACCACAAACACGTCGGCAATCGGCGAGTTGGTGATCCACATCTTGGCGCCCTTGACGATAAAGCCGCCGTCCACAGGCTTGGCGCGGGTGATCATGCTGGCTGGGTCAGAGCCATGGTTAGGCTCCGTCAGGCCGAAGCAGCCGACCCATTCACCGGTAGCGAGCTTGGGCAAGTATTTTTGGCGCTGCGCCTCCGAACCGTATTCGTTGATCGGGTGCATTACCAGCGAGCTTTGCACGCTGATGGCGCTGCGGTAGCCGCTGTCCACGCGCTCTACCTCGCGGGCCACCAGGCCATAGCTCACGTAGTTCAGCCCCGCGCAGCCATAGCCTTCGATGGTGGAGCCCAGAAAGCCCATGGCCCCCGCTTCGTTCATGATCTCGCGGTCAAACTTTTCGTGCCGCGCGGCCATCAGCACGCGGGTTTGCAGCTTCTCCTGGCAAAACTGGTGCGCGGCTTCCTGCACCGCGCGCTCGTCCTCGCTCAGTTGCTCGCGCAGCAAAAACGGGTCTTGCCAGTCAAAAACAGCTTTGGTGGGGAGGGCGTCGCGTTTCATACATCGTTCCTTGGTATCAGATAGTCTGCATTGTCTCAGTTTAACCGCCTTTGACAAGATACTTTAAATGTCAAGTATTCTGAAATGACGGTCTTGCTCCACGACTGGCTGCCGGACGTTGCACGGGGCCAGGCAGCGCAAAACAGGGGTATCGCCCCATGCCATTAGGTGAATGCAGCAATACCTGTCAGTATCAAGCGATTAATCTCGTTGGAGTACGTTATCAATCCCTTTATCTGGTGCGCCGTCGGCGCTGCCATCGGCTGGCTATTTAGCCGCATGGCCAGCGCATCTACGCATACCTCCACAGTTGAAAACGTACTGGTGGGCATGTTTGGTGCCTTCATTGGTGGCGATTTTGTTGCCGCCCAGTTCAACAACGGCGTGGTCAACAACACCCAATTCACCCTGAGCGCGCTGCTGCTCTCCATTGCTGGCGCTGTGGTCATCTTGCTGCTGCTCAAGCTGATGCGCCGCATTGTCGGCCCCATGCGCAACAGCAAGGCCACCAGCCGTAAACGCGACTATTGAGCTTTCCCGCCTGAGCCAGTACGGGTGAAGGATTCTGCAGCATCAGCCATGTTTGTCCTATTGACAGAACAATAAGACTGTTTTACAAACTTGGCATGTCCGCTGTCATGCCCCTGCCCAAATACCATCAGGTCTACCTGGTCCTGCGTGAGCAGGTGTGTGAGGGGCGGTTTCAGGCCGGTTTGCCCAGCGAGCTGGCACTGCAGCAGCAGTTTGGCGTAGCCCGGGTGACGGTGCGCCGCGCGCTGGAGCAGCTGGCCGCCGAGGGTTTGATCAGCCGAGAGCCAGGCCGAGGCACGCGCCCCATGCAGGCGGCATCGCTGGCCTCCAACGCCGAAAAGTTCCAGGCGGGCCCGCGCAAGGCGCAATTGACCGGCCTGCTGGAAAACCTGGTCACCATGGGTCTGGCCACCTCGGTCAAAGTACTGGACGTGCAGCACATCGCAGCCACCGCTGAAGTGGCGCAAGCGCTGCGCATCGGCGCAGGCGAGGGTGTGCAAAAGGCGGTTCGAGTGCGCAGTACCAAGGCCGGGCCTTTCTCGCACATCACCACTTATATTCCCCAAGCCATTGGCGCGCATTTTGGTCGCAAAGAGCTGGCCAAAAAACCTATTTTGCTGTTGCTGGAAGAAGCGGGCGTGCAAGTGGGCCGCGCGGAGCAAACCCTCTCGGCCAGGCTGGCCGACGCGCAACTGGCCCAGCATCTGGACATCGCCGTGGGCAGCGCCTTGCTGGCTGTGCGGCGCCTGATTTTTGATGTGCAGGAAAGACCCGTGCAGTGGCTGCACGGACTGTACCGGCCTGACCGCTATGAGTACGTCATGCAGTTGTCCCGCGTAGGCGATATTGACGCCAAGGTGTGGGTCAGCAAAGAGCTATCGGCACATTTTCATTGAATTTTTCACAGGAGACAAACCATGACCCATAAGACAAATCACCCATCCACCAATCGCCGCACCTTTGTGGCGCAAACCGCCGCGGCGGCGTCCACACTGGCCTTCCCGCTGGTGGGCGGCGCGCAGACCAAGCCGATCAAGATTGGCGTGCTGCACCCCGTCACCGGCGCGCTGGCTTACTCGGGCCAGCAGTGCCGCGAGGGCGTGATGATGGCGATTGAAGACATCAACAAAACTGGCATCCGCTCCATGGGTGGCGCAAAAATCGAAGCGCTGCTCGGCGATGCGCAGTCCACACCGCAAGCGGGCGCGGCTGAGATTGAAAAGATGAACGAAGCCGGTGTATCGGCCGTGGTCGGTGCTTTTGCATCAGCCATCTGTCTGGCCACCACACAGGCCGCTGCCAAATACAACCTGCCGCATGTGGTGGACGTGGGTGTGGCCGACCAGATTGTCGAACGCGGCCTGAAAAACACCTTCCGCTTTGGCCCGGGCTACCGCAAATGTGCCGAGGTGGCGGTAGCTAACCTGCATGTGCTCAACAGCGCAGCCGGCAAGCCGGCCAAGACGGTGATGATCATTCACGAAGAGTCGCTGTTTGGCACCGGCACAGCCAACCTGCTCGCCCGCGAGCTGC
Organism: Polaromonas sp.; assembly: GCA_013297865.1. Lineage (GTDB taxonomy): Bacteria > Pseudomonadota > Gammaproteobacteria > Burkholderiales > Burkholderiaceae_C > JAAFIP01. Next base: position 323,195 of record JAAFIP010000001.1, on the reverse strand, counting down.
CAGGCTACGGCTACGAAGTCAAAGAAGTCATCAAGCACGCCAACCCCACGCGCGACTTCAACAACATCGTGCTGCGCATGAAATCGGTCAACCCCGACATCGTCATCCCCGCCAACTACTACAACGAATACGCCCTCTTGGTGCGCACAATGCAGCAGCAAAAAGTATCGCCCAAGGCGATTTACTCGGTGCTGGGCGGTGCGGCATCAAGCTACAAGTTCGTCAAGGAATTCCCCGAAGCAGCCAATGGCATCATCGACTGCAACCACTGGTTCAACCCCAAAGACAAGCGCAGCGCTGAACTAAAGAAGCGTGTGGAAGCCAAGGGCCTGTTCTTCAGCTACGAAATTTTCATGGCCTACACGGCGATGCGCCTGCTGGGCGACGCCCTGGAGCGCGCCAAGTCGGCAGACCGCGCCGCCATCATTGACGCGCTGGAGAAAAGCACCTTCTCCGACCACATCATGCCGTACGGCGCGACCAAGTTTGTCAACGGCCAGAACCAAGGGGCCCAGCCACTGATGACGCAGGTGTACAAGGGCGACATCAAAGTGATCGTGCCGCGCGACTACCGCGAGATTGATCCTATTTTCCCTTTGAAGGGGTGATGTAGTTGGCTTAGGACGGGGGCGGGTACCAATTCGGGTACCGGCCGCGAAGGACGCGAAATTTACGCGAAAGGCGCGAAAGAACAGCCAAAGAAGAAAATTTCGAAAGTATGATTTTTTTGATTTATTGATAAAGATTTTAATCATTTTTGTATTTTCTTTTTCGCGTCCTTCGCGTAACTTTCGCGTCCTTCGCGGCCTGTCTTCCTCCCCCTGTACCAAGAAATAAACCATGCTAGACCCAGGGATCCTTTTCCCCTCCATCCTCAACGGCCTCACCACCGGTGCAGTTTATGCCTTGATTGCGTTGGGGCTGACGCTGATCTACGGCGTGTTGCACATCATCAACTTCGCCCATGGCGCAGCGTTGATGTTGGCGCTGTATGCCGTGTATCTGCTCAAGGAGCGGCTGGGGATTGATCCGTATATGGCGCTGCCGATGGTGGTGCCGGGCATGTTTGTGTTGGGGTATGCCTTGCAGCGCGGGGTGATCAACCGGGCCAGCCACGGCAAAGATGAGAATATTTTGCTGGTGACGCTGGGCCTGTCGATCGTGATGGAAAACCTGGCGCTGCTGTTTTTCAAATCAGATACACGATCCATCGAAACGGCCTACACCTTGACTACCGTGCCGATTAACCTGGGCTTTGCGCAGGCCATGATTGCGCTGCCCAAGCTGGTGGCCTTTGCGGGTGCTTTGGTGACTTCGGCGGTGTTGATCTGGGTGGTGAGCCGCACCGACCTGGGCCGCGCCATCCGCGCAGTGGCCAAAGAAAAGCACGGTGCCAAACTGATGGGTATTGATGTGGACCATGTGTATGCCATGAGCTTTGGCATTGGCCTGGCTTGCCTGGGCGCTGCGGCCTGCTTTTTGTTGCCTGCGTACTATGTGAACCCGCAGGTGGGCAACGGCTTTGTGCTGGTGGCTTTCACCATTGTGGTGCTGGGCGGCATGGGCAGCTTTGCGGGCGCTCTGCTGGGTGGTTTGATCATTGGTGTGGTGGAGTCACTGGGCGGCCTGTTGCTGGGTGAGTCACTGGGGCAGATTGGCATTTTTCTGATTTTTATTGCGGTGCTGCTGTTCAAGCCCCAGGGCCTGTTTGGAGCTAAGGCATGAAAGCGACACCGCGCATGGGTGCTTTGCAGAAAGAGCTGCTGCACATCGCACTGTTTGCCACAGCACTTGCCCTGTTGCTGCAAGTACTGTCGTCGGGCGTGGCGCTCAACTTTGTGATGATGGCTTTGTATGCTGCGCTGCTGGCCCAGGCATGGAATATTCTGGGGGGCTATGGCGGGCAGTTTTCGTTTGGCCATGCGCTGTTTTTTGGCACAGGGGCCTATGTACAGGCGATTGCGCAGATGCAGTGGGGCATGAATCCCTGGCTAGCTTTGCCTCTGGCCGTGATGGTTAGCTGCGCGGTAGGTGTTTTTGTCGGTGCGCTGAGTTTTCGCTACGGTTTGAAGGGCTCCTACTTTGCCTTGGTCACCCTGGCTTTTGCCGAGGTGTTTCGCATTCTTGCCCTGTCCGTGCCTTTCACCGGCGCGGGCGTAGGGCTGATGCTGCCTTTGCAGGAGGGGTTTGCCAACATGCAGTTTGGCTCGCGCCGTGGCTATGCCATGCTGGTGCTGGCCCTGGTGGTGCTGGCCTTGTTGGTGACCTGCTGGCTCAAGCATTCGCGCTTTGGCGCCTACCTGCAGGCCGTGCGCGACAACGAAGACGCTGCGCGGGCTGTGGGTGTCAGCCTGTTCAAGGTCAAGCTGGGGGCTATTGCGCTGTCTGGCGGGTTCATGGGCGCGGCAGGTGCGTTTTATGTGCAGGTGTTCCAGTACATCGACCCCGGCATTGCCTACGGTGCCCACACCTCGGTAGAGGCGCTGGTCGGGGCGATTGTGGGCGGCATGGGCACGCTGTGGGGACCGATTTTGGGCGCGCTGGCGCTGCATGTGCTGGCCGATGTGACACGCAATCTGTTCGGGCAACTGCCGGGCATCAATATGGTGATTTACGGCAGCGTGCTGGTGCTGATGGTGATGTTTGCACCACGCGGCATAGGTGGGCTGGGGCGCAGCGTGCGCGAGCTGTGGAAGGGCAGGCAGCATGAGCGCTGATTCGCTCACACTGACGGCAGTGTCCAAAAGTTTTGGTGGTCTCAAGGCCGTGCAAAACGTCAGCCTGGCCGTGCCGCGCGGCAGCCTGACGGCACTGATCGGCCCCAATGGCGCAGGCAAGACCACGCTGTTTGCGCTGATGTCGGGCTTTATCACGCCCGACAGTGGCAGTGTAGTGTTCAACGGGCAGGACATCACGGGCCGTGCGCCTGACCTCAATGCCCGTGCTGGCATGGCGCGCACCTTTCAGATCGTGCAGCCATTTGCGTCGCAGACGGTGCGAGAAAATATTGCGGTGGGTGCACATCTGCACGAGCCGCGCCGGCAAGCTGCCTTGGCCGCCGCCGAGGTGGTGGCCGCCCAGGTGGGTTTGACCAGCCAGCTCGACAAACCTGCCGCTGACCTGACCGTGGCTGGCCGCAAGCGCCTGGAGCTGGCACGCGCCCTGGCCACCCGGCCCCAGCTGCTGCTGCTGGACGAAGTGCTGGCCGGGCTGAACCCGCAGGAGATTGCCGAGATGATTCCCGTGGTGCGCAGCATTGCGCAGGCCGGGGTGACGGTGCTGATGATCGAACATGTGATGCAGGCGGTGATGAATCTGGCCGAGCATGTGTGGGTGCTGGCGCAAGGGCAGCTGATCGCCCAGGGATCGCCATCGCAGATCACCTCCAACGACGCCGTGATTGAGGCCTACCTTGGCCACGGCACGGCGGCCAAGCTGCGCAAGGTGGCAGCATGAGTGCCTTGCTCAACATGGAAGGCTTGCGTGGTGGCTACGGCGCAGTGGAGGTGCTGCGCGGTGTTGACCTGCAGGTCCAGCAAGGCGAAATAGTAGCCCTGCTGGGCAGCAATGGCGCTGGCAAAACCACGCTGAACAATGTGTTGTGCGGCATCTACCAGGCCTGGGGCGGCAGCGTGCAGTTTGATGGGCAAGACCTCAGTGGCGCGCATTACCGCGATGTCGTCAAAGCTGGTTTGATCCAGGTGCCCGAGGGGCGCAAGATTTTTCCGAATCTGTCGGTGCTGGAAAATTTGGAGCTGGGTTCGTTTACCCGCGCCCGCGAGCGGCGCGCTGCCAATCTGGACAGGGTGTTTGGCATTTTTCCGCGCTTGAAAGAGCGCATCACGCAGCTGGCAGGCACGATGAGTGGTGGCGAGCAGCAGATGCTGGCCATTGGGCGGGGGCTGATGGCAGAGCCCAAGCTGTTGATATTGGACGAACCGTCGCTGGGCCTGTCGCCGCTGTTGGTGGAGGAGATGTTTACGCTGATTCGGCAGTTGCATGCGGATGGTTTGTCGATCTTGCTGGTAGAGCAAAACGTAGCGCAGTCGCTGGAGGTGGCCAGTCGGGCGTATGTGATGGAGAACGGGGTAATTCGGTTTTCTGGCAGCTCTGGGGATTTGTTGAAAAGTGATGAGCTGCGGCGGGCTTATTTGGGGATGTGATGTATGACTTATGTATCTGTCACAGACCATGAAATGCGGGGAGTTTTTGAACGCAGAGGGCGCGGAGGATTCGCAGAGGGCGCAGAAGGGGAGCCGGGGTTGTGTGGCTTGGTTACGTACGCACAGTTAGGTGTTTGCCATCCGCCCTCATACTGGGGTACCAGAAATCGGTCGGCTGGCAAACACCTAACTGTGTGCAACCAACGCAGCGCGCTACCGGTAGTTTCCTGTCAGCCTTTGTCGGCGACTACCGGTAGCGCGCTGCCTTGTGTGCAGGCGATAGAGCGTATGCGAATCGACCGATTTCTGGTACTCCAGTATGAGGGCGATTCGCATACGCTCTGTCGCCCGAAGCGTAACCAGCGTGGCAACCAAAGCGCGTGCACACAAGCCAACCGTGAAAACACAGCGTGAGCAGGAAAGACATGCAAAACAGACGCTCAGCCCTCAAAAATATCGCGCAGGCAGCTACACTATTAGTAGCATCCAAAGCCAACGCCCAAACCACAACGACACCTATAAAAATGCTGGTAGGCGTACCCGCAGGTGGCAGTACGGACACCATTGCACGCGCCATGGCCGCAGAAATGGGGCGCATTTTGAACCGTACTATCGTGGTGGAGAACAAGCCTGGCGCTGGGGGCAATATTGCAGCTGATGCCGTGGCCAAAGCCGTGCCCGATGGCAACACCTTGTTGCTGAGCTTTACCAGCCACGCCGTCAACGCCACGCTATACCCCAGCCTGCCTTTTGATCCCGTCAAAGACTTCACGCCTCTCAGCCTGGTGGCTACTGCGCCGTCTATGCTGGTGGCGCACCCCAGCTTTCCTGCCAAAGACGTGCGCGAACTGATTGCCATCGCCAAGGCACAGCCAGGCAAGCTCAATTTTGCGGTGGGCTCCATTGGCTCGTCACTGCATATGGCGGGTGATGCTTTCAAGATGCGCGCTGGGCTGTTTATTGTCAACATTCCTTATCGCGGCACCGCGCCCGCTTTGGCCGACGTGATGGCCGGGCAGGTGCAACTGATGTTTGCGCCGATGGTGGGCGCGCAGGTGCAGGTAAGGGCGGGCAAGCTGCGCGCGCTGGGCGTGACCAGTGCCAAGCGCCTGCCTGCCATGCCCGATGTGCCCGCCATTGCCGAGGTGCTGCCGGGCTTTGAGTCCAGCGCCTGGTTTGGCCTGTTTGGCCCGGCGCGCATGAGCAGCGAGCTGACGCGCCGCTTGAACGATGCAGCCCGCCAGGCCATCGCCAGCCCTGAGGTGCGCAAACGGCTGGAGGGCGAGGGCCTGCAAATGGCGGGCAACTCGCCTGAGGAGTTTGGCGCCTTTGTGCAAAGCGAGATCAAGCGCTGGGGCGAAGTGGTGAAGTACTCGGGCGCCAAGCCGGAATAGAGTGGCGTACATGCCTGCCCAAACCCTTGCCCAAAAACTCATCGCCCACGCGTCCGGGCGCAGCGCCGTGGCTGTGGGCGAGATTGTCACTTGCAGGGTGGATTTGGCGATGTTCCACGACTCGTCAGGCCCGCGCCGCCTCAAACCCATGCTGGAAGAGCTGCAAGCGCAGATATGGGACAAATCCAAAGTGGTGCTGGTGATGGACCACTACGTGCCCGAGCAGGACGACGAGGCACGCAAGATTGTGCGCATCGCCCGCGACTGGGCGCGCGACCAGGCCCTGCCGCATGTGTATGACAGTATGGGTATCTGCCACGTCGTGCTGCCACAAAAAGGCCATTTGCGCCCCGGCATGCTGTGTGTAGGCGGCGACTCGCATTCGCCTACAGGGGGCGCGTTTGGTGCCTATATGTTTGGCGTGGGCAGCACTGAGATGTTGGGCGTGTGCGTCACGGGCGAGATTTGGCTGCGCGTGCCGCAGACGATTCAAATGCACTGGAGCGGCCAGCTGTCGCGCGGCGTGACGGCCAAAGACATGATGCTGCACACCATCGGCCGCTTTGGCATGAACGGTGGCCAGTACCAGGCAGTGGAGTTTTGCGGCGCGGCCGTGCAGGCCCTGTCCATGCCCGAGCGCATGACCCTGTGCAATATGAGTGCCGAGCTGGGCGCGCAGACAGGCTTGGTGGCACCGGATGCAGTAACGCAGGACTGGCTGGAGACGGTGGGCGTAGCCCGGCAAGACATTAGCCACTGGCATACCGACGCCGACGCGCAGGTAGAGCGCCACAGCTTCGATGCCAGCACACTGCCGCCCCAGGTAGCCGCCCCGCACAGCCCTGCCAACACCCACGCCGTGACCACGCACGCTGGCACGCCCGTCCACGTGGCCTACATCGGTGCCTGCACAGGTGCCAAACTGGAAGACCTGCGCGCCGCCGCCAGTGTGCTGCGCGGCCACAAGGTAGCGCAGGGCGTGCAGCTCATGGTGGCCCCGGCCAGCAGGCAAGACCAGCAGGAAGCAGAGAAAGAGGGCGTGTTGCAAACTTTGCAAGACGCAGGCGCCCAACTCTTCGCCACCGCCTGCGGTGCCTGTGCAGGCTACGGCGGCAGCGTGCCCGAGGGCAGCACGGTCATCAGCAGCACGGCGCGCAACTTCAAAGGCCGCATGGGTGCAGCCACCGCGCAGGTGTATCTGGCCTCGCCCTACACCGTGGCCGCATCGGCGTTGCGCGGCGTGATTACCGATCCGCGTGAGGTGCTGGCATGAGTGCGTTGACGCAGCACCGCATCTGGCACCTGGGTGCTGACATTGACACCGATGTGCTGGCCCCCGGCCACGCGATGAAGCACGGCATTGAAGTGATTGCGCAGCATTGTCTGGAGTCTGTGCTGCCGAACTTTGCCAGTGAAGTAAAGAAGGGCGACGTGATTGTGGCTGGCCCCAATTTTGGCATCGGCTCCTCGCGTGAGCAGGCAGCGCAGGTGCTGGTGCACCTGGGCATTGCGGCCGTGATTGCACCAAGCTACAGTGGCCTGTATTTTCGCAATGCGTTCAATGTGGGGCTGCTACTGCTAACCTGTCCGCAAGCAGATTTGCTACGAAATCAGGAGCTGCTCTCGCGATCATCTAATGGGCTGGAGCTGGTTTTGTCTGATAAAACTACACTGGAATGTGAGCCTATTCCTGAATTTTTGCTCCAGATGGTGCAAGCTGGGGGTTTGCTGCCCAGCCTGAAGCAGCGCTTGCAAAAGTCCCATGCGCCTATTGAGGTGTCTTGACATGATGGCGTACCGTAGTCCACTTTTCCTTTGTGATGCTTGCGTTGTAGGGGACACTGCCGACGGCGCGCTCAGCTCCGCGGCTGTCCCCCGCGGCGGCCTAGGGCCGCCTGCTCCTCCTTTATGCCGCTGCGCTGAGCGCACCGCCGACAGTGTCTTGCCAGCGTGGAGGGCGATCAAACAGTTTCTCGCACGGGTATTCACATTGCTAATCAACACCTTTGACTGCCCAGGCGCTTGGGATGCTTGGCGCAGCGACATCAAGGAGGAGCCCGAAGGGCGGGGGACAGCCGCGGAGCCAAGTATCCCAAGTGTCTGGGCATCCACCAACCAAGATCGCCCCTAAAGGCCTCATAAATTCCACACATCCTAAAAAAGGAAAACCAAATGACAAAAAAACAAGCCACCCCAGAATTCGACCTGCTAATCAAAAACGTCCGCGTAGTCCGCCCCCACGGCAACGTAGTGCACAGCAGCGACATAGCCATCAAAGACGGCAAGTTTGCCCACATCGCGCCAGGAATAGACGTGACCCGCGCCAAACAGGTGCACGACGGTAACAACCGCCTGGCCTTCCCGGGTGTGGTGGACGCACACATGCACAGCGGCATTTACTCCCCACTGGCCGAAGACGCGGTGACCGAAAGCCAGGCCGCTGCCATGGGCGGCGTGACCAGCAGCTTGAACTACTTTCGCACCGGCCAGTACTACATGAACAAAGGCGGGCCGTACAAAAAGTTTTACCCCGAAGTGCTCAAGACGGCCAAGGACAAGTTCCATGTGGACTACGGCTTTCACCTCGCGCCCATGGACGGCACGCACATCAAAGAGATTCCCGAGTTGATTGAGAAGTTCGGCGTGTCCAGCTTCAAGATTTTCATGTTCTACGGCTCACACGGCCTGCATGGCGCGAGCAACACGCAAAAAGATTTTTTAATGATCAAGGAAGACGAGCGCTACGACTACGCGCACTTTGAGTTCATCATGCGCGGCGTGCAAGCCGCGCGCGAGCAGATGCCGCACCTGGCCAAGCAGATATCGCTGTCTCTGCACTGCGAAACGGCTGAGATCATGACGGCCTACACCAAGATTGTGGAGAAAGACAAATCCCTCAAAGGCCTGGCCGCCTACAGCGCCTCGCGCCCGCAGCACTCTGAGGGCCTAGCCGTTTTCATCGCCAGTTACCTGGCCAACGAAACCGCGCTCACCAATATCAACCTGCTGCATCTGTCCTCACGCAAGGCTGTGCAAGCCGCGATGATGATGGCCGAGACCTTCCCGCATATCGACTTCAAACGCGAGGTCACCATTGGTCACCTGATGCTCGACATCACCAGCAAAGCCGCCGAGCTGGCCAAGGTTAACCCGCCGATTCGCCCGCGCAAAGACGTAGAGTTTTTATGGGACGCGCTGCTGTCTGGCGAGCTGGACTGGGTGGTGAGCGACCACGCCTGCTGCCGCCACGAGATGAAAATCCCCAAGCACTACTTTGGCAACATCTGGATGGCCAAGAGCGGCTTTGGCGGCACCGAATATTTGCTGCCCGCCCTGGTCAGCGAAGGCACCCGCCGCGGCATGGGCTACAACCACATGGCCCGCGTCACCAGCTGGAACCCCGCGCAGCGCTACGGCCTGAACAAGAAGGGCGATATCGATGTGGGCTTTGATGCCGACATTGCACTGGTAGACACCTCCAAAACCTGGACCATCCACGCCAAAGACTCGCCGTCCACCCAAGGCTACACGCCCTTCGAGGGCCTGGAAATGTCAGCACGGGTGGATGCGACCTACCTGCGCGGCCAGGTCATCTTTCAGGACGGCAAGGTGGTGGGCAAGCCTACGGGGCAATATCTGTTCCGGCCTACGGCTTGATGTTTTCAATGAACCCTTCGATCACCCAAAGTAATCCACCGGCTAACGCGCCCCACATCCCTGTAGCCATCATCGGCGCAGGCGCATGCGGCTTGGTGGCAGCGATTTCGCTACGCGACTTGGGTATGGACTGCGTGCTGCTGGAACGCGATGCGCAGCCGTCGGGTTCTACGGCGCTGTCTTCGGGGTTTATTCCAGCAGCGGGCACGGCTGTGCAGCGCGCGGCGGGTGTGGTGGACAGTGCAGAGCTGTTTGCACAAGACATTCAGGCCAAGGCGCATGGCACGGCGGCGGCGCATTTGGTGGCGGCGTTTTCGCAGAGGATTGGGGCGGTGATGGACGTGCTGGCTGCGCGGCACGCTTTGGAATTTATCGTTCTGGATGGCTTCTTGTACCCAGGCCACAGCGTGCGGCGCATGCATGCAGTGCCGCAAAAAACTGGGGCGGCTTTGGTCGCCCAGCTGGAGCGGGCTGCGGTGAGCGCGGGGGCGGACATCGTGACCCAGGCGACGGTGCGGCAGATTTTTGTGGACAGTGCGCAGTGGGTGACAGGCGTGGGCTACCAGCGGCCCGATGGCACTATGGAGCATTTGCGCTGTGATGCGCTGATCCTGGCGTGCAATGGCTTTGGCGGCAACCCGCAGATGGTGCGCGAGCTGCTGCCCGAGATGTGCGACGCGCTGTTTGCCGGGCATACGGGCAACGACGGCAGCGCCATCAGCTGGGGCAGGGCGCTGGGTGCGCGGCTGGCCGACCTGGGCGGCTACCAGGGCCACGGCTCGTGGGCGGTGCCACAGGGCGCGCTGATCAGCTGGGCGCTGATGATGGAGGGCGGCATCCAGCTCAACGCGCGGGGCGAGCGCTTTCATGACGAGACGCAGGGCTACTCAGAGGCGGCGGTGCATGTGCTGGCGCAGCCGGGCGGCGTGGCGTGGAATGTGTTTGACGGGCCTATCTTGGAACTGGCGCCTAGCTTTCCGGATTTTTGCGCGGCGGAGGAAGCGGGGGCTTTGAAGACCTGTGCGGATGCGCAGGCTTTGGCGGCTTTGATCGATTGTGATGCTGCGAATGTGATAGCTGCTTGCGCAAGTAATACAAGGACTATCGGCTCTGGAGAGGCTTCAACAGGCTCAGCCCAAGCGGACGGGCGGCCACATGGACAGACTTCCAAACGCCCCCTGCAAGCCCCCTTCTATGCCGTCAAAGTCACTGGCGCACTGTTCCACACCCAGGGTGGCCTGGACATCGACGCGCAATGCCGCGTGCTGCGGGATGACGGCACGCCGTTTCCCAATCTCTTGGCCGCAGGCGGCGCGGCGCGCGGGGTGTCGGGAAATACGGTGTGGGGCTATCTGTCTGGCAACGGTCTTCTTAGCGCCGTGGCGGGCGGTGCTATTGCGGCTGAGAGTGCGTTCACAATGGTGACCCAAATCGTGACTATAGGTCCTCCGTAAATGATGGAGTGGGAGTGAGGCTGGTTTTTGAGCTAGCGCATAAAAAATGAACTCGTTGAAAATAGTTGGTCCGGGTTGTTTAGCGCCACCCAAGCTGAGACATAACTCGCCAAACACAGCCATGCCAGTCGCAAGCAAATACAAATTGCGGCATTTCGGTCAATCGTTCTGGCCAAAGCTACGCTGTAGATTGCTATAAGTAAGCCCAGTACTGTGTCAATAGCCCCGAGTATTGGGCTTTTCATCAAAAAATATACGGTGGTGAATATTGCGAAAAGAATCCAGCCAAGTGCTTCTGAGATTAAGAAGTAACTTCTGGTTTTGCTTGCAGGAAGATTTGCTACTCTGTACAAAGCAATTAGTGATGTAATGTTTAGAAATAGCCACATTGGAGCAAATACCCAGTCTGCAGGAGCGATACTTGGCAGCTGAAAACTGTTGTAAAAAACTTTGTCTCCGGCATAACCTACGGGTAGTGCGCTGACTAGATTTGCAGCGATCAAGATAGCAAGTGCGTGCCACCATTGAAAATTTTTTGCCGGCATAAGTAGCTCTTTATGATAATTAGTTGATTAATAAAATATAACGAATGAGATATTTTATTTTATGTACGAATACCTTGTCAAGTTGTGAAGTTAAATGCCTAGAAAAACGGGTAGTAAAAATGCTGATTTCGCCGCATCCAGAGCGGCCATTTTGGTTCGACTTCGTGATGCGTTATTGAGTGGCAATCCTCCGTCCAGCTATCGAGGTTTAGCCACGGCTTCGGGCGTGACGATCCCCACGCTACAGCATTACTTTGGCAATCGGGAGGAGGTTTTTTCGGCGGTTTTTGCTGACTGTTGTGAGAGTGCTCACGGGGAGTTAACCATTGCAGAAACTCCAACTGGGTTATTTCGACAATCAACGCATGATCTTGTCGTGCACGTGGCTGACGGGTTTCGATACGGCGGACTTGTTCGTTTACACGCTGTTGGATTGGCTCAGGGGCTTAGCCATATCGTTTTAGCAAACTCTTACCTTAACCATATTCTTGAGCCTACTATCCTGGCGACGGAACGTCGTTTAAATGCACATATTGCGAGGAGAGAAATGCGCCCCACCAATACAAGGTATGCGGCAATTTCTTTGCTGAGCCCGGTTATATTGATTTTTTTGCATCAACACGGGCTTGATGGAGCAACTGCATACCCTACTGACATTGACAGCTTCCTGCAATCACACATTAGTGCATTTGTCGGATTTCATGAAATTGAAACAACTACTGAGCTTTCAAGAGTAGTCAAATAGTTAATTGGAAGTCAGTTCTTATGGAAGTCACAACCGCGCTCAAGTTAAAAACCCGAAAAGATTGGCGTGCATGGCTAGAAAAAACCATGCGCAAACTAAGGATGCTTGGCTGATATGTCTAGAAGAAGGATCGATAACCTATTTAGACTCTGTTGAAGAGGCTATTTGCTTCGGTTGGATTGATGGCTTAGCCAAGCGTATTGCTACCGGCGAGTTGGCACGAAGGTTCAGTCCTCGGCGAGCCGATGGGAACTGGACAGAACTCAATAAGGCTCGCTCGCAACGTCTTATTCAGTTGGAGTTGATGACCGATGCGGGAAGAGTGAAGCTGCCTCCGCTAGAGTTACGTCAAGATACTCCGGCGGATATCGTTGCTGCACTATCAGCAAATGGCAATGCACTAGCAAATTTCAAAAAATTCCCAGTGCTGTATCGCGCTGTAAGAATTGGTTATATCGAGGAAATGCGAAAACCCCCGAGCGAGTTTGAAACAAGATTGAGAAATTTCGTAAAAAAAACCGCCTTAAACAAGATGTTCGGCAACTGGAATGACGATGGTCGTTTGACCTAACCTTAAGTGCAGTTTTGCATGACGGTAAATCTGACGGTAAAGCGGTTTTCAGAGCGAAATCCCCATCGTGCAATGAGATTCACTTCAGTTCAACAACATCCAAAATAAATTGCTCGTTGACAATCGAGTGGCGATATTTTCATCATGTCAATTTTTTTGAAACCAAGATAGACCGCATGTAGACTCTATCCCTGCTGCTGCACGAACTTCGCAGCAATCAATAGATAGCGAACGCATGACCACTTTAAAACACCGACTCTCCCAACCCGGCGCAGTGCTCGCCCCCGGCGTGTACGACGCGCTCACGGCGCTTGTCGCCGAGCAGGCGGGCTTTGAGGCCCTGTACCTCTCGGGCGCGTCCATCGCCTACACGCGCCTGGCCCGATCTGACATTGGCCTGACCACCTTTACCGAGGTGCAAGACACGCTGGCGCGCATTACCGAGCGGGTGGCTACGCCGGTCATTGTGGATGCCGACACCGGCTTTGGCAACGCGCTGAACGTGCAGCGCACCGTGCGCGGCTTTGAGCGCGCGGGCGCGGCGATGATCCAGCTGGAAGACCAGGGCTTTCCCAAGCGCTGCGGGCATCTGGATGGCAAAACCGTGATCCCCACCGCCGAGATGTGCGGCAAACTCAAAGCGGCGGTAGACGCAAGACACAGCCAAGAGACCTTAATCCTCGCCCGCACCGATGCCGTGGCTGTCGAGGGCCTGGAGGCCGCACTAGAGCGCGCCGAGGCCTACCTGGCCTGTGGGGTGGACGCGCTGTTCATCGAAGCCCTGCGCAGCCCCGAGCAGATGCAGTCCGCCTGCCAGCGCTTTGCCCACCGCACGCCGCTTTTAGCCAATATGGTGGAAGGCGGCAAAACCCCCGTGCAAAGCGCGGCCGAGCTGGGCGAGCGCGGTTTCAAAATCGTCATCTTCCCCGGCGGCACCGCCCGCGCCGTTGCCCACACCCTGCAGCGCTACTACCAAAGCCTGCATGCGCACGGGACTACTGCCAACATGCAACAATCCATGCTGGACTTTGATCAGCTCAACGCGCTGATTGGCACCCCCGAGCTGCTGGCTCTGGGCAAACGCTATGAAAGTAATAGCTAGTCCCGCGATATTTTAAAGGGCTATCCATGGAAAACACTGCTAAATCATTGCAAACCATCACCCTGGGTGGTGGCTGCTTCTGGTGTACCGAGGCGGTCTACGTCGCGGTGCAGGGGATTGAAGACGTTGAGAGCGGCTACAGCAATGGCGAAGCCATTAACCCTACGTATGAGCAGGTCTGCACCGGCCGTACGGGGCACAACGAGGTGGTCAAGCTGGTGTATGACCCTGCAGTCATCTCTACCCGCGAGGTGCTGGAGATCTTCTTTGTCATTCATGACCCCACCACGCTGAACCGCCAAGGCAACGACAGCGGCACGCAATACCGCAGCGGCATTTACTTCCACGCGCCTGAGCAAAAGCAGGTGGCCGACGAGATCATCGCCGAGCTGACGGCCAGCAAACACTACAGCTCCAAAATAGTCACCGAGGTGCTGCCCGTGCGCAACTACAGCGCAGCCGAGGAGTACCACCAAGACTTTTTTGCGCGCAACCCTGACCAGGGCTATTGCATGGCTGTAGCAGCACCCAAAGTGGCCAAGTTTCGCAAGACCTTCGCGCGGCTGGCAAAGGCCTAGCTACAAAAACCGTAGTGTCTGAGCGTGCCCAAGGCGCTTGGGCTAGGCTTCAGGCACGCAGCTTTCTCGCGCTGGCCTGCGCAAAATAAAACCACTCATTGCCTGCGAACGCAGCCGGGTTCGGAAACACGATAAAGCCGTCCTGCGGCGCAAGAATGGGCGTGCCGTCGTGGCGCGTGCCGATCAGCTCGCCGCGCTGCAGCGGGTCGTAGCTGGCCCAGGGCTTGGCAAATTGGTCATCCGCATGCAGCCGGTCGGTCACTTCCATTAACTTCAGCAGCAAAGTGTCGGTGCGCGCAGCAGGCGGTGGCGCATCGATCAGCTGTAGATGGGCCAGGGTGTTGACAATGGCTTGGTAGGCCACCTCGGGCGCTGCTGGGTCGGCATGCTGGCCACACTCCAGCGTGATACCCCAGCCGCCCTGAGTGCGCATGTATTCGGTGGTGCCCACGCCATAGCGCGGATCGGTGCTCAGCAGGTGGGCGCGCTCGCTGGGCGCGGTGCGCTGCAGGCGCTTTTTCACGCCGTCGGCATAGGTGCTGAGCCAGCCCTCGACAATGCGCTGCGGGCCCAGACGCAGGGCCAGGGCCTCCTCTTGGGCAGCGTGGGCAAAGGGCTCCAGCGCATCGGTGTTGTCCTGCGGCCCCACCATGGCAAAGGGCTGGCCTGCGGTGTGAAACGAATGCAGATCCAGCAGCACATCGTGGGCTGAGAGCAGGGGGCACAGCACATTGGCAATGCGGTCTTCGTAGTCTTGCGGAGTGGTGTTGGGGTAGAGGTTGCGGTTCAGGTTGCGATCACCCATGCGCTGCCCTTTGGTGTACGCCAGCGGATTGGTGATGGGCAGCAGCGTCACAGCACCGCGCACGATCTGCAGGCGGCCTGCGTCCAGCTCGGCCAGCACCCGCGTGATGCCCTGCGTGCCCGCTGTCTCGTTGCCGTGCACAGCGCCCAGCACGATGAGCCTAGGGCCGGGCTGCAGGGCAGAAAATTGGTGGGTGCGCAGCAGGGTGGTGGAAGGATTCATGGGCGATAGCTTAGCATTTGACACAGAGGTTTACATCGCGTGGGTCTGCACCAGTGTGGACGCAAGCCCTGGGGTGATAATAATCAGCATGTTTGAATATTTATCGGCGCGCAGTATTGTTTCATGATCCACACCACGCAATTGAGCTTTAGCTATCCGCAAGGCGCGGCCCTCACGTTTGACGACATGAGCGTGCCCCAGGGCGCGGCGCTGGTGCTGCAGGGCAACTCGGGCAGCGGCAAGTCCACCCTGCTGGCGCTGTGCGCGGGCCTGCTGGTGGCGGGCAGCGGCAGTGTGGATGTGGCGGGGCAAAACCCGGCGGCTTTGAACGCGGCGCAGCGCGACGCCTGGCGCGGGCGCACACTGGGCTTTTTGCCGCAGCGGCTGCATCTGAGCGATGCGCTGACGGTGTTTGACAACCTGGCCCTGGCCTATTTTGCAACCGCCCAGCCGGTGGACAAGGCGCAGATCATGCACAGCCTGGACGCGCTGGGCGTGGCCGACCTGGCTGCGCGCAAGCCGCAGGCGCTGTCGGGTGGGCAGGCGCAGCGCGTGGCGCTGGCGCGCTCGGTGCTGATGCGGCCCAAGGTAATTTTGGCGGACGAGCCTACCGCCAGCCTGGACGACGAGGCGGCCCACAGCGCCATCACGCTGCTGGCGCAGGCCGCGCAGCGCTGCGATGCCACGCTGGTGGTGGCCACACATGACGCGCGTGTGCAGGGCATTCTGGAGCCCCATTTTTTAGATAAAAAAGGCCTGCAAGTCAATAGAATATCGCGGGGGCAGCTATGAAAAGCGTAGCGTTAGCCTGGCGGTATGTGGCAGCACGGCCGCTGGCTGCACTGCTCAATGTGCTGCTGTTGGCACTGGGCCTGGCGTCGATTAACTTTCTGCTGCTGGTGCAGCACCAGGTCCAGGCTTCGTTTGAGCGCGACCTGCAGGGCATTGATGTGGTGGTGGGTGCCAAGGGCAGCCCGCTGCAGCTGATCCTGGCGGGGGTGTTTCATATCGATGTGCCGTCGGGCAATATCCCGCTGTCAGAGGTGCGCGAGCTGGCAAAAAATCCGCAGGTCAAAACGCTGATTCCGCTGAGCCTGGGCGACAGCTTTGCGGGCTATCGCATTGTGGGCACCACAGTGGATTACATCAACCTCTACAGTGCCAGGATGGGCAAGGGCCAGATCTGGTCTGCGCCGATGCAGGCGGTGGCGGGGCACACGGCGGCCCAGGCCATGGCAGGTCAGGGCTTGGCCCCTGGCAGCAGCTTTGTTGGCAACCACGGCTTGGGCGACAAAGGCCATTCCCATGGCGAGGCGCCGTATACATTGGTGGGCACACTGCAAAAATGTGACTGCGTGCTTGACCGGCTGATCCTTACCGCCACCGAGTCGGTCTGGCAGGTGCATGAAAAGGCTACCGCACTCGACGCCTCGGACCAAGAGGCTTTGGAGGAGGCGCGCGAGGTGACGATGGCGCTGATTCAGTACACCTCTCCCTTGGCGGCAGTGAGCTTTCCGCGCTTTGTCAACACCACTACGGAGATGCAGGCTGCAGCGCCCGCCATCGAGATGACGCGGCTGTTTCGCATGCTGGGGGTAGGGGCTGATGTGCTGCGTGGCTTTGCGGCGGTGCTGCTGCTGATTGCCACTGTGAGCCTGCTGATTGCGCTGTGGAACGCGCTGCGCGAGCGCCAGGCCGACTGGGCCATGCTGCGCATGCTGGGGGCCAGCCCGGCACGCGTGGCGGGGGTGCTGGTGTGGCAGGCCCTGATACTCACGCTCGCGGGTGGGGTTTTGGGGCTGATGCTGGGCCATGGCTTGACAGCTCTGGTAGGCTATATGCTGGCTGCGGATAAGTCGCTGCCCGTGACGGCCTGGATCTGGCTGCCTGAGCAGGGCTGGGTACTGGCGGGCGCGGTCCTGCTGGCGCTGCTGGCCGCACTGCTGCCCGTGGCCGCAGCCTACCGTCTGGATGTATTGAAAATCTTGCAATCGAGGTGACTATGCGTATGTTGTGGAATGGAAAGTCGATACTGGCCTTTGTTATGCTAACCCTTGTCATGGTTACAGGAGCGGCTGCTGTTTCTACAACGCACACTGATGCAGAAAAGAAGCAGGACATCACGCGCCACCGCGCGATGGCGGCGGCCCATGAGGCAGCGGCCAAGTGCCTGGAGTCGGGTAAGAAGGAAGACGTCTGCCTCAAGGAACTGCAGGCCGCCTGCAAAGGTCTAGGTATTGGCAAATACTGTGGAATGAAACATGAACACTAAATCTCTCCTGCTGTGCGCCAGCCTGCTGGCCTCCTTCATGGCCAGCGCCCAGCTCAGCCCGCCAGTGGCGGGGGCCAAGCCTGCCACGGGCGGCACGCCCCCAGCAGCCAGTGCAGCGCCCGCCGTGCCTGCTGGCCAGGGCGCGGGGGTGCACAGCCCCAACAGCCCTTTTGCGCCCTTGGTCGACCGTGCCGATGTGGTGCCCTGGAGTGTGCTGACCGATCTGAAAACCCAGACGGTAAAAAACAAAATCACCCCGGTGTTCAACATGTCACAAATGGCGCTGAACCAGAAAACCCAGAAAGTCCAGGGCTTCATGATGCCGTTGGAGCCTGGCGACAAGCAGCGCCACTTTTTGCTCACCTCCGTGCCCATGAGCTGTAGCTTCTGCCTGCCGGGCGGGCCGGAGAGCATGATTGAGGTGCGCACCAAGACCCCGATCAAATACACGCTGGAGCCCGTCGTGGTGGAGGGCAAGTTTGCCGTGCTGAACGACGATCCCTACGGCCTGTATTACCGCATCACCGATGCGGCGCCAGCCAAGTAAAGCACCACACGCCCCATGGCGCTGACCATCCCACATCTTGCCCGTCAGGCTCAGTACGGCTTGCGCAGCTGCGTGCTGGCCTTGCTGGCGGCGCTGGTGATGTCACAGACCCTGGGGTTGATGCACCGCAGCCTGCACAGCCCGCTGACCAGCTCGGGCTACGCGCTGTTTGCTGAGCAGGCGCATCTGCCTGCACATCGGCCGGCTGAGAGCAGCGCTGATGCACCGCCGCATACCCACGGACAGCACCATGCCAGTGACTGCGACCATGGCTGGCTCAGCGCGCTGTTTGCCCAGCACGATGATGAGTCCAGCTGCCGCCTCATGGACGCGCAGACGAGCTCTGACGCAGTGGTCTTTGCGCAGCAGGCCTTGCTGCCAGCGCCCTTGAATGCGCTATGGATTGCGTTCTCGCAAATCACCTCCACCGCCCGCGCAGCTGCGCTGTTTGAGGCGCGCGGCCCACCCCAGTCTCTTTGAACCTGCCTTGTCCGTGCTGTGCGCAGCGCATGTGATGTGCGCTGCGCCACGGCTGTTTTCGCATTTCAAAGAGAATCCTATGAATCCATCTTTTCCCCGCAGCGCCCTTGCTGCTGCACTGGCTTGCCCGTGGGCCTTGCACGCCTTGGCCCAAGCTCCCGTACAAACCCCTGCCCAAACGCCGCCGCCATCTGCAGCAGCAGCGCCCGACTCCAGCCCCAGGCTCAAGGAAGTCACCATCACGGCCAACCCTTTGGGCAGCAGCGACCTGATCGCCCCCACCAGCAGCTACTCTGGCACCGGCCTGCTGCTGCGCCAGCAAAGCACCCTGGGAGAGACCCTGGCCAACACCCCCGGTGTCAGCAGCACTTACTTTGGCCCTAACGCCAGCCGCCCCATCATTCGTGGTCTGGACGGCGACCGTGTGCGTGTGCTGAGCAATTCAGGTGCCAGCATTGACGCCTCGGGCTTGAGCTTTGACCATGCTGTACCGATTGATCCTATTGCCATAGAGCGCGTGGAGGTGCTGCGCGGCCCCGGCGCGCTGCTGTATGGTGGCAGTGCGGTGGGTGGTGTGGTCAACGTGATTGACAACCGCATTCCCCGTGCTGCAGTAGAGGGTATTGTGGGCAAGGTGGACGCGGGTTTTTCCAGCGGCAACAACGGCAAAAACGGTGCCTTCCTGCTCGAAGGCGGCAATAAGCAGTTTGCCTTGCACGCAGATGTGTTTTCACGCTCCAGCGAGGACGTGGCGGTGCCTGCCGATCTGGCCTGCAGCAAAGGCGGCACGCCCAGGCTGCAGCGCAAAATATGCAACTCCGCGGCAGACACCCGCGGCGGTGCGCTGGGCGGCTCGGTGTTTTTTGACCGCGGGTATCTGGGCGCAGCGCTGTCGAGCTTCAAGACCAATTACGGCACTGTGGCCGAAGATGAGGTGACGATTGACATGCGCTCCGAGCGCCTGGCCCTGGAAGGCGAGGTCAGGCTGGACGGCTGGCTGCAGTCCCTCAAGGGCCAGCTCAGCCGCACCGATTACCAGCACACCGAGCTGGAAGGTGCTGAGGTGGGCACGGTGTTCAAAAACAAGGGCAATGACCTGCGCCTGGAGGCGCGGCACGCCAAGCTGGGCCCGGTCGAAGGGGTGCTAGGGCTGCAGGCAGAGAAAAACAACTTTTCTGCCAACGGCGAAGAGGCCTTTGCGCCATTCAGCCAAACCCGGCAAGCCGCTGCATTTGCCTACGAAGAGGCCAGCTTCAGCTGGGGCAAGATCAGCCTGGGGGCGCGCCTGGAGAGTGTCAAGGTGCAGTCGTTTGGCAACCCGGATGTCGCCCGCTTTGTGCCAGGCACACGCTCGTTCAAGCCTGCCAGCTACGCCCTGGGCGGCCTGTTCAAGCTCAGCCCCCAATGGCAGCTCACCAGCAACCTGGCCCTCACGCAGCGCGCGCCCAAAGACTATGAACTGTTTGCCGACGGCCCGCATATCGCCACCGCAGCCTACGAGCTGGGCAACGCTGCCCTAGCCAAGGAAAAGTCCACCAGCGTGGATGTGGGCGCGCAATGGAAAAGCGGTGCCAACACCCTGCAGCTCAATGCATTTGTGAGCCGGTTTAAAAACTACATCCTGCTGGACGCCACAGGCAACTCGCGCGGGCTTGATGGTGAAACCAATCCTGTGGATGCAGATGGCGATGGCATAGCCGACGGCAGCGGTGAAGAAATCTTGCCCGAGTTTGCCTACCGCCAGGTGCCAGCGCGGTTTCGCGGCCTGGAGGCGTCGGGCAACTGGCGGCTGCTGGACAAGGGCGGCACGCTGGACATGCAGTGGCGCGCCGACACGGTGCGCGCGGTCAACACCGATACAGGGGCCAGCTTGCCACGCATCGCGCCCGTGCGCCTGGGCGCCACCTTGGTGTGGGCACTGGGCGCGTGGAGCGTGCGCGGCGGTTTTGACCACTACGCCAAGCCGCGCGACAACACCACCAGCGCCTATACGCTGTGGAATGCGGCATTGACCTACCGCATGAAAGCGCAAAACGCCAGCTTGCTGTGGTTTGCACGGCTGGAAAACGCGGCAGACAAGCTGGCCTACAGCGCCACCTCCATCCTGACCCAGTCCGCGCCTGGCAAGTCCCCCTTGCCAGGGCGCAGCCTCAAGGCAGGACTGCAGGCTACATTTTGAGATAACTGACAGCTGCTTTTGTGGTGTTTTAGGGCTGCAGCCCAATAGAATATCGCGGGAGCAGCTATGTTATTGATAGTGGTTGCATAGTCCTGCGGATCCACCACCAACAGATCATGAGGGTTCAAGATGGCCAAGCAGAAAGTCTACGAAGGCGGTTGTTTGTGCGGAAACATCCGCTTTGTTGCACAAGGGCCTGCGCTCAGGCCGCACACCTGTTCGTGCAGGCAATGCCAAAGGCACTCCGGCGCGCTCACGCAAATGTGGGTGGAGTTTGCCAAAGAGCAGGTTTCATGGACAGGGCCGGGCGGTGCGCCATCGCAGTGGCGCTCGTCCGCATGGTCCAGTCGCGCGTTCTGCCCGGTGTGCGGCAGCACGCTGGGGGCTATCGATGACAAACCCACGTTGGCGCTGACAGTGGGCACATTCGATGCACCCAACCGGCAGGAACTGGCACCAGAGTATCACTCCTACACTGGCAAACGGCCCAAGTGGTGGGGTATTCATAACCCTCACGATGTCTGAGCCTGGTTTGGAACCAGCTTTGAGTGTATTTTGCATAAAGAAATGGCCGCAAGGTCAATAGAATATCGCGGGAGCAGCTATATATTTTGTAGCAATTGGGGTAACAGTTCGTGCTGGCCGATCACTGCGCAAGGTGCTGTATTGGTGCAAATAAAGCCCAACTGTGATGTTGGGGTTTGGTGAAAGCGGTTTATGCTTTTAACCATGTCCACATCGTCAGTCACGGGCTTTGTCCCGCCCTATACCCATCCTGCCACCTTGCTACCCGCGCTGATGCAACAGGGCTTTGCGTTGCTGCCTGCAACAGATGTCGCGCAACTGGCGGGGTGCGATCTGCAGCAGTTGCACACGCTGGGGATGAGCTGGAGCCGCTTGTCGCCCGACGCTTACCTCAAAGACGGCGGCAAATACCGCAAACGCCGCCATGCCAGCTATGTGATTGGCGCGCAGGGTGTGCAGCCCATGGCGCACCGCGCGCACTGGCAGCCGCTGGAATACAACGCGCTGCACGGCGGCATGGAGCGCTGGTTTGAGCCTATCGAGCCAACTACGCACACACCCGCATGGACCGCGCTGCTGCGCTGGATGGGCAGCCTGGCAGACCAGCTGCGCGCGCCGCAGCCTTGGTATAGCGAGGCGCACCAGTTTCGCATCGACACCGAAGGCGGCATTGGCCGGCCCACGCCCGAGGGTGCGCACCGCGACGGCGTAGACCTGGTGGCCGTGTTTCTGGTGGCGCGTGAGGGCGTGAAGGGCGGCGAGACACGCGTGTTTGACGCCCAAGGGCCAGGCGGCCAGCGCTTTACCCTGACCGAGCCCTGGAGCGTGCTGCTGCTGGACGACGCGCGCGTGATCCACGAAACCACGCCGATTCAACCGACCGCTGACAACGCCCACCGAGACACCTTGGTGATTACTTTGCGGTCTCAGGCGTTTCAGGATGCGACTTGATGGTGTTCTCCTCCAACGTCAGCAGCCTTGCTTGCCCGCGTTTTGTGCGGGAGCAGGCCGACGGCGTACTCAGCTCCGCGGCTGTCCCCCGCGTCGGCCTAGGGCCGACAGCTCCTCCTTGATGCCGCTGCGCTGAGCACACCGCCGACCAGCTCTGTGACCATGGTGATTAAACAACCGCCCCCGCACCAACCATCCCACTACGCAGCCCTGGCGCTTGGTGTGCGCAGCGCAGCGGCATCAAGGAGGAGCCCGAAGGGCGGGGGACAGCCGCGGAGCTGCGCACGCCAAGTGCCACGGCGAGCACAGCAACCTCAGCACAGCAAATACAGTACGCCAGCCAATCCCATAGTTGTGAACAGAAAACCCAGGAGCCCACATGAGCAACCCCAGCCTCCCCATCAGCTTCGCCGACATCAGCGCCGCCGCCGCCCGCCTTCAAGGCGTAGCGCATCGCACCCCGGTCCACACCAGTAGCACGGCCAATGCGCGTGCAGGCGCAGAGCTGTTCTTCAAATGCGAAAACTTCCAGCGCATGGGCGCATTCAAGTTTCGTGGTGGCTACAACGCATTGGCACAGTTCTCCCCCGAGCAACGCAAAGCCGGGGCGATTGCATTTTCATCGGGCAACCATGCCCAGGCCATCGCGCTCTCAGCCAAGCTGCTGGGCATGCAGTCCGTCATCGTCATGCCCAAAGACGCGCCTGAGGCCAAAATCCGCGCCACGCGGGAGTATGGCGCTGAGGTGATTTTGTTTGACCGCTACACCCAGGACCGAGAGGCTTTGGGCAAGCAGATCGCTACCGAGCGCGGCATGACGCTCATCCCGCCCTACAACCACGCCCATGTGATGGCCGGGCAGGGCACTGCGGGGCTGGAACTGATCGAAGAGGTAGGCACGCTGGACATCCTGCTGATCTGCATGGGCGGTGGCGGCCTCACGTCTGGCTGCGCAGTGGCTGCCAAACATCTGCTGCCTCAGTGCGATGTCTACGGTGTGGAGCCGCTGGCGGGCAACGATTTTCAGCAGAGCTTTCGCAGCGGGCAGCTTGTCAAAATTGATGTGCCGCGCACCATTGCGGACGGCGCGCAGACGCAATCTCCTGGCAACTTGACCTACGCAGTGTGCAAAGCCCTG
Organism: Polaromonas sp.; assembly: GCA_013297865.1. Classification (GTDB taxonomy): domain Bacteria; phylum Pseudomonadota; class Gammaproteobacteria; order Burkholderiales; family Burkholderiaceae_C; genus JAAFIP01. The sequence continues at coordinate 299,867 of JAAFIP010000001.1, read as the reverse complement.
CTCAAAGACGTGCTGACGGTGGACGACCATGCGTTGGTCAACACCATGCGCTTTTTTGCCGAGCGCATGAAGATGGTCATCGAGCCCACGGGCGGTCTCGCCGCTGCCGCCGCCATGCTGGGCGACAGCGAAGGCAAGCTGGATGTGAAAGGCAAGCGCGTAGGCATCATCGTCAGCGGCGGCAATGTAGACCCCGCCTATTACGCCCAGCTGCTGCGCGACGGCGTGTAAGCCTGCCGCACACCGGGCTTAGCCCCGGTGCGAAATCTCCACCACCAGGCTGCGCGCTGCCAGCTCGTCAATCAGGCTTTGCGCTTTGGCGCGGTTGGCAGCGTCCAGGTTGGCGTCCCATTCGTCCAGCAGATAGACCTTGGCATCGGTCTGGCGCACGATCTCGGTGAGCGACTGGAGCTGGCGCTCGCCCGAGGAGAACCCTGCGGTTTTTGCGGCATGGCTGGCGGTTGGGGTGGCGTCTGGTGGAGCGCTGTGCGCGGTCTGCGTTGGCGTGTCGCTGGCATCGTCTTCGGCCAGGCTGTCCTCGCTCATGTCCTTCGCCACTTCCTCTTCCTTGGCCGCCATCTCGGCAGCAGCAAAGTCAAAGGCCAGCTTGGTGCTGGTGGGCCAGTAGTAGGCGGTGCCGCCGATATGGTGTTTCAGTGCAGCCAGCAGGGTGGACTTGCCCGCGCCATTGCTGCCGCGCACCTGCACCACTCCGCGCTGCAGTTGGGGCAGCATGGCGCAGGCCGCGGCAAAGCTCTCTAGCGGTAGGGTGGTGGCTTGGGCCGCGTTGCTGTCAGGCGGCTGGTAGACCAGGCGCAGCTCGCGCATTTTGATGCGGTCATTGAAGTCTTCGTCCGGGTGCACCTGCATGGCCTGGCTGGCGCCGGTCATGCGCGTCCAGATGGCCTGCAGGTCGTTCCAGCCTGCAGCCAGGTCGTGCACGTTGTAGGACAGCTCGATCTGGCGCGGTAGCGTGGCGGCCAGTGCGATCAAGAGGGCTGTGTTCTCAGCGTTGTGGCCCGCCACATAGGCCAGATAGGCCATGATGATCAGCAGCGAGGCGATGCCGCTGGACGCTGCCAGGCCCTGCTTGGCCATGATGGCGCGGATCTGGGCGTGCAGCGCGTCGCGCAGCCGCTTTTTGAAGCCGGCATGCCAGATGCGGAAGTTATAGCGGTTGCCACTGGTGATGTTGTCCCAGGCGGTGTAGGTGCGCGCGGTCATGCTGTTGGTGGCGCGCTGGTTTTCGGCGTACACGCGGTTGACCCATTTGCGCACGGCGTATTGCAGCACCATCAGGCCCACAAACACCGCGCCATACACAAACGGCAGGCCTGCGTCGATGGCAAAGCCCAGCACGATGGAGTTGAACAGCAGGCTGAAAAACAGCTTGAGGTCAGCTTCGAGTTCGTAGATCAACTCAAAAATGATGTGGAAGGTTTCGTTGGTGAGAAAAGGCTCCACCTTCTCGCGCTGCGTGGTGCCTGCAAACAGCCGTGCGTCGCCGCGGTTCTCGCGGGTAAAGCGCAGCATGTAGCGGCCAAAGGCACCAAAGCCCGCACGCTCGGCATAAATCCAGCTGATTGCGCCCACCACATAGGAGGCAGACTGCGCCAGCACGATCCAGGCAAAGTCAGCGATCAGAAAATCTTCATTGGCCAGGTCTTGCCCCGCTTGTATCACCAGCCAGGTGGTTAACGCTGCCAGCGCAGCCTCCACCATCAGCAGCATCAACATGCCGTAGAAAGGCGCGCACAGCAAAAGGGCCGCAAAATCTCGGGCTCGGAATGCCTTCACAGAGGCAATTGGGGGGCTTGTCATTGCACAGTCGCAAAAAAGTTTGTAAGTTCGGATTCAGAAATACTAGGGAAAACCCTAAATATCGATAGTTTTTGATAGTATTGTCAACGCAACACCAGCAGATTTCGTTGTTGTGGTAGGCCAATAGGGTCGACTTATTGGTTACACTGGCGCACCGGCTGCGAAGCAGGTGAATATTAACCCCCTCTAATCGAAGGAAGACTATCATGGCAAAGAAAATGAAGAAAAAAGGCGGCAAGAAGGCCCCAGCAGCTAAGTAATTAGCCGCAAAATAAAAAATACCCGCGTAAGCGGGTATTTTTTTGCCTGTTTTTTGCCAGTTTCGTTGGCTTGGCACCTATTTTGTTGGGCGGGCGGTATCCATGGGTTTGAATCGCTCCAGCCAGGCAGCCTCAGGGACTGTCAGGCATGTCCTTAAACCCATAGTTATTTCCCCATGGGCCATGCCATGAGCCCATAGCGCTAGACGCCCAGATGCCTGGCCAGCATATCCGGCTGGGCGTGCAGCTGCGCTGAGCTGCCCGTAAACACGACTTCGCCTTTGACCAAAATTACGTTGCGGTCAGCAATCTGCGCCACATGCTTGTAGTTCTTGTCCACAATCACGCTGCTGATGCCAGTTTGCTTGATGGTTTCGCAGATATGCCAGATTTCCTTGGCGATCAAGGGCGCCAGGCCTTCAGTGGCTTCGTCCAGGATCAACACGTCGGGGTTGGTCATCAGCGCACGGCCAATGGTGAGCATCTGCTGCTCGCCGCCTGAGAGCTGCTGCCCACCGTGGCCCAGGCGCTCAGTCAGGCGCGGAAAGGTCTGCAGCACGCGTGCATAGGTCCAGTCGGTTTGCCCGCGCGTGCCTGCGCGTGCGGCCATCAGCAGGTTTTCTTTCACGCTCAGGTTGCCAAAGATGCCGCGCCCCTCGGGCACATAGGCAATGCCCAGATTGGCCACCTCGTAGGCTGAGCGGCCGGTCATCTCCCGGCCCGTGATGTGCACGCTGCCACGCGCGGGCTTGACCAGGCCCATGATCGACTTGAGCAGGGTGGACTTGCCCATGCCGTTGCGACCCATCAGGCCAATGGTCTCGCCGGCACCCACCGTGAAGTCAATACCGCGCAGGATGTGGCTGGCGCCATAGTAGCTGTGCAGACCCTGCACCTGGATCAGTGGTGTGGCCATGCTCAGTGCTCCTCGCCCAGATAGGCTGCCTGCACCGCCGCATTGGCCCGCACCTGGGCGGGTGAGCCACTGGCAATCATCTGGCCATTGACCATCACAGTGAGCTGGTCGGCCAGTGCAAACACAGCATCCATATCGTGCTCCACCAGCATGATGGCGTGGTCTTGCTTGAGCGCCTGCAGCAGCGCAATCATTTTCTCGGCCTCTGCGGTGCCCATGCCAGCCAGCGGCTCGTCCAGCAACAGCACCTGGGGCTGTGTTGCCAGGGCCATGGCAATTTCCAGCTGGCGCTGCTCGCCGTGGGACAGGGCTGCGGCGATGGCCTGGCTGCGCTGATGCAGGCCAGCCTGCTCGAGTGCCCGGGTGGTCAGGGCACCTGTGGATTCAAAACGGGTGGCAGCCGAGAGCCAGCGCAGCGCGTGCTGCGCGCGCGACTGGGCCGCCAGATGCACATTGTCCCAAACGCTCAGGGGAAGAAAGATATTGGTTTTCTGGTAGCTGCGGCCCAGGCCCGTGCGCGAGATTTTTTCGGGTGCTGCGCCCGTCACGTCGTGGCCCATCAGATGCACGCTGCCCGCGCTGGGGCGTATGTCGCCCGAGAGCAGGTTGGTCAGGGTGGATTTGCCTGCGCCGTTGGGGCCGATCACGGCGTGGATCGTGTTGCGTGTTAGCGTGATCGAAATATCGTTGACCGCAGCCAAGCCACCAAAGCGCTTGGTGAGGTTTTTGGCGACCAGCAGGGTGTCAGTCATGGCTACCCCCATCTTGGGCTACGTGGCCTGTTATTTTGCTTTGTACCGTTTCCACACCAGAGTGGGACTTGCTCATATCGCGTGGCGTGTCGCCGTCAGAAGGGCTGGTGGATTTTTTGGTGGTAAATTTTTCTACCAAACCCAGCAGGCCGCGCGGCGAAAAAATCACCACCGCCACAATAAACCCGCCCATCAGCAACTGCCAGTGCTTGGTGATGTCCTTGAACAGGTGCAAAAACATCTCGAACGCAAACGCGCCCACTACGGCCCCGGCAAAATTGCCCATGCCGCCCAGAATCAGCATCATGATCACATGCGCGCTGTTATGAAAGCCCATGAGCTCGGGGTTGATGTAGCCCGTCTGTACCCCCCACAGATAGCCCGCCACCCCGGCCAGCGCGCCTGCCAGCGTGAACGCAGCCAGCTTGTAGCCAAAGGTGTTGTAGCCCATGGCGCGCATGCGGTGCTCGTTGATGCGGATGCCACCCAGCGTGCGCCCAAAGGGGCTGAACAGCACGCGGCGCAGGAAAAAATACACCACAAGCAGCAGCGCGAGCACCGCAAAGTACAGGCTGCGCTTGCTGTCCAGATTGAGCAGTTCCAGGCTGCCCAAGGCCACGGTGGGCTTGAGGTTGATATACAGCCCGTCCGAGCCGCCCAAGGCCTTGTTGTCAAAAAACAGGAAGAACACCATCTGCGCAAATGCCATGGTGACCATGATGAAATAAATGCCGTGCGTGCGCACCACAAAAAAGCCAATCACCAGCGCGGCCAGTGCCGATGCGCCCACCGCCAGCGGCAGGCTCCACCAGATGCTGGCACCGCTGTCGGCTGGCGACACAAAGGCCAGCACATAGCCCGCCAGGCCGAAATAGGCCGCGTGGCCCAGGGACACCAGGCCCGTCACACCCTGCAGCACATCCAGGCTCATGGCAAAGATGGCCATGATCATCATGCGTGTGACCATGCCCATGTAAAAATCGCTGCCCACAAACGGAAAGACAGCCAAGGCCAGCACGCCCAGGCCGAGGGTGAACTGCAGGCTGCGCGGCAGGCGCTCCAGGTGGGTCTGTGCGTTACTCATGGGGATGCGTCATTGTTTGAACATGCCCTCTGGCCTGAACAGCAGCACCAGGGCCATCAGCACGTACACCAACATGCTGGCGACCGAAGGAAACAGCACCTTGCCAAACGTGTCGACCAAGCCCACCAGCAGCGCCGCAATCAGCGCGCCGCGCACCGAGCCAATGCCGCCGATCACTACCACCACAAAGCACATGATCAGCACGCTGCTGCCCATGTTGGGATAGACCGACGAGATCGGCGCGGCAATCATGCCTGCAATGGCGGCCAGCGCCACGCCTAGCGCAAACACAATCATCTGGATCAGCTTGACATTGACACCCAGGGCCTGCGCCATGTCGCTGTTGAAAGCGCCCGCGCGGATTTTCATGCCAAGCTTGGTTTTGGAGATCAGCAGATACAGGCCCACGGCCAACGCTATGCACAGGCCGCTCATGAACAGGCGGTAGACGGGGTAGGACAGGTTTTCGGTCAGGGGGATGGACGCAGACAGCGCCGCTGGGATGGTGACCCCGTGCACATCGTCGCCCCACAGGATGGAGCGGGTTTCTTCAAAGATATAGATCAGACCAAAGGTGAGCAGCACCTGGTCAAGATGGCTGCGCTGGTAAAAATGGCGAAACAGCACCCATTCGAGCGCCAGGCCAAACACGATGGACAGCAGCACACCCACAATGACAGCCAAAGTGAAGCTGCCCAGCAGCCCCGCCAGCGACCAGGCCATGTAAGCGCCCAGCATGTAGAAGCTGCCGTGCGCCAGATTGACCACGCCCATGATGCCGAAGATCAGCGTCAGCCCGGCGGCCAGCATGAACAGCAGCAGGCCGTACTGCACGCTGTTGAGCAGCTGGATCAGGAAGGTGCCAAAGTCCATGCTCGAAATTACTTGCGTGCCGCCAGCAACAGACAGCCCATACCTGCAAACAGACTGCCCGAGACGCGGTTGAACACCCGGGCGCGGCCTGCCTGGCGCAGCCAGGGCGCAATGCGCGCGGCAAACAGGGTGCACAGGCTCAGCGTGGTGAACTCAAAGGCGACAAAGGTGAGCGCCAAAATGGCAAACTGCGGTGCCCAGGCCTGGGACGCATCGACAAACTGTGGAAAGAAGGCCGCAAAAAACAGCAGAGCCTTGGGGTTGCTGCCGCCGACCAGCAAGCCCTGCAGGTACAGCGTGCGCATGCGGGTGCCTGCAGGCGCTTTGCCATCAGCGGGGCCTAAGTTGCTGGTGGCGGGCAAGTCAAAGCTGCTGACGGGGGAGCGGAAGGTTTTGATGCCCAGATAAATCAGATAGGCACCACCTACCAGCTTCAACACCCAAAAGGCGGTGTCAGACGCTGCCAGCACTGCGCCCAAGCCCAGCGAGGACAGCAAGATCATGCCCAGCGCTGCCGTGATGCTGCCACTGGCCGAGGCCATGGCCTTGGGCGCGCCGTGGGCGATGGCATTGGTCATGCTCATGAGCATGGTGGGGCCGGGCGTCAGCACCAGCAGGGCCACTGCGGCCAGATACAGGAGGTAGGTAGAGAGTGTCATGAGAACGATTATGCAGCGCGCATGGCTTTTTTCACGATGCTGGCGTAGTTACCGATGAAGACACCGTTCAAATTGGCTTCGCTCATGCCGCGCTTGGCCAGGTTATCGGCCACATCGCGCAGGTCGCCATAGCTGGTCATGATGCGGCCGGGCCATACGCCTTCCAGATCGGTACCAAAGGCCACATGCGTCGGGCCGATCAGGTCGCACATGCGCATGATCTCGTCAGCATACGAGCCAATGCTGTTGACCGGGTAGGCGGGGTCGTTGCGTGTGCGCAGGCTCCACAGGCCTACCGCGCCGCCGCGCGCAGCAATTTTTCGGGCGGTGGGCAGGGCTAGCGACCGGGCCATCCAGCCGACATCGCCGGGTGTTCCGCCCTGGGGGCTGATCCACGAGTGAGACCAGACCATGGGCGCGTCAGACGCGTCCAGCGCGCCGTCGACCAGAGAGGCCGTGCCGTGGGCCAGGTCCACCACCATGCCCAAGCGCTTGCACTGCGCCACCACCTGCGCTCCCAGCGGCGTGAGGCCGCCGTGCACAGGCTCTGCGGTCTGGTGGTCGCCAATGGGGCTTTGGATGTAGTGCACCAGCTGCATATGGCGCACACCAATGCTGTGCGCCCACTCCAGGCGCGTCACGTCGCCTTCGAGAAAATTGGCCGCTTCGGTGGCCAGCAGCACGCGCGGGCTGCCTGCCAGCGCGGCATCCACATCGGCAGCAGTCAGCGCCTTGGTCACGCCCCATTGCGTCAGGCGGGCTTCGTAATCGGCCACGCGGGCTTGAAAATAAGCCCACAGATCGCCTGGTTTGGGCACCGAGCCCTGCTTGTAGCCCGCAGGGGTGTTGCTCATCCAGCGCTGGTCGTCCACGATGGCCCAAGCCAGCAGGGTGATGCCCGACTCGCGCATGTGCTTGGTCAGATCAAAGCCAAAAAGCCTGGGCAAAAACATGCCGTAATGCGAGTGCATGTCGGCCAGATAGGGCGACTTGACGGTTTGCCCCCACGCGGGGGCGGTCTGCAGGGTAACGCATGCGCCAGCGGCCCACAGGCCCAGCTGGCGACGACGCAAAGACGCTGTCAAACTCAACCCATCTTGCAGCCCGCGCCGCTGTCAGAGAGCGCTTTGGCTGCAACGCCGAGGACCTTGTTTTCCTTGTTGGCGACTTCGCGCACGTAGATGTCTTGAATCGGGTTGTGCGACTTGCTCATGGTCCAGGCGCCGCGCGGGCTGTCGATGCGGGCGTTTTCCATGGCGGCGTAGAGGGCGGCCTTGTTGCTCAGGTCGCCCTTGACGGCGTTGGCACCCTGCACCAGCAGCAAGCCAGTGTCGTAGCCTTGCACGGCATAGACATCGGGCTGGGCCTTGTAGGCCTTGGCGTAGGCCAGTCGGAAGGCTTTGTTGCGCGCAGTGTCCAGGGAGTCGCTGTAGTGCATGGTGGTGATAATGCCGTCGGCCGCAGGGCCAGCAGCGTCGAGCACGCCCTCGGTCAGGAAGCCCGAGCCGTACAGCGGGATCTTGCCCTTGAGGCCCGCAGCGGCATAGTCCTTGATGAACTTGGCTGCGCCGCCACCGGCGAAGAAGCAGGCCACAGCATCGGGCTTGAGCGCGGCAATCTCGGTGAGCAGGGCCTGGAACTCCACGTTGGGAAAGGGCAGGCCGAGCTCTTTGACGATGGTGCCACCGGCTGCGGTGTAGCCTTCTTTGAAGCCTTCAAAAGCCTCGTCGCCTGCGGCGTATTTCCAGGTGATCCAGACGGCTTTTTTGTGGCCTTTGTCTGCCATCACCTTGCCCAGGGCGCGCGTGGGCTGGCTGTTGCTGAAGCTGGTGCGAAACACATTGGGTGCGCACAAAGCGCGGGTGGCGGCGTGGACGCCTGCGTTGGGGATCAGGCTGAGCACGCCAGACTCGCGCGCCACTTTCTGGATGCCCATCTGCACGCCGCTGTGCACGGTGCCTACCAGCACGTCCACCTTGTCGCGCTGCACCAGCTTGGTGGCGTTTTCCACGCCTTTGGAAGGCTCGGATTCGTCATCGACTTTGAAAAACTCTACTTCGCGGCCACCCAGCTTGCCGCCTTGCTCGGCCAGTGCCATGCGAAAGCCGTTTTCAATTGCCACGCCCAGCTGTGCAAAGGTGCCGGTGTAAGGCAGCATCAGGCCGACGCGGATTTTGGCGCTCTGCGCACCGGCCAGCGAGGGCAAGAGCAGGCCGGTGGATGCGGCGCCTACGAGGGCTGCACTGCGGGACAAAACAAGGCGACGGGTGGTCATGGTGAGGTTCTCCAAAAAAATATTTCAAGCTTCAAGTAATTTACTGCAAATGGCCTTGCCAGGCATCAGCGCTAACCCGGTAATCCATGGGATTTAGATGGGTTTGATAATGGAATTGGGGATCAGGTCGTTGTCGAAAATCACGCTGCGCGACTGGAACAGCCATGCGCCCTCGTGGTGCACAATCTGGTCTACATAGCGGCCCGTGCTCAGAATCTGCGGCATGCTGTCGCGCTGCGTGCGGATGACGATGTAGCTGGACTCTGAATGCACCATGCCTTGTGTTGTGCTGCTGAGCGTGGGGGCACCGCACACGTGGCGCTGGTAGTAGGGTTCGTGATAAAGCGTGTGGGCCACGGCATACACCCTGTCGCGCAGCATGGCCTGGCTGCTCAGGTGCATCACGCCCAATGGCAGGGCGGCGTCAAAATTCTCTCGCGACTGCAGCAGGTAATTGCACTGGGCAGTGAACAGATCGGGCCAGGTGGACAGGTCGTTGCTGTCCAGAATCTGGGCGTAGCGCTGCTGCAGGGCCGTGACGGCGAGGTAAGTAGGAAAATCCATATGCTATTATTTTAGTAGCTGCTCCCGCGGCTTTTTATTGGGCTGCAGGCTGATTTGTTATATAAATAGAGCACTTGGTAGGTATCACACACCCATCTGTGCGCGCCAGTAGCTGTACATGCCGCGGATCAGGGTTTCGGTGACGTTGTGCTCAGTGTTGTGCACGCCAGTGCCATCCTGTTCGCTGATGGTGCGCGCCTGTGGGTTGGCCGCAAAGGCCTGCTGCACAAACTCTATCACCTCGCCATCGTCAGCAGAGACAAAGCCTGCCGGGCCAAACAGGTTGGCCTGGCGCAGGCGGCGCTGAGTCATCTCTTCGCTGTCATCTTCAAAACCAAAGTGCGTCCACACAAAGTCAAATTCGCCCACGCCCGCAGGCTGGATGTGGCGCGTGGACAGCGAGTTGACCTGCTGCTGGATGATCAGGCTGGGGAACAGCGTCATCATCACCACGGTGGGCACTGCATCGCCAATCTTCCACCATGCCTCGGGCACGATGTCCAGCAGGGCCTTGTCGTGCAGTTGCATGTTTTCCTTGAAGCTGGTCACGCCCTGCGTCACCGCGCCCGCGCCGCCCTCGTTGCGCCGCGAGATCATGCAGGCGTGGCGGTGTTTGGCGTCCATCACCATCTGGCTTTGCTGGTCAGCGCGCCACAGGCCGAAGGTGACAAACCAGGTGTGCAGCAGGCCGGGGTGGTAGGGGTCTTTGATGTTTTCCTGCATCAGCTTCCAGTTGGCGGGGATGCGCTGGCGGTTGATGCCCAGCAGCTTGAGCGGCTTGTGGAACACGCGGTCAAAGTAGCGCAGCACGTCAGGGCCGAGGTAGTCTTCAAAGCTTTCCACGCTGTGGTCAAAGCTGGCAAACACCACGCCGCCGCGCCGCGCCACCTTGAGTTTGGTCAGCCCATGGTCGCATAGCTGAAAATCCGCATCCATGCCGCCTTGCCGGGTGATGCTGCCATCGCCTTCGACGCGCTCCACGCCGTTGCGAAAGGTCAGGCCCGCCAGGTCGCCGTTGAGCTTGTAGGTCCACTGGTGGTAGGGACAGACAAAGTTGCGTGCGTTGCCAGTGCGCTCGCGCACAAACTGCACGCCCCGGTGGGCGCAGCGGTTTTCCACCACATGGATCTGGTCGGGCTGCCCGGGGCGGCCGCGCTCGCGCACCATCACCACGCTGCGCTCGCCAATCTGGCTGCGCTTGTAGTCGCCTGCCTTGGGGATTTCACACTCCAGGCCCACATAGCACCAGTGGCCTTGGTAGAACAGCTGCTCCATCTCGCGCTGGTATAGCGGGGCATCGGTGTAAATCCAGCCCGGTGCGCGGCTGGTGGGCGCATCGCCCCAGGCGGGGGTGCTGTCTGGTGGAGCCAGATGGATCGGGATGGTAGCGTTCATGGCCTGCAGTGTCGCTCAGGGCGCGCGGTTTGCCAAGTCAAGGTGGTGAAGTTGTAATATTCATGCTATGAATAACACAAGCAGCCCTATTCACGGCATCATAGCGCCATGAAACCCCCATCCGTCGCCACGGTAGCCTCGCTGGACATGAACCTGCTGCGCGTGTTGGACACGCTGATGCAGGAGCGCAAGGTGGCGCCTGCAGCAGCGCGTCTGGGCCTGTCCCAGCCTGCGGTGAGCAACGCGCTGGGCCGACTGCGCGTTGCGCTGGGCGACGAGCTGTTGACCCGCTCGGCACAGGGCATGCAGCCCACGGCCTATGCGCTGGCCGTGCATGCCACGCTGGCCCCTGCGCTGGCAGCCATCGACGGGGCGCTCAAAACCAAACAAACCTTCAGCCCAGCCTCCAGCGTGTGGAGCGCGCGGCTGGCCATGACGGATATCGGCGAAATCGTGTTTTTGCCGCCGCTGCTGCAGCACCTGCGCAGCGCTGCGCCGGGGCTGACTTTGTCCACCGTGCGTGATGCGCCTGGCGGCCTGAACGCCGCCATGGCCGAGGGCGCGGTCGACCTGGCGCTGGGCTGGCTGCCCGATGTGCCCCAGGGCTTCTACCAGCGCCGCCTGTTCACCCAGCGTTATGTCTGCCTCATGCGTGCGGGCCATCCGCTGGCCAAAGGCAAGCTCACCCTGGCCCGGTTCCAGAGCGCGGAGCATGTGGCCATCCACGCCGAGGGCACGGGCCATGCCAAGGCCAATGCCAAGCTGCAAAGCCTGGACAAGCCCGCCAGTGTGCAGCGCAAGGTGGCGGTGCAGGTGCCCAGTTTTTTAAGCGTGCCGTATCTGCTGGCCTCGTCCGATTTGATTGCCACGGTGCCCGAGCGCCTGGCGCTGGAGGCCTGCGGCCCCTTTGGCCTGGTGGCCTTGGCCCACCCCGTGGCCATGCCCGAGTTTCAGGTCAAGCTGTTCTGGCACCGCCGTGTGCACCAGGACGCCGCCAACCAATGGCTGCGCGAGTGGCTGGCTGGCGCCTTTACGACGTCATGACGCTATTTATTTTATAGCTGCTCCCGCGATATTCTATTGGCCTGCAGGCCGATAAGCCATAAAAAAGCGGCCCTGGGGCCGCGTTGAAGAGGGCTGCAGATGCTGCCTACTCTTCAATCCCCACCACATGGCTGAAGCCGCCATCTACGTAGGTGATCTCGGCGCTCACGCCCGCGGCCAGGTCGCTCATCAAAAACGCGGCCACGTTGCCCACGTCGTCAATCGTCACGTTGCGGCGGATCGGCGAGGCAGCGGCCACTGCGCCCAGAATCTTGCCAAAATCCTTGATGCCGCTGGCGGCCAGGGTTTTGATCGGCCCGGCGCTGATGCCGTTGGCGCGCAGGCCCCGCGCTTGCTTGCCGTAGGAGCCCGCAATGTAGCGCACCGAGGCCTCCAGCGAGGCCTTGGCCAGGCCCATGGTGTTGTAGTTGGGCACAATGCGCTCGGCGCCCAGGTAGGTCAGCGTCAGGGCGGCGGCCTTGTCGTTCAGGTAGGGCAGGGCCGCCTTGGCCATGGCCGGAAAGCTGTAGGCACTGATATCGTGCGCGATTTTGAAACCCTCACGCGACAGACCCTCCAGAAAGTCCCCGGCAATCGCCTCACGCGGCGCAAAGCCAATGGCGTGCACAAAGCCGTCAAACGTGGGCCACACCTGGGTCAAATCCGCAAACAGCTTGGCAATCTGCTCATCGCTGCCCACATCACAGTCAAATATCAATTGGCTGCCAAAATCGGCCGCAAACTCGGCTGTGCGCTCCTTGAAGCGTTCGCCCACATAGCTCAGCGCGATCTCTGCCCCCTCGCGGTGACAGGCTTTGGCAATGCCGTATGCTATGGAACGGTTGGACAGCACGCCCGTGATCAAAAACTTTTTTCCATTCAGGAAACCCATGAGTACCTCTTTTTTGAAATCAGTGCAACAATTGTCGCATGCGTAAAACTGTCCTGAGTGTACTGGCAATGCTGGCCGCCCCTGTGTGGGCAGCGCACGGCTATGCGCTGTGGGGCGACCTCAAATACCCGCCCAACTTCGCGCACTTTGACTACGTCAACCCCAACGCCCCCAAAGGCGGTGAACTGGCGGCGGTGAGCAATCTGCGGGTATCGACCTTCGATAAATACAACCCCTTTATCGTCAAGGGCACCTCGCCGGCTTATCTGAGCGAGATGCTGTTTGACACCTTGCTGGCCGGCTCAGCAGACGAACTGGGCAGCAGCTATGGGCTGCTGGCCGAAGATGTGGATGTACCAGCTGACGGCTTGAGCGCCACGTTCAAGCTGCGCAGCACAGCGCGCTTTCACGATGGCAAGCCGGTCATGGCCCTGGATGTGAAGCACAGCTTTGACAACCTCAATAGCAAATACACCACGCCCTCGTACCGCACCTTGCTCGAAGACGTGGAGCGCGCCGAGGTGGTGGGGCCTTTGACGGTGCGCTTTGTCTTCAAGCGTAAAAACCGCGAGCTGCCGCTGACCGTGGGCTCCATCCCGATTTTCAGCCGTGAATGGGGCAAAGGCAAAACCTTCGACCAGGTAGTGACCGACATACCGATTGGCAGCGGGCGCTACAAGATTGGTCCAGTCAAATTCGGCAAGGACATCACCTATGTGCGCGACCCAAGTTACTGGGGCGAAAAACTCAATGTGAATGTGGGTCAGGGCAATTTCGACCGCATCACCATCAAAATCTACAAGGACAACACTGCGCGACTGGAAGGCCTCAAGGCGGGCGAGTTTGACTTCATGCAGTTTTACTCTGCGGGTGACTGGGCGCGGCGCGCCACCGGCAAGCGCTTTGACAGCGGCGATCTGGTCAAAGGCGAGTTCCAGCACAGTCTGCCCACGGGCTTTCAAAGCTATGTGTTCAACACGCGCAGGCCGCAGTTCAAGGACGTGCGTGTGCGTCAGGCCATCGGGCTGGCACACGATTTCAACTGGATGAGCCGTCAGCTTTTCTACGGCCTGTACAAGCCCGTCAAAGGCCTGTTTGGCAACACCGAGTGCGAGGCCAAAGGGCAGCCCAGCCCCGAAGAGCTTGCTTTGTTGGAGCCCTGGCGCAGTCAGATTCCTGCGGGCAGCTTTGGCCCGCTGGCGGCCAATCCGAATTCTGATGGCAAAGACCAGCTGCGGGACAATTTGCGCAAAGCGCAGGCCTTGCTCAAAGAGGCTGGCTGGACAGTGCAGAACGGCGTGCTGCGCAACGCCCAGGGCATGGCACTGGTGATTGACTATGTGGACAGCCAGGAGTCGCGCGCTGCGACGCTGGGCGCGTGGCAGCGCAATCTGGCCAAGCTGGGCATCGAGCTGCGCCTGCGCGCAGTGGACTTTGCGCTGTACCAGCAGCGCCTGGCCAAGTTTGATTTTGATTTGGCCAGCTTGGCTTTCCAGGGCACCAACAGCCCCGGCGCTGAATATGGCGAGCTATTTGGCTCCAAGTCGGTGGATGTGGAGGACTCGGGCAACTACTCTGGCATCAGCAACAAAGCCGTGGATGCGCTGATCGACCGCATGGTGACCGCGCAGAACAAAACCGACTATTTCGCCGCCTGCCGCGCGCTGGAGCGGGTCATCAGCAACAGCTACATCTTCGTGCCGCAGTGGTATTCTGGTCAACACAACGTGGCCTACAACCCGCGCAAGCTCATCAAGCCCAGCGTGACGCCCAAGTACTACCGGGCAGACGGCTGGCTGCTGGGCATGTGGTGGGCCGCCTCAGCGCAAAAATAGATACACCATGCTCAGCTATATCCTCAAACGCCTGCTGCTGATGATCCCCACCTTGTTCGGGGTATTGCTGCTGACCTTTGTGGTGATCCAGTTTGTGCCGGGCGGGCCGGTGGAGCAGTATCTGGCCGAGTCCAAGGCCACCGCAGGCGCAGGTGGCGAGTCGCTGTACCGCGGGGGCAAGGGCGTCACTGAAAAGCGCCTGGCCGAAATCAAGGCGCTGTATGGCTTTGACAAGCCAGCCACCGAGCGCTTTTGGATCATGCTCAAGTCGTACCTGACTTTTGACTTGGGCAAGAGCTTTTTTCAAAACAAGCCCGTGTGGGACCTAATCAAGGAAAAACTGCCTGTGTCGATCAGCCTGGGCTTGTGGAGCTTTTTCCTGTCTTACTTCATCTCCATTCCCCTGGGCATTTCCAAGGCCGTGCGCGCAGGCAGCAGCTTTGATCTGTGGACCACGCTGCTGGTGCTGATAGGCTATGCCATCCCCGGCTTCGTGCTGGGCATCGCGCTGCTGGTGATTTTTGGCGGGCAGCTGCAGTGGTTTCCGCTGCGTGGCCTGACTTCGGCCAACTGGGATACCCTGAGCTGGAGCGCCAAAATCGTGGACTATCTGTGGCATATCGCCATGCCCGTCACTGCGCTGGTCATCGGCAGTTTTGCCACCATCTCCATGCTGACCAAAAACTCATTCTTGGAGGAAATCCGCAAGCAGTATGTCATTACCGCGCGTGCCAAGGGCCTGGATGAAAAGCGTGTGCTCTACAAGCATGTGTTCCGCAACGCCATGCTGCCCATCATTGCAGGTTTTCCCGCGGCCTTCATCGGTGCGTTTTTTGCAGGCGCACTGCTGATCGAAACCCTGTTCTCGCTCGATGGCTTGGGCCTGCTGGGCTATGAGAGCGTGATCCGCCGCGATTACCCTGTCGTGCTGGGTACGCTGTATTTGTTCACCCTGATCGGTCTGGTCACCAAGCTGATCAGCGATTTGATGTATGTGTGGGTAGACCCGCGCGTCAAGTTTGACTAACCCTATGCAAGCCACCGTATCACTGTCTCCCAGCCAACGTGCGTGGCTGCGCTTTCGCCGCAACGGCCTGGGCTTCTGGAGTCTGGTGGTGTTGTCTGCGCTGTTTGTACTGAGCCTGGGCGCGGAGCTGGTGTCCAACGACAAGCCGCTGATTGCCCGCTATAACGGCCAGTGGTATGTGCCCGTGCTGCAGCAATTGCCCGAAACCACGTTTGGCGGTGATTTTCAAACCAACACCGATTATCTCGACCCCTTTGTGCGCGAGCAGTTTTCCAAGCCGGGCAATTTTGCGTTTTTCCCGATCAACAACTACCACTACAACACGCTGAACTATTTTGCACAGAAGCCTAACCCAGCGCCGCCATCTGCCGAGAACTGGCTGGGCACCGACGGCAACGGCCGCGATGTGTTGGCGCGCCTGCTGTATGGCTTTCGGGTGTCCATCCTGTTTGCTCTGGCGCTGACCGTCATCGGCACCCTGCTGGGCATCATCATTGGCGCTGTGCAGGGCTATTTTGCAGGCAAGATTGACCTGGCTTTTCAGCGTTTTATCGAAATCTGGGGCTCGCTGCCCGAGCTGTATCTGCTGATCATCTTTGCGGCCGTATTTGAACCCAGTATTTTGATTCTGCTGATTTTGCTCAGCGCATTTGGCTGGATGGGGCTGAGCGACTACATGCGGGCCGAGTTTTTGCGCAACCGCCAGATGGACTATGTGCGCGCCGCGCGGGCGCTGGGCCTGTCGCACTGGCAGATCATCACGCGCCATGTGCTGCCTAATAGTATGACCCCCGTGGTGACATTTTTGCCGTTTCGCATGAGCGGGGCGATTTTGGCGCTGACCTCGTTGGACTTTCTGGGCCTCGGTGTGCCGCCCGGCACACCCAGCTTGGGTGAGATGCTGGCGCAGGGCAAAAACAATATCGATGCCTGGTGGATATCGCTGTCCACCTTTGCGGTGCTCGTGGTCACTTTGCTGCTGCTGACCTTTATGGGCGACGCGTTGCGGGATGCCCTTGATCCGCGCAAGGCGGATCAAGTTCCTGATGCTAGTCCGCGCAAGGCGGATCAAGTTCCTGATGCTAGTCCGCGCAAGGCGGATCAAGTTCCTGATGCTAGTCCACGAAAGGCAGGCCCATGACCGCCTTGCTCGATGTCCAAAACCTGAGCGTATCCTTCGCAGGCAAAGAGGTGGTGCACGGCATCAACTTCACGCTGAACGCAGGCGAAAAGCTGGCGCTGGTGGGCGAGTCGGGCTCTGGCAAATCAGTGACTGCATTGGCGATTTTGCGTTTGGTGCAGAACGCACAATTGGGTGGGCAGGTGCTGTTCGACGGCAAAGACACCTTGCAGATGCCAGAGAACGATCTGCGCGGCCTGCGCGGTGACGATATTGCGATGATTTTTCAGGAGCCAATGACAGCACTCAACCCGCTGTACACCATTGGCGACCAGATTGCCGAGGTGTTGGAGACCAAGCAGGCGCTCAGCAAAAAAGCGGCCTGGTCGCGCGTGATCGAGCTGCTGGTGGAGACCGGCATACCAGAGCCAGAGCGCCGGGCCTTGAACTACCCGCATCAGCTCAGTGGCGGGCAGCGCCAGCGGGCCATGATTGCCATGGCGCTGGCCTGCAAGCCGCGCCTGCTGCTGGCCGACGAGCCCACCACCGCGCTGGACGTCACACTGCGCCAGCAGATACTGGACCTGCTGGGCGCTTTGCAAAAGAGCCACAACATGGCAGTGCTGCTGATCACGCACGACCTGAACATGGTGCGCAAATTTGCCGATCGCATTGCTGTGATGGAAAACGGCCATATCGTGGAGCAGGGCGCTGTGGCGCAGGTGTTTGCCAACCCGCAGCATGCCTACACCCAAAAGCTGCTGGCCAGCAAGCCGGTGCGTGACGTAGCGCAGCCTGATGCGGCCCAGCCTGGCGCTATGGTGCTGGCCGCCAAGCAACTGCGCGTGGGCTATGCAATTTCCAAGCCCGGTTTCAAAGGCTGGTTCAGCAAAGGCGAGTTTGTCGCCGTCAAGCAAGCGGCGTTTGACGTGGCTGCCGGGCAGACGCTGGGCGTGATTGGCGAATCAGGCTCAGGCAAGTCCACACTGGCCCTGGCCATGCTGGGGCTCACCAAAGCGCGCGGTGACGTGTTTTATAAGGGTTTTAGTGCTGCAGACCCACAGAATGCCGCGGGAGCAGCTATGAAAGATATAGCATCTGTAGACTACGCTTCTGGCTTGCGTCGCACGATCCAGGTGGTGTTTCAGGACCCGTTTTCCTCGCTGTCGCCGCGCATGACGGTGGAAGAAATTGTGGGCGAAGGGCTGCGCATACACGCCACCGAGCTGACCGAGGCGCAGCGCCAGGAGCGCGTGCTGCAGACGCTGCAGGAAGTGGGTCTGACGCAGGCGCAGTTTCCGGGCATTTTGCAGCGCTATCCGCATGAGTTCTCTGGCGGGCAGCGCCAGCGTATTGCGATTGCCCGCGCCTTGATCGTGCAGCCGCAGACCTTGGTGCTGGATGAGCCCACCAGCGCGCTGGACGTGACGATCCAGAAACAGGTGTTGTCCCTGCTGCAGCGCCTGCAGAAAGAGCGCGGCCTGAGCTACCTGCTGATCACCCACGACGTGGACGTGATCCGCGCCATGGCCCATGAGGTGATGGTGATGAAAGACGGCGACATCGTAGAGCAGGGCAGTGTGCATGCGGTGCTAGACGCGCCACAGCACCCCTACACGCAGCGTCTTGTCGCTGCGGCGGCATAAGACGGCAGCGCCTGGTCGCTATGGCTGCATAAAAGGGCAACGCCTGCTTACCGCAGCAGCCTGGTTGCAATGGGATACACAAAGCGTGTTCCAAGCGCTTTGAACAGCGCGTGTAATAAAACCCTCTAGTACAGCGACCAAGATGGTCATGTATCAACAATCTTTCAGGAGCTACACCATGAAACATATCGCCTGCGCCCTTATCGCCCTGCTGGCCACGTCCGCAGCCCTTGCCCAGGCCGACGGCCTGATCACGGTGGCCAGCCCGCACAGCGCTGCGCAAACCATGACGCGGCTCGAAACCATCGTCAAGGAGCGCGGTCTCAATGTCTTTGCGCGCATAGACCACGCCGCGGGCGCAGCCCGCATCAGCAAAAACCTGCGTCCTACCGAGCTGTTGATTTTTGGCAACCCCCAGGGCGGCACACCGCTGATGGAGTGCGCCCAGACTGCTGGTATCGACCTGCCGCTTAAAGCGCTGGTATGGCAGGGTGAGGACGGCAAAGTCATGCTCAGCTACAACGACCCCGCCTTCCTGGCCAAGCGCCACGGCGCAGCCAGCTGCCCTGCGGTGGACAACCTGAGCAAGGCCCTGGGCGGTATTGCGCAGGCGGCTGTCGCGCCCTGATGGGCAAGCTAGCGCAAACAGGCCCTAGTTAAAAACTCCCTACCGCCACATCCCACAAACGCTCGGGGTCGAGGTATTTTTTCAGCGCTGCGTTGACGGTGGCGGTGTCCAGCGCTTCGTAGGCTTTGTCAAACTTTGCGCCGTTGTCCAGCGGGTGGTTGTAACGCAGGTTGTAGGCAATGCCGCCCACCACATTGGCGGCCTGGTTGCGCAGCTCTGCGCGGCGGCTGATGATGGCGGACTTGGCAAAGCCCACCTCCAGCGCGCTGTAGCCGTTGGTGCGCGCCTCGCTGACCACCTCGCGGATGGTGGTGCGCAGCTTGGCCAGATTGGCTGGTGCAAAGCTGGCGCTCAGGTTGATGGCAGCCGTCTGGCCTTGCGCCGGGACGCTCAGGCTGGCATCTACGCCATAGCTCAGGCCCTCTTTCACGCGCACGCGCTGGCGCAGGCCCTGCTGGCTGAAAATCTGGACGGCCGTAAACAGGGCCGGAAAATCCGCGTCAGACTCATTCATGGTGATCGCGATGCGCCCGCTGTAGTTGGCGTTGGCCTTGTCGGCCACCGGCAGCGTGAGGGCTTTTTCGCCTTGCGGCGCGGCATAGTCAGTCTGCCACGGCACATGTTTTTCGCTGGTGGCCCAGTTGCCCCACAGGGCCTGCATCTGCGCCTGCACGGGGGCCAGCGCAATCGGCCCCATCAGCACCAGCTCGCCCACCTGGGCCGAGCCAAAGCGCTTCCAGTAGTCGCGCAGGTCCTGTCCCTTGGCCTGGCGCACGATGGCCTCTGTCTCGTCAAAGCTGCGAACCTCACGCGGGTCGCCTTCGCCATACAGGTTCTTGGGGCGGTAGATGCGCTCCAGCGCATTGCCAGCCAGGCTGGCGGTGTTGGCCTTGATGCCCTGCATGCTGGCCACCATGGCGCGCTGGTTGCGCTCAAACGCCGCATCGCTCAAATTGGACTGGGTCAGCAGTTGGTGCAGCAAATCCAGCACCGCAGCGGTGTTGGCCGCAGGAAACTCCATATTGGCATTCAAAAAGCCTGCAAAGCTGGAAAAGTTGATGCGCGCGTCCAGCGCCTGCATGCGCTCCTTGATCTGCGCGGCGTCCAACTCTTTAGTGCCTTCCAGCAGCAGCGTGGCAATCATCGGCGCAATGGCGCTGGAGCCCTTGACCGACTCTGCCGTGCCCCAGCGCAGGCGCAATGTGGCCGTAACGCGGTCGTCCTTGGCTGCGCGTGGCAGCACGGCCAGCTTCAGGCCCGGCGCGCCAGCCACGGTGAGCTGGCCCTGCTGTGTGCGCTGGGCCAGAGCCGCGGGGGTGATGTCAAAGCTCTCAGCCTTGATCACTGCGCCAGGCTGCGCAGCAGGAGCGGCAGCCGTTTTGGCCACCGTGGCGGTAGCCAGCACCAGCTGGGTGGCTGCAGGAATGCCCAGTGCAGGGGCGCGCGCTAGCGCAGCATCACCAGCAGGCAAGGGCAGGTAGGTGCCTGCGGTGCGGTTGCTGGCGAGCAGGTAGCTACGGGCCACAGCGCGCACCTCATCTGCGCTCACGCTTTGCAGCGCATCGCGCAGGCCAAACAGCAAGCGCCAGTCGCCTTGGGACACCATCTCGCTGAGCATTTGGCCCGTGGCTTCTGCGTCGCGCAAAATGGTGCGCGCATTGGCCAGCAGGGTGTTGCGTGCGGTGTTGACTTCTGCGTCAGTGGGTTGGTAGGTCTCCAGCACCTTGGCCAGTGCGGCGGCGGATGACAGCGCTGAGATGCGGTATTGGTCATCGCTTGCGCCTTCGGCTTTCTCTGGCAGGCCGATACCCGCAGTCATCCAGCCAGGCTCGCGCGTGGCCGAGAAAAAGGCCCACTGCGTCACCGCCAGCTTCTGCCCCACCAGAGCGCGCTCCAGCGGCCCGCCGCGCTGCTGCAGCGTCTCGGCCAGAATGCGTGCGGCCACGCCGGCGCTGGTGCCGCCTGCAGGCATGTGGTACATCGCTGCTGCGCTGGCAAAGCCGCCCACGCGGCGCAGCGTCACGCTGCGTTCGCCGTCCTGCACGGGGTCAACTGTGTAGGTGGCTGGCAGGGGCGCCGCGGGCTTGGGGATAGGGCCAAACTCGGCGCTAATTTTGGCTTTGACCAAGGCTTCGTCAAATCGGCCTGCGATGATCAAAGTGGCGTTATCAGGGCGGTAGTGTTTGCGATAGAAAGCATACAGCGCATCCAGCGGAATGTTCTCGATATCGCTTTTTGCACCCAGCACGCTGTGGCCGTAGCCGTGGTAGCTGAAGGCTGCCGCGCGCATGCGATCGCCCAGCACACGGCCGGGCTCGTTTTCAGCGCGCTCAAACTCGTTGCGCACCACGGTCATCTCGCTGTCCAAGTCGGCGCGGGTGAACTTGGCCTGCGTCATCATGCCGGCCAGCCAACTGATCATGTAGTCCATGCGCTCGGTGGCCTTGTCGTCATTGCTCAGAAAATGCGCGAAATAATTGGTACGGTCAAAGTGGGTGGTGCCGTTCCAGCGCATGCCCAGGCCCTGCATGTCCAGCATGGCGTTGGTGACTTTGCCGCTCGCCTTGAACAGCATGTGCTCCAGCAGGTGGGCCGAGCCGGTCTCGCCGACGCTTTCGTGGCGCGAGCCCACGCGGTAGGTGATGTTGACCGTAGCCACGGGCTTCGCAGGGTCGGGCACCAGCAGCACCTGCAGGCCGTTGGGCAAGGTGTATTCGGTCACGTTCTCGATGCTGCGCACCTGCGTGAGCTGGGCGTGGGCAGCCAGGCTGATGAACAGGAAGAAGAAAAAAGTCAGGCGTGCGACAAGGTGTTTCATGCCATCACTGTAAACTGACTGGCTATGCCGCACACTGGTGACAACGCTTATTTTTTGCAACAGGCCCTGGAACAGGCCCGCGCCGCCGCCGCTGCAGGCGAAGTGCCAGTGGGCGCCGTGGTGGTCAAGGACGGCCAGGTCATCGCCAGCGGGCGCAATGCGCCGATTGGCCAGCATGACCCTACCGCCCACGCGGAAATTGCCGCCTTGCGCGCTGCTGCGGCGCAGCTGGGCAACTACCGGCTGGACGGCTGCGAGCTGTATGTCACGCTGGAGCCCTGCGCGATGTGTGCGGGGGCCATGCTGCATGCGCGAATAGCGCGCGTGGTCTACGCAGTGGCCGACCCTAAAACCGGCGCGGCAGGCTCGGTGACCAACCTGTTTGCGCACAGCCAGCTGAACCACCACACACAGGTGCAGACCGCTGCCCAGCTGGGTGCTGCGTGCGCGCAGGCAGCCAGCGACAGCGCGGCGCTGCTGCAGGATTTTTTCAGCCACAAACGCAAGCTGCAGCGCCAGCAGCACCAGCCAGTGCGCGAGGACGCGCTGCGCACGCCTGACAGCGCATTTACCGATTTGCCAGGCTACCCCTGGCCTGCGCAGTATGTGAGCGAGCTGCCCAGCCTGCAGGGCCTGCGCATGCACTATCTGGACATAGCTGCTGCGCAGCCCCACAGCGACACCACCTATCTGTGTCTGCATGGCAACCCCGCCTGGAGCTATCTCTACCGCAAGATGATTCCCATCTTCAGCGCCTCGGGCGCTCGCGTTGTGGCGCCCGACATGATTGGTTTTGGCAAGTCAGACAAGCCCAAAAAAGACAGCTTTCACCGCTTTGACTGGCACCGCCAGTGCCTGCTGGAGCTGGTGGAGCATCTGGACCTGCGCAATATCGTGCTGGTGGTGCAGGACTGGGGCGGCCTGCTGGGCCTGACCCTGCCGATGGCTGCGCCGCAGCGCTACCGCGGCCTGGTGGTGATGAACACCGCGCTGGCCACGGGCCTGGTGCCTCTGACGCCCGGGTTCAAGGCCTGGCGCGCCATGTGCAAGGACAAGCCAGACTTCGACATCGCCCGCCTGTTTGCGCGCGGCGATCCGTCCATGACCGAGGCCGAATGCGCTGCCTATATGGCGCCGTTCCCAGACAGCGGCCACCGCGCGGCCACCCGGGCCTTCCCGGCTATGGTGCCCGAGTTTGAAGATTCCGAGGGCGCAGCGATCAGCCGCGAGGCCATGGCCTTCTGGCAGACGCAGTGGAGTGGCACCAGCCTGATGGCTATTGGCACGCAGGACCCGGTGCTGGGCGAGCAGCCCATGCGCGGCCTGCACAAGATCATCCGCCACTGCCCCGAGCCTTTGCTGCTGCCCCAGGCCGGGCATTTTGTGCAAGAGCACGGGCAGGTTATTGCGCAGCGTGCGGTAGAGCTGTTTGGCTAAAAAAAACGGGAGCACAAGGCTCCCGTTTTTGCTCTCTGGCACACCGTGCCAGGGCTTAGTCCTCGAACTTGATTTTCACAGCCTGTATGCTGGTGCCGGTGGTGGCGTTGACGCCTTTGACTTCAACCTTGGCGCCGTTGACCAGATTGCTGGCGCTGCCGCGCTGGTAGCTCACAGTGCCAGCAAAGCTCACGGTCTGGCCGCGCAGCTCAAAGGTCTTGGCCGTGGTGTTGACGTTGCTGATGCTGCCGTACAGCTCAATCTCGTTCTCATCGGCATCGTCGCCTTCAGGCTTGACCCGGGTGGCAACCAGGGTGCCTGCCACGATGCTGCCTTTCACTTCTACCCGTGCGCCCAGCACGATGCTGGCCGTGCCTTTGGGGAAGCTGGCCTGGCTGGCATCTACTGCAATGCCGTTGACGCTGAACTTGGCACTGGAGGTGAACGCATCGATCACGCCTTCGATCTCGGCCTTGGCCTTGTCTTCCATGGCTTTGGCTGCAGGCTTGATGCGGGTGGCGCTCCAGGTGCCGGTGGTCACTGGCGTGGTGGACAGGCGCACTTTGACCGTCAGGTTGTTGGCCAGCGTGACGCGCAGTTTGTTGGGGTCTACGGTGCCGTAGTTGATGGTTTCAGAGCCGATCTTGAAGCTCTTGGAAGCAGTGTTCAGGCTGCTGACGTTGCCAGTGATCTTGTACTGGTTGGCATTGTTCTCACGGCTGATGCGAGTGGCCATGATCTTGTTGGCCGCCGGGTCCAGATGGCCGTGCACTTCCAGGATGTTGCCTGCGCTGATGGAGGCAAAGCCATTGGGCAGGGTGAGCGGGTCAAACACGGTCTTGGCATCGATCAGCACCGTTTGCCCCAGAATGGTGAGGCTTTGCGGTGTGGTGCTGGAGGTGCCGGTGGTGCTGGGCGATACGGTCTGCACCGGGCCTTTGAGCGTGCTGCCAAAGCTGATGGCGCTGGCCGTGCCCGTGGTGGTGCCACTGGTGCCGCTGATGGTGACCACCATGCCCAGCTTCAGGTCGTCCTTGCCGCGCAGTGGGTTGTCTTCATCATCATCGTCGCTGACCTGGGCCGCAGAGTCGTCATGGCGCACACCATTGACAATCACCGAGCCAAAGCCCGTGATCACGCCCTGGCTTACGGCCTGTGAACTTCCACTGACAGCAGGGCTGCCGCCACTGTCACCGCCGCCACCGCCGCCGCAGGCAGTGAGGACCAGGGCCGCCATGAGGGCGGCAAGCGCAGCACTGCCTCGGGCAAATACTGCGGACCAAGGGGGTAAAGTGAGATGTCGCATGGCATGTTTCCTTTGCAAATAAGCTCGGATTGAGCGGTGGGGGAACTGGGGGATTTAAAACTTGATGCGGGTGGCGTTGACCACCGCGCTGTTGGGAGCCAGCTGGCCTTTAACCTCGACATTGGCACCATTGACCAGATTGGCGGCGGTGCCGTTGTCAAACTGCACGCCCGTGGCATAGCTGACGGTGACGCCGCGCACGACGAAGGTTTTGGCCACCGTATCGGCAGCAGAGATCGTGCCGCGCAGATCGATGGACTTGCCACTGGTCTCCAGCTTGACTTCGCGGGCAATCAGCACGCCACCGGTAATCGAGCCTTCCACCTTGACCCGTGCACCCAGCTGCAGCACCGTGCCGCTGGGCACGCTGGCGTTGCGTGCATCGACAGGCACTGTGCCCACAGTGAACTGGCTGCTCGAGACAAAGGCGGTGATCAGTCCTTCCACATCTGCCTGGTCTTCGTCTTGCACCCCAGCGTCAGGCAGGCTGAGTTTGGTGGCGTTCCATGTGACCGAGGTGTTGGACGCAGTGGGGCTGAGGCGGGCCTTGATCAGCACGCCATTGGCCAGACTGGCAGGAAGCTGCGAGCCGTTCAGGCTGGAATAACCAATCGTCTCACTGCCGATTTGCAGCGTTTTGGCGCTGGTTTGCAGATTGCGCACGATGCCGCTGAGTTTGTATTTGTTGGGATTGGACTTGAGCTCCACCAGCGTGGCCTGCAGTTCGTTGGTCAGCGGGTTGAGATAGCCGTGCACCTCCAGCACCTGGTTGGCCTGGATGCTGGCAAAGCCCTGGGGCAGGCTGGCATCAAACACACTGCTGGCATCAAACAGGACCTTCTGGCCCAGGATGGTGACGGTTTTAGCGGTGTTGTTCAGCGCACTCACAGGCCCTAGCAGTTCGCTGTCAAACATGATGCTGTTGGCACTGCTGGCACCTGCATTGACGGTGCCGCGCACCTTGACCACCATGCCCAGCTTCAGGTCGCTGCGGCTGCGGGGGCCGTCTTCGTCGCTGACACTGGCCGCGCTGTCGTCATAGCGCAAGCCGTTGACAATCACCGAGCCAAAGCCGGTGACGGTGCCCACGCTGAATGCGCCAGTGCCGCCAGAGCCGACTGAGGCCACACCGCCACCACCGCCGCCACACGCGGCCAGCACCAACATCAGGCCCAGGCCAGCGATGGCCAGACGGGTGGGGGCGGTGCGCAGCCAGCGGCGTATCAAGGAAAGGGTTGGTGTCGTCATGGTGTTCTTTCTGTGGGGTCTGGTCAGCGACTGATCAGGCGGTATGGCCTGCATCGTTGGCTGACGGGGCAGACAGATCCGGTTGTGGGCTGGCAGGGCTGAGCAGGCTGAACTGGCGCGTGGTGCCCGCCATAGGCTGCGACCAGGTGTACAGGCCGATGCGCACGCGCTGGTTCTGGATGCGGCCTGCCTGCTTGTCTGCCTCAATCATGGCTTCGAGCTGGGGCACCAGGTCTTTGAGCATGGCGCTCCACTGCGCGGCCATCATGTCGCGAAACGCTTGCAGCGACTGCACCGACAGCTCATCGGCAAAAATCGCCTGCTCCAGGTGTTCCTTGCCGGTGCTCAGCACGTTGGCGCTGGCAGCACGCAGATGGTCGCCCACGTTGTCGGCCAGAAACTGCGTCATGCGCAGCCAGTCGCCGCGGGGCACAAAAGCTTCTTTGACCAGCTCTACCGTGTCATCGGCCTGGTCCCAGCGCGCCAGGCCCAGGCGGCACAGGTCATCCAGCAGGCTGCGGGGGTGCACATCCTGCGTGACGCTGTGGGCCAGCTGTTCAAAGCTGGGCTGCGGGCCACTGCGCGGCAGCACCATGGGCAGGCCTTGTGCATCGCGCAGGCTGGGCTCGCTCATCCAGCGGGTAAACAGCTCTGTGGCAGAGGAGGGCCGCAGCTTGCGCGGCGAGGTCTGTGCCTGGGCCGCCTGCAGCCGCGCCACTTCCCTGCGCGTGAGCCCGGTGCTGGCACTGATGCGGCTGCTCTGGCGGCTGGCAGGCAGGTGGCCGTGCGCGCCAATGGCCGAGGTGACAAAGGCCATGCGCAAGCGCTCCTCGATCGACTGGATGGTCAGCCCCTTGGCCAGGCACAGCTCTGACAGCGGCAGCAGCAAGCTGTCAATGGCCGCCAGCAAGCTGCGCTGCTCTTCGCTCAGCGCCGTGCTGTCGATGTCGGGAAGGGAGGTGGTGTTGGGCATGGCTGTTCGCTGTGATGTCCACAGTGTAAATGTGCAGACTGCACATTTAAAGCCTTAATTTGTAACAATCTGCAGGACATTCCATGCCAAAGAGCGAACGCAAACTACCCTCTGTCATAGCGAGATGGCCTCCACAGTGAAGCATGGCAGACGCAACCCTTGGTCACATTTGAGCAGGCCGGATGCACGGCCCGCTGCGGGTCAGGGCTGGTGTGGAGGAGCGGGCAGTGCCAGCACGCAGGCTGGAAGGAGCCAGTAAATGCTATCCATTTAATAGCTGCTCCCGCGATATTCTATTGGTCTGCAGGCCAATAAGCCATTAAAAACAACCTGAAAAAGGTGCCCGAGGACACCCCAAAGAGGCTGAAAAGGCCCCGCCAGCGATCAAGCTCAGTCCAGCTTGGCCCCTGAAAACTGGATGGCTTCGCCCCATTTGCTGATCTCGGTGGCTTCATAGGCGGTGAGGGCGGTGGCGTCCAGATAGCGCGGTGCGGCGCCTGCGGCGGCGAAACGCTGGGCTACTTCGGGGCTGGCCAGCACTTTGGCTACGGCGTCCTGCAGCCGGGCGGTGATGGCGGCGGGCAGGGCCTTGGGGGCGTACAGGGCGATCCAGCCGGGGGTGTCAAAGCCGCCCAAGCCCACGCCTGCGCCGCTCTCGCTGATGGTGGGCACGCCGGGCAGGGCGTCGCTGCGGGCCAGGCCGGCGATGCCCAGGGCCTTGACCTTGCCTGCGCGGATCTGCGGGCCGCTGGAGGCGATGGAGTCAAACATCACCGGCACCTGGCCGGCCATCACGTCCTGCAGCGCGGGGGCCGAGCCGCGGTAGGGGATGTGGGTGATGAAGCTGCGGGTGCGGCTTTTGAGCAGCTCCATGGCCAGGTGGTTGGTCACGCCGTTGCCGCCCGAGGCGTAGTTAAGCTGGCCGGGGCGCTGGCGGGCGTAGGCCACCAGCTCGGACACGTTGTTGAACGGCGCTGAGGGGTGCGCCACCAGCACGATGCCCACGCTGGCGATGTGTGCAATGGGCGTGAAGTCTGCCGCGCTGTAGGGGCGCTTGGCATACAGCAGGGGTGCAATGGCCTGGGTGGAGGTGCTGCCCACCAGCAGGGTGTAGCCGTCGGCAGCGGTTTGCAGCAGGCTCTGGCTGGCAATCACGCCGCCCGCGCCGGGCTTGTTGTCAATGACGAACTGCTGGCCCAGCTGGGCGGTCAGGCCCTGGGCCAGGGCGCGTGCAAACACGTCGGTGCCGCCCCCGGCCGGGAAACCCACCACGATCTTCACTGGTTTGTTGGGATAGTCTGACTGCGCCTGTGCCTGGGCCAGTGGAGGCCAGCCCAGTGCCAGCAGGCTGGGCGCTGCGAGGGCATTGAGTATCCAGTTGCGACGCTTGAGCAGAGGGGAATTTCTCATGACAGGGGCCTCCAGACCTTTAAAATACCGCGGGAGCAGCTATGCAATCGATAGCGTGTCATGGCGCAGCAGTTTTGGGCTTGAACGCACAATACGATGCCACGCCACATGCATAGCATAACGGTTAAAGATACTGGCGGTGTAAATACATCCAGAGCAATGGCCTGATTTAATTCGCCGTGCAGATAGTTATCACGCCGTGTGGCGAAATGTATTGCGCCGGAATACTTGTGGCGCGGGGCACTATTTTGCGGCTGGTATGGTGCCTTCGTAGGCTTGCTTCATTTTCACCATGCAGCGCGTGATCGAGGCCTTGGCATGACCCAATGTGCTGTAGGAAGCCCTGAAGTCCGACACCACATTGCCGCGCTCTACACAGCTGCCGCCGAAGAGGAGTTGCCGATCACTAGCAGCCAGAATCTCCACCTCGATGCTTGCGCCACCCGTGGTCACAGGGCCGATCAACAGCGTGGTAGCCCAGTTCACGGCGACGTTGGCAGTATCCACATCAGTCAGCTTAACGCGCAGGACGGCAGGTGTGGTCAATGGTGCAGCGGTAGCCTTATTCACAAAGACTTCCTGCGCGGTCAGCTGCAGGTGTGCGGTCAGCTCGGCGCGCTGCGCTTCGCCCAGAGTTTGAAGGCGGGGCGCCTGCGTATCGGGCGGTGCGATCTCTACTGCTGTCAATGCCCACAGACGGGTGTTCAGCTCTGGAGAGCGGAACACGGCCAGTCCAGGGTCTGCGCTGGTAGCAAGACGACTGGGCTCGCTGAGGAATTCTGAGCGCGTGAGCTGGTTGGAGGCGCAACCCATGAGACTGGAGGCGAGCAATCCCAAGGCAACATAGCGCGTGGCAAGGCATTTGGAGAGTGGGTCAGTACGAAATGGCATGGATTGAGGTTTCCAGAATAAGTGGGATGGTGAAACTAATTAATGGGTAATGAACATAGTGTTAGTGCGGTAAATCATCCCGTGCCTGCAAACGCTGCAGCAAAGCGGCGTAGCCTGGGTGCTGCCGCAGGGCCTGCCGTCCGGCCTCAATAAGCCGATTGGCATCATCTCGCGCCAGCGAGAAGTTGGTTGGAATGCTGCGCAGTGCCAGGGTTGGCCCCGCTGCGGGCAGTTCAGGCAGATTGAGTCCTATGAGAGAGAGAGCCGTGTTCGCGCCACTGGGAGACGCTAGCCATTGCTGCGCTGCCTTGTGCAGTGCAGCTCGGGTATCGCTGTTGCGGCGCTCAATAGTTGAATGGATAAGTGCATCAATCACCTGAAAGGAGCCAGGAATACGGTCGCTGGCACTTAGACCGTGTGTCGGATCAATTGCCGCATCCACTGAAATCAACACCATCTCGCGAGGTGGCCGTGCGGTGGCATCGTCCACTGAACTCAGACGCAGCAATGCCTCCAGGCCAAGATTATCGGACATGGCACCATCCACCAGGTGCAGATACCGCTGCGCAGTTGGCCTGGCGCTGCACTGAGGGCCGTGATCCACAAGCAGAAGGGGCGTTAACAGCAAAGGTACCGCCGAGGAGGCTGCAACAGCGTAGGCCAGGGGCACATCAGCCAGATCGCTGCAGAGTCTATCGAATTGATCCTGCGTGAAGACAAAGGCCTCACCGCTACTCAGATCTGTAGCGCTGATCAAGAGCAAAGGCCCTCGCTGGCGCTGGTTCAGGTCGCGGTAACGCATACCTTCAAAGAGACGATCCCATTGCTTCATCAGCACGTGACTGCGACCATACCATGGCGAGGTCAGGCGCCAAGTATGGGTTGGAAGCAGTATGTCGCTTACCAGCTG
Source organism: Polaromonas sp. (assembly GCA_013297865.1). Taxonomy (GTDB): domain Bacteria; phylum Pseudomonadota; class Gammaproteobacteria; order Burkholderiales; family Burkholderiaceae_C; genus JAAFIP01. The sequence goes on along the minus strand of JAAFIP010000001.1, from coordinate 270,083 downwards.
AAGTTCGACGTCTTCATATAAAAACGCTTCAGGAAAGCGATGCAGGCCAGCAGCACCAAAGGCAACAAAATAGGCTGCGGCAACGCTGCCGCCGCTGACGCCGCTCACCAGGTCTACTTCGTCCAGCAGGGTGGTCGTACGGCCTTGCCATTGGATGCGGGTTGCAGCCAGCTCCAGCAAGACACCGTGCGCAAATGCAGCGGCACGCGAGCCTCCACCGGAGAAGCTGAGCACTACCGTCAAATCGTGCTGCGCTGAATAGGGAGCCCGTGCGGCCAGACGGTAGAGCGTGTTATCTGGCAGCGCTGCTGTCGGCGCATTCACCCAAGGGGGACGCGCACTGGAGCAGCCGGTCAAAGCCAGCACACCCAGCAGAAGCCAGCAGGCGCAACGCGGTCGGGTCTTTATGAATGCGAACATGACAGCGTGCACCTTCAGGACTGGCATGATTCGATGGCACCGACCACCGGACGAAGTCGGTATGTCTCGCTGAACAAGCCCCCCATTGCACTCACAGCCAACTTCAACGCACCCGTATCAGGCTCAATCCGCGCGTTGTAGCGCCTGTGCGATGCAGGATCAAGCACCCAGCCGCGGTAGTGAACCGCACCACGCTCGGGCTTCATGCCGCCCATAACTATCTGGCCGCATTTCAGGTTGTCTGTCGCTTGATCGTTTTTGGGAGATGTGCGGCGCACGGTGGCGCAAACGGCATTGCCGCAGGACTTGAATTCGACGACAGTGCCATCGCCTTCAAAGCTCCACAGACCAGACAGTGATGGCGCGGTAGCAATTGGTAGCAATGCCAGCGCACACGGTAAGACAAAGCAGTGCAATATCATGGGATAGTCCATTCAAAGTGAGACATCACAATATTGCCACCAGCACCTGAGGTGAGTCTGAAGCCAAGCCTCAGATTCACCTCAGGTGCACAGTCGATAATCTGCGTCCAGATGGTTCCAGGTGCACGAACGATGCGATTGCTGCTAGTGGAAGATGACAAGATGCTCGGAGAGTCGATGCAGATCGGCCTCGAACAGGACGGCTATGCAGTCGACTGGGTGCGTGACGGCGACGCTGCACGCCAGGCTGCGCTGACGCACGAGTACGAGGCCGTTCTGCTTGACCTTGGGCTGCCCGGCCGCGATGGACTGGACGTGCTGCGCACGCTACGTACACGCGGCAGCAAGACTGCGGTGCTGATCGTCACTGCGCGCGACCGGATAGGTGATCGCATCATCGGGCTGGATGCTGGGGCCGACGACTACATCCTCAAACCCTTCGATCTGGACGAGCTGACCGCGCGCGTGCGCGCTGTGACGCGGCGGCTCAATGGCCGGGCCGACCCGCTGATCGAGATCGGCGCTGTGACGCTGGACAGCGTCTCCAAGCGTATCAGTGTCGAGGGCACACTGATCGAGTTGACGGCGCGCGAGTACACGATCGCTGCTTTCATGATGGAACGCGCAGGGCGTATTGTCACCCGCGGTGAGCTGGAAGAGACGCTGTTCCAGTGGGAGCGTGAGGTCAGCAGCAACGCGGTTGAGGTTTACATATCCCAGCTGCGACGTAAGCTTGGCCGTGACTTCATCCGCACGCGCCGGGGGCTGGGCTACAGCGTGGAGCGGCCATGACTGCGCCATCGTGGCTGCGTTCATTCCAGGCGCGCTCGGTGGCGACCACACTGGTGACCTGTCTGGTGGTGTGGAGCGGCTATTCGCTGTGGGCGTGGTGGGATGCATCGCAGGAGCGTAGCCGCCGCTACGACGATGAACTGCGGCTGAACGCCGAAGTGATATTGAGGGCGTTTCCGCGTGTACTGGTCGTACATCCAGAGCCGACTAATTTTGAGCTGCCAAAGGAAGGCGTTGACTTGAAAGCGGCCTACGAATTCAACTACCAGGTTTGGACCCGCGACCAACGCCTGGTGAGCCGGGCCTCGACGACGCCTGGCGAGCCTTTGAACCCGCGCTTTGACCCCGGTTTCAGCACAGCCCGTATGCAGGGCGTGGTATGGCGCGTGTACTCGTTGAACGATGCTAATGGTGAAATTCAGGTGCAGGTAGGCTCAAGTGTCGAGCAGCGCCAGGTGGCCGCCATGCTGGAAGCAAAAGAAGGTCTGTTCGGTTTGCTGTGGTTGCTGCTGCTCCTGACGCCGTGCCTGCTGGCTGTGGGCATGTGGACTGCACAGCCCTTGCGCCGGTTGCGCAACAGCGTTGCGCAGCGCCGTCCAGACGACCACACTGCGCTGTCGGCGACTGGCTTGCCGAGCGAAGCGGTGCCGCTGGTCAACACCTTCAACGATATGCTGCAGCGCGCGGCGCAGGCGCGCGAAGCGCAGCAGCGCTTTATCGGCGATGCTGCGCATGAGTTGCGTACACCATTGGCTGTGCTGCGCGTGCAGGCGCAGGTAGCGATGCGCACACGTGATGCAGTGCAGCGCGATGCAGCGTTGACGCGGCTGATTGACGGTATTGACCGCACCTCGCGTGTGGCTGAGCAGCTCCTCGAACTGGCACGCATGGACAGCCTGCAGTCCGATGCCATGTCTGCGCGCGACGAACCTGTGAACCTGGCCGTGCTGGTAGCGCGCACTGTCGATGGCAGCCGCAGTTTGGCCCAGCGGCGGCGTATCCAGGTGCGCACACAGGTTGAGCCGCTGTGTGTGAATAGCGACAGCGAGTTGCTTGGCATCGCCTTGCGCAATGTGCTTGACAACGCGCTACGCTACAGCCCGCAGGATGCTGGCATTGATGTTGTAGTTTCGCGGCAGGCCGATAAGGTGCATCTGTCAGTGATTGACAATGGCCCTGGCTTGTCGCTTGAGCAGCGCCAGCATGCCATGCAGGCTTTTGTGCGCCTGAGTGCCAGCGACGAATACGGCAGCGGGCTGGGTCTGTCGATCGTGCAGCGCGTCAGCGCGCTGCTGGGTATGGGCTTTGAGCTGCTGGATGCGCCATCGGGCCGTGGTCTTGAGGGGCGTTTTACCTTGATGCTGCACAACGCACGTGTCTGAGATCGAATCGGTCCTAAGCCGCTATACGGTGCGCAGCAGGTTATGGTGCAGCAGTTTTGGGCTTGAACGCACAGTAGGATGCCACACCACATTGATAGCATAACGGTTTGCGCGCCTGGCAGACATAGCGGCCATGCAAAATCAGCCAGTGGTGTGCATCCACCAGGTATTCAGTGGGGATGCGCTTGACCAGCCCCATCTCCACCTCATAGGGCGTTTTGCCCGGAGCCAGCCCGGTGCGGTTGCCCATGCGAAAGATATGCGTGTCCACCGCCATGGTGGGCTGGCCAAAGGCCACATTGAGCACCACATTGGCCGTTTTGCGGCCCACCCCCGGCAGAGCCTCCAGCGCCTCGCGCGTGCGCGGCACCACGCCAGCGTGCTGCTGCACGAGGATCTGGCAGGTTTGCATCAGGTGCTTGGCTTTGCTGCGGTACAGGCCAATGGTTTTGATATAGCTCTCCAGCCCCGCCAAGCCCAAATCCAGAATAGCCTGCGGCGTATTGGCTACCGGAAACAGCCTGCGCGTAGCTTTGTTGACGCCCACATCGGTGGCCTGCGCGCTCAGCAGCACAGCGGCCAGCAGCTCAAACACGCTGGTGTATTCCAGCTCGGTGTTAGGCTGCGGATTGGCTGCCTTGAGCGTGGCAAAGAAGGGGGCAATATGCTCTTTTTTCATGCGGTGGGTGCTTATGTTTTGCTTATGGCTATGCGCCTGCATTTAACCAGAATCAAAGGTTTCAGGCGCAGCAGACTTTTATTATCTGCGCATCTAAAAGGAGATGCGCATGCCATTTTTCTCAGACATCAGGCCCTTGGATATGCCCAGATTTCAGTGGGCAGTAGCTTTAGCAGTTCTCATCGCTGCCATCATGCCCCATGTGGTGCACGCATCCTCAGAGCTGGCTGGCAAGTGGCGCGCCACAGACGGCTCGGCCATCATCGACATCGCACCTTGCAGCGCAGCCGCTGACCTATGCGCCACCGTCATTGAAGAGACCCTCAAACCCGGCGAGCCCAGCAGCCTGGGCAAAGTCGTCATCAAAGACATCCGCAAAGATGCCAAAAAAGGCTGGCAGGGAAAATTCGTAGACGGGAAAACCACCTATGACGCGAACATCAATATTAAAGACAACGGCCAAGCCGACTTCAGAGTGTGCGTTATGTTGACGCTGTGTGACACGCTGTCTTTTGCACGCATGCCTTAGCAGGCTTGCCAGCTTATGCGTCTTGTCTTGGTCAAGGAACGGGTGACGTTATTTTTTTACGGGGTTTAGAAGAGAACTTCCGGACGCGAAGGGCGCGAAAATTACGCGAAGGACGCGAAAAAGAAGATACAAAAATAATACAAAAATAAACACCAAACTTGGAATCAATCCAAGCTTGAAATTCCTTTCTCACTTTGGCTGTTTTGTCTTCTTTCGCGTCCTTCGCGTAATTTTCGCGCCCTTCGCGTCCGGAAGCCCGATTTCAGACTTTTGCAAACTACAAAACTAACCAGCAGCCAAATTCTCCAGCACCCGCCGGTAGATGTTCTTCAAAGGCTCAATATCTGCCACCGACAGATGTTCGTTGATCTTGTGGATCATGGCGTTGGGTGGCCCCAGCTCTATCGTTTGGGGGCAGATTTTGGCGATGAAGCGGCCGTCGCTGGTGCCGCCGGTGGTGGACAGCTCGGTGGTGAGGCCGGTTTCGGCGGTGATGGCGGCGCGCACGGCGTTGATCAGGCTGCCGACACCATGCGATGTGTCCTCGCGTACAGGGGTCAGAAAGGGCAGGCCGCCTAGGGTCCAGGCCAGGGTGTAGTCTGTAGTGGCTTGCAAGCCGTGCTGCTGTAGCACGTCCTCCAGGCGCTGCTGCAGGCTCTCGGGGCTGGACTCGGTGCAAAAACGGAAATTGAAATCAATCACTACCTGGCCGGGAATCACATTGCCCGCGCCGGTGCCACCGTGGATATTGCTCATCTGCCAGCTGGTGGGCTGAAAGTAGGCGTTGCCTCGGTCCCATTCGATTTTGACCAGATCGGCCAGGATGGGCGCGACTATGTGGATGGGGTTTTTGGCCAGGTGCGGGTAGGCGATGTGGCCCTGGATGCCCAGGATGGTGAGCTTGCCGCTGAGCGTGCCGCGGCGGCCGTTTTTGACCATGTCGCCGGTTTTCAGCACGCTGGTGGGCTCGCCGACGATGCAGTAGTCCAGCGCCTGGCCGCGCGCGGTGAGCTGTTCGCACATCTTGATAGTGCCGTCCAGCGCGGGGCCTTCCTCGTCGCTGGTGAGCATGAAGGCGATGTCGAGCGGTGCATCGGGCTGGGCTGCCACGAATTCTTCCACTGCCACCACCATGGCGGCGATGGAGGTTTTCATGTCGTTGGTGCCGCGGCCGTAGAGCTTGCCATCATGGTGGGTGGGGGCAAACGGCGGGAATTGCCACTGCTCCAGCGGGCCGGTGGGCACCACATCAGTATGCCCTGCAAAGACGAAAGTTGCTATCTTTTTGCTAGCTGTTCCCGCGATATTCTTTTGGGCTGCAGGCCGTTTTGCCCATAAATTTCGAACCCGAAAGCTGTCCGGGCCGCTGTCCATCCACTCGCAGGCAAAGCCCAGCGGCTGCAGGCGCTGGGCGATGATGTCCATGCAGCCCGCGTCCAGCGGCGTGACCGAGGGGCAGGCGATCAGCTGTTCAGCAAGGCGCAGGGTGGCAAGTGGGTCGGGCATGGTGGTGCAGCAGGCCTTAGCTTTCGTGCTTCACATCCAGCGTGATCTCGGTGAACGACGGCGTGTCGTCGATCTCAGCCTCGGGCTCCTGGGCTTTTTGCGCCTTGGCAAAGTCGTTCGCCAGGCGCCACATCAGGTTGGTCGGGCTGTCGGAGTAGGTCAGGCCTTCCTTGCGCTCGATGGTGCCTTCCACAATCAGTCGGGCAATGTCCTGCTCGAAGGTCTGCGAGCCTTCGACCATGGAGTTTTCCATGGCTTCCTTGGCGCCGGAAAAGTCGCCTTTTTCAATCAGGTCCTGCACCAGCTTGGTGTTGAGCATCACCTCCACCGCCGGGGTGCGTGTGCCGTGCACGGTACGCAGCAGGCGCTGCGAAACGATGGCTTTGAGCGCTGACGATAGGTCGCCCAGCATGGTGTTGCGCACTTCGACGGGATAGAAGCTCAAAATCCGGTTGAGTGCCTGGTAGCTGTTGTTGGCGTGCATGGTGGCCAGGCACAGGTGGCCTGACTGGGCGTAGGCGATGGCGGCTGACATGGTTTCGCGGTCGCGGATTTCGCCAATCAGAATCACGTCCGGGGCCTGGCGCAGCGCGTTTTTCAGCGCCACCTGCATCGAGTTGGTGTCCGAGCCCACCTCGCGCTGGTTGACGATGGACTTTTTGTTGGTGAACAGAAATTCCACCGGGTCTTCTACCGTCAGGATGTGGCCTGGCACCTTCATGTTGCGCTGGTCGATCATGGCGGCCAGGGTGGTGGACTTGCCCGCACCCGTGGCACCCACCATCAGGATCAGGCCGCGCTTTTCCATGATCAGGTCGCTCAGCACTGGCGGCACGTTCAGCGTCTCCAGCAGGGGGATATCGGTGGCGATGTAGCGGATGACCACGGCATAGGTGCCGCGCTGGCGCATGGCGCTGATACGGAAGTTGCCTACGCCGGGCAGGGCGTGGGCCATGTTGAGCTCGCCGTTTTCCTCCAGCTCCTCGATGCGCGTGGGCGGCAGCACCTCGGCCAGGAAGTTTTTCGGCGCGTCCGCAGGCAGCGCCTGGCTGTTGATCGGCACGCACTGGCCGTTGATCTTGATGGTGGCAGGAGAGTAGGCCGAGAGATAGACGTCAGAGGCCTTTTTCTCGGCCATCAGCTTCAAAATACGTTCCATCGTGCTCATGTCAGTTTCTCCTGTTAACTATCATTTTAATAGCTGCTCCCGCGATATTCCATTGGCTTGGCGCGGGATTAGCCTATATATTTAGCCCCAAATCAGTCACGCAGCAGGTCGTTCAGGCTGGTTTTGGCGCGGGTTTGCGCGTCAACACGCTTGACGATCACGGCGCAGTACAGGCTGTATTTTCCGTCAGCGCTGGGCAGGTTGCCGCTGACCACTACCGAGCCTGCAGGAATGCGGCCATAGGTCACGGTGCCGGTGGCGCGGTCATAAATCTTGGTGCTCTGGCCAATGTATACGCCCATGGAAATCACCGAGTTTTCCTCGACAATCACGCCTTCCACCACTTCGGAGCGCGCGCCGATAAAGCAGTTGTCCTCGATGATGGTGGGGTTGGCCTGCAGCGGCTCCAGCACGCCGCCCAGACCTACGCCGCCAGACAGGTGCACGTTTTTGCCGACCTGCGCACAGCTGCCCACCGTAGCCCAGGTATCCACCATGGTGCCTTCGTCCACATAGGCGCCGATGTTGACATAGCTGGGCATCAAGATCGCGCCCTTGGCGATGTAGCTGCCGCGCCGCGCTACCGCAGGGGGCACCACGCGCACGCCGGTGGCTTTCATCTCGTCTTCGTTCAGATGGGCAAATTTGGTTTGCACCTTGTCATAAAAGCCCAGGTCACCAGCCTTGACCACCTGGTTGTCCTTGAGGCGAAACGACAGCAGCACGGCTTTTTTGATCCACTGGTGGGTGGTCCACACGCCCACGCTCTCGCGCGTGGCCACGCGCAGCTTGCCTTTGTTGAGCTCGCTGATCACGTGCTCCACGGCGTCCAGGGTTTCCTTGGGGGCAGCAGCGGGAGACAGGGTAGCGCGGTTTTCCCAGGCGGCGTCGATAATGGTTTGCAGTTGTTGGGTCATTGGATATTCTTTGAAAAAACAGAAAGGAAAAAGAAAGATTAAACAGAGTTTTGACGGACAAATTCGACGATACGCTGCGCCGCTTCCACGCATTCTGGCGTTTGTGCGACCAGCGCCATGCGCACGAAGCCTGCGCCGGGGTTGTGTCCCTGCGCATCGCGCGCCAGGTAGCTGCCCGGCAGCACGGTCACATTGTATTGTTCTAACAGCCGGGCGGCGAACACCGTGTCCGAGCCGCCACACACATTTGCCGGTATTTGCGCCCACAGGTAGAAGGCCGCGTCAGGCAGCTTGACATTCAGCACCTGGGCCAGCAGGGGCGTGACCTGGGCAAACTTTTCGCGGTACATGGCGCGGTTATCCACCACATGCTGCTCATCGTTCCAGGCGGCGATGCTGGCGGCCTGCACGGTGTGGCTCATAGCGCTGCCGTGGTAGGTGCGGTAGAGCAAAAACTGCTTCATGATGCGCGCGTCGCCCGCCACAAAGCCGCTGCGCATGCCCGGCACATTGCTGCGCTTGGACAGCGAGGTCATGGCCACCAGGTTTTTGAAGTCGCTGCGCCCGAGCTTAAACGCAGCTTCCAGGCCGCCCAATGGCGGCTCGTCGCGGAAATAGATCTCGCTGTAGCACTCGTCCGACGCAATGACAAAGCCATATTGATCGCTCAGCGCAAACAGCTTGTCCCATTCGGCCAGGTCCATCACCGCGCCGGTAGGGTTGCCCGGCGAGCAGGCAAAGATCAGCTGGGTCTGGGCCCACACGCTGGCGGGCACGCTGTCCCAGTCGATGGCAAAGTTGCGCGCCGGGTTGCTGGCTACGTAATAGGGTTGCGCCCCTGCCAGCAGCGCTGCGCCTTCATAGATTTGGTAGAACGGGTTAGGGCTGATCACTGTAGCGTTGGCACGCGTGGGGTCGATTACGGCTTGGGTGAGTGAGAACAGGGCTTCGCGAGAGCCATTGACCGGCAGCACTTGAGTGGCTGCGTCCAACGCTACGCCATAGCGGCGCTGCAGCCAGGCCGCACAGGCCTGGCGCAGGGCAGGCTCGCCCGCAGTGGCCGGATAGGCCGCCAGGCCTTGCAGATGCTGGGTCAGCGCGTCCTTGATAAGCTGCGGCGTAGCATGCTTGGGCTCGCCGATGCCCAGGCTGATGGCGCGGTAGGCGGGGTTGGGGGTGATGGGGGCAAACAGCGCCTTGAGCCGTTCAAAAGGGTAAGGCTGGAGTTTGGAGAGCAGGGGATTCATGGGGGGATTATCCCATTGGGTCTTTGTGTTTTGCGGCGCAAGGCTTGCCAGCGCGCGCAAGCTGTGTCAAAGTCCTGTGTATGAGAATGTCTGACTTTCGTTTTTTGATCATCCTGGCTTTGCCCATTAACGCCATTGCGGGCGTGCTGTTGATGCCCCATCTGAGCGGGCCCCTGACCCTGGCCGTGTGGGGCAGTATTGTCTTGCTGGAACTGTTCTGGCCTGGTGGCAAATCATCGCCCGCTGCTGTGGCCACTGGTACCAGCATGGGCTACTTCAGCTGGATCCTGCGCTTGTATGTGCTGTTGCAGCTGGCGCTGATCGGCTTGGGGGCCTACGCCGCTGTGCACAGCGACTGGCTGACAATGCTGGGCGTGACCTTTGCTGTGGGGTACGTTACGGGGGCCCAGGGCATCACCCTGGCCCATGAGCTGGGCCATAGCAAATCCAAAATCGACCGCCTCGGTGGCTGGGTGCTGATGACCAGCGTCTGCTACGGCCACTTCATGGTGGAGCATTACCGTGGCCACCACCCGCGTGCAGCCACCTACGACGACCCGGCCTCGGCCCGCTACGGCGAGAGCCTGTACCGCTTTTTACCGCGCACCCTGTGGGGCAGCCTGGCCAGTGGCTGGCGGCTGGAAGGCCTGCGCCTGCAGCAGATGAAATCCACCTGGCTGCGCAGCCCGCTGCTGTGGAGCACAGTCGTTTCCTTGATGCTTATTGTGCTGCCAGCCCAATATTTAGTCGCGGGAGCAGCTATTAAATATGTAGCATTTTTTGTAGGCCAGTCCTGCCTGGCTTTCCTGCTGCTGGAGATCGTGAACTATATTGAGCACTACGGGCTGCAGCGCAAGGCCGATGGCAGCAAGCGCGAAGCCTTTGGCATGATGCACGCCTGGAACGCCGACCATGTGGTGACCAACAGCCTGCTGGCCAACCTGCAGCGCCACTCTGACCACCACATGCACGCCTGGAAGCCGTACCCCACGCTGGAGCCACTGCCCGGCCCCCAGTTGCCCACAGGCTACGCCGGCTGCCTGCTGCTGGCCATGCTGCCGCCCCTGTGGTTTGCCCTGATGCACAAGCGGATTGCTGCACTGCAAAATACTCCATCCGGGGGCTTGGCAAACGCCTGAAAATCCTTTATAATCAGATACATATCGACCAAACGGGCGGCATCAAGCGCCCGTTTTTTTTTGGCTGAACGTGTTTGGTGTGCCAAGGCCCTGAGGCTTCGGCGGGCTAGGCTGTTTGGCTAATTTTTATGGGGCTTGTGGATACAAAGGCTGGGCTAGCGTGAGTTTGCAGACGATTGTTGAAACCACGGTCAGTGGTTTGGGTTACGACCTGGTAGAGCTGGAGCGCTCAGCAGGCGGCCTGCTGCGCATCACGATTGACCATCCCTGGACTGCAGGCGCAGCGGATGCGCTGGTGGCAGTGGAAGACTGTGAGCGCGTGACACGCCAGCTGCAGTTTGCACTGGAGGTCGAGGAGATTGAGTACCGCCGCCTGGAAGTGTCGTCGCCGGGGATTGACCGGCCACTGCGCCATGCGGCAGATTTTGAGCGCTTTGTGGGTGAGGTGATTGACATCACCCTCAAGGCACCGATGGGTGAGGCCGCGCAGGGCCAGGTGAATGCGAACCGCAAAAAGTTTCGCGGCACGCTGGAAAAGGCAGAGTCGGGCTGGCAGATCGTCTGGAGCGATGCGCCGCAGCCCAAGCCCGGTGCGCGGGTGAGCAAGAAAAAGGCGCCAGCAGCCATGCAGGCGCTGGGATTTGTTTTGGATGAATTGCGTGAGGCGCGACTGGCGCCGATTGTGGACTTTAAAGGCCGCAAACCCAAGGCGGCATAAGGCCCGGGTTTTGAGGCAAGAACTGATTGAACAATAGGAGTGTAGTGACATGAACCGCGAAATGTTGATGCTGATTGAAGCCATTTCCCGTGAGAAAAACGTCGAGCAGGACGTGGTGTTTGGCGCGGTGGAAGCCGCGCTGGCGCAAGCCACAAAAAAGCTGCACCAGAACGAAGGCCACGGCGACGTGGAGATCCGTGTGGCGTTGGACCGCGATTCGGGCAACTACGAAACTTTCCGCCGCTGGCTGGTGGTGGCCGACGACGCCGGCCTGCAAAACCCCGACGCCGAAGAAATGCTGATGGATGCGCGTGACCAGATCGCCGACATCGAAGAGGGCGACTATATTGAAAAGCCGGTGGAATCCGTGCCCATTGGCCGTATTGGTGCCATGGCTGCCAAGCAGGTGATCTTGCAGAAAATCCGCGACGCCGAGCGCGAGATTTTGCTCAACGACTTCATGAGCCGTGGCGACAAGATTTTTGTCGGCACCGTCAAGCGCATGGACAAGGGCGACATCATCGTCGAGAGCGGCCGTGTCGAAGGCCGCCTGCGACGCAGCGAGATGATCCCCAAAGAAAACCTGCGCTCGGGTGATCGCGTGCGCGCCATGATCATGGAAGTGGACACCACCCTGCGTGGCGCCCCCATTATTTTGAGCCGCTCGGCCCCGTCCTACATGATCGAGCTGTTCCGCAACGAAGTGCCCGAGATCGAGCAGGGCCTGCTGGAGATCAAATCCTGCGCCCGTGACCCAGGCTCGCGCGCCAAGATCGCCGTGCTGTCCCACGACAAGCGCGTGGACCCGATCGGCACCTGCGTGGGCGTGCGTGGTTCGCGCGTCAACGCAGTCACCAACGAACTGGCCGGCGAGCGCGTGGATATCGTTTTGTGGAGCGAAGACCCGGCGCAGTTTGTGATCGGCGCCTTGGCCCCGGCCAACGTCACCTCGATTGTGGTGGACGAAGAGCGCCACGCCATGGATGTAGTGGTGGACGAGGAAAACCTGGCCATTGCGATCGGTCGCGGTGGGCAGAACGTGCGCCTGGCTTCCGACCTCACGGGCTGGAAGATCAACATCATGGACGCTGCGGAATCCGCGCAGAAGCAGGCTGTGGAGACCGAAGGTACCCGCGCCCTGTTTATGGCCAAGCTGGACGTAGACCAGGAAGTGGCCGACATTCTGATCGAAGAAGGCTTCACCAGCCTGGAAGAAGTGGCTTATGTGCCGCTGCAGGAAATGCTGGAGATCGAGAGCTTCGACGAAGACACCGTCACCGAGCTGCGCACCCGTGCCAAAGACGCATTACTGACCATGGCCATTGCCAAGGAAGAGTCTGTTGAAGAGGTCAGCCAGGACCTCAAGGACCTGCATGGTTTGACGCCTGCGCTGATTGCCAAGCTAGTGGAATCTGGCGTGCACACCCGTGATGACCTGGCCGATCTGGCCACCGATGAGCTGACCGATATCACCGGTCAGTCTGCCGAAGAGGCGACAGCGCTCATCATGAAAGCGCGTGAACACTGGTTTGCCAATGATGTCGCTGCAAGCGATGCCAAACCAGCTGTCGAGTAACACCATGGAGACACCCCATCATTATGTCAAGCACCACAGTCTCCGAGTTTGCAAACGAACTCAAAAAACCCACCGATACGCTGCTCGAGCAGCTTAAAAGCGCTGGCGTGCCCAAGGCCTCGGCCGACGACGCGCTGACCGATGCCGACAAGCAGAAACTGCTGAGCTTTTTGCAGACCAGCCATGGCACCGCCACGGCCGAGCGCAAGAAGATCACGCTGGTGAAAAAATCCACCACCGAGATCAAGCAGGCCGATGCCACCGGCAAAGCCCGCACCATCCAGGTGGAAGTGCGTAAAAAACGCACCTTTGTGCAGCGCGACGACGAGGTGGAAGCTTCGTCAGCCTCTGCAGAGTCTGCCGCACCCGTGATCGACGATGCCGAGCTGACCCGCCGCGAGGAAGAAGCGCGCCGCCAAGCCGAGCTGCTGCGCCGCCAGGAAGAAGAGCTGGCCGAGCGCCGCCGTCTGCGCGAAGCGCAGGAAGCGCGCGACATGGAAATGGCCCAGAAAGCCGTTGTGGACGCTACCCGTGCCCAGGACGACGTGAAAAAAGAGGGCGCAGAGCAGGAAAATGCCGCGCCAGCAGCTACCAAAACGCTAGCGCAGATGCAGGCCGAGGATGCCGCGCGCAAGCTGGCGGTCAAAGCCGAAAAAGAGGCTGTGCAGGCCAGCAAGAACACCGAGCAGGCCGACAAAGAGGCCGCAGCAGCCGCAGTGGCTGACCAGGCCAAAGCCAGTGCCAACGAAACCGCTCGCGTTGCTGCTGAAGCCAAGGCCGATGATGTGGCCCGCGCCAAGGACCTGGACGAGCGCCGCCGCAAGGCGCTGGCTGAGGCCGAAGGCATCCGCGCCATGATGAACGCGCCCAAGCGCGTGCTCGTGGCCAAAAAGCCTGAAGAAGCCAAGCCGGTGGCCAAAGATGGCGTCAAAGGCACACTGCACAAGCCCGCAGCCGCACCCAAGGCGCCTGGCACAGCGGCCTCGCCCACCAGCGGCCCGCGCGGCGCCAAAACCGAAATCAAATCCGAGAAGCTGTCCTCCAGCTGGGGCGGCGATCCGGCCAAGAAGAAAGAAATCAAAACCCGTGGCGACACCAGCGGCGGCGTAGGCCGTAACAACTGGCGCTCGGGCCCGCGCGGCAAGCGCCGTGGGGATGATGATCAACCCGTGACAGCCGCCGCACCCGTAGAAGCACGCGTGCTGGAAGTCCACGTGCCCGAAACCATCACCGTGGCCGAGCTGGCACACAAGATGGCGGTCAAGTCGTCCGAAGTGATCATGAAGCTCATGAAGCTGGGCCAGATGGTCACCATCAACCAGCCGCTGGACCAGGACACCGCCATGATCGTGGTGGAAGAACTGGGCCACAAAGCCATCGTGGCTGCGCTGGACGACCCCGAAGCCTTTACCGACGAAGACAGCACCGAGCAGACCGCTGAGCTGCTGCCCCGCGCTCCGGTGGTTACCGTCATGGGCCACGTGGACCATGGCAAGACCTCGCTGCTGGACTACATCCGGCGTGCCAAGGTGGCGTCTGGCGAAGCAGGTGGCATTACGCAGCATATCGGTGCCTACCACGTCGAGACGCCACGCGGCATGATTTCCTTCCTCGACACCCCCGGTCACGAGGCCTTCACGGCCATGCGTGCCCGCGGTGCCAAAGCCACCGACATTGTGATTCTGGTGGTGGCGGCTGACGACGGCGTGATGCCGCAAACCAAAGAAGCCATCAAGCACGCCAAAGCGGCAGGTGTCCCTATCGTGGTGGCCATCAACAAGATCGACAAGCCTGACTCCAACCCTGAGCGCGTGAAAAACGAACTCGTGGCTGAAGAAGTGGTGCCTGAAGAGTTTGGCGGTGATTCACCGTTTGTGGCCGTCTCGGCCAAAACCGGTCAGGGCATTGACGACCTGCTCGAGCAGGTGCTGTTGCAGGCTGAAGTGCTGGAGCTCAAGGCCCCAGTCGACGCCATGGCCAAAGGCCTGGTCATCGAAGCGCAGCTGGACAAGGGCCGCGGCCCTGTGGCTACCGTGCTGGTGCAAACCGGCACGCTCAAGGCGGGCGATATGGTCTTGGTGGGCTCCACCTATGGCCGTGTACGCGCCATGCTGGACGAAAACGGCCAGCCGATCAAGTCTGCAGGCCCTTCCATTCCGGTGGAAATCCAGGGCTTGGCCGAAGTGCCCGGCGCAGGCGACGAGTTCATGGTGATGCAGGACGAGCGCCGTGTGCGCGAGATTGCCACCTACCGCGCAGGCAAGTTCCGCAACACCAAGCTGTCCAAGCAGCAGGCGGCCAAGCTGGAAAACATGTTCACCGACATCAATGCGGGCGAGGTCAAAACCCTGCCTATCATTGTCAAGGCCGACGTACAGGGCTCACAGGAAGCACTGGCCCAGTCGCTGCTCAAGCTGTCCACCCCCGAGGTCAAGGTGCAGATGGTGTTTACCGCCGTGGGCGGCATCTCTGAATCCGACGTGAACCTGGCCATTGCTTCCAAGGCGGTGATCATCGGCTTTAACACCCGTGCTGATGCCGGTGCGCGCAAGCTCTCGGAGAACAACGGTATCGACATCCGCTACTACAACATCATTTATGACGCAGTAGACGACGTGAAAGCGGCCATGAGCGGCATGCTCACGCCCGACAAGAAGGAAGAAGTGTTGGGCACTGCCGAAATCCGTCAGGTGTTCCGCGTCTCCAAGATCGGTTCGATTGCGGGCTGTATGGTTACCTCGGGCCGTGTCCTGCGCAGCGCCAAGCTGCGCCTGCTGCGCGACAACGTGGTGATCTTCACCGGCGAACTCGAATCGCTCAAGCGTTTCAAGGACGATGCCAAGGAAGTCAAGGAAGGCTTCGAGTGCGGCTTGAACATCAAGAACTACAACGACATTCAGGAAAATGACGTGCTGGAGTTCTTCGAGATCAAGGAAGTGGCGCGTACGCTGTAGCAGGCAGATGCAAGGGGCACACCATGGAAGCAATGAAAAAATTATGGCGTAACAACAAAGGCTTTTTGTTGTTTGTCAGCCTGATGTTTGTGTTCCGCTCTGCTGTGGCAGACTGGAACCTGGTTCCTTCGTCTTCCATGAACCCGACATTGATCTCGGGCGACCGGGTGATTGTCAACAAGCTGGCCTACAGCCTGCGTGTGCCGTTTACCTTGCAGCATCTGGCACGCTGGGACAGCCCGGCGCGTGGTGATGTGATTACCTTTGATTCACCTAAAGACGAGCTCAACCTGATCAAGCGCGTGGTGGCCATCCCAGGCGATGTGGTGGAGATGCATGACAACACCCTGACCATCAACGGACAGGTGATCGAGCGCAGGCTGATAGAGCCTTCCAGGGCGATACCCACGGAATCTGGTGTGATCAACGCGCAGATTTGGAGTGAAGATATTGGTGGCAAGCATATCCAGGTGGCGCGCATTGAGCGCTTGAACCGTTTTCGTGATTTCGATGCCATTGAGGTGCCTGCAGGCCATGTGATGGTGCTCGGTGACAGCCGCGACAACAGCAACGACTCGCGCTTTATCGGCTTTATCGATGTGCAGCGCATTACGGGACAAGCCGTGCGTGTAGCCATGTCGCACAACCCTGAAAAAATTTACCTACCGCGTGTAGACCGCTGGTGGCTGGCACTGTGATCTGACCCCATGCCCAAGAAAAAAACATCCACTCCCAATCGCGGCCTGCGGGTCGGCGACCAGATCCAGCGGGATCTGGCAGAGTTGATTGCGCGCGAGTTGAAAGACCCGCGTGTGGGCATGGTGACGATCAACGCAGTGGAAGTCACGCCTGACTACGCCCATGCGCAGGTGTATTTCAGCCTGCTGACGGGCGACCCTGAGCTGGCCACCGAAGGCCTGAACCAGGCGGCGGGTTTTCTGCGCAACGGCCTGTTCAAAAAACTGCATATCCACACCGTGCCGACCTTGCATTTCCATTTTGACCGCAGCATTGAGCGGGCGTCAGACATGAACGCCCTGATCAGCAAGGCTGTGGCATCGCGTTCCAAGAACGAAGAGGCTGAGGAATAAGAATGAGCACCGCCGGGCCGTCCCAAGGTGCGAAGGCCCCCTTGGGGGGCAGCGGACCACGCGAAGCGGGGAAGCGTGGGGGCGCGACCCCCAGCACAAGGGTGCAGCGTCGCCCGGTGCATGGGGTGTTGCTGCTAGATAAACCACTGGGCTTGTCCAGTAATGATGCGCTGCAAAAAGCCAAATGGCTGCTGCGCGCAGAAAAAGCGGGCCATACCGGCACGCTGGACCCACTGGCCACAGGTGTATTGCCGCTGTGCTTTGGCGCAGCTACCAAATTCAGCGCCTTGCAGCTCGAAGCCGACAAAACCTATGAAGCCACTGCCGTGCTGGGCATCAAGACGTCTACAGGCGATGCCGAAGGCGAGGTGATCGAGCAGCGCGCAGTCAATGTCACCCAGGCTGACATTGATCGGGTGCAAAAGCTCTTCACGGGCCCCATCCGCCAGGTGCCTCCGATGCACAGTGCACTCAAAAAAGACGGCAAGGCGCTGTACGAGTATGCGCGCGAGGGCGTCACGGTAGAGCGCGCCGCGCGGGATGTCACAATTTATAAGCTAAATATCGCTCTAGCCCAACAGAATATCGCGGGAGCAGCTATTAAAATAGTAGCTACCGTCAGCAAAGGCACCTATATCCGCACCCTGGGTGAAGATATTGGTGAGGCGCTGGGCTGCGGTGCGCATCTGAGCGCGCTGCGCCGTACGCGCACGGGTGCACTGGATGTCAGCCGTGCGGTGACTTTGCAGCAGCTTGAGGCCATGAGCGAAGCCGAGCGCATGGCCTGCCTGCAGCCTGTGGACAGCCTGCTGGATGGTCATGTCCAGGTCACACTGGACAGCGACAATGCAGGACGCTTTTTGAGCGGGCTGCGCCGCAGAACCCAGCAGCCTGATGCAGAGCAAGTCGCTGTATTTGGAGACACACCGCGCGCGCTGTTAGGCGCAGCGCACATCAAGGCGGGTGAGCTGATCCCCACCCGCCTGTTATCACCGATTGAAATTGATCAGATTTTGACTTCGCAAGCAGCCACCCCCGTTCGGGCTGAGCTTGTCGAAGCCCTAGAAAGTCCCGTGCTCGTTACTGAGCAGGCGGACTCAGGGCGAACGGGGCATTGAGAGAGAAACCATGAGCCAACAAATCCGCAACATCGCCATCATCGCCCACGTCGACCACGGCAAAACCACGCTGGTAGACCAACTGCTGCGCCAGTCGGGCACCTTCCGCGAAAACGCCAAAATGACCGAGCGCGTGATGGACAACAACGACCTCGAAAAAGAGCGCGGCATCACCATTCTGGCCAAAAACTGCGCAGTGAGCTGGCAGGGCACCCACATCAACATCGTTGACACCCCAGGCCACGCCGACTTTGGCGGCGAGGTGGAGCGTGCGCTGTCCATGGTGGATGGTGTGGTGCTGCTGATTGACGCGGTCGAAGGCCCCATGCCGCAAACCCGTTTTGTGACCAAAAAAGCGCTGGCGCTTGGCCTCAAGCCCATCGTCGTGGTCAACAAGGTGGACCGTCCTGGTGCACGCCCCGACTACGTGATCAACGCAGCGTTTGAGCTGTTTGACAAGCTGGGCGCCACTGAAGAGCAGCTGGACTTTCCAGTGGTGTACGCATCCGGCCTCAACGGCTGGGCCACGCTGGAAGAGGGCGCATCAGGCGAGCAGTGGGGCAAGGACCTGGCCCCCCTGTTTGACACCGTGCTGCGCCATGTGCCAGCACACCAGGGCGACCCTGCTGCGCCGCTGCAGCTACAGATCTCCAGCATGGACTACTCCAGCTATGTCGGCAAGATCGGCGTAGGCCGTATCAACCAGGGCACGCTGAAGATGCCGCAAGACGTGGTGATGATGGCTGGCCCAGACGGTGCACCCGTCAAGTGCCGTATCAACCAGGTGCTGACCTTTGAAGGCCTGGAGCGCCGTCCGCTGGACGCTGGCGAAATGGCCTACCCAGGCCACATCGTGCTGATCAACGGCATTGAAGACATTGCACTGGGCGTGACCATTACCGACCCACTGGCACCCCAGCCATTGCCCATGCTCAAAGTGGACGAGCCGACGCTGACCATGAACTTCTGCGTCAACAACTCGCCACTGGCAGGACGCGAAGGCAAGTTTGTGACCAGCCGCCAGCTGTATGACCGCCTGCAGCGCGAGCTGCAGTCCAACATGGCGCTGCGCGTGAAGGACACCGACGAAGATGGCATTTTTGAAGTGTCGGGCCGTGGTGAACTGCACCTGACCATTTTGCTTGAGACCATGCGCCGCGAAGGCTATGAGCTGGCCGTGGGCAAGCCCCGCGTGGTGTTCAAGGAAATCAACGGCGAGAAGTGCGAGCCTATCGAGCTGCTGACTGTGGACATCGAAGAGCAGCACCAGGGCGGCGTGATGCAGGCCCTGGGCGAGCGCAAGGGTGACCTGGCCAATATGGAGCCGGACGGCCGTGGCCGTGTGCGCCTGGAGTACCGCATTCCTGCGCGTGGTTTGATCGGTTTCCGTAACGAGTTCCTGAACTTGACACGCGGCACCGGTTTGGCCAGCAACATTTTTGACAGCTACGAAGCCTTCCGTGGCGATATCCCAGGCCGCAAAAACGGCGTGCTGATCTCGATGGACGATGGCGAAATCGTGACCTACTCGCTTGGCAAGCTCGATGACCGTGGCCGCATGGTGGTCAAGGCCGGTGACCCAGTGTATGAAGGCATGATCGTGGGCATCCACAACCGCGACAACGACCTGGTGGTCAACGCCGTGCGCCAGAAACAGCTCACCAACTTCCGTGTGTCGGGCAAAGAAGACGCGATCAAGATCACGCCTCCGATCATCCTCACGCTGGAGACTGCGGTGGAATTTCTGGAAGACGACGAGCTGGTGGAAATCACCCCCAAGTCGATTCGCCTGCGCAAGCGCTACCTCAAGGAGCACGAGCGCAAGAAGGCAGGTCGCGGGTAATTTTGTAGTGTAGAGAGCGTCACAAAAACCAAATACAGGCCGCGAAGGGCGCGAAGGTTACGCGAAGGACGCGAAAGGAATACCAAATTAAGGTGACTGCAAGCAATCACTGTAAGCTGAGTTTGTCGATATCTTGGTTTTCTTTTTTGTTTTCTTTCGCGTTCTTCGCGGAGTCTTAGCGTCCTTCGCGGCCTGTCTTGGTTTTATCTATGTACCTTTAAAGCAATAACCTATGAAGCTAACCCACGGCAAAGCAGTGCTGGTCATGGTCGCTGTGGCCTTGATGTGGTCGATTGCGGGCGTGGTGACGCGGCAGCTGGAGCATGCCAGGAGCTTTGAGGTGACGTTTTGGCGCAGCTTTTTCACCATGCTGTCGCTGCTGGTGATTCTGCCGCTGTGGCAGGGCAAAAACGTGTTCCGCAACATGCACTGGTCCAGCAAATCATTCTGGATTTCAGGCGTCTGCTGGAGCGTGATGTTCACTTCCTTCATGATTGCGCTCACCCTCACCAGCGTGGGCAATGTGCTGGTCACCATGTCGGTCGGGCCACTGTTTACCGCCTTGATGGCACGCATTTTCATTGGCCATAGATTGCCGCTGCGCACCTGGGTGGCCATTGGCGTCGCAGGTGCGGGCATCGCCTATATGTTTGGCTCGCAGATGAATATGGGCCAGCCCGGCGCCTTGGTGGGCTGCCTTGTGGCGCTGACGGTGCCGATGGCGGGCGCGACACACTGGACAGTGGTGCAAAAGGCCCAGGCCCATGGCGACCAGATTGACCTGGTGCCTTGCGTGCTGGTGGGCGCAGTGATTTCTTCACTGGTTACTTTGCCGCTCGCGTTTCCGTTTGCCGCCTCGGGCAAAGATATGGCTTGGCTGGGCATGCTGGGCCTGGTGCAGCTGGCCATTCCCTGCACACTGTCGGTGATCTGCGCGCGCGTGCTCAAGGCGCCCGAGGTGTCGCTGCTGGCCTTGTTGGAAGTGATTTTTGGTATTGCGCTGGCCTGGCTGGGAGCGAACGAGGTGCCCGGCCAGACTGTGCTGCTGGGCGGCGCTCTGGTGATCGGTGCGCTGCTGGTCAACGAAATTCTGGGTTGGAAGGAGAAAACGAATGCCGTCTGAAAGCCATGTCATCACCGAAGTGCGCGGCGGCGCAGGCCTGATCACCCTCAATCGCCCCAAGGCCCTCAACGCCTTGTCCTTGCCCATGATCCGCGACATCACGGCAGCTCTACTGGCGTGGAAATCCAACCCGGCCATCAAGCTGGTGGCGATTCGTGGCATGGGTAAAAATCCGGCCCATGCGGCTGACCCCAGCGCGCCAGCTTTTGCGCCTTTCGGCAGTTTTTGCGCAGGCGGCGACATTCGGTTTTTCCACCAGGCTGCGCTGGCAGGCGACCCGGCGTTGGAAGATTTCTTCACCGAAGAATATGCGCTTAACCATCTCATTCACACCTACCCCAAGCCCTACGTTGCCTTCATGGACGGTATCGTCATGGGGGGTGGTATGGGCATCAGCCAGGGGGCCTCGCACCGCATCGTCACGGAGCGTACCAAGATGGCCATGCCTGAGACGGGCATTGGCCTGTTCCCGGATGTCGGTGGCGGCTACTTTTTAAGCCGCTGCCCGGGCAGGGTGGGGGAGTATCTGGCGCTGACGGGGCAGTTGATCGGCGGCGATGAGGCGATTGCCAATCACCTGGCCGATGGGCTAGTCAAAGCAACCGATCTGGCTGGTCTGTGGGACGGCCTGGCTGCTTTGCAGAACGGCGATGCAGGTTTCATTGAAGCGCTGATTGCTACTAAAAAAATAGCTGCTCCCGCGATATTTCAGGGGCCTACAGCCCAAAATCGCATAAAAATAGATACCATTTTTGCCTTGCCCGGCGTGTTGCAGATCGTACAGGCTCTGGATCAAGAAGGTTCTGACTGGGCCATGGAGACGGCAGCCACGCTGCGCAAACGCTCGCCTTTGATGCTGCACGTGGTCCTCGAACTCATCCGCCGCGCCCGCAGCATGAACCTGGCTGATGACCTGCGGCTGGAGCGTGACTTGGTGCGCCATTGCTTTCACACCGCACATTTGCAGCGCGCAGGTGCAGCAAGCGAAACGGTGGAAGGCATCCGCGCCCTGGCGGTAGATAAGGACCATGCGCCCCGGTGGAACCCGGCACGCATCGAAGACGTGACGCCAGAGATGGTGCAGCCGTTTTTCACGAGCCCGTGGCCGGCAGACGCGCATCCGCTGCGGCATTTGAGCTGAAGCAGTCCAGTCAGGGCCAAGCTGCGGTCGCGTGCAAGGCCCAACGCTAGCGGTTGTGCACCTTCATGGCCCGCTCCACTTCACGCTTGCCTTCACGCTCGGCTACCACTGAGCGTTTGTCATGCTCGGCCTTGCCTTTGGCTAGAGCGATCTCGCATTTCACGCGGCCATTCTTCCAATGCAGGTTGACAGGCACCAGGGTGTAGCCCTTTTGCTCCACTTTGCCAATCAGGCGGCGGATGTCGTCTTTCTTCATCAACAGCTTCTTGGTGCGCACACTGTCGGGGTTGACGTGGGTGGAAGCGGTTTTCAGGGGATTGATCTGGCAGCCCAGCAAAAACAGCTCGCCATTGCGCACCATCACGTAGCCGTCGGTCAGCTGCACCTTGCCGTTGCGCACGGCCTTGACCTCCCAGCCTTCGAGCACCATGCCGCATTCAAAGCGCTCTTCAAAAAAGTAGTTGAAGGCAGCTTTTTTGTTGTCGGCTATGCGCGAATCGCCAGTGGCGGGCTTCTTTTTGGTGGACGATTCGGGCTTATTTGTCATACGGGAGGATGGGGGCGCGGCGGCCCCAATACAATGGACGCTGCAAACCTCTATTCTAAGAACTCTTACCGCCTGTAGCCGCGCTTCACGTGAAAACCGTCAACAAATCTGTCCTTATCTGGTACAGCGCTAGCCAAATGTTCGATTTGGTCACTGATGTGACCCATTACCCGCAGTTTCTGCCGTGGTGTGACCAGGCCAAGGTGATCGACTCTGCGGGGCCAGTCGAATCTGCCCAGGTCACAGCGCAGGTGGGCATCAGCTTTGCCGGGGTGCGCCAGAGCTTTACCACCCGCAACATCCACAGCTTGGACGCGCAAGGCATTCGCCGCGTGTCGCTGGAACTGGTGGAAGGACCGTTTTCCAAGCTGCATGGCACCTGGCTCTTCAGCCCCGTGGGAGATGCTGCTCAAAACGCCTGCCGGGTAGAGCTGCAGTTGCATTACGACTTTGACAGCGCCACCCTGGCGGCGCTGGTCGGCCCGGTGTTTGACAAAATTGCCTCCAGTCTGGTGGATGCGTTTGTCAAAAGGGCGGTGCAGGTTTATGACTGAGGGCCAGATGCTGTGCATCACCGTGTGCTTTGCGCCTGCAGCGCGCGTGGTGCACAGCCTGCAGCTGCAGCTGCCCGAGGGCGCGTGTGTGCGCGATGCGGTGGCGCTGTGTGCACAGGATGTGCGTTTTGAGGGTGCCTTTGCACGTGGCCAGCTGCGTGCCTACGCCTCTATCTGGGGCGTCAAGGCCGCAGCGGACCAGGTGCTGCAGGACCAGGATCGTATTGAGCTGTGCCGCCCCCTGCGTGTCGACCCCAAAGTGGCGCGCCGTGAGCGTTTTGCCAAGCAAGGCGCGCGCAGCGCAGGGCTGTTTGCCAAGCGCAGACCGGGCGCCAAGCCGGGCTACTAGCGCCAGGCGACGTCATACTCCGCAAAGACTTTTGCGTTAGCTGCTTTTTGTAGAGCATAGATACCGTTGCCAGAGATATTGGCGCTGCCACTGAGAATGCCCGAGGAGCCAATGCTTTCCAGGTATTCTTTGCTCAGGGTGTAGGTTTTGTTGTCTGCGGCAACCACTAGC
The DNA here is from genome assembly GCA_013297865.1 of Polaromonas sp. Lineage (GTDB taxonomy): Bacteria > Pseudomonadota > Gammaproteobacteria > Burkholderiales > Burkholderiaceae_C > JAAFIP01. Next base: position 246,697 of record JAAFIP010000001.1, on the reverse strand, counting down.
AATTGCGAAATCGTACCGCCACCCTGGACAACACCGCCTGTAGTGTATGCAAACAGGCTGGCTCTAAAGGCAATGTATTTGCCATCGGGCGACCACTGCGGTGCAGTTTCAGAGTCCTCCTTGTCGGAGTTGGTCACCTGCACCAGGTTGCTGCCATCGATATTTACCGTGTAGATGTGTCTGCCTGAGGTGAGGGCGATGCGTTTGCCATCGGGGCTGACGGCAATGTAACCCCAGGAGGGCAGATTGGGTTTGAAAAGCACATTAGCCCTGAGCAAGGTGGTGTCCGTGGTTTTCAGGATACCCAGTTTGGAGTTGAGCAGCAGGTTGCCATCAGGCAGCCATGCCGCCTCGGTAATGGGGTTGCCATCGCTGTCTCTGTCGTAGCGCGTGATCAGCTTGCCTGTTCGGTCTCTCACATAGATGCTTTGAATCGGTTTATCACCTCGAGGAGATGGGTTTTCCCAGAGCGCAGCCACTTTGCTTTTGTCAATCGACAGTTTGGCCCAGCCGCCCAGGGAGTCATCGAGTACCGCGAACTGGCTGTTGACTTGCTTCAGATTATTCGAGTCCACCAGGCTGTAATTGACGTTGAAAAGCCAAGCGTCCGTGGTTTTAGGCAGTTCGGTAAAGATCAGCATCTCTTTTCCGTCTGTGCTGACATCAAAAGTGCTTCTCTTGAAATCTGCAGACGTGGCTATTTCGGTGTTTTGGCTGCTCGCCATGTCAAACCTGTTGAGCTTGCCAGCGAAGACGTAATACATCGTGCCAGTCAGCGGGTTGGTGGCGCTGGCAGACGGGCCAGCTTGAGCAGGTGCGCCTGGGTCCGCACCACCACCTCCGCCGCCGCCGCACGACGCCAGTGCAAGCGCAGCAGCGCACAGCACCCACCGCCAACTGTCCGCTGTCGAAAAACGTAAACTTGCCTTGCTTCGAGTTAGCCTGATCATCGATGACTCCTGACAATTTAAGTATGTGGAAGTTAAACGATTGCCTCTGCGGCGGGTATGGGACCTTGGAACAGTGCCGGTAGCAAAACGTAAGCAAAACAGGCTTTAGTGACCCTTGCTCACATTCTGCGAAACGGATGGGCAGGGCGGGCTGCCGTCAGAGTGGGCTGAGATAAGCGGTTCGGGGCTAGATTTTCAATCCCATAGGCCGCTGATGCCCTAGAATATCGCGGGAGCAGCTATCAAATAAATAGTAAGCTTGAATTGACTCAATTAGCCCTTAACTGCAATCCATGGCTACTACCAACGCTCTGCCCACTGCCGCGCCACGCATGCCAGCGCTTTTTGTGTCGCACGGCTCGCCCATGTTCGCGCTGGAGCACGGCAGCACGGCGCCCGCGCTGCGCGCATGGGCTGCCAGCTTGCCCGCCCAACCGCGCGCTATCGTCGTCATGTCGCCGCACTGGATGGCGGCTACGGCAACGGTGATGACCACAGCCCAGCCATCCACCTGGCATGACTTTGGCGGCTTTCCAGCACCTCTATATGCCCTGCAATACCCCGCGCCAGGCAACCCCGCCTTGGCGCAGCGCGTGCTGCACCTGCTGCAAGAGCAGGGCATAGCCGCCCTAGCCGACAACGAGCGCCCGCTGGACCACGGGGCTTGGGTGCCGCTGATGCATTTATTCCCGGATGCTGACATTCCTGTGCTGCAGATTGCCCTGCCTGCCGACTACACCCCCCGCAGCGTGTGGGCGATGGGCCATGCGCTGGGCGCATTACGCGACGAGGGGGTGCTGGTCATCGGCTCGGGCAGCATGACGCACAACCTGCGGGAGTTTTTCAGCGGAAGGCCTGCTCTGGACGCCGCACCCGCGCCCTATGTGGACGCTTTTGCACGCTGGATAGAGCAGCAAGTGCTGCTGCCTTCTGGCCAGGCTGGCGTTAGCGATAACCCACTATGGGACTACCGCGCCCACGCACCGCAGGCTGCGCACGCCCATCCTACCGACGAGCATTTTGTGCCGCTGTACTTCGCGCTGGGCGCCGGGGGCTGGGATGGTGCAACGGCAACTGATGTGGCCTACCTCAGCCGTGAGGTGATGTACAGCTATCTGGCGATGGACGCGTTTGCCATCGCCTGAGGCTGCGTGACTAGCTGGGCGACTACATCACCTTGGCGATGCTGGCGCACACGTAGTCGATGTTTTTGCTGTTCAGCGCGGCCACACACATGCGGCCTGTGTCCGTGCCATAGACGCCGAACTCATTGCGCAGGCGCACCATTTGGTCTTTGGACAGGCCGCTGTAGCTGAACATGCCGATCTGGGTGGTGATGAAACTCATGTCTGCCTGCACGCCTGCAGCCTTGAGCTTGTCCACAAAGGCGCTGCGCATGGCCTTGATGCGCACGCGCATCTCGCCCAGCTCGGTTTCCCACATGGCGCGCAGCTCAGGGGTGTTCAGCACATTGGCGCAGACCGTGGCCCCGTGGGTGGGTGGGTTGCTGTAGTTGGTGCGGATGGCGATTTTCAGCTGTGACAGCACACGGTCGCATTCCTCTTTGCTCTCGCAGGCCACAGACAGCGCGCCTACGCGCTCGCCGTACAGGCTGAAGCTCTTGGAGAAGCTGGTAGAGACAAAAAAGCTCAGGCCTGCAGCGACAAATTTGCCAATCACGGCGCCGTCTTCCTTGATGCCGTAGCCAAAGCCTTGGTAGGCCATGTCCAGGAAGGCGACGAGGTTTTTGGCTTTGACGGCTGCGACCACCTGGTCCCAGTCCGATGCGCTGATATCGTAGCCCGTGGGGTTGTGGCAGCAGGCGTGCAGCACGACGATGGTGTTAGGCTCTGCAGCGTTCAGCGCGGCCAGCATGCCCGAGAAGTTGATGCTGCGGGTGGCTGCGTCGTAGTAAGGGTACTGCTCTACCTGAAAGCCGGCATTGGTAAACAGCGCGCGGTGGTTCTCCCAGCTCGGGTCGCTGATCATCACTTTGCTGGTGGGATAGACCTTTTTCAAAAAGTCCGCACCCACCTTGAGCGCACCGGTGCCGCCCAGGCCCTGCACCGTGGCCACGCGGCCGGATTTGACAATGTCGGACTCCAGGCCAAACACCAGGCCTTTGACGGCGGCGTCGTAGGCGGCAATGCCGTCAATGGGCAAGTAACCACGCGCTTTGGGCGCAGCAGCCATGGCCGCCTCAGCAGCTTGCACGCACTTGAGCAGAGGCAGCTTGCCATCGTCACCAAAATATACCCCTACGCCGAGGTTGACTTTGTTGGGGTTGGAATCGGCGTTGAATTGCTCATTCAAACCCAAGATCGGGTCGCGTGGGGCCATTTCTACGGTGCTGAACATGCTCATTTGTTTAAGGCTTTCTGTGGCTGAGGTTTTGGATGCGGGCTTCAGGACTTCCGGACGCGAAGGGCGCTAAGGTTGCGCGAAGGACGCGAAAAAGGCAATACAAAATAAATACAAAAATTGTTTCAACGTTTGCTCACAAGGCGAAATATTTTTGAATTCATTTTGGTTTTATCTTTTTCGCGTTCTTCGCGTCACTTTCGCGCACTTCGCGTCCAAAATGTATTAATCTGCGGGATTACCCGATATTTTACCGGGGACTACAGCCCCACCGAGCAAAAAAGCCATGCAAGATTTAGCCGAAGTTATTCCACAGACCCAAAAAGGCGAGTTTGTGCGCTATCCCGGCTCGCCGTTTGAGCTGTTTCAGCCCTATGCGCCCGCAGGAGACCAGCCCACGGCGATTACGAAGCTGGTGGAGGGTGTGAGCGATGGTGAGGTGTTTCAGACCCTGCTGGGGGTCACAGGCTCGGGCAAGACATTCACCATGGCCAATGTGATTGCCCGGCTGGGGCGGCCTGCGATTGTGTTTGCGCCCAACAAAACATTAGCGGCACAGCTGTACAGTGAATTCCGCGAATTTTTCCCCAAGAACGCGGTGGAGTACTTCGTCAGCTACTACGACTACTACCAGCCCGAGGCCTATGTGCCGCAGCGCGACCTGTTTATCGAAAAAGACTCTGCGATCAACGAGCATATCGAGCAGATGCGCCTGTCGTGCACCAAGTCGATTCTGGAGCGGCGTGATGTGGTGATTGTGGCCACCGTGTCGGCCATCTACGGTATCGGCGAGCCCGAGAGCTACCACAAGATGATCATGACGCTGCGCACGGGCGACAAAAGCGGCCAGCGCGATGTGATTGCCCAGCTGATCCGCATGCAGTACCAGCGCAATGACACTGACTTCACGCGCGGCAAGTTCCGTGTGCGGGGCGACACGATCGATGTCTTTCCTGCAGAACACTCCGAGCTGGCCATCCGCATCGAGCTGTTTGATGACGAGATCGAAAGCCTGAGCCTGTTTGACCCGCTCACGGGCCGCATTCGCCAGAAGATTCCGCGTTTTACGGTCTACCCGTCCAGCCATTACGTCACACCGCGCGACAAGGTGCTGATTGCCATCGAGACCATCAAGCTGGAGCTGGCCGAGCGCCTGAAGGAACTGGTGGGCATGGGCAAGCTGGTTGAAGCACAGCGGCTGGAGCAGCGCACGCGCTTTGACCTGGAGATGCTCAGCGAAATCGGCCACTGCAAGGGGATCGAAAACTATACCCGCCATTTAAGCGGCGCAGCCCCTGGCGACCCGCCCAGCACGCTGACCGACTACATGCCCAAGGACGCGATCATGTTTCTGGACGAGAGCCACCAGATGATTGGTCAGCTCAACGCCATGTACAACGGCGACCGTTCGCGCAAAACCACGCTGGTGGAGTATGGCTTCAGGCTGCCCAGCGCGCTGGACAACCGGCCGCTGAAGTTTGAAGAGTTCGAGCGCCGCATGCGCCAGTGCATCTTTGTCAGCGCCACGCCAGCCGCCTACGAGAACGAACATGCCGGGCAGGTGGTGGAGCAACTGGTGCGGCCCACCGGCCTGGTGGACCCCGAGGTGGAGGTACGCCCGGCGACCAACCAGGTGGACGACGTGCTGCAGGAAATCCGCATCCGTGTTGACAAGAATGAACGTGTACTGATCACCACGCTGACCAAGCGCATGGCTGAGCAGCTGACCGATTATCTCAGCGACAACGGCGTGAAGGTACGCTATCTGCACAGCGATGTGGACACGGTAGAGCGGGTGGAGATTTTGCGCGATCTGCGATTGGGCGCGTTTGATGTGCTGGTGGGCATCAACCTGCTGCGCGAGGGCCTGGATATTCCCGAAGTGTCCCTGGTGGCCATTTTGGACGCTGACAAAGAAGGTTTTCTGCGTGCCGAGCGCTCATTGATCCAGACGATTGGCCGCGCTGCGCGAAACCTCAATGGCCGGGCCATCCTGTATGCCGACAAGATGACCGACAGCATGGCCCGAGCTATCGGCGAGACCGAGCGCCGTCGCACCAAGCAGACCCAGTTCAACCTGGACAATGGCATCACACCGATGTCGATTGTGAAAAAGGTGCGCGATTTGATCGATGGTGTGTACAGCGAAAAAGCCAGCAAGGCCGCCGAGCAGCGCGAGCTGGACCGCGCCCATGTGGAAGACATGAACGAGAAGGACGTGTCTAAACGCATCAAGCAGCTGGAAAAGCAGATGATCGAACACGCCAAGAATCTGGAGTTTGAAAAAGCCGCTCGTGTACGCGACCAGCTGGCCTTGCTGCGTGAGCAGGCTTTTGGTGCCAGTGGTGGCGACAATATTGTGCCGCTGTCTGCGGCTTAAGTAGTTATTTGCTACTTATTTAATAGCTGCTCCCGCGATATTCTATTGGTCTGCGGTCGATTTATTTTATTAAACTGCTTGCTCAAAGCGTGGTTTTTGGCGATCGTTTGCTTGGACCTTTGTACGCCCCGGCACTTGGGGTGATTGGCTCCGCGGCTGTCCCCCGTGGCGGCCTAGGGCCGTCGACTCCTCCTTGATGCCGCTGCGCCACTCACCCCAAGCGCCGGGGCAGCGACCATGTTGGAGTGCAGCGGTTGAATGTTTACTACCTTGCCTGGATTAAGCACGGTCAGCGTGCGACCGTTCAATAGCCACTACGCCTGCAAGATCTGGTCGGCGGTGCGCTCAGCGCAGCGGCATCAAGGAGGAGCTGTCGGCCCTAGGCCGACGCAGGGGACAGCCGCGGAGCTGAGCGCACCGCCGACCAGATCCCACTAAGTCGCAGCGTTTGACAAGATGATCAAGCCAGCCTCTGCCATCATTTGGGAAAATGTCATTACCCCACCGCAATCTGCGCCAGCAAAGCCGTGACCTGCGGGTCTTCACCCACTGCGCCTGTGACTTCAAAATCTGCTTGCGGATGGGCTGCGCGCAGGGCGGTGACCAGTTCGGGCAGGTCTTCGCGGGCATGTTTGCCCATGCCCAGGAACATGGGCACGATGCGGATGCGCTGGGCGCCATTGGCGACGAACTGCGCCGCTACGGTGGGCAAATCGGGCTGGCACAGCTCCAGGTAGGCGCATTGCACGCTCAGCTGTGTGTGCTGGGCGGCGATGGTGCTGGCCACGGCCTCCAGTGGCGCGCGCCAAAGGGGGTCGCGCGATCCGTGGGCAAACAAAATGATGGCTTGGGGTGAAGGCATGGGCAGATCCATTGGGTGCGTCAACGCCGCAACACCAGCCAGCCAAAGGCCGCCAGTGATGCCAGCGAATAGAGAATGCCTGGAACGGCCGCGGCAAACCATGGCTCCCAATTGTTGAGGTTGCCTACATAGCCAAAGACGTTGTTGAGCAGGAAAAAGCTGATGCCGATCAACACCCCGATGAACACATAGCCGCTGATGGAGCCCGAGCGAAAGTGCAGATAGGCAAAGGGCAGGGCCAGCACCACCATGACCATGCAGCTGAGCGGGTAAAACACCTTGCGCCAGAACTCGATCTCGTAGCGCTGGGAGGTCTGGCCGTTGGCCTGCAGATGCTGGGTGTATTGGTACAGGTCGATGGTGCGCATGCGCTCGGGCTTGAGCAAGGCGACCGACACCATCTCAGCAGACAGGCTGGTGGGCCAGCGGTAGTCCTGGGCAGTGCTGTCGTGCAGCACGCGGCTGTTCTGGCTGGCGTTCTTGTCGTCAGTGCCCTGAATCATGAACTCCGAGCGCTTGACACCTCGCAGGGTCCACGAATCGTCGTTGGCAAACTCTCCTTTGGCCGCCTGCAGTGTAGAGATGATCTGGCCTTTGGAGTTGAATTCAAAAATCTTGATATTGCTCATCTTGCCGTCATTGGACAGGGCGCCCACATTGACCGCAAAACTGCTAAAGGGCTGTCTTTCCTTGAGCCAGGCGCCCGTCTGGCCTACCGTGATCTGCCCGGTGTAGCGCGATTTGATCAGCTGCGCTGCCCGCGTGCTGGCAGGGGCGATGTAGTCGCCAATCGCAAAGGTCAGCAAGGTAAACAGCAGGCCCAAGCTCAGCAGGCTGCGCAGGGCACGCCAGGGGCCCATGCCACTGGTGCGCAAGATGGTGAACTCAGAGCTCTGGGCAAAACGCGCCATCACCACGATGCAGCCTATCAGCACGGCAATAGGCATCAGTTCGTACAGCCTGTTGGGTGTCCACATCAGCGTGTGCAGCGCAGCGTTGCTCAGCTTGTAGACCTTGCCTGCGGCGCCTTTTCCTACATCGCCGAGCTCTTCCACCAGGTCAAAAAAGGAAAACAGGGCCAGAAAAGACAGCGCCACATAAGTGACGCTGGCCATGATTTCGCGGTGCAGGAGTTTGCGCAGGGTGACCATAAGTGGAGCGTTCAGGCGCGCATGGGCAGCAGGTTGCGCAGCGACCAGTTGCGGTTGCGCGCGGCCAGCCAAAGGCACGTGGCCGCGGACACACCACCGTGCAGTCCCCACATGAGGCTGGCAAAACTGATCTTGCCCGTGCTGACCCAGCTGAAGCCGATGTTGAGCATGTTGTAGTAAACCAAAAACGCCAGCAGCGCAAACACCAGGCTGAACCCCCGGCCCGCGCGCGGGTTGGTGGCAGACACCACCAGCGCCAGCAAGGCCAAATTGACCGCAGCCAGGGCCAGGCCGAGACGCCAGCTAAGCTCTGCCATATGGGCCGGGGTGGGCTCACGCAGCAGGCGGTTGGTGCGCACGGCCTTGGGGGGCGTGGTCTCGGGGGTGAGAACGCGGTTTTGGCCCACCTTGACGCTGTACTGGGCAAACTCGCTGACTTTGAGGGAGTTTTGCGCAGTGGTCTGCTCGATACGCTGGCCGTTGTTCAGAATTAAAAACTGGTCTTCATTGATACGCTCCAGCCGGCCGCTGCGCGCTGAGGTGACGGCCTGCTTGTCTTTTTCGTTGGAGGATATGAAGACATTGCGGCCCGTTTTGCCGGGGGCGGCCTCTGCGGTGGTGCTTGCGGTGCTGCTGGCAGATTCCGGACTGCTGGAGGCGGCACTGAGGTCATCGCGCTCGATGAAAAACACCCGTGAGCCGGAGGCGTTTTCCTGAAATTGGCCCGCCGCCACGCGGTCCAGGTCGCCCCGCGTTTCATACTGCTCGCGCATCAGCTGGGACTGCTGGTTGCTCCAGGGCCAGACAAACAGGGCCAGCAGCGTGATGGTCAGCAGCACGGGCCAGGCAAAGCGCATGACTGGTACGGCAAAACTGGCCAGGCCCCGCCCGGCGGTAAACCAGATGGCCATTTCAGAGTCGCGGTACATGCGCCCCAGAGTGCTGGTGATGGCCACAAACAGGCTGAGCGTCAGGATGGTGGGCAAATGGCCCAGCACGGCATAGCCCATCAGCATCATCACATCCTGCGGGTTGACGCTGCCCTTGGAGGCCAGCCCGAGCGTGCGGATCAGCATCATGCTCATTACCACCGTGATAAGCACCACCAGGGTGGCGCCAAAGCTGCGCGCCAGCTCACTGCGGATGGAAGAATGGAATAACATTGCGCGTTCGGTGAAAATGGGCTCAGAGTAAGCTCCAAGTGTACCGACGGAAAGACCCCCATGCTTAATTTTGAACTCAAAACCCTGTCCTGGGCCCAGGCAGCAGCGCAAAACGCCTCGCTGTTGATCGTGTTGCTTACCAAAGCCGCCAGCAGAGCAGCGGCCACCAGCGAGGGGCCGGTCAGCGCCCTGGTGGCCAGCGCCCACAGCTCGGGCGACTGCGATGGCTCGGCAGGCAAGCTGCTGCAGGCCTATGCGCTGCCCGGCATCCGTGCCCAGCGCGTCATCCTGGTAGGCGCAGGCGAGGGCACGGCGCGCGAGGTGTCCAAGGCCGTGGCGGCTGCCGTGGCTGCCTACAAGCCTGCCACCACCGACAAAGCGCCCAAGCAGGTGGACATCGTGATCAGCCTGGCTGCCCTGTCTACTTTGCAGCGCGACGCCATGCTGCGGGCGCTGGACACCACAGTCCAGGCCAGCGCCAGCGCCAGCTATGTCTACACCACCAGCAAGAGCAAGCCCCAGCCGCGTCGCCTGGCCAAAGTGACCGTGGGCGTGAGCGATGCCCGTGGTCTGCAGGAGGGCTTTGCCCACGCTAGCGCCTGCGTGCAGGGCGTGGAGTTTGCCAAGGAATGGGCGAACCGCCCTGGCAACTACGCCACCCCCACCAAGCTGGGCGAGGCGGCCCTGTCGCTGGCCAAGGGGCGCAGCGGTGTGGAGTGCGAGGTACTGGGCCCCAAACAGGTGGCCAAACTGGGCATGGGCTCGTTCATGGCGGTGTCCCAGGGGTCTGAGGAGCCGCTGCGCTTTATTGTGCTGCGCTACAGCGGCGCGGCCAAAAGCCAGGCCCCCGTGGTGCTGGTGGGCAAGGGCATTACCTTCGACACGGGCGGCATTTCGATCAAACCCGCCCCCGAGATGGACGAAATGAAATTCGACATGGGTGGCGCGGCCAGCGTGCTGGGCGTGTTCAAGGCCCTGTCGGTGCTCAAGCCCAAGGTCAACGTGGTGGGCTTGATCCCCAGCTGCGAAAACATGCCCGACGGGCGCGCTGTCAAGCCCGGCGATGTGGTGACCAGCATGAGCGGGCAGACGATTGAAATCCTCAACACCGACGCCGAGGGGCGGCTGATCCTGTGCGATGCGCTGACCTATGCCGAGCGCTTCAAGCCCCAGGCAGTGGTGGACATTGCCACTTTGACAGGGGCCTGCGTGATCGCTCTGGGGCACCTGCGCAGCGGCCTGTTCTCCAGCGATGACGCGCTGGCTGCGGCCCTGCAGGCTGCGGGCGACGCCACGCTGGACACCTGCTGGCGCATGCCTCTGGACGATGAATATGCTGAAGGTCTGAAAACCCATTTTGCCGATGTGGCCAATGTGGCAGGCCGCGCAGGCGGCGCCATCACGGCAGCCAAGTTTTTGCAGCGTTTTGCCAGCAAATACCCCTGGGCGCACCTGGATATAGCCGGCACCGCCTGGAAGAGCGGGGCGGCCAAGGGCGCCACTGGCCGGCCCGTGCCCCTGCTGCTCAATTATGTGGTTAATCAGGCTGCAGCCCAACAGAATATCGCGGGAGCAGCTACCAAAAAAGTAGCGAAACCCAAGGTTTAATCTGCCTTTGAAGCTTGCACAAACACTCTGACCATGGCTGCTGTAGACCTGGCTTTCCATTTCAACGCTCCCAACAAGGTGGCCTATGCCTGCAAACTGCTGCGCAAGGCAGTGGGCGCAGGCGCGCGCGTGGCCGTGCTGGCCCCTGCCGAGCTGCTGGCCCGTCTGGATGTGGAGCTGTGGACCTTCAGCCCGCTGGATTTTGTGGCCCATGTGCGTGCGCCAGTCCCCAGCCAGGTGCTGCAGCGCACAGCCGTGGTGCTGTGCGAGCAGCCCGATGCTGCGCTGGGCTACCCGGTGCTGGTCAACCTGACCAGCCAGGTGCCCCAGGGTTTTGAGCGTTTTGAGCGCGTGATCGAGGTGGTCAGCCTGGACGAGGCAGACCGGCAGGCTGCGCGCTTGCGCTGGAAGCACTACACCGAGCTGGGCCACACCATCACCCGCCACGACCTGCATATCGCCGCCTGAGCCGCTGGCAGGGGCGCGTTACCATTGCACATCTATGCAAAAAATTCCTCCCCGATACGTCCCCACGCTCACCCAAGTGGTGGAGCCTGAGACGCTGCCAGAGCAGGCTGATCCCACTGCGCCTTTTTCTGCGCATGCAGCCTCGTCGCAGCCTGTGGAGGGCACATCTGATCAGACCGGTCAATTGACCGATGTCATGGTCGCGCAGATCCAGCAAAGAGTGTTGCAGCATGTGACAGACCATGTGATGAAGCAGGTGCAAACGACACTGGAGCGACAAATTCGCGAGGCTGTGGCCGGTGTAGCGCTGGCGCATGCCCATGCGATCGCACAAGATCTGGAGCCTGCTATTGAAAGCGTAGTCACCGACCTGCTCAGCCAAGCCCTTGGCCAGGCATTAGCCAAAGAACTGGAAGATAAATCCGGCTACAGGTGATGACCGGATCGTGAAAACCCCTAGGAATCTAGCGTCAACCCTATCACGTTGGCCCGCGTTTTGCAGTATCGTACAGGCCGTTGGGTAATACATACTCTCAACTTTCTGGCAAATTTGTTTATCAATCCTAAAGGGGTTTTACATGAAATTGAAACTAACCGTACTGGCCGCATTGGCTACCATTGCAGGCGCAGCCTCTGCGCAAGACGTGCAAGTCGTGAAAATTGGCCACGTCGCTCCTATCTCGGGTGCCCAAGCCGCTTACGGTAAGGACAACGAAAACGGCGCCCGCATGGCCATCGAAGACCTCAACACACAAAACGTCGTCATTGGCGGCAAAAAGATCCGCTTTGAACTGGTCGCTGAAGACGACGCAGCCGATCCCAAGCAAGGCGCTGCAGCAGCCCAGAAGCTGTGCGATGCCAAAGTCAACGGCGTGGCTGGCCACCTGAACTCAGGCACCACCATTCCAGCATCCAAGATCTACAACGATTGCGGTATCCCCCACATCACCCCATCGGCTACCAACCCCAACCTGACCAAGCCTGGCTACAAGACCACCTTCCGTCTGCTGGCTAACGACAACGCCCTGGGCGCTGGCTTGGCTTTCTACGCAGCTGATGGCTTGAAGCTCAAGACCGTGGCCGTGATCGACGACCGCACTGCTTACGGCCAAGGCGTGGCTGAAGTGTTCAAGAACACCGCCAAAGCCAAGGGCATGACGATTGTGGACGAGCAGTTCACCACCGACAAAGCTGTTGACTTCATGGCCATCCTGACCGCTGTCAAGGCCAAGAACCCAGACGCGATCTTCTACGGCGGTATGGACCCACAAGCTGGCCCCATGCTGCGCCAGATGGAGCAACTGGGCCTGACCAAGCAGAAATTCTTCGGCGGCGACGGCATCTGCACCAATGACCTGATCAAGCAGGCTGCTGGCGCCAAGACGCTGGAAAACGTGATCTGCGCTGAAGGCGGCTCTTCACTGGCCAAAATGCCCAGCGGCGACGCCTGGATGAAGCGCTACGAAGCCAAGTTCCCCAAGCAGTTCCAGGTCTACAGCCCGTACGTGTATGACGCTGTGTTCGTTCTGGTTGACGCCATGAAGCGTGCCAACAGCACCGACCCCAAGGTCTACACCGCTGAAATTGGTAAAACCAACTTCAAAGGCGTGACCACCACAGTGCAGTTTGAGCCCAACGGCGAACTGAAGAACCCATCGATGACCCTGTACAAGTACCAGGGCGACAAGAAAATTGCTTTGAACTAATTCAACGCAAGTCCTCAAGAAAAAGCCACCCTCGGGTGGCTTTTTTCATGGGTTTTATATACGGTATTGGCCTGCAAGCCAATAGAATATCGCGGGAGCAGCTATAAATAACGTAGCGCCGCCAATGCTTTAAAAATCATTTTGACGCAAAAGGCTGGCCTGTGAGCTTGCTGCCAGCCTTGATGCCTTTCTTGGCAAACCAGCCCTTGTTCATCTCCAGCACATAGCGCACGGGCTTGGCAGAGCAGTGGGGCTCAGTGGTTTGGGGCTTCATGTCTTCCAGATTCACAATGGTGCCGTCATCGGCTACAAACGCTGCCGTGAGGGGGATCAGGGTGTTTTTCATCCAGAAGCACTGCTGGGTGGGCTGCTCAAAGACAAACAGCATGCCTTCGTGCTGCGGCATGTTTTTGCGCCACATGAGGCCAGTCTGGCGCTGCTCGGGCGTGAGGGCTAGCTGGGTGTCGATCTGGTGCATGCCTGCGGTGATTTTGATACGCTGCAGGTCCATTTGGGGCTCGCCCTGTGCGGCAGGGCCTTGGGCATGGCTTGCCATGGCAGCAAACAACGCAAGAGCGACAAAAGTTTTTCGGCTGGTAGGGTGGGGCATAGCGTTCATAGGACTACAGTCTAATACGTCAGTTCCCCAATCGGGCTTCATGGGGAAGATTCCATGAAAAATGCCCGCACAAGGCGGGCATTCGGCTTGAGAGCAAAGGCTAATTACTTAGCTGCTGCTGCTTTCATGCTTGCTTTTTTCATTTTCTTGGATTTCTTGGAAGCTTTTTTAGCTTTCATGGGAGCAGCGGCGGCTGGCTTGGCTTCTGCCTTGGCAGCAGGTGCAGCAGCGGCGGGAGCAGCTGGTGCAGCGGCAGCAGGAGCTGCAGCGGCTGGCTTGGCAGCGGCAGGAGCGGCTGGAGCAGCAGCTTGAGCGAAAGCGCCAGCGGCGAAGAGACCAGCAACCAGAGCAGCGATGAGTTTGTTCATTGAAAATTTCCTTGAGATAACGTTACTTCAGAAACCATCCAAAAATTGGGCGGTATGGCTCTAACGGTGCGCGTTTTCAATTGGTTGACATGATGGGCACAAATATTTTGCAGGTAGAATTAGAGGTTTGCACCTAGCGCCTGCATGTGAGGAGATTCGCCTTACATGCAGGGCCAGCAGATGCAATGCTATTTACCTCACTACACCAAAGACACACCCACTATGTATCAGCACATCAAAGTGCCCGCCGCTGGCAGCAAAATCACCGTCAACAAAGACATGTCGCTCACTGTCCCCGATGAGCCGATCATTCCCTACATCGAGGGCGACGGCACGGGTTTTGACATCACGCCAGTGATGCTCAAGGTGGTGGACGCAGCCGTGGCCAAGGCCTACGGCGGCAAAAAGAAAATCCACTGGATGGAAGTGTATGCCGGTGAGAAGTCCACCAAGGTCTATGGCCCTGACGTCTGGCTGCCTGAAGAAACCCTCTCGGTGCTGCGCGAGTATGTGGTGTCCATCAAGGGCCCATTGACCACCCCTGTGGGCGGCGGCATCCGCAGCCTGAACGTGGCGCTGCGCCAGGAGCTGGACCTGTACGTCTGCCTGCGTCCGGTGCAGTACTTCAAGGGCGTGCCATCGCCCGTCAAAGAGCCGGAAAAAACCCATATGGTGATCTTCCGTGAAAACAGCGAAGACATCTACGCCGGTATCGAATACGAAGCACAAAGCGACAAAGCCCAAAAACTGATCAAGTTTCTGATCGACGAAATGGGCGTGAAGAAAATCCGCTTCCCCAACACCTCGGGCATTGGCATCAAGCCCGTATCCATCGAAGGCACCGAGCGCCTGGTGCGCAAGGCCATCCAGTACGCCATCGATAACGACAAGCCTTCTGTGACCATCGTGCACAAGGGCAACATCATGAAGTACACCGAAGGTGGCTTCCGCGACTGGGCTTACGCGCTGGCGCAAAAAGAGTTTGGTGCCCAGCTGATCGACGGCGGCCCATGGTGCAAGTTCAAAAACCCGAAAACTGGCAAGGAAATCATCGTCAAGGACAGCATTGCCGACGCTTTCCTGCAGCAGATCCTGTTGCGCCCCGCAGAGTACAGCGTGATTGCCACGCTCAACCTGAATGGCGACTACATTTCTGACGCGCTGGCAGCCCAGGTCGGTGGTATCGGTATCGCTCCTGGCGCCAACATGTCGGACTCGGTGGCCTGCTTTGAAGCCACGCACGGCACCGCGCCCAAGTATGCAGGCAAGGACTATGTCAACCCTGGCTCCGAAATCCTCTCTGCCGAGATGATGCTGCGCCACATGGGCTGGACCGCTGCGGCCGATCTAATCATCAGCTCGATGGAAAAATCGATCGCCAGCAAGAAAGTCACCTACGACTTCGCCCGCCTGATGGAGGGCGCAACCCAAGTGTCATGCTCGGGCTTTGGCCAGGTGATGATCGACAACATGTAAGCTGCGCTGGCTGCTGCAACAGGCCAGGCTTGTTGCTGTAGGCTGGTGTCGATATCCACGCATAAAAAAACGGGGCCTTGGCCCCGTTTTTCATTGGCGTGGGGGCAGACTATTTGTTGTAGGCGTAGCTGTTGTCCATCTGCGCGGCATTGAACTGCGGTGTGCGCACGCGCGACTCGCGGCGCTGGGTTGGGGCGCTTTGCTCAGGGCGTGCCAGATGGGCCTCTGCCTGAATGTTTTGCGCGTGCAGACCCTTGGGGCCTTCCACCAAGTCAAATGTGACCCTGGAGCCTTGCTTGAGGGTTTTGTAGCCATCCATCGCAATCGACGAGAAGTGGATGAAGATGTCTGTGCCGCCACCATCGGGGGTGATGAAGCCAAAACCTTTTGCGTCGTTAAACCATTTGACCAATCCTGTCGCCATATACTGCCCTTGTCTTTGTAAAACTGAGGAAAGTTTCCGGCAAATGCCCTGTTTTGTCAATAACTTGTCCATTCTTAAGCGCTATTTATTTAGACAAATACTTGACTAGGACAAATTGATTTTGCGTGCAGGTAAAGATGATTTTGTCCAGCCAGACGCCTCATTCAGGTGCATAGGCTGCCCGCCATGATCTGGCTTGGTCGTGACGGTGCAGCCTGCGTTGGAGGTGGACAAATGAGGACAAGCGCAGGCAAGGCTTGAATATTTCGCTTGTGCTACCAGTTAAACCAAGCGGGCAAAGGGCAATCAAAGTTTGCAGCAACCCCAGCCTGCGCACCGTAAAATGGGCGTAATATCTTTGTGCATGAACCTGAGGTTTTTGTTTAAAGCTCGACACACTGGAAAAAGCAATTGGCAACCAAAACCCCACCACCTACTGCACCTCGCGTCAAACCCATCGAAGAAGATGGTGATGGCGCAGTCGTGCTTGAGCGCCGCCCTGAAAAAGTCAAACCCCCGCAGATGTACCAGGTGGTACTGCTCAACGATGACTACACCCCGATGGAATTTGTGGTGGTGGTGATCCAGGAGTTTTTCAACAAAGACCGCGAAACCGCCACGCAGATCATGCTCAAAATCCATCTGGACGGCAAAGGCGTATGCGGTGTGTACAGCAAAGATGTAGCAGCCACGAAAGTGGACCAGGTCACAGAAGCTGCAAAAAAATCAGGCCACCCATTGCAATGTGTGAGCGAACCCCTAAATTAGGTGTATTGTTACGGTAAAGATACTCCCGGCCGCAACACTCTCACCAGGCATATCCAAAGGACACCACCATGATCGCCCAAGAACTTGAAGTCAGCCTGCACATGGCCTTCGTCGAGGCGCGTCAGCAGCGCCACGAGTTCATCACAGTAGAGCACCTGCTGCTCGCGCTGCTGGACAACCCCAGTGCAGCCGAAGTGCTGCGGGCCTGCTCAGCCAATATCGATGACCTGCGCAAATCGCTGGCCAACTTCATCAAGGACAACACCCCCCAGGTGGCTGGCACCGATGAGGTAGACACCCAGCCCACGCTAGGCTTTCAGCGCGTGATCCAGCGCGCCATCATGCATGTGCAAAGCACAGGCAATGGCAAAAAAGAAGTGACCGGCGCGAATGTGCTGGTGGCGATCTTCGGCGAAAAAGACTCGCACGCCGTGTACTACCTGCACCAGCAGGGCGTCACGCGTCTTGACGTGGTCAACTTCATCGCCCACGGCATCAAAAAGTCTGACCCACCAGAGCCCACCAAAGCGGGCGATGGCAGCGACCAGCAGGAAGATGGCCAAGGCAGCGAGAAGAGCGAAAAATCTTCTCCGCTGGAGCAGTACACCGTCAACCTCAACCAGCAGGCCAAAGAGGGCAAGATTGACCCGCTGATTGGCCGCGAATACGAAGTTGAGCGCGTGATCCAGATTCTGTGCCGTCGCCGCAAGAACAACCCACTGCTGGTCGGCGAGGCCGGCGTGGGCAAGACAGCGATTGCCGAGGGCTTGGCCTGGCGCATCACCCAAAAGGATGTGCCTGATATTCTGGGCGAGGCGATTGTCTATTCACTGGACATGGGCGCGCTGCTGGCGGGCACTAAATACCGCGGTGACTTTGAGCAGCGCCTTAAAGGCGTGCTCAAGTCGCTCAAGGACAAGCCCAATGCCGTGCTGTTCATTGACGAGATCCACACCCTGATCGGTGCGGGCGCAGCCTCGGGCGGCACGCTGGATGCCTCCAATCTGCTCAAGCCTGCGCTGTCCAACGGCTCGCTCAAATGCATTGGTGCCACCACCTTCACCGAGTACCGCGGTATCTTTGAAAAAGACGCGGCGCTGTCACGGCGCTTCCAGAAGGTCGATGTGGTAGAGCCCACTGTGGAGCAGACCGTGGATATTCTCAAAGGCCTCAAGAGCCGTTTTGAAGAGCACCACAGTGTCAAGTATGCCCTCAGTGCGCTGCAGGCTGCAGCCGAGCTGAGTGCCAAATACATCAATGACCGCCAGCTGCCCGACAAGGCGATTGATGTGATCGACGAGGCAGGCGCTGCCCAGCGCATTTTGCCGATCAGCAAGCGCAAGAAAACCATCAGCAAGTCCGAGGTAGAAGAGATCGTGGCCAAGATCGCCCGCATCCCGCCTGCCAGCGTGAGCAACGATGACCGCAGCAAGCTGCGCAATATCGAGCGTGATCTGAAGAACGTGGTGTTTGGCCAGGACCCAGCGCTCGAGGCGCTGGCTGCCGCCGTCAAGATGGCGCGCAGCGGCCTGGGCCGCGGCGACAAGCCGATTGGCAGCTTCCTGTTCAGTGGCCCCACAGGCGTCGGCAAGACCGAGGCAGCCAAGCAGCTGGCCAACATCATGGGCATTGACCTGATCCGCTTTGACATGAGCGAATACATGGAGCGCCACGCCGTGAGCCGCCTGATCGGTGCGCCCCCGGGCTATGTGGGCTTTGACCAGGGTGGCCTGCTGACCGAAGCCATCAGCAAAAAGCCGCATGCGGTGCTGCTGCTGGACGAAATCGAGAAGGCCCACCCCGACATCTTCAACGTGCTGCTCCAGGTCATGGACCACGGCACCTTGACCGATAACAATGGCCGCAAGAGCGACTTCCGCAACGTGATCATCATCATGACCACCAACGCGGGTGCTGAGACCATGAACAAGGCCACCATTGGCTTTACCAACTCACGCCAGGCGGGCGACGAGATGGCCGACATCAAGCGCCTGTTCACCCCTGAGTTCCGCAACCGGCTGGACGCTACCGTCAGCTTTAAGGCACTCAATGAAGACGTGATCCTGCGCGTGGTGGACAAATTCCTGCTGCAGCTGGAAACCCAGCTGGATCAAAAGAAGGTGGACGCGACCTTCACCGACAAGCTGCGCAAGCACCTGGCCAAGACCGGCTTCGATCCGCTGATGGGCGCACGCCCGATGCAGCGCCTGATCCAGGACACCATCCGCAAGGCGCTGGCCGACGAGCTGCTGTTTGGCAAGCTGGTCGATGGCGGCATCCTGACGGTGGATATCGACGCCGAAGACAAGTTGAGCCTGGACATCCAGCCGCTACCCAAGAAAGAGGGCAAGTCCAAGCCAGAGACCGAAGAAGCCGCTGCAGGCTAAAGCACAGCGGCGCCCATCAAAAAAGCCTGCTTGGAGCAATCCAAGCAGGCTTTTTATATGCTTTTCAGGTCTGCAGACCAATAGAATACCGCGGGGGCAGCTATTACTTCAATAGCAGCCAGATTGATGCATCACGCCTCTACCTTCACGCCTTTCCAGAACGCAACACGGCCAGCGACCATTTCGGCGCCGGATTTGGGGGTAGGGTAGTACCACACGGCGTCGGGGTTGAGTTCGCCATTGACCAGCAGGCTGTAGTAACTGGCCGTGCCTTTCCAGGCGCAGACGGTTTTGTGGTTGCTGAAGGTGACGTATTTCTGGTCGAGCGAATCCACGGGGAAATAGTGGTTGCCTTCAACCAGCACCGTATCGTCGCTCTGTGCAATCACCACATTGTTCCAGGTAGCTTTCATGGACCGTCCTTTATAAAGAAAACAGGCTGCCAGCCCAATAAAATATCGCGGGAGCAGCTATATTTTTAATAGTACCACCTTATTGGCTCATGGCCTGGCGGATCAGCTCGATACGCGCGCGGTTGGCGCCAAAGTCTTTCTGCCCCAGGCGGCTGGCACTGCGCAGATGGATCAGGCCCGCAGGCCTGTCAAAGTAAAACTCCAGGTCGTCGGTGAACTTGAGCAGCCGGGTGGTGCTTTGTGCATAGACGTAATCAGGGTCTTGCTGCACGATCACCGTGCCTCGCATGGAGCCCAGCATGGCCAGCAGCTGGCTCATCTCCCTGCTGCCATCGCCCGTCATTTTCAGCGGGACAATGCTGGCATAGGCGCGGCGCGGGTGGTCGGGCCACAGGTCTGCCTGGCTGCTCACCGAGTTTTCCGTGAGGGATGGGCGCTTGAGCTTGCCGTCCTTTACGCCCAAGTCACCAGGCGCAGTGCCACGCAGCATGCCCATTTGGCCCGCAATGAACAGTGCCAGCGCTACCAGCGCTACGGCTAAAACAAACAGTAAGGCATAACGTGCCATGGTGACCTCAGCGTATTGCAATCAATGATGGGGAAGTATGCCACCAATAACGAGGCTTGAGTTGCCACCGCACAATGGGTTTTTACGGGCATTGGCATGCGCATTGCATGATTTTACAAATCTGAAATGGTTTCTCGCACGTAAGCCATGGAACGTCGTTCACAACCACCACCGCTTACTGCCCAAGGACCACCGCATGTTGCATACCTATCGCCCCGGTTATCGTATCTTCTGGATGCTGTCGCCTGTTTTAGCCGCTGCTGCGGCCCCGGGCCTGGCCCATGCCCAAGCCCGCACCGACCCCCAGCTTAAAGAAGTGGTTATCCAGAGCACCCGCGAGGACCTGCAGGGCACCGCTGACAGCGCCAGCGAGGGCATTGTCACCTCCAAGCAGCTGCGCACCCGCCCGCTGCAGCGCGCAGGCGACATCATGGAGTCGGTGCCCGGCCTGGTGGCCACGCAGCACGCTGGCGGCGGCAAGGCGAACCAGTATTTTCTGCGCGGCTTCAACCTGGACCATGGCACCGACTTTGCCACCTTCATCGACGGGGCACCGATCAATCTGCCCACCCACGGGCACGGCCAGGGCTACACTGACCTGTACTTTCTGATTCCCGAGCTGGTGGACACGGTGCAGTACCGCAAAGGCCCTTACTATGCACAAGAGGGCGATTTTGCAGCCGCAGGCAGCGCACGCATCCGCACAGTGCGCAAGCTGCCGCAGGCCTTGGGGATCGCCGAGGTGGGCAACTTTGGCTACCGCCGCGCGCTGGCCGCCGGCTCGTTCAGCCTCGGCGGTGGTGACCTGCTGCTGGCAGGGGAGCGCGGCAAGGATGATGGCCCCTGGTCGGTGGCGCAAAACCTGGGCAAAAATAACCTGCAGGCCAAATACTCGATGGGCACAGCAGCCAATGGCTGGTCGGTCGGCATCAACCATTACACCTCGCGCTGGATTTCGACTGACCAAATCCCCCAGCGCGCGGTGGACAGTGGCGCGATTGGCAGGTTCGACTCGCTGGACCCGAGCGCCGGTGGCCGCACCCAGCGCACCGGGCTGACCGCTGAATGGGCGCGCAGCAGCCAGGGCCAGACAACCCAAGTCAACGCCTGGGCGCTGCGCTACCAGTTCGATCTGTTCTCCAACTTCAGCTATGCCACCCGCGGCTGCGACAGCACGCCGCTGCCGCCCGAGTGCGACAGCAGCACGGCGCTGGACCAGTTTGAGCAGGTGGACCGCCGCAAAGCCTATGGCCTGTCGGCCTCGCACAGCCAGCCTTTCAAGCTGGCGGGCCTGGACGCTGTATGGACAGTCGGCACCGATCTGCGGCAAGACCGCATTGCCGAGGTGGGCCTGTATGACACGCAGGAGCGCCAGCGGCTGGCCACTGTGCGCAGTGACCGCGTCACCATTGACGCGCTGGGTGTGTGGGGCCAGGCAGAGCTGTTCATCACCCCCAAGCTGCGCGTAACCGGCGGCCTGCGCCATGACCGCAGGGCGCTGGACGTGAGCAGCTCGGTGGCTGACAACAGCGGCAGTGCACGCGCCTCGATCAACAGCCCCAAAGCCTCTGTGGCCTACAGCCCCAATGCCCAGACAGACCTCTATGCCAACTGGGGCCGGGGCTTTCACAGCAACGACGCCCGCGGCGCGGTCATCAAGGTCGACCCGCGCGACGGCAGCACACCGGTGGACAGTGCCACACCCCTGGTGCGGGCTACAGGTTACGAGCTGGGTACCCGCCAGAAGTGGGGCAGCAGCCTGGTCACCACGGCATCGCTGTGGGCGCTCAAGCTTGATTCAGAGCTGCTGTTTGTGGGCGATGCAGGCACCACCGAGCCCTCCCGACCATCCCAGCGCCGGGGCGTGGAGCTGACGGCCAATTGGCGGCCCAGCTCAGCCTGGGAAATTGATGCAGACGTTTCGCTCTCCCGCGCACGCTTCAAGGACGATGACGCGGCTGGCAGCCGCATCCCCGGTGCGATGGAGCGCGTGGTCACCGTAGGTGCCACTTACAGCAGCGGCCCCTGGACCCTGGGCGCGCGCTTGCGTCACTTTGGCCCTCACGCGTTGATCGAAGACAACTCCATCCGCGCAGCCGCCAGCACGCTGACCAACGTCAGGCTGGCCTACCGCATCAGTCCGTCTGCCGAGCTGTCGCTGGACGTGTTCAACCTGTTCAACCGCCAGGCCAACGATATTGAATACGCCTACGCCTCCAGACTGCCCGGTGAAGCGCCCTTTGCAGACGGGGTGACGCCCGCGACCCGGCACTTTCACCCCTCGTCGCCGCGCACCACGCGGGTAGGGCTGCGGGTGGCTTTTTAGACCAGCTGTGTCTGCGCAGGACGCTGGTCCAGGAACAGTTGGCTCACGGCAGGTGCCGCGCTGGCCACCAGACGGCCACGCCGCCACACTTTGAGTCGGTTGGCACGCAGGCGCAGCGCCTCCACAGGGTTGCTGGCTTGCAGCAGCACCATGTCAGCGTGGCAGCCCACCTGCAGGCCATAGCCTTGCAAATGCATCAGCTTGGCGGGATGGGTGGTGACCGCGTCAAAGCACTGGCGCATGGCGGCTTGCGAGGTCATCTGCGCCACATGCAGGCCCATATGGGCAACTTCCAGCATGTCGCCACTGCCCAGGCTGTACCAGGGGTCCATCACGCAGTCGTGGCCAAAGGCCACGGTGATGCCGTGGGCCAGCAGCTCGGGCACGCGGGTCATGCCGCGCCGCTTGGGGTAGCTGTCGTGGCGGCCTTGCAGCGTGATGTTGATCAGCGGATTGGCCACCACGCCCAGTTGCGCCTCGGCCATCAGGGGCAGCAGCTTGCTGACGTAGTAGTTGTCCATGCTGTGCATGCTGGTAAGGTGCGACCCGACCACGCGGCCCTGCAGGCCCAGGCGCTGGCTTTCGTAGGCCAAGGTTTCGACATGGCGCGAGAGTGGGTCGTCAGACTCGTCGCAGTGCATGTCCACCAGTTTGCCCTGGGCGGCGGCCAGCTCGCACAGCAGTTTGACCGACAGCGCGCCATCGGCCATGGTGCGTTCAAAGTGCGGAATGCCACCTACAACGTCCACACCCATTTGCAAAGCACGCTTGAGGTTGTCCATAGCCCCGGGTGCGCGCAGCACGCCGTCTTGCGGGAAGGCGACGAGTTGTAGGTCGATATATGCAGCAACGCGCTTTTTCACCTCCAGTAAAGCCTCCACCGCCAGTAGGCGCGGGTCGCACACGTCCACATGGGTACGAATGGCGAGCAGGCCCTTGGCGACTGCCCAGTCGCAATACTTCATGGCGCGGTCAATCAACGCCTCTTGCGTGAGCAGGGGTTTGAGCTCGCCCCACAGCGCAATGCCTTCGAGCAGGGTGCCGCTTTGGTTGACTCTTGGCAGGCCGTAGGACAGGGTGGCGTCCATGTGGAAGTGTGCGTCTACGAAGGGCGGTGAGACTAGCTGGCCTTGGGCATCTACTGTCTCGTGCGCGGGGGTTTGCATGTGCGCGCTGAGCTCTACGATTTTGCCGTTTTGTACGGCGATGGACATGTGGTTTTGGCCGTCGGGGAGGGTGGCGTTGGTGATGAGGAGATCTAGCATGGCGTTGCTTCTTTGTTCGTGAGTGGTTTGCTTGCGTGGACGTGCGAAGAGGCTTGGCTACGGGCGACAAAGCGTATGCCAAACGCCCTCATACTGGAGTACCAGAAATCGGTCGTTTGGCATACGCTTTATCGCCTCGCGACCACAGTGGCGCGCTACCGGTAGTCGCCGGGCTGACTTTGTGTTCAATACCCGTCGCGCGCTACCTTGGTGGCTGCACGCTGAGGTGTTTATCAGCCGACCGATTTCTGGTACTCCAGTATGAGGGCGGATGATAAACACCTCAGCGTGCGTACGTGACGACAAAGCGTTGTTTGCGGTAGCAATACCGTAGCGCTCAGAGGCCAGGTGAAACATTACCTCTCCCCCTTGATATACGGCTTCATCAGCGCCTGAGGATACGCCGCTTTGCGTGCCACTACTACCAACGCCACGATGGACAAAATGTACGGCAACATCAGGTAAAACTGGTAGGGCAAGGCCAAGGCTTCTGCCGCTGCACCCGATTGCTGCAAACGCAGCTGCAGCGCATCAAAAAATGCAAACAGCAACGCACCCAGCAGCGCCTTGCCTGGTCGCCAGGATGCAAACACCACCAGCGCCACACAGATCCAGCCGCGGCCATTGACCATGTTGAAAAAGAAGGCGTTAAACGCAGACAGCGTGAGAAAGCTGCCCGCCACGCCCATCAACGCCGAGCCACAGACGATGGCCACGGTGCGCGTGCGCGCCACCGAGATGCCCTGGCTCTCAGCGGCCTGCGGGTTCTCACCCACCATGCGCAGGGCCAGACCGGCGGGGGTGCGGTAGAGCAGATAGCCAATAGCGGGCACCAGCAACAAGGCCAGCAAGGTCAGCGGTGTTTGGGTATTGAGCAGTGGCACAGGCAGCCAGTCCATGGCCTGAAACGGCGTGATGGTGGGCGGACTGGTGACTTTGGGAAAACTCACGCGGTAGCTGAAATAGCTCAACGCGGTGGCCAGCAGCGTGATGCCCAGGCCCGCCACATGCTGGCTCAGCGCCAGGCCCACCGTGAGCAGCGCATGCAGCAGGCCAAAGACTGCGCCTGTGCCCGCCGCTGCCGCCACACCCCACCACAGCGGCGCACCTTGATACACCGCCAGCCAGCCCGCAAACGCACCGGCCACCATGATGCCCTCAATCCCCAGGTTCAGCACGCCTGCGCGCTCGCACAGCAGCACGCCCAGTGTGCCCAGGATCAAGGGCGTGGCAATGCGCAGCACCGCAATCCAGAACGAGGCGTTGCCCATCAGCTCCAGCAGCTCGCCGATCATTCGCGCCACCTGATTTTGTATTGCACCAGCAGCGTGGCCACCAGCACGGCAATGAGAGACGTGGCCACAATCACGTCGGCCAAGTAGGTGGGCACGGCAATCGCCCGGCTCATGCTGTCCGCGCCTACCAGCACCCCCGCTATCAGCACGCTCGCTGCCAACACACCCAGTGGATGCAGCGCTGCCAGCATGGCGATCACAATGCCGCTGTAGCCATAGCCTGGTGACATGTCCAGCGTGACATAGCTGGTGCGGCCTGCCACCTCGATGGCGCCCGCCAGGCCAGCCAGTGCGCCCGAGAGCAGGGCCACACACACCATGGTGCGGGTCACGGGCACCCCGGCAAACGCTGCAGCGCGCGCGTTGGCTCCGGTGGCGCGGATGTCAAAACCCAAGGTGGTGTATTTCAAAACCACCCACAGCAGCACGCTCAGCACCATGCCCCATAGCAGGCCCGTGTGCACGCGGGTCTGGGCGATCAGTTTGTCCAACTCCAGCTCGCCCTGCAGCGCCACCGACTGCGGCCAGCCCATGGCGGTAGCGTCTTTCATCGGGCCGTCCAGCATGGCGCCGACAAACAGCAGCACAATGAAGTTGAGCAGCAAGGTGGTGACCACCTCGTCCACGCCCAGCTGGGTTTTCATGAGGGCCGGGCCCAGCAGCAGCAATGCGCCCGCGATGGCAGCGGCCAGCATCATCAGCGGGAACAGCACATAGGGTGAGAGCTCAAAACCCGCACCCCCGTGCATGCCACCCACCGCAATGGCAGCCAGCGCGCCCGCATACAGCTGCCCCTCAGCGCCGATGTTGAACAGCCGGGCCTTGAACGCCACAGTGGCCGACAGCCCGGTGAGGATCAGCGGCGTGGCGCGCGTGAGGGTTTCGCTCCATGCAAACACTGAGCCAAAGCCGCCTTGCAGCAGCAGTGCAAAGGTGTCTGCCACCGGCGCGCCTGCCCACAGCACCAGCGCCGCACTGACGCACAGCGTGAAGGCGATAGCCGCCAGTGGCGCCAGCAGCAGAGCCGTGGAAGACAGCGAGGTGCGCGGCTCTAGTCGCATGGAATGGGTGGATGGATACAGATCATGGTTACTATTAATTTAATAGCTGCTCCCGCGATATTCCATTGGTCTACAGCCTGATTAATATATAAATTCATGCTGCTTGAAGCACAGGTTCGGCTGGATGGGAGCCCGCCATGGCCAGGCCCAGGCTTTCGCGCGTCCACGCGGCCTGTGGGCGAAGGGGGCTGAGCTGGCCTGCGTGCAGCGCGGCAATGCGCTCGCCCAGTGCCATCACTTCATCCAAGTCGTCAGAGATCAGCAGCACGGCAGCGCCTGCGTCGCGCGCTGCATACAGCTGCTGGTGCACATAGGCTACCGCGCCCACATCCAGGCCCCAGGTCGGCTGGTGGGCCACAATCAGGCAAGGGCCGGGCTCGCCGTCGGGCGCGAGCAGGGCGCGCCCGAGGATGAGCTTTTGCATATTGCCCCCGCTGAGCAGGCCCGTGCGCGAGGCCAGGCCCGCGCCGCGCACATCAAACTGCGTGGTAATGCGCTGGGCATGCGCCAGTGCCGCCGCACGCCGCACCCAGCCCCAGCGGCTGAACACCCGGCTGCGCAGCCGCTCGGACACCATGTTTTCCCACAAGGGCAGGTCAGCTACTACCCCCGTGCTGCGCCGGTCCTCGGCAATGCGCGCCACGCCCAGGGCGGTGAGCCGCCCTGCCGACTGCGGCCAGGGCATGCCGCGCAGCGTCAGGCGGCCGCTGCGCACTGGCAGCATGCCGCACAGCACATCGGCCAGTGCCCCTTGGCCGTTGCCCGATACGCCAGCAATGGCCACCATCTCGCCTGCGCGCAATGGCAGGTTGACGCTATCGATAAAGTTACGCGCACCGCTGCGCGCGCTGACCTGGTGCAGCTCGCAAACTACCGCAGCGTCTGGCAGCGGCGCTGGCCGCGTCTGGGCGGCTGGGGCTAGCACGGCATGGCCAACCATCCACTGCGCCAGCTGCTGCTGCTCTGTGGACTGGGCGTCTGCCGTGGCCACCAGCTGCCCCGCGCGCAGAACGGCAACGCGGTGGCACACGCGCAGCACTTCAGCGAGCTTGTGGCTGATGAAAATCACGCTCAGGCCCTGGCTGACCAGTTTTTCCAGCGTGTCAAACAGTGCCTGACTCTCCTGCGGCGTGAGCACGGCGGTGGGCTCGTCCAGAATCAAAATCTTTGCGCCGCGGTACAGCGCCTTGAGAATCTCCACCCGCTGTCGCTCGCCCACCGACAAGGTAGCAACCAGCGCCTCAGGCTGCACCTGCAGGCCAAAGCGTGTTGCCACATCCAGCAGCCTGGCACGTGCCGCCGCCCGGCGCGAGAACAGCTGCCACAGTGGCTCGCTGCCCAGCATCACGTTGTCCAGCACGCTCAGGTTGTCTGCCAGCGTGAAATGCTGGTGCACCATGCCAATGCCCGCAGCCAGCGCCGCCTTGGGGTCGCCCGCAGGCAAGGGCTTGCCAAACACCTCAATGCTGCCGCTGTCCGCTCTGTAGTGGCCAAACAGAATCGACACCAGAGTGGACTTGCCAGCGCCGTTCTCCCCGAGCAGCCCCAACACCTCGCCACGCCCCAAGCTCAACGAAATACCGTCATTCGCCACCAGGCTGCCAAAGCGCTTGGTGATATGGGTCAGAGTGAGGGCGGAGGTCAAAGGAATACAAATACAAAAATACCGGACGCAGAGGACGCGAAGGTTACGCAAAAGGAATACCAAAAAGACAAAGAGAAGAGAAAATATGGCTTGATATCCACCCTAATTTATGTATTTTGTCTTTTTTGCGTCTTTTGCGTAACCTTCGCGTCCTCTGCGTCCGGCTGTTTGCGAGTTCGGTTTTAAGTTATTCGAAAACCATCACTTAAACGAAGCCTTGGGCTGCGAGTCGTCCACCTTCACCGTGAACTTGCCCGCCAAGATGGCTTCTTCCTTGGCCTTGACTTTGGCTTTGATATCGGCAGGCACTTTGCTCTCGAAGGTACCCAGCGGAGCCAGCTCAGAGCCCTTGTGCTTCATCATGCTGAACTGTCCGTAGTCCTCTGGCTTGAACTTGCCTTCTTTGACCAGTTTGAGTGCCCGGTCAATGGATGGCTCCATATTCCACAGGGCGGATGCCACCACGGTGTCGGGGTATTTGTCCTGGGTGTTGATCACATTGCCAATGGCCAGCTTGCCTTTTTCTTTGGCCGCGTCAGACACGCCAAAGCGCTCGGCATACATCACATCAGCGCCCTTGTCGATCATGGCAAAAGCGGCTTCCTTGGCTTTGGGTGGGTCAAACCAGCTGTTGATAAAGCTCACGCTGAATTCGACCTTGGGATTGGTCTCTTTAGCACCTGCCATGAAGGCGTGCATCAGGCGGTTGACCTCGGGGATCGGGAAGCCGCCGACCATGCCGATCTTGTTGCTCTTGGTCATGCCGCCGGCCACCATGCCGCTCAGGTACGCCGGCTCCTGGATGTAGTTGTCAAACACGCTGAAGTTGGGCGCCTGCGGTTTGCCCGAGCTGCCCATCAGGAAGGAGACTTTGGGGAAGTCTTTGGCCACCTTGCGCGCTGCAGCTTCCACGGCAAACGCCTCGCCTACGATCAAGGTGTTGCCGCCCTGCGCATACTCGCGCATCACGCGCTCGTAGTCAGCGTTGCTGACGTTTTCTGTGGCTTTGTACTCAATCTCACCGCGCCCCTCAGCGGCTTTGAGCGCCTTGTGGATACGGCTGACCCACTGCTGCTCAAAGGGCACGGTGTAGATGGCGGCCACTTTCATTTTGCTTTGCGCAAGGGCTAAACCCGGACTGAGCGTAAGCAATGCACTGGCCAAGGTGACGACATGACGACGGTTCAAAGACATGGTTTTTTCTCCTGGGTAAAAATGACAATGGCACTGACACTACAAAATTAATAGCTGCTCCCGCGATATTTCATTGGCCTGGGGGCCTATTTGGTTCCAAAAATACGGTCCCCCGCATCGCCCAGACCGGGCATGATGTAGCCATGGTCGTTGAGCTGGCGGTCAATGGCTGCCGTGTAGATGGGGACGTCAGGGTGGGCTTTTTGCATGGCGTTGACGCCTTCGGGGCAGCCCACCAGGCAGACAAACTTGATCGACTTGGGGTGCAGCTCCTTGAGGCGCTCTACAGCTGCAATCGCCGAGTTGCCGGTGGCCAGCATGGGGTCCACCACGATGATGTCGCGCTGGTCCATGTCATGCGGCATCTTGAAATAGTATTCCACCGCAGTCAGCGTCTTGGGGTCACGGTACAGGCCGATATGGCCCACCCGCGCGCCGGGCACGACGCTCAGCATGCCTTCCAGAATACCGTTGCCTGCACGCAGGATGCTGACAAACACCAGTTTTTTGCCGTCAATCACTTTGCCGGTGGTTTTCTCCATCGGGGTTTCGATCTCGATGTCTTGCATGGGCATGTCGGCGGTGACCTCATAGGCCATCAGCATGGAGATTTCGTTGAGCAGGCGGCGAAAAGTGTTGGTGGAAGACTCCTGCTTGCGCATCAGGGTCAGCTTGTGCTGCACCAATGGATGGTTGACGACATAGACATTGTTTTTATAGAGTTGGCTCATGGTTCGTTGTGGTAGGTCAGTTAAAAAATAGTTCCGTCCGATTCAATGTTCAAAGGGGGTTTGCCGTCCCGCAGCTGGGCTGCCAGCACGCGGCCCGCCGCCCAGGTGCCGCCCTCCAGCACGCAGGCCAGCGGCATCTGTGCCTCGGTTTTATAAAGCAAGTTGCGCACCATGGGGGCCAGTTCGTCCAGCAGGGCGACCGTCAAGGCCCGCCATTCGACGATCAGCTCGTCGCTGGCACGCCAGCGCTGGCTGGCAGCCCCGGGGTGCCGAAAAGCCAGCACATCCGCGTCCAGCAGCAGGCCACCGTTGCGGTATTCAGGCAGGCCGGTCAGTTCGGCCAGGCCGCCTACCGGCGTGCCAGCCCACTCAAAAGGCTCCAGCAGCGAATAGGTGAGCCACTGCGAGAGTTTGTGAAACGGAATCCAACCGGCAGTGGCATCGGGCGTGCCCAGCGCGCTGTGTGGCCAGCAGTCGCCCACGGCCTGGCCATCCAGCGTGCTGCCCGAGGGCCAGATGCGTGAGAGGGTGTCCAGCAAGATGCCCAGCAGCTGGTGGGCCTGCACCGCGCCGCCAGACTGCAGGGCATGGTCATAGATGCCGCCCGGCCGCGGCGGGCTGCCAAACACCGCGGGTTGCTCTGCCATGGCCTTGCCCAGGCGGCGCAGCAGGTGGGCGCGGCCCTCCAGGCCCACCAGCGGGTTGCTGTCGCTGACCTGAAAAGCCTGGCCCAGCTGCGCCGCGCTTATGCGCTGCAGCGCCACTGCGTCACATCGCAGGGGCTGGGTAGGGTCGCTGGAAAACAGGCCGCTGGTAAAGGCATGAAAACTGGCCACGCCCAGACCTTCGGAGCGGCTGAGCGCCTGGCCTGTGCGTGCTTCCTTGTAGTGCCACTGCGGCCCGGCGCCAGCGTCCAGCAGCACACTGACCACCACCAGGTCAATCAGCAGGCGCGGGTCCTGCGCCCGGCTGCCCAGCCAGGCGCGGCGGTCTACGCCACCCGCCTCAAAGTGCCGCCAGCGGCTGTGGTAGGGAATGGCCAGATCAGGATAGCGCTCACGCGTCACACGGGCCACCAGGGCGGCGCAGGCTGGCAAGGCGCTGTCGTGCACCACAAAGTGGCCCGACGCGCCCTGGCGGGCATGGGCAAGCAAGCTGCGGGCGCGGGTGCGCGTGGTCTGCGTGGTGAAGAGTTCTGAAAGGTTTTGGGCCATGAAGTCAATAAAATATCGCGGGAGCAGCTATGAATTTGATAGTATTTGGCTATTCATCAAGACCCCGCCCTTTGGCCTTTTGCAGCTCGCTGGCGTCGGGCACCACGCCGGGGGTGAAGTAGCCCGCAGCCATCTTGGCGTCCATCTCGACCTGGGCGTCCGCAGGGATCAGCTCGGCAGGGATGTTGACCCGTTCCACCACCTCAATGCCTGATTGTGTGATGGCATCGTATTTCATGTTGCTCATGCTGACCAGGCGGTGGATCTTGCGGATGCCAAACCAGTGCAGCACATCGGGCATGAGCTGCTGAAAGCGCATGTCCTGCACACCGGCGACACATTCGGTACGGGCAAAGTAATTGCTGGCCGTGTCGCCGCCCACCTGGCGCTTGCGGGCGTTGTAGACCAGAAACTTGGTCACTTCGCCTAAAGCGCGGCCTTCCTTGCGGTAATAGGCGCACAGGCCCACGCCACCGTTCTGCGCCCCCAGAATGCACTCTTCAATCGCATGCGTCAGGTAGGGGCGGCAGGTGCAGATGTCGCTGCCAAACACGTCCGAGCCGTTGCATTCGTCGTGCACACGCGCGGTCAGCTGCACATCGGGGTTAGCCAGGTCCTGCGGGTTGCCGAAGATATAGACCGTGAGGCCGCCAATGGGGGGCAAAAACACCTCCAGGTCACTGCGCGTCACCAGCTCGGGGTACATGCCGCCGGTTTCTTCAAACAGCACGCGGCGCAGGTCGGTCTCGGAGCAGCCAAAGCGCTTGGCCACCTCGGGCAGATACCACACGGGCTCCACCGCTGCCTTGGTCACCATGGCTGCGCCGCCTGCGGTGAGCAGCTTGCCATCGGGCTTGAGGCGCCCTTTCTGGATGGCCTCCATGATCTCGGGCAGGATGACGTGGGCTTTGGTCACAGCGATGGTGGGCTTGATATCGTAGCCCGCGGCCAGCTCATCGGCAAAGTTGCTGCCGATTTCTGCACCCCAGGGATCGAGCGAAACAATGCGCCCTGGCTCGCTCCAGCTGGGGTAGGGGCCGATGCGGTCGGTGGGCGCGGTGTTGGTGAGGTCGGCCTTGTGGTTTTTGTCCAGCGCGCCAGCGGCCACGGCCAGGGCGCGGTAGACGCTGTAGCTGCCGCTGTGGGTACCGATGACGTTGCGGTGGCTGCGGGTGGTGGTGGTGCCCACCAGGGGGCCGCGTTCCAGCGGTGTGGCCGCGCCCCAGCGGATGGCGCGTGCGCCAAAACCGCCAGCGTGGGAGGTCAGGCGTATGTGGCTGGACGCTTTGACAGTGGTTTCAGGAGGTGTTGACATAGCCGTGGTTTCCCCAAAGCGGTATCTTGCTGTGATGTGGGGGAATACGCAAGGGGTGTGCCACTAATTTGTGGGGCGTTTGTCTTTGGTGGACTTGTCGTGTTTGGCTCTGGGTTGCATGGGCTTGGTCTTGTGGGCTCCAGAGGCTTAGTCTTGTGGGTTGCAGAGGTTTAGTCTTGTGGGCTGCAGAGGCGCAGTCTGTAGTCTCTCGGGCGATAAGGCGTATGCAAATCGCCCTCATACTGGAGTACCAGAAATCGGTCGATTTACATACGCCTTATCGCCTGCAACCATGGTGGCGCACTACCGGTATTGAACACGAAGACAGTCCGGGGACTACCGGTAGCGCGCTACCTTGGTCGCTGCACAGTGAGGTGTTTATCAGCCGACCGATTTCTGGTACCCCAGTATGAGGGCGGATGATAAACACCTCACTGTGCGTACAAAAGACCCTCTGTGCGTACAAAAGACCTTGTGCACGCAACACCCCAATGCAGCAGCACTCAGACCACACCCAGCCGCCACAACGAAGTCACCTCTTTGGACCGCGCCACATGCAACGGGTCAGTGGCATCCAAGACCTTGGGGTGCGAAGGCTTGGTGCTCAACTTGGCGATCACCTTCAGGCCCGCCGTGGCAATGGCATCTGCCAGTTCGGTCGGACTGCGCAGGCCCAGATGTTCTGCCAGGTCTGACATCACCAGCCAACCCTCACCACCCTTGGCCAGATGCGTTTTCAGTCCGTTTAAAAACCCCAGCAACATGCTGCTGTCCTCGTCGTATACCGCATGCTCCAGCGACGAACTGGCACGGGCCGGTAGCCATGGAGGATTGCAGACGATCAAATGCGCTTTGCCTGGCGGGAAAAGATGGCCCTGGTGCACTGTGACCTGCGCCGCCACACCCAGCCGCTGGAGATTGTTTTGTGCACAAGCCAGCGCGCGCTCGTCCTGGTCGGTGGCTACGATATGCTGCAGGCCGCGGCGCGCCAGCACGGCGGACAACACGCCAGTGCCCGTGCCGATGTCCCACGCCACCAGGTCTTTTTTGGCCGCTGCAGACACCGGCAAGGGCGCTTTGGCAACCAGATCGATGTATTCCCCACGCACAGGGGAAAACACGCCGTAATGGGGATGTATGCGGTTGTAAATGTCGATGCCATCGCCCAGTGCGGTAATTTCCACGCCTTTTTTGCGCCACTCATGGGCACTGGTCATGCCCATCAGCTCGCGCAGGCTAGTCACCGACATGGGCGCGCTGGCATCTGCAGCTCCCCACACCTGGGTGCAGGCCTCGCGCACATCGGGCGCGCGGCGCAAGGGGATGGCATAGTCTGCGCCAAAGGGGATCAGCACCATGCCAAGAATGCGGGCGCGCTGGGCTTGGGCCATGCGGTGCTGGTGAAAAGCCTGGGCGGGCGTCGGCTCTGGTGCTGCGCCAGGGGCGGTTTTGCCTGCCGCGCGCGCGCCTTGCTTGTTGGCCTTGAATTTCTGCCGCTCGGGCAGCCTGTCGGCGCGCCGTGCCAGCGCCTGCAGCAGCATGCGCGCATTATGAAAATCACCACGCCACAGCAGCCCGGTGCCTTCGCAGGCCAGGCGGTAGGCGGTGTCGGCGCTGAGTGTGTCATCAGCCAGCACCACTCTTTTAGGCGCGGCACTCTCGCGCTGCGAGCGCCATAGCGCCGAGCAGGCTTGGTCGCCCTCGCTCCAGTGCAGCGTGGACAAGGGGGACGTGGAAGAGGCGGGTAGGGTGGGCACAGCGGGCAATCTTGAAACGATGGCCCTGTTTTAACAGATCAAAACCCCTTTCCACGCCCCAGACTTGAAAAGCTTTCTACAATGCCCCATGTAGTTGATTCATTAGCTATGTCGTATAACCACCCCATCATAGAAGGAAGCCACCATGGAACATACTCTGCCCGCATTGCCCTACGCCCCCACTGCGTTAGCCCCCCACTACAGCGCCGAGGCGTTTGAATACCACCACGGCAAGCACCACAACGCCTACGTCGTCAACCTCAATAACCTGCAAAAAGGTACCGAGTTTGAGGCCATGACCCTGGAAGAGATCATCAAAAAATCCTCCGGCGGCGTCTACAACAATGCGGCGCAGATCTGGAACCACACCTTCTTCTGGAGCTGCATGAAGCCCCAAGGCGGTGGCGAGCCCACCGGCCCACTGGCCGCTGCCATCAACGCCAAATTCGGCAGCTACGCTGCCTTCAAGGAAGCCTTCGTCAAAAGCGCCGTAGGCAACTTTGGCTCCGGCTGGACCTGGCTGGTCAAGAAAGCCGACGGCAGCGTAGACATCGTCAACACCGGCCCCGCAGGCACCCCGCTGACCACTGCGGACAAAGCTCTGCTGACCGTGGATGTGTGGGAGCATGCCTACTACATCGACTACCGCAACGCACGCCCCAAGTTCGTCGAGACCTTCCTGTCGAGCCTGGTGAACTGGGATTTTGCAGCGAAGAATTTTGCTTAAACGTTAGCCCATTCAAAACAAAAAGCCGACGCATGCGTCGGCTTTTTTCATGGGTTAATTTGCTTGCTTAAAGTCCGTCAACACCAAATGACCCCAAAGTATTGTTTTTGTTGATGTCACCGATATTTTGAATGCGGCTCTCATCAGGAGGCTCTTTGGCAGACATGCTTACCCATCGATATGCCATAACACCAATGGCAAGCATGACAAAAAATCCTGCTGTCACAATGAAAGTCATCATATGCATCTCCTACAGAGAAGGAAATGCTATCACATTAGCTAAAAATACACATTTCTGATCAGATCGGTCTCAGTGCCGGCATGCTAAAAATACACTTTTCTCGCATAATGCGACGTATGTAGCCCGTTTACACGACAGGAGACTCGCATGAAAACAATCAAGGGGCCTGCCATTTTTCTGGCCCAGTTTGCAGGTGATGCAGCGCCCTTCAATTCACTCGATGCCATTGCCAAATGGGCAGCGGGCCTGGGCTACAAAGGCGTTCAAATACCGAGCTGGGATGCGCGCCTGTTTGACCTGGCCAAGGCCGCCAGCAGCAAAACCTATTGCGATGAGGTCAAAGGCACACTGGCGCAATACGGCTTGCAGATCACCGAGTTGTCTACCCATTTGCAGGGGCAACTGGTGGCGGTGCATCCAGCCTACGACCTGGGTTTTGATGGCTTTGCGGCCCCCGAGGTGCGGGGTGACCCTGCACAGCGGCAGAAGTGGGCCGTGCAGCAGATGATGCTGGCGGCCAAGGCGTCTGCCAATCTCGGCCTGGTGGCGCACGTCACTTTTTCTGGCGCGCTGGCCTGGCCCTATCTCTACTCCTGGCCCCCGCGGCCTGCCGGACTGATTGAAGGCGCGTTTGATGAGCTGGCCAAACGCTGGAGGCCGATTCTGGATGCCTTTGACGGTGTGGGGGTAGACGTATGCTACGAAATCCACCCGGGCGAAGATCTGCACGATGGTGAAACCTACGAGATGTTTTTGGACCGCGTGAACAACCACAAGCGCGCCTGCCTGCTGTATGACCCGAGCCACTTTGTGTTGCAGCAGCTTAATTACCTAGACTACATCGACTTCTACCATGAGCGTATCAAAATTTTCCATGTGAAAGACGCCGAGTTCAACCCTACCGGCAAGCAGGGCGTGTATGGCGGCTACCAGCCCTGGCTGAAGAGGGCGGGGCGCTTTCGGTCACTGGGCGATGGGCAGGTGGATTTTGCGGCGATTTTCTCCAAGATGGCGGGCTATGATTTTCCGGGCTGGGCAGTGCTGGAGTGGGAGTGCTGCATCAAACACCCCGAGGACGGTGCGCGCGAAGGCGCCATCTTCATCCGGGACCACATCATCCGCGTGGCCGAGCGGGCCTTTGATGATTTTGCCGGCGGCGGTATCGACGTTGCAGCCAATAAGAAGATGCTGGGCATTGCCTGAGGAGCAGCGGTATGGCAATCGAATCTTCAGCAGCACCAGCCAAAGCATCCACTATTCCCAGACGTATTCGCCTGGGTATGGTCGGTGGCGGGCAGGGCGCGTTTATCGGCAGCGTGCACCGCATTGCTGCGCGCCTGGATGACCGCTATGAGCTGGTGGCAGGCGCGTTGTCTGCCAACGCCGCGCGCGCCCATGCCAGCGCTGCCGAGCTGCATATTGCGGCGGACAGAAGCTACGCCGACTACCAGGCCATGGCCCAAGCTGAAGCGGCACGGTCGGATGGCATTGACGCGGTGGCCATCGTCACACCCAACCATCTGCATGGCCGTATTGCCACGGCTTTTCTAGCTGTGGGCATCCATGTGATCTGCGACAAACCGCTGACCACCACATTGGCTGAGGCGCTCGAGCTGGTGCAGCGTGTGCGCCAAAGCCAATGCCTGTTTGCGCTGACACACAACTACAGCGGCTACCCCATGGTGCGGCAGGCGCGCGAGATGGTGGCTGCGGGCGAGCTCGGTGAGATTCGCGTGGTGCAGGCCGAGTATCCACAGGACTGGCTGAGCACCGACCTCGAATCTACTGGCCAAAAGCAGGCAGCTTGGAGGGTAGATCCTGCACAGGCCGGTGCTGGCGGCTCGCTGGGCGATATTGGCACCCATGCAGAGCATCTTGCGCGGTTTATCTCGGGCCTGGAGCTGGCTGAGGTGAGCGCCGATCTGACCAGCTTTGTCGCTGGCAGACGCCTGGACGACAACGCCCATGTCATGCTGCGCTACACCAATGGCGCGCGCGGCATGCTGTGGGCGAGCCAGGTGGCCCCCGGCAACGAAAACAGCCTGAAGGTGCGCATTTACGGCAGCAAAGCCGGGTTGGAATTCAGGCAGGAGCACCCCAACCAGTTGTGGTTCACCCCATTGGGTCAGGCACCCCGTTTGGTCACCCGCGCAGGTGCCGCTGCCGGGCATGCGGCTGCCCACGCCTCGCGCATACCGCCTGGCCATCCTGAAGGCTATCTTGAAGGCTTTGCCCAGCTCTACAAAGACTTTGCCGACCAACTACACGCCCGCTGGGCAGGCGTGGCCCCCGACCCACTGGCGTGTTGGGTGCCGACCGTGGAAGACGGTGCCCGTGGCATGAAGTTCATCGAAGCGGTGGTGGAGTCCAGCCGCGCCAACGGACGCTGGACGCCTGCTAGCTTGCGCTTTTAACGTCCACCTACATACCCCAGCGCAAAGCAGACGTGTGCACAGGGCTGTCCCACAGCGCGAGCGTCTGTGGGTCGGCTACCGTGACAGTGACCGAGCAGCCTGCCATTTCGAGCGACGTGACGTAAGAACCTGTGAGGTGACGCACAGCTTTGACGCCAGCGTTGGCCAGTACTTTGTGCACGGCATTGACCATCAGGTACAGCTCCATCAAGGGCGTACCGCCAAAGCCGTTGACCAGCAAAATTACCTCCTGCCCGGGCTTGAGCGCCAGGTCTTTGATGACCGCACCTGTGAGTTCGGCGGCGATATCGTCGGCGCTGGCCAAGGGCACGCGCCTGCGGCCTGGCTCGCCGTGGATACCTACGCCAACCTCCATTTCTCCTGCGCCAATCTGAAACGTAGGCTTGCCGGCGGCGGGCACTGTGCAGGAGGTGAGGGCGACGCCCATGGATGCGGTGGCTTTGTTCACCGCATCGCCCAGTGCCTTGAGCTGCGCCAGACTGTCGCCGCGCTCAGCGGCTGCGCCCAGGATTTTTTCCACAATCAAGGTGCCTGCCACGCCGCGCCTGCCTGTAGTGTAGGTGGAATCTTCCACGGCTACATCGTCGTTCACGATCACCACTGCATTGTCCTGGTCCAGCATCTCAGCGGCCATCTGGAAGTTCATCATGTCGCCAGAGTAGTTTTTCACGATGAACAGCACGCCTGCACCGCCGTCAACCGCCTGCGCGGCGTTGAGCATCTGGTTGGGTGTGGGCGAGGTGAAAATCTGGCCGGGGCAGGCGGCGTCCAGCATGCCGTGGCCTACAAAGCCTGCGTGCAGCGGCTCATGGCCCGAGCCACCGCCCGATATCAAGGCTACTTTACCTTGCTTGATTTTTTTGCGCCGTACAAATTCACGGTCGGCTCCGAGGGTAAGTATGTCGGCGTGCGCTGCGGTAAATCCGTCCAGCGATTCGGCCAGAATATTGTCAACGTGGTTGCTGAGGTTTTTCATAGTTCAACTTTGTAACGGTAAATCAGAAAAAATCAAGTGCTGGCGAGGCTGTCGCACACGGAGCCAATGATGAGTGCCATCGATCGAGAGCCAGGATCAATATGGCCTTTGGCGCGGTCGCCCAGGAAGGACGAGCGACCGCGGGTCGCGTCCATATCGGCTGTGGCCAGCGCACTGTCCTGGGCGCATTGCTTGACGCGCGAGAGCAGGTCTGCACCGCCCAGCGCCAGCTCCTTTTGCACCGGGTCCAGCACATCAAGCAGGGTTTTTTGGCCCACCTGCGCTTTGCCCAAGCGGGTCAGGGCCTCGATGCTTGCGCGCAAGGCAGGGGCGAAGTCCCGCGCTGCAGGCTGCTCGGGCAGCTCTTTGCCCAGCGTGATCAGCAGGGTGCCAAACACAGGGCCAGAAGAGCCGCCAATCGTGGCCACGCAGACTTTGCCCAAGGCTTTGAGGGTGTCGTTCAGGCTGGCGTCCTGCAGCTCGGGCAGCTTGGCCTGGATGGCTTGCGAGCCGCGTTTCATGTTCAGGCCATGGTCGCCATCGCCGATGGCCTGGTCCAGCTCGGTCAGCTCCTCAACATGGTCGATCAATGTCTGGGTGGCGTTGTGAATGATGTGGTGCAATGACATAGTAAATTCCGTCTGAAAAAATTAACCGTGTATGCGTTGACCTGCGGCGTCAAACCACAGGCTGCGAACCAGCTCCAGGCCCAGCGTGTCACCCGGGCGAAATACCTGGCCTGGCAAGGCAGAGGCAATCAAGTCATGCTCCGTGCCTGCCAGACCCAAATGCATCAGGTACTGGTCGCTCAAGCGCTCAATGCGCTTGACCTGCACCTGCGCGCTGGCGTTGGGGGCAGCGCCATTGGCATGCAGGCGAATGTGCTCGGCGCGCACGCCCAGCGTGGCAACCTGCGCAGGCACTGCCAGATGCGGCAGAGCAGAGCGGGGCAGCAGGTTAATGCGTGGGGAGCCCAAACGGCTGGCAACGCTGACACTCAAAGGGTTTTCATACACCTGCTGCGGCGTGCCCAACTGCACCAGTTGGCCCCTATCCAGCACGCCAATGCGGTTGGCCATCGTCAGCGCCTCGATCTGGTCGTGCGTCACATACAGCATGGTGG
Organism: Polaromonas sp.; assembly: GCA_013297865.1. Lineage (GTDB taxonomy): Bacteria > Pseudomonadota > Gammaproteobacteria > Burkholderiales > Burkholderiaceae_C > JAAFIP01. Next base: position 207,720 of record JAAFIP010000001.1, on the reverse strand, counting down.
CACCCAGATCCTGCTGGATGCGCTTGAGCTCCAGGCGCAGGTCGTTGCGCAGCTTGGCGTCCAGTGAGGACAGCGGCTCGTCCATCAGATACACCGCAGGGCTGCGCACCAGGGCGCGGCCAATGGCCACGCGCTGCATTTGCCCTCCCGAGAGCTTGGTGGCGGGGTTTTGCAGCTTGTCTTCGATGCGCAGCATGCGCGCAATCTCGGTCACTTTGGTTTGGATATCGGCTTCGCTGGTTTTGCGCAAAGGCGAGCGCAGCGGAAACGCGAGGTTGTCATACACACTCAGGTGGGGGTACAGGGAGTATTGCTGGAACACAAAAGTCACGTCCCGCATGGCTGGTGGCGTGCTGGTGACATCGCGGCCACCGATGAAAACCTGGCCTAGGTCAGGCTTTTCCAGCCCGGCTACCAGACGCAGGGTAGTGGTTTTACCAGCGCCGCTAGGGCCGAGCAACACGACAAATTCGCCGCTGGCAATGTCCAGGTCAATGCCTTGAACGGCCGGTGTGGTGCCAAAGCGCTTGCTTACACCTGCGAGTTGGAGTTCAGCCATGCAGCGCTCCCCGTGAACCGACGGCGCTGACGGCCACATCGTCGCGTGCGGTGGCAATAGCCAAGCCGCTGGCTTTGTCAAACAGGCTGATTTGCGCCGCATCAAATGCCAAGCCCACATGGTCGCCGCGCTGGGCAGGCGTGTTGATGTCTACCTTGGCGCGCAGCAGATGCCCGTCCTTGGTGGAGAGTGACACGATCTGGCTGGTGCCCAGGTATTCGGTGCCCAACACCTCAGCGCGAAAGGCCGACTGGTCGTTGATGCTGACATGCTCGGGCCGCACGCCATAGAGTAGCGCCGTGGTTGCAACAGCGTCCCGCACCGCAGGCAAGCCTAGCTGCGCTCCACCCACGGTCACTGCCGTAGCGCCACGCGCAAGGCCTGCCTCAAAGTCTATGAAGTTCATCGAAGGCGAGCCCATGAAGTCGGCCACAAACACCGAGGCGGGGCGCTCATAAATTTCCTGGGGTGCGCCCAGCTGCTCGATCACGCCCTGGTTCATGATGGCGATTTTGTCGGCCATGGACATGGCTTCGCGCTGGTCGTGCGTGACATAGACGGTGGTAGCGCCCAGGCGGTCGTGCAGGCTGCGCAGCTCCTCGCACATGAGCTCGCGAAATTCGGCGTCCAGCGCGCCCAGCGGCTCGTCCATCATGAACGCCAGCGGCTGGCGCACGATAGCACGGCCCAATGCAACCCGTTGTCGGTCGCCGCTGTTGAGGCCCGAGACCGATTTGTCCAGCAGCTCGGTGATCTGCAGGGTGCGGGCCGCGTCCAGCACACGCTGATTGATCTGGTCGCGTGGCATGCCTTGCGAAACCAGAGGGAATGCGATGTTCTTGCGCACATTCATATGCGGATACAGTGCAAACATCTGGAACACAAAGGCAATATCGCGGGCAGAGGCGCGCTTGAACGTGACGTCTTCACCGCCCAAAAATATCTGCCCCGAGGTGGGCAGCTCCAGACCGGCGATCATGCGCAAGGTGGTGGTTTTGCCGCAGCCCGAGGGGCCCAGCAGGCAGAAAAATTCACCGTCATGGACCGTGAAAGTAGAGTTCTTGACCGCTGTGAAATCAGCGAATGCCTTGAACAGTTGTTGAACGCGGATTTCAGCCATGGTGCAGCGTGCCGCTTTCTATTCGGGAAACTTGGACACGACCATGAACATCACCGTGCCCGCGAGCATGGTGACAAATGACCAGGTGTACAGAATGAGGAAAAAGGGTTGCAGCAGCATCAGCAGACCCAGGGTGATGAGCACGCAGGCCGCAATTTCCATGGGGCCACGGCGTAGCCATTGCGGCCACTTGCTGGACAGTATGGGCCTGACTGCCGGAGCCGGGCTGGAATGATGAGTAGACATGCGTGGCTTTCGGGTTCGTTATTTGCGCACAGCGCCGAAGGTGATGCCGCGCAACAAATGTTTGCGCAGCAGCACAGTAAAGACCAGGATGGGGACTAAGAACAAGGTCGTGCCTGCAGCCACCGCAGGCCAGTCTTGCCCACCTTCGCCGATGATGATGGGAATGAAGGGGGGGGCCGTTTGCGCCTCGCCCGAGGTTAGCAACACTGCAAACGCATATTCGTTCCAGGCAAAAATCAGGCAGAAAATGGCCGTGGCCACAATGCCGGTGGTGGCCTGGGGCAGCACCACTTTGCGAAAGGCTTGCAGACGGGTATAGCCATCGACCATGGCCGCTTCTTCGTATTCACGCGGTATCTCGTCGATAAAGCCCTTGAGCAGCCATACCGCCAGTGAGATGTTGACAGCGGTGTAGAGCAAAATCATGCCGCTGCGGGTATCCGACAGGCCCAGCTCGCGGTACATCAGGTAGATGGGGATGGCCACCGCAATCGGCGGCATCATGCGGGTGGAGAGGATGAAGAACAGCAGGTCATCTTTCAGCGGCACCTTGAAGCGCGAGAACGCATAGGCCGCCATCACGCCAAAGCCAACAGACAGAAAAGTCGAGCCAAAGGCGATGATCAGCGAATTGATGAAGCGCGGAATGTAATTGGACGTGCCAGCGATCACCATGCTTTCAGCGCGCGAGACTTCGTCGCACTTGCTAGTAGCCGGGGGCAGGGCGGCGATGTATTCGGCCGTCTGGCGCGAGCGGGTGCTGAACAGATTGCAATAACCTTGCAGCGAAGGCTCAAAGAGGATTTTGGGTGGGTAGCTGATGGAGTCGGTCGGGCTTTTGATGCCGGTGAGAACGATCCACACCAGAGGGATGATGGTGATCAGTGCATACAGCACCACCAGGCTGCCCGCCAACCAGCGGGTGCCTGAGGTAGGCTCTACCACCGAGTGCGCTGTACTGATGCCTTTGCTCATGGTGGGCTACCTGTTCTTGACATAGTTGAGGGCTTTGACATAGATGTTGGCCAGACCAAACACCGCAACAAAGAGCACGATGGCAAAGGCCGATGAATAGCCGGTGCGCCATTTTTCAAACGCCTCGCGCTTGAGTGTGATGGAAGCCAGCTCAGTGGCCGAGCCCGGGCCGCCCGAGGTGAGCAGGTTGACCATGTCAAACATCTTGAAGTTTTCAATACCGCGAAACAGCACTGCCAGCATGATGAAAGGCAGCACCATCGGCAAGGTGATGGACCAGAACTGCCGCCACTTGGAGGCGCGGTCTACCTCGGCGGCTTCGTAGATGTAATCAGGTATGGAGCGCAGGCCTGCCAGGCAGATCAGCATCACATAGGGCGTCCACATCCAGGTGTCCACAATGATGATGGCCCAGGGCGCCAGCTGCACCGAGCCGAGCATGGAGAACGACGACGCGGGCACGCCCGACACCAGGGCCACTGCATAGTTGAAAAGGCCAATCTGTGGCTGGTATAAAAAAGCCCAGAAGTTGCCCACCACCGCAGGTGAGAGCATCATGGGGATCAAGATCATGGTGGTCCAGAAGCCGTGGCCACGGAACTTGCGGTCAATCAGATAGGCCAGTGCAAAGCCAATCAGCATTTGCAGCAGGATGGTCCAGAACAGAAAATGCGCCGTGGTCTGCATGGCCAGCCAGATGTCGGGGTCGGTCAGCACCGAGACATAGTTGTCGATGCCTACGTCACTGACAGTGGCGTTGGGCCGGTTCGCCCGGAAATTGGTGAACGATAGCTTGACCGTCCAGATCAGCGGAAAGATGTTGATCATCAGCAGGATCAGCATCGTGGGGCCGATGAACAGCCACGCGATGGCCCTATCCGACAGGCCCCGGAAGGTGCCTGCCAGTGCGGGCGGCGTGGCCAAAGCGGCGCGTTCAATGGTGCTTTTGACGGTCATGGCGTGCTGCATTCAAGCCGCTTGCGCGGCATAAAGAAACCGAAGAAAAACCAGCAATTCAAGCTGCCTGCAGGGCATGCAGAGGCTGACGCCCTGCATGCCCATGCGAGCAGGCTGGCAAGGCTTATTTCAGCTTGCCATCGTCTTTGAAGACTTTCTTCCAGTCCCCCACCAGCGAGTCGAGCGCTTCCTTGGCGGTGCCTTTGTCAGCCACTACATAGTCGTGGATGCGCTTTTGCATGGCCAGTAGCAGCTGGGCGTAGGACGGCTCGGCCCAGAAGTCTTTCACCATGCCCATGGAGTCCAGGAAGGCTTGGGCATACGGTGCGCTCTTGGCGTAGCCGGGGTCATTGAGCACAGCATTGTGGGCCGAGAAGCCGCCAATGGCCTGCCATTTCTTTTGCACATCAGGCGATGCAAACCACTTGATGTACTGCAGCGACTCGTTTTTGTTGGACGAGTAGGACACCACCGAGATACCCTGGCCGCCCAGCTGCACACCCTTGGCCTTGTCGCTCGGGTTGGCAAAGTAGCCAATCTTCGCGCCACCAACGTTGGGGTCTTTGTTCAGGCCTGGGAAGAAGGCAAACCAGTTCATCATCATCGCCACCTGGCCTGATTTGAAGGTGTCCAGGCCTTCGCCCATGTAGCTGTTGGTCAGGCCCGGTGCGGTGGTGTTTTTGTACAGCGACTTGTAGTATTCCAGCGCCTTGATGGAGTCAGCCGAGTTGACGAAGCCGTCCATGGCATAGGGTTTTTTAGGGTCCTGGTACTGAAAGCCCATGGGATAGAGCACGTTGTTCACGCCCATGGTGATGCCCTCCGACCCGCGCTCGGTGAAGATGTAGGCGCCATAGACTTTTTTGCCGCCGATGGTGCGACCCTGGAAGAACTCGGCCACTTGCTTGAACTCGGACCAGTTCTTGGGAGGTGCCAGGTCGCGGTTATGCTTTTTCTTGAAGTCTGCCTTGACGTCCGGCATCTCAAACCAGTCTTTGCGGTAGGTCCAGCCAATCGAGTCGGCCATGGCAGGCAGGGCCCAGTAGTTGGGCGTGTTTTTGGGCCACTCGGCGTAGCCAGTCACCGTGGCAGGTGCAAAGTCGGTCATCTTGATGCCTTCTTTGGCAAAGAAGTCGTTCAGCTTGACATAGTGGCCACTCTCGGCCGAGCCACCAATCCACTGGCTGTCGCCAATGATCAGGTCGCACAGCTTGCCCTTGGAGTTGAGCTCGTTGAGCATGCGGTCGGCAAAGTTGGGCCAGGGCACAAACTCAAACTTCATCTTCACGCCGCTCTTGGCGGTGAAGTCCTTGGACAGCTCCACCAATGCGTTGGCTGGGTCCCATGCCGCCCAGCACAGCGTGATGGTCTTGTCCTGCGCCTGTGCCGCCGTGCTGCCCATGGCAAGTGCTGCTGCGATGGTCACAGTAGCCAGGGCCGGTAGTTTTCTCAGTATCGTCTTCATGAAAGCTATCTCCTTAAGAAGTTGTAAATGAAACCGTCATACCAACACACATCTGGCCACCGTTTCAGTGCAAATTTTCGGCAGTCAAGATCTCGACACGCGGCTGCACTACATTGAGTGCTCCGCGAATGTTTTCGCACAGCCCACGCAGTACGCGGGCTGCAGCCAATACGCAGTAATGAATGTCCTGGTTCAGCACATAGGCCAGGCTGCCAGTGCCCAGCAGGCTCTGGTGCGCCTGCGTGGCATCGTGCACCGCCACGCCCTGCGCGTGCTCCAGGCCCAGCTCCTTGAGGGCCTGCACCACGCCAGCTGTGCCCGTGCCCACGCAATAAATGCCAGCCAGCCGCGCGACATCCATGTCTTTTTGCAAAAACTCTTTGAGCGACTGGTAGACGCCCGCATCATCAGCAGGCATATCTGGCGCGCGCAGCACGCGCAAGCCGCTAAAACGCTCTTCCACCACTTGGGCAAAGCCAATGCGCCGCTCAATCTCGGCCGACAATCGCGTGGCCTGCGACAGCAGCAGCAGGGTGTCGCGCTGGGGCATGCCCGCCATGCGCGCCAGCAGCAGGCCCGCCGTGCGCCCCGCAGCGCGGTTGTCCACGCCTACATAGGCCTCACGCATGGAGCCCGCCACGTCAGAAAACAGGGTGACCACATGCACGCCAGCGCGCACCTTGTCATTGATGGCCAGCTTGACGGCGGGCAGGTCGGGTGCCAGCAGGGCAATGCCGTCGCAGTCGTCTACCTGCGCCAGCGACGCGGCAAAATCCGCCGGGTCGTCGGCGTTGAAGCGGTGGGTGACCTCGGTGATGTGCTGGTGGCGAAAATCGCCTGCGGACTGGGCTATCTGCCGCTCCACCTGGTCAAAAAATGCTGAGCCTGATTCGGGCAGCACATAGGCAAAGCGAAAGCTGTCCCGCAGGCGGGGCCGGCCGCGCACCACCGTGGGCTTGCCCAGGGCGGTGATGGCCTGCATCACTTTTTGCATGGTCTCGGCATTCACGCCTGAGCGGCCATTGATGACACGGTCCACTGTGGCTGTGCCCACCCCTGCGTGGCGGGCGATGTCTGCGATGGTGGCGGTAGTGGTCATGCGCTGATTGACTTGATTGATGTGTGATTGTCATCACATCAATAATTAAATCAATCAGGGTTTTTACGGGTACTCGGAAGGATTTATTGACCAGGTTAAACAGAAATTTCGCTACAAATAATATAGCTGCTCCCGCGATATTCTATTGGGCTATCAGCCGTTTTTACTCTCAAAATCCTGCAAATATGCCACCAGCTCCTGCACGCCTTCCAGGGGCATGGCGTTGTAGATGCTGGCGCGCATGCCGCCGACTACGCGGTGGCCTTTGAGCTGCAGCAGGCCGCGCTCATCAGCGCCCTTCAGGAAGGCTGCGTTGAGCTTTTCGTCGCGCAGGAAGAAAGGCACGTTCATGCGCGAGCGGCATGCTTTGGCCACTTTGGTGATGTAGAAGTCGCTGGCGTCCAGCGCGTTGTACAGCAGCTGCGCCTTGGCAATATTTTGCTGCTCCATGGCGTTGACGCCGCCACGCGCCTTGAGCCATTGAAACACCAAGCCTGCAATGTAGATGGCGTAGGTCGGGGGCGTGTTGTACATCGAGTCGCTTTGGGCTTGCACTGCGTAGTTGAACACGTCGGGTGTAGTGGGCGAAGCCTGGCCGATCAGGTCTTCACGCACGATCACGATGGTCAGGCCTGCAGGGCCTATATTTTTCTGCGCGCCACCAAAGACCAGGCCAAATTTAGACACGTCCAGCGGTCGCGAGAGGATGGTGGACGACACATCGCCCACCAGTGGCACATCGCCCACGCTGGGCACATCGTGAAACTCTACGCCACCAATGGTTTCGTTCGTGCACAGGTGCACATAGGCGGCTTGCGGGTCCAGCTGCCAGCTGGCGCGCTCGGGAATGTTGGTGAAGGCTGTGGCCTCTGCACTGGCTGCAATGTTGACCTTGGCAAACTTCTGCGCCTGTGCAGCAGACTTTTTGGACCACTCCCCCGTCAACACAAAGTCAATCGAGTTCTTGCCGCGCAGCATGTTCATGGGCACGATGGCGTTTTCGCCCAGGCCACCGCCTTGCAGGAAGATGATTTTGTAGTTGGCAGGCACGCTCAGCAGCTCGCGCAGGTCAGTCACGGCCTGCTCGTAGATGCTGATGAACTCTTTGCCGCGGTGGCTCATCTCCATCACCGACATGCCGCTGCCGTGCCAGTCCAGCATCTCGGCGGCAGCCGTCTGCAGCACGCTCTGGGGCAGCATGGCGGGTCCTGCGCTGAAGTTGTAGACACGGTGGAGATCACGGTTCATGGGCCAATCCTTTGGGGCATGCTCAAAATTCAACGAAAAAAGCCCTGAATTCGCAGGAACTCAGGGCTTCGATCTTGGCGGAGAGGGCGGGATTCGAACCCGCGGTAAGTTTTACCCTACGCACGCTTTCCAGGCGTGTGACTTAAACCGCTCATCCACCTCTCCTAGCGGGGTGTATTGTAGCCTAGTGGGGAGTAGATTCCGTATCGTCGCCGTCATTTGGCGCTGCTGGCGCGGGCACATACACGCGGTGGCCGTGTTTGGCGATGATTTCCACATACACGCTGGCATGGCCTGCCTGGGCTACAGCGTCTACAGGCTTGGTCACTTCTGCCACGTGCACAGGCTCAGCGCTGTCTTTATCGGCACCCACTTTGCAGTCAAAGTCCCAAAAGTCCACGCCCTCGGGCAGCTTGGCTGCGCGGCAGCGTTTGATGTATTTGCGGATGTCGTGCTTGGTGGCATCAAGCACGCGATCGGGGTGTTTGCCCTCAATCTGGAGCGGATAGGTTTTTTTCATGGTGGGTGTGGCGCAGTGAAGCGGGCGGTGCGCTGTGGTCTATCCACTGCTGTAGGTAACTTTGATTATAAACTCGCTATTTATTTTGTAGCTGCTCCCGCGATATTCTATTGGGCTAGGGGCTTGTTTTGCTTGTAAAAAGGGCACTTTTCTTGTGACTGAAGCGGATTGCTGGCTTTTGCGGCTCTTGATCTGGTGTGCAGGTGCTCTGCGTGTAGTTCGCTGGGTTTTGTAGCTCTTTGTCTGGGTCCGCACGCTGCCCAGGCGCCCTGGGGTAGTCCACCCGAGCGCCGGCCCGCTTCGCGGGAAGCCTCTGCAGTACTCCCGCTTTGGGGAAAACGTCGAAACTCGCTTCGCTCAGACACCGACGTTTTCTGATCCCAAAGCGGTCCGTGCTTCGAGCCCGGCGCTCTGATTGGGTGGACTACCCCAGGGCACCTGTGCAGCGTGCTCTTCACTGGCTTGGGGTTTCGCTCGGCGGTTTCGCAGTGGGGCATGGGCTTTGGTCGGCCAGGGTCTCACTCCCCCGGCTTGGATTAGCCCGTCGAAGTCCCTGCAACGCCAAGGCAGACACGGACCGCAGGGAGCGCACAGTGCGCAAAGAATCCCCAGCCTTCCCCGGCGCGCGGGCTTTCAACAAACCCATCCGCCAGGGTGAAGCGATGGGAGCGTGTCGATGAAAAAATCGCAGAAAGGCGCGGCCCACTACCTCAAGATGACTACCAAGCATCACGCGTGTTTTCGGAGATTTTTTGCAGCGACATGTCCCATCGCCCGTCCAGGGTGAACTTCAGCTACAAAAGCATTGCCGCGGGCTGTTAAAAGGCCGAAAGATAACCAGAATACTACAAAATTAATAGCTGCCCCCGCGATATTCCATTGGCCTGGAGCCCTAAAACACCTATAAATCAACCCCCAGAGGTCGTTCCCACATAGGCGTGTTTGCGCAGATCGTCCATGCTGACAAAGTCCAGTGCTTTCTCGTGGGTGCACTCCAGGACGACCGGGGGTGCTACACCTGCGTTCAGGGCTTCTTTCCAGCGGTTAGCGCACAGACACCAGCGGTCTCCTGCTTTGAGGCCCTTGAATCGAAACTCCGGGCGCGGGGTCATCAGGTCGTTGCCGCGCTGCAGCGAGAACACCAAAAACTCCTGCGTCATGCGCGCGCAGACCAGATGCGAGCCGCTGTCGGTTTCGTCCGTGTTGCAGCAGCCATCGCGGAAATAGCCTGTGAGCGGGTCGTAAGAGCAGGGCACCAGCGGAGTGCCTAAAACGTTATGGGCCATTATTTTTGCTGCGCCTGAATCATTTTCATCGCCGAGCTGATCAGCGTGCTCACCTGCGCCATGTCGCTGGGCACCACCAGGGTGGTGGTCGCGTCTGCGGCGACCTTGCTGTAGGCTTCCACAGCTTTCTCGGCCACCTTCAGCTGCACCGCCTGCTCGCCGCCGGGCTGGCGGATCGCCGCTGCAATGCGTTCAATAGCGCCTGCGGTCGCGTCAGCCACTGCAGTGATCGACTGGGCGTCACCCTGGGCCTTGTTGATGACAGCCTGCTTTTCACCCTCGGAGCGGGCAATGAAAGCCTCTCGCTCGCCAGTGGCGATGTTGATCTGCTCCTGGCGGCGGCCTTCTGAGGCGGCGATCAGGGCGCGCTTTTCGCGCTCGGCGGTGATCTGCGACTGCATGGCGAGCAGGATCTCTTTCGGTGGCGTCAGGTCCTTGATCTCGTAGCGCAGCACTTTCACGCCCCAGTTGAGCGCAGCCTCGTCAATGGCAGCCACCACCTGTGAGTTGATGATCCCGCGCTCTTCGAAGGTTTTGTCCAGCTCCAGCTTGCCAATCACACTGCGCAGCGAGGTCTGCGCCAGCTGGCTGATGGCCATGATGTAGTTGGACGAGCCATAGCTGGCGCGCATGGCGTCAGTCACCTGGAAGTACAAAATGCCGTCCACCTGCAGCTGCGTGTTGTCACGGGTGATACACACCTGGCTGGGGATGTCGAGCGGAATTTCCTTGAGGCTGTGTTTGTAGCTCACCTTGTCAACAAACGGAATCAGAAAATTCAGACCTGGCGTGAGTGTGCCGTGGTATTTGCCCAGGCGCTCCACCACCCAGGCATGCTGCTGGGGCACCACTTTGATGGCGCGGGTGATGAACACGATGGCCAGGACCAGTAAAACAATGGCTATTTCCATACCAAACACTCCCTTTGTTGAAAAATCAGATGAAAGATTTACACCGGCTCAACGATAAGACGGTTGCCCATAACCTCTTTGACACGGTAGCTGCCCGCCGTCTGCGCTGCGCCGGGGGCGGCTGCCACACTCCATTGCGCGCCGCGGTATTTGACTGCGGCAGTGCCGTCGGCGTTCCAGGCATCGACCTGCACGGTCTCGCCAATGTCCAGGTTGACGTCGCGGTTGGCTTCGGCGCGCGGGGCGCTGGGCTGGCTGGCCTTGTAGAAATGCCAGGCCAATGTGGCACCGCCGCCCACCAGTGCCGCGATGATGATCTGTACGCTGGTGGCCAGCCCCAGATGGGCCGCCAGAGCGCCTGCGACCAGGCCGAAAGAGATCATAAGCAGGTAAAAGGTGCCTGTGGCCAGCTCGGCAATCACCACCAAGCCTGCCAGCACCCACCAAATTGTCGATAGCGCCATAATTGGTCTCCTTGTCTGTGATGCACCACATTTTGAGGCAAATGTAGCCCATTGCAAGGCAGTTGACACAGAATATCCTTACACTTCGCAATTCATCTGGTGCTCGGGGCCAGACACCTCCCGGCTGCCGTGCCGGTTCTTCAATTTCCTTGCTGCATGGATCTGGCATGAAATTTCGCTTTCCCATCGTCATCATTGACGAAGACTTCCGTTCTGAAAACACTTCAGGTTTAGGTATCCGTGCACTGGCTGAGGCCATCGAAAAAGAGGGCTTTGAGGTGCTGGGCGTTACCAGCTATGGCGACTTGAGCCAGTTTGCCCAGCAGCAAAGCCGCGCCAGCGCCTTTATCCTGTCGCTGGACGATGACGAGTTCACACCAGGTGACGAGATTGACCCTGCCGTGCTCAACCTGCGCGCTTTCATTGACGAGGTGCGCCGCAAAAACGCCGATGTGCCGCTGTATGTCTATGGCGAGACCAAGACCAGCCGCCACTTGCCCAACGACATCTTGCGCGAGCTGCATGGCTTTATCCACATGTTCGAAGACACGCCCGAGTTTGTGGCCCGCCACATCCTGCGTGAGGCCAAAAGCTATCTGGAGGGTGTGCAGCCGCCGTTCTTCAAGGCGCTGCTTGATTACGCCGAAGACGGCTCCTACAGCTGGCACTGCCCCGGTCACTCGGGTGGCGTGGCGTTTCTCAAGTCGCCGATTGGCCAGATGTTCCACCAGTTTTTTGGCGAAAACATGCTGCGCGCCGACGTGTGCAACGCGGTGGAAGAGCTGGGCCAGCTGCTGGACCACGACGGTGCCATTGGCGAGAGCGAGAAGAACGCGGCCCGCATCTTCAACGCCGACCACTGCTTCTTCGTTACCAACGGCACCAGCACCAGCAACAAGATGGTCTGGCACCACACCGTGGCCCCAGGCGATGTGGTGGTGGTTGATCGCAACTGCCACAAGTCCATTTTGCACGCCATCATCATGACGGGGGCCATTCCGGTCTTCCTCAAGCCCACGCGCAACCACTTTGGCATCATCGGCCCCATTCCACAAAGCGAGTTTGACCCCGCCACCATCAAGGCCAAGATCAAGGCCAACCCCTTGCTCAAAGGCGTGGATGCCGACAAGGTCAAGCCGCGTGTGATGACCATCACCCAAAGCACCTACGATGGCGTGCTCTACAACACCGAGATCATCAAGCAAAAGCTTGACGGCTACGTCGATACCTTGCACTTTGACGAGGCCTGGCTGCCGCACGCGGCCTTCCATAATTTTTACGGCCCCTTCCACGCCATGGGCAAAAAGCGTGCGCGGCCCAAAGAGGCGCTGGTGTTTGCCACCCAGTCCACCCACAAGCTGCTTGCGGGCATCAGCCAGGCCAGCCATGTGCTGGTGCAGGACGCGCAAAACCGCAAGCTGGATCGCCACCTCTTCAACGAGGCGTACTTGATGCACACCTCCACCAGCCCGCAGTACGCCATCATTGCGTCGTGCGACGTGGCTGCCGCCATGATGGAGCCACCGGGAGGCACTGCGCTGGTGGAAGAGTCGATCATCGAAGCGCTGGATTTCCGCCGGGCCATGCGCAAGGTGGACAAGGAATACGGCGACGACTGGTGGTTCAAGGTCTGGGGCCCGGACAAATACGTCGAGGACGGCATGACCGAGGCCAAGGACTGGATGCTGCACGGCGAGGCCAAGGCGCATGCCAAAGGCACCAAGGCCAAGCCCAATTGGCACGGTTTTGGCAACCTGGCCGAAGGCTTCAACATGCTGGACCCGATCAAGTCCACCATCGTCACGCCTGGCCTGGACCTGCAGGGCAAGTTTGCCAAAACCGGTATTCCGGCCAGCATCGTCACCAAGTTTCTGGCCGAGCACGGCGTGATTGTGGAGAAAACCGGCCTGTACAGCTTCTTCATCATGTTCACCATCGGCATCACCAAGGGCCGCTGGAACACGCTGCTGACTGCGCTGCAGCAGTTCAAGGACGACTACGACCGCAATCAGCCCATGTGGCGCATCCTGCCCGAGTTCTGCAAGGCCCATCCGCGCTACGAGCGCATGGGCCTCAAGGACCTGTGCCAGCACATCCATGAGCTGTACGCCAAATACGATATCGCCCGCCTGACCACCGACGTCTACCAAAGCGATCTGCACCCCGCCATGACGCCGTCCGACGCCTATGCCTACATTGCCCACCGCAAGACCGAGAGGGTAGAGATTGACAAGCTGGAAGGCCGCATCACCGTGGGCCTGGTCACGCCATACCCTCCAGGCATTCCGCTGCTGATTCCGGGCGAGGTGTTCAACAAGAAAATTGTGGACTACCTCAAGTTCGCCCGCGCCTTCAACCTGGAGTGCCCCGGCTTTGAAACCGACATCCATGGCTTGGTAGAGCAGGTGGGGGCCGATGGCAGCAAGCGTTATTACGCCGATTGCGTGAAAAAATAGCGCCAGCAGGCCCCAAGTCGATATATCCAAACGCTGCAAAACGTGACACAATCCACTTTGACGAGTTAAGGCCCTTCCTTGCCATGTCGCATCCGCCAATCGGTTCAGCCGTGTCGCGGAAGGTTTATCAACCAGCTAATGTTCCCTGAAGGGGAGCGGAGGTCAGCAGAAAATGTCAGCGTCTGTATACCAGGCATACGGTAGCAATACCTATCTATTCGGCGGCAACGCCCCGTACGTCGAAGAGATGTACGAAAACTACCTAGTCAATCCCGGCTCCGTGCCCGACTCTTGGCGCAGCTATTTCGATGCCCTGCAAAACGTGCCTGCCTCGGACGGCAGCAATGCGCACGATGTAGCCCACCTGCCCGTCATCAACGCATTTGCCGAGCGCGCCAAGCAGGGTGTGACCAAAGTGGTTACCGCCAGCACTGACGCGGCCATGGGCAAAAAGCGCACCGCCGCCCAGCAGCTGATCGCCGCCTACCGCAACGTAGGCGCACGCTGGGCCAACCTGGACCCGCTGCAGCGCACCGAGCGCGAAAACATCCCTGACCTGGACCCCGCCTACTACGGCTTTACTGACGCCGACCAGGAAGTCGTGTTTGACACCAGCAACACCTATTTCGGCAAAACCAGCATGCCCCTGCGCGAGCTGCTCAACGCGCTGCGCGAGACCTACTCGGGCACCATCGGCGCCGAGTTCATGTACTCCACCAACCAGGATGAAAAGCGCTGGTGGCAGCAAAAGCTCGAGTCGATCCGCAGCAAGCCCAATCTGACCAACGACGAGAAAAAGAACATCCTGCAGAACCTGACGGCTGCCGAAGGCCTGGAGCGGTATCTGCACACCAAATATGTAGGCCAAAAACGCTTCTCGCTCGAAGGTGGCGAGAGCTTTATTGCCTGCATGGACGAACTGGTGCAAAAAGCGGGCGTAGCCGGTGTGCAGGAGGTTGTCATTGGCATGGCCCACCGCGGCCGCCTGAACGTGCTGGTCAACACCCTGGGCAAAATGCCCAAGGACCTGTTTGCCGAGTTTGACCACACCGCGCCTGAAGACCTGCCTGCAGGCGACGTGAAATACCACCAGGGCTTCAGCTCCGATGTCACCACCCCCGGTGGCCCGGTGCACCTGACGCTGGCCTTTAACCCGTCTCACCTGGAGATTGTTAACCCCGTGGTCGAAGGCAGCGTGCGCGCCCGCCTGGACCGCCGCGGCGACAAAGACGGCGACAGCGTGCTGCCCGTGTTGGTGCACGGTGACGCCGCCTTTGCAGGCCAAGGCGTGGTCATGGAAACCCTGGCGCTGGCCCAGACCCGTGGTTATTACACCGGCGGCACGGTGCACATCGTCATCAACAACCAGATCGGCTTTACCACCAGTGACCCACGCGACACCCGCTCCACCATCTATTGCACAGATGTGGTCAAAATGGTCGAGGCCCCGGTGCTGCACGTCAACGCCGACGACCCCGAAGCCGTGGTGCTGTGCACCCAGTGGGCGCTGGAATACCGCCAGCAGTTCAACAAGGATGTGGTGGTAGACATCATCTGCTTCCGCAAGCTGGGCCACAACGAGCAGGACACCCCCGCGCTGACCCAGCCGCTGATGTACAAGAAAATTGCCCAGCACCCTGGCACGCGCAAGCTCTATGCCGACAAGCTGGCTACCCAGGGCCTGGGCGACACGCTGGGCGACGACATGGCCAAGGCCTACCGCGCTGCGATGGACGAGGGCAAGCACACCGAAGACATCACCATCACCAACTTCAAGAGCAAGTACGCGGTGGATTGGTCTCCGTTCCTCGGCAAAAAATGGACCGATGCAGGCGAGACCTCCATCCCCATGGCAGAGTGGAAGCGCATTGCCGAAAAGATCACCACCATCCCTGCCACCGTCACACCGCACCAGCTGGTGAAAAAAGTCTACGACGACCGCGCTGCCATGGGCCGCGGCGACATTCCGGTGGACTGGGGCATGGGCGAGCACATGGCTTTTGCCTCGCTGGTCGCATCGGGCTATCCGGTGCGCCTGTCGGGCGAGGACTGTGGCCGCGGCACCTTCACCCACCGCCACTCGGTCATCCATGACCAGAGCCGCGAAAAGTGGGACTCTGGCACCTACATTCCCCTGCAAAACGTGGCCGACGGCCAGGCACCGTTTGTGGTGATCGACTCGCTGCTTTCAGAAGAGGCCGTGCTCGGCTTTGAATACGGCTATGCGTCGAACGATCCCAACACCCTGGTGATCTGGGAAGCCCAGTTTGGCGACTTTGCCAACGGCGCGCAGGTGGTGATTGACCAGTTCATTGCCAGCGGCGAAGTCAAGTGGGGCCGTGTCAACGGCATCACCCTGATGCTGCCGCACGGCTACGAAGGGCAGGGCCCCGAGCACAGCTCAGCACGCCTGGAGCGCTTCATGCAGCTGGCAGCCGACGCCAATATGCAGATCGTGCAGCCCACCACGGCCAGCCAGATCTTCCACGTGCTGCGCCGCCAGATGATCCGCAACCTGCGCAAGCCGCTGATCATCATGACGCCCAAGTCATTGCTGCGCAACAAGGACGCCACATCGCCGCTGTCTGAGTTCACCAAGGGCGGCTTTCAGACCGTCATCCCTGAGAACAAGGAGCTGGACGCCAAAAAAGTCAAGCGCCTCATCGCTTGCTCGGGCAAGGTGTATTACGACCTGGTGAAAAAGCGCGAGGAAAAAGGCCTGGAAGACACCGCCATCATCCGTGTGGAGCAGGTCTATCCTTTCCCGCACAAGGCCTTTGCCGCTGAGATCAAGAAGTACCCCAATCTGGCCGACATCGTGTGGTGCCAGGACGAGCCGCAAAACCAGGGCGCGTGGTTCTTCATCCAGCACAACATCCACGAGAACATGGCCGAAGGCCAGAAACTCGGCTACTCAGGCCGCGCAGCCTCCGCATCGCCTGCAGCCGGGTATGCCCATCTGCACCAGGAGCAGCAAAAAGCCCTGGTAGATGGCGCATTCGCCAAGCTCAAAGGTTTTGTTTTAACCAAGTAAATTTAATTCGGGAACACATACGGGTACCGGACGCGAAGAACGCGAAAGTTACGCGAAGGACGCAAAAGGAATACCAAAATAGTTTGTAGACATCGCTGAAAAGCAGTTTTGTTTAGTCTAATTTTTTGGTTTTATTTTCTTTTGACTTCTTTCGCGTCTTTCGCGCAACCTTAGCGGCCTTTGCGTCCGGCAGTTCTCTCCCTGTCTAAAGGAATAAAAAATGGCAATCGTAGAAGTCAAAGTACCGCAACTGTCTGAATCCGTGGCCGAGGCCACCATGTTGACCTGGAAAAAGAAAGCCGGCGAAGCCGTTGCTATCGACGAAATTCTGATCGAAATTGAGACCGACAAGGTCGTGCTCGAAGTGCCTGCGCCCAGCGCGGGCGTGCTGGCCGAAATCGTAGTGGCCAGTGGCGGCACCGTAGTGGCCGAGCAGCTGATTGCGCGTATCGATACGGCTGCAGCGGCCAGCGCAGCAGCAGCCCCAGCTGCCAGCGCGCCAGCGCCTGCAGCCGCAGCCGCAGCCGCAGCACCCGTAGCTGTTGCAGCCGCTGCGCCCACAGGCGGCGCCATGGCAGGCGTGGCCATGCCAGCAGCCGCCAAGATCATGGCAGACAACAACATGGCGGCAGGCTCTGTCGCTGGCAGTGGCAAAGATGGCCGCGTTACCAAGGGCGATGTGCTGGCTGCAGTTGCTGGCGGCGGCGCAAGCGCTGCTGCTGCGCCGTCGGTTATCCCTACCGGCGCACCGACCAAGGCACTGCCTCAAGTGGCTGCGCCCACCGTAGACCTGGGCGAGCGCCCCGAGCAGCGCGTGCCCATGAGCCGCCTGCGCGCCCGCGTAGCCGAGCGCCTGCTGCAATCGCAGTCCACCAACGCGATTTTGACCACGTTCAACGAAGTCAATATGGCCCCCGTGATGGAAATGCGCAAGCGCTTCCAGGAAAAGTTTGAAAAAGAATACGGCACCAAGCTGGGCTTCATGAGCTTCTTCGTCAAGGCAGCTGTGCACGCGCTCAAGAAATTCCCTGTGCTCAATGCCTCGGTCGACGGCACCGATATCGTCTACCACGGCTACTTCGACATCGGCATCGCCGTGGGCAGCCCACGCGGCCTGGTGGTGCCCATTTTGCGCAATGCTGATCAAATGAGCTTTGCCGACATCGAGAAGAAAATCGCCGAATTCGGCAAAAAGGCCGCAGAAGGCAAACTCGGTATTGAAGACATGACCGGCGGCACCTTCTCCATCAGCAACGGCGGCACCTTCGGCTCCATGATGTCCACCCCCATCATCAACCCGCCCCAATCCGCCATCCTCGGCGTACACGCTACCAAAGACCGCGCCGTGGTTGAAAACGGCGTAGTGGTGGTGCGCCCCATGAACTACTTCGCTATGAGCTATGACCACCGGATCATCGATGGTCGCGAGGCGGTGTTGGGATTGGTGGCGATGAAAGATGCACTGGAAGATCCGGCCCGGTTGTTGTTTGATATCTGAGGAGAAGTAGATGTCTAAACAATTCGACGTGATCGTCATCGGCGGCGGCCCAGGTGGGTATATCGCTGCTATTCGTGCCGCTCAGCTTGGCTTCCAAGTGGCCTGTATTGATGAGTGGAAAAACTCCAAGGGCGGGCCAGCGCCTGGCGGCACCTGTACCAACGTAGGCTGCATTCCGTCCAAGGCTTTGCTGCAGAGCTCAGAGCATTTTGAGCAGGCGGGGCATCACTTTGCGGACCATGGCATTGGGCTCAAGGATTTGAGTATCGATGTGGCCAAGATGCTGGGGCGCAAAGATACGGTGATCAAGCAGAACAACGACGGCATTTTGTACTTGTTTAAAAAGAACAAGGTGACGTTCTTCCATGGCCGTGGGTCGTTTGTGGCGGCCAAGGATGGGGTGTATGAAATCAATGTGGCGGGTACAGCCACTGAAGTGATTTCGGGCAAGCACATCATTGTGGCGACGGGATCGAACGCGCGTGCCTTGCCGGGTGCGCCGTTTGATGAAGAGAACATTTTGTCCAACGATGGCGCGCTGCGCATTGGCGCGGTGCCGAAGAAGCTGGGCTTGATTGGCGCAGGCGTGATCGGCCTGGAGATGGGCTCGGTCTGGCGGCGCTTGGGTTCTGAAGTGACGGTGCTGGAAGGCTTGCCGACCTTTCTGGGCGCGGTGGACGAGCAGATTGCCAAAGAGGCCAAGAAGGCGTTTGACAAGCAGGGCTTGAAGATTGAGCTGGGCGTGAAAGTCGGCGAAATCAAGAACACCAAAAAAGGCGTGTCGGTGGCCTACACCAATGCCAAGGGCGAAGCGCAGACTTTGGAGGTGGACAAGCTGATCATCTCGATTGGCCGCACGGCCAACACCATTGGTCTGGGCGCAGACAAGATTGGCCTGAAGCTCGACGAGCGCGGCATGGTGGTGGTGGACGACCACTGCAAAACCAATCTGCCCAATGTGTGGGCTGTGGGTGACGTGGTGCGTGGGCCGATGCTGGCGCACAAGGCCGAGGAAGAGGGCGTGGCTGTGGCCGAGCGCATCGCCGGCCAGCACGGCCACGTGAACTTCAACACCATTCCCTGGGTGATCTACACCAGCCCCGAGATTGCCTGGGTGGGCCAGAACGAGCAGCAGCTCAAAGCCGAAGGCCGCGCGTACAAGGCAGGCAGCTTCCCCTTCATGGCCAACGGCCGTGCGCGGGCGCTGGGTGACACCACGGGCATGGTCAAGATGATCTCGGATGCCAAGACCGATGAAATCCTGGGCGTGCACATCGTCGGGCCGTATGCCAGCGAGCTGATTGCCGAGTCTGTCGTTGCTATGGAATTCCGCGCATCCAGCGAAGACATCGCCCGCATCTGCCATGCGCATCCCTCGCTGTCAGAGGCGACGAAGGAAGCGGCTTTGGCGGTGGATAAGCGGACTTTGAACTTCTAATACATAACTTCCGAAATGCCGGACGCGAAGGGCGCGAAGATTACGCGAAGGACGCTAAAGAAGACAAAAGAAAAAATTTATAGGACTGCAAAGAGACTTGCTTTTTGCTTTGCCATTATTTTTGGTTTTCTTTTGCGTCCTTAGCGTCCTTCGCGTCCGGCAGTTCGGCAGTTCGGCAGTCCGAATTTAAACCTAATGAGCGTATCCACCCAGTATCAGCACGAGCTAGCCCAGCGGGGCTATAGCAGCGACCCTGCTCAGCTCAAAGCGGTGGAGGCTTTGGAAAAGTGTGCTGACGAGTGGGCCGACTACAAGGAGCAGCGCTCCAATGTCATTAAAAAGCTGATCAACCGCCCCGACATTCCCCAGGGCGTGTACATGCACGGCGGGGTGGGGCGGGGCAAGAGCTTTTTAATGGACTGCTTTTACAACGCGGTGCCGATTGTGCGCAAGACGCGCCTGCATTTTCACGAGTTCATGCGCGAGGTGCACCGCGAGCTGGCGGATCTGCAGGGCACGGTTAACCCGCTGGACGAACTGGGCAAGCGCATGGCCAAGCGCTACCGGCTGCTGTGCTTTGACGAGTTTCATGTGGCCGACATTACCGACGCCATGATCCTGCACCGCCTGCTGGACGCGCTGTTCAAAAACGGCGTAGGCATGGTGACCACCAGCAATTTTCACCCCGACGACCTGTACCCCAACGGCCTGCACCGCGCCCGCATCCTGCCGGCGATCGAGCTGCTGAAGACGCATATGGACGTCATCAGCGTGGACAACGGCACCGATTACCGCCGCCGCACGATGGAGAAGGTCAAGCTTTACCACACGCCCCTGGGGCCAGAGGCAGACGCGGCCATGGAGCTGGCTTTCAACCAGCTGGCTGAGGCGCATGACGAAGACACTGTGCTGCACATCGAAGCGCGCAAGATCTACAGCAAGCGCCGTGCAGGCGGCGTGGTGTGGTTTGACTTCAGGGAGCTGTGCGGCGGCCCGCGCAGCCAGAACGACTACCTCGAGCTGGCCACCCAGTTTCATACCGTGTTGCTCAGTAACGTACCGCAAATGTTTGTACGCCATGCCTCCGAGGCCAGGCGCTTTACCTGGCTGGTGGACGTGCTGTATGACCGCCGGGTCAAGCTGATCATGTCGGCTGCGGTAGCGCCCGAAGCGCTTTACACCGAAGGGCCGCTGGCGCATGAGTTTCCGCGCACCGCCTCGCGCCTGAGCGAGATGCAGTCGCAGGAGTTTCTGGCGCTGGACAGACGCACGGTGGACACACGGCTGACATAATCTGTCCATGCCTGTTTTTTCCACTTGCTTGACCGGCCCTGCTTCGCACAAGCTTGCCTTCAAGCTGTTTGCTATTATATTGATAGCTGCTCCCGCGGTATTCCAGAGGGCTGAGGCCCAAAACAGCCCCTCTTTACCAGCCAACGCACCGTCTCAGGACGCTCAGGACGCTGCTTTCGATGCCAACCAGCGGGCTGAGCGCGACCGCCTTGCGCGCGAGGGGGCCCAAGCCAGCCAGGCCTATTCAGATGCCCAAAAAGCCTGCTATCAGAAATTTCAGGTCAACGCCTGCCTGACGGAGGCGCGTAACGCCCACAACGCCGCACAGGCCGACCTCAAGCGCCAGGAGATTGCGCTCAATGATATGCAGCGCAAGCGCAAAGCCGTGCTCCAGCAGCAGCGCACTGAGGAAAAAACCTCGCCGCAGCGCCAGCAGGAGCTGGCTGAAAAGCGCGGCACCGCCATGGAAAACGACGCCCAGCGCAAGCAACGTGAAGCCGGGCGCAGGCCGCCTGCAGAGGGCGCCAGCGCCAAAGCACCCAACCCCACCCCGCGCACCGCGCCCCAAGCCAAGCCAAGCACACAGGCCGAGCAGTTGGCACGCCAGCGGGAAAAGGCAGCGGACCAACAAACCCGCGTGGCGCGGGCTGCCCAGGCCAAGGCCCGCACAGAGCAAAAGCGCAAAGATGCTGAGCAGCGCAAGGCAGAGGCCCAGAAGCGCCTGCAGAGCAAAAACAAGCCGCCAGCAGCCGACCTGCCGATACCTGGCAATTAAGCGTCGCGCAGGCTGCTGATGGAGGGGATATTGAGCGGCTTGGCCGCCTCTGGCCCCAGCGGCTCCAGCTTGACAACCACCAGGGACAGGTTGTCCCCCGTGCCGCGGGCGCGCGAGCGGGCCTTGTCAATCAGAAACTCGGTGGCCTCGCGCGGGCTGAGCGCCGAGAGCACTGAGCCCAGCTCGGTGTTGGAGAAATAGTGCCACACGCCGTCGCTGCAGGCCATCAGCACATCGCCAGGGCGCAGTGAAGGGACGTAGTGCACGTCCATCGGCGGGTCGTCCTCAGTGCCCAGGCAGCCCATCAGGATGTTGGACTGCGGATGGGTATTGGCCTCTTCTTCGGAGATTTCGCCTTTGTCCACCAGGGTCTGCACATAGGAGTGGTCCATGGTGCGCTTGATCATCTTGTTGCCGTGGTAGTGGTAGATGCGGCTGTCGCCTGCATGCACCCAATGGCAGTCGCCCGCAGGGTTGATCAAAAAGCCTGCCAGTGTGCTGTGTGGCTCCTGCTCGGACGACACCGCTGTCAGCTTGATGACGATATGCGCCTCCTGCACCAGCTGCTGCAGCATCGATGGCGCGTCGTCCACCTCGGGAGAATAGCGCTCAAACAGCTGGCGCGCAGTCATCATGACCTGGTCGGAGGCTTTGCGCCCGCCGCTGCGTCCGCCCATGCCGTCGGCTATCACTGCCAGCACACAGCCATTGTGGCGTGGGTGATCCAGCAGGATGACTTGGTCTTGTTGGTATTCGCGGTCACCCTTGTGGATGCCGGTGGAAGCAGTGATGCGATAGCCTTTAGACATGGTGTGAAGTCGTACTCTGTGAGGTCATATTCGTATTGTTCTGGTCTGTGCGCAGTGTATTGCAATTATTATCGGGTAACTGACTTTGCGCGTAAACCATACTTTGGACTCTAACCTACATTCTCCCCAGCGGCGGCTGATCGAGCTGCGCATGGAACATGCCGACCTGGACGCCAGTATCGACCGCCTGGCCCAGCAGACCGGGGATGCGCCCATCGACCAGCTGCTGCTGCGCCGCCTGAAAAAGCGCCGCCTGCTGCTGCGCGACCAGATTGCGCAGATCGAAAGCGCGCTCGACGGGAAAGAGCCTGCCTGATGGCCCTGCAAGACCAAGTGCGCGCCGCGTTCACGGCTGGCGGGGTGCTGGAGCGGGCGACCGAGCATTTCGCGCCCCGCAGCGGCCAGCGCGATATGGCCCTGGCTGTCGCGCAGACCATTGAAGACGGCGGCGCGCTGGTGGTGGAGGCGGGCACCGGTGTGGGCAAAACATTTGCTTACCTTGTGCCTGCGCTGCTGTCGGGTGCACGCGTCATGGTGTCTACCGCTACCAAGGCTTTGCAAGACCAGTTGTTCTCACGCGACGTGCCGCGCCTGGTGCAGGCGCTGGGGCTGCCTGTGCGCACCGCACTGCTCAAGGGGCGTGGCAGCTACCTGTGCCTGCACCGTATGGCGCTGGCCCGCCACGAGGCAGGCGCAGACCGCGCAGCCATCAGAGCCCTGGCCCGGGTAGAGGAGTGGGCGCAGTCCACCTTTACCGGCGATCTGGCCGAAATCCCCGGCCTGGACGAGCGCTCGCCCATCATCCCCCTGGTCACCTCCACGCGAGACAACTGCCTGGGCAGCCAATGCCCCAAGTTCAAGGCCTGCCACGTCAACCTGGCCCGCCGCGAGGCCCTGGCTGCTGATGTGGTGGTGGTCAACCACCATCTGTTTTTTGCCGATCTGGCGGTGCGCGAATCTGGCATGGCCGAGCTGCTGCCCAGTGTGCGCGTGGTGATTTTTGACGAAGCGCACCAGCTCAACGAAACCGGCGTGCAGTTTTTGGGGCAAAACCTCAGCACCGGTCAGCTGCTGGACTTTGCACGCGACATGCTGGGCGCGGGCCTGACGCTGGCGCGCGGCCTGGTGGACTGGTCGGCCCTGGTGGGCGGTGTGGAGCGCTGCACGCGCGAGCTGCGCCTGGTGGTGGGCAAGCAGCCGCCTAACGCCCGCATACGCTGGAAGGGCGCAGTGCCCGAGGGCATGGACGAGGCCGCCTGGGCCAAGGCCCTGGGCGATCTGGAAGCCGCGCTGGCCACGGCCATGGAAGGCCTGGCCACGGTCAGCGAGCTGGCCCCCGATTTTGTGCGCCTGCACGAGCGCGCCAGCCTGCTGGGCGAGCATGCCAGCGCCTTTACCCGCAGCTGCGCAGCAGGCTCGGTGCGCTGGCTGGATGTGGGGGTGCAGCTGCGCCTGGTGGAGTCTCCGCTGGACATTGCCGCCACCGTGCGCAAACGGCTGCTGGGCGAAGGTCTGCCGCCCAGCGACAACGAGGTGGTGGAGCTGCTGCGGCGCCAGCGCAGCTATATTTTTACCTCGGCCACTTTGGGCGACGACGAGCAGCTCAGCTGGTTCACCCAGCCCTGTGGCCTGGAAAGCGCCCAGGTGCTGCACGCCAGCAGCCCGTTTGACTACGCCACCCAAGCCACCGTCTATGTGCCGCGCCATCTGCCGCAGCCCAAAGACGCTGCGCACACCCTGGCCGTGGCCGACCTGACGGCCCAGGCAGCGCGCCGCCTGGGCGGGCGCACCATGGTGCTGACCACCACCTTGCGCGCCCTCAAAACCATTGGCGATGACCTGCGCGAAAGCCTGGACGGCAGCGGCCTGAGCGTGCTGGTGCAGGGCAGTGCGCCCAAGCGCGAGCTGGTGGAGCGCTTTCGGCAGGGCGCAGACGCCCAGGGGCAGGGCGGCTGCGTGCTGGTGGCGTCGGCCAGCTTCTGGGAGGGCATTGATGTGCCTGGCGACGCACTGCAGCTGGTGATCATCGACAAGCTGCCGTTCCCGCCGCCGGGCGACCCGCTGGTGGAGGCGCGCGCGCAAAAGCTCGAAGCCGAGGGGCGCAGCCCGTTCAACGACTATTTTGTGCCCGAGGCGGCCGTGTCGCTCAAGCAGGGCGCGGGCCGCCTGATCCGCCGCGAGACCGACTGCGGCATTTTGGTGGTTTGCGATACCCGCCTGGTGCAGATGGGCTACGGCAAGCGCCTGCTGGCCGCGCTGCCGCCCATGCGCCGCATTTTCACGCGCGAAGAGTTTGACAGCGCGCTGGATGCCCTGAAATTTTAATCAAATAGGGCTGCAGGCCAATGGAATATCGCGGGGGAAGCTATATTTTAGATAGTAAATGGATTTTGAAAAGTAGTGCTGTCTCACGCTGCGGCTGCGGCAGGCCAGCGCGCTAGATCAACTCATCCCCGCTACTGCGCTGCGTGTGCGCCCATGAAGGCGGCAAGCTGCCGCCTTCCTCCTTGTCAGCGCCAATCAGCGTGCTGAGCGCGGCGATGGCGCCCGCCCAGGGGTTGGGCAGGCCCAGCTGCATGTCGGCCAGCTCTTTGGCGCTGCGCACGATGGACACAATATCCTGCCGGGTAGCGCGCTGCATGGCCCAGTCGGGGTAGACGCGCTGCTCCTGAAAGTCCAGGTGCATGAGCTGCACGATGCAGTGGTGACGCGGGTCCATCAGCAGCTTGTCCCACAGCTGGCGCACCATGTCGCGGCGGCCTTCAATCCACTGCACCACAATGCCTTGGTCAATCATCAGCAAGCCTGTGACGTCGTTGCGCGCATTGCGCTGCTGCGCGTCCAACACCAGCGCGTCGATCTGCTCGGTGCTGAGCGGCTCTTTGAGCAAGCTGCAATAGGCCAGTTGGTAAAAACCGGGGTTGATGGGGGCGTAATCGGGCTGGATGGTGTGCATTATGGTTGTGCATCTTGTTGTGTGAGGGGGTCAATGAGGTGAGGGAGTCCTGTCACATGAAGCAATTGTTGGTACTTCTGCAATGGCTGAGATGACACTGGTAACCTCTTGACAGTTAACGTAAACACCATAGTAGTCCCGGGAGCTTTGCATTGGACAAATCTCTTTGCAATTACGGGATTATTCACCGCTATTTGTGAAAATTTGTGTATTTATCACGTTTTGATTGTGGTGTTTTAGGTACTACCGAGTTTGAGCAGGTCGCTGTCAGCCTGAAATCATGCATATGTTGGTGTATGCGGCAGATGAAGTATTTGGTATGCAGCTGATCCATTTCGACGTGAGTAAAGAAAATCTTCTCGCGGGGGCATCCAGTTCTCTCCAGAAGTGATTTTATAAAGTAAATTCAGTCTCCAAGCCAATAGAATATCGCGGGAGCAGCTATAAAATGCGTAGCATGATGCAAGATGAAATCAGTATTTTGATGGTGTGCATGGGCAATATCTGCCGCAGCCCGACGGCGGAGGGGGTGCTGCGGGCCAAGGTGGCGCAGGCGGGGCTGACGCGCCAGGTGCTGATTGACTCGGCAGGCACCCACAACTACCACCCCGGCAGCCCGCCGGATGAGCGCAGCCAGGCGCATGCGCTGCGCCGGGGCTATGACCTGTCGGGCCTGCGGGCGCGCCAGGTGACGCAGGACGACTACGCAGACTTTGACCTGATCCTGGCCATGGACTGGGACAACCTGGCCCTGCTACAGGAAGACTGCCCGCCCCAGCATGCGATCAAACTGAAACTTTTCATGGAATTTGCACCCCAACTGCAGGTAGCTTCTGTACCCGATCCTTACCATGGCGGAGCATCAGGTTTTGAACAGGTGCTGGACCTGACCGAGGCAGCCAGCGAGGGGCTGGTGGCGCATCTGAAAAATTGTCTTGGACAAAACTAAAGGTTCGGGGTATATTAATACCTGAGCAGACCGCTAAGTTATCTGCTATACTTGACAGTAACAGTCGGGAATAGATTCCGAGGTTCCGTCAGTAAGGATTGGCGGGATGGTCTCAATATAAAAAGTGTAGTTAATAAAAGCCGAAAGGCTGGAGTGGATGGAGACCCAGGCTCTGGCGTCACAAACGCTGGAGTACCCAAAAACTGTAAGCACAAGGAGCTTGCGATGCGTCTCACAACGAAAGGCCGCTTTGCGGTCACAGCAATGATTGATCTGGCCCTGCGCCAGAATTCCGGTCCCGTCACCTTGGCTGCCATCAGCCAGCGCCAGCAAATATCGCTGTCGTATCTGGAGCAGCTGTTTGGCAAGCTGCGCCGCCACGAGTTGGTAGAGTCCACCCGTGGCCCCGGCGGCGGCTACACCTTGGGTCGCAAGGCGGCAGACATCACGATTGCCGACATCATCGTCTCGGTGGATGAGCCTCTGGACGCCACCCAATGCGGCGGCAAGGAAAACTGCCACACCAATGGCGAAGCAGGCCGCTGCATGACCCACGAGCTGTGGAGCGCGCTGAACACGCGCATGGTGGAGTTTCTCGACTCGGTCAACCTGCAAAACATGGTGGACGAGCAACTGGCCAAGGGCCTGGAGATCGAGAGCAAGCCGATGGTGAAAAAAGCCATTGCCCCCATGCCTGTGACCAAGCCGATCCGCATCAACGCACCAAACTCCGTATTTGCCCTGGGCAATGCGTTTGCCAAGCCCTGAGCCTGCGGGAGTTTGCGCACAGCGCGAAACCCCGGGGTTTCGCAGGGCACAAGTTTGTTTTCACCATTTTGTTGTTTTCAGCCAGTATCAAAAGTAGCTAGCCATGGACGTCACACCACACTTCCCCATTTACATGGACTACAGCGCCACCAATCCGTGCGATCCGCGGGTGGTCGACGCGATGATTCCGTGGTTGCGCGAGCATTTTGGCAACCCCGCGTCACGCAGCCATGCCTGGGGCTGGGAAGCAGAAGCCGCAGTAGAGAAAGCGCGTGACCATGTGGCCGCGCTGATTGGCGCTGACCCGCGCGAGATTGTCTGGACCAGTGGCGCCACCGAGTCCAACAACCTGGCCATCAAGGGCGCAGCCGGTTTCTACAAAACCAAAGGCAAGCATCTGATCACTGTGAAAACCGAGCACAAAGCTGTGCTCGACACCATGCGTGAGCTGGAGCGCCAGGGTTTTGAAGTGACGTATCTGGACGTGCAGGAAGATGGCTTGCTGAACCTGGATATGTTCAAGGCAGCGATTCGCCCTGACACGATTTTGGCCAGCGTCATGTATGTGAACAATGAGATTGGCGTGATTCAGGACGTGGTGGCGATTGGCAATATCTGCCGCGAAAAAGGCGTGATCTTCCATGTGGACGCTGCGCAGGCCACTGGCCGCGTGGAGTTTGACATCAGCAGCATGCCGATCGACCTGATGAGCCTGACCAGCCACAAAACCTATGGCCCCAAGGGCATTGGCGCGCTGTATGTGCGCCGCAAGCCGCGTGTGCGCATTGAAGCGCAGATGCACGGTGGTGGCCACGAGCGCGGTATGCGCAGCGGCACCTTGCCGACGCACCAGTGCGTTGGCATGGGCGAGGCCTACCGCATTGCCAAAGAAGAAATGCGTGAAGAAAACAAAAAGATCCAGGCCCTGCAGCAGCGCCTGATGAATGGCCTCAAGGGCATTGAGCAGGTCTTTATCAACGGCCACGAAACACAGCGTGTGCCGCACAACATCAACATGAGCTTCAACTATGTGGAAGGCGAAAGCCTGATCATGGGCATCAAGGGCCTGGCAGTGTCGTCCGGCTCGGCTTGCACCTCAGCCTCGCTGGAGCCCAGCTATGTGCTGCGCGCCCTGGGCCGCAGCGACGAGCTGGCCCACAGCAGCCTGCGCATGACCATTGGCCGCTGGACCACGGAAGAAGAAATTGACTTTGCCATCTCCACCATCAAGCACAACGTCGCCAAGCTGCGCGACCTGAGCCCGCTGTGGGAGATGTACCAGGACGGTATCGATATTTCCACCATTCAGTGGACAGCGCATTAGAGAGAAACGAAACACCCCCGTGCGGCTGGCGCCGCTCCCCCCTCAAGGGGGCAACGCCAGCGGTCCGGCTAAGCCGGTTCCGCGGCGTTTGCTTGAAACAAACCCGCGATCCGCAACGAATAGTTAGTAAACAGGAGAATTGACATGGCATACAGCGAAAAAGTCGTAGACCACTATGAAAACCCCCGCAACGTGGGCAGCTTTGAAAAAGGCGATGACACCGTAGGTACCGGCATGGTCGGCGCGCCTGCGTGCGGCGATGTGATGAAGCTGCAGATCAAGGTCAATCCCACTACGGGCGTGATCGAAGATGCACGCTTTAAAACCTATGGCTGCGGTTCAGCCATTGCGTCCAGCTCGCTCGTGACCGAGTGGGTCAAGGGCAAAACTCTGGACGAAGCAGCGGCCCTCAAAAACAGCCAGATCGCTGAAGAGCTGGCCTTGCCGCCCGTGAAAATTCACTGCTCCATTTTGGCCGAAGACGCCATCAAGGCCGCAGTGAACGACTACAAAGCCAAGCACGGCGCGGCGGTTGCCGTCGCAGCCTAGTTTTTCAATCCACATCCGTTCGGGCTGAGTCTGTCGAAGCCTTCACCCGATCAGTTGACCAACCACATCGCGAACCATGGCCGTTACCCTCTCTCCCGCCGCTGCCAAGCACGTTACCAAATACCTTTCCAAGCGCGGCAAGGGCGTGGGTGTGCGCCTGGGTGTCAAAACCACGGGCTGTTCGGGCCTGGCCTACAAGCTGGAGTATGTAGACGAAGTGGCCCCTGAGGACGTGTTGTTTGAGACCGAAGGCATCAAGCTGATGGTCGACCCCAAAAGCATGGCCTATCTGGATGGTACGCAGCTGGACTTTGTGCGCGAAGGCCTCAACGAAGGCTTCAAGTTCAACAACCCCAATGAGCGGGACAAGTGCGGCTGCGGCGAATCGTTTCGTGTCTAAAGCCACTGCGCAGCTGCTGCGCCTGACAACTGAGCGCTGCGCTTTCCAACACGACACCGGCTGTTTTTAACGTGAACCTCCAGTCCACTGATTTTGAACTGTTCAACCTGCCACTGACCTTTGCGCAGGACCGTGCAGCCATCGATGCGCGCTGGAAAGAGCTGCAGCGTGAGGTGCACCCCGACAAATTTGCCACCCACGGCGCAGCAGCACAGCGCCTGTCCATGCAGTGGAGCGTGCGCATCAACGAGGCGTACCAGCGTTTGAAAGACCCGCTCAAGCGCGCAGCCTATCTGTGCGAGCTGCACCAGGCCCCCATCCAGGCGGAGAACAACACCGCGATGCCCGCGGCCTTTCTGGTGCAGCAAATGGAGCTGCGCGAGGCCTTGGAAGAGGCCAGCAGCGAAGAAAATCTGGATGAAATCAGCCTCCAGGCCAATAGAATATCGCGGGAGCAGCTATCAAAAGTAGAGCGACTGCTAGACACCGAACGAGACTACATACAAGCAGCACAAGCCGTCAGAGCCCTTATGTTCATTGAGCGCTTTAGCCAAGACATCGCAGCGCACTATGAGGCTCTGGGACAATAGTGAAACGCGGCAACATGAAGATATTTGACTTTAAGCTGCGTCCTTTGAAGGAAGTCATGGCTTGGGGTGAGCCACCAAACCAGAGGTTGAGTTGGTTTGGATTAACGGATGGTTGGTATCAGATAAATTTAGGAAATCAACCGCTTTACCACCCACGAATAGAGCGTATCAAAAAATACAAGCCGGACTTCGAAGTAAACCAAATAGACAGCGAATTTGATTTAAGTGTCGATTACCAAGTTGTTCGGTTGTACGAAGATCTATTAGATATCTTGCCCAACGTAATGCAAGACTTGCCGTCTGAAATTTACCGTTTAATTCGTACGTTTGATATGCATGCGCATTTGCAAAGTATCTACTATCGAGGTGGTCCCGATGACCCTAATGATGAGTGGTTGGATGTCCACGAAATGGCTACTAGTTGGTACTCAAGTCGATTCTTAACTTCCATGCATTTAATGCAAGGGCCTGTTGCAGTTTTTACTAGGTACGGTGATGAAATAACTATTCGTTGGGATAATCGAATTGAAGGTGAGGTATCCGAGTTAATCTGGGCACCTTCCTTTGGTGAATTCAAGGTTTCGTTTGAACAGTTTATTCGTGAAGTCGAGGATTTTCACTCCGATTTAATGAATGCCATGGAAACTAGAATTCAGATGATTCAGAATGAAAATCCAATACCGCATATCGAAATTGATTTGAAAGCGCTGATAACTGAACACGCCGATCGAAAGCACTCCCTGGCAAATGCTTTAGCACGTAAGCCTAGAGTTGACGATTGGGACAAGGTGATTGCGAGCAATCATTCGCTATATCCGTTACTTTTTAAGTCCTAACATGGCGTTATTACAGATTTCCGAACCCGGCCACAGCCCGGACCCGCACACGCGCCGCATTGCCGTGGGCATTGACCTGGGCACCACCCACTCCTTGGTAGCCGCCGTAAGAAGCGGTGTGGCCGAATGCCTGCCCGATGAAGACGGTCGCACCATTTTGCCGTCGGTCGTGCGCTATCTGCCCGACAATGGCCGCCAGATCGGCCTGCTGGCCCAGCAAGTGCAGAGCACCGATCCTGACAATACGATTGCCAGTGTCAAGCGCCTGATGGGGCGCGGCATGAACGATATTGCCAACGCCGACAAGCTGCCCTACAAGCTGCTGGCCCAGCCTGGCATGGTGAAGATCGCCACG
Source organism: Polaromonas sp. (assembly GCA_013297865.1). Lineage (GTDB taxonomy): Bacteria > Pseudomonadota > Gammaproteobacteria > Burkholderiales > Burkholderiaceae_C > JAAFIP01. Next base: position 176,840 of record JAAFIP010000001.1, on the reverse strand, counting down.
GCCTACGGCGAGAAGTCGCCCGTGGAGGTGAGCGCGGAGATCTTGGCCACCTTGCGCTTTCGCGCCGAAGACAGCTTTGCCGATGATCTGTATGGCGCGGTAATCACTGTGCCCGCGTATTTTGACGATGCCCAGCGCCAGGCCACCAAGGACGCGGCTCAGCTGGCCGGCATCAACGTGCTGCGCCTGATCAACGAGCCCACCGCTGCCGCCATCGCCTACGGCCTGGACAATGCCAGCGAGGGGGTGTACGCCATCTATGACCTGGGCGGCGGCACCTTCGATATCTCCATCCTGCGCCTGTCCAAAGGGGTGTTTGAGGTGATTGCCACGGGCGGCGACAGCGCACTGGGCGGCGACGACTACGACCGCGCACTGGCTGATCTGATCTTGGCCCAAACCGGCCTGAGCGTCAGCAGCCCCAGCGACAAGGCCGCCATCAAGATGCTGGCACGCGAGGTGAAAGAAAAGCTCTCTGCTACTAATTCAGTAGCTGCCCCCGCGATTCTTTCCTCAGCAAAAGTCGATTTTGTCATCGAAAGAGCAGCCTTTGAGCATGCCAGCGCCCACCTGACGGCCAAAACCCTGCAGGCCGTGCGCAAGGCCCTGCGCGATGCCAAGCTGAGCAAAGACGAGGTGCAGGGCGTGGTCATGGTGGGCGGCTCCACCCGCATGCCCCAGGTGCAAAAAGCGGTGGAAGAATTTTTCGGCAAACCCCCGCTGAACAACCTGAACCCAGACGAAGTGGTGGCGCTGGGTGCAGCCATCCAGGCCAACCAGCTGGCAGGCAACAATCCGAAGGGCGATTTGCTGCTGCTGGACGTGATACCGCTGAGCCTGGGTATTGAGACCATGGGCGGCCTGGTGGAGCGCATCGTGCCGCGTAACCAGACCATTCCCACTGCCATGGCGCAGGACTTCACTACCTACAAGGACGGCCAAACGGCACTCGCGCTGCATGTGGTGCAGGGCGAACGCGACCTGGTGGCCGACTGCCGCAGCCTGGCGCGCTTTGAGCTGCGTGGCATACCGCCGATGGTGGCAGGGGCGGCGCGCATCCGCGTGACCTTCACCGTCGATGCCGATGGCTTGCTGACCGTGTCTGCCAAAGAGCAGGGCAGTGGTGTGCAGGCGCAGATCGACGTCAAGCCCAGCTACGGCCTGTCGGATGATCAGATTGCCAAGATGCTGCAAGACAGCTTCAGCACCGCGCAAGTCGACATGCAAGCGCGCGCGCTGGCCGAAGCGCGCCTGGACGCTGACCGCATGATTCTGGCCACACAAACCGCCTTGAATGCAGACGCCAGCCTGCTCAGCGAGGCAGAGCTGCGCGCCATCGAGCGCCTGATGGACGCGCTGCGCGAGGCCAGATCATCCGAGGACGCCGCTTTTATCGAAGCACAAACCAAAGCCCTGGCAGACGGCACCGAAGCCTTTGCCGCCCAGCGCATGAACGCGGGCATCCAGAAAGCGCTGGCAGGCAAAAATATCGAAACCGTATAGCCAGAACCGCAGATTGCCAGCCATGCCCATCATCAAAATCCTTCCCCATCCCGAATACTGTCCCAACGGCGCTGAAGTCAAGGCGTCGGTAGGCGACAGCATCTGCGAGACCTTGCTGGACAACGGCATCGAGATCGAGCACGCCTGCGACATGAGCTGCGCCTGCACCACCTGCCACATCATTGTGCGCGAGGGCTTTTCCAGCCTGAACGAACTCGATGAAAACGAAGAAGACCTGCTCGACCGCGCCTGGGGCTTGGAGCCCCAAAGCCGCCTGAGCTGCCAGGCCTTTGTGGCACAAAAAGACCTGGTGGTTGAAATACCCAAGTATTCCATCAACCACGCCAAAGAAAACCACTAGGGCAAGAGCCTGCCAGCAGCCCGCAGCTGGCTGTGAGCGAAATCAGGTTGACAAAGCGCCGCTAACGCAGGCATGATGCGTTGCAGAGAAAATGAGTACAAAAGCTCTAAATTCTGCAACAAATCATTCCATGCCTTAGAAAGGATTTCTTATGAGCGCGTTGGCCTGCTGTTTCTGGTGGTTTTTAGGGGGCCTGTTGCTGGGCTGGCTGTTGAACTGGCTGCTGCAAAAGTTCATGCGCTCTGACGCGCCAGTGCAAACCACTTTCGCACCTGTCGCTGCGCCCATAGCCGCTCCCGCCCCACCTGCAGCGCCGCAGCGCTTCATGTCAGGCTCGGTCGATGTAGCGGCCGCGGCCATGGCAGGCTTCAGTGTGAAAGGCGATGACGACATCATCATCATAGAAGGCATTGGCCCCAAGATCGCTGCGCTGTTCAATGCCAATGGTGTGAGCACGTTTGCCCAGATCAGCAAGATGAGTGTGCCCGAGCTGCTGGCCATCCTGGACAAAGGAGGCTCGCGCTTCAAGCTGGCCAACCCCAGCAGCTGGCCCGAGCAGGCCCGGCTGGCCTATGAGAACCGCTGGCCTGAGCTCAAGTCGCTGCAGGACCGGCTGTATGCCGGCGTAGAGTCTGATGGCCCAGACGGCGACAAAGCCTGAGGAGTCCTCCATGGCACAACAACTTGACTGGCCACGCTATACGCGCTGGACCTGGATCATTGCCGTCATTGCATTGATCATTCTGCTGTGGATGTGGCTGAGCGGGCGCGGCCCGGGATCTGCCGCGTCTTGCTGCGGCGCAGCGCCTATTGCCGCAACACCCGCTGCGCCCGTACCCGCTGCGCCTGCTGCCCCTGCAGCGCCCGCACCTGTGACGCATCAAGCCTCATGGGATGGCAACAAGCTGACGCTGCAAGGCACGGTGCCCGATGATGCCAGCAAAAAAGCCATTGTCGATGCTGCAGTGGCCAAGTATGGTGCAGCCAATGTGATCGACAAGCTGACGGTTGATGCCACGGCCAAAGGCCTCATCACGGTTGCCTTGCAGGGCAGCGTGGCCAGTGAAGCGGTCAAGGCGGCGCGGGGCGATGAAGCCAAGGCCATCTACCCCATGGCCGTCATCGACAACCAGCTCAGCATAGCGGCTGGGCCTGCCGCCACGGCGCAAGATGTGCAGTGCGGCGACACCATCGCGGTGGCTGCCACCTTTGCCACTGGCTCAGCCCAGCTCACCCAGGGCGCCCGCAAGCTGCTGGACGCGGTGGTGCCCTGCATCAAAGCGCCTTACGAGGTGGGCGGGCACACCGACAATGTGGGCAATCCGGCGGCCAACCAGGCGCTTAGCGAACGGCGCGCCAAGTCGGTCGCCGCCTACCTGGCTTCCAAGGGCATTGATTCCCAACTGCTGCGTACCAAGGGCTATGGCGATGCTGCGCCCATAGGGGACAACGCCAGCGCAGAGGGTAAAGCCAAAAATCGCCGCATTGAGTTCAAAAAGCTCTGAGGCTGCAAGCTGCACCCCCAGATACAGACACATTTCTCACTAGGGTTTAGGGCAGCATTCGCGAGAATGCTGCTCTTTTTTTGCCTGTTTTTGGTTACCATCACAGCATGCGACAAATTTTTCTCGACACCGAAACCACAGGCCTGTCTGCCACAGGCGGCGACCGCATTCTGGAGCTGGCTTGCGTGGAGCTGGTCAGCCGCAAGCTGACCAAAAACAACAAGCATTTCTACATCAACCCCGAGCGCGACAGCCACGAAGAGGCCCTGCGCGTGCACGGCATCACCAGCGAGTTTCTGGCCGACAAACCCAAGTTTGCCGCCATCGCCGATGAGTTTCTGGAGTTTGTGCAGGGCGCTGAGATCATCATCCACAATGCGCCGTTCGATGTGGGCTTTCTGAACATGGAGTTGGCCAAGCTGGGCAAGGGCGAGTTCAAGAGCCATGTTAGCAAAATCACCGACAGCCTGGCTATGGCCAAAGAGTTGTACCCCGGCAAACGCAATGGCCTGGACGCCCTGTGTGACCGCCTGGGCGTGGACAATTCAAGCCGTACCCTGCATGGCGCGCTGCTGGACGCAGAGCTGCTGGCCGATGTCTATATCAGCCTCACACGGGGCCAGGATGCGCTGATGATCGATGCGGGCTCGGACAGCCGCAGTGGGGGCGCGCACAGCGCGGCATTGGACCTGAGCAGCCTGGAGCTGACGGTGCTGCCTGCCAGCGACAGCGAAAATGCGGCCCACGACGATGTGCTGCAGCAGATTGACAAAGCCAGCAGCGGCAAGACGGTGTGGCGCGCGATGGCAGCGGCGGGTTAGCCCCGTCGCCTTGCCTGAGCGCCACAATCCGGGGTATAATTTAAGGCTCTGGGCGGTTAACTCAGCGGTAGAGTGCCACCTTCACACGGTGGAAGCCACTGGTTCGATCCCAGTACCGCCCACCACAATATCACTCAACAAAAAGCCCGTCCGGCCTGCGCCAGACGGGCTTTTTGCATGGTGCTGCTGATCAGCGTGTCTCAGTCGTGCGGGTGTTCCAGCCAAACTTGACTTCGCCGCCCAAAGAACCGTCGTCTTTCTGTGGCTTGTAGGAATACTCGATATCGCCATAGTTCATGGAGATCTGGTCAGACACTTCGCCGCCAGAGCCTGCGCTGACCTGGTGGCTGCTGATGAAGACTTCCTTGAGCTTGATGACCAGAAAATCTTCCTGCTTGCCGCCAGCCAGCGACATCGAGATCGTGGCTTCCTTGAAGTGGGTGCCGTTGGCGCAGTTTTTGGACAACACAGGCGATGCGTTGTCGTATTTCTTGGTGAAGTGCAGGTCCTGCGGTTTGCCTTTGCCCACCGCCATACCGCCGCCGCTGCTGTTGCTGCTGTTGGCCACGCCCCAGCTCCAGCTTTGCAGTGCAATTTCGTCTTTGTGCTTGGCGTGGGTAGATTCACCTTTTACGCCGTCCAGTTTCAAGTGACAGTCAATACTCATGTTTTTGCTCCGTTAAGTTAAACGCGGATGCTCCGCCCAAAAGTTAGCTAGTCCCTCGCTGCAAAACCGGGGTTTCGCTGCGCATATATAAAACGAGTATTTGCAAATATTTCCAATAAATTTTCCACAAAGCTACAAACAGTGACATATCCGATGGCAAACCGTAGTGCACCCGAATAAAAAAAGGGCTGCATAGTGCAGCCCTTGATGTGAAGCCGTTCAATAAGATCAGGAACCGCCTTTGGCCGATGGCAGCTTGGAGACCAGACGCAGCGATACCGTCAGGCCTTCGAGCTGGTAGTGTGGGCGCAGGAAGAACTTGCTGCTGTAGTAGCCAGGGTTGCCTTCGATTTCTTCCACTACCACCTCGGCGGCGGCCAGCGGCTTCTGCGCCTTGGTGATTTCCGACGAGTTGACTGGGTCGCCATCCACGTAGTTCATGATCCAGGCATTGAGCCAGCGTTGCATCTCGTCTTTTTCCTTGAAGCTGCCGATCTTGTCGCGCACGATGCACTTGAGGTAGTGGGCAAAGCGGTTGCAGGCAAACAGATAGGGCAGGCGTGCAGCCAGGTTGGCGTTGGCAGTAGCGTCTGGGTCGTCGTATTCTGCAGGCTTGTTCAGGGACTGGGAGCCGATGAAGGCTGCAAAGTCAGAGTTCTTGCGGTGAATCAGCGACAGCAGGCCGCTCTTGGACAGCTCGGCCTCGCGGCGGTCGCTGATGGCGATTTCGGTGGGGCACTTCTGGTCCACACCGCCGTCGTCGGTGGGGAAGGTGTGCAAAGGCAGGTTTTCCACTGCGCCGCCCGACTCGATACCGCGGATGCGCGAGCCCCAGCCGTACTGCTTGTAGGAGCGGTTGATGTTGGTGGCCATGGCATAGGCTGCATTGGCCCAGGCGTATTTGCTGTGGTCGGCGCCTGCGGTGTCTTCCTCAAAGTCAAACTCTTCCACCGGGTTGGTCTTGGCACCATAGGGTGTGCGGGCCAAGAAGCGCGGCATGCACATGCCCAGGTATTTGGAGTCGTCGGACTCGCGCAGACTGCGCCAGCCAGCGTACTCGGGGGTGGAGAAGATTTTGGTCAAATCGCGCGGATTGGCCAGCTCTTGCCACGACTCCATCTGCATCAGCGTGGGGCTGGCGCCGGTGATGAAGGGGGCGTGTGCAGACGCTGCAATCTTGGCCATCTCGCCCAAGAGCTCCACATCAGGAGGGCTCTGGTCAAAGTGGTAGTCGCCCACCAGGGCGCCGAAAGGCTCGCCACCAAACTGGCCATATTCCTCTTCGTACACTTTCTTGAACAGGGGGCTCTGGTCCCAGGCGGCGCCTTTGTAGCGCTTGAGGGTCTTGCCCAACTCCTGCTTGGAGATGTCCATCACGCGGATTTTCAGATGTTCATCCGACTCGGTGTTGTTGACCATGTAGTGCAAGCCGCGCCACGCACCTTCGAGCTTCTGGAAGTCTGCGTTGTGCAGGATCAGGTTGATCTGCGCTGACAGCTTCTCGTCAATGGCGGCGATCATGGCGTTGATCGAGGCGACCACGTCTTTGCCGATCAGCTTGGTCTGGCTCAGCGCCTGCTGGGCCAGCGTCTGCACCGCGGCTTCGACGGCGCTTTTGGCCTCGTTGCTGCGGGGTTTGAATTCTTTTTGCAGCAGCGATGCAAAGTCGCCACCTTCAAAAGTGACGCCCTGGATCGCGCTATCTTGGGACAGTTTTTCTGCCATGGTGATACTCCTCTTTGCTGGTATGGATTAGGTCGACGCGGTGAACTTAAGCGGCGGGTGTGCCGTCATCGGCTTTTTTGCTGCTTGCCAGGGTTTGCATCAGCGCAGGGTCTTCCATGACTTTGGCCAGCAGCTCTTCTGCGCCGCCTTTGCCGTCCATGTAGGTGACCAGGTTGGACAGCTGGGTGCGCGCTTCCAGCAGTTTGTTGAGGGCGTCCACCTTGCGCGCCACGGCGGCAGGTGAGAAGTCTTCCATGTTCTCGAACGTGATGTCTACCTTCAGATCGCCTTCACCTGTGAGCACGTTGGGCACCGAGAAAGCGGCGCGCGGCTTCATGGCCTTCATGCGGGTGTCGAAGTTGTCGGTGTCGAACTCTAAAAACTTGCGGTCTGCCACGGGAGCCAGCGGATCGGCGGGCTTGCCAGACAGGTCAGCCAGCACCCCCATGATGAAGGGCAGCTGCACCTTTTTCTGCGCTCCATACAGTTCTACATCGTATTCAATTTGAACGCGTGGGGCCCGGTTGCGGGCAACGAACTTTTGACTGCTAGTGGCCATGGTGATTTCCTTATGATGGGTTAACGATGAGAAAACGATGCGGGATTAAGTTGCCACCCATCAACTGGGGGGTCTGCCTGTAATGTTCTGGATACTGCTCAGTGCATCGGGTGCAAGGTCTTCCATGATGCTCAGGAAGCTTACTCCTACCAGGCGTTTGGCGCGCTGTATCAGCAAGGGGGCAGGGTTGCCGGGCTCGGTGCGCTCCAGGAACATGATCACCTTGTCCAGCATCAAGAGGGCGTCCTGGCGGGTATTGATCTCGCCGCGGATCGCCCCTGCGCCTGCGCGGCCCGTTCCGTCACCTGCGGCTCCCGCGTCGCCCGTCTCGCCTTCGGCCGCATCGCCGCCATCGACCTGGCAGGCCTGGCGCACCAGATGGGTCAGGGTACGCAGGGGTTTGAGTTCTACCGAATCAATGCGACCGGTTTTGGACTGGATGAGCGCCTCAAGTTTTTGGGCCAGCGCGGCGGCATTGACGCCTGCTTCCAACGCTTCAGGGTTTTCACTGCGGATGTCCTGCAGCGCCCCTTCGAGTTGTCCCAGGGTGTAGCCCGGGTCGCCGGGGCCGGCATTGAGCTTGTTGTGGGCGATGGCAATATCGCGCACGCGCACAGGCCCTGCAGTGCGCGAGACGCCGATCTGGCAGTCTTGCAGGTCACGGATGACCATGTCGTTGTCAGCCAGCGGGGCCAGGGCGTTGAGCCGCATGGTGGGGTCGTTGTTGTCGTCGGCGTCCAGCTGGGGGTGGATGGTGTCCCAAAACCGCTCCAGCAGCTCGACCAGCAGCGACATGCCCAGCGCAAAACCGACAATGCCCTGGGTGTGGGTGGCGGCGCGCAGGGCCAAAACAGCCACCCTGACATCCTTGGAGCGCGCCAGCAGCTCGCTGGCACTGCCCACCAGGGTGCGCCATTCCGGCTCCACCGCCGCTATCACCGTATCGCCAAACTGCTGCTCCGCCTTGGGCCGCGAATCTGCCTCCAGCGCCATGAACGCTGGATCGTACTCAAGGTCCTCGCCGCTGGGCAACGAGTCGCTGATCGGTTTCAACAGACTTTCAACGGAAGCGGTACTGAGCATGGTGCCTCTTTAAACGACCTCAATGGAACCCCTGTAACAAAGGGGTCTAACTTGGAGAACGATTGGACGGGCCAAATTTCAAGTCAGGGCCAGTTTGCCAATCTGAGCACGGCTGTGATACCCTTTAGTTACGCTTTGGTAACTGGCTGAAGTTAAAGGAATAGTATGGTTTACGCCTCTTTTGCAGCTTTTTCAAGGGCGATGACTCGCAGTTTGCAGCCTGGCGCATGTGGGACGGTCCGCCAGCGCCGCCTAGCCTGGGGCGCTCTGGCTGCTACGGCTTTGGCCCTGGCTGGCTGCTCCTCAGGCCCACCCAAGCCGGTGGTGTCGGATATCCAGGTGACCCTGGTCGCTGGGGCGGATGTCAACCCCGACACCCGCAAGCGTGCCTCGCCCGTGACGGTGCGGGTCTATGCGCTCAAGTCTGCCGCGCCGTTTGAAGCGGCAGACTTTTTCTCGCTGTTTGACAAAGACACGGCCACTTTGGGTGGCGAGCTGGTCCAGCGGGAAGAGGCCTTGCTGCGCCCGGGCGAGCAAAAGGCCCTGCCGCCGATGAAGTTTGGCCCAGAGGTCAAGTCAATCGCCGTGATGGCAGCATTTCGTGATCTGGAACGCGCGCGCTGGCGTGCTGTGCACATGATCGATATCGGCAAGGGCACCGACCTCAAAGTCATGCTGAACGCCAGCCAGATCGTGCTGCAAGGCGCGCCTTTGGTGCCGCCCAAAAAGTAAGATAGCGGATTGGATTATTTCTGGCCTGGTGGCAACGTGCCAGGCTTCTTTCTGCCATGAGCAAAGCGTTTACCAAAGAAACCGACAGCGACGAGGACGATGGCGGCCCCGGCCTGCCCAGTCTGCCTGCCGGAAGCAAGAACTACATCACAGCCCAGGGCTTTGAGCGCCTGCGCACGGAGCTGCTCGACCTGATGGACAACGAGCGCCCGAAAATCGTGGAATCGGTGCACTGGGCTGCCAAAAACGGCGACCGCAGCGAAAACGGGGATTATCTGTATGGCAAAAAGCGCCTGCGCGAGATCGACAAACGTATCCGGTTTTTAACCAAGCGGCTGGAGATTGCGCAGGTGACAGACCCGTCGGTGCACCATGGGCAGGACCAGGTTTTTTTCGGCGCCACGGTGACCTACGCCGAGCCCAGCGGCACGGAGCGCACGGTGACCATTTTGGGTATTGACGAGGCTGATAGCGCCCGCCAGCAGGTCAGCTGGATATCCCCGATTGCGCACGCCTTGCTCAAAAGCAAAGAGGGCGATGAAGTGCGCCTCATGACGCCCCAGGGGCCTCAGATGCTGGAAGTGATCCGGGTGGAGTATCCGCCGCCTGGGGCCTAAGCGCAGGGCTATTTGAGCCGCGCCACCAGCTCCAGCAGGCCCAGCATGACGGGCTGGTGCACCATGTAATAGATCAGGCTGACGCCGCCCATCCAGGCCAGCAGGCGCGCGCCGCCGGGCAGGGGGCCTGTGAGCAGCGCCGGGCGCTGGGCCAGCAGCCACTGCGCAGCCGCTGCGCCCCACCACATCACACCCAGCCAGGGCAGCACGGGCACATAGTCTTCGGTGATCGGCTTGTGCGAGATAAAACCGATCCAGTTAAAGGCTTTTTCATTGAGAAACTGCAGCCCAGGCCAATAGAATATCGCGGGAGCAGCTATTAATTTAGTAGCAATTGCCATGCCCCCCAACAGCCACAACCAGGCGCCCCAGTGTGCAGTCAGGCGCACGATGACCAGCATGACGGCAATGCCGTGCAGCACACCAAAGTAGATATAGCTTTTGGGAAACATCACATACGAAGAGGCGGTGACCAGCAGCGCACACAGCGCGATCTGCACCCAGCGCCGTCCAAAGCGCTGCCAGCTCTGGCCCTGGTGCAGCGCCACGGCCTGGCCCGCGCCCGCGCATAGCAAAAACAGCGTGACGATACAGGTGCGCTGCCAGGTCCAGAACGGGTCACGGTAGAAGTTCTGGCTGATCCACTTATATTGGTTCAGGTCGAAACAAAAGTGGTACACCGTCATCCACACCATCGCCAGACCACGCAGCGCGTCTAGCCGGTCAAACCGCTGGGGCGCAGGAGTTGGCAAAGAATGCGTCATAAGTCAAGCCAGTTTAAACGATGAGCCTGCGCAGCACGCGCGCGGTCAGCAGGCGCGCTTTCGCTGATAGACTCAAATGCTGTTTTACTTTTTGAGATGGGTATGCCGATGTCTGCTTTTTCCCGCCGCCATGCCAGCGCTGTGCTGGGTGCTGTGATGATGGTCCTAGCCTTGCCAGCCACTGCACAGGATTTTCCGGCTGCCAAGCCGATCAAGCTGGTGGTGCCTTTCCCGGCAGGCGGCAGCTCGGATGCCGCAGGCCGCCTGGTAGCGCAGGAGATGGGCACGGTACTGGGCCAGACCATGGTGGTGGACAACAAAGGCGGTGCCAACGGCATCATCGGCACCGATGCTGTGGCCAAGTCGCCTGCGGACGGCTACACCTTGGTGCTGGTGGATATTTTCCATACCACCGCACCGATCTACACCCGCAAAATGCCTTATGACGCGGTCAAAGACTTCACGCCCGTGGGCCTGCTGGCCAAAACGCCCGCTTTCCTGTTTGGCAACCCCGCCTTTGTGGACAAAACCGTAGGCACTGCGCTGCAGACAGTCAAAGCCACGCCCGAGGGCATTAACCGTATCGTTGCCACCAAAGTGCTTGACGCTGCCCGCTCCGCGCCCGGCAAAGTCACCATGGCCATGATCGGCTCTGGCTCGGTGGTGGTGGAGCTGATGCGCGCGGGCTCGGGCGCGCAGTTTACCAATGTACCCTACAAAGGCAGCTCCCCTGCGCTGATCGATTTGATCAGCGGCCAGACCGACCTCATGCTGACCACCATGGCCAGCGCTGCAGTGCACCTCAAGGCCGGCAAGCTCAAAATGCTGGCCGTGACCACGGCCAAACGCCACCCCGACTTTCCTGACGTGCCCACCCTGGCTGAGCTGGGTGTGAAAGGCATGGACTATGAGCAATGGTTTGGCGTGCTAGCCCCGGCAGGCACCCCCAAAGCGGTGGTGGACAAGCTCAATGCGGCCCTGGTCAAAGCGGCTGCCACACCCAACGCCAAAGAGCGCCTGGCCGGGCTGTCGATGGACGCTGCCGCAGGCACGCCCGATGAGTTTAAAAAGCGCCTCGAGGGCGATGCCCAGCGCTGGGTGAAGTTGGCGGCCGACATGGGCATCAAGCCGCTGGATTGAGCGGATAAAGCAAGCGGCTGAATTGACGGGTTAATGAAGCAGCTTGACTGAGCAGCTGGTTTTGATCGACCAGACGTGCCCTTGACCTTGCAAGCTCAGGCCAGCTTGAGCAATTCCGCTGCAAGCTCTTTGGGCATGTCCACCATCACATCGTGGCTGCAGGGCATTTTGACCAGCTTCCAGCCGGGCAGCTTTTCTACCTTGGCAGCAAAGTAGCGAAACGGGCTGGGGTCCCAGCCGTCAGCCAGGATGTAGGTGCGGTTTTTCACCGCAGCACCTGCGCCTGTGAGCAGCGCGGGCAGCTCAAAGGTGGCCAACGCCTGGGGCACGCAGCGGCGGTTGACCCAGGGGATGTTCTCGGCCTTGATGTTGAAAGCCTCGGCGGGCACGGCGGCCATCATGCCGCTGTTTTTGTCCAGTGCCGCGCCCCTGAAGCCGCCCAAAAACACTTCGCAGGCCTCGGGTGCCAGCGCCAGCGGCAGCAGCGAGTTGAGCGACTGGCCATGCTCTGGCACAAAGGCATCCAGGTAGACCAGGGCTTTGATTTTGCCGGGTATGCGGTCGGCCACGCCAGTGATCACCATGCCGCCATAAGAGTGACCACACAGAATGACGTTGGACAGCTCTTCGGCCTCAATGCAGCCGCAGACATCGCGGATATGGGTCTCCAGGGTGATGTTTTCCGCGCTCTGATGTGCCCGCTCGCCCACGCCGGTGTGGGTGGGGGTAAACACATCGTGCCCTGCCGCGCGCAGCGCGCGTGCCGTATCGCGATAACACCAGCCGCCATGCCAAGCACCATGCACCAATACAAATGTCGCCATTGCTGAGTCTCCTTGAAGGTTGGAACAGGGAAATGCCTTTGCATCGTAAGTCAAACCTTCCCGGGCGTAAAGCCCGCCAAGGCTGCCGGGACAGCCTTAGCTACGGGCAGGGCGCAGTTTCTGCACCAGCATCCACACGGCCACGCAGATGCCGCCTGCCAGCACGCCAGCCGCAGCGTCCATGAGAGTGGAGCCAATGGTCTTAGCCCAGCCCCAGTTGGCCACCAGGCCTTCCACCGCGTGGTGCAGCCAGGGCCAGCCGTGCACCAAAATACCACCACCCACCATGAACATGGCGGCAGTGCCCACGATGGCCAGGGTTTTCATGAGCTTGGGCGCAAACCACATGATGCTGTGACCAAAGGCGCGGGCCGACTTGCTGCTTTTTTGCAGCAGATGCAGACCCAGATCATCCAGCTTCACAATACCAGCGACCAGGCCATACACGCCCACTGTCATGATGACGGAAATGGCGGTGACCACGCTGGCCTGCTTGGCAAACGTAGCAGTGGCCACCGTGCCCAGCGCAATCACAATGATCTCTGCCGACAGCACAAAGTCAGTGCGAATCGCGCCTTTGATTTTTTCTTTCTCCAGCGCCACCAGGTCCACCGCCGGGTTCTCCAGCGCCTTCATGATCTCTTCTTCATGGGCCGCGTCTTCGGCCGGGCTGTGCAGGAACTTGTGGGCAATTTTCTCAAAGCCCTCAAAGCACAGGTAGGCGCCGCCAATCATCAACAGCGGCGTGATCAGCCACGGAATGAAGTAGCTGATCGCCAGCGCTGCAGGCACCAAAATCAGCTTGTTCACCGCCGAGCCCTTGGCCACCGCCCACACCACCGGCAGCTCGCGCTCAGCGCGCACGCCAGAGACCTGCTCGGCGTTCAGCGCCAGGTCGTCGCCCAGCACGCCAGCGGTTTTCTTGGCCGCAACTTTGGTCATGACGGCTACGTCATCCAGAATGGTGGCAATATCGTCAAGGAGGGCAAGGAGGCTAGTGGCCATGGTGCTTGGGTAGTAGTTTGGAAAATGGATCTAAACGCTCTCTAGGCTGACATGCGTCAAAAGCTCAAACAGCGGGCGGTTGATGTAGAAGTTCTGACGTCCTGCCTTCTTCTTTTCCAAGATGCCTTTTGCAGCCAGCGCACGCAAGTGCTTGCCAGCAGTGATTCGCGAAACGCCTATGTCACGCTCCAACAGTTCAATCTTGGTGTAGGGATAGCGAAATAGATTATTGAGTAAATCCTGGCTGTAGATTTTAGGCACTTCTGTGCGCAATCTGTCCTTCGTTGTTTGTATCAGCGTACGCAGATTTTTCACCAGCTTGATTTCACTTTTAGCAGTGACTGCGATGCCTTTCACCATATAAACACACCAATCCACCCACTGCTGGGTCTCACGGGTAGATTGCAGCAGCTGGTAATACTGACTTTTGGTCGAAGTGATGTAACGGCTTAAATACAGCACTGGCAAATCTAGCAGGCCTTCCCGCTGCAGCATCAATAAATTCAATATGCGCCCAGTGCGGCCATTGCCGTCGTAAAACGGGTGAATGCTCTCAAACTGATGGTGCGCTACGGCCATGCGTAGCAAAGGATCAAGATCGTCATCGCTCTTGTCTGCGTGCATAAACGTGACTAATTCATCCATGAGTTTGGCTATCAACACAGCATCTTGTGGGGGTTCATACACCACCGCGCCGGTTGTTTGATTCTTCAACACGGTGCCAGGTACCTTGCGCAGACCTGCGTTATTGCGTTCTACAGCGGCCTGTACCTGCAGGATGGTGTTGAGCCGTATCAAGCCGCTGTCGCTGACAGCATGGTGCCCTATGCGCAATGCGGCGATATAGTTCTGTACTTCTTTGGCTGCCGGCGTGGAGGCGCTGCTGTCGGCATAGGCGTAAAGCTCGTCGTGTGTGGTGATGATGTTTTCAATCTCGGAGCTGTCTTTGGCCTCTTGAATCGACAAGGTGTCGAGCAAAATGCCCCGGTTGGGCAAGGATTCGCATAAGCCTTTGAGTTCTGCCAAATGGCGATGTGCGTCGGCCAGGCTCTGCCAAACGGCCTTGACGTCGAGTTCGCTTGATGAAGGGATGTGCAATGCAAGCATGGGTTGCAATGGTGAGGTGGCAATAAACGTGATAAGAAATTTGAATTATCTTATCGTATATTCGGCTGCATGCATAGAAAATTCGATTTTCTTACCGTATTTGGTATGACATGTCGAAAAAACAGCAAAACATCGACATAAATTGGCGATATGTCGATGGCGTAAACATATCCTTATCACGTCAAGTTTGACGGTGACGCCTTGAGTTGGCTCAGCCCACCGCTTTGCGCGCATTGCGCCATAGCTGCATCCACGCGCTGTGTTGGCTCTTGTCTTGGTCGGTCCAGCTCATTTGCACGTTGCGGAAAACGCGCTCGGGGTGGGGCATCATGGCGGTGAAGCGGCCATCCGCCGTGGTGACGGCGGTGAGGCCGCCGGGGCTGCCGTTGGGGTTGAAGGGGTAAGCCTCAGTGGCCTGGCCTTGGTTGTCGGTAAAGCGCATGGCCTGTATCACCTTGGCTTTGTCACCGCGCGACTGGAAGTTGGCAAAACCCTCTCCATGAGCCACAGCAATCGGCAGACGGCTGCCTGCCATGCCTTTGAAAAACAGGCTGGGGGAGTCCAGCACTTCGACCATCGACAGGCGCGCTTCAAAGCGCTCGCTCTGGTTGGTGGTAAAGCGCGGCCAGGCGGCTGCGCCGGGGATGATGTCGGCCAGCTCGGCAAACATCTGGCAGCCGTTGCACACGCCCAGGCCGAAGGTGTCTGGCCGTGCGAAAAACGCCTTGAACTGGTCGGATAAAGCGCTGTTGAAGGTGATGCTGCGTGCCCAGCCGATGCCTGCGCCCAGGGTGTCGCCGTAGCTGAAGCCGCCACAGGCCACCAGGCCTGCAAAGTCCATCAGCTTGGCGCGGCCGGTTTGCAGGTCGGTCATGTGCACATCGTGTGCGTCAAAGCCTGCCTCGCTGAAGGCGTAGGCCATTTCGATGTGGGAGTTGACGCCTTGCTCGCGCAGGATGGCGACTTTGGGGCGCGCTTTCAGCACAGCAGGCGCTACATTATTAATAGCTGCTCCCGCGATATTCTGTTGGGCTAGGGCCATATTTTGCTGTAAATCAGCGCTCAAATGCACCTGCAGGCCAGGGTCGGCAGCGTTGCCTACGCTGGCGTGCTCTGCATCGGCGCAGGCCGGGTTGTCGCGGCCCTGGGCGATTTTCCAGCTCACGGCGTCCCACACCTGGTGCAGGTCCTGCAGCTTGGCGGCAAAGACCTTTTTGGTGTCGCGCCAGATGGTGATTTCGCCCACGCCCACGTTGAGGGTGCTGTCGGCTGCTGGGCTGCGGGTTTTGCCAATGAAGTGGCTGTGCTTGGACAGGCCGTGCTCACGCAGGGTTTGCATCACCGCGTTGCGCTCGGAGGTTTTGACCTGGATCACCACGCCCAGCTCTTCGTTAAACAGGGCCTTGAGCGTCAGCTCCTCGCGGCGGGCGCTGACCTGGCTGCTCCAGTTCTTGCTATCGCCCACCTCCATGCGGCTGTCGGTAATGCCATCGCCTTCCACCAGCAGCATGTCCACATTGAGTGCCACGCCCACATTGCCCGCAAACGCCATTTCGCACACGGTGGCCATGAGGCCGCCGTCGCCTTTGTCGTGGTAGGCCAGGATCTGGCCTTTGGCGCGCAGCGCGTTGATGGCGTTGACCAGGCGGATCAGGGCTGGTGCGTCGTCCAGGTCGGGCGTGGCCTGGCCCTCCTGGTTCAGCACCTGGGCCAGCACGCTGCCTGCCATGCGCTGGTGGCCTTGGGCAATGTCGATAAAGACCAAGGTGGTGTCCAGCTCGTCGCGGTTCAGCTGTGGCGTCAAGGTGCCCCGCACGTCGGACAAAGTGGCAAACGCGCTGATGATGAGTGAGACGGGGGAGGTGACCTTTTTGGCGCCTTCGCCGTCGGTCCACTGCGTGCGCATGCTCAGAGAGTCTTTGCCCACCGGGATGCTGATGCCCAGGGCAGGGCACAGCTCCATGCCGATGGCTTTGACTGTAGCGTACAGCGCGGCGTCTTCGCCTGCCTCGCCACAGGCGGCCATCCAGTTGGCTGACAGCTTGACGCGCGGCAGCTCGATTGGCGCGGCCAGCAGATTGGTGATGCTTTCTGCCACCGCCATGCGGCCCGAGGCCGCGGGGTTGAAAATCGCCAGCGGCGTGCGCTCGCCCATGGCCATCGCCTCACCGGCAAAGCCCGATAGATCGGCCAGGGTGACGGCGCAGTCAGCCACGGGCACCTGCCAGGGGCCAACCATCTGGTCGCGGTGCGTCAGGCCACCCACCGTGCGGTCGCCGATGGTGATCAGAAAGCGTTTGCTGGCCACCGTGGGGTGGCTCAGCACCTTGATGATGCTGTCCTGCAGGTCAATGCCAGTCAGGTCGATGGCTTTGAAACTGCGCTGCACCTTGGTCACGTCGCGGTGCATTTTGGGCGGTTTGCCCAGCAGCACGTTCATCGGCATGTCCACAGCGGGCTGCTGGCCAGGCGCGCCCACGCTCAGGTGCTTGTCGTCGGTGGTGACTCCCACTACGGCAAAGGGGCAGCGCTCGCGTTCGCACAGGGCGCTGAACTGCGCCAGCGACTCGGGGGCAATCGCCAATACATAGCGCTCCTGGCTTTCGTTGCACCAGATCTCCTTGGGGGCCAGGCCGCTTTCTTCGAGTGGCACAGCCGACAGATCAAAGCGCGCGCCCCGCCCCGCGTCGTTCACCAGCTCGGGGAAGGCGTTGGACAGGCCGCCTGCGCCTACGTCGTGGATGGCCAGAATCGGGTTGGCTTCCTTGAGCTGCCAGCACTGATTGATCACCTCCTGGGCACGCCGCTCGATCTCGGGGTTACCGCGCTGCACCGAGTCAAAATCCAATGACGCGGCGTTCTGACCTGAGGCCATCGAGCTGGCTGCGCTGCCGCCCATGCCAATGCGCATACCCGGCCCGCCCAGCTGAATCAGCAATGAGCCCGCCGGAAAAACGACTTTGGTAGTCTGCGTAGCGTCAATCGTGCCCAAGCCGCCCGCAATCATGATGGGCTTGTGGTAGCCCCAGCGCTGGCCCGCAATGGTCTGCTCAAAAGCGCGGAAATAGCCGTTCAGGTTGGGGCGGCCAAACTCGTTGTTGAACGCCGCGCCGCCCAGCGGCCCTTGCGTCATGATCTGCCAGGGCGTGGCCATGTGGCCGGGCACATCCTGGCTGTCCAGTGTGGAGACGGTAAAACCGGTCAAACCTGCCTTGGGTTTGGAGCCGCGGCCAGTGGCCCCTTCGTCACGGATCTCGCCGCCCGCGCCCGTGCTGGCGCCGGGGAAGGGGCTGATGGCGGTGGGGTGATTATGGGTTTCCACTTTCATCAGCACATGCCGCAGGCTACTATGCTTTTCATAGCTGCTCCCGCGATATTCTATTGGGCTGGAGGCATAAAAGGCTTCAGAAACATGGCCTTCCATGATGGAGGAATTGTCTGAATAAGCCACCACCGTGTGCTGCGGCGCCAGCGCGTGGGTGTTGCGGATCATGCCAAACAGGCTTTTGTCCTGGGCTACGCCGTCAATGGTGAACTGGGCATTGAAAATCTTGTGGCGGCAGTGCTCGCTGTTGGCCTGCGCAAACATCATCAGCTCCACATCGGTGGGGTTGCGCTGCAGCTTGGTGAAGGCGTCCACCAGGTAGGCTATTTCGTCCTGCGCCAGCGCCAGGCCAAATTCAATGTTGGCTTGGTCCAGGGCGTTGCGCCCAGCGCTGAGCACATCGACATACTGCATCGGCGCGGCCTGCAGCGGTGTAAACAGGGCGCGCGGCGCGTCTGCGTCAAAGGCCACGCTCTCGGTCATGCGGTCGTGCAGCAGGGCGGCCAGTGCGTCGCGCTGCTCGCTCTTGAGCACGGCTTTGCCGAGCAGGGGGTTTTTCAGGGCAAAGCTGTAGTGCAGGGCGCGCTCTACACGGTGGATCTGCAGGCCGCAGTTGCGTGCTATGTCTGTCGCTTTGGAGGCCCAGGGCGAGACGGTGCCCAGGCGCGGCATCACCAGCACCAGCTCGGCGTGGGCGGCCTGGGCACTCTCGCCGTAGGTGAGCAGGGCCTGCAGTTTGGCCAGGGTGGCGGCGTCTGGCGCGCTGTCGGTCTGCACCCAGTGCGCCCACTGGGCAGCCACGGCAGTGATCTGCGGGGCGATCTGCTGGGCTTGGGCCAGCAACTGGGTGGTTTTGGAGGCAGAGAGCGCGCGGCCCCCGGGGAATGTGGTCAGTACAGGCGTGGGGGATGCAGTCACAGTGCGGTCGCTTTGAATCTCTGAGCCGTTACAGACGGCATCGTGGTCGGTGGGACAATATGCGTGGAAACCCTCGATTGTACGGGGTGTGAGAACATAACCACGTGATCCAGTACCCGTTTCGCGCCGACGACCTTCCGCCCACACGCAGGCGTCCGCTGGTGTGGTTGTTAGTTATTTTGTCGCATATTGTGCTGCTGTGGATAGCTAATTTGTACTGGCC
Organism: Polaromonas sp.; assembly: GCA_013297865.1. Classification (GTDB taxonomy): domain Bacteria; phylum Pseudomonadota; class Gammaproteobacteria; order Burkholderiales; family Burkholderiaceae_C; genus JAAFIP01. The sequence continues at coordinate 157,961 of JAAFIP010000001.1, read as the reverse complement.
ATTGCAGCAGGCGGTGCGCAGCATGGTGGTGCAGATCTTTCGCAGCGAAGACGCCGCCAGCAGCGCAGCCGCCAGTGCCGCCAAGGCACAGAAGCTTGACACCCAGCGCGGCATTAACGCCCGCCGCGCCCGCCAGACCGCGGCCCAGCTCAACCTGCCACCGATGGTCGCCCAGCAAAGCACGCCGCTGGAGGTGACCCAGCAGTTGGCCCCCATCAAGCCCGCCCGTGCGCGCCAGGCGGCTCGCGTGGTACCGCGTCAGACACCCATTGCGCCCCCACAAACCGCGATCCGCATACGCGAAGAACCCATTGCTCCCGCCCCGCAACCAGAGCCGCAGGAAGAAAAACCTGCGGAACCCAAATTGGCTGAAGCTCCGGTGCCTGCCCCGACTCCTGCACCAGCCCCGGTGCTCGTGCCCGTCCCTGCACCCGCACCAGCTCAAGCACCAACACCTGTGCCAGCACCCAAGCCAGAGCCTACGCCACCGCCTGCACCGGTTCCACCACCGCCAAGCCCCGCACCAGCGCCAGCGCCCGTGCCGCCACCAGTTCCAACACCCCCGCCCCCGGTTCCACCACCTCCTGCGCCTGCACCAACACCTGCCCCAGTCCCCGCGCCAGCTCCAGCACCAGCACCCACACCCGTGCCTGCACCAGTGCCAACGCCAGCACCAGCGCCAGCGCCAGCACCCGTACCAGCGCCGGCTCCACTTCCTGCCCCCACACCGCCACCGCCCGTTGCACCGCCTCCGGCTCCAGTTCCCGCGCCAGCACCGGCGCCAGTACCAGTTCCCACACCTGCGCCTGCGCCGACACCAGTGCCAGCGCCCAAACCGCCGCCCCCAGCTCCTCCAGCACCACTGCCGCCACCGCCAGCGCCACCCCCCGTGCCGCCGCCAGCACCAGCACCAGCACAACCACCCGCCCGCGCCATAGCAGGCCCCGCTGCGCCCAGCGCACCTGCTGCCACCCCCAGTGCCCCAGCCACTGCACCTGCCACAGCGCCCGCGCCAGCCAGCACGGCAGCGGCCCGGCCCGCGTCTGCGCCCGCCAGCGGCAGTGCCAACGCGGCCTTGCCTGGTGCTGCCGCGGGCACTGCCAGTGGTGCAGCCGCTGGGGCCGCCACAGGTGCGGCCAGTGGCGCGCCGTCGGGCGGGGTAGCGGGTGTGCCAGGCAGCGTGGGCCTGCCTGCGCCCGCTGGCGCAGCCAGCAGCGCAGCACCGCCGCTGAACCTGGGCTTGCCACGCACGCAGCCTACTTATCCCTACCGCCCCCCGCTGGCCACCCCGCAGCGCAGCCTGTCAGAGATGGCCAACGAGCAGCTGCGGCGCAAGCCGCGCGACGCGTTTGCAGAATCTATCGAATCTGCCTCTAATCCCGATTGCCTCAAAGACGCGCCCAAAGGCGCAGCTGGCGGGCTGCTGGCGATTGGCTCAGTTATCAAAAACATCATTGAGGAAAAGTGTAAAAAATGAACTTCACACTGATCAGCAGCGCCGCTGCCCAAACCGTTGCTACCACCACCTCCACCCTCAGCGCTGCCGCCAGCACCGCAGCAGCCAATCCCTATGGTCTGGGAGCCATCTGGTCGCAGGGCGACTGGGTGGCCAAAGGCTGTCTGCTGCTGCTGGCCATCATGTCAATCGCCAGCTGGTATGTGCTGGTGGCCAAATTTCTGGAGCTGCGCAAGCTCAAGGACCAGTGCGCCAGTGCGCACAGCGCCTTCAGCCCGGTCAGCAGCTTTGCGGCCAGCGCGGCCCGGCTCAGCGACGACAACCCGCTGCGCTTTGTGACCGAGGCGGGCCAGGATGCCGCGCGCCAGTTTGGCACCCTCAAGCCCCGCGTGGACTACGACACCTGGATCATCCGCGTCATCGAGCAGGCCCTGTCCAAAGTGCAGACCCGAATGCAGGAGGGCATGGCCGTGTTGGCCACTATCGGTTCTACAGCGCCTTTTGTGGGGCTGTTTGGCACGGTATGGGCAATTTACTCTGCGTTGGTCAAGATCGGTGCGTCAGGCCAGGCGTCAATCGACCGTGTGGCAGGCCCGGTGGGCGAGGCGCTGATCATGACGGCCATTGGCCTGGCCGTGGCCGTGCCTGCCGTGTTTGGCTACAACTGGCTGCTGCGCAAAAACAAGCTCGCGCTCGAATCCATGCGCAGTTTTGGCGCCAAGCTGCATATCCTGCTGCTGTCTACCACCTTGAGCGTGGACAGCAAGCTGTCTGATACCCAGCCCTTGAGCACACCTGCTGCCCCGTCTGCGGCAGAGAGTCAAACCACCGAACCTACAAGGCAAGCGTGATGGCCATCTACAGCGCAGGCGACGGCAGCGAAGACGAGGACGGCTGGATGGCCGAGATCAACACCACGCCCCTGGTGGACGTGATGCTGGTGCTGCTCATTATTTTTCTGCTGACCATCCCCGTGGTGAGCGCCACGGTCAATGTCAACCTACCCATCGAGTCAGCCCAAAAGCGTGACACCAGTGGCGAGTACATCGTCATCAGCGTAGACCGCGTGGGCAACCTTTATTTCAACGAGGCTTTTGCGCCCGATCTGCAGGCCCTGTCGGGCTACATCAGCCAGGTGGCCACGCGCAGCCCGCAGCCCGAGCTGCACATCCGCGCCGACGCCAACGCGCCCTATGCCTACATCGGCCAGATCATCGACACCGCACAAGGCTATGGTTTTGCCAAAGTGGGCCTGATCACCGAGCCTGTGCCGCAGGACCAAGCCAGGACCAAGCCATGAAGCTCTACAGCCAACACTTGTCGCCTCAGCGCAGCAGTAATGAGGCCGAACCCAGCCCGATGATCGAGATGAACACCACGCCTCTGATCGATGTGATGCTGGTGCTGATCGTCATGCTTATCATCACCATTCCGGTGCAGCTGCATTCGGTCAATCTCGATCTGCCTTCGGCGCAGACGTCGCCCGTGGTGCCTGAAGTGGTGGTGCTGCAGATGGATGCCGCAGGCTTTTTGCGCTGGGGTGCCGATACCGTGCCCGACATTGCCGCGCTTAATGCCAAAGTCAGCGCGGCTGCAGCGCAGCCCGTGCAGCCTGAAATCCATCTGCGCCCCGCAGCAGATACGCCCTATGCCTATGTGGCCGCGTTTTTGGCCATGGCGCAGAAGGCCGGGCTGACGAAGGTGGGGGTGGTGAACTGAGCGAGCCAGGTGGTCGCACCGCACCTGGTTATTCAACGCATCCCGAAAACATGGCCTGGTAACAAGTTACTACGGCAATAGATGGCTCGGGCCAGGGGATGAAACTTTTGCAGCTGTGACTGCCTCGAAGCACGCATTGCGCGCAAATGCCGCATCGGTATATCCCTTTGCGAATCCGAAATTTATTGCTTGTTTTATGATCCGTGCTCTTTTGAGCCGTGTCCATCCCCCCAAAACTCACCATGCCCCTGACCGTATCTGAGCGCTACACCCGCACCGCCAAGCTGCTGCATTGGCTGCTGGCGCTGATGATTCTGGGCAGCTTGGGCGTAGGCTGGTACATGACGGGCCTGCCCATGTCGGTGCAGCGGCTGAAACTGTTCAACTGGCACAAATGGGCTGGCATCACCATCCTGACGCTGTCTGCGCTGCGGCTTTTGTGGCGGCTGTCACACCCTGCGCCTGCGTTGCCCGCCAGCATGCCCGCATGGCAGCGCCTAGCCTCGCATGCATCGCACGGGGCCATGTATGTGCTGTTTTTTGCTGTTCCGCTGCTGGGCTGGGCCTACAGCTCGGCAGCAGGCTTTCCGATTGTGTGGTTTGGCGTGCTGCCGCTGCCCGACTGGGTGCCGCGCAGCCGTGAGCTGGCTGAGCTGATCAAGCCCTGGCATGGCTGGGCTGCCTACACGCTGGCTGCGGTGGTGGCCGTGCATGTGGCCGCAGCGCTAAAACACCACTTTATCGACAAGGACCAAGTGCTGCGGCGCATGTTGCCTGTTTCTACCTGAGATAACCCAATGATCAAAATTCACCACGTTCTCGCTATCGCTGTGGCCTTGCCTTTGCTGGCCAGCGCGCAGACACCCGCCAAACCTGCTGCCCCTGCAGCCGCAGCACCTGCTGCAGCGCCCGCGCAAAAAGTCGTTCTGGCACAAAGCAGCATGGGGTTTGTGAGCCGGCAAATGGGCGTGCCAGTGGAGGGCAAATTCACCCGCTTTGATGTGCAGAGCAGCTTTGACCCCAAAAGCCCGCAAACCAGCAAAGTGGTGCTCACCATTGACCTGCTCAGCGCTGATCTGGGCAATGCAGAAACCGAAACCGAGCTGAAAAAGCCCGGCTGGTTTGACTCTGCCAAGCGCCCGCAAGCCAGCTTCGCCTCCAGCAGCATCAAGGCCCTGGGGGCCAACAAATTTGAGATTGAAGGCCAGCTGTCGATCAAGGGCAACACGCAGCGCGTGGTGGTGCCAGTGACGTTGACCCAAAAAGACGCCATCACTACCGCAGACGGAGCTTTCCAGATCAAGCGCGTGGACTACAAGATTGGCGAAGGAGACTGGAATGATGTGTCCATCGTGGCCAACGAAGTGCAGGTCAAGTTCAAGCTGGCGCTGACCGGCGTGGCCAAGTTGTGAAGATTTTTATTGTTCAAAAGGAGTATTTCCCATGAAACGTACTGTGCAATCCATCGCTGTTCTGGCAGCATTTGCAGGTTTTTCCAGCGTAGCGCTGGCTCAAAGCGCCACCTACGCGGTAGAGCCCACCCACACCTTCGTCACCTGGGAGGCCAAGCATTTTGGCGTGTCAACCAGCCGTGGGCGCTTTGACAAAAAATCCGGCAGCATCACCATCGACAAAGCCGCCAAGACCGGCAAGGCCGAAATCATGATCGACATGAAATCGATCAACACCGGTGTCGCGCCGTTTGATGGTCATTTGAAAAGCGATGATTTCTTTGCTGCAGAAAAATTCCCGGAAGCCAAGTTTGTCAGCACCAATTTCAAGTTCGACGGCGATAAAGTGACTGAAGTTGCTGGCAACCTGACCCTGCGCGGCGTCACCAAGCCCGCTGTGCTGAAAGCCACTGGCTTTGGCTGCTACCAAAACCCCATGCTCAAGCGCGAGGTCTGCGGTGGCGACTTTGAAACCACCATCGTGCGCAGCGAATACGACATGAAATATGGCCTGCCCGGCATCCCTGACAACATCCGTTTGCTGATCCAGGTCGAAGCGGTCAAGCAGTAACCGCTGGCTGCAAGGCAGCCACCGCAACGCAGGCGGCCCGGGCTAAAGCCTTGGCCGCCTGATTGTTTAGGCCATCTCCCTCACCAAGGCGCTCAGGTCTGGGATAATCGCCCCATGAGCATTACTTTCAAAGACGAAGCGGGTATAGCAGGCATGCGCCTGGCGGGGCGCCTGGCGGCTGAGACGCTGGATTATCTGACCCCGTTTGTGAAGCCGGGCGTGACCACCAAGGAGCTGGACAAGCTGGCGCTGGATTTTGTGGTCAACGTGCAAAAGTGCACCTCGGCCACGGTGGGCTATGCGCCCCCGGGCTATCCGCCATTTCCGGGTGCCATCTGCACCTCGGTCAACCATGTGGTGTGCCACGGTATGCCCAACGACAAGGCGCTGAAAAAAGGCGACATCATCAATATCGACGTCACGGTCATCAAGGACGGCTGGCATGGCGACACCAGCCGCATGTTTCTGGTAGGCGAGGTGTCTCCTTTTGCCAAGCGCCTGTGCGCGCTGACCTATGAGGCCATGTGGCATGGCATCACCAAGGTCAAGGCCGGTGCGCGGCTGGGCGATATTGGTGCGGCGATCCAGAAGTTTGCCGAAGGCAATGGCTACAGCGTGGTGCGCGAGTTTTGCGGCCACGGCGTGGGGCAAAAGTTCCACGAAGAGCCGCAGGTGCTGCACTACGGCAAGGCGGGCACGGGTGAAGAACTCAAGCCTGGCATGATTTTTACCATCGAGCCGATGATCAACCTGGGCCGCAAGGACATCCGCGAGCTGGGCGACGGCTGGACCATTGTGACCAAAGACCACTCGCTGTCCGCGCAGTGGGAGCACACCATTTTGGTCACCGAGACGGGCTGGGAGATCATGACCCAGTCGGCGGGCACGCCAGCGCCGCCTGCGTTTGTGAACGCCATATAAATTCAGTTGCTATTGATTTAATAGCTGCTCCCGCGATGATTCATTCGGCCAAAGAGCAATATCGCTCTCAAAAAGACGCTATTTTGGCCGCCGTGGCCGCTACGGGCTCCTCCACGCGCAGCGTCAAGCGCCAGTTGCACCAGCTTAGCGCTGCCACCGACGCGGTGCTGCGCAGGCTGTGGACCGAAACTGAGTTTGACGCCAGCTGCGCCCTGGTGGCGGTGGGCGGTTTTGGCCGTGGTGAGCTGTTTCCGCACTCGGATGTGGACGTGCTGCTGCTGCTACCCGATTGGTCGTCGCCAGACACCGATCTCCTGCTTAAAAGCCGCATAGAAAACTTCATCAGCACCTGCTGGGATGCGGGCCTCGAGATCGGCTCCAGCGTGCGCAATGTGGCTGAATGCGTGGCCGAAGCGCAGGCTGATGTCACCATCCAGACCAGCCTGCTGGAGTCGCGCCTGATTACTGGCGATACCAAGCTGTACAAGCGCTTTACCAAAGCCTTTGACACGGCCATGGACCCACAGGCTTTCTTTACCGCCAAAACCCTGGAGATGCGCCAGCGGCACACCAAGTTTGAAGACACCCCTTACGCCCTGGAGCCCAACTGCAAGGAGTCGCCCGGTGGCCTGCGTGATCTGCAAATTGTTCTGTGGGTGGCCAAGGCGGCAGGCCTGGGCAAAAGCTGGGACGAGCTGGCCCGCACAGGCCTGGCCACGGCGCTGGAGGTCAAGCAGATCAAGCTCAACGAGGCGCTGCTCAGCCTGGTGCGCGCGCGCCTGCACATTGCGGCCAAGCGGCGTGAAGACCGGCTGGTGTTTGACCTGCAGCATGTGGTGGCTACCAGCTTTGGCTATGCCGGCTTATCTGCCGGCGAGAGCTACAGCCAGCGCAAAGCCAGTGAAAAGCTCATGCGCGGCTATTACTGGGCGGCCAAGGCCGTGGTGCAGCTTAACCAGATTCTGCTGCTCAATATCGCCGAGCGCATGGAAGAAAAAAGCCAACCCCAGGCCTATGCGCCCCAGCCGATCAACGCCCGGTTCTCCAACAAAGCCGGCATGATCGAAGTGGCCAGCGACGATCTCTATCTGAAAGACCCGCATGCCATTTTGGAGACCTTTTTGGTCTACCAAACCACGGTGGGCGTCAAAGGCCTGTCGGCCCGCACCCTGCGCGCGCTGTACAACGCACGCGGCATCATGAACGCGGCCTTTCGCAAAGACCCGGTCAACCGCGCCACCTTTGTGCGCATCCTGATCCAGCCGGAGGGCATCACCCATGCCATGCGGCTGATGAACCAGACCTCGGTGCTGGGCCGCTATCTGTGGGTGTTCCGCAAAATCGTCGGGCAGATGCAGCACGACCTGTTCCACGTCTACACGGTGGACCAGCACATCCTGATGGTGCTGCGCAATGCGCGGCGCTTTTTCATGGCCGAGCATGCGCACGAATACCCGTTTTGCAGCCAGCTGGCCAGCGGCTGGGACAAGCCCTGGATTCTGTATATCGCCGCGCTGTTCCACGACATTGCCAAGGGCAGGGGAGGGGACCACTCCGAGCTGGGCGCCAAAGACGTGCGTGTGTTTTGCCGCCAGCACGGGATTGATAAAGAAGACGCCACACTGATCGAATTTATCGTGGCCCAGCACCTGACGATGAGCAGCATTGCCCAAAAACAGGACCTGAGCGACCCCGACGTGATTTCGGCCTTTGCCCAGCGCGTGGGCAACGAGCGCAACCTGACCGCGCTGTACCTGTTTACCGTGGCCGATATCCGCGGCACCTCACCCAAGGTGTGGAACGCCTGGAAAGGCAAGCTGCTGGAGGACCTGTACCGCTACACCCTGCGCGCTCTGGGCGGCCGCGCCCCCGATGCAGACGCCGAGGTGGAGGCCCGCAAGCGAGAAGCCCTGCAAACCCTGGCGCTGTACGCCCTGCCACACGAGGCGCACAAAGCCCTGTGGGACACGCTGGACGTGGGCTATTTCATGCGCCATGACGCCAGCGACTTGGCCTGGCATGCGCGGCAGCTTTCGCGCCACCTCTCGCAGGCAACGGCTTCCCCGCCTGGCAGCACCATTGTGCGCGCCCGGCTGTCTCCGGTGGGCGAGGGCATGCAGGTGCTGGTCTACACCCCTGACCAGAGCGACCTGTTTGCCCGCATTTGCGGGTTTTTTGACCAAAATGGCTTCAGCATCCTGGACGCCAAGGTGCACACGGCCAACAACGGCTATGCGCTGGACACTTTCCAGGTCATCACGCCCATGCAGGACCACTACCGCGAGATGATGAGCATGGTCGAGAGCGAGCTGGCCCGAACCATCGCCGAGCAGCGCGAGCTGCCCAAGCCCGCCCGCGCGCGCCAGTCGCGCCGGGTCAAGAGCTTTCCGTTTCAGCCCCGCGTGGACCTGCGCCCCGACGAAAAAGCTCAGCGCTGGATCCTCAGCGTCAGCGCCAGCGACCGCGTCGGCCTGCTGTACTCGATTGCCCGCGTCATGGCCCACCACAACGTCAACCTCCAGCTGGCCAAAATCAGCACTTTGGGCGAGCGCGTGGAAGACACCTTTTTGATCGACGGCGCCGAGCTGCAGCACAACAAAAAGCAGATTGCGTTCGAAACCGAGCTGCTGGAAGCCCTGGCCGCTTAACAAATAGGCAGCCACAGGTTGCCAAAAACCAGCTTAAGCCTGCATACAATGCAGGCTATGACTATCAAATCTGACAAATGGATACGCCGAATGGTCGAAAGCCACGGCATGATCGACCCCTTCGAGCCCGGCCAGATCCGCACGCGTGATGTCGGCGGCGCCCACCAAAAGATCATCAGCTACGGCACCAGCAGCTACGGCTACGACATCCGCTGCGCCCCCGAGTTCAAGGTCTTCACCAACATACACAGCACCGTGGTCGACCCGAAAAACTTCGACGAAAAAAGCTTTGTCGATTTTTCAGGCGACAGCTGCATCATCCCGCCCAACAGCTTTGCCTTGGCGCGCACGATGGAATATTTCCGCATCCCCCGCAACGTGCTGACTATCTGCCTGGGCAAAAGCACCTACGCCAGATGCGGCATCATCGTCAACGTCACCCCGTTCGAGCCCGAGTGGGAAGGCTACGTGACCCTGGAGTTTAGTAACACCACGCCACTGCCCGCCAAAATCTACGCAGGCGAAGGCTGTGCGCAGGTGCTGTTTTTTGAAAGCTCGGCGGATGATGTGTGCGAGACGAGCTACAAGGACCGGGGCGGGAAGTATCAGGGGCAGGTGGGGGTGACGTTGCCGAAGGCTTGAGCGGTAATTGAAGTCATAGAGGGTACGCCTGAATATATGGATAATGATCAAAAACAATCGCAAACGCAGCACGTACCCGTCTCTCAGACTATGGAACAGCAGGGTGGCGGGCGTTGGTGGGAAAACTATCTAGTACGCTATTTAGTGCCGACGATCGTAGGCATGGGTTGTTTGCAATGGCTCTCAAGGAACAGCGGTATTGATTTGACGCTATTTCTTACGATTCCCAGAGATGTACAAAATATCAGATCAGAGCAACTCATTTCATGGTTTTTGTTCGGCATGCTATTTTGCTACATAGCTTCATATCCAGTTTTGGTTATGCATGCAACAAGAATGTTGGATTTTCAGGGTCCCGCTGGCAGAGTTCACGCCACTAGTCTGTTGGGCTCTTACGGGTTGATGTTGCTTATCTCACTAACAGTTTTGGGTGCTGCTGTGTGGCAGCAGCCCGCGCTATCAATAGTTATAACAATTGTGCTGTCAACTGTACATCTTTTGAGACTGTACGTCGTAGGTACGCGATTTCATGAAATGGACAAAATCGTAGAATATAGCTGGGCCTATAATTTTTATATTCAGCTCGCTGAAAGGCGTGGTGGAGCAAAAAAAGACGCTGTTCAGGAGGGTACACCTTCACCTGAAACCCGCGCCGAACTAGTAGAGAGTTATCGTCATCTTAGAGAACATGGTAATTCAGCCCTTATTCTCATATTTGAAATAATTCTTACAGGAATTTTTTATAGTATCTTTGCTCGTTACTCTAATCAGCCGGATGTTGCGTTTACATTGCTAGTCGTAGTGATAGTTATTTGGTGTGTCCCTGCTGCATCAATTCATCTTTTAGCCCAACACTTGGAGCGACGTTTTTCTTTGCATGATGATTCCGATTTCAGGAAAATCGATAGTCAGAATTGAGGAAATTCAATGATAGTCACTCTCTCGCTGATGCTTAACCGCCAAAATAGCCACCCGCTTGGCATCCTCATGTATTTCAAACAAAGCCAGATAACCTGAACTTCCAAACGGGATGATGAGCTCGCGGCAAGGTATGTCTGAGAACGGGGCGTTGGCTTTTCGGCAACTGTGCGCAAATGTGATTAAAAAATCCAGCGCTTTGACTATAGTGTCGATAGCTCTGTCTGCAACTTCAGGGCCTGCGGCTTGTAGCCAGAAATCTTGCAATCGTTCGATGTCTTCTTGCGCTTCAGGGGATACGATAACTTCGTAATGCTTCATGCGGAAGCACGCACAGTGCGGCGGGGTTTGGCGCCTATTGTCTTCTTCGCTTTAGTTTTAGGTGCTGCGCTCGCGGGTTGTTCTGCTGCCAACTTATCGCGAGCGCGTTGCACCTGTGCACGCAGTCGAGCAATGCTTTCATCAGCAGTAAAAAACTTACCGCCTTCGGCAAGACGTTTGGACGCTGAGGCCGCTCTGGCATGGAAGGCCTCGTCTTCTTTTCGCCAAGCGGCATGTGTTTTAACTGTTTCTTCAATAAAGGTAGACAAGCTTTCACCTTCTTTGAGCACAGACTCAATCAAGGCTCGTGTATCTGGGCTCACACGCACGGCGGGCAGGGTGGCGGTTCGCATGGTGAATCCTTGTTTTGAAGCATGTGATGCAATTGTAATGCATAGTCAATTTCGCGCCGCAAACCTCTTCAGCACCGCATAAGCCGCATCCCCCATCAACGGCCCGTCTACCTGCACTGCAGGCGTAGCGCCCGCCAAAGTCTGCGCGCTGGTCATTGGCAAGATCGGCTCGCCCAACGCTTCGATGATCTGTGCGGTAGAAGCTGCAAACACCACACGCTGGATGCCCGCCCAAAACATGGCGCCGCTGCACATGGCGCAGGGCTCGCCGCTGGCGTACACTGTGCTGCCGCGCAGTGCTGCCAGGCCAAGCTGTTTTTGGGCTTCGCGCACCAGTACCATTTCGGCGTGGCCGGTGCAGTCGGTGGCGCTGTGCTGGTTGTTGGCGGCTACCAGCAATACCTTGCCGTCAGGGGCCACCAGGGTGGCGCCAAAGGGCATGTCACCGGTGGTGATGGCGCGCTCGGCGGCGTGAATGGCCAGTTGCATGGCGGCTTTTTCATGGTCGCTGTAGATGACGGGGGTGGTCATGGTGGCTGGGTCTTCACATTTCGTCAATCGGCGTAGAGCGCGCTGCTTGCGGGCCTTCCAGCGAAAAGCGTTCGCTGCTTTTCACGTAGAAGCTGGCACCAAAGCGGCCCACCGGGTGGTAGTCTTGCAGGCGCACGCGCCAGGCCTGCGTGTCTACCAGGCCCTCGCGTGTGGCCAGCCACAGCACGCGGCCAATAAAGACGTAGCGGCTGGGCGTCTCCATCACCTCTTGCAGCACGCATTCAAAGGCGACAGGGGCTTCTTCGATGCGCGGCGGCTTAATGCTGCGCGAAGGCACTACATGCAGGCCTGCATGGGTGATTTCGCTTTCATGCGGGGCCAGGCGCGTGCCGCAGGCGTGCATCTGCGCGGCCATGGCCTCGTCGGTCAGGTGCACCACAAACTCCTTGCTGCGCAAGATGTTGGCCGAGGTGTCTTTGAGCTGGCCGTCTTTGAGGCGGTTGATGCTGACCATCACACAGGGCGGGTCTTCGCCCAGCATGTTGAACATGCTGAACGGTGCAGCGTTGATGGTGCCGTCTGCACCCAGAGTGGTGACCAGCGCGATCGGCCGGGGCACGATCAGGCTGGCCATCAGCTTGTAGCGTTCGTAGACCCCGAGGGTAGTGAAATCAATTTCAGTCACCACCGCATTATGGCTGCTTGCCCACAATGCCATCGACATACCACTTCATCTTCCAAAGCTCGTCCTCGGGCACGCTCTTGCCTGCGGCCACAACGATCTTGCCCGATTGGTCCTTGATGGGGCCTGCAAACGGGATAAAACTGCCGTCGATAATGCCCTTGCGCCGCTGTTCCACCAGCGCCACCACGTCTTTGGGCAAGGCGGGGTTGAGTGGTGCCAACTGCACGATGCCTTCTTTCATGCCCCACTTGGTGTCTTCAGATTTCCATTTGCCGTCCAGCATCTCGCGCACTTTGTGCACGTAGTACACGCCCCAGTTCAGCACATTGCCGGTCAGGTGCGCGTTGGGGCCAAAGCGGGTCATGTCCGAGTCCTGGCCAAAGGCGTAGAGCTTTTTGCTCTCGGCCAGCTGCACCACGGCGGTGGAGTCGGTGTTTTGGTAGAGCGTGTCAGCGCCTTGGTTGATCAGGGTTTGCGCGGCCTCGCGCTCTTTGGTGGGGTCGTACCAGGAGTTGATCCACACCGATTTGGCGGTGATCTTGGGGTTGACGCTTTTGGCCCCCAGCACATAGGCGTTGAAATTGCGGATCACCTCGGGAATGGGGAAGGGCGCGACATAGCCCAGGGTATTGTTCTTGGTCATCTTGCCGGCCACGGTGCCCAGCAGGTACGCGCCTTCGTAAAAGCGGGTTTGGTAGATGCCTACGTTCTTGGCAGTTTTGTAGCCCGAGCAGTGCTCAAACACGATGTTGGGGTGGTCTGCGGCCACCTTGATGGTGGGGTCCATAAAGCCAAACGAAGTGGTGAAGATCATCTTGCAGCCGTCCTGAATGAGCTGGCGTATCACGCGCTCGGAATCAGCACCCTCGGGTACTTTTTCGACATAAACGGTTTCTACCCTTGCGCCAAATTCTTTTTCCACCATCTTGCGCCCCAAGTCGTGCTGGTAGGTCCAGCCACTGTCGGCAATAGGGCCGGGGTAGATAAAACCGACTTTGAGCTTGGCAGGCGCTTGCGCTCTGGCAAAGGGCACGGCAATGGGTAGCGCTGTAGCACCGGAGGTAAGCAGGATTTGGCGGCGGTTTAACACAATGATGCTCCAATGAAGTAAGAGTTATGTGATGCTGGCCGAGAGAACGCCCGGCTTTGGTACTCAGCATGATCCATGCCATTCACTTGCCCAGTCCATGGCACCACCAGTCTGATCACGTTAACGCCCTGTAACACGCATCATCAACTTTGAGGATGTGTGCACCCCGCATTGGCTCTATGCTTGCCTTCACACAACTTGCAACAACTGCACGGAGGCGATATGGTCAAGCTGGGGCCGGTATTGAAGTTTTTGGGCTGTCAAAGTGACACTTGGGGTGTGAGCGCGATGGTAGTGACGGATGCGGCCGATGCGGCGCCGGTGCTGACAGTGACTGGTCAAGGCACGCCTGCTGCGCTGGCCTTGCAGCAGCTGCCGCATTCTGGCAGCGCGGTGTGGCGCTACGACTTTGCCATTGCCCAAACCGACACCAAACAAAACGTGGCCTACACGCTGGACGGCGCGCAGCACAGCCTGCAAGTGCCCGCCAAGGGCGCCCAGCCTGCCATGGCCTATGGTTCGTGCAATGGCTTTTCAGACCCCAAGCTGATGAAGCAGGTGAGCGAGAAAAACGCCCTGTGGGCCCGCATGGCGCGTCTGCACGCCGGGGCCGACACCGTGCGCGGCCGCCGCTTTGGCCCTTGGGATCTGCTGCTTTTGGGTGGCGACCAGGTCTATAGCGACTCGATGTGGGTGGACATTCCCGAGCTGGCCCAGTGGTGCGACCTGACTTACGACCAGCGCATGGCTTACCCGTTCAACGCGGGGCTGCGTGTGGAGCTGGAGAAGTTTTTTGAAAACCTCTATCTCTCGCGCTGGGCGCAGCCCGATGTGCGCGCCGCCATGGCCCGCATGCCCAGCGTGATGATGTGGGACGACCACGACATCATGGACGGCTGGGGCTCGTACCCGTATGAGCAGCACCATTGCCCGCTGTACCAGGGCATTTTCAGCGTCGCCCGGCGCTATTTCATGCTGTTTCAGCAGCAGATGACCGACGCCATGCCCCCGGCCACACTGCCTGGGCAGAGTGCCTTCAGCAAAGGCTTTCGCATGGGGCAGATGGGCCTGCTGGTGCTGGACATGCGCAGCGAGCGCGCCCCACACGACCCACGCGAACCCGTCACGTCGATGGTTACTGGCATAGCCGCTGTGCAGGCCGAGCAAGAAGGCAACTACTGCCCCGAGCAGGTGATGAGCGAGGCCTCCTGGAAGGCGGTGTACCAATGGCTGGATGCACAGCAAGACATGGCGCACCTGCTGATCATGTCCAGCATTCCGGTGGTGCACCCCACCTTTGGGCTGCTGGAGAAAATGCTGGGTGTGCTGCCCGGCCAGCAGGAGCTGGAAGACGACCTGCGCGACCACTGGACCAGCCCGCCGCACCTGCAGGAGCGCCTGCGCCTGGTGCACCGCCTGCTGCGCATCTCGGCGCAAAAGACCTGCCGCGTCACGCTGCTCTCGGGCGATGTGCATGTGGCGGCGGTGGGGGCCATAGAGTCTGACCGCAACGACGTAGCGCCCAACGCGCGGGTGGTCAACCAGCTCACCTCCAGCGGCATCGTGCATCCCGCGCCCCCGGCCATGGCGCGCTACTTTCTGGAGCAGGCCTGCAAACAGGTCGAAACCCTGGACCGGGGTATCACTGCCACCATGTACGAGTTTCCGGCTACCACACGCCGCCTGATCGGCGCACGCAACTTCCTCACGCTGGAGCCCGACGCAGACAACCGGCTGTGGGCTAACTGGTGGGTAGAAAACGAGCCCGACCCCACCACCAAGGTGATTCATCCAGTGCAAACCCGCCAGCACGCGGTGGAGCCGCGCTCAGGCCCAGGCGAGGTGCAGTCACCGGTCAGATAGCTGTTTTAAGTATCAAAAAGCCCGCCAGGCCAATAGAATATCGCGGGGGCAGCTATTAAATATATAGCGTTAAAAATTACTTTTACTCAAGGCGTCGCCACAAAACCGCTGTGCGCAAACGCCTTGGCTGCCTGTGCAGTCGCCATGAAGGCCAGCAATTGCCGCGCTGCGGGGCTGTCGCTGGCCAGTGCCGCGCCGTAGCCTGTAGACAAGCCATGCGGCGCGGGCAGCGCACCGGCAAAGCGTATGCCGGGGTGCTGCATGATCTCGCTGGACTGGCTGACACCGATGGCATAGGTGCCTTCAGAGACCGCGCGAATCACGTCCACACCAAAGGACAGCATGGTGGTTTTGCCTTTAAGTGCTTCCGTCAAGCCCAGTGCTTCCAGTACCTTGGCAAAGTGCGTGCCAGCGGTGGCGCCACGCGCCGGGTCGGCAAAGGCAATGCTGGGGGCAGCCAGCAGGGTTTGGCGCAGGGCCTCAGCGTTGCGCAGGTCGGGCAGGGGCGCGCCTTGCGGCACGGCCAGAGCCACCACCACTTGGCCCATGCTGTACGCGGGTGCAGCGCCCAGGCGGCCTGCGCTGCGCAGACTGGCCAGTGCAGCGTCGCTGAGGATCACCAAATCAGCCGCCTGGCCAGGTGCGGCCTGCAGCACGCGGTCGCGCTGGGCACCCACCGTGTCGTAGCTGGCGCGTAGGGTGTGACCCGTGGCCTGCTGGAAGGCAGGGGCGATGGCCTCTACAGCGTGCTTGGCTGCGCCAGCGGCAAACACCCGCACCTCATCGGCGTAGCAGCACTGGGCTAGCAAACAGAGCAAGGTGGCAGCGAAGCGGTGGGAGAGTGTCATGGCAGGGTGGCGGTGCGTGAAAACTGCGGTAAATGTGAAATAATGCAACCAATGGTTAATTTATGATTCTATCGCTTGGCGCCGCCCGCCAAGTCGCTGAAATGCACCTTTGATGAGCACATATGTTCACGCCACTGTATAGGATGTTGCGCCGACTGCTAACGGTGTTGCCACAGCGCGCTGTGGCCGCCTTGCTATTGGGTGGTCTGGGCGGTCTGTCCGTGCATGCGCAAGATCCGGCCGAGCACCGCCTGGCCCTGGTGATTGGCAACGCCAACTACCGTAACGCCCCGCTGACCAACCCTGTGAACGACGCGCGCCTGATGGAAACCGTGCTGCTGCAGGCAGGGTTTCAGGTGATCAAGGCCGAAAACGCCAGCCTGCGCGAGACGCGGCGCCTGGTGAGGGATTTTGGCGACCGCCTGAAGCAGCGCGGCGGTGTAGGCCTGTTTTACTTTGCGGGCCATGGCGTGCAGGTCAAAGGCGAAAACTATCTGGTGTCGATTGATTCAGACATCCGCAACGAAGACGAGGTGGCTGAGGACGCGCTGAACGCCCAACTGGTGCTGGAGAAAATGCAGTCTGCAGGCAACCGCGTCAACCTGGTCATTCTGGATGCCTGCCGCAACAACCCATTTGCTGTTCGCTCGCGTGCATCAGGCATGGGCTTGGCCACCATGAGCGCGCCTTCGGGCTCCATGGTGGCTTACTCCACCTCGCCGGGCTCGGTAGCGTCGGATGGCAATGGGCAAAACGGCCTGTATACGCAGCATCTGGCCAAGGTGATTTCCAACCCTGGCCTGCCAGTGGAGGAAGTTTTCAAGCAAGTGCGCACCTTGGTGCGGCGCGACAGCAATAACCAGCAGACGCCGTGGGAAAACACCGCGCTGGAGGGGCAGTTTTACTTTCAGCCCCAGCGCGCAGCCGCAGCGCTTTCAGCCGCGGTGGCCAATGCCACCAGCGCTGGTGCACGCCCAGACAGTGGCGGGGCTGCCAGTCTCGAGCTCAGCCTGTGGGACACGGTCAAGAACAGCGGATCGATTGAAGAGCTGCGCAGCTATCTGGCGCGCTACCCGCAGGGCGTGTTTGCGCAGGTGGCCCACTCGCGCGTGGCGTCGCTGCAAGCGGTGGCCAAGCCAACGGCAAGCCCTGGCGTGCCTGCGCCAGCGGCTGCATCCGTCCCTACCGCTGCCCCTGCTACCGCCCCCGTAGCTGCCAAGCCACCAGCGCAGACCAGCCCGGCATCCCCAGCCAGCCAGCCCGTCAAAGACAAGCCTGTGCCCGAAGGCGAGTATGTGGCAGGCACTACCCGGTTCATCGGCCGTTTTGCCAGCGACCCGAAAAGCCAGACCTGGTCTGGCACAGGCAAAGTGCTCTGGGCCAATGGCGATGTGTTTGAAGGCACCTTGGTCACCGGCAAACGCCAAGGCCATGGCATCTTCAGCTGGAGCGGCGGGAAATACACCGGTGACTGGGCCGACGACCGCGCGATAGGCAAGGGCGTGATCGACTACAAAAACGGCGACCACTACGAAGGCGAGGTGCAAGACAGCCTCGCCCACGGCATGGGCATCATGAAATACGCGTCCACCGAGGTCTACCGGGGCGCTTTTGCCAATGGCAAAGCGCACGGGCACGGCGTGTACCTGTGGAGCAATGGCCAGACCTATGAAGGTGCCTGGCAGATGGACGTGGCCCAAGGTATGGGCCAGATGCGCTTTGCCAACGGCGACCAGTACCAGGGCGAGGTAGTGGCCGGGCTACCGCACGGGGCTGGCACCATGAAGTACGCCTTGGGCGATGCCTACAAAGGCACTTTCAGCAGCGGCAAGCCTGATGGACAGGGCAGCTATGAGTGGAAAAATGGCGATAAATACACTGGCCACTGGAAAGCCGGTCAAAAAAGCGGCGAGGGCGTATTTGTGTGGTCCAGCGGCGACCGCTGGGAAGGCACCTATATGGCCGACCAACAAACCGCCTCTGGCAAGCTGATTCGCCGCACGCCCTGAGGCTTCGCCTGCGGCCCGAGCGCTGCGGCCAAAGAGCTACTGCAAAGTTAAGCCCAGGTCAGCTCACAGCGCTGGGCACGCCAGCCGCGCAGCGGCCAGGTCCCAGCCTGCCCAACCACAGCTTTTGAACAATACCGGCCCACGTGCGAGTCCGCCCGCGCCCTGAGGCTTGCGCACGATGTCCTGCAGGCTGGCGCAGGCGCTGACATCGATGCCTGCTTGAATCAAATCCCCCGCCTCGTGGGCCGCGTGCGCGGTGTCCACCACCATGCGGCCAGCTGCGCCAAAGTGCTGCACCACGCTGGGCGACAGCTCGGTCATGCTGGGCGTAAAGGCCCCCACGGCGCAGACAAAGGCTTGGGGGTGCAACTGGCTGGGGCTGAGCAGCACAGGGCTTTGGGCGGGGGTGCAGGTGACAACCAGTGGGCACAGCGCCAGGGCCTGGGCCAGGTCGGTTACCACGCTGGCCTGGCCCTTCCTGCCCT
Source organism: Polaromonas sp. (assembly GCA_013297865.1). Classification (GTDB taxonomy): domain Bacteria; phylum Pseudomonadota; class Gammaproteobacteria; order Burkholderiales; family Burkholderiaceae_C; genus JAAFIP01. The sequence goes on along the minus strand of JAAFIP010000001.1, from coordinate 139,489 downwards.
GCGCCGCCAGCAGCGTGCGGGCATGCTGGGCCAGCAGCTGGGCACTGTCAGCACTGCGCGAATACACCATCACTTCGCTGACACCCAGCCCCTCGATCAGCGCCTCCAGGTGCGAGCGGCCCTGCACACCTGCGCCAATGATCAGCAAGGGGCCACCCGGCACCGCCGCCAGCGCCTGCGCAGCCAGCAGGGACACGGCCGCCGTGCGCCGCGCGGTGACGGTGGGGCCGTCCAGCAGCATGCGGCGCGCACCACTGGCCACGTCAAACACGATGACATCGCCCTGAATGGTGGGCAGGCTGCGCTCCGCATTGGAGGGCGTGTAGGTGATCAGCTTGGTGATGGCGAGGCGGGCGTCGTGCGCAGGCATGGCAAACAGGCTGCCGCCACCCGGCAGGTGCTGCACCAGCCGCTGGGGCACCTGCACCGCGTCATCCTGCAGCAGCAGCGAGATTTCAGCGCTTAGCGCGCTGTAGGGCAGGGCCTGGGCGGTTTGCAGGGCGTTGAGCATCATACGGAGGCCTTTTTATATACCAAACAGGGCTGCAAGCCAATAGAATATCGCGGGAGCAGCTATTAAAATGATAGTTAACTGAGTGTCTGAAGGGATGGCTCATCAAGCGCCGCCTGCAGCGCAACATGCAGACCTTGGGTGATCTCCTGCAGCGCCATGCTGGGCCGCCCCGTGCCAGCCGCCTGCTGCGGCAAATAAGGCACGTGCACAAAGCCGCCGCGCACAGGGCTTTTGCGCAGCTGGTGCATCAGCGCATAAAACACATGGTTGCAGACAAAATGCCCCGCGCTGCTGGACAGCTCGCAGGGCAGGCCCGCGCGCTGCAGCGCGCCGAGCATGGCTTGCAGCGGCAGGGTGCTGAAATAGGCCGCCGGGCCGCGGGCCACCACAGGCTGGTTCACCACCATGCAGCCCGCGTTGTCGGGCAGGTTGGCGTCATCCAGGTTGATGGCCACGCGCTCCAGGCTGATGCCTGCGCGGCCCCCGGCCTGTCCCGTGCACAGCACCCAGCTAGGCTGGTGCTGCTTGAGCAGCGCCTTGAGCACAGCAACCGAACGGCCAAACACGCAGGGCAGCACGGCAGCCACCACGGGGTGCCCCGCAATGACCTGGCCGTGCAAAGCCTGCGCCGCCAGGGCGCTGGGGTTCAGCCCCTGACCGCTGGGGTCATCGCCAAAAGCCTCAAAGCCGGTCACCAGCACGCAAGGCGCTGCTGGCACGGTGCGCTGGCGGCTTTTGGCGGATGGTGGGCGTGACAACATGGCGTTTACGTGAATTTCGCACGGGGATTGTGGGGAGATGCGTCTAAGTCTATCAACCCGATTGAACCACAACGCGTTGCATACAGGTAGGCTCAACAATAGTCTATGAGGAGCTTTGACATGGTCTCGATGCAATCTACCGCAGTGTCTTTTCCCGCCGCTGGCTACCCAGCCAGCGCACAGCCCATGGCCTTGGGCTTTGCCTCCACCTTGGTGCTGCTGTCGCAATTCAAGCATCTGATGGCCCATGATGGCGCCCAGACAGACACCCAACGCATGCTTTCCGACAGCGACTACGCCCTGCAGCAGCTGGCGCTGGCCCACACCTCCACCAGCGAAGCACTGCGCCAGTGCGCCATGCGCGTGTTTGCTGTTTTCCACGCCTGAGGCGCCGTCTGTCTTGCGCTCTCGGCGTTGCGTGCGCCAGGGTGTACCATTGCGGCTAATGATGTGGAATAAACCGCTTTGGAGATAGCACCATGGACGTAGAAGGCAGACGCGAATCCGACAACGTAGAAGACCGCCGTGGACAAGGCGGTATGGGCGGTGGTGGCGGCCGCGGTATCGGCGGGCTGGGCGGTGGACGCCTTGGCATTGGCGGTATTGTGCTGGCGCTGGTGGCCTCGTATTTTCTGGGCATCAACCCCATGACAGTGCTGGGCATCCTGGGCGGTGGTGGTGGCCCCGCGCCCCAAGTAAGCCAGGGCCCCGCGCAGCGCCCACCCAAGGACGACCAGATGGCCAGCTTTGTGTCCAAAGTGCTGGCCGACACCGAAGACGTATGGGGCGCATTGTTTGCGCAGAGCAATGCCAAATACCCCGCGCCCAAGTTGGTGCTGTTTCGCGGCGCCACGCCCACAGCCTGCGGCACAGGGCAGTCGGCCATGGGCCCGTTTTACTGCCCGGGCGACCAAAAGGTGTATATCGACCTGGCGTTTTACGAAACCATGAAAAACAAGCTCGGGGCACCGGGCGACTTTGCCCAGGCCTATGTGATCGCGCACGAGGTGGGTCACCATATTCAGCATGTCATGGGCATCAGTGGCAAGGTGGACGCCATGCGTGGGCGCATCAGCGAGAAAGAGCAAAACGCCCTGAGCGTGCGCCTGGAGCTGCAGGCCGACTGCTTTGCCGGTATATGGTCGCGCGGCTCCAAGCTCAAGCTGGACAAGGGCGATATCGAAGAAGCGCTCAATGCTGCTGCGCAGATAGGTGACGACACCTTGCAGAAAAAGAGCCAGGGCTATGCCCAGCCCGAGACCTTTACCCACGGCTCCAGCAAGCAGCGCATGGCCTGGTTTACCACTGGCCTGCAAAGCGGCAACCTCAAGGCCTGCGACACGTTCAGTGCCAAGGCGCTGTAGCTGCAATCAGCGCTGCGATCATGAAAAAAGGGTCTTCAAGGCCCTTTTTTCATGCTCTGCAATAAATGCAGTCTTATTTGCAGTCTGCGGCAATCACAGCCTCAATGCGCTTGATTTCTGCGGCGCGGTCAGTGTCGCTCATGATCTCGCGCTCGCCTTTGGCATTGGTTGCGGCGATGCGTATGCCTGAGTTGAAGGTGGCTTTGGCGCGTTTGGCCTGTTCGCAGTTTTCGGCGCGCTGGCTGGCCAGCTTGTCGGCATCGGCCTTTTTCTTGGCGGCTTCTGCGGCCTCGGCATCTTTCTTTTTCTTCTCCAGCTCGGCATCCTTGCCGGTCAGCTTGGGGGCGCTGGCAGCGGCAACGGCGGCAGAAGCGCCAATGGCAGGCGCCGAGGCTGCCGCGGCAGGGTCAGCAGCTTTGGCCGGGGCAGCGTTGGCGGCAGACTTGGCAACTGCGGGGCGCTTGAAGATGTTTTTATCGGGAATATCCGAAGCAGGGGCCTGATCGCTGAAGATGCGGCGGCCGCTGTTGTCGGTCCAGCCCCATTGCGCATGGGCGCTCAGGCTGAGCATCAGCACGGCCAGCAGTGAGCCTGTTTGGAGAAGGGAAAAAACTTTAGTTTTCATGGGCTGTAGTGTAGCGCGGTCAAGCGCCATATTGGTGCGATTGCAAGCCAGCCAGACGCTGTTTGGTACCGTTGGCGCTGCAAAACACGCCATTGGTCGACACACGCTGTCTTGCAGCTAGACCATGCAACGCATCTGCAGCGCTGCGGGTTTACACCAGTGGGGCCTGTTGACGCGGGTACAATCTGTTTTTTGGAGCTTCCACTATGCGTTTGCTTGGCAAAGCACTGACGTTTGATGACGTTTTACTCGTTCCCGCTTTCTCCGAAGTCCTGCCCAAGGACACCTCCCTGGCGACCCGTCTGTCGCGCAATATCACGCTCAATCTGCCCCTGGTCTCTGCCGCCATGGACACAGTGACCGAGGCCCGCCTGGCCATTGCCATGGCGCAAGAAGGCGGCATGGGCATCGTGCACAAAAACCTCACCGCCAAGGAGCAGGCCGCCCAGGTGCGCAAGGTCAAACGCCATGAGTCGGGCGTGCTGCGCGACCCGGTGGTCATTCCGTCGGACTTTAAAGTCCACCAGGTGATCGAGTTGTCCGAGCAGCTGGGTGTGAGCGGCTTTCCCGTGGTGGACGGTGGCAAAGTGGTGGGCATCATCACTGCGCGTGATTTGCGCTTTGAAACCCGCATGGACGCGCTGGTCAAAGACATCATGACCCCGAGTGAGCGCCTGGTGACTGTGCCCGTGGGGGCGCCCCTGGCTGACGCCAAAGCACTGATGAACAAACACCGCCTGGAGCGCGTGCTGGTGGTCACCCCCGGCTTTGAGCTGCGCGGCATCGTGACTGTGAAAGACATCACCAAGCAGACCAGCTTTCCCAACGCTGCCCGTGACGACCAAGGCAAGCTGCGCGTAGGCGCGGCGGTGGGCGTAGGCGAGGGCACCGAAGAGCGCGTGGCCGCTCTGGTGGAGGCGGGCGTGGACGCGCTGGTGGTAGACACCGCGCACGGCCACAGCAAAGGCGTGATCGAGCGCGTGCGCTGGGTCAAAAAGAACTATCCACAGGTGGACGTGATTGGTGGCAACATCGCTACCGGCGCAGCCGCGCTGGCGCTGGCCGAGGCAGGCGCTGACGCCGTCAAGGTGGGCATTGGCCCCGGCAGCATTTGCACCACCCGCATTGTGGCGGGCGTGGGCGTGCCGCAGATCATGGCCATTGACAGCGTGGCCACGGCATTGAAAGGCTCAGGCGTGCCCTGCATTGCTGACGGCGGCATCCGCTATAGCGGCGACATTGCCAAGGCGATTGCGGCAGGTGCATCCACCGTGATGATGGGCGGCATGTTTGCGGGCACCGAAGAGGCTCCGGGCGAAGTGGTGCTGTTCCAGGGCCGCAGCTACAAAAGCTACCGCGGCATGGGCAGTATTGGTGCCATGCAGCAAGGCAGCGCCGACCGCTATTTTCAAGAGAGCAGCACTGGCAACCCCAATGCTGACAAGCTCGTGCCCGAAGGCATCGAAGGCCGCGTGCCCTACAAAGGCTCGGTCGTCAGCATCATCTTCCAGATGGCGGGTGGCCTGCGCGCCAGCATGGGCTATTGCGGCTGCGCGACCATCGCCACCATGCACGACAAAGCCGAGTTTGTCGAAATCACCAGCGCAGGCATCCGCGAAAGCCATGTGCACGACGTACAGATTACCAAAGAAGCGCCCAACTACCGGGCTGAATAATGCAACACCAAAAAATCCTCATTCTCGACTTCGGCTCCCAAGTTACCCAGCTGATTGCCCGCCGTGTGCGCGAGGCCCATGTGTACTGCGAGGTGCATCCGTGCGACGTGACCAGCGACTGGCTGCGCGACTACGCTAAAGATGGCTCGCTCAAAGGCATCATCCTTTCGGGTAGCCATGCCAGCCTGTGGGAAGACGAAACACTGCGTGCGCCGCAGTTGGCCTTTGAACTGGGCATCCCCGTGCTGGGTATCTGCTTTGGTATGTATGCCATTGCTGCGGCACTGGGCGGCAAAGTGGAGGGTGGGCATGGCCGCGAGTTTGGCCATGCGCAGGTGCGGGCCCGTGGCCATACCAAGCTGCTCGATGGCATTGCAGACTTCACCACGCCAGACGGGCAGGGCATGCTCAATGTGTGGATGAGCCACGGCGACAACGTCGTTGAAATGCCGCCGGGCTTTAAGCTGATGGCGTCTACCGACAGCTGCCCCATCGCTGGGATGGCTGACGAAACACGCCGCTTTTATGCTGTGCAGTTTCACCCGGAAGTCACGCACACCACGCAAGGCAAGGCCATTTTGGAGCGCTTTGTGCTGGATATTTGCGCTGTCAAGCCTGACTGGGTGATGAAGGACCATATCCAGGAGGCGGTCGATCTGATCCGCAAACAGGTGGGTGATGAAGAAGTGATTTTGGGCCTGAGCGGCGGTGTAGATTCATCGGTAGCTGCCGCCTTGATCCACCGCGCCATTGGCGACCAGCTCACCTGTGTGTTTGTAGACCACGGCCTGCTGCGCCTGAACGAGGGCGACATGGTGATGGACATGTTTGTCGGCAAGCTGCACGCCAAGGTGATCCGCGTGGACGCTGAGGCGCAGTTTCTCGGTCATCTTAAAGGCGTGAGCGAGCCAGAGGCCAAACGAAAAATTATTGGACGCGAGTTTGTCGAGGTATTTAAGGCCGAGGCAGCCAAGCTGACAGCCTCAGGCGCTAGCAAAAACGGAGCCAAGTGGCTGGCCCAAGGCACCATCTACCCTGACGTGATTGAAAGCGGCGGCGCTAAAAGCAAAAAAGCCGTCACCATCAAAAGCCACCACAACGTAGGCGGCCTGCCAGAGCAACTGGGCCTGAAACTATTGGAGCCGCTGCGCGACCTGTTCAAAGACGAAGTGCGCGAGCTGGGCGTAGCCCTTGGCCTGCCCCACGACATGGTCTACCGCCACCCCTTCCCCGGCCCCGGCCTGGGCGTACGCATTTTGGGCGAAGTGAAAAAAGAATACGCCGACCTACTGCGCAAAGCCGACGCCATCTTTATCGAAGAACTGCGTAATTTCAAAGACGAAGCCACAGGCAAAACCTGGTACGACCTCACATCCCAAGCCTTCACCGTTTTCCTGCCTGTCAAAAGCGTAGGCGTGATGGGCGATGGCCGCACCTACGACTACGTGGTAGCCCTGCGCGCAGTGCAAACCAGCGACTTTATGACCGCAGACTGGGCTGAACTGCCTTACGCTTTGCTCAAGAAAGTATCTGGCCGCATCATCAACGAAGTGCGTGGCATTAACCGCGTGACGTATGACGTGAGCTCCAAACCGCCTGCGACAATTGAGTGGGAGTGAGGTTTTTGGTTCATGCCCCAAAATTCTCATTCATAACCGATTAAGTACGTACTTAGCTGCGCTTGCCACTGAGCAGTTTCTTTATGCGATATCCTTGCCACATCCATATACCGCTTGCTGAAAGCGCAGGCACGACTAACACTCTCACAGTAGATAAAAAGGTTGGGTTGTCATGCAAACCTGAGTAGATGAAGATGCCAATAACGGCGGAGCCAAGCAGATGTACCCAGCGCAAAATAGCCCGATCTTTCATATTCACCCCTTATTGGTCGGCTAGTTGCTCAAGAATCAGTTTTAACGGAAGCGTATTCCGACAGCAGCCACACTAAGCAAATTGCGACACCTGCGGCAGCAAAGAATATTTTGGCGTGCGCTGAAAAGCCGGGAGTTGCAAACGCAACGGCAATCAAGGTTGGGCCAACTAGCATTTCAACAATTGCATGGATCCTCATTGGAATGATTTTGATAATGCCCATGGGCATATTCGTTAGAACTGTCATCGCAAGATGAACGCCAGCTAATGCGTATGAAAGCATTGCCGCTAACCCCGTAAGAGCAACAACACTAGGTGCAGATAAATATAACAGCACGGTTGCATAGTCAAGAATGCCATGTAGCTGGTTGGATAAGATTTTCATAAAGTTCTCCATATTGGAACAATTGGTACAATAATATCCAAGGCCATTGTTCGATCAACCTTGGTTGCGGGGTTAGTTAAGGGTTGAAATTAGAAGATTGCGCGCTCGCGCAATATCCGCTCGCGGCAAGCCTGCTTTCGCCAGCACCAGCAAGCCCTGTATGCCAGCGACTAAATGCAGCGCAAGTGCCTCTACGTTCACATCGTTAAAGCTTTTGTCGGCTGACGGCTTTTTGAGTGCTTCAGCGAATTTCTTACGCAGCATCCGCACGCCTCGGCCCAGCTGTAGGCTGATCTCAGTATCTTTACTACCCATCTCCAGAGCAGTATTGCCAATCAAGCAGCCTCGCCAGACCGACTCGTGCTGGGTAACAGCCAAGATAGCATCAATCAAATGCGTGACTGATTTTTCACGCGTTGCATCCTGAGCCATCGCTTGGGTTAGGTGCGCGTCTACTGTAGCGAAGTAAAGATTCAGACTTTTTAAGAATATCTCGCGCTTTGAACCGAAAGCATTATAGAAACTTGCACGTCCTAGGCCCATAGATTTCAGAAGGTCGGGCATGTTGGTCGCCTCAAAGCCTGAATGCCAAAAGGCTTGTAGTGCCAGTGCGGTGGCTTCGTCAGGGTCAAATGTCTTAGGGCGCATAAGGCAATATTAGATCATTTGGTACAGTATGTCAATAGATCTTAGGGTTCATTTGAATTTGTTGAATTCTGCTTAGAGACGTCGCGCACATAATTGCTGACCAGTTCTAGGAAATTCACCTGCATGCACCGAATTAAAATCGTAACGCACTGTATTTTCGTTGACGGTAAATCTGACGGTATAGCGGCTTTACCTGATGTATTTGCACAGTCCAAATCGATTCACCATCGCCTATGGTGATCCAGGATAAATCGCTTGTTGACAATCGAGTGGGAGTGAAGATTGTTCAGTTCGGTGCAACGAAATCCGAAGAGGTTCTGCTTCATCAAATTGATAGTTGATTGAGGCTTGGTCGGCTCCCCGGCTCAGAACCTTTCGACCATGTGAGCGAACACGGCGTGTCACCAGCATTGAGCCCTGAGCATAGCCTTTTATATGCGCAACGCATTAAGCGTTTTGCGGATTGGACTATATTTAAGTGTAGTACAATAAATGCATGCAGAATGCATATGAAATCAATAAACTCGGGGCTCTGTATAGCGCACTTCATCAGTGCATGATGAAAGCGTTTTTGGGTCAGTCCGATAGCTCAGCTGCGATTTTGCTGACATTGCGGCATTGGCAACCACTAACGGTCAATGATCTCAGTGCAATAGTGGGGTTATCTCAACCTGCTTGCTCGCGAGCGCTGGACAAGTTGGCAGCCGAAGCTTGGGTGCAGCGTGATGTGTACGAGGGCAAATACGCTCGATTGAATCTAACCGCAAAGGGCCGTCGGCAGGCCGACCAAATGCAAGATGCGCGTCTTCAGCAGATTGCCCCTTTGCTTGATGGACTAACTGAGATTGAGAAAGCTTCTCTATCTAAGCTGTTAAACAAAATACTTGCGAACGCTGTGGATGATCGCGCATGCGCGAGGCATTTGTGTCGGTGGTGCAAGCACGACATATGCGAAGGGCTCTTGTGTCCGATTGGTACGGAAGCCTCTGAGACTGATGGTATCAATTAGTTGTGATGAGTTGATTGTGGCAAAAGGAGTTCGGCATGGTGATTGAAAGTCAAGGTAAAACGCCGAGCATTTCGGCGCAAAGCAGTGTCGCTTCAACGGCTGTGATCAGTGGTGATGTGACGATTGCTGCAAATTGCCGCATAGGGCATGGTGTAGTGATCGTCGCGGAAGGCGGGCCGATTGAGATCGGAGAGCATTGCGTGGTGATGGATACTGCCGTGATTCGCGGTGTGCCGGGGCATGTGACACGGCTTGGTCGTCATGTTTTGGTTGGGCCTCGCGCCTATCTAGTCGGCTGCGAGGTTGAGGACAATGTATTTCTCGCCACGGGATCGACTGTATTCAATGGAGCGCGTATCGGTAAGGGGGCGGAGGTGCGCATCAATGGATTGGTGCATCTGCGAAGCACTCTCGCGCCGGACGAAACCGTACCCATTGGTTGGATAGCCGTGGGGACACCAGCAACTATTTTGCCGCCCGACGCGCACGACAGAGTCTGGGCAATTCAGAAGGCATTGGATTTTCCAAAGTATGTGTTTAGCCTTGATCGACCTCCAGCCGGTGAAACCGTAATGCCTAAGATGATGCAGCGTTACACTGAATCACTCATCAAGCGTCATGCATCAGATCAGGTTGTGGATGCAAGTATCGATATGGACAGGTGACGGTAAAACTGACGGTGTGGACGACCTTGGACGATGCGCAGTAATTGTCCGATGCAGTGTAAAGCGGTACGGTGACGTTCAACTTTTCTCGCGGGTTGACAATTGAGTGGGAGTGAAGTCATCAGAGCGCGGTTCCCAAATGCTTGCATACATCGCAAAATATGCATAAAGTTCAAACCGAAGTCCGCTGCCAGTTGCAATGAAATCTATTTGCATGCGGTTGAGCCAAGTTTGATGGATGAAAATGCTTGACAACCGTCTAGAGCATAGATAGACAGTTCAACGATATTGCCTAAGGCAATTTTGAACTGCGCGGCGGCCAACTGGATTGATTTGACTGACATACACGCTTGTTAATATTGCAAGCGACAGTGCAAACTGTTTTGTTTGCATTTTGTGCCCACGTAATGGCATTAGGCGAGGAGTTTAACTAAATGTCTGATTGCTGTTCTATTGCCGAAAAAGCTGCACCACCCAAAAAATGCACTTGCCCCAAAAATGGTCAAGTGTATTCAGAAGTTGGAATGGCGACAGTCTTGCTTCACATCAAGACACCGTGGCTTTGGGATCAAAAACCACAGGGTTACTATTTTTGCGAGGATCCTGACTGCGACGTAATCTACTTCGCTGAAGACGGAAGTTGTTTCGCTCAAGATCAGGTGCGCACACTGGTTGGACTGAAGAGTGAAGCAGCCGATGCTCTGAGCTGCTACTGCTTCGGTGTGCTGAAGTCGCATGCGTTGACTGACTCGAGCCTCAGAGAGTTTGTCATCAAGAAAACCAAAGACAAATACTGTGCTTGCGACAAGCTAAATCCGTCTGGGCGTTGTTGTTTAAAGGATTTTCCGCGCAGTGCTTCAGACAAAGCAGGAGCCTGACCTTGCAGTTGCTTAGCGCCTGCGCCCGCCGAATATGCCGCCCAGCACGCCACGGATGATCTGGCGGCCTACTTCTCGGCCTACGGCGCTGGCGGCGGATTTGACGAGTTGTTCGCCTGCGCTGGCGCGGGTTCGCTTTTGACCACCGCCGAAGATGCTGCCCAGTCCGCCCAGAAAACCGCCGCTGGCTTCTTCGCCTGCGGCGTTGGTGGCTTCTTTGGCAATGGTCTTGGCGGCTTCCTTGGCCTGTGACTCGGTGGCCATATTGGCGTCGGTGCGGCCTTTGAGCTTTTCGTAGGCGGACTCGCGGTCGATGGTTTTTTCGTAGGCACCTGCCACGATGGAGCTGGCGATCAGGGCTTTGCGCTGCTCTGGCGTGATAGGGCCAATCTGGCTGGCCGGTGGCAGCACATAAACGCGCTCGGTCACGCCGGGGCGGCCTTTGTCGTCCAGAAAGCTCACCAACGCTTCGCCCACGGCCAGCTCGGTGATGGCGGTTTCGATGTTCAAGCCAGGGTTCTGGCGCATGGTCTCAGCCGCTGCCTTGACGGCTTTTTGGTCGCGCGGGGTAAAGGCGCGCAGCGCGTGCTGCACACGGTTGCCCAGCTGGGCCAACACGCTGTCGGGGATGTCCAGCGGGTTTTGCGTCACAAAATACACGCCCACGCCTTTGGAGCGCACCAGGCGTACCACCAGCTCAATGCGCTCCAGCAGCGGCTTGGGGGCGTCGGTAAACAGCAGGTGCGCTTCATCAAAAAAGAACACCAGCTTGGGTTTGTCCAGGTCGCCCACCTCGGGCAGGGTTTCAAACAGCTCGCTCAGCATCCATAGCAAAAAGGTGGCGTACAGGCGCGGCGCGGCCAGCAGCTTGTCGGCGGCCAGCACGTTGACCACGCCTTTGCCGCTGCTGTCGGTTTGCATGAAGTCGGCGATATTGAGCATGGGCTCGCCGAAGAATTGGTCACCGCCTTGCTCTTCGATCTGCAGCAGGCCGCGCTGGATGGCGCCGATGCTGGCGGGGCTGACATTGCCGTATTCGGTGGTGAAGCTGCTGGCGTTGTCGCCCACGCTCTGGCACATGGCGCGCAGGTCTTTCATGTCCAGCAGCAGCAGGCCCTGGTCGTCAGCAATCTTGAAAACCAGCTGCAACACACCGGCCTGGGTTTCGTTGAGATTGAGCATGCGGGCCAGCAGCAGGGGGCCCAGGTCGCTGACGGTGGCGCGCACCGGGTGGCCCTGCTGGCCAAACACGTCCCACAGGGTGCTGGGAAAGGCGCTGAATTCGGGCTGGGGCAGGCCACGCTCGGCGATGATCTTGCCCAGCTTGTCAGAGAGCTGGCCAGCCTGCGAAATACCGGTCAGATCGCCTTTGACGTCGGCCATGAACACGGGCACCCCAATACGGCTGAAGCCTTCGGCCATGGTCTGCAGCGTAATGGTCTTGCCTGTGCCCGTGGCTCCGGTGATCAAACCATGGCGGTTGGCCTTGTCAGGGCGCAGAAAACAGCTGGTTTTTTTGTTTTGGGCGATCAAAAAAGGTTCGGTCATGGCGGTGGTCCTGCACTGAGGTGGAGTGGGCAAAGCGGCTGGCAAGCCGATACAGGAATGGTAAGGCATAAAAAAGCCCGCTGCTTGCGGCAGCGGGCTTGCGGGTTGGTTGAGCCAGTGAGTTTATTTGCCAGGCTGTGCCAGCACCCAGGTGACCAGGGTTTTCACGTCAGCTGCAGCCAGCTGGGGCATGCCCGGCATCGGCACAGGGCCCCACACGCCGCTAGAGCCCTTGGTGAGCTTTTCAGCCAGGTAGGCTTGGGCATCCTTGCGGTCTTTGTATTTGGCAGCAATGTCCTTGAAGGCAGGGCCGACCATCTTTTTGTCCATCGCATGGCAGTTGAGGCAGGCGCTTTTTTCGGCCAGCTCGGGACTGGCTTGTGCAGCTAGGCATGTCATGCCCAAAACAGCCAAAAGTGCGATATGTCGTAGAGCTTTCATTCCTGCCACCATTACTTGACGGTGACCGTGATGGTCTGGCTCAGCGGCTTGCCATAGGACTGGTGCGCGCCGTTGGCAAACTGGGCCGTGAGCTTGTAGGTGCCCGGGGCAAGCTTGACCTCGGCTTCGGTCTGGCCTTTGCCAAAGTGCATATGCTTTTCGGTGAAGGGGATGGACTCGCCTGTGGGGATGGAGTCCAGGTTGATCAGCAGGTGGTGGTGGCCGCTGTTGGCCACGATGTCGCCTGCAGGGGCCACTTCCAGGCCCTTCACACCAAAACGCACTTTGAATGTGGTGCCCACGGTGGCGCCGTTGGCAGGCTCCAAGATGCTGACGGACTGGGACGAGGCACCAGAGGTTGCGCAGCCCACCACGCTGAGGGCGAGAGCGGCGGCGGCGAATGCAGCAAATAGTTTTGCAATAGAGGTTTTCATAGGAGTTTTCTTTCAGGAACGGGCATGCCAAGCGTTTGGCGCTGACAGCACAATAAAGGGAAAATGGGGATAAAGATCAAGCCAACCGAGCGGCTGGCGGCGCGCGCCCAGGGGGCGGCTTGTTGTCCTCAATGGAGTCTAAAACTACATCGGGGCTGGGAATCCATTGCCAGGCCGCTACCGTGCGGGGGGCTTCAAACTGAAGGTGTACGGGTTCGCCAGGCAGGGCTAAAAGCTTGAAGAGCGGGGCGTTGCCGCAATGCTTGATGCTGGTGGAGCTGTCGTCAGCGTGGGCGGCAACAGTGATTTTCTTGACACCAGCGCCGGTGCAGATGACGATTTCGATCTTTTTGCCCAAAGCTGACGCCGCAAACACATTCAGCGTGCTGCCCAGTGCAAACCAAGCCAGCGCCATGAAGGCAACCAGCACGGCCAGCGAGGTGAATGAGGGGGGTGCACGAAAACGCATTTGGCCTGCATAGTAACTGTTGTGCACTGGCAAAGTCAATTGAGGAAAACTATAGCAAAGATATTTTTAGCCTAAGCAAGGCGGTTTACCGGGGCTGCGAAAAAGTAAAATCGTGCCATAGCACAGCGAAAAGACGATAAAGGATATTCATGGCAGGTCACAGCAAATGGGCAAACATCCAGCACCGCAAGGGGCGCCAGGACGAAAAACGGCAAAAGATCTGGACCCGGGTGGTGCGCGAGATCATGGTGGCCGCTCGCATGGGCGGCGGCGACCTGGGCGCCAACCCGCGTCTGCGCCTGGCCGTGGACAAGGCCAAAGCGGCCAATATGCCTGCAGACACCGTCAAGCGGAATATCGACAAGGCCACGGGCAATCTGGAAGGTGTGCATTACGAAGAAATCCGCTATGAAGGCTATGGCATTGGCGGTGCGGCCATCATTGTGGACACGATGACCGACAACAAAGTGCGCACAGTGGCCGAGGTGCGGCACTGCTTCAGCAAATATGGCGGCAATATGGGTACCGAAGGCTCAGTGGCGTTTCAGTTCAAGCACTGCGGCCAGATACTGCTGGCACCAGGCACTGGCGAAGACAAGGTGATGGAAGTAGCGCTGGAGGCCGGGGCCGAAGACGTAATTAGCGATGACGAGGGGGGTATTGAGGTGCTGACCACGGTGGCGCAGTTTGAAGCAGTCAAAAACGCACTCGAAGCTGCAGGCTTGAAGGCAGAGGTGGCTGAGGTCACCATGCGCGCTGAGAACACCATTGCATTGGACGGCGATGACGCAGTCCGCATGCACAAGCTACTCGATGCGCTGGAAGACCTGGACGATACCCAGGATGTGTTCCACAACGCCAGCTTATGAAAGTTCTCGTCATTGGCGGCGGTGGCCGTGAACACGCACTGGCCTGGAAGCTGGCGCAGTCTCCCAAAGTACAAAAAGTGTATGTAGCCCCAGGCAATGGCGGCACTGCGCTGGACGCGCGGCTGGAGAACCTGCCCATCACCGATGTGGCAGCGCTGCGCGAGTGGGCGCAGGCGCAAAAGATTGGCCTGACCGTGGTGGGGCCTGAAGCACCTCTGGCCGCAGGTGTGGTGGACGAGTTTCGCGCACACGGCCTGCGGATTTTTGGGCCCACACGCGCTGCTGCCCAGCTGGAAAGCTCCAAAGCCTTCAGCAAGGCCTTCATGCAGCGCCATGGCATACCGACCGCAGAGTTTGAGACGTTTACCGATGCGCAGGCAGCGCATGCCTACATCGAACGTAAAGGCGCGCCCATCGTGGTCAAAGCCGATGGTCTGGCCGCTGGCAAAGGCGTGGTGGTGGCCATGACGGCGCAGGAGGCCCACGAGGCCATTGACTTCATGCTGTTGGACAACGCGCTGGGTGTGGTGCACAACGGCCAAGCCAGAGTGGTGATTGAAGAATTTCTGCAGGGCGAGGAGGCCAGCTTTATCGTGCTGTGTGACGGCAAAAACGTGGCGGCGCTGGCCACCAGCCAAGATCACAAACGCCTGCTGGACGGCGACAGAGGCCCCAACACAGGCGGCATGGGCGCCTACAGCCCCGCACCGGTGGTGACGCCTGAAGTGCATGCCAGGGCGATGCGCGAGGTGATTGTGCCCACCCTCAAAGGCATGGACAAGGACGGTATCAACTACACCGGGTTTTTGTATGCTGGCCTGATGATCACTCCCGAGGGCAATATCAAAACCTTGGAGTTCAATTGCCGCATGGGGGACCCCGAGACCCAGCCCATCATGATGCGCCTCAAATCGGACCTGCTGGAGGTGCTGCTGGCGGCAACCGAGCTCAACCTGGACACGGTGGAGATGCAGTGGGACCGGCGAGTAGCCTTGGGTATGGTGATGGCAGCGCACGGCTATCCGATGTCGCCGCGCAAAGGTGATGCGCTGCATGGCCTGCCTGACAAGGATTCGTCCGTGGGTAATGATGCTGTGGTGTTCCATGCAGGCACAGTGCACGCGGATGGCAAGACGCTCACCAGCGGTGGGCGCGTGGTGTGCGTGACGGCGCTGGCAGAGACAGTTAAAAAGGCTCAGCAAGCCGCCTTGGACATTGCGCGTGGCATTCAGTTCGATGGCGCGCAGTATCGTAGCGATATTGGCTACCGTGCCATCAAGTAGCTTCCGCATGCAGTTTGCGCCACCTCATCCCCTGCAGTTTCGTGGCAGTCGTCTGGCTGCTCTAGTGCTGCGTATGCTGGGCTGGAAGGTGTACTTTGAGGGCTTTCCCACACTGCAGGGCATTGCGGTGGTATACCCCCACACCAGCAATTGGGACGCGCCACTGATGTTTCTGGCCAAATGGGTGTGTGGCGTGCAGGTGATGTTTTGGGGCAAGGACAGTGCGTTTCGTGTGCCTGTTCTTGGTGCCTGGTTGCGCTGGATCGGTGGGGTGCCGGTGCGGCGCACGCGCCAGGAAGGCGTAGTGGGCCACGCGGTGGAGATCATCACGCAGCACAAGGCTGGGGGCCAGTATTTCTGGCTGGGTCTGGCGCCTGAGGGGACACGCAAATACATTCCAGGCTGGCGCAGCGGCTTCTACCAAACAGCGTTGCGCGCGCAGGTGCCAGTGTGCCTGATCAAACTGGACTATGCTCGGCGCGAGATCAGTGTGAGGGATTTCATGCTGCTCAGCGGTAACGAGACGCAGGACATGGCAGATATTGCGCGGGTGTACCAGGGGGTGCGCGGCCTGATTCCCGCCAATATGGCCCCCATTGCGCTGCTGGACGTGACGGTGCCGCGAGAAACTACTATAGTTCGCTAGCATGACCATTGCCATCGTACGAGACTATCTGACCGGGCTGCAGGAGCGCATCACATCTACCATCAGTGCCATAGACGGCACGGATTTTGTAGTGGACCGCTGGAAAAAAGCCAAGACCGAGCCTTTGCAAGGCAAAGGGGTTACGCAGATTCTGGAAAATGGGCCGGTGTTTGAGCGTGCGGGCTGCGGCTTCAGCCATGTGCGCGGCCCCAAGCTGCCGCCCTCGGCCACGCAGAACCGTCCTGAGCTCAATGGCGCCCCGTTTGAAGCTCTGGGGGTGTCCCTGGTGTTTCACCCAGCCAATCCCTATGTGCCCACCGTGCACATGAATGTGCGCATGCTGGCGGCTACACCGACTGGTGGCGAAACCGTGTTTTGGTTTGGCGGAGGTATGGACCTGACGCCGTACTATGGCTTTGAGGAAGATGCGGTGCATTTCCATACGGTGTGCAGGAGTGCATTGGCCCCTTTCGGCGCGGACAAATACCCCAAATACAAAGCCTGGTGTGATGAGTATTTTTACCTCAAGCACCGCGACGAACCGCGCGGCATTGGGGGCATATTCTTTGATGATTTCTCCGAAGGCGGCTTTGAGGGCGGCCTGGCACTGATCAGTGCGGTGGGAGACTCGTTTCTGGATGCCTATCTGCCGATCGTCAGCCGCCGCAGCACCATGCCCTACACCGAGAGACAGAGGGATTTTCAGCTCTACCGCCGCGGGCGCTATGTGGAGTTCAATCTGGTGTGGGACCGGGGCACGCACTTTGGCCTGCAGTCTGGCGGGCGCACGGAATCCATTCTGATGAGCATGCCGCCGATGGCCAGTTGGGCTTACAAACGTACTACCCGTGCAGGCTCGCCCGAGGATGATCTTTACAAAAAGTTTTTGCTTAGAAGGGATTGGGTTTGACAGCCCCTGCCAGCGAAGGCGCAGCATCGCTGGCGCGGCTGGGCGTGTATGGCGGCGCATTTGATCCACCCCATATCGCCCACCACAGCCTGGCGCGCGCTGCCATTGCGCAGCTGCAGCTTGACCAGCTGCGCATCTTTCCCACAGGCCAGGCGTGGCACAAGGCACGCCAGCCCAGCGCCGCTGTTCACCGCCTGGCCATGGCGCAACTGGCGTTTGCGGACCTGCCAGAAGTTCAGGTGGACCCCAGGGAAACCTACAGAGCCGGGCCTACTTACACTTTTGACACATTGAGCGAATTGCGCCAGCAATACCCGCAGGCTGAGCTGTTCTTGTTGATGGGATCGGATCAGTTCAATGCCTTCGGCCAGTGGCACCGCTGGCGAGACATAGCCCAAATCGCTACTATTTGTGTAGCTGCCCGCGCAATATCTGCGGGCGCAGAAGGCCTGAAAACACCTCCACCGGAGGTGCAAACAGCGTGTAAAATACATACTATTGATATGCCTGTCATGACAACCAGTGCAACCGACCTTCGCAGCCGTATTGGCCGGGGTATCGCTTTGAGCACACTGGTCAACGATGCGGTTGCACGCTATATTGCTGAGCATCGGCTGTATGCAGCGCCTCCCGCTCCCAACCATTAACTACTTTGACTTCCCACATGCTTGAATCTGCTGCCAAAAAAGACACGACCAAACTCCAACGCGCCATCATTGATGGGCTGGAGGACGTCAAGGCCCAGGACATTGTGGTGTTTGATACAGAGCATCTCTCAGCCTTGTTTGAGAGGGTAATCATTGCCAGCGGTACCTCCAACCGCCAGACCAAGGCCTTGGCATCCAGTGTGCGCGATGCCGTGCGTGAAGCAGGCTTTGGCAAGCCACGCATCGAAGGCGAAGACAATGGCGAGTGGATCATTGTGGATTGCAACCAGTGTGTGGTGCACATCATGCAGCCAGCGATTCGCACCTACTATCACCTGGAAGAGATATGGGGCGAAAAACCTGTGCGTTTGAAGCTGGGCTCGCCCAAGCCTGTGCAGGCCGTCAAAGCTGCGCCTGTGGTCGAAAAATCCAAGCCCAAGAAGGCTCCAGCCAAGAAGAATACCGCGGGGGCAGCTATTAAATCTGTAGCATCCAGAAAAAGCACAGCAGCTCCAGCAGCAACTAAAAAAGCGGTCAGTGGCAAACCGGCGCCGCGCAAAACGGCCTCTGCTGTATCAAAGACCCCTGCATCAAAGACCCCTGCATCCAAAACCTCTGCAGGCAAAGCCCCTTCAGCCAAACGCAGCCGTGCATGAAGCTGTGGATTGTCGCAGTCGGCCAACGTGTGCCCGACTGGGCCCAGAGCGCCTGGGACGATTACGCCAAGCGCTTTACTCCTGAGCTCAAAGTCGAGCTCAAAGCAGTTAAAACCGAGCCGCGTGGCTCCAAAACCCTGGATACCTTGCTGGCTGCGGAGCGCGAGCGTATTGAAGCCGCTATCCCCAAGGGCACCCGCATTGTGGTGTTGGATGAGCGCGGCTCGCCGGTGAGCACCAAGGCCCTGGCACAGAGGCTGACGGACTGGCAACTGGGCGGCGATGATATTGCGCTCATCATTGGCGGCCCTGATGGCCTGGAGCCTGGCTTTCGGCAGGCCGCACACGAGCGCATCCGCCTGTCTGACCTGACACTGCCGCATGCCATGGTGAGGGTGTTGCTGATAGAGCAGCTGTACCGCGCCTGGTCGGTCAATGCAGGGCATCCTTATCACCGAGAATAGATGGATTGTCATGCCCCGTTTTATCTATCTTGCGTCCCAAAGTCCGCGCCGCGCCCAGCTGCTGGAACAGTTGGGCGTGCAGTTTCAGCTGCTTTTGCCCGATGCCACTGAAGATGCAGAAAGCCTCGAGGATGCGTTGCCAGGCGAAGCGCCCGCACAGTATGTGGTGAGAGTCACAGGGCTGAAGCTGGACGCCGCGCTTGCCCGCATGCGCAAACGCCAGTTGCCCACTGCGCCTGTGCTATGCGCCGATACCACCGTGGCGCTGGGTCGAAATATCTATGGCAAGCCTGCAGATGCCCGTGATGCGCAGCGCATGCTCGGAGAACTATCGGGCCGCACGCACCGTGTGCTGACGGCGGTGGTCATGCAAAAAGGGCGCCGCAGGGAGCAGGCGCTGTCAGTGTCGCAGGTACGCTTCACAGAGATGGACGCCGCGCAGATCCGCAGCTATGTACGCTCTGGCGAGCCCCTGGGCAAGGCAGGTGCCTATGCGGTGCAGGGCAGGGCGGCAGCTTATATTGAGCATCTGAGTGGCAGCTACAGCGGGATCATGGGCCTGCCCATGTTTGAGACGGGTCAGATACTGCGTACACTTGGCATCACGACGCAATAGAAAAAATCAGGTCCTTCCATGCAGCAAGACATCCTCATCAACTGGAGCCCGCAGGAAACCCGCGTGGCCGTGGTGGAAAACAGCGCGGTGCAGGAGCTGCATGTCGAGCGCACCCTGGAGCGTGGCTTGGTGGGCAATATCTATCTGGGCAAGGTGGCGCGCGTGTTGCCTGGTATGCAATCGGCGTTTATCGACATTGGTCTGGAGCGTGCGGCGTTTTTGCATGTGGCCGATCTGGTCACACCCTACACCCATCCACGTGCAGAAGGTGACAATGGCAAAGCGCCCAGCGCGGCAGTGCCGATAGAAAAGCAGGTGTTCGAAGGCCAGGCCATGATGGTGCAGGTCATCAAGGACCCGATTGGCAGCAAAGGCGCGCGCCTGTCTGCGCAGATCAGCATTGCAGGGCGGCAACTGGTATTTTTGCCGCAGGACGACCATATCGGCGTGTCACAGAAAATCCCAGTAGCCCAGCGCGATGCCCTGCGCGCCAGGGTCCAGCAGCTGGCGGGCGATGCAGGTGGCGGCTTTATCCTGCGCACCAACGCAGAAGAAGCCTCAGACAGCGAACTGGCGGATGATATTGCCTATCTCCGCAAGGCCTGGGCACGCATCAAGGACGCTTCTGTCACCTTGCCGCCCAAATCGGTGCTGCACACTGACCTGAACCTGCTGCAAAGGGTGCTGCGTGACATGGTGAACGACGAAACGTTGAGCATTCGCATTGACTCGAAAGAGCAGTTTGAGTTGCTGGCAGCGTTTGGCCACGACTACATGCCCGCCGCGGCGGCGAAACTGCAGCACTACAAAGGCGAGAGGCCGATTTTTGACCTCTACAGCATCGATGAAGAAGTGGCCAAGGCACTGGGCCGCCGGGTGGATCTGAAATCGGGCGGCTATTTGATCGTGGACCAGACCGAGGCCTTGACCACCGTCGATGTGAATACTGGCGGTTTTGTGGGCGCACGCAATTTCGACGATACGATTTTCAAGACCAATCTCGAGGCAGCGCTGGCCATTGCACGACAGTTACGGCTGCGCAATCTGGGGGGCGTCATCATCGTGGACTTTATCGACATGACGCGCCAGGATCACCGTGAGCAGGTGCTGGCCGAGTTTCGCAAGCAGTTGGCCCGTGATCGCGTGAAGACCATGGCCGGGGATTTTTCGCAGCTGGGCTTGGTAGAGATGACCCGCAAGCGCACCCGTGAGTCGCTGGCGCATATTCTGTGCGAGCCTTGCGCTGTCTGCGCAGGCAAAGGCATTGTCAAAACTGCGCGCAGTGTGGCCTACGACATTCTGCGGGAGATACTGCGCGAAGCAAGGCAGTTCAACCCCAGGGAATTCCGCGTCGTAGCTGCACCCCAGGTTATTGAGCTGTTTCTGGACGAAGAGAGCCAGCACCTGGCCGGCCTGAGCGACTTTGTGGGCAAACCGATTTCGCTGCAGTCTGAGGGCAGCATGAGTCAGGAACAGTACGATATTGTGCTGATGTAGAAACCCCCAGGTATGGCCATCCCGATTTTGATGTACCACCAGATAGACACGCGGCCCGAGCGTGGCACACCACTGCGGGGCCTGGTGGTATCGCCCGGTGCATTTGCGCGCCAGATGCAGTTGCTCAAGGCACTCGGCTACCAGGGCCTGAGCATGTCTGCGCTGATGCCCTATCTGCTGGGTCATCAGCAGGGCAAGGTCTGTGGGATTACCTTTGACGATGGCTATGTCAACAACCTGGACCACGCGCTGCCGGTTCTGAAGCAGCACGGTTTCAGCGCAACCTGTTATCTGGTCAGTAGCCAGCTGGGTGGCAGCAATGTGTGGGACCACGACAAGGGTATTGCGCCCCAACAGCTGATGAGTGCAGCCCAGGCACGGCAATGGATTGCGGGGGGGCAGGAGGTGGGAGCCCACACGCAGACCCATGCCGACTTGACGCAACTGCCAGCACCTGCAGCCTACGAAGAAATCGCGCTGTGCAAGAGGCAACTAGAGGAAGCAACTGGCGCGGCGGTGCAGCAGTTTTGCTACCCTTACGGACACTACCAGCCCCAGCATGTGGAGCAGGTACGCCAAGCGGGCTATGCGGGAGCGACCACCACGGCGCGTGGGCGCGCTGTGGCGGGCAGTGCGGTGTGGGAGCTGCCTCGGGTGCCGGTGATGGGCTCGGTCTGGCTGGCACAGTTCTGGCGCAAGCTGGCCACAGGCTATGAAGACCGGCATGGCAGATAGCGCCGCCCAGCAGCCCCGCTTGAAGATCGCTGTACTCAACCGGGTTTTTGCCAGCACCGGAGGCGGCGCTGAGCGCTATTCGATTGCAGTGGTGGAGCAGCTGGCCGCCAGGCACGAAATACATGTATTTGCGCAGGAGATTGAGCATGCATGGCCCGGTGTGAGCTACCACCGCATCGCCTGCCTGTCGCCCAAGCCGCGCTGGCTGAACCAGCTGTGGTATGCCTTTGCAACCTGGCGCGCGACGCGCAGGGGTTTTGATATCGTCCATTCGCACGAAAACGTATGGCATGGGCAGGTTCACACCATGCATGTCAAGACTGTCAAACGCAGCCTGCTGGAGGGACAAAAAGGCTATCAGCGCGTGCTGCGCTGGCTCAAAATAGTGCTGAGCCCACGCTTGATCACTTACCTGACCCTAGAAGCCCGGCGGGTATCGGCCCACAAGGGCACGGCAGTGGTAGCGGTGTCACAGAGCTTGCAGGACGAGCTGGTCGCACAGTATCCGGCTTGTGCACCCCATGTGCAGGTGATCACGCCAGGGGTTACGCTGCCCGCCACGACGCTTGCGCCACAGCAAGCCCGCGAGCAGCTAGATCTGCCGCCAGAGGGTGCTTACGCGCTGTTCGTGGCCAACGACTACGCCCGAAAGGGCCTGGCGACATTGTTGCAAGCACTCCAGGGCCTGCCCGAGCTGCATCTGCTGGTGGTGGGCCATCCAGGGCAGATAGTGCGTTTCAAAGCATTGGCCTCACAGCTTGACATGTCAGACAGGGTGCATTTTTTAGGCTCGCTGCACAACATGCAGCCCGCATATGCTGCCGCCACGATGCTGGTCCATCCTACCCTGGAGGATAGCTTTGCCATGGTAGTGCTAGAAGCCATGGCGCACCGCTTGCCTGTAGTGGTCAGTGGCAGTGCTTATTGCGGCATTTCCTCTCTGCTTGATCACGAACAAAACGCCTTGCTGATTGATGATCCACACAATGCTGCCGCCTTGCAGCAGATGGTATCGACTGTGCTGCGTGACCCATTTATGGCCGAACGCCTGCGGGAGCAGGGCTATGCATTTGCAGTGCAGCACTCTTGGCAGTGCACTGCGGCCGCCTACGAGCAGCTTTTCTACGAGCTCGTACGCAAAACCGCTACGCCACCAGCTTGAAGTGCTTCTTGCTGAAGTCCAGGCCCGTTAAGTTTTCTACATTTTTGGACAGACGGTATTTTTTCTCTTTGGGGGTGAGCTGATAGTCGGGGTTGAACACCAGGTGTTGCTCTGCCTCGTTTGCAATCCAGTGGGCCATCACTGCCGGGTGTGTCTGCTCAAATTTCTTGACAGCCTGTGCATCAAAGTTGGCGTAATTGATCTGCATCGGCGTTGAGCCCTGCCAATACTTGGCGACCTGATTGAGCTTGGCCTGCATCTGCTCCTGCTTGCGTACCCAGCCGTAGTGGAAGATCCGTGCGTTCGCCAGCGCGCCTTGCGGAAAGCGCGGGCGCTTGTGCTGGTGCATGACCAGCCAATACTGGCCATCGGGCGCATACGAGCGGATGGTGTTGCGGATCAGGCGGCATTCACGGCGATACCAGCCTGGGCTGATGGACACGTAGTCGGGTGTGCCATAAAAATGAACGTAGTCAAACACCAGGGCTTCTACCGCAGGGTTGGAATGGTGCATGTCCACGGCAGCGCGTATTTTGGGAATATCTTCCTCGTGCACCACCTCGTCGCCTTCAAGGTAGAAAGCCCAGTCGCCAGTGCAGGCATACTGCGCCATCATTTTTTGCTGGGCGTAGACAAACCCGCGGTCGCCCATGCGGTCGTTCCAGACCGTATCGATGATCCTGATCTTGGGGTCGTTGATGGCCACAAGGCGCGCGCGCGTGTCATCATCACTGGCACCCACCGCAATGACAAACTCGTCCACCAATGGCAGCAGCGAGCGTATGGATTCCACAAACGGAAATCCCAGGGAGCTGCCGTTGCGGATAAAGGTGAAGCCACTGATGGAGGCTTGTGCGGAAAGAGGGCGATGGTTTGGCATTAGCTTGGTGACAATTCTTCAGCGATGGCATCGGTCTGCGAGCCGATACTGTACAACCGTGCATAAGCGCCTTGCTTGGCGATCAACTGGGTGTGTGTACCCATTTCCAGAATCTCGCCACGCCCCATGACGATGATGCGGTCGGCATGTTCGATAGTGGAGAAGCGGTGGGCAATGATGATGGTAGTGCGCCCTACGGCCAGGCGCTGCATGGCGGATTTCACCGCCTGCTCAGATTCGTTGTCCAGGGCCGATGTGGCTTCATCCAGCACCAAAATCGGCGCGTCCTTGTAGATCGCGCGGGCTATGGCCAGACGTTGACGCTGGCCACCTGAGAGTTGACTGGCATTGTGACCGACCGTGGTCTGTGCGCCCAAAGGCTGGCTGGCGACATAGTCACTCAGATTGGCGGCTGTCAGTGCGGCATTCAGTCGGTTTGCATCCTCCGGCATACCCAGGCTGACGTTGGCTGCAATGGTGTCGTTGAGCATTACTACGTCCTGGCTCACAAACGCCAATTGGCTGCGCAAAGCGTCCAGATTCCACTGGCGGATGTCGGTGCTGTCCAGGCTGACTGTGCCGCCCGTGCTATCCACAAAGCGCGCCAGTAAATTGACCAGCGTGGTTTTACCCGAGCCGGAGCTACCCACCAAAGCCACCGTTTCGCCTGGGCTGATGTGCAGATTTACCGCCTTGAGTGCGTCTGTTTCGCCATTTGGGTAGCGCACCGTCACCTGGTCCAGCACGATATCGCCTCGCGTTCTGCTGGCAGGCACATAGTCGCCGCTGCGCTCGGCGGGAGTGTGCTCCATCAAGTCCAAGCCGCGCTCAATGGCCGCCAATCCTCGCGTCACCGGGCCAGTCACCTCAGAGAGGTGTTTGATGGGAGCGATCAGCATCAGCATGGCGGTCGTGAAAGCCACAAAGCCGCCGACCGTTGTGCCGCTGGTAGAGCTTTGCCACAGTGCGACGCAAATCACGCCCGACAGCGCCACGGCCGCCAGCATCTGTGTCAGCGGTGTCATGGCCGAGTTGGCGACAGTGGACTTCATCGCCAGATGGCGCAGGTGCTGGTTCAGGCTACCGAAGCGTTCGGCCTGGGATGCCTGCGCGTGATGCAGGCGCACGGTGCGGTAAGCCAGCACGTTTTCTTCGACCACATAGGCCAGCTCGTCGGTGGCTGCCTGGCTGTCTTTGGTGATGCGGTGCAAACGCTTGGACAGCACTTTCATCACTACCGCTACCGCAGGAAAAACCGCCAGCACAATGATGGTGAGCTTCCAGTTCAAGTACAGCAGATAAGCCATGAGTGCCATCAAGGTCAGTGAATCCTTGACCAGGGACAGCAAGGAATTGACCAGCAAATTGGCACCAATCTGAACCTCATAGACCACGGTGTTGACGAGTGCACTGGCGGTAGTGCCTGCAAACAGGCTGGGATGCGCCTTTTGCAGCACCTCAAACAGCTTTTTGCGCAGCGACAGCATGGTGCGATTGCTCATGGCAGCCAGCGAATACTGAGCGCAGAAGCTGGCGGCACCGCGGATGGCAAACAAACCCAGCAGCGCCACGGGCACCGTCCACAAAGGCAGTTTGCCCGCCTGAAAGCCCCGGTCTAGCAGAGGTTTCATCAGCGCTGGAATCAGGGGTTCGGTCAGTGCAGCGATGAGCACAGCGATGGCCATGATTGCAAAATACCGACTGTTGCCCTGCGTAAAAGGCAGCAGTCGTTTCAAACGCTCCACCAGCTTGGTGGTGGGCGGTGTGTCAGGAGTGCTCATGGCTTGGTGCGCTGGAAGAATACCTGCCTAAACATGCTAGTACAGCAAGCAGGGTGCAAAAATAATCGCCAACAAGACCGTCATACAGGGCAGAGTTGAAACTGCATGCCACTACAAATACAGCCAATAGCGACAGGGCAGCGTATTTCTCGCTGGTAGGGTAGTTTCTGGCCTGCCAGGCAAAACTCCCTTGCCACAGGATCAGCAGCAACATGCCGCCTATGCCAAGCTGCGTGGCCCAAAATAGATACTCCTGATGGGGATTTTTCGCCTGGGCTGTTGCGACGCTGGGTTTTCCGTTTTCAAACCGCCAGTATTGTTGCTGCCAGGCACCGGTGCCATGGCCCAGGACGGGTTTTTCCGCAATGGCCTGCAGCGATTTATGCCAGTAATTCAATCGCTCACCGGAAGAGGAGTTTTTATAGCTGTCCGTTTTGGCTTGGAACACGCGTATTTCATTAACCACGGAGACGTAGCGTTGGTTGAACTGGGCTGACATCGCCATTGCTACGCCAAAAGCTGCTACAGGCGCCAGTAATGCGATGGGGCGCAGCTTGGGGGGAGTAGCCTGCCAGGCGGCTAGCCCTATGGCAGCAATAAGGCACACCTGCCCGGACCGACCCTGCAGCACAAACACCAAATTCAGTACTGCCAGCAAACACAAAGCCACGGGAAGCCACTGATCCATGCGGAAAGAAAACTCCTTACGCAAATGCCAGGCAAGCGCAGCAAAACCCGCTGTCAATATGGCCTGGTCGAGATAGCTTGAAAAAACCACACTAGAGGCGCTACGGATAGCTGGAACCCAGGGCAGCGGCACGCCGAAGAACAACAGCCACGAGCAAATCACGACGAAGCTCTGTGTCACAAAATAAAACCGCAGCGAAGTGACCGCCTGTTCGCGGCTTTGAATCAAAATCCAAATAGCCGGTATCAATAACAGTTTGCCGTATTTGCCGAACGTACTGAGTGCTTCTGCGCTTGATGCGGATGAATAAACAATACCCAACGCCAGTACAGCCAGGAGGGCCAATGTCAGCTTTACAGGTAGTTCGCGCAGCGCAGCGACAGGACGACCTTTCGCCATTGCTGTCAGCAAGGCACCCGCTGCGAACAAAATCACCAACAGCTTGAATATGCTGATGCCCGCCATGGACAGTGGCAATACTGCACACAGTCCATACACAGGCCATGCTGACCAGTGATAGCTTTGATTTCGTTCTGAGGGCATAGGACCAATGAATGTGAATTGCAACAGATTATCCACGACACAGGATATTAGCTGTTCAAGCCGAAAGCTTCTGCTATGCTTTATGCATAAATATATGCAGCTTAGCTTCGATGCTGGTCTATTTAAAATAATCCAAGACAGCCATTTCATATGCAACCCCACCGAAAGCAGCCCCTGTGAGTACCCCCGTTTCGATGATCGTCATCGCGAAAAACGAAGAACACAATATTGCGGATTGCCTGTCGGGGGTGGATTTTTGTGATGAAAAACTGGTGCTGGATTCAGGCAGCACGGATGCAACGGTAGCAAAAGCCCAGTCTCTGGGCGCGGTGTGCCATGTGGCCGCAGACTGGCAGGGCTTTGGCCGCCAAAAGAACCGTGCGCTGGATTTGGCAAAAAACGACTGGGTGCTATCGCTGGACGCAGACGAGCGCGTGTCAGCAGAGTTGGCCCTGGAAATTCAACAGGCCCTAAGCACGTACTCGCAGCAAAGTGTGGCCTTTGAAATTCCCCGTCTCACACAGTTTTGTGGCCAGTGGATTCGCCACTGTGGCTGGACGCCCGACTATGTGCTGCGGGTATTTCGCCGATCTGAGGCCAGATTCAGCGACGATCTGGTTCACGAAAAGCTACAAATCGTGTCACAAAAGACCACGATTATTCGCCTCAAGTCACCTCTTTTGCATCTAAGCTATCCCACATCGCAAGCCTATTGGGTCAAGCTGCAGCGCTACAGTCAGGATTGGGCGCAGCAAAAATACGCTGAGGGCCGCAGAACTAATATGCTGCGGGCGGCTCTATCCGGTATGTTTGCTTTTGTGCGCAGTTATATCCTGCGACTGGGGTTTCTGGATGGCTCAATGGGTTTTGCAGTGTGCACCATGCAGGCGCAGGCAGCCTTCGGTAAATATTTTGAGTTGTATTGTTTAAGTCGTCAAAATGCCAAACAATAAGTCTTTTTTACTCCACCATTCCCACAAAGTTTTAGGCCGGCGCCAACTGCTGTGTCTGCCAGCCATCTACGGTGCCAGCTTGCCTGCCTGGGCCCAATTCAGGGTTGAAATTTCGGGTGTGGGCGTGACGCAGCTTCCCATTGCGGTAGCCTCTTTCAAGGGCGATGATGCTTCGCCGCAGAAAATCGGCGCCATTGTGCTGGCAGACCTATTGCGCAGCGGGCAATTCAAGTCGATTGATGCAGCTGGCAGCGGCCTGGACGAAACATCCCGTCCCGACATGAGCCCGTGGAAGCAAAAAGGCGCAGACCACCTGGTCGCGGGCAGCGTAACGCGGCTGGCAGACGGACGCTATGACGTGCGTTTTCGGCTCTGGGATACCGTGCGCGGGCAAGATATGGGCGCGCAGAGCTTTGCCGTGCTCACGGGTGATCTGCGCCTGGCGGCGCACCGGATTGCCGACTTCATCTACGAAAAACTGACTGGTGAAAAAGGGGTGTTTTCTACACGCATTGCCTATGTGACCAAGGGTGGATCGCGCTACACGCTGTGGGTGGCCGATGCCGACGGCGAGGGTGCGCAGGCAGCCTTGCCAAGCCCAGAGCCCATCATCTCGCCATCGTGGTCCCCCAGCGGCACGCAGGTGGCGTATGTCTCTTTTGAGTCACGCAAACCTGTGGTCTATGTGCAAGAGATTGCGACAGGACGCAAGCGAGTGTTGGCCAATTTCAGAGGCTCCAACAGCGCGCCTGCCTGGTCGCCCGATGGTAAAACTATTTCCGTGACACTTAGCCGCGATGGAGCTTCCCAGATTTATGGGATGGACAGCGCCGGTGGCGAGCCGAGAAAATTGAGCCAATCCAGCAGCATTGACACCGAACCTGTGTATTCCCCTGACGGCAAATCTATTTATTTTGTGAGCGATCGCGGCGGCGGGCCACAGATTTACCGCATGCCAGCAGGTGGCGAGAGCGCGGGCCGGGCCGAGCGCGTCAGCTTCACGGGCAGTTACAACATATCGCCAGCCATCAGCCCTGATGGACGCACCTTGGCCTACATTTCACGGGTCAGCGGCGCATTCAAACTGCATGTCATGGAGATGGGCGGCCAGGCGGTCGCCATCACCGAAACCACGGCAGATGAACGCCCCAGTTTCGCCCCGAACGGCAAATTGATCATGTACGCCACCAAGCAAGGTGGTCGTGAAGCGCTGATGACCACCACCTTGGACGGCAAGATCAAAGCACGACTGGGCGCACAGGGTGGAGATATTCGTGAGCCCCATTGGGGCCCATTCCAAAAGTAGCCGCGGCGCGCAGCGCCATGGCATGTCAATCAATTTTTCATAGGAGTTGCAAGATGGAACAGACATCCAACCACACCGAATCAGGAGCCCTGGCCAGAGGCAAGCTGCACAAATCAGCCAGCCTGCTGATAGCCACCTGCGTGCTGGCCTTGCTGGCAGCATGCGGCTCCAAAACCAAGCTCAACGAGGTCGCTGTAGAAGACAAAAGCGGCAAGCCCGTGGCGGTTCAGCCTGCTACGCCTCCTGCGTCAGCACCTGCGGGCTCTGAAGTAGCCCAGCGCGCTGTGCAGCCCGCCACGATCGACAGCCCTCAGGCCAATCTGGCCGGGCCAGCAGGCGCTGCCAAGGTGATTTATTTTGACTACGACAGCTACGCTATCAAGCCAGAGTTCCAGTCCGCACTGGATGCCCACGCCCGCTTCATGAGCGCTAACAAAACCCGCAAAATGGCCATTGAAGGCCATACCGACGAACGCGGTGGCCGTGAGTACAACCTGGCTCTGGGCCAAAAGCGTGCCGAGGCCGTGCGCCGCGCACTGGCCTTGCTGGGCGTAACGGATGCGCAGATTGAGGCGGTGAGCTTTGGCAAGGAAAAGCCTGCCCAGCCAGGCTCCGACGAGTCGGCCTGGGCGCTCAACCGCCGCGCCGAGATCAATTACCGCTAGGCTCTTTTCCAAGTCCCTGCCATCACCGATAATCGCTATCTGACCACCTCCATTATTACCACTTAGACATCTATATGCTATCTTTTTGGAAGCTGCTCCCGCGATTATCCATTGGCCTGGCGGCCATTTTGATCAGTATTTCTGGCCATGCAGGCCTGTTTGACGATGACGAGGCCCGCAAAGCCATCCTGGAGCTGCGCCAGCGCGTGGACACCAACAAGCAGGCGGCTGATGCTGCCGCGCAGCGCCAGTCTGACGAGATCAAGGAGCTCAAGGAAGGCAATGCAGGGCTGCGCCGCAGCCTGCTGGATCTGCAAAACCAGATCGAAGCCCTGCGCGGTGAAATCGCCAAGTCGCGCGGCCAGGAAGAGCAGCTGGCCAAGGAAATCGCCGAACTTCAGCGCCGCCAGAAAGACATCGCCCAGGGCGTAGAGGAGCGCATCCGCAAGTTTGAGCCTACCAAGGTCAGTGTTGATGGCCGCGAGTTCAACGCCGACCCTGCTGAAAAGCGCGACTATGATGCCGCCTTTGCCGTCTTCCGCAAGCCCGACTTCCCCGCTGCGCAAACCGCTTTCAGTGAGTTTTTGCGCCGCTATCCGCAAAGCGGCTATAACCCGTCAGCCCTGTTCTGGCTGGGCAATTCGCAATATGCCAACCGCGACTACCAAGGCGCCATCAACAACTTCCGCAGCATGATCTCCCAGGCGCCTGACCATCCCAAGTCCAGCGAAGCTGCCCTGTCGATCGCCAACTCCCAAACCGAGCTCAAAGACACCAAGGGTGCCCGCAAAACCCTGGAAGACCTGATCAAGGTCTATCCACAGTCTGAGGCCGCGGTGGCTGCGAAAGAACGCCTGGCACGCATGAAGTAATTGCGCTGCCTGCGCCCCGGTAAAATCGGGGTATGCAAACTCCCAATATACCGGCCCTCAGCACCCAGGTGCTTTGGGCTTCTTTCATTCTTTCCTTCGTTTTTGGCGCGATTGCGCAGCGCACGCACTTTTGCACCATGGGCGCACTCAGCGATGTGGTCAACATGGGTAGCTGGGCGCGCCTGCGCCAATGGGTGCTGGCAGCCGGGGTGGCCATGCTGGGCTTTGGGCTGCTGGTTTGGCTGGGCGCGATTGACCCGGCCAAGACACTGTACGCCTCGGGCCGTGTCATCTGGCTGTCGGCCCTGGTGGGCGGTGCGATGTTTGGTTTTGGCATGGTGCTGGCCTCGGGCTGTGGCAGCAAAACCCTGGTGCGCATTGGTGCGGGCAATCTGAAGTCCCTGGTGGTGTTTGTCGTCATGGCGGTGGCAGCGTTTGCCACGCTCAAGGGGGTGACAGCCGTGGCGCGTGTGGCCACCGTAGACGCAGTGACTGCCCCCATTGTGGCCCCCGGCACTTTGCCCGCGCTGTTAGGCCGTCTGGCAGGGTGGGACATGAAAACAGCGGCTTTGCTGGCCGCCTTGCTCGCGGGTGGCGCGCTGGTGGCCTGGGCGCTGGCGCGCAAGGATTTCTGGTCGCTGGAGAATCTGCTGGCGGGCGTGGGCATAGGCCTGGTAGTGGTGGTGATGTGGTGGGTCAGCGGCTCGCTGGGCTTTGTGGCTGAGCATCCTGATACCTTGCAGGAAGCTTTTCTCGCCACCAACTCCGGCCGTGCCGAGGCGCTGAGTTTTGTGGCGCCCGTGGCCTACACGCTGGATTGGCTGATGTTTTTCAGTGATAAAAGCAAGGTGCTGACCCTGGGCATTGCCTCGGTGCTGGGCGTCATCGCGGGCTCGGCGGTGATAGCGCTGACCACCCGCAGCTTCCGCTGGGAGGGCTTTGGCGGCACTGAGGATGTGGCCAACCATCTGGCGGGCGCTGTGCTCATGGGGGTGGGTGGCGTAACCGCCATGGGCTGTACCGTGGGGCAGGGGCTGAGTGGCCTGTCTACCCTGTCTGCTACCAGTTTCATAGCCGTTGCCGCGATTGTTCTGGGCGCTGTGGCGGCTTTGAAGTACCAGATCTGGCGTATGGAAAGCAGCATTTAAGCGCCATGGACGCTGATCTTGCACGCCGCTTCGGGGGCCTGGAGCGCCTGTACGGTGTGGCAGGCGCAGGCCAGATCCGTGCTGCGCATGTGGCCGTGGTGGGCATTGGTGGCGTGGGCTCGTGGGCGGCAGAGGCTCTGGCGCGCAGCGGGGTGGGGCAGATCAGCCTGATTGACTTTGACCAGGTGGCCGAGTCCAACATCAACCGCCAAATCCACGCTGAAACACGCACCGTAGGCATGGCCAAGGTGGATGCCATGCAGGCACGCATAGCCCAGATCAACCCGCAATGCCAGGTGCACTGCATCGAAGAATTTGCCACGCCCGATAACTGGGCTGCACTGGCCGGGCAGGGCGCTTTTGATGCGGTGATTGACGCCTGCGACCAGGTGAAAACCAAGGTGGCCATGGCGGCTTGGGCCCGCAGCCAGCAAGCGCATGCGAAGACTTCCAGCAACCGCTCGGTGGTGTTCATCACTGTGGGCGCAGCCGGTGGCAAGCGCCGTGCAGACCACGCCGAGATTGCTGATCTGTCCGATATCACGCACGACCCACTGCTGGCCAAGCTGCGCTACAGCCTGCGCCGCGAACATGGCGCACCCAAAGGCGCTACTGCCAGCCGCAGCGCTGGCAGTGCCTCAGCACGCCAGCAGCGTATCGGCATCAGCTGTGTGTTCAGCCGCGAAAGCGTAGCGCCGCCTGACCCTTCGTGCGCTGTGGAGGGTGACGGCAGCCTCAACTGCCACGGCTATGGCTCAGTGGTGGCAGTGACAGCCGCATTCGGCATGTGTGCTGCGGGCTGGGTGCTGGACGCACTGGCGAAAAAATAAGTGTGCTTCTCTACAGGGTAGGTGACAGGGCAGTCATTTTCAGGCTATAATTTGAGGCTTCACGCTAGTGAAACGTGGGACCTTAGCTCAGTTGGTAGAGCAGCGGACTTTTAATCCGTTTGTCGTGGGTTCGACCCCCGCAGGTCCCACCAAAATCGCAAACCCCTGTTGAGAAATCAACAGGGGTTTTTTTGTTGGAAATTTTGTTGGAAAACTGCTGTGCCTGAGGGCAGCTTGCCCGTGCTAGTGGGGGGTGTCGTTTTGCCACGCATCGAGAGATAACTGACGGCTTGATGGGCTGGAGCGTACCTACCGCCCCATTGTCTACGGGAAAACACCAGCATTCATAGTAAAAACCACTGCAAACCCAATGAAATATCGCGGGAGCAGCTATTAAAAATATAGTAAATAGGCGTCTCCTCTCAGGTGGCAGTGCTGTGCTTGCTATACAAGAGAGGTCAGTTTGTGTACGCTAGCCATGGCTGAATAACGGCCTATGGATGAGACAGGTATGTATCCAATGATGCATATAAATACTTATAAGCGCCATGAATGAAGGAGCACTACGATGAGATATCTAGCGGCATGCGCAGGTTCATGCGCCGTCTATCTGGGTTTGGGAGTTTTGCAAACCGTCGCAGCCCAAACCACTCCTGCATCACCCAACGCCAACCCAGCCTCCATAGCCGAGCTGCCGCCTGTCACCATCAGCGTGACCCGCACGGACGGTAAGAATTTTGAAACTCCAGCCTCGGTCAACGCAGTGGATCGTGCGCAGATAGAGGATGCCAGGCCATTGGTGAATATCTCTGAGATGCTGGGTTCCGTGCCCGGCCTGGTAGCCAATAACCGGGGCAATTATGCGCAAGACCTGCAGATCTCCAGCCGGGGTTTTGGCGCACGCACGGCGTTTGGTGTGCGCGGTATCCGCATTTATGTCGATGGCATTCCGGGCAATTCCCCTGATGGCCAGGGGCAGGTCTCGCATATTGATCTGGGTTCTGCCAAGCAGATCGAGGTGCTGCGCGGGCCGTTCTCTTCCATTTACGGCAATTCCTCCGGCGGCGTGATCAACGTCACCACCCAAGAGGGCGGGCCCGATACCGTGGCTACCACCTCGCTGTCTGGCGGCAGTTTTGACAGCTACCGGGTCGCGCAAAAAATCAGCGGTGCCACCGGGGCGTTCAACTACGTGCTGGATGTCTCGCGCTTTGCGACCGATGGCTGGCGCGACCACAGCGCCGCGCGCAAGGACAACCTGAACGCGCGCTTTGGCTTCAAGCTGGGTGCGGATACCCAAGCCGTGCTGGTACTTAACCGTGTAAACCTGCCTGACGCGCAGGACCCCCAGGGAGTGACCTTGGCAGGCCTGGCCAATGCCCAGGCCGTGCCGCCCGCCGTGCTGACCTTTGACACCCGCAAATCCACCTTACAAACCCAGCTGGGACTGGACATCAACCACCGCATCAATGCCGAGCATTCACTCAAACTGATGGGCTATGGCGGCCAGCGCGAAGTCACGCAATACCAGTCCATCACTTTGGGTGCGCAAACACCGCCCACCTCGGCCGGTGGCGTGATTGACTTTGAACGCGATTACAAAGGCATGGAAGGGCGCTGGACCTTCAAGCGCAATCTGACAAACGGCCCCTTGCTACTGCACGCAGGCTTTACCGCAGACCGTTTGAAGGAGCAGCGCAGGGGATTTGAGAACTTTGTGCCCAGCACAACGATCAACCCCGATCCGCTGTGTATCAACGGCTCCAGTCGGCTGTTCACCTGCGGTGTCAAGGGCAGGCTGCGCCGCGATGAAGACAATAACCTCAAAGCCAACGACCAATACCTGCAAGGCCAGTGGTGGCCCAGTAGCGCCATCAGCCTGCATGCTGGCGTGCGCCGCAGCAGCATCACGCTGGAGTCGCAGGACAAATACATTGTGACGGGCAACCCTAACGACAGCGGCAGCGTGGCCTATCGCGGCACCACACCCATGCTGGGCGTGCTGTACAACCTGAATGACCGCGTGAACCTCTACGCCTCCTGGGGCAAAGGCTTTGATGCACCGACACTCAATGAAATTGCCTACAACCCCGACAGCACCAAATCAGGCTTGAACCTCACGCTCAAACCCTCCCGCAGCCAGCAGTTTGAACTGGGCACCAAATTACGACTGGCCACCAATGCCTACCTGCAAGCTGCCGTGTTTCGGGCCAAGACTGAGGACGAGATTGTGGTGCTGAGCAATAACGGTGGCCGTTCGCGCTTTCAAAACGCAGGCGGTACCAAGCGCGATGGCCTGGAGCTGGCCTATGACAACCAGTTTGCCAAAGGCTGGAAGGCCCAGGGGGCCTACACCTACCTGCGCGCCAGCTATACCGACGCGTTCAAGGCCTGTTTCAGCACCACCTGCACGGGCACGCAAGGCGTTGCGGTGGCAGCGGGCAACCTGATTCCCGGGGTACCCAAACAGAGTGTGTTTGCCGACCTGTCGTGGACCAGCGACGATGGCGGCATCCAGGCGGGTGTGGAATGGCGTGCCACCAGCAAAGTCACCGTCAACGATCTGAATACCGAATCGGCCCCTGGCTACGGCACGATGGCAGCCCGTGTGTCGTTTACCCAGAAGGTAGGCAATTGGACTTTGCGTGAGTTTTTCAGAATGGACAACCTGCTCAACAAGTCCTATGTAGGGTCCGTCATCGTCAACCAGGCCAGCGCGCAGTATTACGAACCTGCACCCACCCGAGCCTGGCTGCTGGGGTTTGTGGGCAGCTACAAGTTTTAATCGTCCACACTGGCGCTCCAGCGGTCTCCCCAGCCTGTATTGCCTTGTTTGGCACCGTCCAGCTCACGGCGCTGGCGTTTGGTGGGCCGGCCTTGGACAATGGTGAGCGCGGGTTCGCGGTGTAGCTGGCGCTCTTGTTTGGCTGCCTCGCGCTGTGCGATGCTTTGCGGGGTTTCCTGGTACAGGCTTTGCGCCTGCGGGGCCGGGCCGCGCTGCTCGCTGACCTGCAGCACGTCGATGGTGCAGACCACGCCTTCGCGCTGCAGCTGCACGCTGTCGCCCGCGCGCACCTCGCGCGCCGCCTTCACCACCTGGCCGTTGATCTTGATGCGCCCTTTGCCAATGTCTTCGCTGGCCAGGCTGCGCGTCTTGTAAAAGCGCGCGGCCCATAGAAACTTGTCGATGCGGGTGCTGGCGACGATTTTGATGTCCATACAATGCGTTAATTGATAAGGAAATCAGGCTGCAGCCCAATAGAATATCGCGGGAGCAGCTATTAAAATCATAGTAATTAACAGGGTATTGAGCGTGGCTTGGGCCATGACCTGAAGCTGTATGCAGGCGCTAGGCCTTGGCGCCCAAAGCCGTGGCCGCCGTCTTCTGAGCGGCCAAGGCTGCCTTGTCCAGGCCGCTGCGTGTGTCCCAGCCGGCCATGTGCTGCTCGGCAATGCGGCCCAGGCCGCGCAGCCACTCTGGGCTGTCGTTGAGGCAGGGGATGTAGTGAAAGCTGCGCCCATCGGTGGGTGCCTTGTCCCCTGCGCCTGCGTGCAGGAAGGCCTCTTTGGCTTCCATGGCAATTTCTTCCAGCGTTTCCAGGCAGTCCACGGTGAAGCCTGGGCAGATCACGTCCACGCGCTTTACGCCACTTTGGGCCATCGCAATGAGGGTGGGCTCGGTGTAGGGCTCCAGCCACTTGGCCTTACCAAAGCGCGACTGGAAGGTCACCTGCAGCCGGTCTTTGCCCAGGCCGAGCTGTTCGCCCACCAGACGCGCGGTTTTGTAGCACTCGCAGTGGTAGGTGTCGCCCAGGTGCAGCGTGCGCTCAGGCACACCGTGAAAGCTCATCACCAGCTTGTCGGGCTTGCCATGCGTCTTCCAGTAGCCTTCAATGCGCGAAGCCAGCGCGTGGATGTAGCCAGCATCGTCGTGGTAGTTGTTGACAAAGCGCAGCTCGGGGATGCGGCGCACCTTGGCCGCCCAGGTGTAGACCGCGTCAAACACGCTGGCGGTGGTGGTGCCGCTGTACTGCGGGTACATCGGCAAGATCAGTATGCGGGTAAAGCCCTCGGCCTTGAGCGCGTCCAGCTGCGAGCGCATGCTGGGGTTGGCATAGCGCATGCCCAGGCGCACCTGCACCTTGTGGCCTTGCTCGCCCAGATAGCCCTGCAGCAGCTTGGCCTGCTTTTCGCTCCACACTTTGAGGGGTGATCCCTCAGCCGTCCAGATGCTGGCATATTTGGCCGCCGACTTGGCCGGGCGCACACGCAGTATGATGCCGTGCAGGATTAGCCACCAGATAGGCTTGGGAATCTCCACCACGCGGTGGTCTGACAGAAACTCAGCCAGATAGCGGCGCACCGCACTCGGAGTGGCCTCGTCGGGGGTGCCCAGGTTGCACAGCAAGATGGCGGTGCGGGAGTCGAATGCCCCGGCTTGGCCGTGGGAATAGGGGGGTTCTTTTGCAAATGCCATTACAGTATTGTCACTCACTATGCTCCATATTCCTTCCATCCAGGCAATATCCCTTGATCTGGACGACACCCTCTGGCCCATCTGGCCCGCCATCGAACGCGCTGAAAAAGCCCTGCTGAACTGGCTGTGCGAGCATGCGCCCATGACGGCGGCGCTGTTTGCATCGCACACCGCGCTGCGCGAGATCCGCGAGCATGTGGCCGATGTGATGGTTAAGCAGCGCCCCGATCTGCGCCACGACCTGAGCGCCATCCGCCGCGAATCCATCCGCCTGGCGCTGTACCGCGCCAAGGAAGACCCGATGCTGGCCGAGCCTGCGTTTGAGGTATTTTTTGCGCACCGCAACAAGGTGGACCTGTACGAAGACGCACTGCCCGCGCTCCAGGCGCTGTCGGCGCGCTACCCGCTGGTGGCGCTGTCCAACGGCAACGCGCAGCTGGGCATCATCGGCATTGACCGGTATTTCAAGGCGTCGATCAGCGCCAAGGACTTTGGTATCAGCAAGCCCGACCCGCGCATTTTTGTGGCGGCCGCCGGCGCTGTGGATGTGCAGCCGCACCAGGTGCTGCATATTGGCGATGACGCGGCGCTGGACGTGCTGGGCGCGCTCAACGCCGACATGCAGGCCGTATGGCTTAACCGCGATGAAAAGCTCTGGCCCTATGACGACAAAAAGCCCACCGTGGAGGTGGGCTCACTTGCCGATGTGTGCGCCATGCTGCTGTAGGTTTCCATCGGCTTTTTATAGGTCTTTGAGGCCGCCAGGCCAATAGAATATCGCGGGAGAAGCTATTAAATAGATAGCGTTTTCAACGATCCATTGACTTCAGCCACCTAGGCCCACATAGTTTTCTGCCAGCATGGTCTGCGCAGCTTCTGAGCTCATCAGATAGCTCAGCTCGGCCTCCTGCACTTTCTGGCCAAAGCCTTCGGTGTCAGGAAAGCGGTGCATCAGCGAGGTCAGCCACCAGCTAAAGCGCTCCACCCGCCAAACGCGCGACAGGGCGCGCTGCGAATAGCCGTTGATCCCCGCCTCCGACTGGCTGCTGTAATACTCACTGAAAGCTTCAAACAGCATCTTCACATCGCTGGCGGCCAGGTTCAGGCCCTTGGCGCCCGTGGGCGGCACGATGTGGGCCGCGTCACCAGCGAGGAACAGGCGGCCAAAGCGCATCGGCTCGGCCACAAAGCTGCGCAGCGGGGCAATGCTTTTTTCGATGCTGGGGCCGGTGATGATGCGGCTGGCGGTGTCGGCGTCCAGGCGCAGCTTCAGCTCGTTCCAAAAGCGCTCGTCGCTCCAGTCTGCTACCGTGTCGCTCATGGGGCACTGCACATAGTAGCGGCTGCGCGTCAGGCTGCGCATTGAGCACAGCGAAAACCCGCGCAGGCTGTTGCCATAAACAATGGCATGCGGCGACACGGGCGGCACATCGGCCAGCACGCCCAGCCAGCCAAACGGATATTCCTTGTGAAACTCTGTGATGCTGCCCGGCGGCACGCTGGCGCGGCTGATGCCATGAAAACCGTCGCAGCCCGCGATGAAGTCGCAGTCGATCTGCTGCGCTTTGCCATGATGCTCAAAGCGCACGACAGGTTTGGCGCTGTCAAAGCCCTGCAGGCTCACGTCTTTGGCTTCATACAGCGTCGTGGCTCCAGCTGCGGCGCGGTGGTCCATCAGGTCTTTGGTCACTTCGGTCTGGCCATAGGCGGTCACCACTTTGCCGCCTGTGCGCTGCGTCAGCTCGATGCTATGGCGCTGGCCGTTGAACACCAGCTCCAGATGGTTGTGCACATGGCCATGGGCCTGCACGCCTTGGCCCACGCCCGCTTGGGTCAGCGTGTCTACCGTGGTCTGCTCCAAAATGCCTGCGCGGATGCGGCCCAGCACATAGTCTGCGCTTTGGCGCTCGACAATAACGTTGTCGATGCCGGCCTGCTGCAACAGCGCGCCTAGCAGCAGGCCCGCGGGGCCGGCGCCGATGATGCAAACCTGGGTGCGCATGAGGGTGTTTCCTGTAAGGTCAGTGGATAGAGGCTTGTAGGTTAAGGCCCGGCAGTGGTGTGCAGCAGGGCAGTGGGCAAGGTTTGCGCGGTGATTGGCACGATTGCGCGATAATCGCGCAATGCAGTCCTTAAGCCATCTTGCCAAAGCCGATGTGATCGAAGGCGCCGTGAAGGCGCTGGCCGTGCTGGAGGCTTTCAGCGCCGAGCGCCAGCGCCTGAACGCCACCCAGGTGGCCGAGCGCGCAGGCATCACCCGCGCCGCCGCGCGCAGACACCTGCTGACCCTGCACGCCCTGGGCTATCTGGACGGTGAGGGCGGTAAGGGCGGCAGCTACTGGCTGGGCGCCCGCGTGCTGCGCCTGGCGGGCAACTACCTGGCCTCGGCCCGGCTGCCGCGTGTGGTGCAGCCGGTGCTCAACCGCCTGAGCGCAGCCACGGGCTGCGCCTGCTCGGTGGCGGTGCTGGACGAAGACGAGGTGGTGATTGTGGCGCGGGCTGGGGAGCGCCTGGTGGGCGCGGGAGAGCGGCTGGTAGGCGAGCAGGCTCTGCCCGCCCCCAGCAGCGGCGCTTTACCTTTTGGCACCCACCTGGGCGCGCGGCTGCCGGCCTTTGCCACCAGCACGGGCCGGGTGCTGCTGGCCCAACTGCCCAGCGCCCAGCTTAGTGCCTGGCTGCGCGGCAAGGCGCTGCCGCGGCTGACACCCCATACCATCTGCGACAAAACCCAGTGGAAGGCCTTGGTGCGCGCCGTGGCAGCGCAGGGCTACTGCGAGGCGAGTCAGGAGCACGAGCTGGGCGTGCAGGCGCTGGCCGTGCCGCTGCGCGAGGCTACAGGCCCTGTGGTGGCCGCGCTCAATGTGGTGCTGCCGGTGCACGATGTGGGCGCGCAGCGCACAGTGGCCCTGGCACCCCAATACCTGCGCGCCCTGCAGCGCGCTGCAGACGAAGTGCGGCAGGTGCTGTAACATGCCACTCACACTCTATGCAGCGCCTGGCCCAAGCCCCTAACATCACCATTGCCCAGCTGTGGGTGGACATGCTGCGCCAGGAAGGCATCGACGCCACCATGCAGCGCTATTTCATCAGCTCGGCCGCCGGCGAGGTGCCGCCCGATCAGTGCCTGCCTGAGCTGTGGGTGATGCGCGACGAGCAGCTGGAGCGGGCCAAACTGGTGCTGCACGACCTGCGCCACATCCCGCAGCGCCGCTGGCTGTGCGCAGGCTGCGGCGAGGTGGTCGAAGGCGGCTTTACCCAGTGCTGGAACTGCGGTGTGGCCGACCCGGCCCTGAGCTACAACGAGAATTAAGCGCTCTATTGCACTGGTCCCCGTAAGGCGGCCTGTGGGTCGGTAGAATCAAGCCATGTCTTATCTGGTGCTCGCCCGCAAATACCGTCCCAAGTCCTTTACCGAAATGGTCGGGCAGGAGCACGTAGTGCAGGCCCTGAGTAACGCGCTGACCACCCAGCGCCTGCACCATGCCTATCTGTTCACCGGCACCCGCGGTGTGGGCAAAACCACGGTGTCGCGCATTTTGGCCAAATCGCTCAACTGCCTGGGCGCCGACGGGCAGGGCGGCATCACCGCCAGCCCCTGCGGCGTCTGCGCGGCCTGCACGGCCATCGACAGCGGCCGTTTTGTTGACTACACCGAGCTGGACGCAGCCTCCAACCGCGGTGTGGACGAAGTGCAGCAGCTGCTGGAGCAGGCGGTGTACAAGCCGGTGCAGGGGCGCTTTAAGGTCTTCATGATCGACGAAGTGCACATGCTGACCAACACGGCGTTTAACGCCATGCTCAAAACACTGGAAGAGCCGCCCGAATACCTCAAGTTCGTGCTGGCCACCACCGATCCGCAGAAAGTACCCGTCACCGTGCTCTCGCGCTGCCTGCAGTTCAACCTGCGGCCCATGGCCCCCGAGACGGTGTATGAACACCTTGTGCAGCTCATGC
This sequence comes from Polaromonas sp., assembly GCA_013297865.1. Taxonomy (GTDB): domain Bacteria; phylum Pseudomonadota; class Gammaproteobacteria; order Burkholderiales; family Burkholderiaceae_C; genus JAAFIP01. The sequence continues at coordinate 98,618 of JAAFIP010000001.1, read as the reverse complement.
AGACCGAACAGGTCAGCACCGACGACGCCTCGCTGCGCCTGCTGTCTCGCGCGGCGCGCGGCTCCATGCGCGACGCCCTCAGCCTCACCGACCAGGCGATTGCGTTTGGTAACGGCACCCTGGCCGAGGCCAATGTGCGCCAGATGCTGGGCGCGGTAGACCGCAGCTATGTGTTTCGCCTGATCGACGCGCTGGCCCAGGGGGACGGCAAGGCCGTGGTTGACATCTCCGAGGCCCTGCGTATCAACGGCCTGAGCGCCGCCAGCACCCTGGAAGACATGGCCAGCGTGCTGCAGCGCATGGCCGTGGTGCAGAGCGTGCCTGATGGCTACGACAGCACCGACAGCGACGCGGTAGAAACTGCGCGCCTGGCGGGCACCATGCCCGCCGACGAAACCCAGCTGCTCTATAGCCTGTGCATCCACGGCCGCGCCGAGCTGGGCCTGACCCCCGACGAATACGCAGGCCTCACCATGACCCTGCTGCGCCTGCTGGCCTTCAAACCCAAAGGCTTCAAACCCGCCCAGCTGGCCGCGCAGGCGGCAACCGGGGCAGCAGCAGAATTGGCTGAAAAAAAAAGCCTGAATTCAGCAGCAGCTAGCCCGGCCGCGCCAGTGGTCAGGCCTGTGGCGCAGGGCGCAGCTTCTGCACAACAAGCGCCCGTTCGCGCGGAGCCACCTCCCGTTAGCACCGCGCTACCTGCTGTTCACACACCATCGCCACCCGTTCGCACAGAGCAAGCCCCCGTTCGCCCGGAGTCACCCCCCGCTCGCACTGAGCCTGTCGAAGTGCCCGCCACCTCGCAGCCCGCATCTGCTCCTGCTGCTGTAGCTGCAGCAGCAGCTGCCGATGCCCCGTCACACGACGACCCGCTGGACGAGCCACCCGACCTGTGGGGCGACGAGCAGGCCACAGCTAGTGCGCCCAGCGCCGAAAAAAGCACTTTTTCAGAGCCCAACAAGCCTGCAGCCCAACAGAATACCGCGGGAGCAGCTAGCAATATCATAGCGGTGCCAATCCGTGAACAGTCTGTGCCCACCAGCCGTACCGAGCAGCGCATCTCCGCTGTCATGCCCGACGCCGTGCATACCGCCTGGTTGGCCCTGGTGCAGCAGCTGTTGGACGCCGAGGCCATCAGCGCCCTCACGCGCGAGCTGGCGGTGCAAAGCCAGTGCGTAGAGCAGGGTGCGCAGCACCTGCGTCTGCGGGTGGAGCAGCCTTCGCTCAACAACGAGGCCGCGCGCGACAAGCTGCAAGCCGCCTTTGCCGCCCTGGGCCGCAGCGAGGTGCTGACCATCGAGCAGGGCCCCGTGATTGACTCTTGGTACAAGCGCCACCAGGCCCGGCTGGCCGCACGCCAGCAGGCCGCCGAAGAGCTGATTACCAACGACCCCCTGGTGCTGGAGCTGCAGGCCCACTGGGGTGCGAAAATCGTCCCTGGCAGCATCAAGGCGCTCTAATCACGTCCAGCACCGCTAGCCCCGATCATCCCCACTCATCACTATCTTCAGTCACCTAAAGGAAGCACACCATGTTCAACAAAGGACAACTCGCAGGCCTCATGAAACAGGCCCAGGCCATGCAGGACAACATGAAAAAAGCCCAGGAAGAACTGGGCAACATCGAAGTCACCGGCGAGTCAGGCGCAGGCCTGGTCAAGGTCACCATGACCTGCAAGCACGACGTCAAGCGCGTGCAGATCGACCCCAGCCTGCTGGCCGACGACAAAGACATGCTCGAAGACCTGGTAGCCGCCGCCTTCAACGCTGCCGTGCGCAAAGCCGAGGACACCACGCAGGAAAAAATGGGCAAAATCACTGCCGGTATGCCCAGCTTGCCGGGTGGCATGAAAATGCCGTTTTGACGTTTATCTCGTGATAACTGGCGCTGGCTCGTTCGTCTGTTTGATGGGTTCTGCTTCGCGGGATCCAATGGCTGCTGCTTCGCGGGGTCCAATGGCTACTGCTTTGCGGGATCAGCTCGGCGGCGCGCTCAGCTCCGCGGCTGTCCCCCGCGTCGGCCTAGGGCCGACAGCTCCTCCTTTATGCCGCTGCGCTGAGCGCACCACCGAGCTGATCTTGAAAAGATGGTCGCCATTGAACGGTCGCACCCTGACCGTGGCTGAGCCAGGCAAGGCTGCGAATATTCGACCGCTGCATATCCACCTTGGTCGCTGCCTCGGCGCTTGGGGTGAGTGGCGCAGCGGCATCAAGGAGGAGTCGGCGGCCCTAGGCCGCCACGGGGGACAGCCGCGGAGCCAATCACCCCAAGTGCCGGGGCGTACAAGTACCTACGGTCTTATGAACTTCGCAGCGACACACAAGTAGCCCATGTCCGACACCCACAACCTCTCCACGCTGATCGATGCACTGCGCCGCCTGCCCGGTGTGGGGGCCAAGTCGGCTGCGCGGATGGCGTTTCACATGCTGCAGCACGACCGCGAGGGCGCGCAGTTGCTCTCGCGCGCGCTCAGCGAGGCGGTGCAAAAAGTGCGCCATTGCAGCCGCTGCTACACCTTCACCGAAGCCGAGGTCTGCAGCACTTGCCTGGACGCCGAGCGCGACGCCACCAAGCTGTGCGTGGTGGAGACACCCGCCGACCAGTCGGCACTGGAGCGCACCAGCGCCTACCGGGGTCTGTATTTTGTGCTCATGGGCAAGCTCAGCCCGCTGGATGGCATCGGCCCCAAAGAAATCGGCTTGCACCGCCTGCTCGAGCGCGCCTGCGACGGCGTGGTCACCGAGGTGATTTTGGCCACCAACTTCACCGCCGAAGGCGAAACCACCGCCCACGTCATCGCCCAAACCCTCAAAGCCCGCGGCCTGCAAGTCACCCGCCTGGCCCGCGGCGTGCCTGCTGGCAGCGAGCTCGAATACGTCGACCTGGGCACCATAGCGCACGCGCTGGTAGACCGGCGCTGAAAAATTGGTTTTTGAGGTTTAGACATGCCACCGCCCACGATTGCTATCGCCAGCGAAGAAGAAGTTCGCTCAGGGGTTTTGGGGCGCAAGCTGCGTCAGTTCAACTACGGTGTTGTAGGCCCATACCCTGAAGTGCAGTCCGTGTGGCTCAACGCCAAAGACGATCAAGGCGAATTGGTGGGTGGCCTCAGAGGCTTTGTGTTTATGGACTGGTTCAAAATCGAACTGCTTTTTGTAGAAGAAGCCCAAAGAACACAGGGCCTGGGATCGGCTCTTCTCGCACAGGGCGAAGATATGGCAAGAGCCAAGGGCGCTAAAAACGCATGGCTGGATACCTTTGAATGGCAGGCGCGTGGCTTTTACATAAAGCAAGGCTACGCAGAGTTTGGCCGTATTGACGATTTCATACAGAACTACTACCTGGCGATGATGAAAAAAGTGTTATGAAGACAGCATGTGTGCGCTTTGACTATGTAGTGGCAGTCGCCGCGTAAGTTTTTCAACACTATTCATCATGAGCACACTGGCCCACCTCCGCTTGAAAATCTACAAAACCGTAGCCCGTCAGCTCCACGGACAGGTGCCCTGCTGGGTCTGCGGCCAGCACGTCCCGCCTGAGGCCGCCACGCTGGAGCACATCCTGCCTCGCAGCGAAGGCGGCAGCAGCCATCAGGAGAATCTGGCCATCAGCCACGCAAGCTGCAACCAGCAGCGGCACGCCAAGTCAGGCGCGCAGGACAATCCATCGTTGCAAAAGTGAAGCGCGAGGATCAGCGAAATTTATTCGCTATAATTTCAATAGCTGCCCCCGCGATATTCTATTGGGCTGGGGGCTGAACTCCTTCATATTTTTGGCACTACACAAGGATTGAACATGCCGCACGCTCACTTTACTTTGGCCTATTGGTGTCTGCTGGCGGCGGCGATTTTGCCGATTGTGTGTGCGGGGCTGGCCAAATCTGGCACGTTTGGCAAGTCGCGCCGTGAGGGCGGCTTTGACAACCATGACCCGCGGGGCTGGCTGGCGCGGCAGACTGACTGGCGCGCCCGGGCCAATGCGGCGCAGGCCAATACCTTTGAGGCGCTGCCGTTCTTCTTTGCAGCGGTGATCATTGCGCACCAGCTGGGCGCGGTGCAGGCGCGGATTGATCTGCTGTGCTTCTTGTGGCTGCTGCTGCGCGCGATGTATGTCATTTTGTATGTTGGCGACATGGCCATGGCCCGCACGGGTGTGTGGATAGGGGCGCTGGTGGTGAACATTGCTATTTTGTTTATCGGCTATCGCTAGAGGCCCGCTGTAGTGTGCTGCAGCTTGCGTGCCTCGGCTTTCTGCGGCTTCTGCGCTGCGGCCTGTAGTTGTCTCGGTGCGCCAGCCTCGGCGCAGCGCCAGGCCATGTATGTGACATGGCTGTGACAAATCGTGTGACATATAGCTTCGCGCTGTCGCGGAGATTGCTTACGTAAAAACCCGCTTGGGAACATTCCCGATGCGCTCTGGGCAGCTCTCACCTAAGCTAGAGCGCATGACAATAAAAAATCAGGGACATCATTTTCATCACACGGCTGCTAGCGCGTCCATGGACGCGTCTAACGGCACGTCTGTGTCAGTTTCTTCCCAGCCGAGCCGCGCCGCGCTGCCTAACCGCCGGATGTGGGCCGCGCAGATGCTGGGCCTGGGTGTAGCATCGGCCTGCGCTGCGGTGGGATCTGCGGCTTGGGCACAGGCTGCGCCCAGCCTGGGCGCAGCTTCTGGCCCCCAGCCTGCAGGCGTCGACAAGCTGGAAAAGCGCCGCATCACCATTGCGCTAAGCAACAGGGCGGCCTTGACCTATCTGCCCCTGACCGTGGCAGACCAGCTGGGCTATTTTCAGGCTGAGGGCCTGGACGTGGAGCTGCTGGAGGTGCCCAGCCTGGTGCGGGCCCAGCAGCTGGCCAGCAGTGGCGGGGCCGATATGGTCAGCGGCTGGGTGGAAAACACGCTGGCGCTGCAGGCCAAAGGGCAGGCTTTTACGGCGTTTGTGCTGCAGGGGCGGGCGCCTCAGATTGCGCTGGGCCTGTCGACCAAAACCCTGCCCAAGGCCAGCACCATCATCGACTTGCGGGGCAAAAAGATTGGCGTTATGGCGCCGGGCACACCCACCCACACCGTGGCCTACCGCGTGTTGCGCCGCGCCGGGCTGCGCGTGGACGAGATGAATTTTGTCAGCGTAGGCACGCCCACGGGCGCGCTGGCTGCGCTTCGGGCAGGGCAGATTGACGCGCTGAGCTATACCGACCCTTTGCTCACCCAGCTGGAGCAGCGCGGCGAGCTGCGCCTGGTGGCCGATATGCGCACCGTGCGCGCCACCCAGCAGCTGTGCGGCGGCGACATGCCCGCCAGCTGCCTGTATGCCCCGCCCGAGCTGCTGCAAAAAGCGCCCAACACCACTCAGGCTGTAGCCCACGCCATGGTGCATGCGCTTAAATGGCTGCAGACCGCTGGCGTGTCTGACCTGATGAAAACCGTGCCCGAGAGCTATTTTGCAGGCGACCGCGCGCTGTATCTGGCAGCTTTTGCGCGCATGCGCGACGCCATTGCGCTGGACGGGCTGATTCCTGAGGCAGGCGTGCTCAACACCCTGGCCGCCATGCGCGAGGCCGAGCCTGAGCTGCGCGCCGAGCCGATTGACCCGGCCAAGTGTTTTACCAATGTGTTTGCGCTGAAGGCCAAGCAGCGCTACAAGCTGTAGCCTGGGCTATTCGGATAGGGGATTCGGATGGAGCAACAGCCCCGTATCAGGGCTTGGGCTGCTTGGGCTCTACGCGGCGCGCGCCGTCAAAGCGGCTGCTCCAGTAGCCAATGCGCATGTCTTCCACGCGCACCACGCTGCCGGTGCGGGGCGAGTGGATGAACTTGTTGTCGCCCACATAGATGCCTACATGGCTGAAGGCTGACTTGAGGGTGTTGAAAAACACCAGGTCGCCGGGCTGCAGTTCGCTTTTGTCAATCGGTTTGGTGGCTGCTGCCTGCTCGGCCGAGCGGCGCGGCAGCACATGGCCCACGGTCTGCTCATACATGGCTTTGACAAAGCCGCTGCAGTCAAAGCCGCTCTCAGCGCTATTGCCGCCGCGCTTGTAGGGCACACCCAAAAAACCCATGGCGTTGACCACCAGGTCTGACGCCCGGTCGCTGATCACGCGGCCTGCCTGCGTGACCTGTTCGCCCAGCTTGTTGACTATGCCTTTATCGACCAGAAAGCGGCCCATATCGTCACTCTCAGCCGACTGCGCGCCTGCGCTGGCGCATGCCAAGGCGATGGCAACAGCCGTCAAAGTGTGGTGAACGCGGGATCGATAAAACGCCATAAAAATCAGTGTAAATTCAGGTACTTCAGAAGTCAAGCAAGAAATATGTTCTAAGTTATTGATTTTATTGGATACATAGGGTTATTCAGGGGACTTAATTGGTAACAGCGGAAGATCGATGACAAACTGCGTGTGCTAATGCGTGACTGTGTGGTACGAAAAAGACTTGAAATTTGTAGGCGACTGGTCTATTATTGTTGCATGCTTCACGATATTCAGCCCATTTCCCGCAGCCATGGCGAGCGCAAACAGCAGCTGCAGACCACGCGTGAGCGCATTATCCAGGTGGGCCTGCGCAAGGTGCTCGAGGGCGGCTGGGCCGCTACCGGTATCGACGCTGTCCTGCGCGAATGCAGCATTCCCAAAGGCTCGTTTTACCATTACTTTGACAACAAAGAGGCGTTTGGCTATGCGCTGATGGACAGTTACCAGGCGTTTTTCATGGCGCGTCTTGCCAAGTGGTTTGTCAATGCGCCCACAGACAGCCTGTCGTCTTTGCAGGCGGCTATGGATGGTTTTGTGGCCGATGCCGGCGAAGGCATGGAGCGCTATGGCTACCAGCGCGGCTGCCTGATCGGCGCGCTGGGCCAGGAGGTGGCCAGCCTGCACCAGGGCTTTCGCGCCAGGCTGCAGGGCCACCTGCAGCAATGGGAGGCCGTGGTGGCCGATGCGCTGCTGCAGTGCGCAGGCAGCTATCTGCAGGGCAGCAAACCGCAGGCTAAAAATTTCAAGACGACCGGTCTGTTAAGCGCAGAGCGAAGCGCTGATCTGCAAGCCCAGTGCCGCAGTTTTGCGCAGGAGTTTTGGGCCATGTGGGAGGGCGCGGTGCTGCACAGCCTGCTTAGCCAGCGCAGCGATATGCTGCATGCCATCGTGCGCCGCTTCATGGCCCAATGGACTTTTTGGCTCACGGGGCTGCCCAGCGCCAGCAGACAGGCCAGGCAAAGCGCGGGCGCAGTGGCTATCGCAACGCCAAGCTCCAAGCCCGTCAAATCGCCTAAGCCGTCCAAACCAGCTCTACGTTCTGAGCCATCGCAACCCTCATTGCTTGCGGCCCAAAAATCCACTCCGATGCGTAAAAAATCTATAAAAATCAAAGACGTACAATCCAATTTAGATTTTTAGACGACCCGTCTGTTTGTAAATAAAAGAAAGTTTTTGCTTCTTATGCGCGCCCTTTTTCTCACCAAATCCCCCGACTTCAGCTCAGCAGTCACCAGCGTTGATGCGGCGCAACTGCCCAGCGCCGACGTGCAGGTCAAAGTGGCCTATTCCACCTTGAACTACAAAGACGCCCTGGCCATCACCAACAGCGCGCCCGTGGTGCGAACCTGGCCCATGGTGGCAGGCATTGATGGGGCTGGCGAGGTGGTGGCATCGTCCCATGCCGGTTGGAAGGCGGGCGAGGGCTTCATTCACAACGGCTGGGGCGTGGGCGAGACGCACTGGGGCTGCCTGGCCGAGCAGGCCAGCCTCAAGGGCGACTGGCTGGTTAAGCCGCCTGTGGTGGATGGCCGCAGCGTGCTGACCCCGCGCCAGTGCATGGCTATCGGCACTGCAGGCTACACGGCCATGCTCTGCGTCATGGCGCTGGAAGAGCGTGGTGTGCGGCCTGCCAGCGGCGAGGTGCTGGTCACCGGCGCCACGGGCGGGGTGGGCAGCGTGGCGGTGGCTCTGCTGTCCAAGCTGGGCTACACCGTGGTGGCGGCCACCGGCAAGGCCAGCGAAGAGGCCTATTTGAAGCAACTGGGCGCTGCCCGCGTGATCGACCGCGCCGAGCTGTCTGCCGCAGGCAAGCCGCTGCAAAAAGAGCGCTGGGCTGGTGTGGTGGACGCCGTGGGCTCGCACACCCTGGCCAACGCCTTGGCACAGACCAGCTATGGCGGCGCAGTGGCTGCCTGCGGGCTGGCGCAGGGGGCCGATCTGCCGTCCAGCGTGATGCCGTTCATCCTGCGGGGTGTGGCGCTGGTGGGGGTGGATTCGGTGATGGCCCCGCTGGCGCGCAGACAGGCGGCCTGGCAGCGGCTGGCAAGCGACCTGGACCAGCGCCTGCTGGAGACCATGATCGACGAAATCCCCCTGGAGGCTGCCATCGACAAGGCGCACCAGCTCATGGCAGGCAAGCTGCGCGGGCGCGTGGTGGTCAAAATCTAGCCTTGCAGCGTCTGTTTTAGATAGGTTTTAAGGCTGCAGCCCAATAGAATATCGCGGGAGCAGCTATAAATTAAATAGCACTTGGCATGTACGATATGCCTTGCGATACACTGCATACATGGCCTATATCTACGTTTACTCTCCCAGCACCGCCGTGCGCGACAAGGCGGCTTTCCGCCGTGGTGTCAAGCGCCTGCAGGCCCTGGGGCATGAAGTCGAAATCGACCCTGCCGCGCTCGCCTCGCACACCCGTTTTGCGGGTGACGATGCCACCCGCGTGGCCGCCATCGGCCGCGCCGCCGCCAGCGGGGCGCAGATCGCCATCATCGCGCGCGGCGGATACGGCCTCACGCGCATCCTGCCTGCCATCAACACCAAGGCGATTGCCAAGTCGATCGAGCGTGGCACGCAGTGGGTGGGCTACAGCGACTTTGGTGCTTTGCAGTGCGCATTGCACACCCACACCGGTGCCAGCACTTGGTCAGGCCCCGACGTTTGCGGCGATTTTGGCAGTGGCCTGGCTGGCCTGGAGGGCGCCAGTACGCCGCCAGACGACATCATGGAAGCCTGTTTTGACGACTTGGCGCAAGGCATCGGGGAGGGCGCTGGCTGGCGCATGCCTGCACGCGACGAAGCTGCCCTGGGCAAAGGAGTGAACATTCCATCCGCCACGCTGTGGGGCGGCAATCTGTGCGTGCTTACCGCCTTGCTGGGCACGCCCTATCTGCCGCCCATCGACAAAGGCATTGTGTTTTTTGAGGACGTGGCCGAGCACCCCTACCGTATCGAGCGTAACCTGACCACCTGGCTGATGGCTGGCATCCTGCAGCACCAAAAAGCCATCGTGCTGGGTCAGTTCACGGCCTACAAGCTGATTGCCAGCTACGAAAAGGGTTACAAACTGCTCACCGTGATCGACTGGCTGCGCAGTCAGACCAAGGTGCCCGTGTTGACCGGCTTGCCGTTTGGCCATGTGCCCACCAAGGTGTGCCTGCCTTTTGGCCGCAAGGTCAGCCTGAACACCGAAGGGCGTGATGCTCTGATGTTTTGGGGCGATTAGGCCAGTTTTGCAGTTTTGGCGACAATTGCAGGTTGATGGCAAAGTACTATTTGACCTAGACAAGCCCACTTAGGCTGTCTATTTCCGTGCAATTGCTATCAAGCTCGACGTCGCTGTATTTACAACAGTATTTTGTGAATAACAGCACATTTCACATACGCAACACTACGTACACTCACTCTCACTGTCACATTACTTGCCTTCCTCCGCAGAATGTCTTAAAGTGGGTGTCAAAATGTTACAAAATCAAAACTTTCGGCATATTTGCTGCTTAATTCAATCCCATGACTGTTTACGTTCGTACTGAAGAAGGTCAGCTGGCTGCATACAGTCCAGATTCCGCACTGCCGCGTAAACTTCGCTCCCTGCTCAAGGTGATTGATGGCAAAACCTCAGTGGATGTCTATGTCAACAGCCTACGGGCCTTTGGCGACGTAAGGGGTGTGCTCAAGTCACTGGATATGGCCGGGCTGATCCGCCCGATGTCGCAGCTGCCCACAGGCAACAAGCCAGGTATGGATCCGAACGCCACAGGCGCCTATCCCAGCACCCAGTGGAGCGAAACCCGCACTAGCCAGGGCACAGCTTACGCCTCTACACAGTTTCCCACGTCAGCCTCCAGCGGGCCGCAAACACAGGCGACCTACATGCCGACCCGCAGCGCCTACGAAAATCCTGATCCATCCGCCAATTACAACCGCTCACGTGCATTGGGGCAGGCCGTAGACACCATGTCCCACTTCATTCTGACCAATGCGCCAGAGCAATCGTTTGTGATTCTCAAAGAGCTTGAATCGCTGACCAATCTCGAGCAGCTGGCCGTGATTCTGGGTGGCTACGAGCAGTTGATAGCCCATCTGGGCGCGCCCGCGCAAGAACATTTGCTGGCCGTCAAGCAGCTGCTGCGCGAAAATCTGTAGCGATTCACCCCACCACGTATTCACACCTTTCATAGCCATGACTCAACTCAACGAAGTCGTATTTGCTGTCACCGCCAAAGGCTTTGCAGCTATGCGCAATGAAAGCACGCAAATGCCGATGGACCTCAAGACCGTGCTCACCATGGTGGACGGCATTTGCCCAGTCGCGCAGTATGAGCCTTTCATGAAAGTGTTTGCCCCGCTGGCAGACAAGTTCGCTCTGCTGGAGCAGCAAGGCTATGTGCGCAGGGTGGGCACCGTGTCAGGCTTTGCGGTCAAGATGTTCAACGAGTCAGCCCAGAGCGGGCGCTCCATTACCAAGCTACCCAATATCGACGCAGAACATGAAAGTTCTGGCTTTGCGCCCTTCAGTGGCAATTAATGTTGCGAAATTCACGAGAGTAGGAGAGAGAAATGTCAATGATTTACCGTAAATCCTTCAAAGGTATTGACGAGGTGGCCTTCAAAACCACCGGCTTGCCGATGCGCATGATGAGCTATCTGCTGGTAGTAGACGGCGAGTCGTCTGTCGACCAGTTGGCCATGCGTAACCCACAGCTGCCGTCCTTGCAGGCCGTATTGCAGGGCCTGCAGGAGCAGGGCTATCTGGAGGTGGCAGGCACAGCGGCTAATGTGGTGGACATCGGCGGCATGCGCGTAGCTAACGGCGCGCCACAGTATGCACCGATGCAGCAACCCATGCAACAACCGATGCAGCAGCCCATGCAGCAAATGCAGCCGCCAATGCAGCAGTATGCACCCCAGCCTTCCTTCTCACCTGAGCTGGAAAATTACAAGACCACCATGACCCGGGATGTCAGCGCGCTGCTAGGCGCCGATGCCGCCCCGGTCATCAGCAAGATCCAGGCATGCAGAACCAAGGACGAGCTGTTCAACGTCATGATGGGCATCAAGAAAATAGTAGCAATTTATGCCGACCGCAATGCGGCCGACAAATTTGGCGCGCGTTACGGCGCCTTGGCGATCTAATCCATCGCAAACCAGTGCAGGCCAAGGCGGGTTCAATCAACCCCATTTGATCTGCATTTCACGACACCACGACTCTAGGAGCACACGATGCAATTTGACTTAATTATGGCGACCCAATTCTCATTTCTGATGGGATTTTTGGGTATGGCAGGCGGTACCCTGTACTTCGCGCTGATCAAGAACTCGCTGCCTCTGGACAGCCAGTCCAACGCGGCCACCTCTGCGGTGTACTGCTTCATGGCTGCCATGATGTATGCCTTGATCAACTACAAATACGGCATCGGCACCGACGCGCTGGCCAAGGGTGACTACCCCACCGTGCTGCGCTATATCGACTGGCTGGTGACGACACCCTTGCTGGTCAACAAATTCCCTGAAATGCTCGGTGGTGACGACGCTGCTGCCGTGGCACTGCTGGTGATTGTGGCTGACGTGATGATGATCTTGTTTGGCTTTGCTGGCGAGACATCGATTAACGCCGCCAAGGGCTCCACCGTGGTGGGCTGGGCGATGTTTGGTGTAGGCTGTCTGGCTTGGTTGTTTATCATTTTCATCTTGTACACCGCGGTCACCAACGCCTCGGCCAACAAGCTGGCACCCGTCCGGCAGGGTTTGAGCCGCCTCAAACTCTTCATCGTGTTCGGTTGGGCCATTTATCCATTGGGCTTCCTGATCACCCTGATCTCCAACTCGCCTGATGTGCGCGTGGGCCGTGAGTTGATCTATAACATTGCCGACCTGTTCAACAAAGTAGGCTTCGGCATGGTAGCCATCTACACGGTGCGCCAGGTGGTTCGCGAGCAGAAAATCCGCGAAGCGATGGCGCAGCTGTAAAAAGTACAGGCCAGTTCGCTGGCCGCTCTCTTCATCATGGCCCAGTAGGAAATTTCTCCTACTGGGCCATATTTTTTTGTGTTCTCGCAACACGAATATCCCGATGTGTGCCATTTTGCACAAAAAAGATAAGAGTTTTCCCGAAGGTTGACAAACTCAGAGATGGCTATACTGAAATTTCATGATTAGTCTGGAGTCGCAATAGCGGGATCACTGAAATCATGACAGGCGAAGGGCCCACAGGCTCTTCATTTCAATCCGGTCATGCATTTTCATAAGGAGACCCGCATGATGTCAAACAGTAATGGGCTCAAGAAAGCCTCAGTCCTAGGCCTTGGAGCCATCACAACATTTACAGCCAATCAAGCCTTCGCAGCATCGGGCGCCTTGCTCAAACCCGATGATTTTGTAGGCATTTCTTTCTGGCTCATCACGATGGCATTGATTGCCTCCACGGTATTTTTCTTTCTGGAGCGCGATCGGGTTTCTGCCAAATGGAAAACCTCGCTCACCGTGTCGGGCCTGGTCACCTTGATTGCTGCAGTGCACTATCTGTACATGCGCGAAGTGTGGGTCAATACAGGCACATCGCCCACCGTGTTCCGCTACATTGACTGGCTGATTACCGTACCGCTGCTGATGATCGAGTTCTTCCTGATCTTGTCGGCTATCACCAAAGTACCCGTAGGCGTGTTCTGGCGCCTCATGGTGGGCACTTTGGTCATGTTGATCGGTGGCTATCTGGGTGAGGCAAGGTACATGTCAGCATGGCCTGCATTCATCATCGGTATGGCAGGCTGGGCATTCATCCTGTATGAGATCTTCATGGGCCAGGCTGGCAAGATCAACGCCACCAGCGCACCTCCTTCAGTGCAGTCGGCTTTCAGCACCATGCGCTGGATCGTCACTTTCGGCTGGGCCATCTATCCGATTGGTTACTTCTTTGGCTACCTCACAGGTGCCGGACCAGAAGCCAGTGCCAATGCGCTCAACATCATCTACAACCTGGCTGACGTGCTTAACAAAATTGCATTCGGTTTGATCATCTGGAGCGTCGCAGTCAGCGAGTCCCAGGCGAGTGCCAGCAAGTAGAGATACCGCTGCAGATATTGACCCTACGATGTCTGCATATAGACCTAACTGCGCGCTGTGACAGCGCGCAGTTAGGTTACGATCCTTCTGTGTGATGACATAAACCCCAGCGGTTGGGTGCGAAGGAACGTGGATGCAGGCAGTGGTGATTGGTGCAGGATTCGGCGGCTTGGCCGCCGCTTTGCGTATGGCCGCGCGGGGTGCACAAGTTACAGTCGTAGACCGCTTGCCCGGCCCTGGCGGCAGAGGACGCGAGTTTGCCAAGTCTGCTGCTGGCCTGTCTTTTCGTTATGACGCAGGGCCTACGGTGCTCACTGCGCCCGTGCTGTTTGAAGAGCTGTTTGCGCTGTTTGGCGAAAGGCTGTCAGACCATGTAGAGCTGCTGCCCGTCACCCCCTGGTACCAAATGCGCTTTGCCGATGGCTCGCAGCTGGACTATGGCGGCTCTACCGCGCAGATCCAGTCTGAAATTGCCAAATTCTCTTCTGCTGACGCGCAGGCCTATCCTGCGTTTTTGGCACACTCCCAAAAGCTGTTTGAAAAAGGCTATGAAGAGCTGGGTGACCAGCCTTTTCTGGGCTGGCAGTCCATGCTCAAAGCCCTGCCAGCGATGATGCGCCTGCGTGCCGATCGCTCGGTCTATGCGCTGACCGCGCGGTATTTTCAGGACGAGCGCGTGCGCCGTGCCTTCAGCATTCAGCCCCTGCTGGTCGGGGGCAATCCGTTTGACACCACCAGCATCTACAGCCTGATCCATTATCTGGAGCGCAAATGGGGTGTGTGGTTTCCGCGCGGCGGCATGGCCCGTCTGGTGCAGGCCCTGGTGGCGCTGGGCCAGCGCCACGGCGTGAAGTTTGAATGGGACGCTGATGTGCAAACCATCACCACCCAGGGCGGGCAAGCCACGGGTGTGCAGCTGCGCGGCGGACGCCACCTGCCAGCCAGCACCGTGATCAGCAATGCCGATGCAGGCCACACACTGGCCAAGCTGCTGCCCCTGTCGCAGCAGCAGCCCAAGGCCTTGACCTCCAAGCAATATTCCATGGGGCTGTTCGTCTGGTATTTCAGCACCAAAAGGGTCTATGCCAATGTGCCGCACCATACTATTTTGTTTGGTCACACCTACCGCGAGGTATTGCATAAAATCTTTGAAACCCAGCAGCTGAGCGACGATTTGAGCATTTACCTGCACCGCCCCACCGCCACCGATGCGCAGTATGCGCCCGAGGGCCATGACAGCTTTTATGCGCTGGTGCCCGTGCCCAATCTGGCCGCAGGCATCGACTGGCAGCAGCAGGCCGCACCCTTCAAGGCCCTGCTGCAGTCCGAGCTGGAGCGGCGCATACTGCCTGGCCTGTCGCAATGCATTGTGGACGAGCATATGGTCACGCCCAATTATTTTGCCAGTGAACTGCTGGCCCCTTTAGGCTCGGGCTTTTCCATCACGCCCAAGCTCACGCAGTCGGCGGGCTTTCGCTTTCCCAACCGCGCAGCCGATATCTCCAACCTGTATTTTGTTGGCGCAGGCACGCACCCTGGTGCGGGGGTGCCCGGGGTGGTGACCTCGGCCAAAGTGGTGGAGCGGCTGTTGTTTGGGTCGGTGCAATGACACACGCTGCCATGAGCCCGCAGGAGGTGATGAACCACCACGCCAAGTCATTCTCGTGGGCGGCGCGCTTTCTGTCGCCCGCAGCCCGGCGCGATGCGGCGCTGTTGTATGCCTTTGCGCGCACAGCCGATGACTATGCCGACGAGGACAGCCTGGGCACCTGGCAGGAGCGGCTGCAGTGCCTGCAGCAGCTGCGCAGCGACGTACTGCAAGCGCACACCAGCCCAGCGCCCACGCTGGCCCAGCAGGCCGGGCGCATGTTGCAAGGCCATGGCGTGCCGGGCGCAGTGATCGAATGCTTTATGGACAGCCTGCTGGCTGACACCGCACAGCGCAGCCTGCAGACTGAGCAGGAGCTGCTGCGTTTTGCCTACGGCGTGGCTGGCACAGTAGGGCAGATGATGCGCCCGCTGCTGGGCGCGCCTGCCCAGGCCGAGGGCTACGCCATCGCCCTGGGTGTGGCCATGCAGCTGACCAATATTGCCCGCGACGTGGTGGAAGACGCCGCCCGCGGACGCTGCTACATTCCCGCGCAATGGGGCGTGAGCCCGCAGACATTGGCCGCACCGCAAACGCCCGCCCAGCGCAACGAGGCGTTTGCCGCCATCCAGCGCCTGCTGCGGCTGGCTGATGATTTTTATGTCTATGCGCAAACCGGTTTTCACGCCATCCCGCGCCATAACCGCAGGGCCATCCGCATTGCGCTGGCGCTGTACCAGGCGATTGGCCACAAGATCGCCCAGCGCGGTGTTGACAGGTTTTGGCAAGGCCGTGTCTCACTGGGCAGCGCCGAAAAATCCAGCCTGCTCGCGCGCACACTGCTCACGCCGCAGATCCACCGTCCGCGCGCACGCCGCGATGTCTGGCGCAGCGACCTGTCTCACCTGTGCACAGTGCCCGGTTTTCCAGCGGGCTTGCAGCAGTAGCCTTGAGCATGACTGCCCCCTGGGACATCGTGATTGCAGGAGGAGGGCTCAGCGGCCTGGCGCTGGCTGCCGAGCTGGCGGCCCCTGAGCTGTCGGGCCTGTCGGTGCTGGTGCTGGAAAAGCGCAGCAGCTACCAGCGCGACCGCACCTGGAGCTACTGGACACCCACAGAGCGTCCCTTGCACCGCTACCACGCCATCGAGCGCCAGCGCTGGAGCCAGTGGAGCGTCTCCAGCAAGGGCCAGACCTGCACCCACCGCTCAGCGCAGCAAGCCTATGCCAGCATTGACGCCAATGATTTCTACCAAGCGGCGCAGCAAACGATCAGCACCGCAGCCCACATCACACTGCGCATGGGCTGTGGCGTGGCCCAGCTGCAAAACCAGCGCGGCCTCACCCAAGTGACCACAGAGCAGGGCGAAACCCTGCTGGCCAGGCATGTGCTGGACGCACGGCCGTCCACCAAGGTATCGCCCAGCGCGCTGGTGCAGCAGTTTGCGGGTTGGGAGATCCATACCGCGCACGATGCGTTTGACCCGCAGACCGTGCAGCTCATGGCGTTTGAGCCTAGCGCGCAAGGCCTGCATTTTTGGTATGTGCTGCCCTATAGCGCACGCAATGCATTGGTAGAGAGCACGTGGATTTCGCCCGCGCAGTGGCAGCCCGACTACGAGGCCGAGCTGCGCGCCTATCTGCACCAGCAGCTTGGCGGCCAGCCCTATGACATCAGCTACCGGGAGCAGGGCGTCTTGCCGCTGGACGCGCAGGCACACGCTGACCCCGCCACCACGGGCCTGGGCCGTGCGGGCGGCACGCTGCGGCCTTCCACCGGCTATGCTTTTGTCAATACCCTGGCGCATGCGCAGCAGATCGCCAGCTCGCTGACAGCCGCTGTGCGCACACAGTCGCTGGCCACCTGGCAAGCCCCCCGCTTTGAGCGCACTGCCACCGAAAGCTGGATGGACGCGGTGTTTTTGCAGGCGCTCTCGCGCAACTGGCAGCAGGCCCCGCAGTATTTCATGCAACTTTTTGGTGCCGTGCCTGCCGACGATGTGGTGGCGTTTTTAGCAGGCAAGGTGAGCGCAGGGCAGCGCCTGCGCGTCATGCGCTCGCTGCCGGTGTGGCCTTTTGCCACCGCTGCCCTGGCCCAGGGCTGGAAGCTGCGCTGATGCAGTTGCTGCGCACACCGTTGCGGGCGCTGATGGCAGCCTGCGTGGCTATGGCTGCCTTGGTGGCGCTAGACCGCTTAAGCCCCGCATTGGGCTGGTATGCCTTTGTGCTGCTCACGCTCACGCTGGGCATGGGCCATGGCGCGCTGGACACCGCGCTGCTGCTCTACCAGTTCAAGCCCACCTCCAAGGCCGCGCTGTACGGCCTGGCTTATCTGCTGCTGGCCATTGGGGCGGCCTGGCTGCTGTCGCTGTCCATGGCCTGGGCCTTGCTGGCCCTGCTGCTCATGTCAGTGTGGCATTTTGGCGAGCTGTACCGCCACAGCCTGGCCATGCGCTGTGTGGTAGGTGGCTCCAGTGTGATGGCGCCAGTGCTGCTGTCTGGCACAGCCCTGTCCACGCTCATAGCACCCGCGCTGGGCGCCAGCCACGCCCTTGTGTGGCAGGTGTGGCAGGCTCTGGCTGTCGCATGGGCGGTGGGCGCGGCAGCCTGGGGCCTGTGGGCCATCATCTGCCATACCCAGCACAGGGACACACCTGCGCTGCAAGACAGCGCTGTGCGCGCAGCGCTGGAGGTAGCCGTGGTGCTGGCGCTTAATGCAGCGCTGTCGCCCTTGATGGCCTTTGCCGTGTATTTTGGGCTGTGGCACAGCCTGGCGCACATGGCGCGCGTGCGCAGGGCGCTGGCGCAGCACGCCTCGCGCAGCCCGCTGGGCAGGCAGCGGCTGGCCTGGGTGATTGCGCTGACGGGCCTGGCCACGGCGCTGCTCATGCTGCTGCTGTGGCGCGCCATGCCTGCAGCTCTGCCGCAGCAGATCAACAGCACGGTGGTGCAGTGGCTGATCGTGGCCCTGGGCGCGCTGACCTTGCCCCACATGCTGCTGGTGGGCTACAGCCACCGCTGGCTAGGGCCCTGACCAGAGCGCCAGGCCGGGCCTGGATGTTTGGTACGATCAGGCCATGATCATCACCAGTCTGCTCGATACCGACCTGTACAAGTTCACCATGATGCAAGTGGTGCTGCACCAGTTTCCTGGCGCGCAGGTGGAATACAAGTTCAAGTGCCGCAACCCTGGCATCAATCTGGCCCCCTATGCCCAGGAGATCCGCGAGGAAATCCGCTCGCTGTGCAGCCTGCGGTTTTCCGACGCCGAGCTGGCCTATCTGCGTGGCATGCGCTTTATCAAAAGCGACTTCGTGGACTTTTTAGGCTTGTTTCGCCTGAACGAAAAATACATCAGCGTGACGCCCCAGCCCAACGGCGAGCTGGACATCACCGTGCAAGGTCCCTGGCTGCACACCATCCTGTTTGAGATCCCGGTGCTGGCCATCGTCAACGAGGTGTACTTTCGCAATACGCAGAAAGTGCCGCGCCTGATGGACGGGCGCAAGCGCCTGGAGGCCAAGATTGAGCTGCTGCACGGCGAGGGCCTGCGCGAGCTCAAGATTGCTGACTATGGCACCCGCAGGCGCTTTTCCAAAGCCTGGCACGAAGAGGTGCTGCGTGTGCTGGCCGCGCAGCTGGGCACCGACCCTGCATCGTCCCCCGCAGGCCAGTTTGCGGGCACCAGCAATGTGCTGTTTGCCATGAAGCTGGGCCTGACGCCGCTGGGCACGATGGCGCACGAATACCTGCAGGCCGCTCAGGCGCTGGGCCCGCGCCTGCGCGACAGCCAGATTTTTGCCTTCGAGTCCTGGGCCAAGGAGTATCGTGGCGACCTGGGCATTGCGCTGTCCGATGTGTATGGCATGAGCGCGTTTTTGCGCGACTTTGACATGTTTTTCTGCAAGCTGTTTGACGGCGCACGCCACGACAGCGGAGACCCGTTTGCCTGGGGCGAGCGCCTGATTGCGCACTACCAGGCCAACCGCGTAGACCCGAAAACCAAAATTTTGATTTTCAGCGACGGCCTGACTGTGCCGCGCACCATCGAGCTGTACCAGCGCTTTCGCGGCCGCTGCCAACTGGCCTTTGGCATTGGCACCAACCTCACCAACGATCTGGGCGACCCGCCAGACCACGTACCGTTGCAGATCGTCATCAAGCTGGTCCGCTGCAACGGCCAGCCAGTGGCCAAGCTGTCTGACACACCATCCAAAAACATGTGCGAAGACGAAAAGTACCTGGCCTATCTGCGCCAGGTGTTTGACATTCCCCAGGTGGCTTGATCTGCTATGACCATCGCTGGCATTCCTGTTGAGTTTTTCTTGTTTGCTGCCACCTTGCTGGGCGTAGCCTTGTTCCACGGCCAGACGCTGTATGTGGCGCTGACCGGGATGGTGCTGATTGCAGCCTACAAGCTGGGCTTTACCGACTTCTCGCTGCTCAAGCACCTAGGCCATGAGTGGGTCACCCTGGCCAATCTGCTGGGCCTGCTGCTGGGCTTTGCGCTGTTGGCTGACCATTTTGAAAAATCCGAGATCCCCGCCATCCTGCCTAACTATCTGCCCGATGACTGGAAGGGCGGCTTTGTCATGCTGATCCTGGTGTTTGTCATCTCCAGCTTTCTGGACAATATTGCCGCGGCGATGATTGGCGGTGCTATGGCCACCGTGCTGTACCAGCGGCGTGTGCATATTGGCTATCTGGCGGCTATCGTGGCGGCCAGCAACGCAGGCGGCGCGGGCTCGGTGGTGGGCGATACGACGACGACCATGCTGTGGATTGCCGGGGCCAGCCCGCTGCAGGTGCTGGACGCCTACACCGCTGCCGTGCCTGCGCTGCTGTTTTTCGGCATCATCGCGGCGCGCCAGCAGCATGCCTACCAGCCCATCATGAAAGACGCTCCCAAGGGCGCGCATGTGGAGTATGCGCGGCTGGCCATTGTGGCCATCATCCTGGTGGCTGCGGTGGGCGCGAATGTGTGGTTTAACCTGAACAATCCTGCGGTGCTGGAGCATTTTCCGGTGATTGGCGTGGCGGTGTGGGTGGCTGTGCTGGCCACCAGCGTCTGGCGCAAGCCCAGCTGGGGTCTGCTGCCCGAGGCCGTCAAAGGCAGCGTGTTTTTGCTGTCTCTGGTGCTGTGCGCATCGATGATGCCGGTGGACAAGCTGCCCGTCGCGTCGTGGATCAGCACGCTGGGCCTGGGCTTTTTGAGCGCCGTGTTTGACAATATTCCGCTCACCGCGCTGGCCCTACGCCAGGGCGGCTACGACTGGGGCATACTGGCCTATGCCGTGGGCTTTGGTGGCAGCATGATCTGGTTTGGCTCATCCGCAGGGGTGGCGCTGAGCAATATGTACCCCGAGGCCAAGTCGGTCGGCGCCTGGCTCAAAGGCGGCTGGCATGTGGCGGTGGGCTATGTGCTGGGCTTTGTCATCCTCATGGCCGTACACGGCTGGCACCCCGAGCCTTTGCGTGGTGCCAAGCCCGTCTTAGCTGCGACTCCCGCAGCCGCAGCGCAGGCAAACCCGACTACAATTAATCTGCCAATTGCTCCTAAATAAATAGCTGCTCCCGCGATATTCTATTGGCCTGCAGCCCTAAAACACTGTAAATACCATGTCCAAACCTGCCATTCTTGTTGCCCGCGCCGTCGCCCCCGAAGCCATCGACCGTCTGCGCCCCCACTTTGAGCTGGAGACCAACCCCGACGACGCCATCTGGTCGCGCGAAGAGCTGATTGCCAAGCTGCAGGGCAAGGTGGGCGCGTTCACCAGTGGTGGCGAGCGCATTGATGCCGCGCTGCTGGCCCAATGCCCCGAGCTCAAAATCTGCGCCAACATGTCGGTGGGCTATAACAACTTTGACATCGACGCCATGACCGCTGCGGGCGTGCAGGCCACCAACGCGCCCGACGTGCTGACCGAAACCACCGCCGACATGGCCTTCACCCTGCTGATGGCCACCGCCCGCCGCGTGAGCGAAGCCGAGGCCTACCTGCGCGCAGGCCTGTGGAAAAAAATGAGCTTTGACATGCTGCTGGGCAGCGACATTCACGGCGCCACCCTGGGCATCCTCGGCATGGGCCGCATTGGCCAGGCCATTGCCCGACGCGGCGCGCACGGCTTTGGCATGAACGTGATCTACCACAACCGCTCCCAGCTCGACGCCGCCACCGAGGCCACTGTGAAGGCGCGCTACGTAAGCAAACAAGACCTGTTCAAGCAAGCCGACCACGTCGTCCTGGTCGTGCCCTACAGCCCGGCGTCGCACCACACCGTGGCCGCTGCCGAGATCGCCCTCATGAAGCCCACCGCCACCATCGTCAACATCGGCCGTGGCGGCCTGATCGACGAAGACGCGCTAGCCGCCGCGCTGGCCGCCAACAAAATCTTGGGCGCTGGCCTGGACGTGTTTGAAGGTGAGCCCAAGATCAACCCTGGCTTGCTGGCCCTGAAAAACGTGGTGCTCACCCCCCACATCGGCAGCGCCAGCGGGCCCACCCGCAAGGCCATGGCCACGCTGGCGGCTGACAATTTGATCGGCTATCTGATCAACGGCAAAGCCGTGACACCGCTAAACAGCCCCAAGCCGCGCTGACAGCCCGGCTGCTTAGAATAGCGGCATGACTACTGCCGCACTCCAAGCCTTCTTCACCGTCTTCCTCGCCGTCTTTTTGGCCGAGCTGGGCGACAAAACCCAGCTCGCCACCATGCTGTTTGCCTCCGACTGCAGCGCCCCCATCAGCAAGTGGACCATCTTCTTCGCCGCCAGCGCCGCGCTCACCCTCAGCGCAGGCATCGGCGTAGTCGCCGGCAGCTGGCTAGGCACCCTGGTGTCACCCCGCGCACTGCAGCTGGTGGCGGGGGCGGGGTTTGTGTTGATTGGGGTGTGGACGCTGTACAAAGCGTGGAGTGTGTAGGCACCATGGCCCACGTCCACAAGGCCCAGCGGTTCTCCGCACATATGCATCTACCCATGTTGTAGGCCAGCGTATGCGCACTGGTTTGCTATCCCTCCTTGGTCATAGCAACAACTTTGCGCTGTTCTTCAGCGTCACCACGCTGTCCAACATCGGCGGCTGGATGCAGCGTGTGGTGTTGGCTCTGCTAGTCTGGAAGATTACTGCCTCAGCATCTTGGCTGGGCATCGTGGTGGCTGTGGAGGTGGTTACTGTCATTCTGGCTGGGCCGCTGGGCGGCGTATGGGCCGACAGGCATAGCGCGCGCTCTCTGGTGGCTGGGTGCTGCACTGCCGCAGCGCTTAGCTCACTCGTGCTGGCGCTGCTGTCTGCGCTGGAGTGGGTGAATGTGCCTGTGCTGCTGCTGTTCTCGATGGTGTCAGGGTGTGTGCAGGCGGTCTCTGGGCCGGCGAACCAGGCGCTGATTGCCAGCTTGTTCAAAGAAGACAGCTTGCCCTCCGTGGTGGCCATCAACTCGGTCACTTTCAATGTCGCCCGTTTTATTGGCCCGGTGCTTGCGCTACTGGCAATCCAGCACGGGTCCTATGCGCTGGTGTTTTGGCTTAATGCGTTGAGCTTTGTGCCGCAGGTTATTGCCTTGCGCTTTTACAAAATGGAAAGGGCGCAGGTGCTGCCAGCCGCCGGCAGCTATAAGGTAGTGGCAGATTTCAAGGCAGGGCTGTCTTATGCATTCGCTATGCCAGCCATTGCCACGCTGCTTGCGGCAATGGCTGCCACGTCGCTGCTTGCACGCCCGTTGATGGACCTGATCCCCTCCATCGCCGAGCGGCAGCTTGGCCGGCTGTTAGACGGCACCGCCTTGTTTACCTCAGCCTGTGGTGTAGGGGCGCTGCTCGGTGGTGTGGCGCTGGTCGCGCTGGGCAAACGCCCTGTGCTGCGCGATGTGCCCCTGTTCACCGTGTTTCTGCTCGGCTTCAGCTTGATAGCACTGTCTCAAACTGAAAATTTTCACGTTGCGATGGCGATAGCTGCCGTCTTTGGCTTTGTAGCCGTAGCCAATGCCGTGTCTACCATCTCACTGCTGCAGCTTAGCGCGTCGCCCGAGCACCGCGGCCGCGTTATGTCCTGCTACTTCATGGTGTATCGCGGCAGCATGGGCCTGGGCGCGCTGGTGCAGGGCATGCTGCAAGACGCGATAGGCACCCAGCTCACACTGTTGCTTGCTGGTGGCGCTACCTTGCTGGTGGGCGCAGCGGTGTGCAGGAAGTGGCGCAGCCGCGTAGCGTTGATGGTGCCGAAGTGAGAGAGGCCGAATGGGGTTAACTCATTCGGCCTTATGCCTTGTTTACTCTGACAGCAAACCTGCTTGCATCGTGGGCTTGCTGCCCGCTTCCAGTTCGTTCTCTAGCAAGGTTTTTCGGTAGCCTTGCGCCTCCAAGGCGGCATAGGCTTCGGCCCATTTGCGTCTGCCTGCGCAGCGTGCTGCGCATGGGCCGGATTGATGGCGGCGGGGAGAGTTATCAGGAGTAGGGTGCTGAACGCGACAGCGGATGTGAGCTTGAAATCGCTTGGGTTGCTTGAACAAGGCAATGCTTCGCTGTTGCACGCAAGTTTGGCGCCCAACGTCGAAGTCAAGCCACTACGCGCTTGCGCGTTGTCGTTCTTGGGCGACCAGTTGAGTTTCGCTCGACTTCCATGCGAAGCGCTGCATTGATTCGAGACTGATAGCCAGCCCCTTTTGACTTGAAGAACTCCAAAATATCCGCATCCAAACGCACAGATGTGAGAACCTTGGTGGGGGCAGCTTGCGGCCCACGCCCACGTTTCAGCACTGGCGCACCCAGCATGTCCTCAGTCCATGCGGGATTGTCCGGGTCGTTGACCTCAGCCGAGGTTTTCTTTGGCAACTTGGCGGTAGTAGCGAGCTTCATGTTTTTCT
Source organism: Polaromonas sp. (assembly GCA_013297865.1). Taxonomy (GTDB): domain Bacteria; phylum Pseudomonadota; class Gammaproteobacteria; order Burkholderiales; family Burkholderiaceae_C; genus JAAFIP01. The sequence goes on along the minus strand of JAAFIP010000001.1, from coordinate 74,854 downwards.
GCCTTTCGCAGCGATATCACGTGAGGTCCTTTCGGGCGCTCGGTGTAAACCATCACAACCACATCTGACTCCAGAAGACCAAAACAAACCAGACGCTCTTCGCCGTAGTCTTGCCGCCTGTCCTCGCGGGTCACTGTAAAGTGGTCCCAGATCGCATCACATCCAACGAAGTCAAGCCCGTGATTCTTGATGTTCAGCTTGCGCTTTGGCTCGTCCCACGTGAGCATACTTAATTGTATCTACAAAATACTAGAACGCAAGGTGAAATTTAGCGTAACGTAGACCGCAAAACTTGCAGTCTAAATATGCTGTTGTAATCTAGTCTGGACATTAAATACATCCTTAACGTGGCTTGTAGTATGGGTTTCAAGCGATTATACTGATAATTCATACAGTTATAGAGCGCCATCTGATTAGGATCAATTTCTTTGCACATCGGCGTGTGTGTAAGTCGGTGATGGGCCATCGAATCATGCGAGTAAAGCCAATAGCCGCTCAAGCCCGGGCCTTAGACGCTAGCCATAGACAACATGCCGCTGCAGCCTAGAGCGCTGAATTTACCGCTGCTGATCGTGCTTTTATATGCCTTTTTGTGCCGCAGGCCAATAGAATATCGCGGGAGAAGCTATTAAAAGAGGAGCATTCTGCTCCAGTTTAGGCATCACGCCGTGCCTTAGCCTTCTGGCGTCCAGCATCTGACAGCGTGCCGTCTGGGTGTCGGGTCATCGTCTTGATGAACTCCACTTTGCGAAAGCGCAGGGCTGACCAGTCTTCGTCAATGGCCACTTGCCGCACGGGCTCGTAGCCCGCCTTGCCCAGTGCCTGCCAGCCGGTATCGCGGTTGAACTCGCACTTGAGTTTTTTAGAAGAAGCCTTGGGATAGACCATCCAGAGTAGGGCGTCGCCCTTGGCAGCGCGGGTCAACTCCCGCGTGGCGCTGGCCACTTCATCGATGGTTTTGACAAAGGCGAGGGCAAAGCTGACTTTTCCGGTGACCGCCCGCTGGATTTTCACGCCTTCCAGTGCGCGCAGCTCGGGCTCGAAAGAGCTTGGCGCGTTCACAACGTGAATGGCGGGCACCGCGGGCAGGTTGAGCTTTTTGAACAGAGGCGTCATGGGGTAGCCTTGGTGCATCTTTGATGTTGACGATACAGGGCAAATGTTAAATGCTCCTTAAAGTGAGCAGGGCGTCGAAGCCTGCCTAGCCGCGTCACGCATCGGTAAGTTGCATGAGGCGATGGTAGCTATATTGGGCGGGTTTTTCAATGATCTCTGACACAACCAGGCTGCCACACCGAGCGCAGTTTCCCTCTAAGAAAACCTGAGCCGCCTCTTCATACTCATAGGGGTTTACAAGACCAATATCAGCCTCTTGGCAATGACTACACCAAGTATTCTCCAAGAGAAATTTCTGATCATCTGGATCTCTTGGTAAAAAGTCTTTGGAGTTTTTCATTGGTATCTGATGCCAGAATTAAGTTGATCCGCAAGGCGGCTTCGGATCGAAGGACGGTTATGGAGACTCCGGCTCACCAGTCTTGCCCCGAAGCATACGAAACAGACGAACCTGCAGCGTGTACGCGACTACAACTGCTATGAGTGTCAGCACCCAGTGTACGTATGCGAAACCTGGGTCATGAAAGCGTATAGGCAGGTTGATGGCCTCCACAAGTGCCGCCACTTCAACGACTGACAGCGCGGCGGCAAGTGGACGAACCCATAGCGGCATAGGTGCGGGCAGGGCCACTTGACCTGCGCGGCGGTTAGAGAGCCGCAAGAAAAAGCCCAGTGTGATGGCTCCTAGCACCACTGCTACGACAAGCTTGCCCAGTACGGCAGCTAGCGTGGCCCCCGACAACGACAACGCAAGACCCGCTATCTCGGCGAGCACCTCAAGCCGCTTTGCTAGTGCATTACGAACTGTGGCTAGCATGGGTTGAAGCGGCATAAGGCTGGAGTTGACTGGCTTGTAGCAAGCGCTGCGATGAGGCTACCCGCTGCTGCGTGTCCGCGATGAGCGACCTGTTAACCCTCTGATTCATATTTGCCTCGAAGGTCGAAATAGGCTTGCTTGCAGTGTTCAAAGTAGACACGCTCATCGTCGGCAGCTTCTTCAGCCACCCTGCCACTGCGCACTGCGTCGACATTGTCTGTCTCAACAATCTGGACGGTCACTTTGTCTCCGAGCTTTAACTTGCGATGCTCCAACCACACGAGATGTTCGTCTAATTCACCGTTCGCTCGGGAAGTCAGGCCACCTAGGCGAAAGGTGAAATCTTGCGTTTCATCATCGCGAAAGGGGACGCTTGCCGGGCCCAGCTTGCCAGAGCAAGTGAGTAATGCGGACAGCACTCCGAGGTCCTTCGCGCCACCTGTGACGGGAGTGTCGTTATTGATTTGCACTTTGAGAGCGAACATTTTTTCGAGGGTAACCTCATGTATATCGCAAAACCTGCGGTCTGTAGCTGCTATTGCAATCTAATCCAGACATCAAATGCTCCTGAAATTGGCTCGTAGATTGTGCTTCAGGCACTTATGCAGTTTGCTCATCCAGTTATAAAAATCTCATGAAACAACGCCGCCTTCCATTGAAGTTCAATCATTATCTAAACCAAGTATGTGTGAGTATTCATTGCAAGTACTATAGCTTACGCAATGAAATAGCTCATCTGCTTGCAATCATGGTGGAGGTGGCAAACCAAGTAGGGGATCGGCTGCCTTCCAAGCCATGAATTTATTGCGCATTTCAGGCGTGCGGCTAAGGATTGGCGTGCCGTATTGGCTTTCCTTGGCCCACCCTACAAAATGCTCCCAGATGCGACCGGTATGACCGAGCAAATCAGAAAGCAGTAACTGTGTGGAATTGGGGTTGTTCTGAAGCAACAGGGTTGCTCTTGGCGTTGGATGGCCTCCAAGCTCGCAGTGATAGCCGTAGTCTTGCCCTCTGAATTTCTGGCCTGCTGCCTTTCTCAGCTTGGCGGGTTTGAAAAATTGTTCTCTTTCCGACTTGTCGCTGCGGAGCCAGCGTTCTCCCTCGCCATTTTTTTCTTCCACCGCCCACGCGAGGTATTCGATTTCGACGAGCTGTCGAAGTAATGCTGCCGCCGCGTATGTACGTCCATCTTTGAAGAGATCCGTACTGGAGGAGATCAACTGTCCTCCGATTCTTAACATTGTGGATATGCTCACCGCTTCATCGCTCCCGTGGCCGAAAGGTGATGCTCCTTCTGCTCGATCTGGCCCGATGATATGACCAAGAATATGAAGCTCTTCCCCTGAACTTGTAAATGTCTTCGCTGAAAACTTCGCAAGATCAAAGCGCTGCTCCACGAGCAATGGATCACGTGCAGTAGCATGAAGTGTGGCCCTTACGTTTTTCAGGACTGTTGCGTCGACAGTTGTTTTCATTAGCGGCCTTATGTCTGAATTGTGCTGCACCGATAGGCGTTCGCACCAATAGAAAGTTAGATTTTTCACTTACAGCAGAAGGCATCTTTGTCACTTTCGAGAAGTGGTGCCTAGTAACCAAGTATCTTCGATACAGCAGAATAGTTGCTCACTTTTTTCCGATTTGGCCGCAATACAATCTTGAGGGCCTGAGCATTGACGAGACCAAACGTATCCTCACGGCACACCGAGCCGCCGCAGTACGCTTGAAAAAGTACGTACCAAGAACCTGCTGTAGACCGGACGCATTTTGCGTGGAACCATCCGCCATCATTTGCAACATGCAATGTCCTTACGTGGGAGCCTACATATGCGTTGAGTGTGTATTGATTGTTCAGCGGGTGAGCGGAGATCTTTTTATGAATAACGCGAAAATCGTTGCCTCCACATTGCGCTGAAAATGTCTTGTTCTGGGCAAGGGCAGCCCCGAATGTCATGGAAAGAACGATCAGTAACGTGGCCGCTCGCATCGAGGATGTCTAACGTAGTGTATGTCGCGAAATCTGCGGTATACAAATTGCGCTGCGATTTAAACTTGGCATTTAAATACTCCCAAAAGTGGCTTGTGATCTACGCTTTAAATGAGTATACTGATCATTCATACAGTTATAAAATTCTATGAAATTCGGCGCCGCTTTATTGCAGTTAGCTCGACTTTTAGACTAGGTATGTGAGCGTATTCGTTGCATGCACTATAGCTTAAGCGTCCCAAAAGCCTATTTGCATTCAGTCAAATTCTTTGCGCGTAGGCCTGGGCTTAACAGCGCGATAGGCCATCGCTTCGCGCACTCCTGCCCGATGACTGCATAAGCCCACACGTTAGACTCTAGCCATGGACAACACATTACCGCTGCTGCTTGGCGCGCTGAATTTACTGCTGCTGATCGTGCTTTTTATATGGCTTTTCGTGCTGGGGGCCAATAGAACATCGCGGGAGCAGCTATTAAAAGAGGAGCACTCTGCGCGCCATCAGGAGGTGAAATCTACGCTGGCGCTGGCTAACGAGCGGCTGGAGCGGGAACTGCGGCGGGAGATGGCGGAGCTGGCGCGGGGGGACCGGGCGGAGCAGGCGCAGTCGCTGGCGGTGATTCAGACGCACCTCACGCAGAGCCTGGCGGGCTTTCAGGGCAACCTGACGCAGCAGCTGCAGCAGATTACCGATGGCAACGCGCTGCGCATGCGCGAGGTGCGCGACACGCTCAATGTGCAGCTGGCCCAGCTGCAGGCCAGCAACAGCGCCAAGCTGGACGAGATGCGCCAGACGGTGGACGAAAAGCTGCAGTCCACGCTGCAGACGCGCCTGGGCGAGAGCTTCAAGCAGGTGGCCGACCGGCTGGAGCAGGTGCACAAAGGCCTGGGCGAGATGCAAAACCTGGCGCAGGGCGTGGGCGACCTCAAGCACCTGCTGACCAATGTGAAAACGCGCGGTATGTTTGGCGAGGCGCAGCTGGGCGCGCTGCTGGAGCAGGTGTTTGCGCCCGATCAGTATGCCGTGCAAACCGCCACCATCCCCGGCAGCAAAAACGTGGTGGACTTCGCCATCCGCCTGCCGGGCAAGAGCGAGGACGGCACGCCGCTGTGGCTGCCGATTGACGCCAAATTCCCCAGCGACGACTACGAGCGCCTGCTGGACGCGCAGGGCCGCGCCGACGTGCTGGCCGCCGAGGTGGCGGGCAGGGCGCTGGAGGCGCGCATCAAGCTGGAAGCCAAGTCGATTGCCGACAAATATGTGCAGCCGCCGCACACCACCGATTTTGCGATTCTGTTTTTGCCCACCGAGGGCCTGTATGCCGAGGTACTGCGCCGCCCAGGGCTGATGGAGAGCCTGCAGCGCGAGCAGCGCATTACGCTGGCAGGCCCCACCACGCTGCTGGCCATGCTGAACGCGCTGCAGATGGGCTTTCGCACGCTGGCGCTGGAGCAGCGCAGCAGTGAGGTGTGGCAGGTGCTGGGCGCGGTGAAGACGGAGTTTGGCAAGTTTGGCGATGTGCTGACCCGCATCCGCGCGCAGACGCAGACCGTGCTGACCACGCTGGACCAGGCCCAGACCCGCACCAACGTGATGACCCGCGCGCTCAAAAAGGTGGAGGCCCTGCCCGAGGCCGAGGCGCAAACCCTGCTGCCGCTGGACAAAGAGCCGGACGAAGGATGATCTTCAACTTGCGAAGCCTTGGACAAGCTCTGGCCGAATGGTGCGTAAAAGGCCTGCGTGATGGACCCGCGTGATGGGCCTAACGGTTTGAGGCAAGGGCATCAATGAACAACTCCCTCTCGCGCCCCCTGCTGCATCTGATCATTGGCCAGGTGTGTCTGCACGGCACGATGGCAGGCATGCGCATGGCCGCGCCGCTGTGGGCACTGAAGGAGGGCCACAGCGCGGCGGCGGTGGGCGTGCTGCTGGCGCTGTTTGCGCTGACCCAGGTGTTTTTGGCGCTGCCTGCCGGGCGCTATGCCGACCGCAACGGCCTGAAAAAGCCGGTGGGTTTTGCCATTGTGCTGGCGTCTGGCGGCATGTGGCTGGCCACTGCGCTGCCGCACTTTGCCACGCTGTGCGTGGCTGCGCTGTGCACCGGCGGGGCCACGGGCATTGCGGTGATTGCGCTGCAGCGCCATGTGGGCCGCGCAGCCGAGAGCCCGCTGCAGCTCAAGCAGGTGTTCAGCTGGCTGTCGATTGGCCCGGCAGTGTCCAACTTTCTGGGGCCGTTTACCACTGGGCTGCTGATTGACTTTTTCAGCTTTCGGGTGGCGTTCATGTTTTTGGCCCTGCTGCCGCTGGCCACCTGGTTTTGGGTGCGCAAAACCAAAGAGCTGCCGGCCATCGTGCCCACCACGCAGGAGAAAAAACAGTTTTGGGACCTGCTGCGCCAGCCGCTGATGCGCCGCCTGATGATTGTCAACTGGCTGCTGTCGTCGTGCTGGGATGTGCACACCTTTGTGGTGCCCCTGCTGGGCCATGAGCGCGACTACAGCGCCAGCGTGATCGGCACCATACTGGGCTCGTTTGCCGTGGCTGCTGCCGCTGTGCGCCTGCTGCTGCCAGTGCTGGCGCACAGCCTGCGCGAGTGGGCGGTAATTACCGTGGCCATGGTGATGACGGCCATGCTGTTTGCGGTGTATCCGCTGATGCCCACGGCCCTGTCGATGGGCGTGTGCTCGGTGTTTTTGGGCTTTACGCTGGGCTGTGTGCAGCCCATGATCATGAGCACACTGCACCAGATCACCCCCGAAGACCGCCACGGCGAGGCGCTGGGCCTGCGCCTGATCGCCATCAACGGCTCCAGCGTGCTCATGCCCATGCTGTTTGGCGTGGCGGGCTCGGTGGTGGGCGTGGCCGGGCTGTTTTGGGTGACCGGGGCCTGCGTAGGCGCTGGCGCGCGGCTGGCTGCGCAGCTGAAGTGGGATTAAAGACTTTAGAAGCCTGGTAGCAGGCTTTGTATTTTGGCCCTGCAGGGCGCATACTAAGCTTATCGCCCCCTCAGGAACACGCCATGACTTTATGCCCCATCGCGGTAGCCGTTGGCTGCCAGAAATGCCCCGCTTTCAAGATTTGCCCGCTGAAGTCGACCTTGGGTGACCAACCGAAAGCCGAGGCTGAAAAGCCGCAGGCCACCAAGGCGTCCGCCGCTAGAAAGAAAAAATAGCGCCCCTCGGCTAGCTCAGCAAGGGATTTAGCAAAAAGCTTAGCGAAAGCGTTTTTCCAGCCGGGTCTGTGCTTCGGCCAACAGGTTATGAATGTCTTTGAGCGTGGTGTCGGGGTGGTTGTTGTAGTCCATCAGCCGGTGCTTGCCCACCCGCGTGCCGCCCACATCGTTAACCACTTCGCGCACGGCCTGTAGCGCGGGCTGGCGGTAGTGCACACCGCCTGATATCTCCTCGGTGGCTTGCGTCATGGCGCAGAACAGGCTCCACTGCTGCGGGTTGGGCAGGCAGATGCGGTTGTCCTTTTTGCTCCACACATTGGTGTCGCGCACCAGCTGCAGCGCGCGCTGGATGATCTTGATGTCGTCGCTGTTAGGCGGCAGCTGCTTGTCAGCGGCTATCGTCATTACCAGTGCGTCGCCTTTTTGCTGGGCGCTGTGCAGCTTGAACCAGCCGTAGGGCAGCTTGGCCACACTGGCTGCGCCGCCGCGCCCGGCAGTCAGCTCAAAGCGCGTGGGGTCTTCGGGGAATTTGCCTTCCATCGTGCCCAGCCAGTTGTCGCCGCTTGCCTTGGCCAGGGTGGCCGCCACGGTGCGCGGGGGCGTGTTGCAGCTGACCTTGGGGTTGGGGCCGTCAATGTCAATGGCCAGCGCGTTGACCATGCACGGGATCTGGCAGCTGCCTTCATACTGCGTGCCGTTGGACTTGAACGCGCAGGTCACCACATGCGGGGTGGCTAATGGCGGCGCTGCGGCAGGAGGCGCGGTGGTGCTGCAGGCGGCCAGCAGGGCGGCTGCGAGCAAGGGGGCAAGTGTTTTGGTCATCAGCATCTCCATGGCTTGTCAGGGCGCAGCGCGTTGTTGGCTACCCATCCCTGAAATACCTGTAAAACTATTGTTTCATTTACCCGCAGATTTGCATTACGCAAAACTACGCATATGCTCAGCTGGCAGGCAGCGCGCGGGCCGCCGCCAGGCCGCTGCGCACAGCCCCTTCTAGCGTGGCGGGATAGGGGCCTTGCACATAATCGCCGCAGGCCAGCAGGGTATGCGTGATACGCATACAGGGGCGTTGCACCCCGGGCGTGCAGGCAAAGGTGGCGCGTTTCTCGGCAATGGTCTGCAGGGGCTGCAGGTCAGGCAGGCCCAGCTGGGCCTGGCCTTGGGCGATCACCAGCTGCTCGGTTTGCTCCATATCGCCGCTGCTGTCGCTGACCACAAAGGCCAGCACGCCACTCTGGCCGCTCAGCGCCCCCCGGTCAAAGACAAACTGCGCAGGCTGCTGGGCGCTGCTGCGCAGGGCCAGCACCACTCTGGGCAGGCGCGCGGCGGCGCTGTAGGCATAGACGGTGGTGATGGCGGTGTGGCCCAGGGCCTGGGCGGTGGCGGCCCATTGCGCTGCGCTGCCAGCAAGCGTGCCGTTGGCGGCCTGACCTTCGACCTCAGCAGCCTGGCCTGCGCCATCTTGCGCAGCCAGCGTCTGCACCAGCCGGGCAGCCTCGGGGGCCGGGGTGGCGAGGATGACGGCATCAAATTCATCAACCAAATCTGCCTGCAGCCCAATAGAATATCGCGGGGGCAGCTCACTTTTTGATAGTAAATGCAGATGCTGCACCCGCTGGCCCAGCAGCACGGTAGCGCCGCGCGACTGCAGCCACTGCGCCGCTGCCTGTGGAAACAGTGTGCTCAGGTCCACGCGCGGCAGCAGCATGTTGGAGCCCGCCATCGCGGGGCCTGCACCTGCATCCGCGCCTGCCGCTGGCGCCGCAAACAGCGCATCGCGCATCACCCGCAAAAACACCTCGCCACTGGCCTGGCTGGCCGCAATATTGAGTGCAGACACCACCAGCGGCTCGATCATGTCGGCCATCACCCGTGCCGACACGCCGCCACACAGCTGGGCCACGCTGTAGTGCGCCGGGCAGGCAAAGCCGCTGCGCCGCCAGGCGTCTGCCGCGCGCAGCAGGCTCAGCTTGTCCCACAGGCTCCAGCCTTTGGCGGTAAAAATGCCCGCTGCCACGTCCAGCCCCGCAAACCATGGCCGCTGCCAGTCGGGCAGGGCCAGGCCGCTGCCGTCGGGGTAGCGCAGGGTGAGCGGCAGGCGGTGCAGCGCGCTGGCCAGGTCCACACCCAGCTCGCGCATCAGCTGCAACGTGGCGCTGTAGGCACCAATCAGGATGTGCTGGCCGTTGTCCAGCGTGGTGGTGCTGCCGCCTGGCAGGCCCACGCTCAGGGCGCGGGCGCGGCCGCCCAGCGCGCGCGAGGCTTCCATCACCGTCACGCTGTGCCCCAGGCGCTTGGCCTCCACCGCAGCGGCCATGCCCGCCCAGCCCGCGCCGATGACTAGCACGCGCATATCACGCTGCGCTCATGCCCAGGGCCTGCACCTTCCACGCCAGCCAGAACTTGCGCAGCGGCGTCAGGCTGGTGCGCTGGTGCAGCACCTGAAAATTGTCCCGCTCAATCTCGCGCAGCAGCGTGCGGTAGATGCTGGCCATCATCAGCCCGGGCTTTTGCGTGCGGCGGTCAGCCGCGGGCAGCAAGCCCATGGCCTCGTCATACAGCGCATGGGCGCGGGCCGCCTGAAACTTCATCAGCGCGGTAAAGCGCTCGGAATAGGCCTTTTTGCCCAGCTCGTGGGCTTTCACGTCAAACTGCTGCAGCTCGCTGACGGGCAGGTAGATGCGCCCGCGCTGCGCGTCTTCGCCCACGTCGCGGATGATGTTGGTCAGCTGAAAAGCCTGGCCCAGCGTGTGCGCGTAGCGCGTGGTCTGCGCGTCCGTCTGGCCAAAAATGCGTGCCGCCACCTCGCCCACCACGCCCGCCACCAGGTGACAGTAGCGCTGCAGGTTGGGGTAGTCCAGATAGCGCGTCTGCTCCAGGTCCATGCGGCAGCCCTCGATCACGGCCTGCAGATGGTGTTCTTCAATCTTGTACGCCGCCGTCAGCGGCATCAGCGCCTTCATCACCGGGTGGCGGTTGTGCTCCACATAGGGCAGGGCAAAGGCCTGCGCCACCTCTTTGGCCCACCAGGCCAGCTTGGTCGCCGCCACAGACGCATCACTGGTCTCGTCCACCACATCGTCCACCTCCCGGCAAAACGCATAAAACGCCGTAATCGCCGCCCGCCGTTCCTTGGGCAAAAACAAAAAAGCGTAATAAAAACTGCTGCCCGACGCGGCGGCTTTCTGCTGGACATATTCTTGCGGAGTCATGGGCGCTATTGTCGCAGGGGTTTGGTGGGGGTAAATGCCGTCTTTAAGGATTGGGCTTTTGACGCGAGCAGTCTGCGGCCAATAAGCATCCTTTGATCTAGGCTAACATTGCTGAGGATATGAATAAAGATGGTTGAAGTGGCCTGAACAAACATTTCACCATTTCCAGCTTCGACCACCTGCCAAGAAAGGAACCACGCCATGAGCAGCTACGCCCTTCGCCTGCCCGAGTCCCTCAAACAGGCCTCCAAACGCATCGCCGCTGCGGACGACACGACGATGAACCAGTTTTTCGTGGTCGCCATCGCAGAAAAAATCAGTGCCATGGAAACCGCAGACTTTTTTGAGCGGCGTAGTGCTGCTGCATCTAAATCCAAAACGGACAAGGCCTGGGCCAAGGTGAGCAGCAAGCAGCCCGTACCAGACGACCGCTGGACAAAGGCGTGAGAAGGCTGTTCGACTGAACAGCTCAATTTGTGTCGACTTAATGGAGTCTGACTCTTTTACCTGCCCTTTTACCTGCACTTTTATCTGCAGACCAATAGAATATCGCGGGAGCAGCTATTATTTTTATAGTGAGCGGAATTGCATATTGATGTATCTACTCCTGCAACGGAATGGAGTCTGACCCTTTTTTACATGTTCGTTGCCGTCTGTGAGTAACTTGATGTCGATAGGTCCGCGCATTTCTGCGCGTACAGGTGCAGTTTTGGGTGACAGAAAAGCTTCCGCTGCCATCTGCAAATTTGCATACTTGAGTAAGGTCTTTGGATCGGTGCTCATTTAGTTTTTCCTCAAAGTGGTTTCAAAATTTGGTCAGTAAAAAATCGGGTTGGATAACGCGTCAGCCAACTTGTCAACGATGGACATGTCACGGCAAATCCCCAGGGGCTGCGGAAGCCAGCTGTGCTGCCCAATCCAGGCTCAAATGAATAAGACACACGTTGCGCAATCAGTTCGCCCGTTTGAGTGTCTGTAATGGTGATCGTGGTGCCAGCCACCCAATGCTTACGGTCCTCGAGGTTGACATCATTCACAAAATCGACGGCATAGCGGGCAGGTTTCCCTTTGATAGGTGCTATAGCTAGCTTGTCGTCACCTGCACGAGCCGATTGGTCTAAGCGGTACCGTAAAATCGTACCGTCGGGCTGTTTAACATCTACAAAGCGATAGCCTTGTGCGATGGCATCTTCTGCATAGGAGTTAAGTTGACCTCGTCCTGGGAGGATTCTTATCTCTTGCGTAAATGGATCTCGTGTATTTTTCTCCCAATACAAAAAACTTCGTACGTAACCGTCCTTGCCTAACTCATCTGGCAACGCTGCATCAGGCCACAAAGGATCGGCGCGCCTTGTCCCGATGTCTTCAGCTCCACGGATCTTGAGCAAGAGCAAGCCCTCTACTTTCTCAACCCGCTTGTAAACCTTCTCGCCCGCTCCCTTGCACCGCTCGTCAAACACTGCCACAGCTTTGGCGTAGCGTGCAGCAGATTCTTTTTGCTCTTTATGCCGACTGATAGCACCCGGCAAGATAGGCCCAATAAGGCAAACCAGTACCAGCAGTACGCTGATGGCTTTACCTTTGATCGTTTTAGGTTTGATCAAAGCCACCAGCAATGCAATGGCCAAGATGCCCCAAAGAATCCCACCAATACCGCGAACGATGTCTGCGCCTGCGCCTAGTTCAAGCATGGCTGGCTCCTGATGTGAGTTGTTTTACATGTCTTTTGGCGCCGTAGCCCAATAGAATATCGCGGGAGCAGCTATTATTTTTATAGTAAATGGATTGCATTGTGATAGCTCTTTTCATACTACTTTTCATTTCTCTCTGCCTGCTTCCTGCACGGCTTTGCTCACCGGGCTGACCAAATACTCCAGCACGGTGCGCCTGCCTTGGTGGATGTCTGCGGCATGCGCTCGTTGCATTTTGTATCAAATGATGCCACAACAAACCGTGGTTTCAAATCGGCGGACAAGTCACAAGCTATTGGGCGTGTCGTTGCGCACATTGCAAGAGTGGGAGCAGGGACGGCGCGAGCCCACAGGGGCTGCGCAGACCTTGCTGCGCCTGGCTGTGCGCAGCCCACAAGCCTTGCTTGACCTGGCAGCCTAATTGGGGACTACATCCACAACGCCCGCCACACCACTACGCAGCCGTCCCAGGCATTGAGCTGGGGCCTGCGCTCCAGGGTGCGGTAGTCCATGGCGTAGATTTTGTCCAGGATGCGCAGGCCGCCCTGGATGACGCAGCGCAGCTCCATGCTGGCGCGCCAGCCGTCGAAGCCGCCGATTTGGCGGCGCACACGCCTGGGCAGCTGCGCGCCCTTGAGCATGGTGGCGCGGGCCAGCTGTTCGCACAGGGCCACCAGCTTGGCGGTGTCGGCCGTGTCTTTGCCCGCGATGATGTCGCCGCGCTGCACGCTGCACAGCGCCATCAGGTCGCGCGGCAGGTAGTAGCGTTTGCGCGGCACGTCTACGCTCAGGTCTTGCCAAAAGTTGATCAGCTGCAGGGCGCTGCAGATGGCGTCGCTGGCGTGCAGCGCGGGCTTGTCGTAGATGCCGTACAGGTGCAGCAGCAGCCGCCCGATCGGGTTGGCCGAGCAGCGGCAGTAGCGCAGCAGCTCGGTGTGGTCGGCATACCAGTAGCCTGCAGCGGTGTATTGCACGTCTTGCTCAAAGGCGGTAAGCAGGTCGTCCAGCAGGTCTAGCGGCAGGTCGTGCTGGGCAATATGAGGGGCCAGGGCTTCAAACAGGCCGGCCCAGCGGCCGGAGGGGTCGTGGCCCTTGGCGCATGCGTGCAGGTTGGCGCGGTAGGCGGCCAGGTCGGCCAGGCGCTGGGCCAGCGGCGCGTCGCCCTCGTCGGCTATGTCGTCTGCCGTGCGCGCAAACCAGTAGATGGCGGCGATGACCGGGCGCAGGCGGGCCGGGCAGAGCCAGGAGGCCACGGGAAAATTCTCGTAGTGATCCACCCCGTGGTTCAGGCCGCCGGTCAGGGTGGATGTCAGAGTGGAAAATTGCGATGGCATGGTGTGCTCGGGGACAGCGCGGGTTGACAGGTCAGGTTGGCAGGCGGGGTTTACAGGCTGTAGAAGCGCCGGATGGCATCCCAGGTGACCTGGGGGTCGTCTACATAGGTGAACAGCTTGACGTCTTCGGGGGAGATGGCGCCTTCTTCCACCAGCACGTCAAAGTTGATCAGCCGCTTCCAGTAGGCGCTGCCATACAGAAAGATGGGTACGGGCTTGGCCTTGCGCGTTTGCACCAGGGTGAGCACTTCAAACAGCTCGTCCAGCGTGCCAAAGCCGCCAGGGAAGGCCACCAGCGCCTTGGCGCGCATCATGAAGTGCATCTTGCGCAGCGCAAAGTAGTGGAATTTAAAGCTCAGCTCGGGGCTCACGTAGGCATTGGCCCCTTGCTCGTGGGGCAGGGCGATGTTCAGGCCCACGCTTTGGGCGCCCGCGTCGTGCGCGCCCCGGTTGGCGGCCTCCATCACGCCCGGGCCGCCGCCGGTGCAGATGAACAGCTTGTGTTCGGGCGGGCAGCGCAGGCCATGCTCGGCCACCAGGCGGCCAAACACGCGGGCTTGCTCGTAATAGGGCGCGGTGCGCATCCAGCGCTGGGCTTTGGCCAGCTCGGCAGCGTTGCCCGAGGCCTGCGCCTTTGCCAGGGCCTGCTGGGCTTCCTCGGGGCTGCAAAACCGCGCTCCGCCAAACACCACCACCGTGTGTTCCACGCCATGCTCGGCCTGGCCCAGCTCGGGCTTGAGCATCTCCAGTTGCATACGAATACCACGCACATCCCGGCGCAGCAAAAATTCAGGATCAGCAAAAGCCAGGCGGTTGGCGTCGGGGGCGAGGGGGGTGCCGTGGTCAGAGTGGGCCTGCAGGGTGGCCCATGCATCTGCTAGGTGCTGTTCAGTCAGGTTGTAAGTATTTTCCATTGATCGATTTTAGAGTCTGGCCCCTTCAAGGACGGCACAGCACGCGCAGAGACCTTGTATATCCATAACGAAATGGCGGCACAGCTTTTGCAGTAACAGGATGCATATTGAAACAATTACTCACTTTCTTCTGATTTGATGCCTCCAAATTCTCGCCACCGCTACCAAATTGTTCTGCCCGGGCAGTTGGTGGGCCCGTTTGACCGCCGCACGATTGTGGGCATGCGCATCAAGAAGCTGCTGGATAACCAAACCCAGCTCTTGCGCAGCGATGGCCTGGCCATGACGGTGGCGCAGCTGATGATGGACCGCTTTGAAATGGCCGACGACGAGCGCGTGAATCCGCAGGTGGGAGCGACGGCATCGGGTTTATGGCCCACGTTTGGAGTGGACTTTGGGGGCCAATGGCATCGCGCAGGGGCCTGGGGCTTTATTGGCAAGGGTGAATTGCGCTACCAGGGCGATATGTTGCGCCTGAGCGGCAAGCGCAAAGGTCGCCTGTTTGGCAGCACGATGGAGCGCGTCAAGCTGCCCGTGGCGGGCATTGCCATGCTGCAGGAGAGCATCGACCACCCCCGCAAAATCGAGATTACGCTGCATGCCAAACAGCCTTTGGCGCAGATGGGCGGGCCACTGACCGAGGTGTTGACGATGGACAACGAGGGCGACGTGAGGGAGCTGCTGGCACTGATGCGGCAGAACAAATAGCGCGCAGGCTGCGGGCTTGGTGACAAAAGCGTCACGTGAAAAAGGCTCCGAGAGGAGCCTTTTTGTCAATGAATTAAAAAGTTTACACGCGCTTGCGGTATTCGCCAGTGCGGGTGTCGATCTCGACCTTGTCGCCCTGGGCCACAAAGATCGGCACGCCGATTTCAAAACCGGTGGCGATTTTGGCAGGCTTGAGCACTTTGCCTGAGGTGTCGCCCTTGACAGCGGGCTCGGTCCAGGTGATCTCGCGCTCCACGCTGGTGGGCAGCTCAACCGAGATGGCCTTGCCGTCGTAGAACACCACTTCCAGTGTCATGCCGTCTTCCAGGTAGTTCAGTGCGTCACCCATGTTTTCGGCTTCGACTTCGTACTGGTTGTACTCAGAGTCCATGCAGATGTACATCGGGTCGGCAAAATAGCTGTAGGTGCATTCTTTCTTGTCCAGAATGATCTTTTCCATCTTGTCGTCGGCCTTGAACACCACTTCGGTACCGAAGTTGGCAATCAGGCTCTTGAGCTTCATGCGCACGGTGGCGCTGTTGCGGCCGCCACGGCTGTATTCGGTTTTCAGAACGACCATAGGGTCTTTGCCGTGCATGATCACGTTACCGGCGCGGATTTCTTGTGCAATATTCATGGATAAGCCTTCTTCAAGCTGTGCTGCAAACCCGATCAGCCTGGTGGCTGTCTTGCGGATGCTTGCTGCGGGGAAAGCGCAGGGTATCTGCGCAAAGCCTACGATTTTAGCCTGTTTTGGGCCTGTTACGAAAGCCTATGCACGCCAAAATCAAGGCCCGGCCTGTTGCAAACAAGCCGGGCCTGGAGCAGATGGATAAGCTGGCTACTGTCCGCTGGCTGTCACGTTGCAGTTGACCGTGAAGAACAGCCGGTTGTTGGGCGGCGAGCCGGTGGACGTCGGCAGGTTGGGGATGACGATGCCCGCGCCCTGCATCAGGGCGATGGTGGTGTTGGCAGGTGCGGGGCACACTGCGGTGGAGCCTGCGGGCACGCTGCAGGTCACGGCGGTGCAGCTCAGGCCTGCGGCAACGGGGTCAGTAAAGGTGGTGCTGGCCGCCGGGAACGAGCCCACGTTGGCAATGGTGACGGTATACGACGTGGTGCCGCCCGCGGTGACGGTGCCCACGCCATCGGTCTTGGTGATCTGCAGGTTCACGCTGCCCAGCACGCGCACGTCTTCCTGGGTGGAGCTGCCCGAGGCGTAGTTGGTGCCGCCAGCTACGGTGGTGGAGCCAGCATAGGGTGCGCCCGGCGTGATGGTGGAGGTGGTAGTGCGGAAAGGGTCGGAGTAGTTGACCGCAGCAGAGTTCTGGTTGGCAAAGTTCAGCGTCGGTGTCTGGCCGTTGCCGTTGATGGCGACCGTGACAGTGAACGTGACCGTGGTGTTGGGCGGCAGCAGGAAGGAGTTGGTGGTGGTGTTGCTGCCTGCCGTGCCGACGGTAAAGTTCTGCGTGCCTGCGCCGGTGGTGGGGCTGGCCGGGCCTTGCGGTATGGTGCCTGCATAGGTCAGGCCAATGGCGCTGGCGTTGTACTGGAAGGGCACGGGCAGGGTGTCGCTCAGGGCCACGCCTGCTGCTGTGCCGGGGCCGGTGTTGGCAATGGAGATCACATACTGCGCCGTGGTGTTATCAGGAAAGGCTACTACTGGGGTGGTGGTGACTTTGTTGACCTGCAGCTGGGGCAGGCAGTTGGCCGCAAGGTTTTGCGAGGTGGGCACAAAAGGCACACTGGCCGCTGTGCCGCCGCCAGCGCCAGCGCCGTAGGCGTTGAAAATGGTGGTGTTGCCGTTGACCGGGAAGACGCGACCCCCTGCGCCGCCGGCGAAAGCGACCGAGGTAAAACCGCCTACCGCGGGAATGTTGGACGAGCGCACCACAGCGCCGCCGCCGCCGCCGCCGCCAGTGCCTTGGGTTTCACCGGCGCGCAAGGGCACGCCAGGCACACCGCCTGAGCCGCTGTAGGCGGTGTTGCCGCCTTCGCCACCGTTGGATTGGATGGTCAGGGCCGGGCTGTTGGTGCTGGTGAGCACGACCACGGTGCCCCCTGCGCCGCCGCCACCTGCCGCATCGCGGCCGCCGGGTAGGGCATTTTGGCCGTTGGCTAGCAGCGTGCCAGAGCCTGAAATGGTCCCGGCGCGGATAAATATGATGCCGCCGCCGTTGCCGCCTGCGGCCTGCGGTACTGCGGGGTTGTCGCAGGCATTGTTGTTGTCGCCTGCGCCGCCGCCGCCGCCCATGATGAGGTTATTGATTGATGCAGGCAGCGTGCCGCCGCCTAGCCCGCCCATATTGCGCGCGCCATCACCGCCGCAAGCAAAAAAGCTGGTCGTGAGCGTAACGCAAGTAGCACCGGTATTGGTGGCGCTGTAGAACGCAAAGCTAAAGCCGCCGATACCGCCGAGGCCTACGTTGGAGCCGCCACCGCCGCCTGCGTTGTGCTGCGTGCCGCCACCACCTGCGTTGCCGGGTGCTCCGCGCGAGAGAAAGCCGCCATTCGCATAGCCGACGCTACCAGCGCCCAGATCTTGGTAAGAAAATGGTGTTTCGTAGGTGCCGCTATCGGTGGTGGCCTGGCGGCGCACCAGGCGCGGCGTGCCTGCAATGCCTTCGCCTTTGGCAGCGCCGCTGTTGGCATAGACACCGACTGTGGTAGTGATCGCGTCGTAGTTGGTGGAGCAGTAGGGGTTGACCGTGGTTTCAAAGGTCCGGGTGTTCACATAGCTGGTGATGTTGGCGATGATGGGATAGTTGGGCCAGCCGCCAGCGCCGCGAAAGCCCAGTGCCGAGGCGTCAATGGTCGCGCCGTTCATGTTGAGGTTGCCTGCCACGTCAATCACCCATACGCCGCCGGTCTCGCCGTTCCAGGCGGGGGGCGAGGTGGTGCCCGCAGGCATGGTGAGGGTGGAAAACTGTGGCACGCGGATGACCTGGAAGCGGCGGTTGCCGTTTTCAGCGGTGCCTGTGCCAGCCGATGGCGCAGCACGGGTGTAGCTGGCGCTCAAGCCCTGGTCGATGGTGAGGGCACCCGTGCCCGCGTTGAAAGCCACCACACGGCGAAACTCGTAGCGGCCGCTGCTGTTGAGGTTGGTCCAGCCGCGCCCGGTGCTGCCGTCGCCGTAGGCCACGCTGTCGCCGTTGTTGTATTGGGCGTCCTGCATCTGGATGATCATCACCAGATCGCCAGGGGTCAGCGCTGTGGTACCGGGGGTGCCGCTGTTGGCGGGCAGGTTGGTGCCGCCCGCTGCGCGGATGGCTCCGAGAGTGATGACCGTGCTGCCCGCGACGGCGCTGGCGTTGCCTGGGTAGTAGGACGGTGCAGAAAAGGTGGGGCCGTCTTTGCCGGGGGCACTGCAGGAGGCTGTTTGGGCCCACACGGGCGCTGCGCAAAAGCCCAGCAGGGCCGCCAGCACTAGTGCTGCGCGCTCAAAGTGATTCATCATGTTGGTGGAGTAATATGAACTAAATTAGTACACGTATTGTCGCGTAAAACCGTATTGAATTGCGTAAAAAATACGTTTTTTCGCTACTAATGCGCACGGCGGTGGTTTAAACGCCGCCAGAAATGTTCAATTTTTGATGCACCATCGCCAACAGCTGGCTGGTCAGGTCGGTTTGCGTGAGCAGGCTGGCACGGGCGGCTGTGGCAACGCGCTGCCATGGCTGTGTCTGCATGGGGGGCAAAGGCGCGGCTGACAGGCCGTTCCATACCTGGTGAAAACTGTGCAACGGTGCGTCCGCACCGATGCGCTGCAAAAACGCTTCCAGCTTGGCGGCATGCGCGCCATCGGACTGCGGGTAAATATGCCAGACGAAGGGCTTGCCAGCCCATAGCGCACGCACTAGGCTGTCTTCACCGCGCACGCAGTTGAAGTCGCAGCTCCACAGCAGATGGTCGTAGTTTTGCTGGGTCAGTGGCGGCAGGTAATGGAGTGTCAGATGCTCTGATATTGATAGCTGCTCCCGCGATATTCTATTGGTCTGCAGGCCTTTTTGATGCATAAAATGCTGCTCTAAGCAGGCCTGCACAGCCGCCGCGGCGCGCCCGGCCGTCACAAGCAGGCGCGTGCGCAGCGGGCCGCGCGCCAGCTGCGCAAGCCATTCGCCCAGAGCAGGGGGCTCGTAGCAAAACAGGCTGATGGTCTGGTCGAAAGGCGCGGCGTCGGTATCGTGCAGCCCCTGCGCTGTCAGCCAGCTGTTCGCATCAAAGCGCGCCTGGCTTTGCATCAGATCAGCCTCGCGCAGAAGCCCGCCGGTGCCAAGCTCAAAGCCGGGGTAGAAAAACTGCTTAGCCATGCCAGCGGCAGGCCCGCTGAGCAGGGGTGAAGACAGGCCATGGCTGCGCAATACGTAAGGCTCGGCGCTCAGATATTCCAGATTGATCCACACGGGGGGGCGTGGTGCGGAGGCTGCCCAGGCCGGGTCGATATCGCAGCCAAAGGCCTCTACCAGCACTTCGCCGGGCAGGTCGCTGCCCAGCTGTGGCGAAGTGGCAGTCCACGCGCGCAGTTGCACGCCCGGGCAGCCCTGCGGCGCCATCCAGGCCAGCGCCGATGCATCGTCTACCCACAGGCGCACTTGTTGGCCACGTGCAGCCAGCTCGCAGGCCAGGCGCCAGCAGACGCCGATATCCCCATAGTTATCGATAACCTTGCAAAACAAATCCCAGGTGCGCGCTGCTGACATGGGCTGTATTGTGCCGCTGCGTTCAGCTTGTGCGGCACAACAAGGCAAAATACAGCCATGTCCGAACCCCACGCCACAGCCCCTTCAGCCGACGATGCTGCTGACCCTAACGGGGCGCAGACAGCGGCCCACTCCAGCGAACTGCTGGCTGAAGTGGCGGCTTTGCCGGGCTTGCCTGGTGTGTACCGCTACTTTGATGCCGACGACGCACTGCTGTATGTCGGCAAGGCCAAAAACCTGAAAAAACGGGTATCCAACTACTTCCAGAAGAGCCATGGCGGCACCCGCATTGGCCATATGGTCAGCAAGATTGTGCGCATGGAGACCACGGTGGTGCGCTCTGAAGCCGAGGCGCTGCTGTTGGAAAACAACCTGATCAAGACGCTGAACCCGCGCTTTAACATCCTGTTTCGCGACGACAAGAGCTACCCGTACCTGAAGATGACCGGGCAGCAGCCCAGCACCCGGGAATATAAGCAAAATCAGGCGCTAGCCCAACAGAATGTCGCGGGGGCAGCTATTGAAAATATAGCAAGCAGATCCTCCATCAGCGCCACCAGCTTCCCGCGCATTGCCTACTACCGCGGTGCTGTAGAAAAAAAGCACCGCTATTTCGGCCCATACCCCAGCGCCTGGGCGGTGAAGGAGACGATCCAACTGCTACAGAAAGTCTTTCGCCTGCGCACCTGTGAGGACACCGTGTTTGCCAACCGCACGCGGCCCTGCCTGCTGTACCAGATCAAGCGCTGCTCGGGCCCCTGTGTGGGCCATGTCAGCGACACCGACTACGCCCAGGACACGCGCAATGCCGAGCGCTTTCTGCGCGGCGAGACCCAGGCCATCCTGCAGGAGCTGGAGGCGGCCATGATGGCCCATGCGGAAAAGCTGGAGTTTGAAAAAGCCGCCGAACTGCGCAACCAGATCAGCGCGCTGTCCAAGGTGCTGCACCAGCAGTCGGTGGACAACGTGAGCGACAAGGACGTGGACATTCTGGCGGTCAAAGTGCAGGGCGGCAAAGCCTGCGTCAACCTGGCCATGGTACGCGGTGGGCGCCATCTGGGTGACCGGCCGTACTTCCCGACCCATGTGGACGACGCGCCTGCCAGCGAGGTGCTGGAGGCCTTTATCACGCAGCACTATATCGACACCCCGCCTCCGCCTACGCTGCTGGTGAGCGAGAAGGTGGATGCTGAGCTGATTGCCCTGCTTACCGAGCAAAGCGGCGTGAAAATCAGCGCCGTGCACAACCCGCGCGAACAGCGGCGCATCTGGCTGGAGATGGCGCAGAAAAATGCTGACATCCAGCTGGCCCGCCTGCTGGCCGAAGAAGGCAGCCAGCAGGCACGCACGCGTGCCCTGGTGGCGGCACTGGACCTGGCACCGGACGATCTGGACGCCTTTCGCATCGAATGCTTTGACATCAGCCACACGGCAGGCGAGGCCACGCAGGCCAGCTGTGTGGTTTTTCACGGTCACAAAATGCAAAGTAATGAATACCGCCGCTACAACATCGAGGGCATCACCGGGGGTGACGACTACGCTGCCATGCGCCAGGTGCTAACACGGCGCTACAGCAAGATGGTGGAGGCGCTGCGCGTGGCAGAGGCTGAGGGCACCAGCGTGGCCAAGGCCGCGCAGTTGCCCGATCTGGTGCTGGTGGATGGCGGTATTGGCCAGGTCAATATGGCCAAAGAAGTGTTTACCCAGCTGGGCATGGACCTGGGCCTGATCGCCGGGGTGGAAAAAGGCGAGGGCCGCAAGGTGGGCCTGGAGGATCTGGTGTTTGCCGATGGCCGCGAGAAGGTCTATCTGGGTAAAGACTCTGCCGCGCTGATGCTGATTGCGCAGATCCGCGACGAGGCGCACCGCTTTGCCATCACCGGCATGCGCGCGCAGCGGGCCAAGGTGCGCACGGGCGGCAGCAAGCTGGAAGACATCCCCGGTGTGGGGGCCAAGCGGCGCGCCAAGCTATTACAGCGCTTTGGCGGCATTCGCGGTGTGGCTGCGGCCGGGGTGGCCGATATTGCCACGGTGGACGGCATCTCCAAAGACCTGGCAGAGGAA
Source organism: Polaromonas sp. (assembly GCA_013297865.1). Taxonomy (GTDB): domain Bacteria; phylum Pseudomonadota; class Gammaproteobacteria; order Burkholderiales; family Burkholderiaceae_C; genus JAAFIP01. Next base: position 53,143 of record JAAFIP010000001.1, on the reverse strand, counting down.
ATCTACCGCGCTTTGCATTGATACAACAGTCACGGTTACGGCGCATTTTTCATGCAAAATAGGTGCTCAGTTCACCACAACCAGCGAGACACACCATGAATAAGCTGTTTTTCCCACGCGCCTCCCGCATCCATCTGGCCTGGTCTGCAGTGATGGCGGCTGCCATCCTGGCGGGCTGCAAGAGTACTCCCTTACCGCCGCCCGCACCTGCGCCTAGCGCGCCACCTGCTGCGGCCCCTGCGCCTGCCCCTGCGGCTCCTTCGGCTGGCGCGCTGCCCGCAGTGCGCACCATGGCCGAATACCGCCGCCGCGCCGCGCAACTGATCATGCAAGCCAACGTAGGCAACACCTCCACTGGCAAGCTGCAAGACCCGCTATATGGCATTGTGGTGGTGACGGTCTCGCTCAACGGCGATGGCACCGTGCGCAGCACCAACTTCATGCGCCGCTCCAGCGTCGGGCCTGAGGCCAACGATCTGGCTGTTGCAGCCGTTCGCCGCGTGCGCAGCTATGGCCCGGTCAGCAATCTGCCTGGTCCTTGGGAGTTTAACGAGACGTTTTTCTACAACGATGCACGCAAGTTTCAGTTGAGAACGATTGTCGAAAGCCTTTAATCGCACTGGCTATCGCGCTGGCGTGACACAATCAGTGCATGTTTTTCACCATTCCCACGATCCTCACCTGGACCCGCATCATTGCGATTCCGCTGATCGTGGGGGTGTTCTATAGCAGTCTGCCAATTGCCACACAGAACCTGATCGCCACGGTCATGTTCGTGGTGTTTGCGCTGACCGATTGGTTGGACGGCTACCTGGCGCGCAAGCTTGACCAGGCCTCATCATTTGGCGCCTTTCTGGACCCGGTGGCCGATAAATTCCTGGTTTGCGCCTCATTGCTGGTGCTGGTGCACCTGCAACGCGCTGATGTGTTTGTGGCGCTGATCATCATTGGCCGCGAGATCGCCATCAGCGCACTGCGCGAATGGATGGCCCGCATCGGCGCCTCAGGCAGCGTGGCAGTGCATATGCTGGGCAAGCTCAAAACCACGGCGCAGATGGTGGCCATTCCGTTTTTGCTCTACAACGGGCATCTGTTTGGCCTGATCAACACGGCGCTGGTGGGCCACTGGCTGATCTGGATCTCTGCCATCCTGACCGTCTGGTCGATGATTTACTACCTGCAGAAAGCCTTGCCTGAAATTCGGGCCAAGGTGAAATAGCCGATGACTGACAGCGAGCGACGCAGCGCCTGGCTGCGGGCGATGCCTGCGGTATTTGTGTTCATCTGGAGCACCGGCTTTATCGTGGCGCGCTACGGCATGCCCTATGCACCGCCCATGAAGTTTCTGGCCATGCGCTTTGCGCTGTCGATCCTGTGCTTTGTGCTGTGGATCATGCTGGCGCGCGTAGCCTGGCCCAAGGAGCGCAAGCAGTGGTTGCATCTGACAGTGGTGGGCGTGCTGGTGCATGCGGGTTACCTGGGTGGCGTGTGGTCTGCTATCAAGCTGGGCATGGGCTCGGGCTTGTCGGCGCTGATTGTGGGCTTGCAGCCGGTGTTGACAGCGGTGTGGCTCTCGGGCGTAGGGGGCCGCGTAACGCGCCAGCAGTGGGGCGGGCTGGTGCTGGGCTTTGTGGGCCTGATGCTGGTGGTGTCAGCCAAGCTGGGCCATGGCGAGGTGACTGCGCTGAACCTGACCATGGCAGTGCTGGCATTGCTGGGTATTACGATTGGCACGCTGTACCAAAAGCGCTTTGTCGCGCCGTGTGATGTGCGCTCTGCCAATGCCGTGCAGCTGGGCGCTGCGCTGTTGGTGGCTTTGCCTTTTGCTTTGCTGGAGCACGAGTCCATGCAGTGGAACCCGCAGCTTATCGGCGCCATGGCCTGGTCAGTGATCGGCCTGACCCTGGGCGGCAGCTCGCTGCTGTACATCCTGGTCCAGCGCGGCGCAGCCACCTCGGTCACCTCTTTGCTCTATCTGGTGCCGCCGTGCACTGCGCTGATGGCCTGGGTGCTGTTTAGCGAGGCCATTACGCTGGCCACCGTGCTGGGCACGGCGCTGACTGCGTTGGGCGTGTACTGGGTGGTGCGCACGCCCAAGGCTGACTGATCAGCTGGGTCAGTTTGCGTACCGCTGGGTCAACCACCCCACCACGGCACCCAGCACAATGCTGATGCCCAAAATGGGCAGCACGGCACCGGGCTTGGTTTGGCTGTAGCTGATCAGTATCGGCAGGGTGGTCATCACGGCGACGATGGAGCCTTTGAGTGCGGGGTGCACAGGCATTTGCACATACGCAATCAGCACACCCAGCATGAGCCAGTGCACAAACGGCACGGCCACTTCGTGCCAGGGCGCTTTGCGCAGCAGCATGGGAATGATGTCCAGTGCGCCAGCGGCGGCGCCAATGAGCAGGGCAATCAGTAATTTCGACATGACAGTCTCCTTGAGTGAGGTGAAAAAGCAGGGGCATCCGCCAGGCAGTGCCCCTGCAGCGCTGCAATTTACAGGTGATAACCGCCATCAATATTAAGCACCGCGCCACTCACGAACGATGCCTCGGGGCTGCACAAAAACGCGATCACGCCACCCACATCTTTGGGCAGGCCTACGCGGTCCACTGCGGTGTTGGCTTTGATGTAGTCCTTAGCGGGCATCATGGCAAACAGCGGGGCGTTGAAGTCGTCATCCAGGCCGCCGGGGGCCACAGCGTTCACTGTGATGCCGCGTTTGCCCAGGAAGCTGGCCAAATACAAAGTCAGGCTTTGCAGCGCAGCTTTGATGGGGCCGTAGCTCACCAGCGGGCCAAAGGCGATGCGGGCGGTGCCCGAGCCGAGGTTGACGATGCGGCCGTTGTCGGCGATCAAGCCTGCCAGATGCTGGGTGAGGAAGAACACGCTTTTGTAGTTGGTGCTGAACACGGTGTCCAGGTCGTCCTCGGTCACTTTGTCAAAAGTGGCGATGCGCAGTGTGCCTGCGTTGTTGACCAGGATGTCAAAGTCTTTGCGGCCCCAGTCGGCCAACTGCTGCTTGAACTGCGCTACGAATGCAGGCAACTGGGCAGTACCCGTCAGGTTGACCTGTAATGCCGCTGCGCGCACGCCCAGCGCCTGCAGGTCTTTCACGGTTTGCGCAGCAGAGTCTTTTTGCTCGCGGTAGGTGATGACGATGTCAGCACCCTGAGCGGCCAGGCGCAGTGCGGTCTCACGGCCAATATTGCGGTTGCCGCCAGTAATGAGGGCGACTTTGTTTTTGAGGTTCTGAATAACTGTAGACATGGTGAACTCCTGTGAAAGCTCGGCAACAGCGCCGATGGATGTACTGTATTTACTATGATTGACTAGATAAATAGATTTCTTATTAAATGATTATTCATAATTTACGTAAAATACACATATGGACAAACTTCGCGCCATGCAAACCTTCGCCCTGGTAGCCGAACTGGGCAGCTTTACCAAGGCGGCCAACGCCTTGCAGTTGCCCAATGCCTCGGTGTCTACTCTGGTAGCGCAGCTGGAGGCCCATCTGCAAACCAAACTGCTGGCCCGCACCACGCGCCGCCTGAGCCTGACTGACGATGGCGCGGCCTATCTGGAGCGCGTGCAGCGCCTGCTGACCGACGTGGACGAGCTGGAAACCGAGCTGCGCGGCGCGCACACCAGCCCACGCGGACGCCTGCGCGTGGATGTGCCCGCTGCGGCAGGGCGGCATGTGATTGCGGCAGCGCTGCCGCAGTTTTTTGCCAAGCACCCGGACATCAGCGTCGATATTGGCAGCTCAGACCGTCCGGTGGACCTGGTGATGGAGGGTGTGGACTGCGTGATCCGCGGTGGCGCAGTGCATGACGAGTCGCTGGTGGCGCGCAAACTGGGTGAATTCAAAGTCATCACCTGCGCGGCACCCAGCTACTTAAAGCAGCACGGCACGCCGCTCACCGTTGAGGATGTGCAGCTGCAGCACACGGCGGTCAATTTTTTCAGCGCCAAGACGGGCAGGGTGTTTGCGCTGGATTTCAAGGATGCACAAGGCCATAGCAGCGCTGTGCAGTTGGCCCACCGCGCAGCCGCCAATGATGCAGATACCCATGTTGCCCTCGCTTGCGCAGGGCTGGGCCTGGCACAGCTGCCGCTGACGCGCTATGTGAAAAACCTGCTGAATAACGGCAGCTTGGTGCAGGTGATGCCCCAGCTGGATGCAGGCGAGCTGCCGCTGTACGTGATGTACCCGCGCAACCGCCACCTGAGCGCACGGCTCAGGGCGTTTGTGGACTGGGTCGTGGCTTTGTATGCGCAGAAGATGGCGCAACTGCCTGCTTAGATCAAGTATATTTTGAATAAGTTATAGGCCAGCAGGCCAATAGAATATTGCGGGAGCAGCTATTGAATTGATAGTATTTAGCTGGCATTGGGCAATGATCTATTCAGTTCCATGCTCTATGGCTTCAAGTAGCAAGCGTATGTTTTGCTCACTTTCTGCGCTGCTCCAGTGCGCATAGCCCATCAGAAGGACTTGTTGTTGGCCCATGCGGCTGGTAAAGCGCTCAATAGAATCAAAAACCACGCCTTGCTTGAGAAGGTATTGGCATAGAGCACTATATTTCGCAGCCTGCATGGCGCTGCAATCGAGTACTACATGCAGGCCACCTTCGTCACCACGCAGCACGATCTGCGGAGCCAGCGCTTTCAGTTGCATCTTGATTTGAGCGCGCATGGCGGCATAGCGTTTGCCAACGCGACGCAAGTGACGCTCCAGTTCACCTGATTTGAGCAGCCAATTAGCGCTCATTTGCACGGGCCAAGAGGCTTGAAGCTGCTCTTGTACGATCAGTTGCGCTACGGATTGCACGATATCAACAGGCGCTGCGATAAATCCTAAACGCAGCGCTGGACTGATAGCCCTGGCAAATGTGCCCACCACAATGCAGTGCTCTGGCGCAGAAGCTGCCAATGGTGCAAAGCGCTGGCCTTCGTGGACAAACTCGTGGTCGTATTCGTTTTCAATGATCAAACTCCCGTGGCGGCGCACTGCCTGTAGGAGCGCAGTGCGCCGGTTGGCGGACAACCTCCCACCCATAGGGTATTGGTGCGCTGCAGTCAGGTGAATCAGGCTGGGGAATTCGCTGCGATCAAGCAGCGTCTCAATACACGCACCTTCTGTGTCGACAGGCATATGCTGCAATCTCGCCGACTGCAAGCGCAGCGCGTGCACGACGCGCGGATAACCAGGATCTTCCACGGCGCACAAATCGCCAGGCTTGACCAAAACGCGCATCAACAAATCCATGGCCTGGCCAGCACCAGCGGTGACCACAATCTGCTGAGAAGGCATGGCCAGCGACCGCCGGGCCTGCAGCCATACCGATAGCGACTGGCGCAGTTGCCCATCACCTAGCGGGTCGCCATAACCCAAGGGTGGCACATGTCGCCCGGCCTCTTTGCAGGCAGCGCGCCACACCTGCAAGGGGAACAGTGCGGTGTTAGTCTGTCCCAAACGCCAATCGGGCGCTGTTGCAGATGAGGACACATAGGAAGGCTTATGGCCAGGTGCAGCAGGCAAGCGCTGGCGCAGTCTAGGCAGCATTTCCGCATGGACCTTGCGTGCAGGCGCAGCTGTGCCACTGGCCACCACCGTGCCTAAGCGGCCTTGCGTCAGCAGCAGGCCTTCATGCGTCAGGCTCGCGTAGGCATCGACCACACCATTGCGCCCCATGCCTAGCTCGGCGGCTAGCGCACGCGACGTAGGCAAGCGCGTTCCTGCAGCAATCTGGCCTCGCACGATGCTGTGGCGAAGATAGCGCTCCAGCTTCTGATAGCCCAAGTGTTGCCCTGTCGTCAGGGCTTTCAACGCCGTAAGCCATGGTGCCGGTGGGGGTTGGTTGCTCAAAATACGGTCTTTTTGGTTGTTTTAAGCAGCTAATTTTAAACAATACTGGCAACCAATGAAGATTCACGTAATTACCGACGATTTCACCAGTGCCAGCGATGGTATTGGCGCTTTTGCCAGCCGTGGCTGGGCATGCGCCGTGGCTTTCTCGCCTGCTGAGCCGCAAAGGGCCGATGTGGTCAGTTGCGATACCGACAGCCGCGTGCTGTCCGAGCTTGAGGCGGCCAAGCGCGTGGCGAGCTGGGCGGTATTGTGGCAGGGTGCTGACCTGCTTATCAAGCAGTTTGACTCCACCTTGCGAGGCCCCATCGCTGCTGAAATAGCGTCAGCTTGGCAATCCAGCGGGCGGGCCAAGCTGGTGATCGCCCCGGCCTTTCCTGATGCCGGTCGCACGACGAAAAGTGGTGTAGTGTATGTGCATGGCACGCCCGTGTCAGCCACGGCCTTCGCCACCGATCCGCTTAACCCTATCAGGCAAAGCAATCTGGTTGTGCTGCTTCAAGCAGCCGGGTTGAATGCCAAGGTGTGCCAACCAGATCAAACCATTCAAGCATTGCGCGCAGCAGATGTGGTGATTGTGGATGCGCAAACAGAAGCAGATCTGAATGCCATTGCGTCTACGCAGTTGCAGGTGCCTGATGTGCTTTGGTGCGGCTCCACGGGTCTGGTGCGGGCCTTTGCACGTGTTCTTTCGCCGCCAGCAGGCAGCAAGCATCCACCGCAGTGGACCCTACCGCCTGCACGAAAAACCTGGGTCTGCGTCGGCAGCCGAAACCCTGTGTCCATAGAACAAAAACAATTTCTTTCTAATGTGCAGCACCGAGGCATTACGCTGCTAGCTACGGACGAACTGCCCGGCGATCCGCACCAGCAAGCCAGTCAACTGGCTTTAAAAATCGCGCACGCCGTTCAATGGGGCGACTGCGACAGTCTGATTGCCACAGGCGGCGAAACTGCCAAGCATATTGCCCACGCCTTGCAAGTCATGCGTTTGCATGTCTTGCGCGAACTAGTACCAGGCATTCCGTTGTGTGCGCTGGAGCTGGCAGATCGAAATATCCCATTTATCACCAAAGCAGGCGGTTTCGGAGATCGCCACAGCTTGCTTGAATTAACCCAAGCCTTGCAAAAACTGTAGCCATGAAACATCACCTTAAAGCACCCGTAGCCATCAGCATGGGCGACGCAGCTGGTATCGGGCCAGAAATCGTGCTCAAGACACTGGCCGATCCGCAGACCATGAGCGACTATCCCGCTTTTGTCATTGGTGATGCAGGCATTTTGATCCGTGACGCTGCGCGCTTTGGCTGCTGCCTGACAATTCGTACGATCGACAAAATCAGCGATCATCAGCCGCAAGCTGGCGTACTCGATGTACTGGCTGTGAGCGAACTGCCGCAGCACTTACCTTACGGCCAAGTCTCTGCTGCCGCAGGCTCAGCTGCTTATCACGCCATCCATACTGGCATTGGTTTGGCCATGCAAAGGCAGATCAGCGCGTTGTGCACAGCACCTATTCACAAAGAGGCCTTGTCAGCAGCCAACGTGCCTTTCCCGGGACACACTGAAATGCTTGCCGAATTTTCCAAAACAACTGACTACGGCATGCTGCTGGTCAACCCAAAATTACGCACAATTTTGGTCACAGTGCATTGCTCATTAGCCGATGCAGTCAAACGCCTGAGCGTGCCGCTTGAGCTGCGCATTATCCGCTTGGCGCACCGCACATTGCAGAAATTTGGCATTGACAAACCGCGTATCGCTGTAGCAGGGCTGAACCCCCACGCGGGGGAAGGCGGTTTGTTTGGCCGCGAAGATATTGACATCATCACACCTGCTGTCGTGCGGGCGCGTGCCGAAGGTTTGGACGTGACTGGCCCTTTGCCGGGAGATACCGTGTTCATGCATGCAATGCGAGGGCGTTATGACATCGTGGTGGCGCAATACCACGACCAAGGCTTGATCCCCGTCAAGCTGCTGGGAGTGGAAGACGGCGTCAATATCACCGCTGGTTTGCCCTTCGTGCGCACCAGCCCCGATCACGGCACGGCGTTCGATATTGCAGGCCAAGGCATTGCAGATCCGGCCAGCATGCTCACGGCCCTGCGCACAGCGCACGAGCTAGCGTCGCACACCACTTTACCCAAGGAAACCTCATGAGCCACTTCATTCTCATGCTCACCCGTAACGACCAGACTGTGACCAATGCCCGTGAGGTGTACCAAAGCATCAGCCGCTGCGGTCTGAAATATGTAGGCTTTAAGGATATTGGCTTGTCCTTCGATGAGCTCAAGCTGCTCGCTAGCGACATACGCCAAGACGGCTGCAAAGTCATGCTCGAAGTGGTCAGCAGCACAAAGGAGTCTGAGCTGCGCTCCATTGAGGCTGCAATTGAGCTGAAAGTGGATTATCTGTTGGGCGGACGGCATGCCAAAGAGGCAGTCAAGCTGCTTAGAGGGCGTGATATTCAATACTTCCCTTTCGCAGGACACACAATGGGCCATCCTACCAAGCTCACTGGCTCGATACCAGAGATTGTTGAAGACGCCAAGGAGTTGTGCGCGATGGACAGCGTGCATGGCCTGGATCTGCTAGCCTACCGCTTTGCTGGGGATGCACCTGACCTGGCGTGCCAAGTAGTGAAGGCCGTCAACAAGCCAGTGATTGCAGCAGGCAGCATAGACCGCCCCGAGCGCGTGCAAGCTATGCGCGCAGCAGGCATGTGGGCTTTTACAGTCGGTAGCGCTTTGTTTGATGGTCTGTTTCCTATCAACAACCTGAAAGCACAGGTGGAGTCGGTTTTAGAGTTAGATGGGGTAACCACCTGAACTAAGAACTTAGACACAGCTAGGCCTGTAGAGTAATGTCATGAGCCGAATATGCTGGTTTTTTTATACATTCAGGTCGTCAAGCCAGTAAAATATCGCGGGAGCAGCTATTAAATAAATAGCAAATAGATTATCTGCCCTGTGATTTTATTTTCACCGCCCACGGCGCGCCGTGAAACTCCTGGTACAGAAAATCACTCAGCAGGCGCACACGCCGGGGCGTCTGGGCGCGAAACGGGGCCAGCCACTGGATGTCGGCATCGCGCATGGCATAGCTGGGCAGCACGCGCACCAGGGCGCCACTGGCGATCTGGGGCGCGATGTCCCATAGGCTGCGCAGCATGATGCCGCGGCCCGCCAGGCACCAGTCGCGCACCAGCTCGCCTGAGTTGCAGCTGAGGCTGCCCTGCACATGCACGGCGCTGGCTTTTTTGTCGCGCGCACGGCTCAGTTGCCAGGTGTAGGTCGGGTCGTCGCTCTCGCGCACGACCAGGCATTCATGCTGGCCCAGCTCAGCCAGGGTTAGCGGGGCAGGGCGCTTTTTCAGATAGCTGGGCGCGGCCACCAAGACGCGCTCGTTGGCGGCCAGCTTGCGCGCTGACCACTGCGAGACGCGGGACGCACCCGGCGCCCAGAGCCATACCGCACCGTCATAGCCGTCTGCGCCCAGATCGGGTAGCTTTTCGGTCAGCTGCAGCTCCACGCGCACTGCAGTGTGCAGCGCCTGGAACCTGGCAATCGCCGGGCCCAACCAGATGCGGCCAAAGCCGAAGGTCGCGGCCAGGCGTATGGGGCCTGCAGGCTCACGCACATGGTCGCGCAGGGCTTCTTCGGTCTGCGCAAACTGGGCCAGCAAGCCCACCGCCCGCTCGCACAGCACATCGCCCTCGGCCGTGGGGTTGATGCGCCGTGTAGTGCGGAAAAACAGCTTCAGGCCGAGTGCACTTTCCAGTGCGGCCAGGCGCTTGGTGACTACCGGCGCGCTCAGGCGCAGGCGTGTAGCAGCTTGGGTCAGGCTGCCTGCATCTTTGATGGCGAGGACAAGTTCCAGGTCTGTGCGGTCCATGGTTGTGGTCTGGGGCAAGGTGTTGTGAGGCTTAAACAGCCGCCGGGAAGAAAATACATTCTTTCTATTTTGAAAACAATGAATTGCTTAATTATTGCTTGATTATGCAGTCTCTGTCCAGCACAATGCAGTCCATGTTCAAAGACTTCAGCACTTTCACCCTGGAACGCAACGGCGTGAACCTGCAGTGCCGCTCAGGCGGGCAGGGCGCTCCGCTGCTGCTGCTGCACGGCCATCCGCAAAGCCACGCCATGTGGCACCGCGTGGCGCCTGTGCTGGCTGAGCGATTCAGTGTGGTGATGATGGACCTGCGCGGCTACGGCGACTCGGGCCGTCCCGCTGCAGATGAAGGCCACATGGCCTATTCCAAGCGCGAGATGGCGCGCGATGCCATGGCGGTGATGCATTCACGCGGCTTTGATCAGTTCCAGATTCTGGCCCATGACCGCGGCGCGCGTGTGGCACACCGCCTGGCTGCCGACAACCCACTGGCCGTGCAGCGCATGCTGCTGCTGGACATTGCGCCCACGCTGGGCATGTATGAAAACACCTCGCAGGGTTTTGCCAGCGCCTATTGGCACTGGTTCTTTTTGATCCAGCCGCCGCCTTTGCCCGAAGCCCTGATTGAGTCAGACCCGGTGCGCTACTTGCGCAGCGTGATGGGCAAGCGCCATGCGGGCCTGGCCGCGTTTGATCCGCAGGCGCTGGCCGAGTACGAGCGCTGCATTCAGATCGCTGGCAGCGCACGCGGTATCTGCGAGGACTACCGCGCCAGCGCCACTATCGACCTGGAACACGACCGCACAGACATCGCAGCTGGCAAAACCCTCAGCATGCCCGTCAAGGTGCTATGGGGCGAGCACGGTGCGGTGGGTCAAAACTTTGACGTGCTGGCCCTGTGGCGCGAGCGCGCCCGCGATGTGAGCGGCCAGGCCGTGCCCTGCGGCCACTACATCGCCGAAGAGGCGCCGGACGCGCTGCTTGCCCATGCGCACAATTTTTTCACGGTTTAACAACTTTTTTATTCATTAACCCAAAGGAAGCCAACATGGCCAAACATCGTATAGCAGTTATAGCCGGCGACGGCATTGGCAAAGAAGTCATGCCCGAAGGCGTGCGCGTGATGGAGGCAGCGGCCAGCAAGTTTGGCATCGACCTGCACATGGACCATTTTGATTTTTCCTGCTGGGAGTATTGCGAAAAGCACGGCGACTACCTGCCGCCCGACTGGAAAGACCAGATCGGTGGCCATGACGCGCTGTATTACGGCGCAGTCGGCTGGCCCGCCAAGATACCCGACCATATCTCTCTGTGGGGTTCGCTGATCAAATTCCGCCGCGAGTTTGACCAGTACATCAACCTGCGTCCCGCCAAGCTGATGCCTGGCATCATCGCGCCGGTGGTCAAGCGTGACGGCACACCTTATGCGCCTGGCGAGATTGATTTTTATATCGTGCGCGAAAACACCGAAGGCGAATACTCCAGCGTGGGTGGGCGCATGTTTCCCGGTACCGAGCGCGAGTTTGTGCTGCAGGAATCGGTCTTCACGCGCATCGGTGTGGACCGCGTCCTGAAGTTTGCCTACGAGCTGGCCCAGTCGCGCCCCAAAAAGCACCTCACCAGTGCCACCAAGTCCAACGGCATCTCGATCAGCATGCCCTACTGGGATGAGCGCGTGGAAGAGATGGCCAAAAAATATCCTGGCGTCAATGTCGATAAATTCCATATCGATATCCTGACTGCCCACTTCGTGCAGCGCCCCGCGTTCTTTGATGTGGTGGTGGCCAGCAATCTGTTTGGCGACATTCTGAGCGACCTGGGCCCTGCATGCACCGGCACGATCGGCATCGCACCCAGCGCGAACTTGAACCCCGACAGAAAATTTCCTTCGCTGTTCGAGCCCGTGCATGGCTCGGCCCCCGACATCGCCGGGAAAAACATTGCCAACCCGATTGGTCAGATCTGGTGCGGTGCGATGATGCTGGAGCATCTGGGCTACAAACAGGCGCACGATGCCATTTTGTCGACCATCGAAAAAGTGCTTGCGCCCAAGAGCGGTGCGCCACTGACGCGCGATATGGGCGGCACTGCCAGCACCAGCGATCTGGGCAAAGCGATAGCTGCAGCCCTGTAAGCCTGCAGAAGGGCAAGCAGCAAAACGCTTGCCCTTGTCAAGAAAAATTGCTGTGAACGTGAATTACCGGTGGTTTTGTGGCAAATAATTGCAAGCCAAGGGTTACGGATAACTATTTTTCGCTACTCGTGACTTGTGCACGGTCTAAAACCGCATAGAATTCGCATCCGCGCCGCCGTAAAAAACGACGTTCCTAATTTTTTCTGACATCTTGCTTGAGGAGCCACAATGAACAAAACTGAGCTGATCGAACATATCGCTAAGCACGCTGACATTTCCAAAGCCGCTGCTACCCGCGCTCTAGAGTCCACCATCACTGCTGTAAAAACTACCTTGAAAAAAGGCGGCTCGGTGTCGCTGGTAGGCTTCGGCACTTTCGCCGTTGGCAAGCGCGCTGCGCGTACCGGTCGCAACCCGCGCACCGGTGCTTCGATTAAAATCAAAGCCGCCAAAGTCCCTAAATTCCGACCAGGCAAAGCATTGAAAGATGCCTTGAACTGATCAGGTAAAATATAGATTCACGGTGGGGTGATTAGCTCAGTTGGTAGAGCGGCGCCCTTACAAGGCGTAGGTCGGCGGTTCGAGCCCGTCATCACCCACCACAAGTTGAAAAGGCGAACGTTGGTTCGCCTTTTTTGTATGTGTAGTTTTGTCACGCAGCCTGCCCAGGGCGCGTGCCTTGAAAGCGTAGCGCGATGTTTGACTTAATTCGCAAGCACATCAAGATCATGCAGATTCTTCTGTTCATCTTGATTGTTCCTTCCTTTGTATTGTTTGGTATTGACGGCTACAGCCGTATGAAAGACCAGGGTATCGAGGTAGCCGTGGTCGATGGTCAGAGCATTCGCCAGCCTGACTGGGATGCAGCGCACAAAAACGAAATCGAGCGCATCCGCGCCCAGGCCCCTAATATCGATGCCAAGCTGCTCGATTCGCCCGAAGCCAAATACGCTACGCTGGAGCGCCTGGTGCGTGACCGCGTGGTCGAAGCGGCTGCGCGCAAGCTCAACCTCACCGCGAGCGACCAGCGCGTGGCCCGCGACCTGCAGGACAACCCCAGCATCGCCGCGCTGCGCAAACCTGACGGCAGCCTGGACATGGACGCTTACCGCAAGCTGCTAGCAGGCCAGGGCATGAACCCCGAGAGCTTTGAGGCGCGCGTGCGTGCCGACATCTCCACACGCCAGGTGCTGGCTGGCATCGGCACCAGTGGCCTGACCACGCCAGCCGTGGCCGATGTGTCGCTCAACGCATTTCTGGAGCGCCGCGAAGTGCAGGTGGCGCGCTTTAACACCGCCGACTTCGCCAGCAAGGTGAGCCCCAGCGACGCGCAGCTGGAGCAGTACTACAAAGACAACCCGGCGCAGTTTCAGGCACCTGAGCAGGCCAGCATTGAATATGTGATGCTGGATGTGGAGTCGATCCGCAAGAACATCACGCCCAACCCTGACGAAGTCAAAACCTATTACGAGCAAAACGCGGCCCGTCTGGGCGGCCAGGAAGAGCGCCGCGCCAGCCACATCCTGATCGCTGCACAAAAAACGGCACCTGCTGCCGATCGCGAGGCCGCCAAGGCCAAAGCCCAGGCGCTGTTGGCCGAGGTGCAGAAGTCGCCAGACAGCTTTGCTGACATGGCTAAAAAGAATTCACAAGACCCTGGCTCTGCGCCCAATGGTGGTGATCTGGACTTTTTCCCGCGTGGCGCGATGACCAAGCCGTTTGAAGATGCGGCCTATGCCCTGAAAAAAGGCGAAATCAGCCAGGTAGTGGAGAGCGACTTTGGCTACCACATCATCCGCCTGACCGACGTCAAAACCCCCAAGCAAAAAACCTTTGAAGAGCTGCGCCCCGAGATTGAGGCCGATCTGAAGAAGCAGCAGGCACAGAAAAAATTTGCCGAATCTGCCGAAGCATTCACCAATGGCGTGTATGAGCAGTCAGACAGCCTGAAAGCTGTGGCTGACAAGCTGAAGCTGGAAATCAAAACGGCAGCCAATGTCGCGCGCAAACCAGGTGCCGATGTCAAGGGCGCTTTGGCCAACCCCAAGTTCTTGAACGCCATCTTCTCACCCGACGCGATTGAGAAAAAGCGCAACACCGAAGCGGTGGAAATCGGCACCAACCAGCTGATCTCTGGCCGCATTGTGCAATACACCCCGGCGCGCACCATGCCCTTTGCCGAGGTGAAAGACCGTGTGCGTGAGAGCGTGATGGCGGCCCAGGGCGCAGAGCTGGCGCGCAAGGAAGGCGCAGGCAAGCTCGACGCCTGGAAGGCCGCCCCCGCATCTGCCACGCTGCCCGAAGCCCAAGTCATCTCCCGCGATCAAGGCCCCAAGTTTCCATCGCCCGTGATCGACGCTGCCTTGCGTGCAGACAGCAGCAAGCTGCCCGTATTTGTGGGGGTAGACCTTGGCGCGCAGGGCTATGCGGTGGTGAAAGTCAACAAAGTGCTGGAGCGCGAGAACAAGGCAGCCACAGCCGTACAAGACCGCCAGCAGTACACCCAGTGGTGGAGCAACGCCGAGACCATGGCCTACTACAACAGCCTCAAAGACCGCTTCAAGGCCGAAATCAAGGTGGCCAAGCCAGTGCCCAGGAAAGACGAGCCTGTCGCCCAGCAATAAGCGCTGACGCTGCGGCAGGCACCTTGCCCGCCGCAGCCCATCACAAGAAAAAAGCCTGCAATGCGAACATTGCAGGCTTTTTGATTTTGGGGTGGCTGATGGGGCTCGAACCCACGACAACAGGAATCACAATCCTGGACTCTACCAGCTGAGCTACAGCCACCGTAGAGTCAATATTATATCGCAGTGCAAGCGCATGGCTGCACTGCTGCTCAACAACCTGCGCTGAGCGCCTGCAAGGGCTTGCCGGTTTTGCTGTCGGTCACCACCAGGTTGATCTGGCGCGGATTTTTGTCGTTGCCTGGCAGGGTGCTGAGTTTGAGCTTTTGTGCGCCCTGGTAGTTGCCCAGCGGCACATACTGGCGCACCACAAAGTCGTGTGCCAGGGTTTCGCCCTTGTTTTCGCCCGCCGTGACTCGGCTGACGTGGCCGTGCTCAGTGACGGTGAAATAGGCCGTCCATGCGCCTTGCGGGTCGGTGGGGGTGATCTGGGCTTCAAAGCTGTTGTCGCCGGTCTGGCTGAGCGTCAGCTGGGCGCGGGCCGCTTCGTTGGTGGCGATGTTGCTGCTGAAACCGCGGGTGGTGACGCCGTTTTTGACCAGCTGCGGGGTGTAGATGCCGTCCAGCCGGTTGGCCGCGGAGATCTGCTTTTGGCGCGTGGTGTGGCTGGGCGCGGCAAACCGGTCGGTCCAGCCGATGTAATCCCAGTAGTTGACGTGAAAGGCCTGGGCCACTACCTGGCCTTTGGTGTTGGCGGTTTTGAGGGTGCTGATCCACTGGTCGGCAGGCGGGCAGGAGCTGCAGCCCTCGGAGGTGTAGAGCTCAATCACGGGGGTGAGGGTGGCTGCAGACTGTGCTGTGCAGCTGTTTTGAGCGGCCAATGCGGCTGTAGCCCAATAGAATATCGCGGGGGCAGCTATCCATTTCATAGCGGTTAAAGGGCGCAACAAAGGCTGGTGGTGCATGGCTTGCTCCTGTGCAAAAACTGTTGGTCAGCCCAGCTTGCCATTTCTTACCATATTTGCGCACCCCGTCTGAAAAGCTGCTGCGCCGCTTGTGGCACACTCCCGCAGCATTGCACTTGTCTGGCCATGGCGAGCCTGTGCAAACCGATTGAGTTTTACCCCATAAGCAGTTATTTTCCGATGCCAGCCAACACAGAGCACATCATTGGGCAAATCGCCCTCGAAATCAAAGTCAAACCCGAGCAAGTGAGGGCCGCAGTCGACCTGCTGGACGGCGGAGCCACGGTGCCCTTTGTGGCACGCTACCGCAAGGAGGCCACAGGCGGGCTGGACGACATCCAGTTACGCGAACTGGACTATCGCCTGGGCTATCTGCGCGAGCTGGCTGAGCGGCGCGCTGCCGTGCTGGAGAGCATCGAATCGCAAGGCAAGCTGACGCCCGAGCTGCGCGCGGCCATTGACGCCGCACCCACCAAGCAGGAGCTGGAAGACCTGTACCTGCCCTACAAGCAAAAGCGCCGCACCAAGGGCCAGATCGCACGCGAGGCGGGTATCGAGCCGCTGGCAGACAGGCTGTTTGCAGACCCCTCCCTGGTGCCTCTTGATGAAGCCGCTGCGTTTGTCAAAGCCGACAAACTGGAAGACGGCACAGACTTCACCACGGTGCCTGCCGTGCTGGACGGTGTGCGCGATATTCTGAGCGAGCGTTGGGCCGAGGACGCTGCATTGGTGCAGGGCCTGCGCGAATGGCTGTGGGCCGAGGGTTTGCTCAGCAGCAAGCGGGTGGAGAGCAAGGACGAAAACAACCCTGATGTAGCCAAGTTTCGTGATTATTTTGACTACGACGAGCCGATCCATAAGGTGCCTTCGCACCGCGCACTGGCCGTGTTTCGCGGCCGGGGGCTGGAGTTTTTAGAGGCAAAACTGGCTTTGCCTGAGCAGAATATTGCGGGAGCAGCTACTAAAAATATAGCATCTTCTGCCACTGCTTTGCCTAAAGGCCCGGTCATCTCGTTGGCTGAAGCTCGCATTGCGCTGCATCTGGGTTGGAGCCACAGCGCGCGTGCGTCTGACGACCTGATCCGCAAATGCATAGCCTGGGCGTGGAAGGTCAAGCTCAGCCTGAGCCTGGAGCGCGACCTGTTTGCGCGCCTGCGCGAAGAGGCCGAGAAAGTGGCCATCAAGGTGTTTGCCGAAAACCTGCGCGATCTGCTGCTGGCCGCGCCCGCTGGCAAAAACGTGGTGATGGGCCTGGACCCCGGCATCCGCACAGGCGTGAAAGTGGCTGTGGTAGACGCCACCGGCAAGCTGCTGGATACGGCCACGGTTTATCCCCATGAACCGCGCAAGGACTGGGACGGCGCGCTGCACACCCTGGGCCTGCTGGCCGATAAACACGGCGTGCAGCTGATCGCTATTGGCAACGGCACCGCCAGCCGCGAGACCGACAAGCTGGCCGCTGACCTGATGAAACGCCACAGTGGTATGCAAAAAGTGGTGGTCAGCGAAGCGGGCGCGTCGGTCTATAGCGCCAGCGAATATGCGTCCAACGAGATGCCCGATGTGGACGTGAGCCTGCGCGGCGCGGCCAGCATTGCCCGCCGCCTGCAGGACCCTCTGGCCGAGCTGGTCAAGATCGACCCCAAATCCATCGGCGTAGGCCAGTACCAGCACGACGTGTCGCAGTCTGACCTGGCGCGCAGCCTGGACGCCGTGGTGGAAGACTGCGTGAACTCTGTAGGGGTCGACCTCAACACCGCCAGCGCGCCGCTCCTGGGCCGCGTGTCGGGCCTGTCTGGCACGGTAGCCAAATCGGTGGTGCGCTGGCGCGAGCAGCATGGTGCGTTCAAGACGCGCCAGCAGCTGCTGGAGGTGAGCGGTCTGGGGGCCAAAACCTTTGAACAATGCGCTGGCTTTTTGCGCATCACGGGCGGCGACAACCCGCTGGACACCACGGGCGTGCACCCCGAGACCTACCCCGTTATTGAAAAGCTGCTGGGCCTGGTGGGCAAACCGATTGACCAGGTGATGGGCCGCAGCGACGTGCTCAAGTCGATCAAGCCCGAGCAATTGGCCAGCGCGCAGTTTGGCGCCATCACGGTGAAAGATATTCTGCTGGAGCTGGAAAAACCCGGCCGCGACCCACGCCCTGACTTTCAGGTGGCGCGCTTTAACGAGGGCGTGGAAGACATCAAGGACCTAAAAGAGGGCATGGTGCTGGAGGGCACCGTCAGCAACGTGGCCGCCTTTGGCGCGTTTGTCGACCTGGGCGTGCACCAGGACGGCCTGGTCCACGTCAGCCAGCTCAGCCACAAGTTCACCACCGATGCGCGCGAGGTGGTCAAGACAGGCCAGATCGTCAAAGTCAAAGTTATGGAGATCGACGTAGCGCGCAAACGCATCGCGCTATCGATGAAGTTGAACGCCGCACCTGCGCGCAAAGACGGCCCACGCGATAACCGTTTTGAGTCCGCCAGAGGGCAGGGCGCAGGGTGGGGCGGGTTCACCCAGCAGCGTGCGCCGCAAGCGCCGCAGTCCACGGCGATGGGGGATGCGCTGGCTAAGTTACAGGGCTTGCGCAAGTGAATCGTCCATAAGGCCTCATGGACATACACCGTACGATGGATTTGCCAACATGCACCCGTGCAAAGTCTGGGGAGAAAAACCGAGCAAAGCTGGCATTGCTCCCCGCCAGCACATGCGGACCGAACGCAATGCCCTGTGCCGCTTCATCTGGCCAGTTAACCGGCCTGGCTGATAATGGGGCAGTTCACCACCACCCCAACAGCGGCAAATCTGGCTCCGCCTGGCCCGGTCAGGTAACTGTCGTCTGCCAGGCTGCTGACTTTGCCCCAGTCGGTCTGACGCAGATTCAGGCCGTTGGCGATTGAACCGCTGGTCCACTGGGCCAGGTGCACATCCCACATCGGGCTGTAGCGCCCCTGGTTGGGTGCCCAGCGTAATACATTCAACGGGTCTAGACCATCCAGCAGTGCGGAGCTGAGACCTTGGCGCTGGCGGTTGTCTGCGCCGGTTTGGCCGTTGATAAACGCTACCAGACTGGCCCGCGCTGAGTCTGAGCCGTCATTGCCCTGGGCGGGCAGGTTGGCCAGCACGGGCGCAAAGGTCACATTTTCCAGTGCAGCCACGTCGGGCGCAGAGGCATCAGTGGACACATAGCTCACTGACTTGCCGCCAGAAAAACCGGCTGTCGTAGCAAAACGTACCGTGCCTGCGGCGGTGTTCAATACGCGCACCTTGTCGGCCTGGCCCGTAGCGTTGGCAATCTGGGGGGCGTTGCGGATGGTGCCATCGGGCATTTCAATCAGCGGACTGTAGGCAACGCCGTTGACCGTCTGGCCCACCGCGCCTGGACTGGCTGCCACGGGTGGGAATCCCGTTGGCCCTGGTACCACCTGACGCTGCAGCGAAAAGTCCACCGAGGCAGGAAAATCAATCACTCCATTGATTACCCGCACTTTCATCACCGCCACGTTGCCACGCGCATTTTCCAGTTTCGACGCGCGGTTGATGCCCAGCCTTTTGGCATCCTCACCGTCCGATGAGTCCAACATCAGGTACCAGACTGGCTGCCCATTGCTGGTGCCTCGGTACAGCGGCAGCGTGACGCTGCTGTCGGAGTGCTCCAGCGCACTTGTGATAAACAGCCTGCGATCCCCCGAGCCCGCCTTGGCGCTAGCCGGGATCAACGCGTGCCCGATCAAGGCGGCCATAACGGATGTGTTGACAGTTCTACGTTTCATAAAGCAAGTCCTTAGTTTAGAAAGGGTACGTTTGCACAAGTGCTATGACGCCGCTGTATCCAGCTGGCTCCTGCACCCCAACCGGAAGCCTTGCCAGACAGGTAAGCCAGTCCATCGCCAAAGTTGTCTGGTTCCGGGAGCTGTCCCTTGGCAATCAGCTGCGTCGATCGATAGTCGTCAGCGTGCTTGGGCGCTTACACCGTAGTTACTCAGTTTGGGCAGATGTAACCGCGCGGTGTGTCGTGCATGCATGGCGTGCTGCACAGTGGTTCTCGGGTTGTTGAGGCTATACAAGAGTGGTGATTGACCTTTATTAGTCGCCATACCTGTTACATAGATTACCTCTGTTGACGTGTATTGTCCTTAGTAACTATGCTGTTCAATGTGCCGATCGATTGGATTTGCCATTGGTGTATCAGGCTGTCGCCAATCTAGTAACTGTCGGTAAGCAGACCCTTGTCCATAGCTACGGCCACATCGTCAAAATCATCAAGTCAATGAAGCTTTCATGCTCTGGCTGACTCCCCACGCTGGGTACATTGACAGATTGCGAAAGTAAATCCCGCGCTCAGGGCACCCGCCCATTGCCAGTAACCGTATTGCCCGTCACTAACGCATCACTGAGGTATTTGAAGATGCCGTAGCCCGCATTGTCGGTGACGTTATTGGCGGTGCAGATGGTGCCTTTGTCTTCGCTGAGCACGATGCCGGAGCCGATGGCGGGGCCTGTGCCGGCGAATGCGGTGGCTGTAACGGTGTTGCCTGTGACCACCGAGTCGGTGGTGGACACCACGCCGATGCCGATGCCTGCGTTGTTCTTCAGCAGGTTGTTGCGCAAGGTGTTGCCCACTGACGATGCAAGGCGGATGGCAAAGCTGGGCGGGCTGAGGCTGCCCAGTCCGTTGTTGGTAATGGTGTTGTTTTGAATAACGGTTTTGGTGACAAAGGTGGTGGCTGCGTCGCGGCCTGCCGGGCCGATGCGGATGCCGCCACCTGCGTTGTTGTCAAACAGGTTGTCTGTGACCAAGGCGTTGGTTACCGTTTCGCCCAGGTTGGGCTCAATATCCAAGCCTGCCTCGGGCAAGGTTCCAGCGGTGTTCTTAAATACGGAAAATCCAACATACAGCCCATCGGCCGAAGTGACCGACATGCCTTGGCGGCGGTTGTTGTCTGCCACCACGCGGCAAAACGAAACCTTGCTATTGGACGGCCCGCCTAAATAAAAGCCATCGCCCCAACAGTTTTTGGCGGTCACCCCTTCAACCACGATGTTCTGCGATCCGGACAGCGCCAGGCAGTGACCCGCCTCGCCGGTGGTGCCGGTGTGCGCTGCACGCTCGCCCTCGATGGTGCCGCCCACCACGTTGACGTTGGACGCGCTGCGAATGGCCAGCACGCGGTAGCTGTCGCTGCCGTTGGGCAGGGCGCGCAGCGTGGCCCCAGGCGAGAGTCTGAACGTCATGCTGCTTTTGAGCTGCACCCCCACCAGCGCGTTGATCATGTAGACCCCGTCGGGCACCAGCACCGTGCCGCCGGTGCCCGCCATCTGGTTGACCGCTGCCTGGATGGCATTGGTGTCGTTGGCGATGCCGTCGCCCGCTGCACCCGTGTCTTTGACGCTCAGGGTGGTGGTTACCGCAGGCTCTGGCAGGCAGGTGGGCGCCGTCGATGTGACGGTATTGCCTGTGGTCACGGTGGGCGATGTGGTGAATGTGGCGGTGATGGACGTGCCTTGAAACGTCATGGGGCCAGATGCTGGGGCCGCTGATGTGGCAGGGTCTGCGCCCGATGAGCCACTACCGCAGGCGCTGAGCAGGGCGGCGAGACATAGTGTGAAGGCTGTCAAGTGATATCGCATCAAGAGCCCCTTTGTTGGGTGTATCAGGCGCAGGGTGGAACATTCACATGCGCCGTACATTAGCAGAAAAAGCAGATTTTCATAAGCTGGCGCAGGGCTGGCGCGGTGAACAAATGTATATCTTCCGGTCACTCCATGCATATCACCATGACGCCAGAGCTTTTCATATTTGCTATTAAATAAATAGCTGCTCCCGCGATATTTCATTGGTCTGGAGGCCTGAAAGACCTATAAAATAAGCCCATGAAAGCTCTGAAAATCTATGCCGGACCGGCTGCGTTACAACATCTTGCGCAGCGTGGCCTGCAGCCCGGCGATGTGCGGGTGATACCTGCGGCGGCCGGTGGACCCAAGGGTTTGATCCTGGGGCCGCTGGATCGGTATATTTTTGGGCAATGGCTGGCGCGCAGCACGCAGCCAGTGGACCTGGTGGGTGCCAGCATCGGCGCGTGGCGCATGGCTACGGCCTGCCTGGACGAAGCTGTAGCCGCTTTTCACCGACTCGAACACGACTACATCCACCAAGACTACGACGTAGAGCCGGGGCGCAACTTTCCGCGGCCTGCCGAGGTGAGCGCGAAGTTTGGCGCGTCGCTGGTGGAGTTTTATGGCGGGCGGCTGGGCCAGGTGCTGCAGCACCCGCGCTACAAGCTGCACATCATCACCTCGCGTGGGCGGCATATGTTGCGCACCGAGCGCAAGCTGGCCACACCGCTGGGCTATCTGGGCGCTTTCATGACCAACGCAGTGCGGCGCAAGGCCATGGGCGCGTGGCTGGAGCGGGTGGTGTTTTCTGTGCCATCGCTAGGGCAGGGCGCTGGCAGCGCAGCGCTGCCCAGCCCTTTGCCGTTTGGCACGCAAGACTACCGCACGCGCCAGGTCCATCTGACGCAAGACAACTTCAACCCCGCCTTGCAGGCCAGTTGCTCCATTCCGTTTGTGCTCAAGGCGGTGCACCACATCCCCGGAGCACCGCCGGGTGCCTACTGGGACGGCGGCATCACCGACTATCACCTGCATCTGAACTACCACACCACCGACGGCATCGTGCTGTACCCGCATTTTCAAAAAGCCGTGGTGCCCGGCTGGCTGGACAAGTCGCTGCGCTGGCGGCATGGAGCCACCCAGTTTTTAGACCGCATGGTGGTCATCGCCCCCAACCCCGAGTGGATCGCCAAGCTCCCCCGCGCCAAGCTGCCGGACCGCCAGGACTTCGCCTTCCACGGCCGCAACCTGGCCGCCCGCGTAGCGCAGTGGACCACCTGCGTTGGCGCGGCGCAGCAGCTGGCGGATGAGTTTGCTGCATGGGTGGAGAGGCCGGATATGAGGGCGGTGCAAAACCTCTAAGCGCAGATGGGCGCGCAATAGCAAGAACATTTGCGCAGCTTGCGGCGCATTGTCGTTGATACGCAGCTTGTTACGATAAACATAAGCTCGTAGCGATTCAGACGGAACTTGAGCCGAATTGTTCTATATGCTCGTGTTGCATCTACTCACAACGAATACGGTTCATATGCAAGACCTCTCCGAAACCGACACTCTTTCGCCAATCGATCAGGTTGAGCACAAGCCCTCGATCACTTCGACTGAGGCTACATCCATTCAGTCCACGAATCAAGGGACAAGCTTGGATTCGTCTCCTGCAGCCTTATCGGTTCTAGCAGCGGCCTTCCTCGCAGCGTGCGGTGGCGGTGGCGGTGGCGACAGCACGAGTGCGGCAGCTGTTCCGAGCGCAGGTACTACACCTACACCAGCACCGACACCTACACCAGCGCCTGGGCCGGCTCCTGCTCCAGCGCCCTCAACGATGACACGGGCCGAAGCTTCGCGGTTTCTGGGGCTCAGCAGCTTCGGTGCTACGGACGCTGGTATCGACGATGTGGTCAGACTTGGTTACCGTGGATGGGTGGACTGGCAGTTCACGCTACCGCAGAAATTGCATATGGACCATATTGATCAACAGGTGAATGTCGTCAGCCCCGGGCTAGACGCTTGGAGATACGCAACCAACCTGCGCGATTCGTTTTATATGCAGGCCTTGCGCGGCCCCGACCAGGTGCGCCAGCGTGTGGTGTTTGCGCTGTCGCAGATCTTCGTCGTTTCGATGGCCAGCAACCAGGTGGTTGATCGCTCGAGCTGTCACACCAGTTTCATGGACATGTTGGGACGCAACGCCTTCGGCAACTTCCGTACTCTGCTGGAAGAGGTGTCCACCCACGGGATGATGGGCGTTTACCTGTCGCACCGCGCTAACCAGAAGGAAGACCCGGTGAAGGGCAGCTCGCCCGATGAGAACTACGCACGCGAGGTCATGCAGCTGTTCTCGATAGGTTTGGTACAGCTTAACGATGACGGTACGCCCAAGCGCGACAGCGCGGGCAACACGATTCCCACCTATAGCAATGCCGATGTCTCCGGCTTGGCCAAGGTTTTCACAGGCTGGAGCTGGGTGCCCAGAGATAACAGCAATTACCGGTTCTTCGAGGACTTCCCGCCTCGCGACATTCAAGTGCAGCCCATGGTGCCCTATGAGCAGCATCACTCTACCTCCTTAAAAAGTTTCCTCGGAACCACCATTTCCGCCGGCACCACAGCACGGCCCAGCCTGCGCACCGCCCTCGATACACTGTTTAACCATGCCAACACGCCTGCCTTCATCGGCCGCCAGTTGATCCAGCGGCTAGTGACAAGTAACCCGTCGAGGGCCTACGTGTCGCGCGTCTCTGAGGCATTCAAGAATAACGGCTCCGGTGTCCGCGGCGACATGAAGGCCGTCATCCGCGCCATCCTGTTAGACGACGAGGCTCGCTTGCCTGCCAAGCCTGGCGATGGCCGCCAGGGCAAGGTTCGCGAGCCTATTCTCCGCGTGACCGCTTGGGCGCGTGCGTTCGAGGCCAGCTCCAAAACGGGCGAGTACCGCATCCGCCAAACCGGACAGATCGGCCAATCAACGATGGAAGCGCCCTCGGTGTTCAACTTCTATCGCCCAGGTTTCGTGCCACCGGGCTCCGCGATCGCCACTGCAGGGCTGGTAGCGCCAGAGCTGCAGATCAATACAGAGTCTCAAGTGACGGCCTATCTGAACTTCATGTCGAACGCTGTCGAGAGGGGCACCGGCGACAACAATGATGTGAGCTGTACCTACGCCGCCGAAGTGGCCCTGGCATCAAACCCCACCGCGCTGATCGATCGGGTGGATCTGCTGCTCACCGGCCAGAGGCTGAGCCCAGCCACGCGCAGCGCCATGCTCAAGGCCATCAACTCGGTGCCGGCCGCATCTACTCTGCAGCGGGCGCGCACTGCGGTACTTCTTGCGCTGTGCAGCCCCGAATTTCTGGTTCAAATCTGAAGATCAAGAAATGAAAAAATCCTACACATCCGACCCCAGCCGCCGCCACTTCTTGAAAACGGCGACGCAGTTCACAGCCGTGGGCGCCGCTGCGCCCATCGCACTGAACCTCGCCGGCATTCAGGCTGCGGCAGCGCAAACTGTTGACGACTATCGCGCCCTGGTGTGCGTGTTCCTCTTCGGTGGCAACGACCAAACCAGCACCGTGGTGCCTTTTGACAGTGCCGAGTTTTCCAGGCTGGTCACGGCGCGCGGCAGTATCGCTCGGCCAGCCGCAGATTTCATTTCTCTGGGCAACGTAGCCTCGCAGGGAAACCGCAGTTTCGCGCTGGCCAAGGAGCTGTCGCCGCTGGCAGACCTTTACGGCAAGAGCAAACTGGCGATCGTAGCCAACGTGGGGCCGATGTACACGCCGCTGACCAAGGCCCAGTACAACGCCGGCGCGGCTGGTGTCCCGCCGCAATTGTTTTCGCACAACGACCAGCAGTCGGTGTGGCAGTCCTCCGGTGTCGAGGGAGCCACGATCGGCTGGGGCGGGCGCTTTGGCGATCTGCTCGCATCAAAAAACACGAGTAACCCCTTGTTTACCTCGGTCTCAATCAATGGCACAGCCGTCTTTCTGTACGGCAAAACGGTGCAGCAGTTCCAGCTCGACAGTGGCGGGCCAGCGACGGTCTCGTCTCTGGATCGGCTCTACGGTTCAACCGATGCGGGCGCAGCTCTGCGCGAGATCATCACCGCCAGCCCAAGCCCGCTGTTTGAGTCTCATCTGGGTGAGATCACGAGACGCTCGCTCAGCGCCAATCAGACCCTTAAAGACAAACTTGCATTGGCTGCACCGCTGGCCACCGTGTTTGACGAGACCAACTCTTTGGCCAAGCAGCTGCGGATGGTGGCACGGCTGATCTCGGCACGCCAGAGCTTGGGGCTAGGGCGCCAAGTATTCTTCGTCGGCATGGGTGGCTTCGACAGTCACAGCGGACTGGTGCAAGACCTGCCGGGCCTGCACACCAAGGTGGCCAATGCGATGGCCAGCTTCTATGCCGCCACCGTTGAATTGGGCGTAGCCAATCAGGTGACGACCTTCACCGCCTCGGACTTCGGGCGCACGCTCGCCAGCAACGGCGACGGCTCCGACCACGGATGGGGCGGCCATCAATTCGTCATGGGTGGCGCGGTCAAGGGTGGCACGATCGTCGGAAACTACCCGACTGTCGCGTTGGGCACGGACGAAGACTTGGGGCGAGGCCGCTTGTTGCCCACGACCTCAACGTCACAGCTCGCGGCCACACTGGGCAGTTGGTTCGGCGTGCCGGCGGGCTCGCTAGCCGATGCGCTGCCCCACATCAACAATTTCACCGTCAAGGACCTAGGGCTTTTTTCTTAAGGCTTGGCGGCTCTGCTAAAGGCCTCGCGGGCGATCTACCGAGATAGGGTGGAGAGGCCGGATATGGGGGCGGTGCAGGCGTTGTAGGTTTTTACGCAGAGACCTCGCGGCTTCGCGGCAAAGCCTGTGCGCTGGGTACGCGCCCCAGGGCAGCGGCCCTTCGGGAAGCATCTGCAGTGCTCGAAATGGGGGAAATTTAGAAACTCGCGCTACGCGCTCAAACATCTAAATTTCTGATCCCCATTTCTGCGCGCTTCGAGCCCGCAGCCCTAATCGGGGCGCATACCCAGCGCACAGGCTTTGCCGCGAATATCGGGGTTTTGACTAGATCAGGGTAATAGACAATTCTTTGTTTACATCTTCTTCATACTTGAACTGCTTGCACCAGGAAAAAATATGCTCAGGTATGCGAAAAAGTGATGTGGGGTTGTGAAGTACAGAGAAGTCAGCTCCAAGATACTCAGGATGGTTTGCACAGTCGACGCCAGAATGGATGACTGCTGAAAAGTGGGCGAATTCCGAATTCAGAAACGATGTAGTGGAAACTGAGCTGCCGTTCATCTTCGAGAGCGACCCACTATATCGATAACTCGCCTCCCCAGCTTTCATTGTTCGCGTGTCTATCGGTATCTGTAAATTGCCAATTGGTAGAAAAGCTTTGATGAAGTAGGGCAGCTCAGCTTCATGTGGCGAATGTGGAATTGCTCTGGAATTTATAGCCAAAATAATCGGCTCATCCTTATGGATAATTCCTTTGCTAACAGCGGCTTTGTATTTCTTGTTTTTCTCTACCAAAGCATGTGTAAAACGAAGCAGGATTTTTTCTGTAGGTACTGAATAGGCATCTCCATGCACAATGTCAGGGACTTTGTCATCCCCACTTCCCGCCTCGGGTGTAATCGCCTCAATCCATACTCGTGTATTGTTGATCATGACAAAAAACTCTGGCCCTTCGCTTCCCACACGCACTGGGTTTAAACCTCTTTCAAGAAATGTGCATGTAAGGTACATCTCCCAAAAGCGTTGCAGAAAATGATTTCTTGCATCGCTTCGAGCATGTGGGTCAGAGTAGCTGGCGCATTTTTGCCAGAGTACTTCGGTGAAATCCTTTGCAGAGGCTAGGTGTGGCTCGTCTCGTACGTGCACGTATGCGGGATCGTTTGCATCGCCAGCCATGAAAAACTGTTCAAGTTGAGACATATAGTATGTTTTGATTTGCAATTGAGTGCATTCGGCTATTGACTGGCATACCAATTGCGGTGAAGTTTAGTAAATTGCACTACGTTTTTAATAGCTGCTCCCGCAATATTCTATTGGTCTGGTGCCTGATTGGGTATCCAATATTGGCTGCAAAACGCCAAAGTGACCAAGGTGATGCGAAAAAAGAACCCAGTCCATTGAAAGCGCACGGCGCAGGCGCTATGGCTGTGCCACCCAATCAGAGTGCCGGGCTCGAGGAACGGAAAAATTTGGGATCAGAACCGGGCGCTGTCTGAGCGCGTAGCGCGAGTTTGCCCGGTTCCCCAAATTTTACGTACCGCAGATGCTTCCCGCGAAGCGGGCCGGTGCTCGGGTGGCATAGCCATAGCGCCTGCGTTGTGCGCGTTGCCAGCCAAAAAAGCAAAGACTTTGATCAAAGTTCAATACGGATCGAAAGGCTCTAAGCCCGCAACACCGCACTCTCCCCCAACATCTGCGCATAGTCCTCCCGCGTAGCAATGCGCGGGTTGGTTTTGTGGCAATGGTCGGCCATGGCGCCGTCGATGATGCGTTCGTGGTCGGCGGGGGTCACGCCCATGGCGGCCAGGCCGCTGGGCAGGCTCAGGCGGGCGCTCATGTCGGCCAGGGCCAAGGCCACGTCGCTGCCTGAGTGCAGGCCCATGGCGTGGGCCATGCGGGCCAGTCGGTCTTCGCGCTGGATGGAGTCTGTGGGGGTATTGAACTTCACTACTGCAGGCAAAAACATTGCGTTCAAGGTGCCGTGGTGCAGGCGCGGGTTCACGCCGCCCAGGCTGTGGGACAGCGAATGCACGCAGCCCAGGCCTTTTTGAAACGCCATTGCGCCCTGCATCGACGCGCTCATCAGGTTGAAACGGGCTTCTTTGTCTGCGCCGTTTTGCGTGGCGCGCTCGATGTATTGCCAGCCACGGCGCAGGCCGTCCAGCGCAATGCCGTCGGCCGGTGGATTGAAGGCTGGGGCCATGAAGGTTTCCATGCAGTGGGCGATGGCGTCCATGCCGGTGGCCGCCGTCAGCAGGGGCGGCAGGCCCAGGGTCAGCTCGGGGTCACAGATGGCGGCTTTGGGCACCAGGTGCCAGCTGTGAAAGCCCAGCTTGCGGCCGTCGTCCAAGATCAAAATCGCGCCACGTGCCACCTCGCTGCCGGTGCCGCTGGTGGTGGGCACGGCGATGATGGGGGCTACCGCGTCGGTGATCTTGAGCGAGCCGCCTTCGATGGTGGCGTAGGTTTTGAGGCTGCCTTCGTGTGTGGCGGCAATGGCGATGCCTTTGGCGCAGTCAATCGACGAGCCGCCGCCCACGGCCACCAGGCCGTCGCACAGGCCCGCCTTATAGGCCGCTGCGCCCGCGCGCACCGCAGACTCGGTGGGGTTGGAAGGCACCTGGTCAAAAATGCTGTGGGGCAGGGTGCCCAGCGCAGCCACAGCTTTGTCCACAATGCCTGCGGCGCGCACGCCTGCGTCGGTGACGATAAGGGGGCGGCTGATGCCGACGCGCTCGCACTCAGCTTTGAGCAGCTGAAGGGCGCCGTAGTCAAACTGGATCTGGGTGACGTAATAGATGAAAGCCATAGGTATTGTTATATCGTAAGGGTGCAAAGAAAAGGTACGATCACAGCCTGTCCATATGGAGGTCCTGCTGTGCAAGTTTGCCTATTGTCACCAACATCTGCGCTTTGCGCTGTCGCCCCGGCGATGCTAGGCGGGGCCTGAATGGCTGCCGCCCCAAGCCCCGCCGTAGCCGCCCCTTTGACCAGTGCCATGCGCGGCGTGCTGGAGGGCATGGCGAGCGCTGGTCACCCTGCGCTACACACGCTGCCCGCCCAAGACGCTCGCGTCGCCTACGCCAAAGGCAGCGATGTACTGGAGGTGCCCCGGGCACCGCTGGCGCGCGTGCAAGACCTGCAAGTGCCTGTGCGTAACGGCGCAATGCTGCACGCGCGCCTGTTTGCGCCCTCACAGAGCAAGCTACCTGTGCTGCTATACCTGCACGGCGGCGGCTTCACCATTGGCAGCGTGCAAACGCATGACATCCTGTGCCGCCAGCTCTCGCGCCTGTCGGGCGCTGCCGTGCTGTCGCTGGACTACCGGCTGGCCCCGGAGCACCGCTTTCCCACCGCCGTGCACGACGCCTGGGACGCGCTGCAATGGCTACACGGGCAGGGCGAGGCTTTGGGCCTGGACACCCGGCGCATGGCCGTGGGCGGCGACAGCGCAGGCGGCACTCTGTCAGCGGTGTGCGCATTGATGGCCCGCGACGCTGGGCTGCCGCTGGCCCTGCAGCTGCTGATCTACCCTTGCTGTATCGCCCATGCGGACACCCCCTCGCACAGCACTTATGGGCAAGGCTATGTGCTGGACGCGCCGAGCATTGCGTTTTTCTTTGCGCAGTACATGCCCGACCCCGCCCAGCGCGAGGACTGGCGCTTTGCCCCGCTGAACGCGCCTGACCACAGCGGCCTGGCCCCGGCCTGGATAGGGCTGGCAGAATGCGACCCGCTGGTGGACGAAGGCATTGCCTATGGCGACACGTTGCGCGCCGCTGGCGTGGCGGTGGACCTGGAGATCTACCGCGGCGTAACCCACGAGTTCATCAAAATGGGCCGCGCCATCCCCGAAGCTACACAGGCCCACCAGCATGCTGGCGCAGCGCTGCGCCAGGCATTTGGATTGACAAGTTAACCAAGAGGACAAGCACCGTGCAACGCCAGGATTTCCATTTTTTTCACCGCCTGCGTGTGCGCTGGGCCGAGGTGGATATGCAAAAAATTGTGTTCAATGGACACTATTTGATGTACTTTGACACCGCTGTGGCCGACTACTGGCGCGCTCTGGCCATGCCTTATGAAGAGGCCATGCACCAGCTGGGCGGCGACCTGTATGTGAAAAAAGCCACTGTGGAATATTTTGCCTCGGCCCGCTATGACGACGTGCTGGACATCGGCCTGCGCTGCGCGCGGCTGGGCAACTCGTCGCTCGCTTTTGAAGGTGGCATTTTTGCGGGCGACAAGCTGCTGGTGGGCGGCGAGCTGATTTATGTCTATGCCAACCCCGCCACCCAAACCTCCCAGCCCCTGCCGCCCACGCTGCGCGCGGTGCTGACTGGCTTTGAGGCAGGCGAGGCCATGACGCGGGTGGAAGTGGGCGACTGGCAGGCCCTGGGCCGCGACGCAGGCCGCGTGCGCAAAGAGGTGTTTGTGCACGAGCAGGGCATCGCCGAAAGTGAGGAGTGGGACGCGCAAGACGCAACCGCCTTGCATGCCGTGGTCTACAACCGCTTTGACATGCCCTTGGCCACCGGCAGGCTGCTGATGGCCAGCGCCCACCACGGCCTGCCCTCCGGCAAGATCGGCCGCATGGCCGCCAAGCGGGTGCTGCGCGGTGCGGGTCTGGGCCAGCAGGTGCTGCAGGCCCTACTGGCGCGCGCCAAGGCCCGTGGCGACGCCCAAGTGCTGCTGCACGCCCAGCGCAGCGCCGCCGCGTTTTACGCCAAGGCTGGCTTTGTGCAGCAGGGCGAGCCGTTTGACGAGGTGGGCATACCGCATATTGAAATGCTGCGAACTCTGTAACGCAGCGCCGCTCGAAAGCTCAGCCTGCGGCAAAACCCGCCCCAAACCAGCGACAATAGCCTTTTGTAGTTAATTATCCTGTGCATGCGCTTTACGCATACACCCTGTTTGCACCCCATCCATGGCCAAGAAAAAACGTCCTTCCGCTCCCAAGTCCGCTAGTGCCCCCACTGCCGCGCCGGTTGCCCAGTCAGCCGCCTTGGCAAGTAACACTGCCAATACGGCCACGCAGCCCACCCAGCCTAAGCGCCTGCTGCCCCTGCCCAGCGAACTGGGCAAAGGCGACTGGACGGCCATTTTGCTGGCGCTGATGTTTTTCTTCACGCCTGCGCTGGGCGTGCCGCACGAGCTGATGCTGCAGGACACCCTCAAGTCCATCATCGTGTCCTTCATGTCCCTGGGCGCCGCGCTGATCATGTTCTGGCTGCAGCGCAACCGGCGCGATGCCATGCGCTGGCATATGCTGATGTGGCTGCCCTTGATGCTGTGCGCCTATGCGTTGGGCAGCATGGTCTGGTCGCACACCTACCTGGCGGGCGTGGAGGCGATCCGCTGGTTTATCTTTGCGCTGATCGTCTGGCTGGTGCTCAACTGCGTCACGCGCGAGCGCTTTCCGATGCTGGCCTGGAGCGTGCACTTGGGCGCGCTGGCAGTGGCGCTGCTGGGCGCGTCGCAGTTCTGGTTTGATGTGCGCTTTATTCCCCAGGGGCCCAATCCTGCGGCCACCTTTGTGAACCGTAACTTTGCCGCCGAATTCATGGCCTGTACCTATGTGTTCACTGCCTACCTGATCTTTCATGAGCGGCGCACGGCAGTGCTGGCCTTTCTGGGCGCGTCCACTGGCCTGAACCTGATTTATCTGCTGATGTGCGGTACGCGCTCGGCCTATATTGGCAGTGCAGTGGCTTTTGTGGCCATTGCCGTGATGGCCTGGAAGTTTCGCTCGCGCTTTGAGTTTGGCAAATGGAGAAGCGAGCAGACCATTGTGCTGCTGGGTGTGCTGGCCGCCACCATCGTGGGGCTGGGCGTGATCAAATCGGGCAACCCTGGGGCAGAGTTCAAGGACGTCAATGCTTTCCAACGCGGCTTCTCGCGCGCAGCGCAGATCCGCGGTGGCGACGCCACGCTGGGTGTGCGTATGGTGATGTGGAAAGCCACCATGAACATCATCGAAAAGCGCCCCCTCACCGGCGTGGGCGCAGGCGCCTGGGAGGTGGACATTCCGCTGTACCAGGCCGAAGGCTCGCAGCTGGAGACCGACTATTACGCCCACAACGAGCCGCTGCAGCTGCTGGGCGAATACGGCCTGGTGGGCTGGATCTTCCTGATTCTGTTGATTGCCTACAGTCTCACAGCCGCATGGCGCACCTTGATGGCTAAGACGAACGACGCCATGAACGAGGGGCCGATCCGCGCGGTGGCGCTGATCAGCCTGCTGGCCTTGATGATCGTCAGCAATATTGGCTTTCCGTGGCGGCTGGCGGCCACGGGTGCGATGTTTGCGCTGTGCCTGGGCCTGTTGGCTGCCTCGGACGCGCGCCTGGGCCTGCGCGGGCTGATGTCCAGCGCGCGCCTGCCCTGGGCCCCTGCAGTGTCGCAAACCGCAGCCGTGGTGACCATGGTCTGCCTGGCCCTGGCGTCTTACATCAGCTACCAAGCAGCCGAAAGCGAAGCCAAAATCGTCACCGCTGTGAAAATGGCGCTGACCATCACGCAGTCTGGCCAGCCCAATAGCCCGCGCAATGACAAAACCAAGGCCGAAATGCTGAAGCTGGCGCGCGAGGGCATAGCGATCAACCCGCACTACCGCAAGATCACGCCGATGCTGGGCGACGAGATGGCCAAGTGGGGCGACTGGAAAAACGCCACCTGGATCTGGGAGAGCGTGATTGGCTCGCGTCCTTATGTGGTGGCGATGATGAGCAACGTGGCGCGCGGCAAGGCGCAGTTTGGCGAGATTCCTGCAGCGCTGGAATATCTGGAGCGCGCCAAGAAGATTCAGCCCAAGGCGGTGAGCGTGCGGTCGCTGGAAGTGATCTTGCTCAGCCGCAGCGGCAAAGAGGCCGAAGCCCTGAAGCTGGCCAAGGTGGCTTTTGCTGACAACACGCTGGACATCGACATGATGAACGCGGCCTACATTTTGGGCATCCGCGCCAGCGACTTCAAGTTTGCCATCGAGTCGATGGAGGTGCGCAACAAGAGCTATCCAGACCAAAAGGTGGACGGCTTGCTCAAGATCGGCACCGTGCACGCCAACTACACCAAGGACGAAGCCAAAGCCACAGAAATTTTCCGCCAAGCCTATGAAGCGTCGGGCAAATCACCGCAGGTGATGGGGCAGATACCGCCGGCTTATCAGGGGAAGATGTAGGTCTCGGCTTGCGTCAGGACCTCGTCTTGGCGCGGCTGAGTCTATAAGTCATTTCACTCGGCAGCTTCGCGCTGCGCGCCAGAGTCTGTGCCATGGGCATGCGCCCCAGGGCGGCGGGGCCAACGGCCAAGCATCTGCAGTGCTCGAAATGAGGGAAATAACGAGCCTCGCGCTACGCGCTCAAACATCTAAATTTCTGATCCCCATTTCTGCGCGCTTCGAGCCCGCAGCCCTCATCGGGGCGCATGCCCATGGCACAGGCTCTGTCGCGCAGATTGGCGGGTTGACTGGGCACGGGCAGCGATTCTTCATGATTACGCCCTAGGTTTTTCTCCAGTACAGCCCCAGTCGCTCAGCATGCTTTCAAAATCCTCCCGGCAGTATGGTTCGTCAGAGACTGAAAGACACGTGTAGCCATAACCTTGCGATGTAGCAAGCTTGCAGTTTTCTTTAACGAATTCTGTGAATATAACCATGCCTTTGGATGAGCCGAATTCAGGAACTAGTGCAAAGCAAGACACTTTCTCAATACCATCGTAGAGCTCAAATGGGGCAATGAGCTTGAATTGAAGATCAAGCGCTGCAATTCGCCATACATTTAGCATATGTTCTAGAGGATTCATTTGAAACTAAGCGTCCGGGCTAGAGGCTGATGCATACGGATCGTAAGGTAATACTTGGGAATCGAGTACAACAAAAACAGTTATGCCCTCTGTTGATTCGACTGACCAAGGCGAGTTCGCATCGACACGAGCTAGAAATTTTCCACTGTCGTCCACCCACCGTGCTTTGACCTCACAAGCGACAAGCCCGGGCTGTGGGTATATGCTGGTAGAGCATAGTGGCACGCTGCTGACAACAGGCACTTTCTCGACAAACATATGTTTTTTACCAAACGCATCGATCAATTCGCAATCAACAAAACCTGGTTGGTGCTCATCGATAAATCTCGCTATCGATATGGATACGGCTGGCATGCTTGATACGCTTATTCAAATTTAATAGTGTTATCGCTGGAAGAAGGGCAGGACATTTTAGAATTAATGTATGGTGGTTATACATGGCGAATAACTAGTATGCTTTGCATCTCTCTGTGCAGGAAATTAAGTAACTTATTGGTCAGCGGTAAACAAGACATGGCGATTCTGATTCGCGGCAATACGAAACAGTTTGCGCACATTCTGAAACCAATGCCACGTGTAAGCCAAGTCCTTTTCACTAAGTTCATCGCAGTAATCATTAGCTGGAATGGAGTAATACTTAGCCCGAAAATCTGTCTCGGAAAGTAAGTCCAAAGCGGCAGCGATTTCTACAACTTGTGTTGGCGTTTTGAGGCTCATGATATAGCCGCTCGATGTATAGAGAAGCTCACCTGCAAGAACCGCATGATTTAAGGGGTAGTTTCCACCATCCCAGGTAAGTAGACCGTCGGCCAATACACGATGCATGGCGTCCCAAGCTTTGTCACTTTCCGCAGCATAGTCGACCGGTTCAGCCAAGTAGCGCCCTTCGATATTTTCCTGAAGGTAGGATAAACGCTCATCTTCGTCTTCGATATCGCGAAGTGCAGTTACGTCCTCCTCAGCTAGTGCAAAGTGAACACCAAGACAAGCCATACAACGTTTACCTATTTGTGAATTGATACGAAGATTTATGCTGCGACCTAGTGTAACGGGCTGTTCAAATACATGTCAACCGCTGACAATAGTGGAGGAATGTCACTACATTACTTATAGCTGTTTCCACGATATTCTATTGGCTTGGAGGTCGATTTAGCACTATTTTTACCTCATACCACTTGCCTCACATTGATCAAACTCTTATCCCTTGGCGGGAGTTCAAGTGCAAAAGTTATGCAGCCTGCGATGCATGCGCTTGAAGGGCGTGAAGCGCGTCTGCTGCATGCTTGGCCCAATGGGAGTGAAAAGAAAAACGCCAGGTCCAGGCGGCCAGGCCTTCGTGTCCGCGGTCATGCAAAGCCAAGCCTTCCTTGAGGTCGCAGTAGATATCCAGGATGTCATCGGCAAGGTCTCCCATCACGTGCTTGTCTTCCAGATTGCTGGGGGTGAAGAACACATTGTAGAAACCAAAGGGCAGGGCCTGCAGCCTTGGCATAAGGTCGGCACGGTGCTGCGCGCTGACGCGCTCGGCACTTTCAATACTTGCCCACTCGTCACTCCAGTCCACTGGCAGCGACAGCGCCAGGAGATAGACCTTGGCAATGTGTTGGCGGGCTTTGAGCGAGGGCTCTTTCTCACTTGTCACCTGATCTGCTGATTTTTCTACCCAGTCGCAAAAGTCTCGCGAGGCGTGGGCGAATTGAGTAATGCTTAGTGTGGCATGCATATGGCTATTGGTATGGGAATTGTTCAGCACATAAGCGTAGGATCACATACTCGTAATGGGTTGGCTAGAAATTTATGCGTTTTCATCAAAAATTCGGGTGTAGTTTGAAAATTCTGTTCCGGCCAAGTCTTTTTCTATAACAGACTTGGCTATGTCAAAGTCGACGACATAACTGCAAACTTCCATCGTGCCGCTGCCAATACTACCGCCATCACAAGCACCCAGACCTGTCCATCCAAGTAAGTCGTTCATGCGTTCTTCAAGGCGATAACGTTTTTCAACGTCCTCTTCAGTACCCATACCATCTACAGCATATTCAATGAGCAGTGTTATGTGCCTGTCATTGTCGATAGGACCGTAACCTTGACTGAGAAGGCTGTCGATCTCCTTTTCAATCATCGCCTCTGCATTTTTGAAAAGAGATGATCGAATGGATTTTGATTCACCACGTGTACCCAATAACCCCCAGTGAACTTCATGGGTGCCTTCCCCGTTGTCCCAGGTTTCCCAGTATTCTTTATTATCCTCAGTGAATCTGTACAGCTTTAACATGATTGTTGTGTATGGTTAACTCTTCCGCTTCGCTTAGTCGTCTCAAATAATGTTAGCTCGATAGATACGCTTAACGTTCAATATCAGCAACAGGTGGATGCATGGGAGACATGCCGTAAGGCGTCCGCTCGATGGAGGGTTAGACCTCAGTCTCGCGTAGAAGACGTTCGATGAACTGTGCATGCTGTGAATAGAGTACGCCCACCGATGAAGTTGATTCGTGCCTCTCTGCCTTGACTGAGATACGGCGCGCTTGCTCATACAAAAGCTCGCGAATGCGCTCAAGTTTGCGTTCGGTTTTGCGCCCGGCTGCGTGGGCGTTCTCGTAGAGCTTGATGTTGAACGCCAATGCCTCCCTAAACTCTTTCGCATTCAGTTCAGTCCGTTCGCCTGCGAAGCGGGTGGCGTGAATGAATACCTCTTCACCCCCTTCACCCACAAGCGCTACGGCTCCCTCCTTGGCAACGACGTAGACGTACTCGCCAGCCTCGCGCAACAACTCAACGGTTCGTAGCGTACCCTCTCCATTGACAGGTTCGAAGGCTCGCAGAACGTATGCTGCGGCATCTGCTTCAAGCACCGACTCCGGCGTAAACCGCACCGCGAGCGCACCGTCCGCGAGCAGCGCCGTTGAGACGAATTGCCCCTGCGTTGGAAGGTCAGCCAGAGTGTTCACTGAGGTCTAAAGTAATTTAGACCGCAAAACCTGCAACATAATCTGGCAGCTACGGTTTAAATTGGAATTTTTAGAATCGTAAGTCATTGATTTAAAAGGGCATTTACTTTGAATTGTCGCTTAAATCGAAGATAAAAACACTCACAAACACCGCACTCTATCAGCCTTGCTCAGCGTAGTTCTGAGTTGCAATCTAGTGTAAGGTGCCGTTTACTCGCATGTCAATCGCTGTCTTTAGTGAATGCTA
Source organism: Polaromonas sp. (assembly GCA_013297865.1). GTDB lineage: Bacteria > Pseudomonadota > Gammaproteobacteria > Burkholderiales > Burkholderiaceae_C > JAAFIP01. Next base: position 16,289 of record JAAFIP010000001.1, on the reverse strand, counting down.
ATCGCTACGCTTTTTATAGCTGCTCCCGCGATATTCTATTGGCTTGGAGGCTGATTTGGCATTGAATTTTGAGCTACCAAACGCCATCGTGACCACGGCAGCGCGAAAAAAAGAACCTCAGCCCAGTGAAAGCGCGCTGCTGAGGCGCAGTGTCTGCGCCACCCAATCAGAGCGCCGGGCTCGAGGAACGGAAAAATTTGGGATCAGAACCGGGCGCTGTCTGAGCGCGTAGCGCGAGTTTGCCCGGTTCCCCAAATTTTACGTACCGCAGATGCTTCCCGCGAAGCGGGCCGGGGCTCGGGTGGCGTGGGCACTGCGCCGCAGCAGTGCGCGTTGCTTGTACAACGAAGAAGCGTTAGGCACGAGGCTTCGAGATGAAGACAGGCTGTATCCGCGATGATGCAGACACAGCTAGGTCAGTGCGAAGGCCAGTCCACCTCCATTGGCACCTGCAGCCCCCCTTCATGCGTAGTCTCCTGCAAATGCAGCCGCTGCTCAGGGCTGAGGATGGCAGTGAGGCTGGTGCGGGTGCCGTAGGTGGGGGTTTGGGGCGGGTAGCGCACAAACACGCTGGACAGGGCGCGCTCTTGAGCCAGGGGCACGCCAGTGTGAGGTAGCTGAGCGTCGTCAAAGAGGCTGTCGCTGCGCAGGGCTGTTTGCAGCTGGGTGTGTAGGCCGGGCAGGGTGGTGTCCTGCAGCGCCTGGTCCAAGTGGTTTACCAACTGCAGCGTTTTGGGCCACGGCGTGTTGAGCGCGGCGTTGGACAGGCCGATGGTCTGGCCTTTGTCGATGGCTGTCAGCCCGTGGCCTGCATGCTGGTTGCTCAGGTAGTGGCATTGCTGGCGCGCCCAGTCGCCGATGATCAGGTTAAAGCCTGCGTAGTCGCCCATCGGCAGGGCGCGGCTCCAGTCGCTGGCGCTTTGGCTGCTGCTGAGCCAGCCCACCACCAGCGCGCCGCGGCTGCGCGGCTGGGCGGGCAGGGGCGCGGCGGGGTTGCGCACATTGGTCAGCATGGCAAAGCGGCCGTTGTCGGCAAAGCCCATCCAGGTGCCGCCGTCGCGCAGGTCGCGCCCGCTGACGATGCTGTGGCCCTCGGGCGTGGTCCAGCGGGCCAGCGGCGCGGTGGGGCGGGCGTAAAACTCGTCGCGGTTGGCGGCGATCACCAGCGGGTACTGCGGGCTTACGCCCCAGGCCATGGCAATCAGGCACATGCTGGCAAGGGCTTAGATATCTGCCAGCAGGGCATAGGGCAGCGGCTGCAGCGCCAGGGCCTGGCCGTCTGCGCTGCCTGCAGCAAGACGCGGACTGTCCGCCGCGCTGACCTGCATCGACACGATGGCCAGCCAGGGGCCGCCGGGCGCAAACGGCGGCTCGGGCGCGGCGCAGGCCACAGTGCCGCAGGGCTGCTCGGGATTGCGGCTGTCAAACACCTCTTGCCCCGCAGCCAGCGGCCCCGCGCCGTGCACCACATAGGCCCGGCGCTTGAGCGTGCCGCGAAACTGGCTGCGCGCCACCACCTCCTGGCCCGGGTAGCAGCCTTTTTTAAAGTTCACCCCGCCGGTGGACTCGTAGTTCAGCATCTGCGGCACAAAAGCGTCGACGATGGGCTGTGTGATTGGCGCGATGCCACTGGTCACCTCCAGGTAGCTCCAGGTGGCCAAGGCGTCGGCGTCTGCCGGGGCCGCAGCAGCGGTGCCAGCAGGGCGCAGGCGCAGCGCGCGCGGCAGCGCCTGGCCCTGGGGATGGGCTGGAGGAATATGGACCGTGATTTCAGCACCGTTTGGAGTATCTTTTCGTGCTACAGCCCAATGGAATATCGCGGGAGCAGCTATTAAATCAGGAGCAACTCCAGCGCCTTCATGCGCTGCATCGCCAGCCAAGCCCAGCAGTTCAAACTCCGCCGTAGCGTCGCTCAGCTTGCACTGTGCGCGCAGCACAAACATCTGCAGCCGCTTGAGCGTGGCAGGCAGCACGCTGGCGCTGCAGATCAGCAGAATGTCTTCATGCGTGTTTTTCAGCAGCACAAAACTGGCCAGCATGCGCCCCTTGGCAGAGCACCAAGCCGCCAGCCGCGCCTCAGACAGGCCCAGCAGGGCCACGTCCTGCGTCAGCTGGCCTTGCAGAAACTTCACCGCGTCAGCGCCCTGGGCGCGGATGATGGCCAGCGGGCCGCCAGGGGCGTTAAGCTGCACACGGGTGTCCATGTGCGGTGGAGAGATTAATTTCGTTGCATCTTGCATCACTGCATTATCGCGCTCCGTTATGATTCTGACTGACCGTCCCATTTTTACCCCATGCCATACCTTTCTTTGCGCCGCCAACGCGGCCTTTCCTTACTGCGCAGCCTGCTGGGCCTGCTGTTTGTGGCGGCGCTGCTGGCCGCTGCCGCATGGTGGTGGGTGCGCCAGCCGCTGGTGTTGCCAGCGGGCGTGCCGTCGGTCAATGTGGTGCTGCCCTCAGGCAGCTCGGCGCGCAGCGTGGCCCAGGCCGTGGTCGAAGCGGGCGTGGGCACGCCGCCCAGTGCGCTGTACTGGTACTTTCGCGTTTCGGGCAAGTCTGGTGGGCTCAAGGCCGGCACCTACGAGATAGAGCAGGGCGACACGCCGCAAAAGCTGCTGAACAAGCTGTTCAACGGCCTGCAGAGCCTGCGCAGCGTGACGATGGTGGAGGGCTGGAACATCCGCCAGCTGCGTGCAGCGCTGGCCAAGGCCGAGTTTTTAAAGCCCGACACCCAGGCCCTGAGCAACGAGGCCCTGATGGCCAAGCTGGGCCGCCCTGGCATGCACCCCGAGGGCCGGTTTTTCCCCGACACCTACAGCTATGCCAAGGGCAGCAGCGACGTGTTTGTGCTGCAAGCGGCCATGCGCGCCATGGACAAGCAGCTGGCCGCCGCCTGGGAGGCGCGCCAGGCCGACACCCCGCTCAAGTCGCCCGAGCAGGCGCTGATTTTGGCCAGCATCATCGAAAAAGAAACCGGCAAGCCCACCGACCGCCCCGAGATAGGCGGCGTGTTCACCAACCGGCTGCGCATCGGCATGTTGCTGCAGACGGACCCGACGGTGATTTACGGACTGGGCGAGAAGTTTGACGGCGATATCCGCAAGCGCGACCTGCAGACCGACACGCCCTACAACACCTACACCCGCTCTGGCCTGCCGCCCACGCCGATTGCCATGCCCGGCAAGGCATCGCTGCTGGCCGCCGTGCAGCCCGCGCAGACCAAGGCGCTGTATTTTGTAGCCCGCGGCGACGGCAGCAGCAAGTTCAGCGCGACCTTGGCCGAGCACAACAATGCGGTCAATAAATATATTCGTGGGCAGTGATGCTTTTGCTGTCTTTGCATTCCAGGTTGGTCGTCGGCTCAGGGGTTTATGGCTTGCTTGGTACGCTTTCTTCGCGGGTTGTGTCTTGGGCAGGAGGGGTCTCTCGTACGCACAGTGAGGTGTTTATCATCCGCCCTCATACTGGGGTACCAGAAATCGGTCGGCTGACAAACACCTCACTGTGCAGCGACCAAGGTAGCTCGCTACCGGTATTGAACACAACGGCTTGCCGGAGACTACGGGTAGTGCGCTACCGTGGTTGCAGGCGGGATAGCGTATGCCGAACGACCGATTTCTGGTACTCCAGTATGAGGGCGTTTGGCATACGCTATCTCGCCCGCAGCGACGCAGCCTCAAAGACCTTAATACCCCACAAAGCCCATCCGAAGCGCGTGTCCTCCAAAACGCAAAGAGCAATCACCACCCCATGACCCACGGCACTTTCATCAGCTTTGAAGGCATCGACGGCGCAGGCAAGTCCAGCCATATCGCCGCCCTGTCCGACGCCTTCAAGGCCCAAGGCCGCAACGTGGTCATGACCCGCGAGCCTGGTGGCACACCGCTGGCCGAGCGGCTGCGCGAGATCATCTTGCATGAGCCGATGGACCCGCTCACCGAAGCCCTGCTGGTCTTTGCCGCGCGACGCGAACACATTGTGCAGGTCATCGAGCCCGCTCTGGCCCGCGGTGATGTGGTGCTGTGCGACCGCTTTACCGACGCCACCTTTGCCTACCAAGGTGCGGGCCGCGGCTTTGACCTGAAAACGCTATCGTTTTTAGAGCTGGCCGCGCAACATTCTATTGAGCTGCAGGCCCAAAAGCCTTTAACTCAGGGCATCCGCCAGCCTGATTTGACCATCTGGTTTGACGTACCCCCGGCAGTTGCGGCCCAGCGCCTGGCCGCAGCGCGCACGCCTGACAAGTTTGAGTCGCAATCGCAGGCGTTTTTTGAGCGGGTGGTGCAGGGCTATGCTGCGCGTGCCGCTGCGCAGCCGCAGCGCTTTGCGCGGATCAACGGCCACCAGGCTATCGACGCTGTGCGTGCTGACGTGTTGGCTGCTGTGCGGGCCAAGGGCTTGCTTAAAGGGCTGCTCAAGGAGGGTGGGGCATGAGCGACGATACCAGCGCCGTGGCTTTCAGGCCCTTGCCGCCCTGGCTGGCCGCCCAGCGCGACACGCTGCTGGCCCAGCGGGGCCATGCCTGGCTGCTGCACGGGCCCTCGGGTCTGGGTCAATATGATCTGGCGCTGAGCCTGGCGCAGTCCTGGCTGTGTGAGGCGCCTGGCAAGCAGCCCACCGACGCGGCCTGCGGCCAGTGCGCCAGCTGCCACATGATCGCCAGCCGCGCCCACACCGATCTGGTGGTGTTGATGCCCGAGACCCTGATGCTGGAGCACGGCTGGCCGCTGTCTGAAAAAGCGCAAAAAGAGATTGACGACAAAACCCGCAAGCCCAGCAAAGAGATCCGCGTCGAGGCCATGCGTGATGCCATCGAGTTTGCCCAGCTCACCAGCGGGCGAGGGCGCAGCAAAGCGGTGCTGGTCTATCCGGCCGAGCGTATGAACACCGTCACCGCCAACGCCCTGCTCAAAACCCTGGAGGAGCCGGGCGGCAATTTGAAGTTTGTGCTGGCCACCGAGTCGGCGCACCAGCTGTTGCCCACCATCCGCAGCCGCTGCCAGGGCTTTGCGCTGCGCTGGCCTGCCCAGGCCGAGGCTGTGCAATGGCTGCAGGCGCAGGACGGCGCTGGCAAGCTGGACGAGGCCGCGCTGCTCACGGTGCTGGCGGCGGCTGGCGGCAGGCCGCTGGACGCGCTGCAGGTGATTGCCGCTGGCGCGGTGGGCAGCTGGGCCAAGCTGCCCAAGTCGCTGGTGTTGGGCTCGCTGCATGTGGTGGACGGCTGGGGCGCGGCCCAGGTGCTGGACGCGCTGCAAAAGCTCTGCCATGACCTGTGGGCCATCAAGCTGGGCGCTGCGCCGCGCTTTTTTGACGCGGCAGACTTGCCCAAGCCGCCGCCCGCCCGCGCGCTTTCGGCCTGGAGCGAACAGCTTAAAACACTGGCCCGCAGCATCGACCACACCTGGAAAGAAGCCTTGCTGATCGAAGACCTGGTCAGCCAGGCGCAGATGGCGCTGAACGCACGGCAATAGCCCATCTAGGCAAAAGCACTGAAGTCCCTACAATACAGCCATGAGCACACCCTTCAGCACCTCCTCAGCCCCCCTGACTCCAGGCCCGTCCAGTCCGCGTCCGAGTGTCATCCAGCTCGCGATCAAGGAAAAAGCCGCGCTGTATGCCGCCTACATCCCTTTGTTCACTGACGGTGGCGTGTTCATCCCCACCGCGCGCGACTACAAGCTGGGCGACGATGTGTATGTGCTGCTGACCCTGCCCGAAGACCCGCAGCGCTACCCCGTGGCCGGCAAGGTGGCCTGGGTCACCCCCGCCAAGGCGGCAGGCAACCGCACCCAGGGCGTGGGCATCCGCTTTCCTGCGGACGACAAGTCCAAGCAGCTCAAGCTCAAGATTGAAGAGATTCTGGGCGCCCATCTTGCCTCTGACCGTCCTACGCAGACCATCTGACACGTTCAGGCAAGATACTAATTGCTATCTATTTAATAGCTGCTCCCGCGATATTCTATTGGCCTGGAGGCCGATTTGTTTCATAATTCAGGGGTCTAAAGCGCTCTGCAGCCCTTTCATAGCTCTTCCTAGCTCCTTTCAGCCCTTCATCACGCGGCCCTTTGCGATGTTTACCGATTCCCATTGCCACCTGAGCTTTCCTGAACTGCAAAGCCAGCTGCCGCAGATCCGCCAGGCCATGGCCGCCGCGCAGGTGACGCGCGCACTATGCATCTGCACCACCATCGAAGAATTTGACGATGTGCATGCCCTGGCCACAACCTACGATAACTTCTGGTCCACCGTGGGCGTGCACCCGGACAACGAAGGCATTTACGAGCCCACGCTGGACGACCTGGTGCAGCGCTCGAAGCGGCCCAAGGTGGTGGCCATTGGCGAAACCGGCCTGGACTATTACCAGATGGACGAGCGCAAAGGCGGGCGCAGCGTGGCCGATATGGGCTGGCAGCGCGAGCGTTTTCGCACCCACATCCGCGCCAGCGCCGCCACCGCCTTGCCGCTGGTGATCCACACCCGCAGCGCGTCGGAGGACACGCTGGCCATATTGCAGGAAGAGGGCGCCAATCTGCGCCACAGTGCAGGGCAGTTGTCGGGCGTGTTCCATTGCTTTACCGAAAGCATGGCCGTGGCCCGCGCTGCGCTGGACATGGGCTTTTACATTTCGTTCTCTGGCATTTTGACCTTCAAAGCCGCCGCCGAGCTGCGCGAGGTAGCCGCCTATGTGCCGCTGGACCGCTGCCTGATCGAGACCGACAGCCCGTATCTGGCCCCCATGCCCCATCGCGGCAAGACCAACAACCCGTCCTATGTACCCTTTGTTGCACAGCAGCTGGCCGTGCTCAAAGGCCTTGATGTAGAGTCTGTAGCCATGGCTACCAGCGTCAATTTCGACCAACTTTTCAGCCGCGTCAAGGCAAATGGCGTTCATGCGGAAAACGCATAGCACTAATATCGACCGCAATTTATCATGAGAAATTACTTTAAATTTATAGTTTATCTATATGTTTTAATTCAATTTTCTCTATCTCACGCGGGTTCGTATGACGATTTTTTCATCGCCATCAAGCAAGACGACGCCCGAACCGTGCAAAGCCTGCTGCAGCGCGGCTTTGACCCCAACACGCGCGACCCCAACGGCCAGCACGGCCTGTATCTGGCCCTGCGCGAGCCCTCGCTGAAGGTGGCCAAGGCCTTGATCGACTGGAAGAAGACCGACGTCAACGCCGCCAACGAAGCCAACGAAACCCCGCTGATGATCGCCGTGCTTAAAGGCCATACCGAGCTGGTCAAGAGCCTGCTGGACAAGGAAGCCGACGTCAACAAAACCGGCTGGACGCCGCTGCATTACGCCGCCACCTCGGGCAACATCGCCTTGATCAACCTGCTGCTCGAAAAACACGCTTATATTGACGCCGAATCGCCCAACGGCACCACGCCGCTCATGATGGCCGCCCAGTACGGCAGCCCCAGCGCCGTCAAACTGCTGCTGGAAGAAGGCGCAGACCCGTTGCTGAAAAACCAGCTCGGCCTCAGCGCCATCGACTTCGCACAGCGCGCCCAACGCCAGGACAGCGCCGAGATCATCGGCGCGTTCGTGCGCGCCAAACAGCCCAAAGGCAAGTGGTGATCCGCATCCCAAATCTCAACAACGCGTAACTTGAAACAATCGCTGCGTATGGCGATGGTAATTGGCGTGTAAAACATAAGTCCTTGATCGTGAAGGATTTTTAGCCTTGGCGTACAGTTTTGAGCGTTAATGCAGGTTAGTAATTTACTTCATACGATGTATATTATGTTAAGTTTAATATCCACACGAGCAGATCACCATTTCAGTTGGATATCTCAGCTAAGCATCGGTTTGTTGAGCGCAGCGCTACTGTGCCCTTCTGCCCGGGCACAAGCCCCTATCGAGCGCAGCAATCATTTTGGCGATCCCTTTATCGCCATCACCTCCGGCATGCCGTCATGTCCCGTGCCGCTGGGCCCCATGGTCACTGCTGCAGAGGTGGCCGAAGAGGCGCATTGGCGTTCGCAGCGTGGGGTCAGCTGCCACACGGCTGGGCGCTGCCGGCTGCCCAATGCCTATCTGTACGACAAAGAGATCATTCCCCGCGTCAAACTGGCCTTGGAGTCGAATGGCAGCTTTGCGGGCACGAGTGTCTGGGCCTTTGGCCAGCGCCGTTGGTTGTATTTGCAAGGCTGCGTTGCAAGCGCTGCACAGGCGCAAGAGATTGAGCGCATCGTGCGCTTGATAGACGACGTGGAGTCGGTCATCAATGAGCTGAAGGTTGGCACCGAAGGCCCTACGCCCTATCGGCTTGCCGACAAGCCCGAAGCGCAGCGCAAGCCCTAGCTTGCTGCGGCCCAGCCCTGCCTTGGTCTAAGACCTAAGACCTAAGACCCGGCCCAGTGGCTAGTCGGGTACCGAATTAGTAAAATCCCTCTAAAAATGCCAATATTGCTGCGCTGCAACAATTCAGTACTTGCAAAAGCGCGGGCTTACCCTATACTACGTTCTATGCTGCACTGCAACATAGCCAAGGGCGATTCAGGGCAGATAAGTAGTCCACCTCAAAATTTTTGGAGAAATCACCATGTTGACCGTTGAACAAATCGTTGCCGCACAAAAAGCCAATGTTGAGACCCTGTTTGGTCTGACCAACAAGGCGTTTGCTGGTGTTGAAAAGCTCGTTGAGCTGAATATCCACGCTTCCAAGGCCGCCCTGGCTGATGTCTCTGACAACACCAAGGCCATGCTCAGCGTAAAAGACGCGCAAGAGCTGCTGGCACTGCAAGCTGGCCTGTTCCAGCCACTGGCCGAGAAAACCGCCTCTTACAGCCGCCACCTGTATGACATCGCTTCCAGCACGGGTGCCGAGTTCACCAACGCATTCGAAGTCCAAGCTGCTGAAGGCCAAAAGAAATTCATGGCTCTGGTGGACAATGCTGCTAAGAACGCACCTGCTGGTTCCGAGACCGCTGTAGCCGTGATGAAGAGCGCTGTAGCTGCTGCCAGCAACGCGTTTGAGTCTGTGCAAAAAGCCGTCAAGCAAGCCAGCGACCTGGCTGAGCAGAACTTCAATGCCGTGTCCACACAGGCTGTGAACACTGCCAAAGCTGCCAGCAAGAAGCGTTAATCGTTTAACCCAAGGAAGACTACAAGCCCGCCCGGTTTCAAGCACCAGGTTAGCTGGCGGGCTTTAGTTCCCGACTTTTTAGAGTGCAATCTCTGCATTGCGTGTCAGCCTAAAGGCGACACTGAGCGTTGTAGAGATGCAAGTAAGGTTGTCTCCTCGGGTCCTCTTGGTACCGATCGCGGTACAGGGATCCCTTCCAAGCCAAGTCGCAAGACTTGGCTTTTTTTTGCTCTGTCGCATAGTACGCACGACCGGGTCTATATTGCCCGTCCTCATATTGGGGTACCAGAAATCGGCCGGGCAAGACAGCCCCAGTCGTGCAGCAAAGATGGTAGAGCGCTACCCATAGTCTCCGGCGAACCGTTGTGTTCAATACCGGTAGCGCGCCACCGTGTGTGGAGGCGGGATAGCGTGTGCACAATGCGCGATTTCTGGTACTCCAGTATGAGCGCGTTGGGCATACGCTATCTCGCCAGTGGAATACAAACACAGGAATACAGCTGTGTGACCTCTCATTTTTATCAAAAAATACGCTATTTGCTCTTGGCTTCGATCAAGGCCTTGAGCTGTGGCATCGCCCGCTGCATGGCCGCCCTGCCCGCCTCCATGGCGCGGCGCTTGGCGCTGAAGTCACCACTTTTGACGCCCACCAGCTCGGGGCGCACCACCATCTCGGCATCCTTGAGTTCAAAGCTGTTAATGCTCTTGCCCATGATCGCAAAGGTCTGCAGCAGGATCTGCAGTTGACTATCTGCCGCGTTGCCCTCGGGCGCTGAAGAGATGTCCACCGCAATCACCAGCTCCGCGCCCATCTGCCGCGCATAGCGCACTGGCACAGGCGACACCAGGCCACCATCGACATACTCGGCCGTGCCTATCTTCACCGGGTTGAATACCGAGGGCACCGCGCTGGATGCGCGCACCGCAGCGCCTGTGTCTCCGCGCTGGAACAGCACGCCCTGCCCTGTGCGTAAATCAGTAGCCACGACACCCAGTGGAATCAGCATGCTCTCCAGCAGTTTGTTGTTCACCTGCAGGTTCACATAACGCGCCAAGGCCTCGCCGCGCAGCATGCCTCGGCCAAAAAATGGCAGCGTCCAATCGGTGATCTCGGCCTCTTCCATGGCCAGCGCGGCCTGTTGAAGCTGGGCCGCATTTTTGCCCGAGGCGTAAATGGCGGCCACCAGACTGCCCGCAGAGGTGCCTACCACCAGATCGGGTTTGATACCCGCCTCCTCCAGCGCGGCGATCACCCCCACATGCGCAAACCCCCGCGCCGCGCCGCCGCCCAGCGCCAAACCGATTTTGGGTGGGCGCTTGGGCACGGCCACGGGCGGCAGCGTAGGCGCGACCACGGGCGGTGTGGAGGGGCTGGGTGTGATGGTGGTGCAGGCACCAAGCGCCAGGGCGCAGGCCAGCGCCAGCAGAGTGCGCAGGCGATACAGAGGACGGGAAGGCTTGAATGACATGGCTGCATTATCGCGGCTAGGCGGGTGTATCCAGGATTGCGTTGATCTGCTCCGCGCGACGCATCGCCCAGTCTGGGCTGGAGGCTCGTCTGACAACGCATAATCACCAGCTTGGCTTTTGCATCCTGACCTATGAGCGATTTACTCTCCACGACCTCGGCACCCGTCCTGCTATGGATGGGCCTGACCTTCATGCTCGCAGGTTTTTCCAAAGGCGCAGTGGGCATGGGCATGGCGATTGTGGCGATGGGAGCCTTGGGGCTGGTGATGCCGCCCGCCGCTGCAGCAGCCATGCTGGTGATTCCCTCGCTGGTCACCAATCTGTGGCAGTTGTTCAATGGCCCGATTCTGGTCAAGCTGGTACGGCGCTTGGGCTCGATGATGGTGGCGCTGTGTGTGGGCACGCTGATGGGCATTGGCGTGATCACGGGCAAGTCAAGCTGGCTGCCCAATGCGGCATTGGGGGCTATTTTGATCGTCTACGCCGCGCTCAGCCTGGCGGCTTACCGTCCTCTAGTCGCTGCATCTGCTGAGCCTTGGGCATCGCCACTGGTGGGCTTTTTCACGGGGGTGGTCAGTGGCGCAACAGGGGTGTTTGTGTTTCCTGCCGTGCCATATCTCAACTCCCTGAATCTGGACAAGGAAGAGCTGATCCAAGCCTTGGGCCTGACCTTTACCGTGTCTGCTCTGGCGCTAGCTGCGGCACTGGCCTGGAAAGGGCATTTGCAGTGGCAGGTGGCGGGCAGCTCCCTGCTGGCCCTGGTGCCCACGCTGCTGGGCATGTGGATTGGCCAGCGCGTGCGCCATGCGCTGCAGCCGCAGGTGTTTCGCAAGTGGTTTTTAATCAGCCTGCTCGCGATTGGCGTGGCCATGCTGGCCAGGGCATTGACGCTGGCTTTTGGGCTCTGATGCGTGCGGCTGTGTGCTGCCATGCTCTTGCGCCATAATAGATACTGAGTTGACGTTAACGTAAACGTCAATCCCGAATTTTTCAACGATCAACCATTTTTTGGAGCACGATTCATGGACATCAATGGCAAGGTTTTTATCGTCACCGGCGGCGCGTCGGGCTTGGGCGAAGGCACGGCACGCATGCTGGCCGCCAAAGGGGGCAAAGTGCTGATTGCCGACATGCAGGCCGACAAAGGCGAGGCCGTGGCCAAAGAGATTGGTGGCGCTTTTGTCAAATGCGATGTGACCAGCGAAGCCGATGGCCAGGCCGTGGTGGCCAAAGCCGTCAGCATGGGCAAACTGATGGGCCTGGTCAACTGCGCAGGTATTGCCAGCGCAGAGAAAACCGTGGGCAAGAACGGCCCCCACAATTTTGATGGCTTCAAAAAGACGGTCACCATCAATCTGATCGGCAGTTTCAACATGATCCGCCTGGCAGCCGATGCCATGGCCAAAAACGAGCCTGAAGCCACGCTGGAGCGCGGCTGCATGATCTCTACCGCCTCAGTGGCAGCCTACGACGGCCAGATCGGCCAGGCCGCCTACAGCGCGTCAAAAGGCGGCATTGTAGGCATGACCTTGCCGATTGCCCGCGACCTGTCGCGCAATGGCATCCGCAACATGACGATTGCCCCCGGCATCATGGGCACGCCCATGATGTTTGGCATGCCCCAGGACGTGCAGGACGCGCTGGCTGCAGCAGTGCCCTTCCCCAGCCGTTTGGGCACGCCACAAGATTACGCCAAGCTGGCAGTGCATATTTTTGAGAACGATCTGCTCAATGGCGAGACCATTCGCCTGGATGGCGCGATCCGCCTGGCACCGAAGTAAATCTGGCCCTCTGGCTGCAGCCTGCTTAGCGAAAAGCAGGCTCTGCCGGATTGGCAGGCCGCAAGCTAAAAGACTCTGGCAGGACCGCTTCGACCACCCCGTAACGGCCCGGGGATTCCCACAGGGTTGATGGGTAGACCTCTGAGCGGTTCATGGCCAGATCGGTTGCTATCGAGCTCAGGATGGTATTTTTAAGGGTTTGCTCGGCGTTCTTGTCATTCAGGTCCTGAGGCTTGATCTGCTGCAGTTGCACGGCCAGGTTGTGCACCAGCAAATCCTTTTGCTTCTCTACCAAGCGCATGGCCTGTTCGGCATCAAAAGTCCCCACCCTTACCTTCAGCGCAGGAATCGTCAGATTGAGCAGGATGATCTGTGTAGACGCCACACCAGATTGCACCGTCGTGCTAACCGCCTGAAGTCTCACCATCACAGGTGCATCCCATAGCACCACAGTGCGTCTGGCAAGCTCTTGGCCATACTCGGCAGACTCCTGCGCTTTGAGCGAAGGGTTTTTCTCCAGGATCTCGATTCTGCGCAGCGCCGCAGAGCGTCTTTGCTCTTCCGTCAACTGCTGTGACTCAAACGCCAGGCGGATTTTTTTCAGTTCTGCTGCGGCAGACCCGCTGCTTTTGGACAGCGCCAGCATGGCCCAGGCACTGAGCGCTATCACCGCCACGATCAGACCCAGCCACCACGACAGAGCGGTACTGGCAGCGGCTTGACGGGCAGGCTGTGGTACGGCGCGTGCAGAGCGCGCAGGCGCTGCACTGGCACGCGAAGAGCCCTGGGACGCGCTGAGCTGGGTATCGTAGCTGGCGCGTTTGTCCGTATCCGACAGGATCGCATAGGCCTGGGCTATGCGGGTGGCAGCCTGTAGGGCAGGCTCAGGGTCATGGTGATTTTTATCAGGGTGATAGCGCTGCATCAGGCTTTTGTAGGCAGCGCGAATCACCTCGGGGCTGGCCTGAGGACTGACTTGCAGGGTGTCGTAATGGGTCATTGCTGCGCTTGTGTACGCCGGTGCACGGGCTGTGCAGCGGCGCCGCGCGCTGATGCGGAGATGGATGCCATGCCGTTCTTATTCCAGACGCGTAAACGTAGTGATCGACTGGTCCGCCTCGCGCAGTTGGAACTGATAAGACTTGACCGATACCACCGCGTTGATATCCTGGATGGTTTTCCCGTCCAGCTTGACGAACCAGGTGAACCGGTCGTCCTTGTAGCTCCACAGGCCCAACTGCAGCACCCGGCCATCATCTTTTTTGACTTCCCATTCACCGCTGGCGCGGATATGCAGCGGGGTCTCCAGCCGCGACGATTGCCATTTACCGACAAAAGACTCTGGTTTGGTATTGGCCTTGCCACTACAGGCACTGAGTGCACAGGCCATCAGCAAAAACAGACTCCACAGACGCAGATAGTGCCCCAGGGGAGAAATCAGCGCTTGATAATATCTTGCCATTGTTTTTGCTGTCTCTCAATGCGGTTTTGCTCGGCCTCCACTTTGCGGCTTTCCATTTCCTGCTTGCGTTCCTTTTCGTACTGTAAGCGCCGCTCCTCCTCTTGGGCCTGGCGTCGCCCGGCCTCTTCGGAATAGCGCAGCTCGGCAGAGACCTCTGCGGCACGACGGCGCGCATCTCTCTCAAACTGCTTGGCATCTTCTTCCTGTTTTCGCTTTTCAGTGGCTGCGGCGCGTTTTTCGTTGTCCAGTCGCCGGTTTTCAGCCTCCAGTAGCTCCGCCTCAACCTGCTTGGGGGACCGCACGCCATAGGTCTGGTTGTGCTCCTGCTGCATCACCCTTTCCTGCGCCCTGTCCTCGATGGCCATGCGCCGACTGGCCAGGAACATGGTGATGACCTGCACCACCATGATGACCGCCACCACCGCTCCCAGGGCAAAAATAGCCTTCTTGAGCAGCAGTCCCGGGCCACTTTGCGGTGTCACGTTCTGTGCCAGCATCTGGGTGATGGACATCGGGCTGCCTGCCCTGATGGAAATGGCGTCTGCCTTGAGCGACAAAGCGTCAGCCCGCAGCGACATGGCCTCGGCCCTGAGCAAGGTGGCTTCCTCATCGGAGCGCACTGTGAGGGCATGTACGGGCGCCTTACTGTGCTGGCTGGGTTGCTGAAATGACAGCTTGGCGTCATACACGTCCCTGGACGCCTGGTCTGCCAGCGTATTGCGCGCAACCTGGATCACCCGCACATTGAAGTCGTAGTCCTCACTGTCCATGCCGTCTTTTTTGGACTGCAGTTTCTCCAGGGTTTTCTGGTAGCCCACTTCAATTTCAGCAGAGGAAGCATCGGGTGAAACAGCGAGTATTTCGTAGAGTGTTTTCTTTTTGCTCATTGCTTGAAAGTCAGCCTACCGCGCAAGCGGCAGTTGATACACAAATAGTCAAACCGCATCGTACTATTTTTGGGCTGGTTTTGACCACCCAAAGGCAGCAATACAACAGTTTAGCCCCAAGCTTTGAGGTACTCGTCCCAGTGTGATTCTGCGGGAGCCAGGTTGCCCAGCGTTTCTTTCACGTAGGCAATTTCCTGGTCGTACTCTGCTTCTGTGAAGCCGCCGCGCATCTTTTGAAAGCGCGCGTAGAGCAGATACGTATTCATCACATCCGTCTCGCAATAGCGGCGGATGTCGTCGGTCTTGCCATCAAGGTATTGCGCAAACACCTGGCTGCCGTCCATACCCAGCTTGCCCGGAAAGCCGCACAGCTTGGCCATGGCGTCCAGTGGGGCGTTGTTTTTGGGTTGGTACATCGCCAGCAGGTCCATCAGATCCAGGTGGCGCATATGGTAGCGGCTGATGTAGTTGTTCCACTTGAACTCCTTATCGCCGTAGCTGCCGCCCTCGCCCAGCTCCCAGTATTTGTCGGCCACCACGCCATGCTTGAGGCCCCGATAGTGCAGCACCGGCAGGTCAAAGCCACCGCCATTCCAGCTCACGAGCTGGGGCACATGCTTTTCAATGATGTTGAAAAACTGCTGGATGATTTTGCCTTCGGATTTGTCATCCTTGTCCACCAGCGAATGGATTTTGAGGCCATCTGCATTGCGAAACACCGCGCTGATACACAGAATGCGCTGCAGGTGCAGGGGCATGAAGTCAGACTTGCCCTCGGCTTTGCGCTCTGCAACCCATTGGTTGTAGACCTCAGCGTGGCTCAGCTCTGGCGGCGCATTGCGCAGCTCACGCAGACCAATCACGTCGGGGATAGATTCAATATCAAATACAAGTACAGGCCAGGTCATGCCCGCATGTTACCCGATGGCGTAGTGGCCAGATTTACAGCAAGGCCTCCGGCCCGGCGCCACTTTTCTGGATGGAGCGCTTGATCTTACCCAGGGCTTCGTTCTGGATCTGGCGCACACGCTCGCGTGTCAGGCCCAGCCGCTGGCTGAGGGTGTCGAGGGTTTCTTCGTCGTGCTGGTGCAGCCCGAACCGGCCGTCCAACACCTCTTTTTCACGCGGGTTCAGAGCGCTGATCCAGTTGTCGATCAACTGCTCTACCTCATGGGTCTGGGTGATCTGCGCCGGAGCCATGTCCTCCTCGCTGGGCAACTGGTCGCCCAGGCTGGCTGAAGGGTCGTCTTCGCTGCCGCGCGTGGCGTCCAGGGAGCGGGCGGGTTCGGCCCATACCAGCAGTTTGGCCACCTGCTGTGCATCGCGCTGCAGCAAGGTGGCGATATCCTGCGCGCTGGCGCCGCCAGGGTGAAGTGCACTCCACTGGCTGTCTGACTCGAGATCACGCTTGGCACGCAGTACATGCTGCACCTCGCGCACCACATGCACCGGCAGGCGTACCACGCGGCCCTGGTGCATCAGGGCCCGCTCTACCGCCTGGCGTATCCACCACATGGCATAGGTGGAAAACCGAAAACCCAGTGCGGGATCAAATTTCTGCACGGCCTGCAGCAGCCCCAGATTGCCC